>NZ_QLLR01000002.1:393810-511516 GCF_003259615.1 Pedobacter cryoconitis | reverse complement strand
GCTTTCAATTTGCATGGGAATGACTCAGCCGAAACAAGGCCGGGCTTTTAGTAAATAAATTCAAAATAGCTAAATAATAGATCTATACAGGCCGGGTACTGGTCGGGTACTGGTCGGGTACTCGTTAGGGTAAGAGCAGTGCTAAAGTAACGCGAGAGCATGGCAACTCTAAGTCAAAACAACTAGTTGAAAAGACTTAGAGTTGCCATGTTTACAGCCCGTTTACAACCTGGTGTCACCCCGACCTCTATTCAGGCACAACTAGGTCATAACCGGATGAAGATTAATGAAATTATAATTTTCCCTTTGACTAACCCATGGACAACTGCGGACAATTGCGGATATTTTTTACGCATCAGGATAATCAAGTTTATGACTTGATCCCTTACTTTTTCAGTGCCAGTATATTATCCGGTCCGGGATGAAACTCATTCTCAGTTTTTGCGATAACAATCGTAGCGACCCCGTTTCCAATAATATTTGTAATTGCGCGGGCTTCACTCATAAACTTGTCCACTCCCAACAGGAAAGCAAGCCCCTCTACAGGAATCTTATGGATAGCGGTAAGCGTAGAGGCCAATACGATAAAGCCGCTCCCTGTCACGCCCGCAGCACCCTTGGATGTCAGCATTAATATCCCAATGATACTCAGCATTTCTGCTAATGATAAATGAACATTATATAATTGTGCTAAAAAGATAACTGCCATCGATAAATAGATAGATGTTCCGTCCAGGTTGAAAGAATAGCCCGTTGGAATAACCAGCCCCACAACCGATTTACTGCAGCCCAGCTGTTCTAGTTTTTTCATAATAGATGGCAAAGCAGACTCTGAAGAAGAAGTTCCCAAAACCAGCAGCAGTTCTTCTTTAATGTATTTAAGAAAACTAAGGATGCTCAAATTAAAATACCGGAGGATAGAACCCAGGATGATGAAGACAAACAGTGCCATCGTTAAATAAACCGTACCCATTAGTTTCCCCAAAGGAATCAGCGTCTGTAAGCCAAACTTACCAATCGTATAAGCCATTCCCCCGAAAGCACCAAGCGGCGCGAGGTACATCACGTATCTTAAGCCGCCAAAAACCAATTTTGAAGCTTTACCCAAAACGCCGATAACTGCCTCTCTTTTTGAATAAAAATTGAGGGCAACCCCCACAACAATGGCTACCACTAAAACTTGTAAGGTCAAATTAGACATGAAAAACTTCCCCCAATCAAAAGCAGCACCCGACTCAGCAGCTTTCGTGTATTTAGAAGGGTCCTGTATATTCAGCCCCGACCTGTCAATATGCCCCGGACGTATAATATAAGCCACAAATATGCCTATCGCCAGTGCGAATGTGGTTACGATTTCGAAATAAACAAGTGACTTCACACCAATCCGGCCCACTTTTTTCAGGTCACCCATACCACTGATTCCTAAAACAATGGTCAGGAATATTATCGGTGCAATGAAAAGTTTGATAATATCTACGAAGGTTTTACCCACGATCTCCATTTTTATGGCCAGTGCAGGATCTATTGTTCCCAGTACAATTCCGGCAATAATTGCAATCAAAACCCAAAAAGTCAGGTTGGTAAATAGTCTTTTCGTAAAGCTCCTTTTTTGTATTTTATCGGGTGTAGTATAAGTAATTTCCATGTTGAAGGATTAAAAATATGATTATTAGTTTAGGAATCAGCAGCTGAATTTACCCCGTTGTGCAGAAAAAAACAAAATGTACCTGTGTAAAAGTAAAGACCCCTGGGTTTACAATTTAACCTGCAGGTTAGCATAGTAATTTATGCCATTGAAACCGAATTGGTTAGCTGTTCTGCTGTAAGGAATCTGTCCGCCAAAAGATAAATTTGTGTTCAGCTCATTAATCTCTTTTATTTCGTCAGGATAGACATTAAATAAATTATTACAACCCACGCTAACCGAAAATATTTTATTCAGGCGGCGGGAAAATTGCAGATCAGTAATTACCTTACCGCTAAAAGTCTGATCAAAAACAGGATCATTCTCCCAGGCAGCGACCTTTCCAAAATAAGTATAACGCAGTAAAAAATTGAAAGTATTCATTTGATAAGCGGCTGATAATATCATTTTGCTGTTCGGCTGCGCATGTTCAATAATCCCAATATCGGTTCGCGGAAGCAGCGCAGATACAGGAATATTTCCCCCTCCGGCAAGCGGCAGATCAGCTGCTCTCATTTTAACGCTGGTGTTGTTAAAAGAAGCTGTGCCACTAATTATCAGTGATTTATGCTTTGCAAAAACAGAAGTGTAATTAGCTGTGAGTTCAACCCCCTTGGTATAAGTATTTAAAGCATTGATGAAAAACTGAAGATCTGTTACCCCGGCACTTGCTAAAACCGGCCGCAGTGCAATTACCGAACTATCCAGTCTTCCGGAAACAACGATCCGGTTGCGAATAGGGATATAGTAAAAATCTGCAGAAAATGATAAGGAAGAATTAACTGTCCCGGTAAATCCTGCGCCCAGATTTATAGAGGTTTCTGGCCGGAGTTTTGGCACGCCCAGCTGTTGTAAAACGGGGCTGTCGTTGCGGAAATGCTGTACGAGGTAAACATCCGACTGCCCGTTTTTTTGAAAGAACTGGAATTGAAGCTGATCGTAATAAACCTGTTGTAAAGAAGGGGCTCTGAAATTACGGCTCAGTGAGGTCCTGAATACAAAAGCGTCCGTTATTTTATGCCGGATCGCTAGTTTACCTGATACGTTTCCTCCAAAATCACTGTAGCGTTCGTAGCGCGCAGCAGCAGAGAGTAAAGTTCTTTTGGAGAGCTCCATATTTACTTCTGCATAAACCCCAATATTTGCCCGGTATTTATTCAGCTGTTCGTCAGGCTTAAACCCCGGTCTTCCATTAGTGCCCGGAAGTTTTAAAAGGGCAGGGGATGTACCCGGTAAGTTGGCATCCAGGTAAGAAGCCTTATCCCCGGTAATGATCTGGTAATTTTCCAGCCTTGATTCTGCGCCCGCAGCAAATGTAATTCCAGGTGCAAGGGTCTTTGAAAAATCCAGGTTCAGAATTCCCTGCTGCAAAATAGTGCCACCTGCATTAAAAGCTAAAGGAGAATTGTTCCCCATAGAAGCATTGACTGTATTTACGGCTTCAGTATTGAGCTTATTATAGCCATAAACAGCACTAAAGTCCATATTCCAGCTATCTGTCCTTGTTTTTTTTATTCCCGCTGCCAAAGAACCGTTGGATAATACAGCCGGGAATTCTGGTAAATACCCATCTGGAAAGAGTGGAGTTGTTGCAGGATAGAAGTTTGGAAAGCGGTAAAAACCGAATGTTACCGCTCTTTTTTGTGAAAAACCACCAAAGGAATAAAACTTCCAATCCTGATGAACTGGTGTTTCCATATTGAACCATAAAGCTATATTTTTAATTTCCGCGTCGCCATATTGCCCCTGGTTGCGCTGAAATCCCTTTTCTTTGACTAGTAAATCATCCCTGCGTTTATTCTCTGCAAGTTTATCACCAGGGGCAGGGAAATTGATACTGCTGAGTTTTGAAGTATCACTAACCTGGCGGTAAACTAACCCGGTATAAGCTCTGGCGCGGTTCGTAGACTGCTGATACTGATAGTTTAACGTGAAATTCAGGAACCCTTTGCCCGAAGCCAGTGGCAAACCATAACTTAAATTATTTTGTGTATAGTTCCCGTCACCTTGACTGGTTTGACCAAACTGTGTACTGAAGATACCCCCGGTCTGTTTTTTCAGGACGATATTAATAATACCAGCAATCGCATCAGAACCGTATTGTGCAACAGCACCATCCCTTAGAACTTCTATTTTTTCAATCATTGCTGCGGGAATTGCACTCAAATCTGTTCCTGCCGTCCCTTTTCCAACTGTATTGTTCAGGTTTAAGGCAGAAATATTATGTCTTCTCTTGCCATTGATTAAAACCAGCAACTGATCCGGGCCAAGTCCGCGCAGGGTTGACTGCTCTGCATAAGAGGCTACATTATTGATTCCGTATTTGGAGGAATTGAAAGAAGAAGAAGTATAATGCAGCATTTGCGCCAGTTCTACCTGGCCGGTTTGCATCAATGCGGCCTGGTTAAAAACGTCAACGTGTAAAGTCGTCTGGAGTTTGGTGCGGGCCATTCTGGCGTGGGAGCCTAAAATAGCAACCTCCTCCAAATTTAACGTAACCAGTTTTACAATTGCTTTTTCTACAGGTAAGGCAGCTTTGATAATATACTGACTATCAGAAATCTTTTTAAAAGATAGCTTTAACGGATTTAATAATTGATATAAGATTACATCCAGATTCAGCTGATCCGGACGTTTATAATTGCTCAGTCTGACTGCGGCAATCAATTGTGCCTCATAAACAAAGCTGACTTTATATTGCGCAGAAAGGAAATCTAATTCATTTCTAAGAGACTGATTAACTTTGTTTTGCGGAGCTTGTGCAAGTGATGTTTCACAGAAAACAGTAAATAATGCAAACAGAAAAATGCCTGCTGCATATAACTTAAATCCCGATATAAACCTCTTTGCCATTCTCTTTTACTGTTGTATTCAGCAAGGCTGCCAAAGTCTGGATTAAAACAGGCTCATTTTTAAGTTCCAGTGTACCTGAAAATTCTCTGGTACGAATTGATTGATCTTTAATCAGATACTTTTTGCCATAATAAGCTGATAATTTATTACAAACATCAGTTACAGTTGCATTCTTGAAAATATATTTGCCATCAATCCAACAGGTAAACTCTTCTATATCGCCTGCTTTTCTTCTGAAGGCAATTTCCCCCTTTTTACAAGTCGCATATTCACCAGGAGCCAGGATAAGAGACTGGTTTTTATGTTTTAAGCCCACTTTACCGCTTACCAAAGTAACCAGCGTACTATCTGCCTGCGTATTTACATTAAATACAGTTCCCAAAACACTAACCTCGGTCAGGTTTGCATGTACAGTGAAAGCCACTGCTGGCTGATTTTTCTGTCCGATATGTTTAATATGGAAATAAGCTTCCCCATTTAACCAGATTTGTCTGTTTTTTTTATCCCAGTTTTCCGGATACTTCACTGAGCTGTTTGCGTTAAGGATGACCGTCGAACTATCAGGCAGCACAATGGTTTTAGTGTGTCCATATGGGGCTGAAACAGTTAATAAAGTAATACTATCAGCTTTGTTTCGCATATAAAACAACAGTCCTGCGCCAATCACCAGGCCGGTCAGTATAGCTGCTATTTTGAAAAAAGGGAATATTTTTATGGCAACAGGCTGATAATCTGTTCCCTGTGCGCTAATGGTATTGTCAATCCGGTTTTTAAGGCTTTCGTAAAATTGTTCTTTCAGCGGATCTTTTCCTAAAGAAAGCAGTCCGATGATTTCTGTGGCTTCATTAACTTTTTCCAGAGACAACGGATGGTCATGAATCCACTTTTCCCAAAAAAGCGTAGCCTGCTGATCAGTTGCTTTTACGTAATTCGTAAAGCTCTCATCATTTACAAAATCAGCTGTTGTATATTCCTGATATGACATTTTTATCGATTATAATTTATAAGAGGCTTTTTAAGTATTAATTACCCCATGTATCCAAAGTAAAAATAAAATAAGGATATGTTTTTTTCTCAATCCGTCTATTGCCTGTCCATCAATTTGTAAGTGTTTTTGCAAATCTTATATAAAGCTCGTCAAGCGTTTTTATTATGTTGTTTAATCTGATCAACCAATTCGGTATCACCAAGCCCGTAAAAATAAGGCTAAACTTAGATTATTTATTTTGTTTTAGCAGTCGTTTAAAATTATAGGGTGAAAATATTTTTGTTAAGTCATTTGTATTAAAATAGTTGGATTGATTTTTTTATTAAATTTTATCTCTAAATTAAAATTAATGAATATATTTATTTATCGTCTGATAATTAATTAATCTTAAAACATCTTATTTAGTAATAGTGCAATAGTCTACCGCCTTTTTCATTTTGTTAAAACGTTTTAATAATGCCTAAAATACGATTATTTAACCTTTAACCAATATATCTAAACCTATGAAATCAAAATCAATGATCTTTAGCCTGCTCGTTTTGAGCACCGGGATTGCCTGTACCAAACAAGATCCGGCCAGTAAAGACGGACTTTCTTCCGGCAATTCCCTAACCCAGGCCAATGCGGTCCTGGCTGATCCTCCAGCTACCTGGAAGGAACACTGGTTTGAGCATAATCAATTGCTGAACCGCGTTTTCAACGATGCAAATGTGGCTGTATATTACGACAATGAGGTAGACAGAAGTATCACGTGGCCTAATACCTTTCTGGCACAAGTATGGAGTTATACGAAAAGAACGTATGGCGCTTTCGGAAATGAATCGCCACTTTATGTGATTTTACATACCGGAAAATACAGCGGCGGCCATCCAAGTACTTATATGGACGCTAGCCATGATTACAGAAATGTGATTGATTGTGGCTCTTCAAGTACACAGGCCTGGAAATCCGGAACAGGTAATGATCTGGATCTGACTACACATGAAGTTGGCCATATCGCGGAAGGTGCAGCTAAAGGAGTGCATGGCTCACCAGCATTTGATATTTGGCATGATAGCAAGTGGATGGAAATTTATATTTATGATGTATATCTTGGACTGGGAAGAACTGCAGATGCACAGCGCTGGTATAACCTGGTTTCACCAGGTTCGGATAGTTATCCCCGCGCGCAATCACATTGGTTTAAAGACTGGTGGTACCCGCTTTATACACAATACGGAAAAACAGCAGTTTTAAATAAATACTTCACTTTGCTGGCTGCAAATTTTCCGAAACACGTAGTCTCCAATGGCGTGACCAATATCAATGAATACAGCAGGAAATTGAATTTTGGGGAATTTGTTCATTTCTGGAGTGGTGCTGCGGGTGCTGATTTAAAACCACTTGCACTTACTGCTTTCGGGAATAAAGATGAGCAGGGCAATGACTGGACGGTTCAATTACAGCAAGCAAAACTAACCTTCCCGGGGGTAACTTATCCGGGAAGTACAAATTAATATCAAATAATTCATGTAGCGTAAGTTTAACTTACGCTACATTTATGGTTTTGGACGATGGGTTTTCATCCAGTTATCTACAGAGTACGGGCCCGAGCCTACTACCCAGAACAGCACTAACAGGAGCAATACAATGATTGACAGCCATAATTCTGAATTGAGAAAAGAGAACCCTTTAGAAATATTGACAAAGAAAATAGCCCCTAAAAGAATTGGGATCTGTATGACCGCAGCAAACCGTGTAACCAGCCCGATCAGGATCAGTAAACCGCCAACCAGGTGTGCAAAAGCAACGGTATGCAATACTGCAACAGCCATTAACCCCGAAAACCCTAAGGTGTTGTGCTGTATAATCCACTCTTGCTGCACTCCGGTATCACTTACAAACGCAATACCTTTGCTTAAAATCAGTAAGCCAAGTCCGATGCGGACGATGTCGAGCGATTTGGTATGATGTATATCACCCCAATGCTCTATTTTTTGAACCATATTCATAAAACCTCCTTTTTAAGATAAACTCATTTGGTTATATTAAGTTAAGGATAAAATATATTTAAAATGCAAATATTTGAAGGTTAAATGTTTACGGCTTAAAATTTAAGCCGTAATCAGTTCGTGGTTAATCCTAGCACCTGCAATACTACCTGCAGCTACTGCATTCGCAATAGATCTCATCGGGCTTATATTATCACCTGCAGCATAAATTCCCGGAATAGTTGTTTTTTTGAAATCATCAGTCAGAATATAGCCTCTTTTATCTATTTCACAGCCCATTTCTTCAGGAACAGGGCAGTGTTGAATAAATGGTGCCCTGGTATAAAGTGCGTCAATTTCTTCTATCGTTCCATCTGAAAACCGGATACCTGTCAGCTTTCCGGCAACGTGTTCTATACTTGCGATTGGTTTTTCGATCAGCTTCACCTTTAAATCTTTAATTTCCTGCTGTTGAGCTGCACTGAATTTTGGCGCTCCATTCGTGAACACCCGCAGATCTTTATTCCAGTTTGAAATTAATTTGCTGAAATCCAGCGTGTTTTCGTCATTTGATAAAATTCCCATTGGCTGATCTTTATATTCATAACCATGGCAATACGGGCAGTGAATAACTGAAATTCCCCAGCAAGCTGAAAGCCCTGGTATATCCGGAAGCTGATCTTCTATTCCGGTGGCAAACAGGAGCTTTTTTGCGCTGATTTGTAATCCTTTGGCAGTTGTCACCGTAAAATTAAAGTCTTCACCAATAGCGCTGACCACCATATCTTCCATAAACTGGATTGTTGGATAAACAGCAACCTGATCCTTAGCTGCTTTTGCGATTTGTGCCGGACTAAAACCATCTTGGGTTATAAAATTATGAGCATGCGGCGTTTGACTGTTACAAGGCTGTTTGCTATCAATGATTAGTGTGCTTCTGATCGCCCTGCCTAAAGTCATGGCTGCAGATAATCCGCTATAGCTACCACCAATAATGATAACTTCAAATTCATTTTTTTCCATTTTTTATAGTTTATTAATTCCGATTCCGTTACTGAATGAAAACCAGGCGAAGCTATTAATATCATTTTTTGCTACAGCTCCACTAGTGGAAGATTGAATAGTTGCTGTAATAATTCCGCTCATAAACAAATTGATCCAGGCAAGGGTCAGGTTTGGACTGATAATTTCCCGTTTTTGTAATTCTTTGATAACAGCTGTGGTCGGAGAAAAAGTCTGGTCATAGGTCGCGCAATCTTCATCTTCCTTCTGGTGCTGATGCCCCTGATACTGATGTAGTTTTTGAAAGAAAGCATATTTAGAACCGCAATCTATACTGGCATATAAAACCCGTTCTAGCTGGATAAGCGGATCTTCTGAGCTCTCAATCGCATGGGTAATGTTGGTTTTGCATTTAAGCTGCATTTCTAAATGACAGGCTTTTAGTAAATCATTGCGATCGGTAAAATAACGGTGAAGTGTTCTTCTGGTCACTTCTGCCCGTTCAGCTACTTTTTCAAGCGCGCTGGAATAGTCATCATTAAAGATTTCAATGGCAGTGTCAATAATTTTTTGTTTGGTGTCTTTCATGTGTATTCTTTTTTGCCGCTCAGTAATTGCAGACACAATTGTAGGAATAAATTCTCAGATGTGAGACATTGTGGTGAAAATAATTTAGAAAAGGGTGTTTTTTAGGGCTTTAGTTGCAGTTTGATACGGTATTCAAACGGGTTTGATACGGGGCAAGGCGTTTCAACGCCGTATCAAACCAGCTTCAAACTGTAACTTAAACCCTAGAGAATATAGCCAGAAATACTATTGAATATTACCGGAAACTTTATTTAAACAGCGCCCAAAGTTTATCCTTTAGGAAGCGGAAAATCATAGCTATAGCTCCGCTCATCCACTGATTTTTAATCAATTGATGAAATAGCAGTCATTAATTAATCAATGAAATTAATGGAGGTAGTCCAGTATTTTTTCCAGTAGCTCGCTCTCCTTGTAAGGTTTAACGATGTAATCATTCAAGCCTGAAGAAATATAGTTCTGATGTGATTCAGGAGAAATCTGGCCAGTTATCGCGATAATTGGCGTTCTGCATTTTTTAATATCCTGATGAGCCCTGATTTTTTTAGTCAGCTCAACACCATCCATACCAGGCATTTCAATATCGGTTAATACCATATCATAATGATGCGTATCAAATGCTTTTAAAGCTTCCTCTCCATTTGTAGCCGTATCAAAGCTAATGTGATGCTTGTTAAAGATCATTTTGATAACCAGCAAATTCATATTCGCATCATCTACTACCAGTAAATGAATATTTTTAAAGGAATCTGCTCTGGAAACCTGCGTTTCTTTATCCGTTAAAACTTCCTGTGCATGCTCCGCAACTGCATAAGGTAGTTCCAAATGGAAATTTGTGCCTTTACCCAGAATACTGTTTACTGTTATTTTTCCATGATGGAGATCAACCAGTTTCTTACAGATGGGTAAGCCTAAACCTGATCCTTTTTGCCAGTCCATGCGTTTGTTATTGATGACCTGTGAAAATTCATCAAAGATAAAAGGCAGCTCTTTTTCTGAGATTCCTATACCAGTATCACTGACTTCGATCAGCAATAGTACATGCCCGGTTTCTGTTTTCTTAATATCAGCCTTCACACGAACTTCTCCCTGATCAGTGAATTTGATGGCATTGGCAATCAGGTTAACCAGGATTTGTTTTAACCGGTAAGGATCACCTGTAATTAATAAATCGGGCGCTTCCTTTTGGTTTAATATCAATTGAAGTCCCTTTTGATTAGCGAGTACAGCAGTTGCTGCAACGATCTCATGCAAGATATTTTTATAATGAAAAGGAGTTTTTGAAAGAGACAGTTTTCCCGTTTCCATTCTTGAAAAGTCAAGGATTTCATTAACAGCGGACAGCAGCATCGAAGAAGAAGTTTCCAGTAAATTTGCCATTGTTTCCTGTTCAGTATTCAATGGGGTCGTTTTAAGCTGTTCAGTTGCGCCTAAAATTGCATTTAGTGGTGTGCGCATTTCATGGCTTATACTGGTGAAAAACCTCGATTTAACGATCACTTGTTCAGAGGCTAGTTTATTCGCTTTTACAATTTTATTATAGGCACGGTATAGGGTAATCAGTAAAGAAATAATGACAATTAATGAGATTAGGTTAATCATGAAATTGATCTTTCCGGAGGTTCCGATAACTTCTAAGGAATGTAAGGTCTTATCTCTTAAAGACATCTTTCTGGCCAGCTGAAGCTGATGTTCCCGGGTACTGAACTCCCGGAACATGACTTTGATATTGTCCAGAATCTGTCCGTTGGTTTTCAAAATCGCTCTTTCATTTTCGTTCAGGAGCTTGTGATTTCCCCGCTGACTTTCAAAAAGATTTTTATAGAACTTTTCTACATCTTCCAGATTTTTCCTGGTATAGTGGTTATCATTTTCTGTGGTTTCCAGGATAACTGTTTCTGTTTTACTGGTCCGGGCAGTATCTTTTTTATCTTCTTTATTGAGAATTGCACTCTTTATCCGCTGAAAGAATTTGGTCTTCTTTGCTTCTGGAACTGGTTTAGTGACTTCAGTTTTGATAATCTTTTTCACGACAGGACGCGGTGATTTCTTAAAAGACATGGCTGGAGGTAAACTTTTTCCTGTATCAACTTTCAGGTTGACAGACATCAGCGAATCTGTCATCTTTTTAATTTTTGCATACAGCAAAATCTGCTTGTCCCTTTTTGCTAAATCATTTGAAATATCAGTAGAAACATTATTCAGGTCTTCCTTCGAGAAACTTTCCAATAAAGAAGAGACATGCCGGATACCCTGACTATACTGGATGAAATATTTTTTCTCCCACAAAGAAGTATACAATCTGAAGTTATTTTCCGCTTCCTGCAACCCCATATTGATGGTATCCAGTTTGTAGATCTGCTCGTTATTGGCATCCCTTTGCAAACTTGTAGCCTGAAGTGTCTTTTGCTCAGTATATTGATTGAAAGATGTTCTTAGCAGCAGCCCGATAAATAAGACAATAGTTACCAGAATTACTATAAAGGAGATCCGCTTATTCATCATTTTGTATTTTTTCAGTCTTATATCTTGTATTTTTATACTTAAAAAGGCATTACCAGTGCGTAATAAAAAATCTTACAAGAGGTTTCAGGTTAACTTATAAACCATAACAATTTGCAGAAATGGCTCATTTAAGGTTGTAAATGTAGTTGAAAATTTTGTTAGAAATATATTCAGGCCAGAAGCAATCTGATTTGGACAGTACTGTATTTCATTTATTGCTATTTTATTAAGACCTTGGCCAGCTATGTCAGACTTTCGTTTAGAAGTTTTTTATACCGTAGCCAAAAGGCTTAGTTTTACTAAAGCTGCCGCTGCTTTATTCATTACACAGCCTGCTGTAACCAAGCATATTTTTGAATTGGAACAGCAATATGACAACAAGCTTTTTGAACGTAAAGGGAATAAAATTCAGCTGACCCCGGCAGGAGAACTATTACTCAGTCATACGGAATCATTATTTGATATTTATCGGAATATTGATTTTGATATGAATGCACTGGTTCATAAAAAAGAAGGGATTTTAGCGCTTGGGGCCAGTACTACCGTTTCTCAATATGTAATTGCGCCCATCCTTGCGGGGTTTAGGAGTAAATTCAGCGCGATAGAGATCAACCTGATTAATGGGAATACAGAACAGATGGAGAAAGCTTTGCTGGATAAAGAAATTCAGCTTGGAATTATAGAAGGAAGGTCTAAACATCAGGAAATCAGTTATACCGAGTTTATCATGGATGAAATTGTTCTGGTTTGTGGTCAGGATCATCCTTTGGCTAAAAAGTCTGAAATCAGCAAAGAACTATTGCTGGAAAATTCTTTTGTGATGCGGGAACAGGGATCAGGGACACTTGAAGTTATAGACTACGCTTTAAAAGATATAGGAATGCGGGTCGCAGATCTTAAAGTTGAAATCCATCTGGGAAGTACCGAAAGTATCAAATCATATTTAATGCACTCTAATTGCTTAGCTTTTATATCTATACATGCGCTGACCAATGAACTGCAGCGTGGAACTTTAAGGGTAATTGATGTGGCAGGGCTCCTGATAGAACGTCATTTCTATTTTATCCATCTTCAAGGTAAACTGGATGGTTTATCGGAAGTTTTTTTGCGCCATGCACGGTTAACTCATAACCTGAAGTAATGGCAGATTAATTTTCGCAATTTGACCTGCGGGGCCATTAGTGGCATCTTTGTGCTATAAATAACAAAGATTATGCAATTGAGTTTAAATACCCGTAAAATTATATTTATTGTTGCCGCACTATTTTGTCTGTTACCTTTAATGTCACCCCCTTTGGCCCTTTTGCTTGGACTGTTCGTTGCTCAGCTGATGGATCATCCCTTTGCCGGGTTTAATGCGGTTGCAACTAACTGGCTTTTAAAACTAGCGGTAATCGGACTGGGATTTGGCATGAACCTATCCTTTGCACTGAGTGCTGGCCGGGAAGGTTTTTTGTTTACAGTCGTTTCAATTTTCGGCGTACTCGCATTAGGATTTATCCTGGGTAAAGCTTTTAAGACCGAACGTAAAACCTCTTTTTTAATCTCTGCTGGTACAGCTATTTGCGGAGGAAGTGCAATTGCAGCCTTATCTCCAGTGATGAAAGCTGGTGAGAAAGAAATTTCTGCAGCACTGGGAATCGTATTTATTCTGAATTCTGTCGCCTTATTTATATTTCCGGGGATAGGGCATGCTTTAAACTTATCGCAAAGTCAGTTTGGGATCTGGTGTGCCATAGCCATCCATGATACGAGCTCTGTAGTTGGGGCAGCCAGTAAATATGGAGAGCAAGCTTTACAAATTGCAACCACTGTAAAACTGGCGAGGGCTTTGTGGATTATTCCGGTAGCGTTTGGTACTGCCTTTATCTTTAAAAGTGATCAAAAGAAAGTTAAAATACCCTATTTCATAGGATTGTTCGTGCTGGCGATGTTAGCAAACACTTATTTACCCTTTATTAAACCACTTGTCCCATATTTTGTAAACGCAGCTAAAACAGCTTTAACGTTAACCTTATTTTTGATAGGAAGCGGCTTATCATTTAAGGTAATTAAAACGGTCGGAATCAAGCCTTTTCTCCAGGGGGTTATCTTATGGATAGCTATTTCTTCAGTTTCGCTATGGGCAATTATGCTTTTAGTTTAGGATATGAAATTCTGGGAATAATTTTCGCGCAAACGTTTGATAAGCTCCTGTAAGATAATGTTCTATGTTTTTGACATGTCCATGTGTTTAATTGTGCTCAGTTTTAAGACGATTGATGACGGCTTTTTATATTGTAAATTGTTACTTATAGCTATTCTAAAAGGTATTTGCAATGTGAACTGTGAAAATGAACTTATTATTTGATAATTATACTGGCAGCAGATCAAACGTTTGCGTATCATTTAATAGGCTTGTTTTTTTCGGATATATATAGATTACAATTGTATAAAGCATTGTGCTTGAATACAATATCTTAACCTAACCGAAAAACACTATGAAAAGAAAACTATTATTATTAATTCCGGTACTGATCAGCTTCATGGCTTGTAAAAAAGTATTAGACCCTTCAGGTGGTGGTACTGCGCCGGTAGATGTGGTCACTACTGTTGATGGTTATAGCAGTGATCATATCCACAACCTTAACCTGGTCTATTTTATACCGAATGATTTAGATACCCTGCCAGGATACCAGAAACGTTTAAGTGACCTGATGCTTTGGGGACAGAAATTCTATAAAGATGAAATGGCCCGTAACGGGTATGCAGATAAAACTTTTGGCTTGTTCACTAGCCCGGCCAAAGGAGTGAAAATTACGGTGATCAGGGGAATCAAACCAAAAAGCAGCTATCCTTATTCTGGTGGAAATGGCGCTGTTGCACAAGAGATTAATGCTTATTTCACCGCGCATCCGGCAGAAAATACCAGTGCACATACTTTGGTCATTATACCGCGTTATGAATTCAAAGCAGATGGGACACCAAGCGGCGGACCATTTTATGGGACTGGAAAGTGGTGTTATGCACTTGATTATGAAGGTATGGATATTAAAAATCTGGGTAAAACGGATGCAGATGGTAAACGTTTCAGTGTTTGGTTTGGTGGAATGATGCACGAATTAGGACATGGTTTGAATTTACCGCATAACTGTCAGAAAGTATCAGAAAATGCAACCCTTGGAATGGCATTAATGTGGGCCGGTAATGGTACGTTAGGGATTTCCCCAACGTTTTTAACTGCTGCAGATGCCGCAATATTAAATGTAAATCAAGTTTTTAATAAAGGTGATAAGGCTTCTTACGGGGCTGTTAAGGCTTCAATTAGTAAAATTCATGCGAATTATGATCCTTCGAAATCGGCAATTGTGGTTTCCGGCCGGTTTACTTCAGATGTAAAGGTAAACAGTGTGGTTTATTATAATGATCCGAATGTAAACAATGAAGGGATTGGCGTAAATAAGGACTATAACGCTACTACCTGGGAATCTAAAGCGATAGGGGTAGATAGTTTTTACGTGGAAATGCCAATTTCGGAGCTTAAATACAAAGATGGTAACCCTTATGAGTTGAAAGTTAAACTAGTTCACGAGAATGGGAATGTCACGGAAACAATTTATAATTATGAGTTTGTAAATGGTATTCCGGTACTGAACTTCAGTAGCAGGGATGAGTTTAGCAAAACTGGCTGGAACGTATTGAATGTAAGTTCACAAGAGACTGCTGAAGAAGATGGTAAAGCTGCGAATCTGATTGATGGTGTGATCAATACTTATTGGCATTCACAATATTCAGGTACGACTGCTGCTTATCCGCATTCGTTTACCATAGATATGGCTGTTGCTAAACAAGTAACCGGGATTAGTCTTACACAAAGAAATGGCCTGCAAAGAGCTATTAAGGGGTTTGAAATTCAGTATAGCACGGATGGTTCAAGTTTTGTTCCGGCGGGATCTTATGTGCTGGCCAATGTAAATGGGGCACAATATATTAATTTGCCTGCTAAACAGACTTTCCGCTATTTTAAAATTATAGCGAAATCGTCTTATGATGGAGAGGCTTTTGCTGCTTTGTCTGAAGCGGGAGCATTTTAGTCATTACCTGGTGTAAAGGGAGCCCCTGATTCGTGAAAAATCAGGGGCTTTTGATTAAAAAATTCCTTTTTTATGATGCGCTAATGTAGCGGTTTGTGCTGGTGTGATACCAAAATGATCTTGCACAAGCTGTGCCGGATTTGCACTTAACCAATCATTCAGTGAAATTTCCTGGTATTCTGGCGCATTAAAAAGTATAATCAATTTAAGCGTCTCTGTACCTGTATTTTCTATATAATGGCCGTAACCTTGTTTAATGAAGGATACCATCCCTTTTTTATAGGCCATTGTTTTTACGCGCCCATGTGAACCGAAAATACTCAGGTTTCCTTTTCCGCTCATTACATATTGCCATTCATCAGCATTTGGGTGCCAGTGAAGTTCGCGGATCGCTCCTGGTTCAATATCCATGCGTAATGCAGTTAATGTGGTTTGAATAGGGAATTCTCTGGAAGAAACTTTCCTGGTAAAACCGCCTGCAAACTGTTGAAATACGCCATCCTTTTCCATGCGGAACTTATGGGCAGAGCTGCTGGTTGGGATGTTCGGATCTAAGTTTTGTGGTCTTGGTGCTGTAGCTATTTTTCCGGTACCGATGTAAAGTTCTTTGTGAGGGAAAGCCGCAAATGTACTTGCTGACAGTCCTGAGTTATGGGCCATGATTTCCGGGGAAATATGACTGATCCAATCTGTGGAGCTAAAGGTTCCGGATTCAGAGAAATGACCATTGTCAAAACCCAGTAAGAATAAGCAATGCTCGTCTCCTAAACATTGTAAACAGTGTCCATGGCCTTTAGGGAAATACCAGATGTCACCTTTTTCAAAGTCATCGGTTGATGTTGTCCCGTCAGGGGAGACTACTGTTGTACGTACTTTCCCTTCTAAAATATAGGCCCATTCTGCTGCAATGGAGTGCCAGTGCAATTCACGGAAGCTACCCGGATTTAGCCGCATAATTACAGCTGCTATACTTTGTGAAACTGGAAATTCTTCGACAGTGGCTTCTTTGGCAGTTCCACCAGTGCCTGTCCAGCCTGTACTTCCATTTTCAATGTCATAAACAAAATCTTCCAATTCTGCCTGCGGACCTTCTGGTCCTTTTTTTACCGGTGATTTTACTGCTGCATCAGCCTTTTGAGGGATTAATAAATTCAGGCTTGTTGCAGCTGTTACCAAACCAAAGGTGGATAAAGATGCTGCGGAAATGAATCCGCGTCTTGTAGTTGCCATAATTTTTAGATTAATATGAAGCAAATATATAATCCATAAATGGTAATTTAAAATAAAACATCATATGTTTGATTTAACATCATATGTTTGTGACGAAAGCTTTGATGACCATGGTAAACGCTGATTTGCGGTGCAATGCTAATTTTATAGCCTAATTCGGGGTGAAAATAGGAGCGAAGTGTGTGATGTTTGAAAGAAACATCGTATGTTTGTGACAAAGCAATCATTTTGAGCAACTCCATCAAACTTTACGAGAAAGTAATTAACCTGATCAAAGAGGATATTTCTCAGGGGAAATATAAAGCGGGTGAAAAAATACCTGCTGAACCTGAGCTAATGAAATTATATGGCGTAGGCCGTTCCAGTGTCAGGGAAGCGATTAAGACGCTGGCAATTTCAGGAATTCTGAAGGTACAGCAGGGATCGGGTACTTTTGTGAATACAAGTTTTCAGGAAGTCAGTATCGAGCAGCGGTTAAGACGCGCTGATTTTGAAGATGTAAATGCGGTAAGGGGGCTGCTGGAAAAAGAAATTGTAAAACTGGCAACACAGAACCGTACTGAAGAGCAGCTTCAAGAGATTGAACTGGCTTTGGGAAACCGGAAGTCGGCTATTGAAGCTGAAGATCCTCAAAGTTGTGCGGATGCAGATATTGCTTTTCATACAGCCATTGCCCAGGCTTCTTTAAATCCTGTATTGTCTGATTTATATTATAGTTTTACACTGATCATGCGTAATTTCTTTGCAGCAAGAGAGAAGCAGGGGATCAGTCGTTTTGCGATGAATCATCATTTGCATGAGCAGTTGTTTAAGGCAATTAAGGGTAAAAAGCTGAGTCAGTCACAATCGGTTCTTCAAAAGATACTGGATAATAATTATTAAGATGGTTCAAAAAAGCCTGCTAAAATGATAGCAGGCCCGGTTAAATTGGTGGTTGTGAATTTCTTTGGTAACAGTGGATTAGTTGGTATTGAATTTCTTTAATAGTGGGTTGGTTAGTATTGAATTAGAGAATTGGCTATTATTAAAATAGAAACTGTTATTGGGCTGCATCTGAATAGGTAGAAGCAATACGTATTTTCTTCACTATATGGGTAACCTTTGCAGTATCGCCGCCATATACTCCCCATTTCGGATCGCAGAAATCACTATCCAGCGTTCTGCATGCTAATCTTTTATTTCCGTTTGAAAAAGTCTGCTGAACACCGTTGTACCAGAATTCTATAAAACCAACAGCCGCATCTTCGGATACTTTTATACGGATCACAAATTGCTGCCAGGTTCCTGTAGTCAGTGCTACAGACCAGGGAACTGTTGCAGTATGATTTTTATCAAAATGCTGTAATTCCAATCTGCCATTAAGCGTACGGAGCATTAAAGGGTGATTCGCTTTTGCAGTTTTCGTAGGATAAGCTTTCCATTGAAATATGGCTTCTGTTTTTAAAGAAACCGGCATATATATTTTGCTGGTCCAGCCGATATAAATGTCAGAACCTTCTGCAGCCTGATAGTTTTTTGCTCCATGACCTTCAGCGCGATGGCTGCCTATAGGTTTTAAAAAGTTCCAGGCCAGTGTTCCGGTTTCGTCATTAACTGTGGTTACCGAGCCATCTTGTTCTACATTAATCTCTTTCCATACCTTGCTGCTGCCATTGACTGCATCGCCATTAAATAATACAGCCAGCGGATTAACAGTACTGACTTGCGCTGTGGAATTGTTCAAGTCTTGATTCACGTTAGTACCCTCTGCTTGTTTTTTACAATTCGTCAGTAAAAAAGCAGTCCCTAAGGCTAGTGTAATTACAGTAATTCTTGTTTTTCTCATGAGGTAATATGTTTAATATTAATATGATTTCAGAATAGATTTCTGTTTGAATAGATTTATTGGTTAACTAAATAAACTTTAAGTGAATGTAGTTAAAAATGCGATAGGTTTTTAGATAATTAAATTTATTAGTTAATTATATTAAACTATTTTGATTTTACGAAGAACCTGGGGAAGAAGTTTGTTGTCAAACTTAAATTGGAGGGTGGGGAGAGAATATAGTTTTATGTAAACAATGGTATTAAGTATTTAAAAAAACGGCATTATATATTGAAAGTAATGGTATTAGTTCTTAAAAAAGAATGGCATTGGTTTTAAAGGTAATGCCATTCTTTTCTGGCTGGCTTAGTACTATTTATCCAGCTGGTTTTTGATATGTAATTCCTGCTGTGCGCGATCTGCTGTGCTCAATTGAACTCTGGCTTCGAATGCTTGTGCTTTTTTAGCTGTCGGGAACCAGTTCCTGTCTGGTGTAACTAAAATCAGCAATCCGGTTTCATCACCAATAACTGCGAAATTTTCTGTTTTAGGTTGTTTTGCATAGTATTCAAGTCCATATTGACTAATTAATCCGGTTGCTGTTGTGAGCACATCGCTGGTCACAATACCAATTTCGCTGACAAATAATATTGAACTACTATCAAATGCAGCATCAGATTGATTATCAGCATCAAAACGGCAGATCAATTCAAGCAGATTTCCATTGTTATCATAAAAATAGAATGATTTCGCGTTCCAGGCCTCAAAAGAGGAAAACTGGCTGTCATCCGTTACTGGTAATATTGTTGTCCTTTGCTCAAGCCATTTAAAAGCTTCTTCCAGCTTATTGTTCGGGATGTCAAATGCCAGGTGATAATTAGGATTTTCAATAGCTGATTTTTGGAAGGATACTTTTGTCGTCCCAATCAGAAAAGATACTTCATTCTCATTTTTGGAGTTAGTTTTAATGTCAAGTATGTTGTTGTAAAACTGCTCGGTTTCTATAATATTATTGCTCAATAATTCAATCGCTTCAAACTTCATAAAAAGGGTTTTAATAAAATTAATGATTGCCCTGTTTTATTAAATAGGGTCTTTATGCTCAATATAACCCTAAATCTGAAATTATGACTATTGAAATCAGATGTTGACAATAACATTATTATTGAATGCTCATAAAGCTGGAGCTAATACTATTAGCCCCAGCTATCAATTGATGTGTGGATAGATAACTGATTTATTTTTTCAGGAGGTTAGCGGCTCCCGGATTGATTTTATTTTGAAATCGTCGCAATCTTCGATTTTAATGGAATATTGCTGGAGTTCAGCCCCGGTGTCTGGCCGTGCATATCAAATGCAATTTTTACCTGCGGCCCAAAGAATAAACAATGTGTAGATCCTCCAAAATGGAACATTCCGAGCTGCTCACCTTTTTTAACATGCTGACCTTCATAAACCGTAATCTGACAAGAAGAGACTTCTGCCATCCCAACTGGCATAATACACATCAGGCCTATATCCGGATTATCTGCCTGAATAAAGATCAATGCCCTGGTGGCAAGTTCTGTGATATAACCCTGAGATTCATTCGGACCTGATGGGTCATAACCTTCTGATTGTGCTTCGGCATAATAGGTGCCGTCTACTACATATGCTTTTACTATTTTTCCGCTTACCGGACTATGCCAGCGGTGATAACTTAAAGCACTTAAAAAGGCCTGGTATATCGTTCCTCCAACAAATTTATCCAGCAGCGGGTCATTAGCCATCATGTGTTCCAGGGAATAAGGCTGTGCTTTAATCCAGAATTTATCATGTTTTTTAACTTTTTCTGCAATCCTGTAAGGGGCAGATTCGCAGGCGTTTGCAATAATGTTGTCATCCTGTGGACTGGCCACCGGACGCTGTCCTTCTCTGAATTCCCTGGTAAAGAAATCATCCCATGATTTAAACCCATGATGTGGTTGCGCAGGGGCACATATAAATTCCTGATCAAAATCTGGCATTGCTTTTTTTGCATCCGCTCCAAACCATCCACTCCTGGGGTCTTTGCTTAATACATATTTTGAATCTGCTGAACATAGGAAAATACCCCACTCATTCAAGATTCTTTTGAATTGCCAGTTCACCTTTTCATTTAAGAAAGCGGCATATCCGGCAGTAGTGCCCATAGACCAGTCCAGAATCGCATTAATTGGGAAACCAACCAATCCGGTTTCATTAAACTCAGGTGCTTTGGTCATTATTCTATTGATCAGCCTTAACATCAAATGGTAGTCTCTAACCTGAGGCCCACCTTCAGGGTTTTTATTATAAGGTGGTTTGCGCGGTACTTCTGAGAACATCACGTGAAACCACATAAATATCTCCGGATCATCTTCTATCAGTTCTTTTAATTCTTCAATTACAGGTAACAAAGGTTGTTTATCCTTTTCTACTTCTGTAATAAGGTCACCTAGCCATTTTTCAAGGATAGTCTGATCGGAGGGAAGCCACTTGCCAACACGGAAGGGAAGTGACTTTTCGCTAAGGTTAGTTTTCATAAGTTTTATATTGGTTTTTTTGGTTAGGAAGTTATCATGATTTTATGTTCATTTCGTTGTGTGATTCGAAAATCATGATGGTTTCATAAGTTTATATTGTTTTATGAATTTAAGCAAACCCATAAAATTAAAAACGCTTGTTCATATTCATTTTCTGTTCATTTTCAAAGACATGCAAAATGACTGTGTGTAGTCAATATCAAGCTGATTACAGGTTTTCAGAGGTTGAATAATGTGTTATCATCACCGGCTTATCAGGTCAAAAAAAAGAGCCTCTGGACATATTCCAGAGACTCTTTAAATGTTTTGCTATCGCAATTAATAAAAAAGGGCAGTGTAAGATTTAATCTGCATCAAATAAGTAGCCGCTATAAGCAAGACCTTTGGCCACACTTGTAAAATTGTCTCCCGAATTTACCGGGATATGAGGGAATTTATTCCTGAATAGATTTTGTACGCCTCCAACCAGTGAACTTCCGCCAGTAAGGAATAAACTATCAATTTCTTCTGCTTTGATATTGTTTTTTATCATGAACTCATCCAGATAAGTACTTATCTTTTTAATATCTTTTTCAATTACTGCAGCGTATTGTTCTTTAGAAACTTCTTCATCGATTTCAATCTCCATATTTGAATACGTAAATTGAGAAACCTGCTCATCAGACAAAGTAATCTTTGTTTTTTCAATGGAACGGAATACAGAATAACCTTGGTTATTCTCAATCAGTGTAATCAGGTTCTTGAACTTCCTGTCTTTTTTTGAATAGTGGTAATAGTCCTGTAAGTCTTTCTGTATCCTCAGGCCATTAAAAAAGTTCATTTTATCCCAGGTACAGATATTCGCAAACAGAGACATTGGGACGGTCAGTATTTTTCCGGGGGTAGCTTCGTACAAAGTATTCTTTCCGAAATAAGGTGTTCCTTTATCCCACATAAAGGCAGAATCAAAGCTGTCACCACCAATATAAATACCACCAGAGGCAATCATATCATTTCTTCTGTCTTTGTTGCCGGAATGAGCGGGATCAAGCATCAGGTATGTAAAATCTGTTGTTCCCCCACCTAAATCGGCTACGAGTACTTTTTCTTTTTTAGTGATGGTTTTCTCATAGGCAAAAGCTGCACCGATTGGTTCAAACTGAAAACGTACTTCAGTGAAACCTGCATTTTCAGCTGCTTTACTTAATCTTGTTTGTGCCAGGGTATCTTTGGCTGTACTATCGTCATCAAAAAATACAGGCCTGCCAATCACAGCTTTCTGACAGTCAAATCCGATAATCTCATCGGCTTTAGTTTTCAGGTCCTTCAGAATTAAAGCAACCAGATCGGAAGCATTGTACCTTTTATTATGAATCCTGGTTTCAATAAAACTGCTTCTTGATAAGATTTGCTTGATAGATTTGATAAATCTTCCCTTCATGCCATCACTAAGATAAGCATCGATCGCATTTTCACCTACCACATAATTTAAGGGCTGGGTTGCACTTTGTTCTTGCTGAAAATACAAGAGGGAAGGAACTGTTATAGTACTTATGATTTCGTTTTTTTCTTCGTCATAAATAGATAGTGCAGAATTGGTTGTTCCAAAATCAATTCCATATAGAAACTTACTCATCTCAAAAGGGGAAATATTGTTTTATACTTAATTCTTATGCAGACAATCTTCTTCCGGTCATTGATAAAATGATAGGAGTGAAGATCTTACAGCCTATTCAGGTTGATATAGGCTGTTTTAGCGCGTGCAAAGGTAAAATATTAAAATAATAATTAGATTATAACCTTGTATTTAATCTGTAAAGCTGGCTTTATCTTTTTTGCAAAACGTTCACAATATTAAACATCTGCTTCACATCATCCAGGTGAATATCAAAATCAGGATAAGCAACTTTATCAGGATTTAAAGAATGACAGGTAATGACACCGGTTTCTGTGTCGTGATTGGAGATCCGTTTCGCGATAATTCCCATTCTGCGGTGTACAATGACATAATCTTTAAATCTGTGGGTATGGAATTTAGAAGTCCAGAGGTGCTGCTGAATTTCCCTTCCGGTGGCAACACTTCCATCGCTGATACTTTCTTTGGTGTTGTCATCCATACTGTCACCAACTATTTCAAATGCTCTGTAGCTGCCTTTATGATATTTGTCCACTATTATTGTATGCTTTGGTAATACTTCTAAATATTCGGGGTCTTTGTAGCCGGATAAATAACCGGCATAAGCATATTCATTCACTAAAGGTACCACCATTAAATACTGTCCGTCTCCAAGGTCTATAAAAGGGGAGTCCGTAAATTCTAATGGGTATTGTATTTCGCCGATTGATCTGGCATTTGGTTTTACGCTGTTCGCAGTCATTTCCCCCTGGCCTGTCTCCAGCCATTCTATATTTAAAGAAAATTCTTTATTAAGTGCGTTTTTAATATCTCCGGAAACCTTTACTTTGCCCCTTTCGACATCTGCAAAGCTTCCCTGCTTTAATCCGGTCACCACTCCAAACTCCATCTGAGTCTTGTTAAGTGATTTTCTGAATATTTTAAGGCGCTGATTCTCAGTATTTTCCATGATCTTTTAAAGAATGTTCTATTTATTTATTGCAAATATAGAATATTCTATATTATATTTGTATCGTACAACGAAGTAAATGTACAAAAAATAGGATTATACAGGAAATAGATAATTAATCCACACAGTATCCGGGGCCACAGAAGTTTTTTGCTGTAAGCCTGAAGATGAACTTATAAGGCAGTGATCAGTATAAAAAAAGCAGAAAGCATGAGTGAGTTTAGAATAGCAGAGCAGTTGACAGCAATAAACGAAGGTGGATATGTAAATGACCCGAATGATAAAGGAGGAGAAACTTATGCAGGTATATCCAGAAATAACTGGTCGGGATGGAGAGGCTGGCTGATCATTGACGGGCTAAAAGACACGGAAGGTATTTCTGCTGCACTGATTAACCGCAAGGCAAAAGCCAATGTGCAGCTGGTTGAACTGATCTGGTCCTTTTATAAACAGAATTTCTGGGATATAAACCAGCTGGGTCTGATTCATGACCAGCAGCTGGCCAATACAGTTTATGATTTCGGCGTGAACTCGGGAACTGCCAGGGCAGCTAAATATTTGCAGGATTCAGTGAACCAGGTTTCTGCGCTAAACCTGGTCGCGGATGGCATCATAGGCTCTTTAACTATCCAGGCAGTCAATACAAGCAACGCCGCTAAACTTACTTCAATATATAACAGTAAAAGACAGGCTTTTTACAGTTCAATCGCAAAAGGGACACAGGCCAGGTTCCTGAAAAGTTGGTTAAGCAGGATTAAACCCTATAAAACTTAATGATCATGGAAGAATTACAAAATCCAACAACAGAAACACAAGACATGATAGACAGAAAAGCCGCATGGATTGAAAGAATGTTTGACCGTTTATTTACTGCGGTTCAGCAGAATCCTTTCGCTACGATGCTCCTGCTTTCTGTGGCGATGAACTTTTGGCAATATAGTGTCCTGAATGAAATGAACCGCCTTCGGATAGCAGATATTACCACCTTAAATGAGAAGATTAACCTGGCTGTGGAGAAAGGGGTAGAGCAGGAACTACCTAAGCAGCTCGCTCCTTATAAGGAAAAACAGGATAGCAATAACAGGAAGCTGGATACTTCTTTAATCCATTTAAACGGAACGGTAGAATCGGTCCGGAAATACTTCAATGAAAACAAGGTAAAAACAAAATTTTAAACCCTATAAAACAACTAAATTATGAGTCAGTTAACAGTACAGCAAGCGGCAGCAGCTGCAGATCAAACAGGTTCTATCCGCGTAAACGGCCAGGTAATTACTTACGTGGTGAAGGGAAATGTAATCATTTATTCGGATGGTAAAATTGCAGCTTCTTCTATTTCAAGCACAGACTTTGGAAAGGCTTATGCAACGGCAATTGTACCGCCGGTAACCCCTCCGGTAATTCCACCAGTAGATCCTCCGGTAGATCCTGATTTCGTGAGCATTGGTACAGGTTCAGGTCAGCTGATACTGGAGCCTCTTGCAAATACAAATGTGAAGATTGTTCCGGGTAATTATGATTACATCTATGTCGAAAAAGCGACTAACGTCAGAATGGATGCAACAGGGGTAATACTTAAAGGCGGATCTATCGATATTGGCCAGGCAGATAACTTCGAGTTGTGGGGAGCGTCGGTTATTGACCAGTCTTATCGCGCTATTTCTATTCAAGATCATAGCAATGGCATATACATGCACGACATCAGCTTTAAAAACGTAGGTGACTATACTATTTCTTATCACTACAAAGGGGTATATGATGGTACGGACGCATCTGCCTCTAAAGACTGGAAACTGGAGAGGCTTAGTTTTGAAAACACGAGTACAGGGTTTCATTGTGATGGTGCGTTTGCAGCGGAAGGAATTGTAAATCTGATGCGAAACTTTAAATTCCTGAATTGTGTCGTTAAGAACTGCCCGGCTATTGGAAATGTAGTTTATGTGGGACAGGCTGATGGTTATGAAATTGCCGGAAATATCGTTGATCATATCAATACAAGATATGATGATCCTAATGCTCCAAATGGCTATCATAATGGTATTTTCCATCTGGTTGGTAATGGATCGTTCCATGACAATAAAATCACGAACCACCAGGGAAATGCAATTCGTGCATGGGGGGTCTCTTACGGTGCTGAAGTTGAGGATATTTCGATTTATAATAACATCGTTTGGAATAGCTGGAAATATTCGGCCTTTGAGCTTCAGGCTACTCCGGAAATTCAGGATTATTTCGCAGCTTATCCTTCCAGAGTTAAACCTACGAATGCACAGGTATATAACAATACTGCAGGTCTTTTAAACAGATCTCATGACTGGGATGGGGTAATGATTGATTTGTATCAAACAGGTGGTACACTGGAATATTACAATAACCTTGGTTTTGAAATGTACAGGCAGGATGTATCCCTTCCGGTAGGAGATATGATCAATATGGGCGGACCGGATATGGTCCGCAATGAGAACAATCATTATTTCCCTTCACAACAGCAGGCGGTTGCTGATACGGTTACTTTTCTCTCGCTGGTACCAGGAGCTGGTGCACAATAAACTATCAAATAATACCTGTTAAAAATTAGTTCATCCGGTCAGGGATATTGAATTTACTGCGCAGAGGGAATTACCCCGGTAGCTTTATAATTTGATAACCTGTACCGGTTTGACTATCAGCTTATAATATAAGCTGTCAAATTAATAAACATCCTTATGAAAAATATACAACCTAAAATAATTCACCTGTTCTTCACCGCGTTAATACTGATCTTATCGGGCTGCGTATCTTCCCGTCATGTATTTAAAGCAACGGAAAAGATGAAACAGGAAACTGCTCAGCAGTTTGAAAAAGACACAATGAGTTTGACGCTTGACCACTCCTTAACGACTATCAGAGAAAAGGCAGATACTATACTGGTTATTCCCGGACAAGTAATTACCACAGACACCTATATTGATTATGATGATCTGGTTAATGGGGTAATGGCTATTAAAAACCCGCTTGCAGAAGTCAGTTTAAGTTTTAATCCTGTCACAAAGAAACTTTCAGCCAGAGCTTTGATCAGGGAGCAGGTGATCCCGTTGAAAATTAATAAAGAGACAGTGATACAAAAGAACTTAACGATACTATCAAAGAAAAATGAGCTTAGTTTAAACACGAACAAGACTGAAGCTGAACAAACTGTTAAGGAAAAGAAAACCTTAAAATTAAGTGCATGGCTCCCTGCTTTGCTGATATTGATTGCCCTGGGATCTGTTTTTTACTGGATAAGAAATAAAAGCTGGTCATGATCAATTGATTTTTGGCAACTTCTATCAGAGGTGTTTTCCTGCAAAAAAAATCAGATAGACTTCATTATTTATTAGCTTTAATTAATCGCTGTTAATTTTTAGAAAAATGAAACGAGCCCCTATTATATTCTGGATGCTTTACATGCTGTTTTTTGCAATCCCATTTCCTATGATTTTGTATTATACGATCAATAGTGAATATGATATAACTGATCTTAAAGACAAAGATCCATGGTTAGCATTGAGTGTTTTAGCTATTTCAGTTATATTCTGGGCTATTCTTTTGGCAGGATTCTTTCAAAAATGGGTATTAAGCGTTTTTATAAAAAAGTATCGCCTGGAAAAGCTACTTATTAATGGAATACGCAGAGAAGCAAAAATTCTAAGTGTAAGCAAGATTTCAAAGACGGGTGATAAATATGATTCTTATGAACTGGACTTATCTGTAAAGAACCTGGTTGATACTGAGATTATCCTGCATAAAGCAAAGGTCATAGATAGTCAGGCTCATGAACGTCGTTTTGAAACTGGTAAAAGAGTTGATTTGCTTATTGATCAGGAATTGAAACATATACCCTGTTTTGTTTTTGCCAGTACCGAGGTGACTGTAAATACAAAAGCTATCCTTCTTGGTGTTTTGAGTTGGTTAATCATGCTTGCCTTAATCATTGGTTATTATAGTTATGCTTATCAGTCTGAAAGCTTTGGTATGGGCTGGCGTTTTATGAGTTTTGTGCATCCACTAATAGTTTGCTCAACGATATTGCTGTTATATCATATTTTAGGAAAAGTTGTTTTTAGAATAGCAGAGAAAAAACCGGATAAGCTGAACCAGATCAGGTTTAAAGGGAGAAGGGCAGCCGCGAAAATTGCTAGTGCCCGGCAAACCGGCAGATTTATGAATGCACAACCAGTAATCCATTTTGAACTTGAATATACTGATGACCACCAGCATAAATACTTTAAAAGTTTGGAAAAAGTTGTGAATTTGCTTGAGCTGGATAGTACAAAAGACGAAAGTATTGACATTTTTTATCTCAGAGAGAATCCGGAGGTTATTGCTTTTGCCAGTGATATTAATGAAAAAAGGTTAACATCATGAAAAAAATATACATCTTATTTATTTGCGGCAGTTTGTTTTTAAGCTGCAAGCCAGTATCAAAAAGCATTGAAGATACCCTAAATGTTCAGGGTACTTTAGTTCAACATAAGGATCATAGAAAAGAACATACGGTCACAACTACAGCACAGCACACTGAAGAGGAGAAAAACGGGTTTTTAAATGATACTGATAGATTACTCAGTGCAGAAGCAGCATTAAAAAGGCTTCCTGAATATGCAGGAAAAGAAATCTTTATCTACCTGTTTCTTGGCTTTTATGATAATGGGACTATTAACGTCATGTTGCAGCATCCTGAAAACCCTGAGTATGTTGATGTTTATGATTATAGAAACGGGCAATGGTCTGTGCCCGTGCCTAAGCAATTATCAGTAAATGATGATATTCAGCATAGTCTGATTTCGCTGAATAAAGTCAGCTTTGCAAGTGTAGCTCAGGTTAATAAAATTTATAGGGAGAAAGCTTCGCGGATTGAAGGGGCAAAGCCATTAACAAATATCTATATCACTGTTGTAAATAATGCGATAGATTGGTATCCAATGAATATTGAAGGAAGTCGTGAGCGGTATGCGATCCGGTTCAATACTGATGGAACATTAAAGGCATTCAAACAAGATTAAACAGGTTTGATTTTTAACTAATGGCGGAGACGATAAATCTTCTCCTTTGCCATTTTAGCTATTACGATGTTAAATACCTTTTTATTATTGTTTATTCACGAAGATACCTCTGAAAGCAGACCAGCACGCGTTCTTGATGTCAATAGGAAGTGCGTCTTTTACATAAAATTGAATACCGTTTTCATCGTAGAAATAACGGAAGTAATTTCCTAATCTATCTGGTTTCTCACCCGTATGAATATTTTCACGATTAACCAGCCAACGAGAGTAAGTTACTTCAACTCCATTCAAGGCATCTTCAAGATCTTTAATCTTACCAGAATTCTTGTCGCTGTTAATCATATCACTATAGTCTTTCATATCAAATATCCATTTAATTGGCAAAGATACGGAATATAAAAGGGTTAAAAGACTATTGGTTGGATTGGCCGCTTAATCGTGCTCAAATCAGTTCAGAATTGAGCACGATATAACCGATTTATCTTCTTTCGTTAAACACTGCAAACTCGGCTATTTCAGCTGTTGATCCAGTATTTTCTATCTGAATCCTCACTTTATCGCCATAAACGGTATCAAAACGATGAATCTTAATTTTATGCGCATTCTCTCCGGAGAAAAGTGTCTTCCAGATACCGTCCAAACGATATTCTAGTTTATATTTCCTGATTGTTACCGGAGTTTTATCTGCAATCACCACTGTATTAAAGGCTTTCTCTTTTCTGAATTCAACCTCATACCATGGCTTTTCAACTCTTGGGTTAGCTTTCCAGGTAGTATTGAAGTTGTCATCATTGGCGAAATCCATAATGTTCATATCATCACTCCAGCTCCCATCTGAAGGTTGGTTTTTAGCCAGATTAGAAGAAATTATAGGTGCATCTGCTGCGGGCAGTCTCTGTGTGGCTCCTTCATTTTTCCAGACTTTCCCGATCTCTTTTAATGCTGCTAACGCGTTATCGTCGATCAATCCATCACGATTTGGTGCTACATTCAGGATGAAATTGCAGTAAGCATTATTGAAGGGAATAAGATTTTCATTCACCATTTGAAGCGGATCTTTTACAGGAGTTGCCGGGAAAGATGTTTTCCAGAACCAGCTTGTCTGTAATGGCAAACAGGAAAGAGCGGGCAGTTTATTGGTCTCTTTGGAGATATGCTGACCTGCTCCCTGTTCATATGATTTGATGTCAGTATAATATAATGCTTCAGAAGGGTATTTAGCAGCATTCAGATCCATAACCAAACAGTTAGGCTGGATAGATTTTATCAAAGTATAAAGTTCTTCAAACGGAATGTCATCATAGGATATTCTTGACCATGGTGCATCCCATCCGTCAATAATCAAGGCATTGATTTCGCCATAATTGGTTAGCAGTTCTGTCAATTGTGCTTTTACCATTTTGATATGTTCGGGGGTAATCAGGTTAGGCCTTAATTTATGATGTGTATCTAAAATGGAATAATACAGCATCACTTTTAGTCCGTTTTTCCTGAAAGCATTGGCATATTCTTTAACTACATCTCTTTTCAGCGGACTGTTCATTACATTGTAATCTGTAGTTTTTGTATCCCAGATAGCAAAACCACTATGATGTTTAGTGGTTAAACAGCCATAAGTCATGTTCGCGGATTTTGCTGCTTTTGCCCACTGCTCACAATCCAGTTTTTTAGGATTAAAGATTGCAGGTGAAGCATCCGGGTCTGGCCAGTCTGCATCCACGTAAGTAGGAATATTATAATGGATAAACATGCCAAAACGCAGGTCAACAAAGTCTTGTTGTAAGGTGGCAAGCTCTTTTCCTTTGGGGAAGGATTTATTTTGGGCCCATGCGTATGCAGGGACAAAAATGAGTAGCAGGATGGTGAATAAAAACTGGTCAGGTCTTTTCATAATGGGTTGGTTCTGGTTTGAGGTCTTTTAAATTTCATATTTAGATTGCTAAATCATTAAAGCTAATTATTTCATTTAACCAGACAATCCTGGTCACGTAATTAATACGCAGCTGTTTTTTAATGCCTGCCTGCTTCATTTAACATTTTGTTAATGTGTCAATCATCTGGCAGCTCTAATTTTGCTCCATATTTTATGGGCGAAAACAATACTGTCGGATTTAACGGAGATCTTGTAAATAATTTCGATGGAAAAGCATTCGAAGATCTTTATCGTCGTATGTATCCTACGCTTAAGAAATATGCGATTTACCTGGTAAAGGATGTAGAAGAGGCTCAACTTATTCTGAATGATGTATTTATCGCGATCTGGAAAAATGAGACCCGGATTTCAAATGAAAAAGCATACTTGTTCCGGGCAGTAAAAAATGCTTCAACAAATTACCATAAGGTTTCCAGGATAAGTTTTCTGCACATAGAGGAGGAAGAACTGCCCGGCATTCGGGATGAAACAGCAGATCCTGCTCAGCTTTACCTGAATAAGGATAGAAACCGGATATTATACAAGTTAATTGATCAGATGCCAGAACGCAGACGTTTGGTTTTCTATCTATATCGTATAGACGGTTTTAGTTATAAAGAAATTGCCGCTTTACTGGATATTTCAGTCAGAACAGTGGAAGACCATTTGGCCAGGGGCTTTCTATTCTTGCAGGAGAAAATACTGAAAAACGAGTCAGAATTCCGGTAAAAATATTCTTAACTATTTCTTAACGCATTGTTAATGTTTTGCGGCCCGTAGTGCATGCCCTGTTTCTTGTCTTGTTTCTATAAAAGTATAGGAATGGATCAGGAGAACTGGAAATTTGTAATAGCTTACTTAGCTGCAAAGGAGAATAACAGCGGCGACGTTCAGGAAATTGAACGACAGGAGAAAAAGATACAGGAATGGTTGAGTAAAGATCCTGGGCACCAACAAGAACTGGAGCAGGCTTTATGGCTATGGGAAAATACTTCGGTATTGCCGGAGAATGAGCAATGGAGGGAAAGCTTCAGTACTATCCAGGCTTCTTTAATACAGGAGGTACCGCAGAAAACCATTAAGTTTAAGTTCTGGCTGGCTGCTGTTGCCGCTATAGCCGCAATAACACTGTTCAGCTTATTCTATAAAGTGCAGCAGCCAGTTTTACAGCAGACCAGTATCGCATGGATTACAAAGTCAGCAAGTTCGGGAAAGATTATCAACGTAATATTGCCCGACAGCACACAGATCTGGTTAAACTCCGGCAGCAGTATCAGTTATCCAGAGAACCTGCGACATGCTGATTTAAGAACTGTCAGGCTCAAAGGAGAAGCATTCTTTAAAGTAAAGCGTGATCCGGCGCATCCATTTGTGGTATACAGTTTAAATATTCAGACGCGCGTGCTTGGCACAAGTTTTAATATTCGTGCATGGCAAGGGCATCAAACCGAAGTAACAGTATTAACGGGTAAAGTGGCCGTTTCCAGAGATTCAGCGGGAATACAATCAGCCGCTATTCACTTGCTGCCAAATCAAAAGGCAATAGCCAATCCCGCTAAACTACAATTGGAAAACGTGGAAGATGGCCGGACTGCTACTAGCTGGACTGAAGGCAAGATGGTGTTCGATCAGTTACCTGTAAAAGAAGTTTTTGAGGCTTTAGAGCGAAAGTATGCAGTGAAAGTTATTGCAGATCAATCTTTTAAAGATTGTAAACTCACAGCGAAATTTAATAATGTCAGCTTAAATGAAGTGTTGCAAACCATTCAACTAAGCCTGGATATTCATTATACAATCAATAAACAGACCATTTATATAAAAGGAGGTAAATGTAATTAGACAACTATAAAAGAAAAAACCGAAGCATGTTGACGCATGCTCCGGCTAATGATTTTCAATTTTATTTTAACCCATTCAATGATTAAAACATACAAAGTTATGAAAAAGTCCGCAGTGACTAATCAATTAATTTTTAAAGTAATGCGTTTTCTTACCCTCATTTATTTTATGCTTACTGTCCTGTTCTTTGCCTCACAAGCATCGCCATTAAAGGCACAGGAGCTGAATAACAGGATAAGTTTCAATTTTAAAAACGGCACTTTAACAGAGTTGCTGAAAAGCATAGAGAAGAAAACCAGGCTGTCTTTTGTTTACACGAATACAGATGCAGTATTGAACCAGCGGGTTGAGGCTATTAAAGCAGAAAACGAAATGGTAAGCAGTCTGCTTAGCCGCATATTGATCCCGAGGCAATTAACTTACATCATCCAAAACAACCAGATTATTATCAAAAAAGCTGTCCGGATTAAAGGTAAGGTTACTGATGAGAAAGGTTTGCCTGTACCGGGGGTAAGTGTGTTGGAAAAGGGGAGTAATAATGTCACCACGACCAATCTGAACGGTGATTATAGCTTAAATGTAAGGGAGTCTTCATCTACTATTTTGTTTAGAATGATGGGCTATCAAACTAAAGAATTTGTTCTTAGAGGAGAAACGGCGGTCAATATCAGCCTTATTCCGGATGAAACCGGTTTGTCTGAAGTAGTGATTACTGCTTTGGGTATTAAGCGGAATGAAAAAGCACTCGGTTATTCTATTGCTACGCTAAAAAGTAGCGATGTGAATACGGTAAAAGAAGTCAATGTGGTGAATTCTATTGCCGGAAAGGTAGCGGGTGTAAATGTAGTAAGTACGGGTTCCGATCCGGGATCTACCACCATGATTACTATTCGCGGACAATCATCGATTGCGACCGATAACCAGCCGCTTTTTGTAGTAGATGGTGTTCCTGTAGCACATTCGCTGCGGGCAACATCCGAAGTCGGCCGTTCTTCGGTAGATTATGGGAGCCCGGTTTCCGATATTAGTCCAGACGATATTGAAAGCATTACCATCTTAAAGGGAGCGAGCGCTGCGGCTTTATATGGCAGCAGGGCAGGAAGTGGAGTCGTACTGATTACCACAAAAAGTGGTTCATCAGCTAAAAAAGGCTTAGGCATAAGCTTTAACTCCAATGCGATGTTTGACCAGGCATGGATGTTCCCTCATTTCCAGAATCAGTTTGGCGCAGGAGAATATACAGATGATCCGGCAGTGAGCACCACCTCGGCCTGGGGCCCGCGTCTGGATGCAGGAACCAAACATTTACAATGGAACAGCCCGCTTGATGGCCAAAGTGGAAAACCTGTACCTACAGACTGGGTATCACACCCAAATAATGCTAAAGATTTTTACAACACAGGTTCCACATATACGAATAACATTGCCATCACTGGTAAAAATGCAGATGGTAATTACAGGTTATCTTATACCAATATGTTCAATAAGGGGATTGTGCCGCATACAGATCTGAGCAGGAATACCTTGAACCTGGCAGCAACCTATGTATTGCATCCTAAGGTAAAGATCAGTACCAATATTGGTTATGTAAATAATAAAAGTGATAACCGGCCTTCGGCTTACAGGGAAAGTGTGACGCAAATGGTTTACTCCATGCCTTCTAATATGAATATTAATGATTTGAAGAATTACTGGAAACCAGGCCGGGAAAACTTAGAACAATTTTCACCGGATGATTCTGATAATCCATATTTTGTGGCTTATGAACACACCAATGGTTACAACAGAAATCGGATAACCGGAAACGTACAAGCAGTATTTGATATTACAAATGATTTGAGCTTAATGGTGCGTACCGGGCTTGATTTATACAATGAGGAGCATGAAACCAAACGCCCTTTTAGTGCGAAGCGATTTAAGTTCGGAGGTTATGGCGTAGATAATTCTTTTTTTAAGGAGCAGAATACAGATTTCCTGCTCAGTTACAAGAAAACCTTGAATCAGAACTGGTCTTTCGGCTTATCGGTTGGGGGGAACCAAATGGATCAGACCAACAGAAGTACTGCTCAGCGTACCGAAAGTTTAAGTATTCCAGGAATTTATAATATTACTAATGCGCGTGCAGGAACCATCACCAATGCACAGTATAATTCCCGTAAACGAATCAACAGTTTATATGGAATTGGACAGGCCTCATTTAAGAACATGATATTTCTTGATGTGACCGGTAGAAATGACTGGTCAAGTACATTACCTGCTCAAAATAATTCTTATTTCTATCCTTCAGTTTCATTAAGTACAGTTTTAACGGATGTGTTCAAAGTGAAGTCTGAGGTATTATCATTTGCTAAAATCAGGGCGAACTGGGCACAGGTTGGAAGTGATACTGATCCTTACCAGTTATACAATACGATTCCTTTTAATCAGGATTGGGGTGACGTAAAAAGAGCGACGATTGAGTTTAACCTGAAAAACAACTTCTTGAAGCCTGAAATCGCAACTTCTTATGAGTTTGGCGGAGATCTGCGCTTTTTTAATAACAGGTTTGGTCTGGACGTGACCTGGTATAAGACCAATAAAAGAAACCAGATTATTAATATTCCAACAACCATTACTTCGGGTGCATCGAACCGTTTAATCAATGCCGGAAATATTCAGAACAGCGGTTGGGAAATCGGTTTAACCGCAGTTCCTGTTCAGGGTGCATTTAAATGGGAAATCAACGCAAATTTTACCAAGAATGAAAATAAGGTGATCTCTTTAATGGAAGGTTTGCCGGAATATTCTATGGGTAGTGCCGATGGTGATAATATCCGCTATTTAATCAAAGAAGGAACTAAAATTGGAGATTTTTATACGCCAAGTTATACAAAGGTTCCAGGTGGACAGTATGCCGGAGCAGCCTTACTGGATAAAACCGGGCACTATATCCGTAATAACGCCGAATATATAAAAGTTGGAAACTATAATCCTGATTTTACGATTGGTTTTAACAATACTTTCAGCTATAAAAACCTGACGCTTAATTTCCTTTTAGACTGGCGTAAAGGGGGTAACTTCTACTCTTATGTGGTTAAAAGTTTGATCAATGCAGGTTTAACAGATAATACAATTGCCGGCAGAGACGCACAAACCGGGGGCTTGCCATGGGTTGATTCACAAGGAAATAAGCGGAATGACGGGATGATAATTCCAGGTTATATAGCCAGTGCAGACGGTACTTATAATGAAAATAAGGTCATTATTGCAGCATCTGATTTTTACAATAACACTTATAATAAGTATTACGAGCGTTTAACTTATTCTGCTTCTTTCCTGAAGCTCAGGGAAGCTTCTATAACCTATGTGTTTAGTAAAAACGTGTTGCGTAAACTTCCAATCAGCAATCTTTCTATTTCACTGATCGGCAGGAATTTGTATACCTGGACTGCTAACGGTTTGGGCTATGATCCGGAAACCACTATGAGTGTTACTGAAGGATTTAAACTGGGTGTTGGCCATTGGACCTTACCTGGGACACGCTCTTTTGGCTGTAAATTAAGTTGTAATTTTTAATCCTTACTCAAATGAAATTCAGATATAAAACTATCCTGGTATTGTTCATGGCCATACTGAGTGCCTGTACCAAGGATTTTGATAAAATTAATACCAATCCTAATTCTCCGGAAACTACCAATACAGAGTTCCTGATGTCCGAAGTGATCTTGTCTACAGCTTATGCTTACCAGGAAAATGCAGCAGGCAGAAGACCTGCTTCTGCTGCAAGGTATCTTACACTGGTTCGTAATACTGGTTATGACCTGTTTGATTGGGGGCCGGTAGACTGGGACGATATATATGCACGTTTATCGGTGAATAAGACCTTGTTGGAAACTGCGCAAAGCCGTTCTGAAAACCAATATATCGCAATCAGTAAAATTATGAAGGCTTTTAATTTTGCTTACCTGACTGATTTGTATGGAGATATTCCTTATTCCCAGGCATTGAAATCGAAAGAAAGTAACCTCATTTATCCTGAATATGATCAGCAGCAGGTTATTTATCCTGATTTATTGAGAGAATTGCAGGAGGCCAACGATCTTTTAAAAGGAAGTACAGGAGAGATTAATGCTAAAGGTGATGCGCTGTTTAATGGCAAGGCGCTGCAATGGCGTAAGTTTGCCAATACCTTGCGTTTAAGGATGCTGTTGCGTATTTCAAAGGTTTATGGCGCTGCATTTACTGACATGCAGACCATTGTTAATGACAAGACCACTTATCCTGTTTTTGAAAGTAGTGCCGACAATGCAGCAGTTGCTTATCTGGGGAATTTAGCTGCCTATAGCTGGCCTGGAGGTCCGCTGGCGATGATTGATTTTGATTATCTAAAAACAAAAGTAAGTAAGGAGCTGGTTGACCGGCTTGTTCAAAGAAATGATCCGCGCATTGGCCTTTGGGTAGAACCAGTTAAAAGTACAACTGGTTCAACTGTAGATTTTAATAAATATGTTGGCGTACCTAATGCTATTGACGCACCTGCTTCATATAATGGGGGAGAGGATCATGTATCTGTTTTCTCTTCTTCTTTTTTCAGAAAAAATGGTGGTTCCGCTAACCCTTTATTGAATGCCAGTCTGATCACTTATACCGAGCAATGCTTTATTCTGGCAGAGGCTATCCAGAAAGGCAAAATTACTGTGCCGGGTGAAACTGCAGAATCGATGTACTATAAAGGAATCAAAGAGTCTATGAAAAGTTACGGACTTACAGCTCCCGCAAATTACTTTGACCAGGCCCTGGTTAAATATGATGGTACATTGGAGCAGTTGATCACTCAGAAATGGATAGCGATGCTGTTTAAAGGATCGGAAGGCTGGTTTGATCAGCGCCGAACTGGTTATCCCGCTTTTGTTACCGGCCCTTTGGCTGCTGGCAGGGGAATTCCAAAACGCTATGTTTTTCCAGATTCTGAAAGTGCGAAAAACAAGGTTAATTATCAGAAAGCTATTTCTGCTTTTGGCCCGGATAAAGAATCTACATTAATGTGGTACCTGAAATAATTTAAAACTTATCAAATGAACAAATCTATATATACTGCTGCACTGCTTGTTATTGCGGCCTTTACAAATATTCAAGCACAGGATTTTAACCCGAAACCTTTTCCAGACCGCGTAATTTTAACCTGGAAAGGTAATACTGCCGTTACCCAGACGGTAACCTGGCGTACTGATACTACAATTGCGGGTGCTAAAGCACAAATTAAAGCAGAAGATTCCAGTCCTGCATTAGAAGAGGCTATTACAGCTTATGATGCAGATTCCCGTGTATTACCTGGTGGTCAGAACTATGCGACAGCGAAGTATCACAGTGTTACTTTTAACAATCTGAAGCCCGGAACGGTATATGCTTACCGCGTAGGTGCAGGTGAGTATTGGAGTGAATGGTTTCAGTTTACCACGGCATCTGCTGATCAGAATAAACCTTTTTCTTTCATTTATCTGGGGGATGCACAGAATGACATTCGTTCTAAATGGTCACGTGTAATCCGTAAAGCTTTTGCCCATGAACCGGACGCACGTTTTATTATCCATACGGGTGATTTGATTAACAGGTCAAACAATGATCAGGAGTGGGGTGAATGGCACTATGGTGGTGGTTTTATTAACGGAATGGTTCCGAGTATGCCTTCACCGGGAAACCATGAGTATGTTCGTGATGATAAAAGAAAGCTGATTTTAGACCCACATTGGGGTTTACAATATACTTTGCCTGGAAATGGCCCGAAAGGTTTAGAGGAATCTGTTTATTATATCGACTATCAAAATGTACGTTTAATTTCATTGGATTCTCAAATGATAATTCTGGATGAGGCTTCTGCAAAGGCTGAGTATGAATGGCTGGAGAAGGTCTTAAAGGAAAATACGAAATTATGGACGGTCATTACTTTTCACCATCCTATCTTTTCCACTGCCAAAAGCAGGGACAATAAAGACTTCAGAGAGCGGTTTAAACCTTTATTTGACAAGTATCATATAGACCTGGTTTTGCAGGGACATGACCATACGTATAGCCGCGGACAGAATTTGCCACGCGGATTATCGGGCAGGGAAGCGAGCGGGCCAGTATACCTGGTTTCTGTTGCAGGCCCTAAAATGTATAAGGTGGACGGGGCAAAATGGATGAATGTTTCACTGGAAAATACACAGTTGTTCCAGGTGGTTCATGTGGATGGAGGAAATCTGAAGTTTGAAGCTTATAAAACCTCCGGAGAGTTATTTGATGCTTTTTCTCTGAAAAAATCGAGTAGGGATCATGCTGCGGAATTTATAGATATGAACCCTGCTGCAAAGCAATAATTATTAAATGATGAATTGTAAAACAAACTTACTGGTACTTGTACTCAGCTGTTTTGCTTTGATCACATTTGGGCAGCGGACAGTAGCGCCGCTTCCCAAATGTAAAAATGGCTTTATCGTGATTGCACATCGCGGAAGTCATCTGGTCAAACCTGAAAATAGTATAGCTGCAATTGAGGAAGCTATTGAGCTTGGTGCTGATTATGTGGAAATAGACCTGCGTACAACCCGTGATGGTCATTTGGTTTTAATTCACAATGAAACCGTAGACCATACGACTAGTGGAAACGGCAGAATTCAGGATTTGAACCTGGACGAGGTTGCAAAGTTGGCTTTGAATGCTAAAGATGGTCATTTATATAGCTTACCTTCTTTTATGGAAGCTTTAAAAGCCTGCAAGAACCGGATTAATATTTACCTTGATTTTAAGCAGGCTGATGTAGCTCAGGCTTATGAAGAAATTAAGGCTGCGGGTATGGAAAAGCAAGTGCTGGTTTATATCAACAAGGCTGAGCAATATACGGCATGGAGAGCATTGGCTCCGCAAATGCCGCTGATGTCTGGCTTGCCCAGGCAGATCAAAAAAGAAGACCTGATCACTTTTCTTGATAAAATGCCATTGGAAGCGACTGATAATATTTCAGATCCGGTGCTTATTGCCGCATTGAAGGAAAGTGGATTGTCTGTCTTTTTAGATGTGCAAATGGCTGATGAAGATTCGGTAAAATGGAAAGCGACAATGGAAAAAGGGGTTCAGGGTGTGCAAACCGATCATCCGGAAGCACTCCTGAGATACTTGAAAACAAATAATTTGCGCGATGGTCTAAAGGTTTCCGGACTTTAGGTTTTAAAAATAAGTGTGGATTGAAATTTGCGGTTCGAAATTAGTTTAACTGAGTTCGAACCTCTTTAAAACGAACAAAAGCAAACTGGCTGAGCCTAACGTTTTCAAATCTTTGCACAAATATGGATATATGAGTTATTATTACAAATAATTGTGTAGAATTGATTATAAAAGTTAATACGTGAAAGGTCAGCAAATTGATATTATCAAGTTTCCTATATCGCCTCTGGCTAAGGCTGGTATCCTGATTAAAAATATGACGGATAATACTAATGATGCTGAACATGATCACTCCAGGCCTCATCGTGATGATCATTGTCTGCTGATGATAGCTACAGGTGGCCAATTCGTGATTAATATCGACTTTGAGAATAATACAATAACAGCGCCGGCTATGCTGCTCATCTTTCCCGGCCAGGTTCATCATATTATTTCTGCCCGGAAACCGGTAGGCTGGGTGCTTAGTATAGACCCTGCATTAATAGACAAAGAATTTCAGCTTGTCCTGGAAAAAGGTTTTCGCTTACCTGTATCAGTAGATAGTAAATCTGGTTTTTATGAGCATGTGGTTATTTTAACTGGCCAAATGGAGAAATTACAGATAACTGCGGATAATCTTTATACCGTGCGTGCTATTCACTCCATACTCGATGCCATGCTTGGCTTAATTGTGGGGGAAATTGGAACAATCCATACACATGTCAAAACAAAAGCTAACCGGGCAGCTGTAATTGAACAGGCTTTTATACATTTGCTTAAACTACATTATAAGAATTGGAAACAGCCGGCCCGTTATGCAGCTGAACTTAATATTTCTGTTGCCCATTTATATGATACGATTAAAAATATGACTGGTGATTCTGTATCGGTTTATATTCAGCAATATTGTATGCTTGAAGCGAAGCGGTTACTTTGTTTTACCAAGTTTACAGTAAAGGAAATTGGTTATCAGGTAGGCTATGAAGAACCTGTTTATTTTGGAAAGCTTTTTAAAAAGGTAACAGGTTTAACCCCTTTACAATTCCGGCAGCAATACCACGATTAGGACTGTCATTCCAAGGTTTTGCTATATTTCTCGCTGCTTTTATACACTTTCTTTGCTGTATAAAATAAGTAAGAATGAATAAGCAGATAAATGTTCAGACCGTTTTAGATACGGTGAGAGAAGCAGGAGACTTGTTTCTTAAAGAATACAAGCAAAATAGTATACCAAACAGCAGGGAGCAGTTCTTTAAACAATTGGAAGCAATTGACGAACGCTGTATGGCTGTGTTAAAGGCAGGACTAACACCAGAATTTCCTGATATTCCCTGGAATACAATTGATGAATTTGATAACAACGGACAAAAACATCCGTTACCATTATCTGAATATTGGTTATGCGATGCAATGGATGGAGCAATACAATACTTGCAGCATATTCCTGGATGGACTATTAACCTGGTGCTCATCAGAAACGGGGAGTTGCATTTTTCGGTGATTTATGATCCGTTATCAAATGAAATGTTCTGGGCGCAGCAGGGGGCAGGTGCGTTTATGAATGGTAAACCTATTCAGCCCTCAGCTAAGACTGATCCGGGTATGATGCTGGCTGTTTTTGAATACGGACATCAGAAACCAGTTGTACCTGGCTTTAACGAAAAGCACGGCACTGTGGTGACAGCACTGTTAAATAAATTTGGTGTAGTCCGGAATTATGGTCCACATGGTTTGCAACTGGCTTATGTTGGTGCTGGCAGGATTGATGTATTTCATCAATTAGGGCTGGATACCTTCAATTGGCTGGCTGGTATTTTAATTGCCAGTGAAGCTGGTGTGGATATATTAAATGCTGATGGTGATAGCTGGACATGGGGTGATGAAAGTCTGGCCGTTTCTGTACCGGGCATTGCTGGTAAGTTCAACAATAAAACAGGTTCTTAATCAAATTCAGCATCATGAATATTACTATTATAGGGGCATCTTCGGGTATAGGACTTGCGACAGTAGAGCAGGCATTAGCACAAGGGCACAAGGTGACAGCCTTGTCTACTAATACAGCTAGTATACCTCTCCATGTGCATTTAACTAAAGTTAATGGCAGTGCGACTTCTGGCAGCGATTTGAAGAGCGTTATGGTTGGTGCCGATGTGGTAATTATAACTATCGGTACCAAGAATAAAAAGCCGAATACTTTGTTCTCTGACACTGCTCTTGCGCTGGTTAAAGCTGGTGTGGAATTAAATTTCAAAGCACCGGTATTAATCATTACCGGATTTGGTGCAGGCGATAGCAGCCGGTTTTTAGGCTTTTTTATGAAAACAGTGATCCTGTTTTTCCTGAAACATCAGTATATCAACAAAACACTGATGGAAGAAATCGTTGCAAATAGTGAGCTTAACTGGGAGATTGTTCGTCCGGGGATGCTCAGCAATGGCCCTTTAACCAAAAAGTATAAAGTACTGCCAAATCTTTATAAAGGCATCAAAATCGGGAAAATATCAAGGGCAGATGTGGCTGCTTTTTTATTAGAGGAAGCAGAAAATCCAGCCTTTCTTAAAAAATATCCGGCACTGACTCCATTTTTTTAAAGATGAAAGGCAACGTTTGGAACAACGTTGCCTGATTTTTTAACTTTTACCTAAGTTAATAATTTGCCTTGTCCAATGATCTTCTTTAACGGCATCAAGCAAACATTTCGCACAATCGGCGTATGGTAACAATTTGAAAGACATTTTGGTCTTGATTCCTGCTGTATATTGTCCCGTAGGCTTGGAGTGCGCTAAACCCGGAGCCCTGACAATAACCCAGTCCAATGTGCTTTTTTGAATGGCTGCTTCAGCGATTACTTTATCTTTGTAAGAATCACTGTAATAAAGACGGAGGAGTTTAATTGCTAATCTTGTTAAAAAAGAAAATTCTTCACCATCTGACTGTACAAATCCACTCATAAAAACTAAACGCTTTACTCCGGTTTTTTCACAGGCTTTGACAATGTTAGTCGTTCCTAAAGACATTAAATTACCGACCTTTTTGTGGTTGGAAGGCCCAAAGCAGCTAATCACAAAATCAATATTTTCAAGTGCTGCTACAAGGCTTTCTAAATCAGTTACATCTCCTTTTATAACTTTTAAATTTCTTTGTGGTTGCGCAGACTTGGGAGATCTCTCTATAACTGTAACTATATAGTTAGATTCAAGAGCCAATCGCACTACTTCTTTGCCGGTGGAACCTGTGCTTCCAATTACTGCTATATGTTTCATTCCAATTGTCTTAAACTATTAATTTTTGTTTTGATAAAGTTAGACAGTAGTTTTGTAGCGCACAACTATAGAGTATAGTCTATACATTTAATAAAGTTATCAACAAAAATCAGGCACATGCTAATCAACGAGTTATCAAAACGAACAGGAGTAACCATACATACATTGCGATTTTATGAGAACCTTGGTTTGATAAAAGGTAAAACAGATGAGGAAGTAAAATCAAACAAATACAAACAATACGATGAATCACTTATAGAAACTATAAATTGGATAATAGCGTCAAAAAAAGCCGGGTTCACCTTAGCTGAAATCAATATCTTAATACAAGATTGGTTTAATGGAAATCTGACATTATTTGAAAAGATTGAAATAGCTAAAAAAAAGATTAAAGAAGTTGATCTTAAAATTAAGGAGCTAAAAGAAGTAAAACGGTTTTTGCTACAGGCCAAAAAAGATGTGGAAAAGGGATTGTGCTGATAGTCACTTTGGTGAACTGAGACTAGTTTGTTGGAAAACCAATAAGGTGATATTTTAATAATATTGTGTGTTCAAATTAATTTACATAATTTATATAAAACAATTTTCTTTAAGATAAAAGGTGCTTTTATGTATTTAAACAGTGTTTATTTCTTTGTGTAAACTTTCAGATGAAAAAAAAAGTGTATATGTACTTGTTCATTTTGTTTTTTTTAAACTCAGTAAATTGTTTCCCGGATTTGTAAGCTAAAATATGTTAGATTTATTAAAACCGTAATTCACCTGAGACAAAAAAAATCATAAAAACATACCTTAATTCCTGCAATCAGCCATATAAGTGAGATTCAATTCTGATCACAGAATAAAATTTCAGCTAAGATTTCATCCATAGGCGGGCGTATCAGTCAGGAATATAGAACTTTATTTTTCTTTAAAACTAACAAATGAAACTACTTTAAATAGCGGTATGGGACTTCTTCGTCTCATTTTTTACGGAATAATTTAAATTACTTAAGGAATTTATTAACGTATTTATTTAATGAGAATAATTAATCCAGTATTATCTAAAAAGATATTTATCACGTTTTTAGCATTTTTCACCATCATTGCTATATCGGTTTTTTATCTGGATGATTCTATGCGCAGAAAGCTAAAACATATATCAAAAATATCAGAAAGCGTTATGCTTGACCAGGTTGCTTCAGACCAGGCTATGTTAAGGCTTCATCAGACAGAAGTTTTTTTTCAGAAATCATTTTTAGATCACTATGATAGTAAAACTGACTATAAGATAAAAGTCTATCATACACAGCTTTTGCAAGTTTTTGATGCAATAGATTCAGTGATCAGAAAAAAGCCGGAAACAGAGGGACTTTCAGCAGAGCAAGTTACTAAAATGTGGAACTGGTATAGTAAAAAGGGGGGATTGTCAACCAGATTATATCTACTCAAAAACTTATTCGATAATCTTCTGATTGCCAATCTTGAAGCCAATTTAAAAAACAGAGCACTCTCTAATGCCGGCTTAAACATTCATATGCCTGAAAGAAACCCTGAAAATTATACAGGTATCCTGAAGAAAGTTAAGTCAAATAAAAATAAAACTCTTTTTGGCAGAATAAAAGATGCTATTGTCAATAAAAGTAGTGATAGTGATCGTGCCTCAACATTGAATAATAAGCGTATATCCGAAGTTGTTGATTCAGTTACGCGTAAAATCATTGTAAATGATAAATATGTATATGAGAAAAAATTAAAACAGCTGCAGCTGGTCAGTGTAAATGTTATAGGCAGTCATAAAAAATTGATAGTCATTCATACTGAAATCAATGATAAACTGGAAAGTATTATTAATGATTCCAAAGAAATCAGTTATAAAATGCAACGTGAATTTAACTACTCTGCTTTTAAAAGTCTTAAAGAAACTACTCTGCTGATCAATAAATTTTTCATTGCAGCTATACTGATGATATTAATATTTGCTGTTTTGCTAATTGAGTTTCTAATCAAGCTACACCGGTCTGAAGAAATTTTGCTGATGAAAAATGAACAGTCAATGGTAATGGCTAAACAAAAAATGGATCTGTTGCTTTATATGAGTCATGAAGTACGCCATCCGCTTACTGCAATCAGGAGCTTTCTGCATTTATTCGCTAAAGCCGGTTTGTCACCAGCGCAAATAGAAATGCTGGAATCTATCAGGTTTTCATCGGATATGCTCCTGCATACTTTGAGTGATACACTGGATGCCGCGAAATTAGAAAGCTCAGAAATCAGGATTAATAATGCGCCTTTTAATCCCAATAATTTATTTAGCGAGGTCGTAGAAGGTTTAGGCTACGGTGCTGTTAAAAAGGACCTCAAAATGGATTATCACTTTAAAGGAGATGAACATGCTATTGTGCTTGGAGATGCATTAAGACTAAAACAAGTCTTATACAATTTATTAAGTAATGCTGTTAAGTATACAAAGGTTGGAGGTGTAAAAATAAACGCTAACCTATTATCAATTAAGGGGAACTATATTTTATATGTTGACATCACAGATACAGGTGAAGGCATAAGCTGTGAACAACAGGTTAACCTGTTCTCAAAATACCATCAAACAAATTCAGCACTTGGGAAAATCGGAACCGGACTTGGACTATACATATGTAAGTTATTGGTAGAAATGCAGGAAGGGAAAATTAATATGACCAATAGCGTGATTGGCAAGGGGAGCACATTTAGCTTTTATATTCCTTACGAATAAGAAATTATTATGCTCACCATAGCAAATCTCCATATAGGCCAATCTAAACAAACACATTCGAATAACTGACCCCATATATTTAATTAACCACCACATGCCTATAAACTGTTTAGTTGTTGACGATGATGAAATGGCGTTATCCCATTTATGTGATCTTATAAATCAAACCCCTTTTTTAAACCTTGTTTCTCGTCATAACCACCCGGTTGCTGCATTGAATGCTTTGGAAAATAACGACCTGCAGCTTGTTTTTCTGGATGTTAACATGCCCGGAATTAGTGGTATTGAATTGGCAAAGATAATTAACACCAGAGGTGAGGAGATTACCCCCCGGATAATCCTGACCTCCGGTTATGAGCGTTTTGCACTTGACGGATACAAAGTTAACGCTATCGATTACTTATTAAAGCCTGTGGAATATAAAGACTTTATCAATGCAGCTTATCAGGCCAAAAATATAATTGAACAGACCTCTAATCATAAAATAGCCAGTACAGCAGGTTATAATGATAATGAGTTTATTTTTTTAAGAGTTGAATACGAACTGGTCAAAGTATATCTTAAAAACATACTTTATATTGAAGGTTTTAAAGATTATGTTAAGATATATACCACAAACGCAGATGGTTATATCAAAGCATTGACCACGATGAAAAAGATGGAGGAAAAGCTATCAATTAATTCTTTTATCCGTATTCATCGCTCATTTATTGTATCACTGGATAAGATAGATTCCTTCACTGCTACGACGATAAAAATAAACAGAGCCATGATACCGGTGAGCAGTCAATATAAGGAGAGTTTTAAAAAATTTACGGATCGTTGGTTTTAATCCTTTAACACTCTTTTCAACCCTTGAATTTTCAGAAAAGACAATGATCAGTTTAAATAAGCCATTCATCGGTTGAAAATTGAAGTTAGGCGGCTTAATCCATCAAATCGTACATTGTTTGAGCCTGTTATACCAACAATAAAACTAACCTGTTTCAAATTGAATTATAATCAATCTGTAAGTGTATGTGCTTGTTTTTAAGGTGTTTGTTTATTTTGTGCTATTCCCTTGAAGCGGTTTTGTTAAAGGAGTCTGGTTGAAAATAATCGCAATAGTTTTCATGGGGTGATATTCTCATTTAATAGTATTGTATCAGCTGGTTTTATGTTTCTGCCATCATACTTATATCATGTGTCGAAACCACTGGAAGTCATGAGGTGAATAGTGGTAAATTGTATGTGTAAGAATTTTATTATATGATGATAAATTCTCAGGGTGAATAACCTCGAAAAACTTATAGTATCAATAAAATAAATCTAACTATGAAAAAACATCTACTTCTGACCTCGAAACCCATCTTCTTTGTCTTAGACCTTACTGCCCGGCAGTGGGTTAAAGACGGGATGGTTAAAAATAACAACTTTCTTGATAAGCTTTCAATTACAAAATTCCGGCTTACTGAACCTTAGGTGAAAACTTAGCGCCTGGCGCTATATCCAAATTCTCTTTTTTCCTGGACCTGATGAATTAAACCAATCAATTGTGGGTAAGGGATTCCTTTGCCTCAACTTTTTCAAATACAATATTTCAAAAATTAAATTATAACTGCCATGGCCACATCATTACGTTCTTTCCGGCTGAAAAACAACAGATTCGCCCGGAATTTGTGCTGCTTGTTTTTTATTTCAATAGGTTTGTTTCTTAATCAGAAGGCATCTGCCCAGATTAATTTAGCACTCGGTAAAACGGTAACCTCCTCAAGCACTGCTGCGGGGTCATCAAATAATAACCTGGTAGATGGTAGCTTTTCTACTGTTGCATCCACCAACAATACGCAAACGGGAGCAAATGCCGAATGGTATTTAGTCGATTTAGGGGATGACTACTATATTGAAAATGTAACAATCGGTGCAAATCCGGCAAATCCGGCGGGAGCAAGACGATTTATGATCGTTTCCTGGTCGAGCGGAGTAGCAGGGCCAGCAGGGCTCGGTATTGTACCGCCTAATTATCTGACCGGTGGCGCAGCCGGGGGAGGAAGTACTTCTCTTTATAACCGGTTATCTTATCAACTTGGAAGCGCTAATAGCTCAAGCCCGGTATCTAATTTTGATGTCAAACCAGCAGGACAAAATTTAGGTGTTGCATTTACAAACAATAAGTTCGCTTTTAACTTTGGAACTCATAAAGCCAGATATGTATTGCTGCTTAATTTGCAAAGAGCTGCATTTGATATTAGTGAATTACAGGTGTTTCAGAGTACAAAGGGTTCAGTAAGAACGTTTACCAATGGTGGATTTGAATCACAAGCCAGTCCGGGGGTAACACAAACACCTGAAGGAACGGTTGCTGGCTGGAGTTCAACAGAAGTTGTAGGTGCTGTTGTTGATGGAGAACAACCCATAAACGGTGGATTTATAGAAATCTGGCGTGACAATACAGTCAATGGTGGAGCAGGAGTTGTTCGATCACGTACCGGAAATTATTTTGCAGAACTTAATGCCTTTGTGAGTGCTGAGTTAGATCAGGAGCCTGTCTGTGTTTTGCAGGGCGAAACATTTACCTGGAGTTTTGCACATCGCGGCAGGCTTGGAGTAGATGTGATGGCTTTAAGGATTGATGATAAAGATGTAGCTCAATTTTCTGATAACAATGACCAGTCGGGTACCCACAACGGAACTTTATTAGCTACTGGTGTAGGTACAACTACGATTAAGGTTGGTGGGAATACACAAGCTACTGCAGGAACTATTGCGGGTAATGCAGATGCAAGGGGCTGGACACTCTGGACAGGAACCTGGGTGAATACCAGTGGCACCAGTAAAAAAGTTTCATTCGGATTTAGAGCGGTATCTTCAGCTGGGGGACAATTGGGCGCTGGTAATTTTATCGACGATGTTGGCCTGAGTTCACTTTCTGCTTTAGCCTCTTTCAATACCTCAACGGCTTTTGGACCAGAAAGCCAGGCGACTGCAAATCTTCCTAAAATCAGGCTTCAGGGAAATGTAACTCAAGCTAATTCTTCTATTAAACTTAATATTACCGGTGGAACTGCCACAAGAGGTTTAGATTATACCACAAAATTAAACGCAACCGATGCTGCTCCGAGTAACACCGGTTTGATTACTATTCCAATACCTATTGGAAATTATGACGGCACCGACGCAACAGCACTCAGCTTAGCTCCATATATTAAAATCCTAACAGATAAAATAAGTCCGGAACCTGATGAAACCATTATAGGTGTCTTGCAGGATGCTGTCGGTTTAGTGGTCATCGGGGATGCAGGAGCTTGTACAACTTCTAGTACAGCAGGAAATTTCAATTATACGATTACTGATACTCCGCCAATTGCGATAACCATAACGCCAACGAACGTCAGCTGCTTTGGAAGCAATAATGGGAAAGCAACACCTACCATAACAGGCGGTACAGGCACTTATACTTACTCCTGGAATACTACACCAGTACAAACAACCGCGACTGCTATTAATTTACCGCCAGGTACTTATGTTTTAACGGTAACTGATGCTGTTTCAGGTGAAGTCAGTACCGCATCTGCAGACATTACTCAACCTTTAGCTGCATTGGCTTCCAGTGGCATAATTACCAATACTAGTGCGCCTGCTGTCAATGACGGGGCTATAGATCTTTCTGTGACCGGGGGCACAGCACCTTATACCTATCTTTGGAGTAATGGTGCTGTTACTGAAGATGTTTCAGGATTAGCTTATGGAACTTACACTGTCAATATAAAAGATGCCAACGGCTGTTCAACGAGTAATTCTTTTCTCGTAAAAGCTACTCCGCAGGCAACGGACGTTACCAGCGGTACCAAGATTTCCAATGAATCTGCAGGGACAGTAATTTCACCCTTAGCAGGTACGGATGCCGATGGTACAATCGCAAGCTATACGGTGACAACTCTTCCACCTTCAGCTCAGGGAATTTTGACATTAAATGACGGGACACCGGTAACAACAAGTACTATTTTAACACCAGCACAAGCTGCTAACTTAAAATTTGTACCTAACAGCAGTTACATCGGTACGGTTACTTTCAATTTTACCGTAACAGATAATGACGGATTAGCCGATCTTACACCAGCAACTTATACGCTGAACGTTGGATCACCTCCGGAAACGAAAGATGTAACCAATCCAACACCAATATCCAATCAGGCAACAGGGACAACCATTGCACCTTTAGAAAGTAGTGATGCTAAAGATGGAGGGACGATCTCCAGTTATACCATCAGTACCTTACCTGCTCCAGCGCAGGGTACGTTAACATTAGTTGACGGGACATTGGTGACCGCCGGGCAGGTTTTAACACCAGCACAGGCATCAGGTTTGAAATTTACAGCGACACCAGGTTATACTGGTCCGGCAACTTTCACTTATACCTCAACAGATAACGATGGTTTTATAGATGCGACTCCGGCAACTTATACTTTAAATGTAGTAAGGCCAACGTCAGATTTAGCGGTTACTAAAACCGCGAGTCCTAAACCGGCTGTAGCAGGGCAAGCCTTAACCTATACCATAACTTTAACCAATAATGGATCAGGTAGTTTAGTGAACAGTGATGCCTTAACCTTAACAGATAATTTGCCAGCTGGATTTACTGCAACAAGTTATCATGCGAGTGCTGGTACTTATACCAGTATAAATGGGAATTGGACAGGTTTAACTTTAGCCACCGGGCAGTCTGCAACCATCACAGTTGCAGGTAATGTTTCCCCATCAGCTACAGGAACGCTGAATAACTCGGCAACTTTAACTTTACCTCCAAATATAACAGACCCTACACCGGATAATAATACGGGAACCGATGTTACACCAATAAGCGAAAAACCGGTATTAGTTGTGGAAAAAACCGGCCCGGCCAGTATAACCGCAGGCAATATTGCTCAGTACAAAATTAAAGTGAGCAATACAGGGCCAAGTAATGCAGTAGGGGCGATCATTAGTGATCAGGTTCCAGCTACTTTGACTGGCGTAAGCTGGACAAGTACCGTTGCAGGTAATGCAACAGTAACTACCGGGGCTGTCGGAACAGGAAATAACGTTTCCTTAACAGGGAATATCCCAACCGGAGCTGCCAATTTCATTACCCTTACGGTTACCGGAACGTTGAGCCCGGGCGCTACAGGCTCTCTGGTAAATACCGCAACGGCCACACCAGGTCCGCAGCAACCAAACGGTACAGGTGGTAGTTCTGCATTTACCAGTACGATTAACAATACCACAGGAATTACGATTGCCAAAACGGCGCCGGCAAAGGCCACATCGGGAGGAGCAATCAACTATCAATTGGAAATTGGTAACAATGGGCCAAGTGATGCTGTTGCAGTAAATATTAATGATGCTATATCAGCGCAAATCAGTAATGTAAGCTGGACTACCCAGATAGCTGGAGGTGCCGCCATTATCTCTGGATCATCGGGCAATACAAATACACTAGCCATTGTTGCTAATATTCCAGCAGGATCAACAAACAAAGTGATCGTAAATATTACTGGAAATATAGCTTCATCTTACACAGGCACATTAACTAATACAGCATCAGCTACCCCACAGGGAGGGCCTGCGGTAACGGCAACTGCCACTACAAATGTAACAGCATTACCAACCTTTGATTTTAGTAAAACAGGGCCTTCCAGTACACTGGCAGGTAGTCAGATTCAGTATATCCTGACTACTAAGAATACAAGTCTGTCTAACAGTACCGCTAGTGTCATTAGTGATATAGTACCTGCATCCATAAGTAATGTAACCTGGACAGCTGCTGTGAAATCCGGAACAGCAACCATTACAAATGGTACTACCGGAACCGGGAATAGTGTGGCTGTAACTGCAAATACTAATCCTGCCGCAATTATAGAAATTACTATCAATGGTACAATTGGTGCTGGCTTCAGCGGGAATGTCTTTAACAGTGCGAAAATTTCGCCAGCAGAAGCAGGAACTACAGAAGTCATCTCTTCAACCAATACCACTGTACAACGTACGCCAAAACTGGCCATTCAGAAAAATGGCCCGGCAAACATAAAAGCAGGTCAGCCTATCACCTATACGATTACTGTAAACAATTCAAGTACAGCCAATGCAATAGGTAGTGTAATTACTGATGCTATTCCGACAGGGATCTTAAATCCAGCCTGGACAAGTACGGTGAATGGTGCAGCAACCATTACAGCAGGTGCCTCTGGAAATTCCAGTAATTTAAGTGTAACCGGAAATATCCCGGCAGGAGCAAGTAACGCTATAGTGATTACGGTAACTGGTATAGTAGATCCATCACAGACTGCTACCTTGGTTAACACCGCTATAGCTACTCCGGCCGAACCGGGAAGTACCCCTGCAACTTCAACCGCAGTCAATACGCAGGTAACACTAGCACCTAATATCAGCCTGAATAAAACCGGGCCTGCAACAATTGCTGCTGGTCAGCAAATCACTTATCAGATTGATGCTATTAATAATGGACCATCAAACGCAAGTAATCTGGCCATAGCCGATATTATCCCAAATGAACTAACCAATGTAAAATGGACTGCTACTGCTGCCGGAACATCAATTATTAATGGCAGTGCTACAGGAACAGGAAACACCCTGAATATCAATGCGGATCTTAAAACAGGAAACACTAATAAATTAAGTATTGTGATTACCGGAGATATAGCACCAGGACAGGTTGCAGCTAATATCTCGAATACTGCCACTGCCACTCCAGGCGAGCCTGGTATTCCTCCAGTCAATTCAAATACCGTCAATACAGCTATTATTGTTAAAAGCGGATTGTCTGTTGTTAAATCCGGCCCGGCTACAGTTGATGCCGGTGGTCATATTACCTATACCTTATTGGTAGGAAATAACGGGCCGAGTAATGCTGTCGGCGCTTTAGTTCAGGATCAGCTTCCTGCCGGTATTTCAGGTATTACAGCTACCAGTAAGACCAGTGGAGCTGCCAGTGTAACAACGGCAGTAAATGTGACTGCGAATTTGCTGACTTTAACAGGTGATATACCTGCAGGAAATGGAAACTCTATTCTGATCACTATTAATGGAAAAGTAGATGTGGCAATTGCTGCTTCATCCATTACCAATACAGCAACAGTAACGCCAAGCGGAGGTTCGCCAATTTCTTCGAATCCGGTAACCAGTACAATCTCGCAGACTGCAGATTTAAAAATCACTAAAACAGGCCCGCAAAAATTGATTTCGGGTGAAAATGTGACCTATACATTGACAGTGAGTAATGCTGGCCCATCCAATGTTACAGGAGCGGTTATTACAGATGTTGTACCCGCAGGAATTATCAATACCACGTGGGTTGCAACTGCCAGTGCCGGGGCTTCAGTAAGCGCAACAAATGGCAGTGGAAATAACGTTAGTTTAACGGGCAATCTGCCTGCCAATACCACTGAAAGTATTACCATTACTATTCACGGAAAAGTAGACCCAACCTTTACAGGAACTACAATTTCGAATACAGCAACCGCAACTCCTCCTGCCGGGGTAACTGATCCGTCTCCGGCTACTTCTACTGTAACCAGTACAATAACCAGAGTTGCTGATGTTACCATGAGTAAATCTGCACCTGCTAATGCTGGTGCCGGAGAGTCAATTACCTATGTATTACATATCACAAATTCAGGTTTAACAACAGCAGTCAATACGCATGTTGTTGACAATTTAGATCCACGGATTGAATCCGCTACCTGGAATGTGACCAGTATTTCTGCTGGTGCCACTACCACGGTAAACTCAGGGTCAGGTAGTATTGACTTAGCTGCTGATATACCTTTTGGAGGATTTGTAGATATTACCATTAACGGAACTATCGCTGCGGGCGCTTCAGTTGGAGATAATATTCCAAATACTGCTTCTGCTACTGTTGACCCTTCGATTACGGATTCAAACCCCGCTGATAATACCACCACTGTGGGTACCCTGATCAGAGCGAACGCTAACTATAGAATTTCTAAAGCAGGGCCCAGCACTGTAAAAGTTGGCGAGACCATTACTTATACCATCCTGGTTGAAAATACAGGTGTCAGCAATATAACAGGAGCAATTATCAAAGATGATTTACCGGGATCAATAATCAATACAACCTGGACAGCCACAGGCGCTAATGGAGCTGTTCCATCAGTAGCGAATGGATCAGGCAATATTGACATCACAGGTAATCTTCCTGCAAATAATGGTAAAATTACCATTGTCGTAACAGGCTTGGTAACCCCTGCGGCCGATATGTCTATCGTCAATGTAGCAACTGTACAAGTTTCTCCGGATCTGCCAGTAGAATCTTCTAAAACTACAGCGGTCATTAAATCGGCAGACGTTTCTATTTCGAAAAGCGGGCCGGCAAATGTAGTCTCAGGCGACAATATCACTTATACGCTGGTAGCCGCAAATAACGGCCCGGCAGATGTATCAAACCTGGTTGTCAAAGATGTGATGCCAGCCGCACTGCAAAATGTAACCTGGAGTGTAGTATTAAGTGGAAATTCAAGTTTAGCAGCCGGAGGTACACTGACTGGAAATGGAGACGTCGATCTTCCTTTAAATATTCCAGCAGGAACGTCAAATTTTGTGACCGTCACTATTACTGGAAAAGTCCCTTCTAATACTTCAAACGGTCAATTGGTAAACACTGCAAACATTGATTTAAATGCTGCTGGTGGCATCACAGATTATAATTTAGCAAATAATGCTGCTACAGTAAATACGACAATTACCAGCGATCCAATATTAAATGTTGAAAAAACAGGGCCTGCAAATGCTGATGCTGGAGGTGCAATATTTTATACGATCCGGTTAACAAATAGTGGTTTAAGTGACGCAACAGGTGTTAAATTATCAGATTTGGTACCAGCACAAGTAAACGTTAGCGGATGGACGACCAGTATGGAAGGAGCAGCAACGATTACTACGGGGGCTACAGGAACCGGAAATGATGTGAACATAACCGGCGATATTCCTGCGGGAAGCGGAAATGCAATTGTTGTAAATATTACCGGCACAATAAACGCCTCATACCGTGGTAATATCAGTAATACAGCCTATGCAGAAACAGCAGATGGGACACCAGTTCCGTCCAATCCTGTAACTACTGTTGTAGGTCTGAAAGCCGGACTAACGATTGTTAAAAATGCACCAGCTCAAATTGCAGCAGGTGAGGCAATAACCTATACTATTCAGGTTAACAATACCGGGCCGAGCAACTTGTCTGCTAACGTAATTACGGATGATGTACCAGCTGCAATAACCAATGTGACCTGGAGTGCCACCGCAAATGGTGGTGCTAAAATCAATACTGGTGCCACTGGTACAGGTAATACACTCAGCTTAAACGCAGATTTACCTGCAAATAGCGGTGTATTGATTACCGTTACTGGTATTGTGCCGAGCAGTTATACCGGGACGTTAGAGAATTTCGCAACAATTACACCTCCAACAACCAGTGGTGTACCGCCCGTTACTTCAACTCCTGTAACTACAATTGTAACTAAGGAATCTAAATTGGTTTTCTCTAAAGGAGCACCAGCAACAATTTCTTCCGGACAAAAAATAGTCTACACCTTAACCCTGGAAAATACAGGGCCTTCTGATGCAACAAACAGTATCATTGCCGATGTTGTTCCAAATCAAATATTACCAGCAACCATATCCTGGATAGCGATTGCTACCAATGGCGCAACCATAAACAGTGGAGACAGCGGTAATGGAAGTGCAAACGTGAGCAGCGATGTAAATGTGCCAGTAGGTGGGAAGGTAGAGATCAGAATTGAAGGGACCATAGATCCGGATTATACTGGTAACTTAACTAATACTGCGACCGTTACACCAGACAATGGAACAGGCACACCTATTCCTTCTACAAGTACAACAACTGTAGCTGCCCAGTCAGATCTGGTGATTACAAAATCTGCTCCGGCACAGTTAACAGCAGGGCAGGACATTACTTACAACATTCATGTTAAAAATAATGGGCCAGGTAACGCATCTGGTGTTGATATTTCGGATGTTGTTCCAAATGGTATTGAAAATGTAAACTGGACTGCAAATGCACAAGGACTGGCGACAATTAACGGAGCCAGCACCGGGAAAGGAAATGTAACCCTCAATGTGAATATACCAGCAGGTGCAGCTGATGGAATGACGGTGACTATTACCGGAAAAGTGAATGCCGCTTTTTCTGGTGACCTTGTTAACCAGGCCACGGCAGCAGTTTATGGCTTAACACAAACCGCTACGGTAACGACCAACATTACCCGCAGGCCAGTACTCAGCATCACAAAAACTGGTTCAGCAAGTGTAACCCCAGGCAGTGCCATAACCTATCAGCTTATTGTCAAAAACACGAGCGAAAGTGACGCCTTGCAAGCGGTTATTCTGGATCATATACCAGCGGGAGTAGAAAATGTAAAATGGATAGCAACTGTTCAGGGATCGGCCAAAATAAACGGGGCTTCCGATGGCACAGGTGATGTAACTGTCAATGCTGATATTCCAGCCGGAGCAGCAAACCTGCTTACTGTTGATATTACAGGCACACTCGCCACTACAGCCACAGGTTATATCGTGAACAGCGCGACTGTTACACCTTCTGAATCGGGAGGAAAAGATGTCAAAACTTCAACAGAAGTAAATACAGCCGTTAAACCTGCCGGTCAGCCAGATGCAGCGCGAACGCTTACAGATACCCCTGTAAACATTCCAGTTAAAACGAACGACGCGAATTCAGACACTTATACTGTGGTTAAAGATGGCGGTCCGGCAAACGGAACAATAACAGTGAATGCAGACGGAACGATAACTTATATACCAGCAGTGGGCTTTACTGGAACCGATAGCTTTACCTACAGGTTGGAAACTCCGGAAGGCACACTTTCCGATCCGATAACCGTAGTGGTCACTATATACAATGCAAGTTTCAGCTTGCAAAAAGTGGCGGGCACGGCTCCAGTATCCATTGCGGGTGATGTGATTAATTATAACTTAACACTAACCAATACCGGGCAGTCTGCTTTGAGCAATATCGCTATAACAGACAGTGGCGCAGATGCCGGATCAATTACTCCGGCGAACATCGCCACACTGGCAATAGGAGGTTCAGCTACAGTAACAGCTAAGCATACTTTAACACAGGCGGAGGTAAACAGCGGCAGCTATAGTAACCAGGCTGGTGGAACGGGTAAAGATGAAGATGGGAACCCTATTTCATCAAAATCTGATGATCCTTCGACACCTGTAATTGGCGATCCTACTGTGGTAACTATTCAGCAAATTCCTGGCCTTACGTTAGTCAAAACAGGAGTACAATCGGCAAATGGTACACAGATGGTTTACCAGTTCCTGATTAAGAATACAGGTAACGTTACCCTGAATACTTTTACACTGAACGATGCCAAATTAGGTATTGCCAATGAGGCGATCACTATCGATGGTGGATTAGCACCAGGGGCCACTGCCACGATAAGCAGAACATACACGCTTACGCAGGCTGATCAGGATTTGGGTACAGTAACCAATACCGCCAGTGTAAATGCTAAAACCCCTTCTGGAGCAGATGTAACTGATATTTCTGGAACTGAAGAAAATAATGATACGCCTACACTAATTAAATTGAAGGCAATACCAGGCGTCTCCATTGTTAAAACAGCCACCTTGTCAACGAATGAAACTCAGCTGGTTTATCAGTTTGTAATTAAGAATACAGGGAATGTTACCCTGAATACTTTTACCCTGACTGATGTCAAATTAGGCATCGCCAGCGAGGCGATAACAATTGCGGGCGGACTTGCACCAGGTGCAAGCACTAGCTTAAGCAAAACTTACACACTTACACCGGCCGATATTAATCTGGGTACAGTAACCAACACGGCCAGCGTACATGCGAAAAGCCCTGATGGAAAGGATATAAGTGATATCTCCGGAACTGCCGAAAGTAATGATACGCCAACTGTAATTGCCTTGCCATTCCCTGATATCACAGTTCCAAACCTTTTCACCCCAGACGGTGACGGACGGAACGATACATTCGAAATCCGTGGGCTGGACAGGTACGAAAAGAATGAGCTTATCATTGTTAATCGCTGGGGGAATGAGGTTTATAAGACCTCAGGCTACAAGAATACATGGGCAGGAGACGGTTTAAGTGAAGGCACTTACTATTACCTTTTAAAGCTTAAAAAGGATACAAATAGTAGCTGGAAGGTATTGAAAGGTTTCATTACACTAATGAGAAATAAATAAGGACGATGTATAATAAGATTCATATGAAAAAGAGCATATTCATCATTTTGGCGGCTGTGGTACTCATAGGCCATGCTGCCAAAGCCCAACAAGATGCGCAATACAGCCAGTATATCTTCAATGGGATTTACATTAACCCCGCATACGCAGGATACAAAGAGGTGCTGAACATGCACAGTTTCTACAGGAACCAGTGGACAGGTATTGAAGGTTCTCCTAAAACGTTGTCGCTGGCAGTAGATGCGATTGCCAATGATGGAAATGTGGGGCTGGCATTGCAGATCGTCAGTGACAAATTAGGGGCACAAACTAATACCTCTACCTATGCTAGTTATTCTTACCGTTTGCGCATGAATACAGATGGTAGTTCCAGGCTGGCCTTCGGACTAAGCGGGGGAATTACACAGTTAGGTTTGGACGCTGGTAAATTGCATCCTAATGATCCTGAGTACAGTGTAGGAAATGGCAACAATAATATTATACTTCCCGATGCCAGGGTAGGTATCTACTTTTCCAACAATCAATTTTTTGCGGGGCTTTCTGCGGATAATCTTATTTCCTCCAGGTATAGTGATTCAAAATTCAGGGATATTCCTAAGCCAAGCATCCACAGCTACTTTACTGCGGGAATGCTTATCCCCTTAAGTACAGGCATCCAATTGAAGCCTTCCTTCCTTTTTAAAGAGGACTTTAACGGGCCAACCAGTCTTGATCTGAATGCCTTTATGTTATTTGGTGAAAAACTCTGGATAGGCGGTTCTTACCGGACAGGGGTTAAATTGTGGGATAAGAAAAACCTGCAAAAAGACCTGAGCAGGTTGAATTCTGTGGTGGGGGCGATTGAGGTTTTTCCGACCAGTTCATTGAGAATAGGTTACGCTTACGATTTTAGTGTGGGGCCTTTGCAATCTTACAGCGGTGGAACCCATGAAATATCAATTGCATTTATGTTCCGCAGAGGAGATATGAGAATGACTACACCAAGGGTATTTTAAGTATTAACCAAATAGAGCACAAACATGAAAAAATATATCATTGCCGCACTGTTGCTGTTCGCATTCAAGGCACAATCACAATATATACTGAAAGAGGCAGACAAGCAATTTGATCTTTATAACTATAGTAAAGCCGTTAAACTTTATGCTGCGGCTTATGAAAAGAAACAGACGGCATATAGCGCTTCCCGTCTGGCGGAAAGTTATAGAAAGTATTTTAATTATACGGAGGCCGAAAAATGGTATGCCATCGTGGTTGCCATGCCGGATGCAGTACCTGAAAACCGGTTGCAATATGCAAAGGTGCTTCAGAATAACGAAAAGTATGATGCGGCAAAAGAGCAGTTTAAACAGTATATGGCTACATCGAATACGACTGACCCCAGGCTCTTGCAAAATTGGATCGCATCTTGTGATTCAGCGAAATTGTGGATGCAGAACCCGGCAGACGTGAAAATTAACAGCGAGTCTTCTTTGAACTCTGCTGCCTCAGACTGGGCTCCTGTAAGTTATCAGAACGGCGTTGTTTTTACATCAGACAGGGAGTTCACAGCAGATCGTGTTATCGGCAAAAAGCATCGGCCATTTCTGAAGTTTGATGGGAGAATGATAGTGCCTGGTGATCAAATTTATCTTTGGACGGGCAGAAACTATAATCACCTTTATTTTAAGGGAGAGAGTGATAGTTTGATCTTGTTCCCGCTTGATCCTGGTACGAATTACCATGTTGGTACATCGAGTTTTACCGCTGCAGGTGATGAGGTTTTCTTCACCTTAACGCGGATACCATCAACGATTAAAAAGTATGAAAAAATCACTACAATCAACGTAGAGATCTATTCCAGCCAGAAGAATAGTGCAGAGAAATGGTCAAAACCTATTCCTGTTCCGTTCAATAAGGTTGCTGATTATTCCGTGGGCGATCCGTTTATCACAAAGAAGGGGGATACATTATATTTTTCTTCTAATATGCCTGGTGGTCTTGGAGGTACAGATCTTTACAGGGCTGTAAAAAATAATTCTGGTGAATGGGGTGCGCCACAGAATTTGACTGAACTGAACACGGCGGGCAATGAAAGGAGTCCTGTCTTTGATCATTCAGGTAATTTTTATTTTGCGAGTGATGGCAGGGTTGGAATGGGGGGGCTTGACATCTTCAAATGTATCAACTTTGGCAAAGCAAACAGCGTTGTGAAAAACCTCAAATATCCCATCAACTCATCAAAAGATGATTTTGCTTTTTCGGCAGGGAATGATGTTCAATATTTCTCTTCAAACCGTGACGGCGGACGCGGAGCAGACGACATCTATAGTATGAAGATAGCGCAGAAGAAACCTGAAGTTATCATTACACCAGTTATTGTTGCTGATCCTGAACCGAAAATACCAGTAGAAGGGATCGGTGAAGATGAAATCGTACTTAAGCCAATCTATTATAATTTCGATAAATACAATATCAGACCTGAAGCGGCCAAAGAACTGGATAGGTTAGTGGCCATAATGGATGAAAATCCGGACATTGACATTATACTAGGTTCTCATACAGACAGCAGGGGTGTTGATGTATACAACCTTTGGTTATCACAGAAACGTGCAGAATCTGCAGTCGCCTATCTCGCCGCAAATGGTATCGCTAAATCAAGGCTTACCGCAAAGGGATATGGGGAAACAAGGTTAGTGAACCGTTGTGCGAACGGGGTGAGTTGTAGTTTAAAAGAGCATCAGGCAAATAGAAGGACTGAATTCAAGATCAGGAAAAACGATTAAATCAGTAATTGCATTTACATAAGCATAGTATACCGTTTTAAATGAACAGGCACTTTTTGGTTAGGTGCCTATTCATTTATAAGAAGAGTTAGGTACATTAATGAAAAAATCCAATAATTAACTAGCCGATGCATCTTATTTTATATAGTCATGAAATAGTGTATTCTTAAGAAGTCATATTATGGGTGATAATTCTATCTTTCTTTTAAACAATTATCAACACATCTCATTAGATCATGGTCGGTAAATGGCTTAATCAGATAATTCATAACACCCATGGAATTGGCTTTTAGTATTTCAGAATTTTCTGATTTTGCTGTAGAAAATATAAATGGAATATCTTTTGTTTTTTGTTGTATTCTGAGAGAATCATAAACGGTATAGCCGTCCATATCACACATCACGATGTCACAAATGACCAAATCTGGTATATGAAGGTTAGCTAAACTGACACCCATACCACCGCACGACGCAGCCAATACATGATAACCTTCAAGTTCAAGTATTTTTGCAATACTTTCTCTTATATCTTCATTATCCTCAATCAACAAAATTACTTTTTTTAGAATCATGTTTTATATTTTAGGAATGTGAAGTTCAGATCTGATAATATTTACGAACTTGATGCGAAATTTTGAAAAGAACAAATTATTTGATTCACAAAATAAAGAGGCTGGAAAAAGATAAAGAAGAAGTTACTGATTTTTTATTGAAGTAGAAAGAAATGAACAATTAAAGGCCTGCTTAAGTCGTATTGTCCTGACTGAATTAAAATATTGACTATCATTTGTTTATGTGACCACTGTCATGTTTCTTATTGTTTTTTTTTCTAAAATTTGTTAGGTGGTTCATAGAAACTAAATAATATATATCATGAAAAAGATCCTGGTACCAACTGATTTTTCTGTGCCGGCCGAAAATGCAGCACGATATGCTGTGCAATTGGCAAAAGTGTTAAATGCTGATATTTTACTGTGTAATGCAATTAAAGCACCGGCTGACACACCTATTGTGGCTCAGGTAGCATGGCCTTTAATGGATTACCCTACTTTAAAGGAAGAAGTTACAAGTGATCTGGATGTATTAGTTCAAAAATTATGTGCTTCGACTAATTTGGATAATAATCAAAGTGTATGCCCACGGATAGCTTATGAAAGTGCCAAAGGGACTGTTCATGAGGTAGTAAGTACTTTGGTCAAAGAACGAGAAATAGATTTGGTGGTGATGGGAATGGCTGGCGCTGGTGGGGTAATTCAATTTCTACTAGGCAGTAACAGCAAGGAAATGATTGAAAAGGCAGATTTTCCTATTTTACTCGTTCCTTATGTAGCTGGTTTTAAGAAAATAAGAAAAATTGTATTTGCGACAAATTTGGATATACATGAATTAGGCCCTTTGAAATCATTGATTAATCTGGCCACATTACTGGATGCTGAAATCACCATTACTCATATCACCTATAAAGAAATTGAGATAGATAGCAAGCAGCAGTATAAAACGGAGGCGTATATGAATGATGTTGTTGCGAAAATAGATCATCCTAAAGTTAAGTATGAAAAAGTTTGGAACACGGATTTTGATAGTGGATTGAATTGGATTATTGATCAGCAGGAAATAGATATGGTAGCTATAGTTCACCATCGGCATCATATTCTGGAAAGGATATTTAGCGGAAGTCATACCCAAAGACTTTCGAGGCATACTGAAATACCGCTTTTGGTATTTCCGCCAGATGAAGAAAATTAAAAACACTAATTCAAAAATAGATGGAAACACTAATTAAGTTATCCGCGCGTTCGCTTGAATATTACATTAACGCTAAAAGATGGAATACTGACCTTGAATTTTATAAGGATGAAATTGATTTTCTGAATAAATTACTTAAAGAAAATTTTATACATCTGACGAATTCCAAAAGAAATGTTGTAATTATTCACCTGATAGGTAAACTGGCTGAGCTAGTTAATGAGAAACATCAGGTCAAAGAATTACTGGATCATCAACTTAAAGACCTGGAGCTTTTAGCCGAAGATTTGTTTATTGAAAGTAAAGAAGCTATTGCAGGTAAACAGGCTCATTTAGAATATTTGATAAGAGATTTGGTAAATGAATACCGGGAAATAAAAAAAAGCATTTTTGTGTTGCTGGATCGAATTCTGACCGACGACGAGTTAAAAGTTAATTAATTCGTCAAAGATGGGCAGAAAAAAGATGCGTGATATAATGTTGGGCAGCTCAGGAATAATAGGAAGGGCCTGTATTATCCTGAAACTGTAAAAAGGGTTTATACACAGGCTAATTATAGACTTTTATGGGTACTGCCAGATACTGTGAAAAATCATACATGGGCTATGTTGATGCTGGACTGTGTTTTGCAATTTGGATTAAATCATGCAGATTTTCATCCGGAAAAAATACTATTTGACAAGTTGCATAGTTGATTGATCATTATGATACTATCAGTTATACGGATAAGGCAAAGGTCGATCCGCTATTAACAGATGCCATGATTGCTTTTATAAATCAGTGGCATTATGGAAAACTAAATCCAGATTATCCGGCGGTAAAAATTGATAGAGGGGGCGGTTTTAATGCTGGTCATGCTCTTCAGGAACAGATGCAGGCCTTTAGTAATGGAAATATACTCGTTGAAAACGCGGAAAAACCCGCCGTGTTATTTTTGAAAAATGAAGATGATATTTCTACAATTGCCTTGATGTATAAAGCTATTAAAAATGGGGAAACTAAGACTTTCAAGCTAAAAAAACAATACTTATAAAGGCCACTTATATTACCAGCGAGGTAAAAGATGGAGTCATAATTAATTATCCGGACTTATATAATCTTGACAACTCCCTGGAAAAGGCCTTATATGCTATTAATCCAATTTTAATAATTACTAAGTGATGGGATTTATTCTGAAATATGAAAAAGGTAAAAGCCATATCTGAAAAAAACTTCTTAAAGAAGAGCTGGATCGGGAATTTTAACCAGGTAAAATTAATAATGGAGATTTTTGGTTTCTGATTAATCTCTTAGCGCTGCTTTCATGAAATAGCTTCCATAAAAAAGAATGTGTTTTATGGACTATTACAAGGAGATCGGCATGGGTTTCTTCTTCAAATTCTATCAGATCCTGAACAATATTCTTTCCCTGTATGTTTTTAAAAGATATTTTTTTGAAGGTCAGCTTGCCCATTTCCTGAATGAATTCAGATAGATGGTATTCTTCATTAAAATCAATTACGATTGGAGTTGGGGGCGAGATATGACAGACGTGAATATGAGATTTAAACAAATCTGCTTTTTCTGTTAAAAGCTTTAATTGTTTCATATCTTCAATTGTAAGGTCAGTTGCAAAGATTGTAGTTTTTACAGCTTCAGTTAGTGCTTTTTCAGAGATCAACAGCACAGGGCAATTACTTTTGTTGACAATAGTATTGATGCAGCCACCGAATAGGAATTCGTTACCTTGGTGATGACGGCCCCCCATAATCACCATCATTATATTTTTCTCCTTTTTGATTAAAGTTGCTAAGGAGGAGAAAGAGTGATCTTCATCCATAATTGTTATATCTGGTATTACTGAGATATCAGTGTCCCTTTTTAAAATAGACTCGAGTCTTATTTTTTCAATTTTAAGGCTATCGATACTTTGCTGTTTTGCGCTATCGTCATATTCAATTGGAAAAGGGGTTTCTGTTGAAGATAGTATTGTAGGCGTAGGATAAATATTGCACAATACAATATCCATCTTCATCTTGATGGCCAGATTCAATGCGGATTCTGCCGCATTTTTAGCGTATTTGGAAAAATCAGTTAAAACTAAAATACTTTTCTTGTTTATCTTTTTCATATTAACTGGTAAAATTGCAGTTGTTATTTTGATAATCAGCCAGTATTTTATTTTCTGATTTCTGAGTACCTAGTTCATGAATAAAGCAGGTGAAAACTTTCCTTCCTCTGTTTTCAAACTTACTTGTTGCTAATTGAAAGGGGAAAATTGTGCCGTCTTTTCTTAAACCATTTACTTGAAATGTAATACCTGTAATATCGGGGATTATTCTGGGTAAATAGCGTTGCCTGTAACTCAGACAATCCAATTTATTTGTACAGGGCATAAATGCCGAAATGTTTTTTCCAATTGCTTCTTCCGGTGTATAACCGAAAATCTTGCAGGCCGCTGGATTTACAGATTCAATCTTTCCAATAAAATCTACAGTAATAATGCCATCTATTGCATTATTAAGTATGCTAATTAATGCCAGGTTGTCCATTGTATTTAATTTAAAATATGTTAACGGATATAAAATTATAAGATTATTTAATGTTGTAACATGATGATTATCAGTGATAAAAATGAGTGTCGTCACTTTTTTTTATTCGAAGCAGAGCGAGCTTAGTAAGCAGTTAACATGATTATGAAAAGTAAGCTGTCCACCTATATTTTATGTTTGAATTCAGGCTCTTCGAGTTTAAAGTTTAGTCTTTATGATCCTGTTTCCAGGCAAATGGAAATCACTGGGGTAATGAGTGCTATAGGAACTGTAAATGGATTATTTAAAGTCAGTGACAGTCGTGGCACTTCACTGAAAAATGAAATTGGGTTGTTTAAGGATGTACCTACAGCAGTTGAATCGTTAACTGAATGGCTGGATGAAAATCAAAGTAAATATCCATTTACTGCCATAGGTCATAGAGTGGTGCAAGGAGGACCAGCTCACAGGGCACCCGAAATGCTGACTGAACAACTATTGGTAACCTTAAAGCAGTTCATATTCCTTGCGCCTAACCACTTACCAGAGGAGCTTGCGATAATTCATACATTTCTGGAAAAGTTTAGAAATCTGCCACAGGTTATTTGTTTTGATACTTTTTTTCACCGTAATATGCCCTTTTGTGGCCATCACTATGCTTTACCACCAAAGTATACCAGTAAAGACCTGATCCGATATGGATTTCACGGTCTGTCCTATGAATATATTATGCTGTGGCTTAGTGAAAAGCATTTACCAGTAAAAAGCAAAAAGATTATCATTGCTCATTTAGGGAATGGAGCGAGCCTGGCTGCTGTGAAAAACGGAATTTCTATAGATACTACAATGGGGGTGAGCCCAATGGGAGGACTTGTGATGAGTACCAGGAGTGGAGACCTTGATCCTGGAGCCCTTTTGTTCTTAATCAAAAAAAATAAACTTTCTATAGATGAATTAGAGGAGCTGTTAAGTAAGCAATCTGGATTGAAGGCAATTGCCGGGACAGGTGATATAAAGGAATTATTGGAAACTGAACATTTTAATAGTGCCGCTGCCAACGCATTGACCCTGTTTTGCTATACCATAAGAAAACAAATAGGAGCATTAACAGCTGCTATGGGTGGCTTGGATATTCTCGTATTTACAGGAGGAATAGGAGAGAATTCGGCTATTATCCGTAGCCGGATTTGTAAAGAGCTTGGTTTTTTCGGAATAGAATTAGACAGCAGGTTAAATCTTTGTAGCCGTGAAGTTATTTCCTCAGAAAAAAGCCGGGTTCTGGTTCATGTAATTAAAACAAATGAAGAACTGGTCATTGCCAGGCATACTCAAAATATGGTCAAACTAAATAATTAATCATCATGAATATAATTTCTGATCAAACCATTGAAAAAATGCATGCCTACTGGCAGGCAGCCAATTTTCTTGCTGCCGGACAAATCTACCTTCAGGATAATCCTTTATTAACAAGCCCATTAAAATCAGAAGATATTAAACCTCGTTTACTCGGTCACTGGGGAACTTCTCCGGGGCTAAACCTCATTTACGTTCATCTCAACAGGTTGATTAAAGAAACAGATGCTGACATCTTGTATGTCTGTGGCCCCGGACACGGAGCTCCTGCGATAGTGGCAAATACTTATCTGGAAGGTACATATACAGAAGTTTATCCAGCAATTACACAGGACAAAACCGGAATGAAGCAATTATTCAGGCAATTTTCTACTCCAGGGGGGATTCCAAGTCACGTAAGTGCACACACACCGGGGTCAATTCATGAGGGTGGGGAGCTGGGGTATGCACTTTCACATGCATTTGGTGCTGCTTTTGACAATCCAGAATTGATTGTAGCTTGTGTGGTGGGCGATGGGGAGGCGGAAACAGGTCCCCTGGCAGGCAGCTGGAGTGGAGCGTCATTTTTAAACCCGATGAGAGATGGAGCGGTATTGCCAATCCTCCATTTAAACGGATATAAGATATCTGGCCCGACAGTATTGGCCCGTAAAAATAATGAAGCCTTAACTCAGTTATTCAAAGGGCACGGATATGAAGTGTTTTTTGTGGAGGGAAATGATCCTCTGACTGTGCATCGCCAGTTTGCAGAAGTACTTGATGAGGTATATCGCAAAATTAGACTCATCCAGCAAAATGCAAGGATCAGGGGGACATTTAACGATATCTATTGGCCAATGATTGTTTTGAGAACTCCAAAAGGCTGGACAGGCCCTAAAGAATGGAATCATGTCCCTATAGAGGATACCTTCCGCTCACATCAGGTTCCTTTAGCTGGTGTTAAAGAAGATCCTGGGAAATTAAAATTGCTGGAAGAATGGATGCTGAGTTATCAACCGGAAAAGTTATTTAATCAGGATGGCCGGCTTATCCCCGAACTTGCTGCTTTGGCTCCATCAGGCAATAAAAGGATGAGTGCGTCTGCCTATAGTAATGGTGGCCTTTTACTGAAAGAATTAATTTTACCGGATTTTAAGGACTATGCACTCCCAATTTCAGCACCTGGAAAGATAGAGGCAGAAAGTACCCGGAATTTAGGCCGTTTTATAAGAGACATTTTTAAACTGAATGAGGAAAGAAAAAACTTCAGACTATTCTGTCCGGATGAAACTACTTCTAATCGGTTAGAAGCAGTATTTCAGGTTACTAAGCGATGTTTCATGGAGCAAATTATTGATAAAGATGAAAATCTCTCCCGGGATGGCCGGGTGATGGAGGTGCTAAGCGAACATCTTTGTGAAGGCTGGCTGGAAGGGTATCTGTTAACAGGCAGACATGGTGTTTTTCCTTGTTATGAAGCATTTGTGACTATTGTGGATTCTATGTTCAGTCAATATGCCAAGTGGATTAAAACTTCAAAGGAATTATCCTGGCGCAAACCAGTGGCTTCATTGAATTACCTGTTAACATCACATGTATGGAGACAAGATAACAATGGATACAGTCATCAGGGGCCGGGATTTATTGATACTGTGGCAAATAAAAAGAATACAGTGATCCGTATCTATTTGCCACCTGATGCAAATACACTTTTATCTGTAATGGATCATTGTTTTCGCAGTAAAGATTTTGTGAATGTAATTATAGCTGGCAAACAACCTGAATTGCAGTGGTTAACAATAGAAGAAGCGGTTGAACATTGTAAAGCAGGGGCATCTGAATGGAAATGGGCGGGTAATGCAGGAAAAGAAGCTCCTGATGTAATATTAGGTTGTGCAGGAGATGTTCCTACGCTTGAAACAGTTGCTGCGGCAAGTCTTTTGCATGAACATTTGCCAGAATTAAAAGTACGTTTGATTAATGTAGTTGATCTGATGTCTTTATCGCCGGTGGCTTATCATCCTCATGGCATGAGTGAAGAAGTTTTCGAATCACTATTTTCTAATACTACCCCGGTAATTTTCGCTTTTCATGGTTATGTACGTATTATTCACGATCTGGTACATGGACGGCCAGATCCTGCAAGGTTTCATGTTAGAGGGTATATGGAAGAAGGAACGACAACTACGCCATTCGATATGGTCGTGCTGAATCAAATGAGCCGTTATCATCTGGCAATGGAAGCTGTAAAAAGAGTTCCTCATTTCCATCAGCAGGCAGATTCGTTTATTGCTTATTGTGAAGGTAAACTAAAAGAACATAAAAACTATATCTGTACTTACCTGGATGATATGCCCGAAATAAAGAATTGGAAATGGAAGGATAAGGTAATTATTGAAAACTAATTCAGCGAACACTAAGTTGTTTTAACACCGAAAAGATAGCCTACAGCAGCGGTCATTAACATCGCTGCTGTTCCCCAAAAACAAATCCGGATAACAGCTTTGCTAATAGAGGATCCGCCTGCTTTCGCTGCAACAATTGCAGAAATAGCTAAAAATACAATCGAAAAACTATATTGACAAATGACCATCAGGTGAAGTGGTGCGAAAATGGACACCAGCATCGGGAGCATTCCGCCCGTGATAAATGAGCCTGCCGAAGCTAAAGCAGCTTGCATTGGTTTTGCCTGGGTAATCTCATTGATGCCGAGTTCATCTCTCGCATGTGCACCTAAAGCGTCATGCGCAGTGAGCTGTGTAGCAACCTGTAAGGCCAGATTTTCTTCCAGACCCCTCTGCTGGTAAAGTTTGGCTAATTCCTTCAGTTCAATTTCGGGCATCTTTTCCAATTCCATTTTTTCCCTTTTCAAATCGGCTGTTTCAATATCCGATTGTGAACTCACAGAAACGTATTCTCCGGCAGCCATAGACAACGCTCCGGCAACCAGCCCTGCTAAGGCAGCCAATACAATTGGTTCCCGTGTGGTACTCGCTGCTGCAATGCCAATGGCCAGACTGGTTGTAGAAAGAATACCGTCATTTGCGCCTAAAACGGCTGCTCTTAACCAACCGCTTCTATTGGTGTAATGTTCTTCAAGTTCCATATTATGTTTTTCCTCCGTTAATCATGTCTGATACAATCCCTTTGCTTTCTTTCCGTTCTGCCAGCAGTATACCAATGATATGTACCAAGATAAAGATCAGGATTAAATACATACAAAAACCATGAAATCCTTTAATGCTGTCACTTCTATTAAAGATCTCCGGAAATTAAGTACTTTTCGTTTGAATCCTATTGATATAGCTGTTCTTGATGTATTAAGTAAGGGGATGACTTTTAATTACTTAAATGAGCTGTTTGCTGATAGTGTCCGGAGCAAAGACTTACTATACCGATGAACAACGACTATATGTGTGATGACTTATTCTATCACACCTAAGTGATTTGTCTTGCCCAGCTATCTTCTTCAATAGCACGAGGTAAACACTGCAACGTACTGTATTTATTAATGTTTATTTAACATTGCAGGTAATCTCTATCATGCTTTTTTAATGTAAGTTTGGTTGATTAAAGCAACATAGTTGTATTTGATCTTTATAATCCAGAACTTACTATGAAGACTTTATCAGGGACTATCTTTCAAGATGTCAATAATAAAAAACTTTTAATCAGAAATACTTTCAGGGTGGCTATATTATCTGTTTTATTTTTGGGTACAAATACTTTTAAAGCGAATTGTCTAAATAAACCTCCGCATGTTGTGATTGGATATATTGCGGGATATGATGGTTTAATCGATATGAATATGATTAAATCAGAAAAATTGACGCACCTTAATTATGCGTTTGCTAATATTAAGAACAATAGAATCAATTTGAAAAATGCAGCTACAGATACCGTCAACTTAAAAAAGCTTGGTACATTAAAAATTAAAAATCCTGATTTGAAGATCCTTATATCAATTGGGGGATGGACCTTTAGTAATAATTTTTCAGATATGGCACTTGCAGATACTTCCAGAAAGGCATTTGCCAGGAGTGCTGTTGCATTTGTAGAGAAATATAAACTTGATGGAGTTGACATTGACTGGGAGTTTCCGGGGCTGCCCGGTGCAGGTAACATCCACAGACCTGAAGACAAACAAAATTTCACCTTATTGCTAAAAGCTTTTAAAGAAGAATTAAATGATGCGGAGAAGCGAATTAAGAAAAAACTTGTATTAACTATTGCGGCTGATTGTTCCAAAGACTTTCTGGAGCATACAGAAATGTATAAGGCACAGGCATACCTGGATTATATTGACTTAATGGCTTATGATTTTCTAAACGAACTTCCCGGAAAAACCTGTCATCAGGCACCGCTATTTCCCTCCAAAACTTTAAATAACAATAATTCTGTTTTAAAATCGGTGCAGGAATATTTAAAAGAAGGTATACTTCCCGGAAAAATAGTCTTGGGAATACCTTTTTATGGTCACCTTTATCAACTCAAATCTGGTGCACGCAGCGTTGTCGGAGCGGAGCTTAAATCTGCTGCTGGAACCAAAGGATTTACTGATATACAAGACAGTCTAATCAATTCAGGAAAATTCCAATACCATAAAGACAGAACTGCCAAAGCTGCATACTTATTCAGTCCCCAAAATCAACAGTTTGTTACTTTCGAGGACGAATGGTCGATCAGGCATAAATGCAAATATGTTAAGGATCATAGACTAGCAGGGGTGATGTTCTGGGAATATAGTAACGATGAAAAAGGAATTCTTTTGCAGGAGATTAATCGAAAACTAAAATTCCGTTAGTGATCAGAATGATGAAAATATGGCTGCAAAGCCCTGGCTAAATTTTATGTGTTTGTCGTTTGATTTCTTTTGAATTCGCTTGGCTTTATTCCATACTTTGATTTAAAGACTGTAGAAAAATAATTTGGGGAAGAAAAGCCAACCATATAGGTGATTTCTGCTATACTATATCTTTCATTGGTCAATAAGTATCTTGCCTTTTTCAACCTTCTATTTAGTATGTAATCATTGACACTGCAATCTAGTAAAGCTTTTATCTTTCTATATAACTGAACTCTGGAAACACCTAAAGTTTTACTGATCTGCTCAACACTGAAGTTTTCATTTCCCAGGTTCTGTTCTACAAGACCAGAAAAATCATTGATAAATTTCTTATCCAGACTTTTGGAAATAGGCTGTTTAGCAATTGAACTAATGTCGCTTGTATAGTGCGACTTTAACAACAATCGATTTTTTAGCAGGTTTCTGACATTAGCCAGGAGATAATTGTAGTTAAATGGTTTTATAATATAGGCGTCTGCCATGCTTTCAATACCATTTATCTGCTGTTCCAGGCTATCTTGGGCCGTTAACAGAATGATTGGGATATGTGAGGTACGGACATCGGATTTAAGTTTTTCTGAAATTTGTCTTCCTGAAAGATCGGGAAGGACAACATCACAGATAATCAGATCTGGTACTTGCTCATATGCCGAAGTAATACCGCTTTCTCCTGTGTTAGCGATGAATATTTCATACTCATCGTCAAATTTCTCTCCCAGATAATATAGCAGGTCGGAATTGTCCTCAATAATTAATATAGACTGTTCTTTTAGTTGTCTGAGCGCGTCACTGTTTTTTTGTTCTTTGCGCTCCTCTAAATCTGTTGTATAAATTCTTGCATTTTCGTGAAGTTCCTCTTTGAGTAACGGTTGAACGGATTTTTCTTTTGCGCTGAAATGATCTTCACCCATTAATAATTTTATAGTAAAGGTAGTACCATACCATTTTTTACTTTCTACTACCAAATCTCCGTGTTGAAGTTTCATCAGTTCTTTGGATAAGGAGAGGCCTAATCCGGAGCCTCTTGCAGAATTTGACTCGGCCTGATAAAAATGTTCAAATATATGATTAACCTCTTCAGGCTCCATTCCGGTTCCATTATCTTTAACTTCTATGGTTATAAAACGGTCCTGACGCTTGATCGTTAAATGTATTGTTCCATTTGCAGTGGTAAATTTAAGGGCATTGGATAACAGATTAAAGATGACCTTGTCTAACATATTTGCATCAAACCATATAACGATGTCTTTTTCCGTTGAGATCAGCCTGAGGTCTATATTTCTTTTTTTTGCGCTGTGCTGAAAACTTTCCAGAATTTCATTGATAAAGTCGACCAGATTGTTTGCTGATGCCTTTATTCTCATTTTATCAAGTTCTATTTTTCGATATTCGATCAGCTGATTAATGAGCCTGAGCAATCTGAATACATTTTTATGAATCAATTTTAGGTTTTGCCCGGCAAGTGCATTTATTTTTTCATTTTTAATCAGATCTTCCAGGGGCGAAAGTATCAATGTTAATGGGGTACGGAATTCATGCGAAATATTCGTAAAGAAATTGAGTTTGGCTTCAGTAGCTGTTTTTGCTTTTTCTGACATTTCTATCAGCTGGTTACGCTGATTTAAAATCTCCACGTTATTGGCCTCCAGTTTTTTATTGATCTTCCTGTTTTCCTGAAGGGAAAAGAAAGCTAAACCACCAAATACAAAAGAAAGTACCAGCGCAATCACTATAATATTTAAAATAAACTGCTGGTTATCAAAAAGTGACCTTTGCTCTTCTAATAATGTCTGTTGGCGTTCAATATCCTGCTGTTGGCTGCTGAATTTATTCCACTGCATTTTCATCAGTTGAACATTTGATGAATCAATAACCAATGAAGGCAGTATGTTTTCTTTATCAAAAGATGTTTTGTTCAGTATTTTGAAAGCAGTTGAAATAGCCTCTTTACCGCCGGTAGGGTATAACATGCTCGCATTAATTACTTTACTGTCAATCATCTGGAGTCCACCACCAGCTCCGGGCAGTGCATCTATACCAATAATTTTAATTCTTTTTGTTAAGCCAAGCTGATGGAGTACCTCTTTTGCTCCTGAGGCCATTTGGTCATTATGCGCAAAAATAAGGTCTGTATAAGGAAGTGCTTCTTTAAATTTCAAGAGCTGTTTTTCTGAGTTGGGCTTTAGCCAGTCTCCATAAATTTGTGCAGAGATCCTGATCCCTTTGAATCTTTCCAGCCCTTTTGAAAATCCTTTTTGCCGCTCAATTGCAGGAGAAGATCCCGGCAGCCCCATAATTTCAATAATATTTCCCTTTCCGGCAAGTAAAGAGCCTACATATTCACCAGCCATCTTACCGATCTGATAATTATCCGCGCCAACATAGGCGGTATAAGAGGATGAAGATATTTTACGATCAATGATAATCACAGGAATACCTTTATTATAGGCCTGTTCTACGATAGGCGTAAGAGGGTTGGCCTCATTCGGAGAGATAATGAGGATGTCTATTCCTTTGTCAAGCATTTCTTTAACCTGTGAAACCTGCCTTTCGCTGCTGTTGTTAGCATCCCTGTAAATTAATTTAGCGTCGGGATGAAGTGAAAGTTCCATTTTCATTTCTTCCAGCATGGTTCTTCGCCATAGATCAGAGCCTACACATTGAGAAAATGCAATGACATATTGCGCATCTTTCTTTTTCTTTTTTCCGCATGATAAAAGGAGGGTACTCAGCAAGACTAAAATAAATATTCTGGTAAGCAAGAGATGTTTTTGAAGCATAGTTATCAGTTGATATGAACTGGATTTCCCAGCGCAAAATTTATTTGGTTAGATCCTGCTTTTAAGAATTTCTATTAAAGATAGAAAAAATAGAAGTGCTGTAGAAGATAAGTAGCTGTGACACGAGAGAAGACTTTGAAGATGATGTATCAAAAGTATAACATGAATGTTTCAAAAACATAAGTCTGAATTTTATTTAACGCTGTCTTGTGTTTAAGTATTTGAATATCAGAGTTTTGTTTATTGTTGATAATTTGTATGTTTTTGAAACAAATTTGATGTTAATGACCTGTGGTTTTAGGCACCTTACACTCCATAACCATTATATAAACTCTTTATGAAAAAACATTCCGTCCTGGCTTGGTCCATGGTCGTAGCCCTTGGCGGCTTCCTGTTCGGATTTGATACTGCTGTGATTTCTGGTGCAGAGAAATCAATTCAGCAATTCTGGAATCTTTCTGCTTTTGCTCACGGCCTTACTATCTCTATTGCACTTATAGGAACTGTTATTGGTTCTCTTATTGGTTCAAAACCCTCAGATCATTTTGGAAGAAAAAATACTTTATACTTTGTTGCGGCAGCTTATCTGCTCTCTTCGCTGGGAACTGCCTTAGCAGATAACTGGCATGTATTTTTAGCATTTAGATTTCTGGGAGGATTGGGCGTAGGGATTTCTTCAGTTACTGCACCCATATATATATCAGAAGTTTCCCCCGCACATCGCAGAGGCAGATTGGTAGGCTTGTTTCAGTTCAATGTTGTTCTTGGAATCCTGATCTCTTATCTTTCAAACTATCTTTTAAGCCAGGGAGGAGAAGCATCCTGGAGATGGATGCTAGGTGTGCAGGCGTTCCCTTCAATTATATTTTTGGTACTGATTTATTTTATTCCGGAAAGTCCCCGCTGGTTAATCCTTAAAAGAGGAGCTACAGAAAAGGCGCTGGAAATCCTCAGAATCATCAATCCGCTAAACTGTAATGAAGAGCTTGCTTCAATCCAAAAATCCGGTTTAGACATTGAGCATAATAAATCAGCAGATGGGCTTTTTTCTGGTAAGTATAACAAACCAGTCATACTCGCTGTTTTATTTGCCTTTTTCAACCAGGTTTCGGGCATTAATGCGATTATTTACTATGCGCCAAGAATATTTGAAATGGCCGGTCTGGGTGCACATTCTTCACTGCTTTCTACGGTGGGTATTGGTATGGTCAATTTCATATTTACATTGCTGGCCATCAATATTATTGATAAAGTAGGCAGAAGAACACTCATGTTAATCGGATCTATTGGATTGATTGTTTCATTGGCACTAATTGCATTTACTTTTTTAGGCGAAAAATCCAGTGGGTTTCAAATTCCAATATATGTGATGCTTTTTATTGCTTTTTTTGCTTTTTCGCAAGGTGCAGTAATCTGGGTCTTCATTTCGGAGATCTTCCCAAACCAGGTACGTGCAAAGGGGCAGACTCTGGGAAGTTCTACCCATTGGGTCATGGCAGCATTGATTGCATTCTGTTTTCCTTATCTGGCAGAATCCTTTGGCGGGGCTAATATCTTTTTCTTCTTCTGTGCGATGATGGTGTTACAGTTAATATTTGTCTGGAGAATGATGCCTGAAACAAAAGGTCAGTCTTTGGAGCAGATAGAAACTGGAATTGTAATGCATTAACAAATTAAACAATAAAAAATATGATTACATCGGCAATTTGTTTTGGCGAAATTTTATGGGATGTGCTACCAGATGGTCCTCAGCCGGGAGGTGCTCCACTTAATGTGGCATACCATCTCAATAAACTTGGCGTTTCAACGAGCATCATCAGCAAGATTGGCAATGATGAAAACGGAGAGAAGCTGGTAAACTTGCTTGACAACTGGGGGATGAATAAAAAACTTCTGCAGCGCGATGCTTCATATCCTACAAGTGAGGTTATTGCACGTATGGGAGCCAGCAATGAAGTTTCTTATGAAATCGTTTTTCCGGTAGCCTGGGATTTTATCGATCATCACACAGAAATAAGTAATGCATTAACTGCCTCCACGTATTTTGTCTATGGGAGCCTTGCATCAAGAAATGAACTTTCCAGGAAGACCTTGTTCAAGTTCCTCGATAGCGATTCAATTAAGGTACTTGATATTAATCTTCGACCTCCTTTTTTCAATAAGAAACTTCTGGAAGAATTGATGGAGCGGGCAGACATTATCAAGTTTAATGAATCTGAATTGCATATGGCACAAATTCTTTTTGGAGGAAGTTTTAAAAATGAAGCAGAGCAGGTAAAGTTTATACAGGAACGTTTCAAAATTCCAGAGGTTATTGTCACCAAAGGGGAGTTTGGCGCTTCTTATCATAAAAGTGAAGATTCATACCACGGCTGGGGCCCGGTGATTGAGGTGAATGATACTATTGGTAGCGGAGATTCCTTTCTTGCCGCTTTTATTGCTAATCACCAAAGAGGGATAGCCCCGAAAACTATTATAAAAAATGCAATTGCAATGGGGGCTTTTATAGCAACAAAAAAAGGGGGGTGCCCTAAATATAAAATAGAAGATTACCAAAATTTTATTACAGAGATATTTTAACAAACGAGCAATCACTAACCAAATTATAAATCTTATGAGAAAATTTTACCTCACCTGGCTTTTTGTCCTGGTGGCGATTGGCTTGGCATTGGGCCAGACCAAATCTGTCAGCGGAGTCGTTACCGATAGCGAGTCCGTTCCCCTGGAAGCAGTTACTGTTGTTATAGTCGGTACACAGAAAATTACAAGGACCGATGCTAATGGTGCATTTAGAATCGAAGTAACTGCAGGGCAGTCTTTACGGTTTATTTATATCGGTGCCGATCCATTAACCTATCCGATAAATGCAGAATCTGCCAATTTAAAGATCAAATTAGGTATTTCGATCAACAAGCTCAACGAGGTTGTGGTAACAGGTTATCAAAAAGAACGCAAGAAAGATATAACCGGCGCAGTAAATGTTGTTGATGTTGCTAAAATTAAGGATATTCCATCTGGAAATGCAATGAAGTCACTTCAAGGCCGGGTACCTGGCGTACTGATTACGACAGATGGTTCACCAACTGGGCAGGCAGTTGTCAGAATTCGTGGAATTGGTACTTTAGGTAACAACGATCCCTTATATGTTATAGATGGCATTCCAACCAAAAATGGTATGGAGCAGCTCAATCAAAGCGATATAGAATCTATTCAAGTACTTAAAGATGCATCGTCAGCCACCATATATGGCTCAAGAGCTGCAAATGGAGTCATTATTATTACGACAAAGAAGGCAAAGAAGGGCTATTCCAAGGTAGATTTTAATGCATCTGCTTCCATCCAGAATTATGCGACGAAATTAAAAACCCTGAATGCAGAAGAAAGAGGAAGAGCTTACTGGCAAGCCTCTGTCAATGATAAGGTCAATCCTAATAACAACCAGATCTATCAATATGACTGGAATAATAATTTTAACAACCCGGTATTAAACAGCGTAATTTTTCCAGAATACATTGATGCTGCTAAAACTATGAAGTCTGCAGATACGCACTGGTTTGATGAAATTTCTCAAAATTCAATCATTCAGTCTTATGATGCCACAGTTTCCAATGGCGGAGAAAAGGGAAACAGCCTTTTTTCAATTGGTTATTATGATAACAAAGGGATTGTCAGGAAATCAAGAAGCCAGAAATATACCGCCAGGTTTAATTCTGATTATAATTACTTAAATAACAAACTGAAAGTTGGTGAGAATTTTTCGGTGAGCTACATTAAAAATGCACTTATTCCATCGAGCGATATTCTTTTCGCCTCGCTTGTTCAACAGCCTGTTGTTCCTGTACATACGGTAACAGGTGGTTGGGGAGGTCCTGCTGCAGGGATGACCGACAGACAGAATCCTGTAAGGCTAATTGAGGACAATACACAGAATAGCGCTAATTTCTTCAGGCTTTTCGGAAATGTATATGCAGATTACCAGCTTATTCCAGGCTTAAACTTCAGAACCAATTTTGGAGTAGATTATAATGGTACTTACCAGAGGTTACTTAAAAAATCCTATACTTCTGGCTTTTTATCTGATCCGGCTAACCAGGTGAGCAATTCTCAAGCCTACCAGGGTAATGTGATCTGGCAGAATACTTTAAATTATAAGGTTACCCGTGAAAAACATAATTTTGAAGTCTTGCTTGGCCAGGAATACATTAAAAACATTAACCAGGAATTCTCTGCAAGCAGACAAGGCCTTGCATTGGAAAATATTGATTATGCCTATCTTAATGCAGGCACAACGAATACGCTGAATGGTGGGAGTGGTGCAGGAAACACATTATTATCTTATTTCGGAAAAGCCAATTACAGTTATAACGATAGATACATCGCGTCTGTTACCTTAAGAAGAGATGGGTCTTCACGTTTCGGTAAAGAAAACCGTTATGGAATATTTCCTGCATTCTCGCTGGGCTGGAGATTGAGTGAGGAGAAATTTATAAAGGATCTTGATCTGTTCTCTGATCTGAAACTTAGATACGGCTGGGGCCGTTCAGGAAATCAGGAAATTCCAAACAATGCAACGCTTTCCCTGTATTCAGCTATTTATGGTACCGATCCAACATGGGATTTTGACGGTGGTACGGCATATGATATTAAAGGGGCAGGTACTGGTCAGCTTCCTTCGGGCTTTACTTCAATCCAGCAAGGGAATGACAAGCTGAAATGGGAATCATTGAAAGAGTCTAATTTTGGTGTTGACTTTGGACTTTGGAACAATAAGGTTACCGGATCAATTGATTATTTTATCAAAAAGACATCAGATATCCTGATCAGTCCAGCTTACCTGGCTGTACTTGGTGATGGTGGTAACAGCTATAGCAACGGTGCTTCAATGCAAAATAAGGGTCTTGATGCGATCATTAGCTATGAAGATAAAATTGGAAGTGACTTTGGTTTCAATCTGACTGGTAATTTTTCTCTCTATAGAAATAAGGTAACTTATTTACCTAAGGATGTTTTAGCTTCCTATAAGGGAAATGGCACAGATAAAAATGTACTTGGAAGGCCCATCAATTCTTACTTTGGTTATGTCGCAGATGGGTTGTTTACCTCTCAGGCAGAAGTGGATGCCTATGCCAGTCAGCCAGGAAAAGGGTTGGGTCGGATTAAATACAAGGATCTGAATGGCGATGGCGTAATTAATGATCTGGACCGGGATTTTATTGGCAGTAACAGTCCTAAATTCACTTACGGCTTAAACGTATCACTTACCTATAAAAACTTTGACATGAGTTTTTTCCTTCAGGCAGTAAACGTAGATGTGATGAACGAGTTTAAGACCTATACTGATTTTTCTTCGTTATGGACCGGAACCAACTGGGGAAGCAGAACGCTTGATGCCTGGACGCCAGCTAATCCAAATTCTACTATACCTGCTTTAACGCTGGTAGACCGTAACAATGAAGGCAGATCTTCAACTTACTTCATTGAAAACGGTTCCTACCTGAAGTTGAGAAATCTGCAGATTGGTTTTAACCTTAAAAAGGCATTGAATATGAAAATACAGAATCTCAGGGTATATATTCAGGGCAGTAATTTATTCACTATTAAAAGCAAGTCATTTACAGGAACGGACCCGGAAATTCCAAATTACGGATTTCCAGTACCCATTGTTGGAACTATTGGCTTAAATATCACCTTATAAAATCTTAGCTATAAAGAAGATGAAGAAAATATTCTACCTACTTGTTTTTTCCTGCATGATCCTTTCTTCATGTGAAAAAGCACTGGACGAACCAGCGCAAGGCGTGGTTTCAGGAGATGATCTCAGTACTCCGGAAAATATTGATAAAATGGTGATAGCGGCCTATTCCGCTCTTGGCAATGACCATTATACCTCACCCTATTCTAGTATGTGGCCTTATGGAAGTGTACGCGGTGGTGATACTTACAAAGGTGGTGATGGCCCCGGAGATCTTTCCGAGTTCCATTTGTTCGAAACCTTTTCATTGAACAGACCGGATAATGCACTTCTTGACCAATTATGGTTCAGGTTGTATATCGGCGTTGGAAGAGCGAATGATGCCCTGATAAAAATGGATGCCGTGGCCGAAAGTGCTTATCCGAATAAAGTACAACGCCAGGCAGAACTGCGATTTTTAAGGGGACATTTTTATTTCCTGCTAAAGATTCTTTTTAAATACGTGCCTTATATTGACCAGAATACAAAAAAAGCTGACTATGCAACCATCTCGAATAAAGCATTGAGCAATGATGCCCTCTGGACCAAAATTGCTGATGATTTTAGAGCTGCGGCAAAAGACCTGCCTGTAGATCAGGGAGATCAGGGAAGAGTAAGCAAAAATGCAGCAAAGGCCTATTTGGCGAAAGTTCTGCTGTATCAGGCTTATGTACAGGGAGAGAATAATAGCGTGAGCGGAATTGATGCTGCTAAATTAAATGAAGTGAATACACTGTGTGATGAGGTAATTGCTTCTGGTAAATTCAGCTTGAATACTGATTATGCCAGCAACTTTCTGTCAGCAGGCGACAATAAACCGGAATCTGTATTTGCTATTCAATACTCAAAAGATGATGGTACACCAAAAGGCAGGTTAGATTATGGGCATGCTTTGAACTATCCAATGAACCAGGAATACGGATGTTGTGGTTTTAATATTCCGAGTCATGATTTGATTAATGCTTTTAAAACAGATCCCAATGGATTGCCGTTGTTTACTAGCTATAATAATACTGATGCAGCAGCAGCTTTGGATTTTCAAACCAGCTCATTTGATCCGCGTTTAGATCATACGGTAGCCAAACCAGGTGCACCATTTAAATATAAGCCTGCTTTTGTTTTTCAGCGTTCCTGGGCACGTGCTCCTGCAATTTATGATGCCTTTGCCAGTATGAAAGAAGCTGTGCTGCCTGATGATCCATCTTTTCAAAAAGTTCCGCCGTTTATTGGCAGCTCTAAAAACTGGGCGGTTATCCGTTACGCAGATGTATTACTGTGGAAAGCTGAAGCACTCATCGAGTTAAACAGGCCTTTTGAAGCTGTACCACTGATCAATCAGGTTAGAAGCAGGGCTAATGCAAGTAAAACCCTGCTAAAAAATGCCAGTGGAAATGCAACTTCCAATTATAATATACAGCTTTACCAACCAGGGGTGAATTGTAACTGGACACCTGAATATGCACGGCAGGCCCTGAGGTTTGAAAGAAGACTGGAATTTGCTACAGAGGGTTATCATTTCTTTGATTTGGTGAGATGGGGAATGGCTTCCCAGACGATGAATGCTTATTTCAATATTGAAAAATCTAGGGTTGCACACCTTGGTGATGCCAGATTTACAGCCGGCAGAGATGAATACTTTCCTATTCCTTTAAATCAGATTAACTTTAGCGGCGGTGTATACAAACAAAATAATGGCTGGTAGTCAGCTCAATGTTCAGAAGTATTACGCCGAACATTTAAATTAATTTACATTAAGCAATCTTTATCATATGAAAATCAGCCATATATTACCCTTGCTACTTTTATCCTTTGCTACGATTTCAACTCAATCTATAGCTCAATCTGTTCAGCAAGAAGAATACAGACCGCAGTTCCATTTCTCTCCAAAAGCCCATTGGATGAATGATCCAAACGGAATGGTTTATTACAATGGGACTTATCATCTTTTCTTTCAATATTATCCTGATGGTACCACATGGGGGCCAATGCATTGGGGGCACGCCACCACCCACAATTTTTTGAAGTGGGAGGAGAAACCTATTGCACTTTATCCGGATAGCTTAGGGATGATATTTTCTGGTAGTATCGTTGTTGATCAGCACAATACAGCAGGTTTTGGAGAAAATGCTTTCATTGCCATATTTACGCATCACAATCAAAAGATAGAGGAGGCTAAAACAGGACTGCACCAGTATCAAAGTATTGCATATAGTAATGATGAAGGAAAAACCTGGACAAAATATAAAGGAAATCCTGTGCTTCCAAATCCCGGGATAAGCGATTTCAGAGATCCAAAAGTAATGTGGTATGAGGCCGGCAAAAAATGGATCATGACCCTGGCTACAAAAGACAGGATAACTTTCTATTCCTCAGCAAATTTAAAGGACTGGAAAAGAGAAAGTGATTTTGGTGCAAATCTTGGTGCACATGGAGGAGTATGGGAATGCCCGGACCTTTTTCCACTGGAACATAATGGCAAAACCGTTTGGGTACTTTTAGTCAGTATCAATCCCGGAGGGCCAAATGGAGGGTCAGCGACACAATATTTCACAGGTGATTTTGACGGCAATAAGTTTGTACCAGGTTCCAAAGCAGAGAAATGGATAGATTATGGAACAGACAACTATGCTGGCGTAACCTGGTCAAATACTGGGAAACGAAAAATCTTTATTGGCTGGATGAACAACTGGCAATATGCAAATGTGGTACCCACAAAGAACTGGAGAGGTGCGACAACAATTGCCAGAGATCTGTCTCTGGAGGAGAAAGCAGGTGATTTTTACTTGCGGTCTGTCCCGGTAAAAGAAATGAATGCACAGCTCAGACCAGTTTATAAAAAACAAGCTTTAACGCTCCATAAGGAAATTGAGCTGTCTGCTTATGCTAAAGATCTCCATGGAAGGTTAAAGCTGGACTTTACCTTTAATACGACTAAAAGTATTCAGGTTGTGCTGAGTAATAAAGAAGGACAAAAGCTGCTGGTTGGTTATGATCATCAAACAAAAACATACTATATTGACAGAACTCATTCTGGAGCTGCTGACTTTGAAAAAGGGTTCGCAAAGAAGCACAGTGCGCCAAGAATAGCTACCTCAATAAATGCCAGAATCAGCCTGATACTGGATGTGGCTTCAGCAGAACTTTTTGCGGATGATGGTTTAACAGTGATGACTGATATATTTTTCCCTAAAAGCTTAATCAACGGAATTAAGTTATCCGGAAATGGAAATCAAAAAATAAATAACGTTGTTATCTCAGCAATACCTTCTTTTAAATAGGTAAGATCTCTGCTTCCGGCAGTAAAAATACAACTCAATCAGCAAAAGAGCCTGCTCTACACTGCCCCAAATAGTTTCTAACTTTTTTGGGCAGTGTAGAGCAGGCTCTTTTAATAACTGGCCATACTTACTTAAAGCATTACAGTTTTTATTTAAACAATTGAGCTAAAGTCTGGTTTAATTCTTCTCCTCTCAAGTCTTTTCCTACAACATTACCATTGGGATCAATAAGAAAACTGGCTGGTACCGCATTAACGCCATATTCTTTGGCGGCGGAATTTTGCCATCCTTTTAATTCAGACACCTGTGTCCAGGTTAAACCATCAGTTTCAATGGCTTTCAGCCACGCATCTTTTTTTGAATCCAGAGAGATGCCCAGAATTTCAAAGCCTTTATCATGGTATTTTTTGTAAGCAGCAACCACGTTAGGATTCTCTTTTCTGCAAGGACCACACCAGCTTGCCCAGAAGTCAATCAGCACATACTTGCCTTTAAAATCAGACAAATGAACGATCTTACCATCCTTGTTAGTCATACTGATTGCCGGAGCAGCCTTACCTTTGGCCGTTTTTGCATCTGTTGTCAGTGCTTTGGTGATCAACTCACCGATAGCAGATTGCTGGGCTTCTTTCGTTAAACCTGCAAACAGTTCCCTGGCGACAGGAAAATTAGGGTAGCTGATAAAACGTTCGTAAATAATTGCTGCAGTTCCGGCAGAGGAAGCATGCTGATTGACATATGCCTTTACTGCCATTTGATTTTTTTTATCCAGGTCTGCAAATTCCTTGTCAAATCCGGCACGTGTTAAAGAATCTACTTTAGTTCCGGCAGCTTTGGCGGCTTTTTCCGCTTTATCGAGCCTGCTATAGATATCACCTGCTATTGCGGTAATTTCTTTCCATGGGCCTTTGTAAAAACTTTGGTATACCTCCTGAGCTGAAGATCCTTTGATTTCAGCGCTGGCAAGACTGTCTGCCGGTTTCGTTACAGTAATAGCCGAATTTTCCAGGATAAATTGAATAGGGTATTTCAGTCCTTTAGTATTTAAACTGTAAAAGCCCGGGGATTTTACCGACCCTTTGAATACGAATTCACCATTAACTACCTGAGCAGAATCGACCTTAACCAGGTTGCCATTCAGCTCATGCTCCAGGTAAATCTTACCAGATGCAACGGGAATATTTCCCTTCAAAAGGTATTTTCCATTTTGAGCAAAGCTTTGTGCGCCAGAGCAGATCATTACTGCTGCGAAGGGCAATATTGCGAATGCTTTTTTAAAATTTTTCATCTTTGTGTTGTTAAATGTTAGGGGTCTTTATAATTTCATTTTAGCGAGCATTTCTTCAAGGCTCAGATTTTCGGCAATAACTTATTTGTCTACATTTTGTTTAATGGTCCCGTTGCCCGGGTTTTTAAATGCGCCCTGAGGGAAAGGCATCGTCCACAAATGAGAAGATGGGGACAGGGAATAATTCTGTCCATTTTCCGTTTTTGTCAGGGTAGTCGCATAGTTCGGGTCTTTATTTAAACGGCGTGCATCAGCGAAAGTGGTAATGCTGTTGATCAGCTCATTGGCTTTGGTACGTTGGATCAGTTTCACTGCTGCTATCGTATTCGATGCCGTAAGCGGCACATAGTTTTGTGCAAAGATCCTTTTCACACGAACGGCATTCAATGTGGCCATCGCTCCTGGAATATCATTCAGACGTGCCTGACATTCAGCTTTAATCAGATAAACCTCAGTTGTGGTAAGGCCGCCATAATTATAAAAACCAGTGGTGATGCTGGTATAGTAAGTGTCAGCAGCGACAGTTCTTAACTTCCAGCGCGAAGCGAACCTGGCATCACCGGTTTCAAATTTGGGTGCGCGATCAGTTCTCAATGCAGCTTCACGTGCTGCGTTATAGTTCGTGCCATGTCGGAAATAATAGTTCTCTACAAAATCAAAACCCATTGGTGACTGGGCATTGGTATACACATCCGGTTGTTCGATCTGTGTTTTATAAGTCGTGTAAAACTGTGTCCAGTCATATAATTTATCGTTATACTTCAATGCCTCATTTGCTGCAGCCAATGCTTCTGCATACCGGCTCATGGTGAGCAATAAACGAGCTTTGAGCGCATAGGCTGCACCTAAATTTGGATGCAAAACTGTTGCACTGATGGCGTGAAGATTTGGAATTGCCTCCTCAATATCTTTCAGCATGAAGGTATACAATTCTTTAATGCTGACCTGCGTATGCGGCGCATTGATGTCGGCACTTAAGATCAGCGGCACTGATAATTTACTGGCAGCATTAGCTTCCTCGTAGGTATCAGCATAATAGTTGGCCAGTACATAATAATTGAGTGCTCTTAAAACTTTTGCCTGGGCAACCAGCTGTGCTTTATCGGCTTCTGAACTTTCTGTTGCAGCAGGAACATGCTCAATCAGGAGGTTACTTGTCGATATTGCAGTATAGGCATTATAATAGGTTGTCTCGTCACCGTTATTCAGTGCAATCCTGTCCGCATTCTCATTCCAGAAATAATTTGCTGAGTATAATGGATAATAGTTGAGGTTTGCTGTAGTTTCGAACTTATCATTCATTAAAAGTACCGCCTGTGTAATGGTTGTACGCTGGTTTCCATATTCATCACGAATCATTGCCTCATAGTCGGCCAGCGTAGTTGGAACTTTTACTCCTTTGGGAACAATATCCAGAAATTTCTTGCAACTGCTCAAACTAACTAATAGTATCAGTGCTGAGATTTTCAGTGTATTTGATAATATCTTTTTCATCTCTTCTTGCTTTAAAAATTAACATAAACACCCCATACATAATTTGCCGGGCGATATCCATTCAGTAAATATTTAGCGTCTTTGCTTTTCGCTATCGTGAATGCATTCTCTACATTAAACTGAAACCTTAAATTCTCCAGGTTTGCCTTTTTGATAAACGCTTTCGGTAAGTGGTAGGCAATGGAGACGTTTCTAAGGCGGATGTTTGACACATCAATCACATTGATATCTGATTTCTGATAGATATCAGCGCTTTGGCTGTTATAGGCCGGATCTTCTGCAAATACCAATCTGGGAATATCAGTTCTGTTCTCATCACCAGGAGTTTTCCATCTGTTGGTAATTTCTTTATTTACCGCAGTAATTTCAGTTACATACCCCCCCAGGGCGCTATTATAGGAACTTCCCAACACTGGTAAAAATGTATTTCTCATCTTATGTCCACCTTCAAATGTCAGCAAAAATGAAAAAGAGAAGTTTTTATATTCCAGCAGGTTATTCCATGAACCACTATAAACAGGAACTGTAGAGCCACTGTAAACAATAGATTCTAACGTGGTTGGTGAACTTAATACTTTTTCCCCTTTCTCATTGTAGACCTGTGGAAGGCCATCTGCACTTAATCCTGCCCAACGGTAACTATAAATAGCATTGTAAGGGTTCCCAATCTGTGGATATGCCTGTGGCTGATCCAGTTGCAAATAGTAAACTGGTGCTTCGATGTTAACATAAGTCACCTTATTTTTGTTATGCGCATATAAAATACTGGTATTCCATGTCAATTCTTTGCTCCGGATCACATCTGCAGAGATAGAAATCTCAATTCCTTTGTTTGTCATTTCTCCATTATTGATCGCATAAGTAGAATAGCCAAATCCTTCTGTTGGTACACCCATGGTGCTTGCCAGCAGATCTTTACCTTGTTTATGGTAGTAGTCAACAGATCCGCTGATGCGGTTTTTGAACAGGGCAAAATCAGTACCGATGTTGTTGGTCGTCGTTTTTTCCCATGACAATAAGGGATTTGGGCGGGAACCTACCACGCCAGACTGACCACCTACATTATTGTTGCTATTGTAATAAGCCGTCAGGTATGGTGCTGCATCTTTAGCGATATTTCCACCGATACCATGCGACATCCGTAGTTTCAGCAGATCTACCCATCCGGCATTGAAGAAAGATTCTTTATAAATATTCCATCCACCACCAACAGACCACAGGGGTTTATTCTGATATTTAGAATTAGTACCCCATAAGTTGGAACGGTCCCAGCGCAAACTACCCGTTACCAAGTATTTACTGTCATAGGCATAAGCTGCATTCGCATATACAGACACAAATCTGTTTACATTTTCACGCTGAGTAGCGATATCCCCATTCGAAAAATATTTTCCCCCCAGAATTGCGCCCTGTATCGCGGCCAATGCTTTGGCATTGATCAGATCGAACGTCAATACATTCGGGTCGTAGTTATACAGGGACTGATCTTTAAATTCCAGCTTTGTGTTTTTTATTTCAGTACCCACAATGGCAGTCAGGTTATGTTTATCTCCAAATGTTTTGTCGATATTGAGTTGCTGACGGAAATTAGAAGCGGAAGTAAAGTTATTCTGATCGTAATTGATGTTTCCATAAGGCATGTTAAAAGTTACCGGCCCCTGTCCAACCTTTCCAGCGTAGCCGTTGATCATGTCTCTCACGTAATAAGAGTTTTTTTCATACAGCCTGTTGAAGCGGTCTGAACCAAACTCATATTGAAAAGTAGACCGGTAAGACAACCATTTAGTGATATTTGCATTTAATTTAACGAACGACCTGTTGCTAAAACTTTTCAACCTGCCAAGGTTACGGCCCTGCTCATCCAATGGCGTAATGTCCATGTTGTAAAGGCCATTGGTACTGATCAGCGACATGGTATTTCCACTCAGACGGGAAGCAGCAGTAGAGGTAAAGTTAGTTCCATCGTCATTGGTCAGCCTGTCATAGGGCAGATAGGTATAACCCGGAGATGAAGTATTATAACTTTGCTGTGCCGCATTATTATAAGATAAGTAATTGCTGAGTTCCAGTATCAGCCATTTATTGATCTTTGTCGTATTGTTTATATTTAAGCCGAGGGTTTCGTCTTTTGTATATTTATTTTCAGACTTATTGTTGCGATAGGTGAGTGAAGAATAAAAAGAGTTGCTTTCAGAGGCCGTGCCGGCACTCACATTATATTGCTGATAAAATGGGTTACGCTTGCTGTATTTTTTGACATCGTCATAGTATTGATAGCCTGCTGATGCCAGTTGATTTAACTTCCCATCCAGCTGCGCCTGAGTTAATGTTCCTGCATATTTTGCCAGGATTGCTTTAATTCCCTGGCTCTGATAACCTGCATTGGTTAATACATTAGCTGCGTAAGCACCAGAGTTTGCAGCCTTTAATTTTGGATTTCTGATTTCCCATTCTTTTTCCATATCGATAATATCCGCCGAACTGGTCAGGTTACCGGTGTATATTGCATCTGAGGAAATTGTCAGTGTACTCGAGGCAGAGATTTGAACTTTACCTTTTTTAGGCTTTTTTGTGACAATAACAACGACTCCGTTTGCTGCTCTTGCCCCGTAGATAGAAGCCGCTGCTGCATCCTTTAATACAGTAATACTTTCAATATCTTCCAGATTTAATCCCGGCAGGTTCTCTGTAATTGTACCATTAGTATCGTATTTTGTGTTTTCTACCGGAAAGCCATCAATGACATATAAAGGATTAGTGACGCCTCTCATCGAGGTCGTTCCTCTGATCAGGCCGTTGTTATATCCTGCAACTCTGCCTTCCAATAATGAATTCAGACTGCTCAGGCGCTGCTGTTCGAGTTTTTTTACCGGGATGGTGGAGAATGCCCCTGTAACACGCTCTTTTGGGAGTGTCTGGTATCCGGTAGAGACAGTAACTTCTTCCAGCTGACCCGTTTGTTCGGTCAGCTTAATGATCCCCATATTTTCCTGAGCAGGAATTTCCTTACTTTGATAGCCCAGAAAAGATATGACCACAACAGCCTGATCATCAACATTACTTAGATTAAATTCACCATTTGAATTCGTAAGCGTATGTTTCTTTGTCCCTTTAACTTTTACTGTTGCTCCTGGAAGAGGAAGGTTATGCTCATCAAGAATTTTCCCTTTCACCTCAATCTCCTGATACCGGCTGATCAGTTTATCAACGAAACTAAGTTCCTTTTTTCTGATCAGTACTGTCTTGTTGCCGATGCTGAATTCAAGCGGCTGATTTTTGAAAATTTCATCCAGAACATCTTTCAGCTCAGCGTCCTTCACATTGATATTTACTTTGTGTGCATCTTTCAGCAGTGAATAGGTAACTATAAAATCATATCCGCTCTGGTCGCTGATACGATCAAAAATCCTGAACAGTTCTGCATTTTTTGCGGACAACGTGATCTTCTGTGCATAGGTTCCTGCACTGACTTGCATGATCAATGCAAATAAGAGAAAAGTGGTTAGCTTCATGATTCTCCATAGTTTATACTGCGTGCGCGGGAGGCACAGCAGATGGGTGCAATTTTTGTACATTTGTTTAGGTTGGTTCTGGCTTTTGGCTTTGTATTTTGAGATCGTGGCCTTAAGCGTTTAGTTGACAATTTTGTTAATAGCCAGCTTATTTTATATACCAGTTCGATTGGCGTCGGGCTGGTATTTTATTGGTTCTTCTGGCAGTTAAAAGTTCAGGTAGTTTTTATTGCATTACGGTCACCCTCCTTCCTTCCACTTTAAATCTGACTGCATTAGAATAGCTTAGCATATTTAACACCTCGCTGATATTTTTATACCGGGAGATTTTCCCGCTGAATTTTTCTTTGGATATAGTTCCCTGATAGGCAATGTCCATATCATACCATCGGCTGAGTTTCAGCATAACTTCATCAATCTGTTCTCCGTTAAACCGGAAGTACCCGTTTTTCCAGGCCATTGCAGACTTAAGATCAGCCGGGGAAATCAGGATCTCAGTACCGTTGTTTACGACCGAAGTTTCCCCTGGCCTGATCAGCTGTTCTTTTTTATGCTTATTGGTAATCCGCAGACTGCCTTCCAATAGGGTAGTGCTGGTCTGCTGTTTATCCTGATAACTGTTGATATTGAAATGCGTTCCCAGAACCTGTACTTCCTGCTGATCTGTTTTTACAATAAAAGGATGTTTCCGGTCTTTTGCAATTTCGAAATAAGCTTCTCCTTTCAGTTCTACCTTGCGGTCTTTCAGACCGGCAAAAGATGCCGGGAACCGGATCGAAGAAGCGGCATTCAGCCAGACTTCACTGTGATCGGGCAGTTGTAATCTGTAGCTCTCCCCATTTACGGTAGATAGCACCTGCATTTTACTTGCAGCATCAATATGCCGGCCATTTTCACTATAGATCAACTGGCCGTCTGCTGACTTGCTGATAACGACTCCTGCTTCAGCTGCAAATTGTCCACTGCCGGCTTCCGAAAGCAGGACTTTCTTACCGTTGTCGAGGGTTAGTGTTGCCGAGTTTTTACCCGCTGGAATGTCATTGCGGAAAATATTTACCGATTGCTGCTGACTACCTTTCTGAAACACCAGACCAATGGCAGTCATTACAAATATTGCTGCTGCAACTGCTGAAATCTTCAGCCATAAATTGATGGGCTGACGAGGGACTTCATGGACAGGATTTTTTAAAGGTGCTTCAGATTTTACCTGTTCCCTGAATTCAGCCCACTTGCTATTGGTATCGAATGCCTGGTATATTTTTAAAGCTTCAGCAGCATCCGCTCTGATCTCCTGAAGTTCTTTAAGCAATTTTTTTTCTTCAGCACTAAGCTCCAGACCGGCATCCTGATTTTTCTCCAGTTTTTCCAGAATTTTATCCCAATCAGGATTAAATGGGGTGAGTTTATTATCCATATCAATAAAGTGTCGTAAGAAAGTAGGAAATGGGTGACACTAAACTGAAAAAAGATGTCAATAATAAACAAGTGTATGACTATGAGTTGTTTAAATATTGAAAATCTAGAGTATTCCCATCAGCAGACCAAGAGTTTTGCTTCTTAGTGCGGTATAAGCTCTCTGCAATTGTGTTTTTACAGTGTTGATGGAAATGTTTTGTTTTTCAGCAATCTGCATATAGCTGAGTTTTTCCATCGCATGGAGTATAAAAATATTTCTGCGATCCTGTGGCAGTGACTGAATCATCTCCATGATTTTTATATAACGCTGGTGCTGAAGTTCCTGATCTTCCTGTTGGTGCAGCACTGCTTGTTCTTCGATTATCGTCAGCTTTATATTGAGCTTTTCAGTAATGGCAGTTTTTCGAAGATAGTCGATACTTTTATATTTTACTGCCCTGCGCGCATAGGCCTCAAAGCTGGTATTGAGTTGCACAATATCGCGTCTTTGCCAGTAGCTGATGAAAAAATCCTGCACTACATCTTCAGCAATATATGGATCATGAACGTAGTTCATAGCCACCATACACAAGAATTTATGATTCTTACGAAAGAGTCCTTCAAATTCAATGATGCTGAGTGCAGCGCTTTCTTCCCCCTCCATAAACCAAATATATAAATATACTTATAGAGAATTCAGCATGGAATTTATTCTTTCAAAAGATCCTGGCGCTAAATATTATTAAAACCAATCTATTTTAAAAAATCGTAAGTTAGGAATATAATAAAATAAGAATAAATGTTATTCTGCACATCAAATTGTTATTTTTTTTAATAACCAGTACTAATTAGGTGAAAAAATATTAACATTTTTCTTTATGATTAAACAGGTGATTCGTAATTATCGTGGGCTTTTAGCTACAGAACCTAAAATTTTAAATAAAGCAAGGATCAGGCTTTTAACTATATTACTGCTTACTTTTATCTTTCAGCGCTTATGTTTACTGCTTTTCCTTTTTCGTGAAGTTCCTGAGCAATTTGTCTTGCGTACCGTTCTATTTCTGGGAGTTTTAGTAGCAGGGTTTGCCTTCTTGTTTATTTTTGGATACTGGAAAGCGATTGCACATTCTTTTTATTAAGTATCAGCTTTTTAATATGGTCAACCATTATTTTTTTTGATCAGGGTTTGAATCTGGTTGTTGGCGCTGACAACAAGACAGCTGAAGGTCCTGTTTACAATTGAAGATACAGGTATAGGTATTTCTTCCATACAGCAAAAAGATATTTTTAATCCTTATCTGCAAAAGAACAGCTCAACAGACCGGCAGCATTACGGCACAGGTTTAGGATTGACGATAGCTAATAAATTGCTGCATCTTCATGATAGCAATTTAGAACTGCTCAGCACTGAAGGGAAAGGCACAACTTTGAGTTTTGAATTGAATTTTGAAGTACTGAATGATACAAGTTCAGTCTCTGATGATAGCCAGGGGAAATATCTTTCAGATTTGACTACGCTAAGAGTTTTGGTTGCTGAGGATAATGCTGTAAATATTATGGTGATCAATAAAATGTTGAATAAATGGAATATCTTCCCAAAAATTGTTGGGAATGGAAAGGAAGCTTTAGAAGCCGTTTTGCTAACAGATTATGATGTAATCTTAATGGATATAAATATGCCGGTTATGGATGGATTTGAGGCCGCAAGGAAAATCAGACAATTACAGGACGATAAAAAATCATTAGTTCATATCATAGCCGTAACAGCTTCTATAGGTGGGGCAATTGAAAGTCATCCTGGTTATAAGTATATTGATGATTGTGTACTTAAGCCATTTCCTCCGGATCTGCTAAAGGAGAAACTGGATAAATTAAATCTTTTAAAAATATTCCCCCATTTATAAAAACTATATTCAGGCATTGTATAATTTATACAATGCCTGAATATCAGATGAAACATTACCAGAATTTAACGTACAACGCAGCAATAAGCAGTAGGGTAACTACGATCAATGCCATGGTAGGAGGCTCAACTTTGAACATGGATTTGTCCAGTTCGAAAGCTTTGGGATTTATTTTAGGCCCGGTTAAGCTAATCAAAATCATAATGGCCATGGTAAAGAAAAAGGAAAGTCCCATACAGATATGGAAGGGGATCTCAAAATTGCCTTTGCCATTTGGATATGCCGTATAGAGCAATGTGTCATTGCCCAAAAGGTTTGGTGCCATTTCGTTGAAGAAAACAGATAAGAGAAATCCTGCCAGCACACCAACAATAGCTGCACTGCCGGTTGTTCTTTTCCAGAACATGCCCAGGATAAACATCGCAAACACACCCGGGCTGATAAAGCCTGTATATTTCTGGATAAATGTAAAACCACCTGCGCCCCCTATACCTAAAAGATCGTTCCAGGTAAAGAGTACAGCGAGAATCATTCCAACGAATACCGTTGCTCTGCCCACAAAAACCAAATTCTTCTCTTCTGTACCTTTCTTAAAATACTTTGCATAGATATCCAGCGTGAATATCGTAGAGATACTATTTACTTTCCCGGCAAGAGAAGCAACAATAGCTGCGGTAAGTGCAGCAACAGATAGCCCTTTAAGACCGGTAGGTAAAAAAGTAAGTATTGCTGAATAAGCCCCGTCTTTACCGCCTATTAATTGAGGCAAATGTCCGCTTTTATACAAAACATAGGCTGCGATACCTGGCAACATCACGATTAGCGGCATCATCAGCTTCAAAATACCGGCAAAAAGAATACCCGTTCTTGCCGTTTTAATATCTGCGCCCAATGCACGCTGGGTAATATACTGGTTACATCCCCAGTAGTTCAGGTTAATGATCCAGATACCCGCAACATAAGAAGCTAACCCGGGGAAAGTTAAGTACTTACTAATCTCATTTTGTGTCGATGCAGCAGTAGGTTTCGGGATAATCATTTTGAAATGCTCAGGAGCCTGATCCATCAAAACATTAAAACCAGCAATCGCATTAGGGCCAACACCGAATTTCTCACCAACAACAGTTAAGGCAATGTAAGTTGTCACCAATCCTCCAAAAATCAATACAGCCACCTGGATAACATCAGTATAGGCAACTACTTTCATACCCCCCAAAGAAATGATTAGTGCAAATACGGCAAGCCCAATCATAATCACATGCAGATAATCTCCACCTGTGAGTCCGTTGATGGCTACTGCGCCCAGGTAAAGTATAGAAGTCAGATTTACGAATACGTATAAGAATAACCAGAAGACCGCCATGATCAGGGCAACAGACTCATTATACCTGGTCTTCAGAAACTGGGGCATGGTATAGATCTTGTTCTTCAGGTAGACTGGAATGAACCAGACGGCAACTATAATCAGTGCGATGGCTGCAATCCATTCGTAAGCCGCAACAGCTATTCCGAGGAAGAAACCTTCGCCACTCATGCCAATAAATTGTTCGGCAGAAATGTTCGAGGCAATCAGAGAAGCACCGATCGCCCACCAGGTCAGTGTTCCTTCAGCCAGAAAAAATGCTTTGGCGTCATGCTCATTTTTTTCGCGCTTCCGGTAAATGTAATACCCATAGCCAGAAACGACTAAAAAGTAGATGATGAAAACTACATAATCTGTAGTTACTAAGTTATTGTTCATAGCAGGCTATTTGGTTAGTTTGAACAGGTTGCTGGTTTATTTATAAAAGATTTCATTCCATTGAAGCTCATTTCTGAACTGGTTAATTTTCGTATCAGCCCCAATGTTTATATATTCTATGCCCGCAATGTTGGCAAAGTCCAGTAAGTGCGCAGTAGTCAGATTCTGGCTGTAAGCAGTATGGTGTGCACCTCCTGCATAGATCCAGGATGCACAAGCTGTTTTCATATCAGGAAGAGGTTTCCACAAAACTTTTGCTACAGGTAACTTTGGCAATTCGTGCTTTGGTTCCACGGCCTCCACTTCATTTACAAGTAAGCGGAAGCGATTGCCCATATCTATAATAGAAGCGTTGAGTGCGTTTCCGCCTGCTACGCTAAAGATCAGCCGGGCAGGATCAGCTTTACCGCCAATACCAAGTGGATGGACTTCCAGTCTTGGTTTTTCATTGGCCAGAGATGCATCGACTTCCAGCATGTGTGAGCCCAGTACCATAGCGTTTGCAGGATCGAAGTGGTAGGTATAATCCTCCATAAAGGCATTGGCTCCAGGTAATCCTGCTCCCATTACTTTGCAGGCGCGTACCAAAGCTGCTGTTTTCCAGTCACCTTCTCCGGCAAATCCGTATCCTGCCGCCATTAATCGCTGTGCAGCAATGCCTGGCAGTTGAATCATGCCATGTAAATCTTCGAAGGTATCACTGAAGCCTTTAAAATTACCATCTTCAAGGAACTTTTTAAGACCAAGCTCTATTTTTGCGGCTTCATAAACAGAAGTATGCCTGTCTCCGCCACGGAGCAGGTCAGTGGTCATCTGGTAAGTTGCTTCATAAAGCGTCAGCAGTTCCTGAATGGATTCCTCAGGAATATTGTTAATCACTGCGACCAGGTCGCCTATACCATAAGTATTGACTTGAAAACCAAATTTAAGTTCTGCTTCTACTTTATCGCCATCGGTAACCGCTACATAACGCATATTATCGCCAAAGCGCGCAAATTTAGCACCTTGCCAATCATGCCAGCCAGCCGCAGCGCGTGTCCAGGTATCGATTTCTTTCAATACTTCCAGGTCCTGCCAGTGCCCTACTACTACTTTTCTGTCTTTACGCATTCGTGTGACCATAAACCCAAACTCACGATCGCCATGTGCACTCTGGTTAAGGTTCATGAAATCCATATCAATAGTGCTCCATGGAATATCACGGTTAAATTGGGTGTGCAGATGTAGTAATGGTTTTTGAAGGATATTCAATCCTCTTATCCACATTTTGGCGGGAGAAAAAGTATGCATCCAGGTAATCACGCCGATACAATTTGCTGTGATGTTAGCCTGTTGCAGGGTTTCAAATATTTCGTCAGGTGTTTTTACTATAGGTTTGTAAACTACGCTAACGGGAATCTGCGGATCTGAATTCAGTGATGCGGCTACTTGCTGTGCATGATCAGCCACTTGCTTCAATGTTTCTTCTCCATACAAATGCTGGCTGCCTGTGATGAACCAGACTTCTAATTCTTTTAAGTTTATCATATTTTTTATGTGGTCTTTATTATTTACTGTCCGTAATAGCTGTCCGGACCATGTTTGCGTTCAAAATGCTTTTTTATTAATGCGGCTTTTAATTTTGGGGACTGCCTGTTAATTTGTTGCGTTAGCAGGGCCATATGGGCCACTGTTTCCAGTACAGCACTGTTAAAAACTGCTTTTTCAGCTGTCTTAGCCCAGGTAAACGGTGCATGATTTCCAACCAGGATCATTTCAACTTCATGATGATCATAACCGAGTTTATTAAAATGATTGATGATCTGAAAGCCAGTTTCGTACTCGTAATCTCCATTGATCATCTCGTCACTCATTGCAGGAGCACAGGGTATATCTACCGTAAGGTGGTCGGCATGCGTAGTACCAAAAATCGGAATATCTGCTTGTGCCTGTGCCCAGGAAGTAGCATAGGTAGAATGGGTATGTACTATACCATTGATTCCGTCCCAATGTTTGTAAAGTACAGCATGGGTTTTAGTATCAGAAGATGGCCTGAGTGTTCCTTCTACAACATTGCCGTCAAAATCAACAATGACCATTTTTTCTGGTGTCAGGTCTTTGTATGGCACTCCGCTTGGTTTGATAGCAAATACACCTTTATCCCTGTCTGCTGCGCTTACGTTTCCAAAAGTAAAGAGCACAAGGCCTAATCTTGGCAGTTCCATATTAGCCTCATAGGCTGTTTCGCGTATTATTTTATAGTCGGTCATGATACATAAGGTTTGATTTCCTTTTTGCTGTATTTCTCTACATATCTGCCTAATGCCAGATATTCCTGATAATGCTGGTTATACAGCTTTTTCTTTTTCTGATCTGGCTGATATTCTGCTTCGAAACCTGTCCCCATAGTTTCCATTGCAGTTTCAATATCTGGATGTATTCCAGCAGCTACAGCAGCAAACATGGCCGCTCCAAGTGCACAGGTATGCTCAAAACGATGAATTTTGATTGGCATTTCTAATACGTCAGCCATCATCTGCATGACATAAGGTGATTTTTTTGCCACTCCTCCAATGCCGATTATTCCTTTTACCGGAACCCCTTGTTCTTTGAACCTGTCAACAATACTTTTTGCGCCAAAACAGGTTGCAGCAGCTAAAGCACGGAAAAACCTTGGTGCATCAGTACCCAGGCTTAAACCGGAGATCGCACCTTTTAATTCCTGGTTTGCGTCAGGAGTCCGCCTTCCATTTAACCAGTCAATGGCCAGCTCAGCATAATCGTTATCACCTAATAGTTCGGCCTGTTCACTTAGACTGGAAATAATCTTAGCTTCCAGTTCATCTTTTAAGGCAGACGCAGTTGCCTGATCAATTAAAGCTGATTGAGTGAGGAGATGATCTAATGGCCAGCTAATTAGATTTTTAAACCAGGCATAAACATCACCAAAGGCAGACTGGCCGGCTTCCAGACCCATTGTTCCAGGAATAACAGAGCCATTGACCTGTCCGCAAATGCCTTTGACCAGTTTCCCATCCAGTTCAGCTAGTGGTGCTACAAGGATGTCGCAGGTACTGGTGCCCATGATTTTACAAAGGTAGTAAGGAGATATCTGCCCGCCAACAGCCCCCATATGTGCATCAAATGCGCCTACGCCAACTACCACAGCTGCTGATAGTCCAAGCCGGCTTGCCCATTCTTCACTTAACCTGCCGGCAGGCTCATCCGAAGTATAAGTATCCTGAAAGAGTTTTTCTCTGAACCCTGACAATAGCGGGTCTAATTTGCTGAAAAATTCCTCTGGAGGAAGCCCGTCAAACTCTTCTGCCCAAAGCGCTTTATGTCCTGCTGCACAGCGGCTTCTTTTCATTTTTCTAACATCATTTCCTCCCGTTAACAGAAAAGGAATCCAATCGCAATGCTCTACCCATGAAAAAATGGCATTACGAATTGCGGGATCTTGCTTCAGTACATGAAGAAGTTTGGCCCAGAACCACTCCGAAGAGTAAATTCCACCTACATATTTAAGATAGTTTGTGTTGAATTTAGTGGCGTGATCGTTGATTTGTGCTGCCTCTTTGATTCCTGTATGATCTTTCCATAATACAAACATGGCATTTGGATTTTCTTCGAAACCAGGGGTGAGGGCAAGTGGGGTTCCGGTGATGTCAACTGCCACAGGAGTAGAACCAGTGGTATCTACAGCTATCCCCTTGATCGCAGCAGCTACTGCCGCACCGCCGGCTTTTGCGATACAATCTTTAATGGTATACTCTAGCCCCTCAATGTAGTCAAGAGGATGCTGTCTGAACTGATTTAATGCAGGATCACAGTAAAGTTTTTTTTGCCACCTTTTATAATAATAAACTGAGGAAGAGAGCTCTGCTCCATTTTCGGTATTTACAATTACAGAGCGAACAGAATCCGATCCGTAATCTATACCGATGACATATTTGGTTAGATTCATGGTAATTATAATAAACGTCTAATTAACGTTTATTTTTTTGAGAAATGAAAATTAATATGAAATTTCTTTCATATTTCATTCTTTACAGGCTTATCAGATGCTTTTGGATTGATTATGAGATTTCAAAATAAATAATAATCGTTCATTTGACGTTTAATTTGGGGTTTAAACATGAGCATGGGCTGAGTTGAAAGCCTCGCTGCTTTCTTACCAAACCTAACCAAGAACAAGCACGAGGCAAGAAGCGAAAAGTATCGATAAAAAAATGGGGTGTCAGGTAACCTGAGGTAATTGCAGTACAAGGGGAGGATGCCAATCTGGAAGGCACCCCTTAGTTTTTTGCCTGGAGGCTTTCTGTAAATGAATATTAAATTCTTCTTTTGTTAAAATGCTGAGCACTTTATCCGGAGATTAATTTATCCGGATTAGGGATGAAGTTTAAAAATGCCTGGAAGTTTGCGACGTATTTTTTCTTGTCAAGTTTAAAATAAAAGGCACCTTTTTTTGACGCTGATTTATCTTTTTCAGGAAGTTTAATCAGTAAACCTGTAGAGGTTAATTTTCTAATGAAATTTCTATTATCAATACTGGTATTGTATACATCCTCATATAAATTCTGCAATTGGGGTATGGTGAATTTTTTTGGCAGGAGTTCAAAAAGTATAGGATGAAGCGCTGCTTTGTACCTGATCTTTTTCTTCGCATTTTCTACCATTGCGCCATGGTCAAAGATTAGTTTTGGTGCATCCTTTAACAAAAACCATTCGGCATGATATTGATCCGTAATCTGCATTTTATACTTATTGATATCTATTAGTGCAAAGTAGGTAACAGAAAATGTACGTTCAATAGGGTCCCTCAAAGGATCGCCATAAGCTTGAATCTGTTCCAAATAAACCCCTTCCAAACCAGTTAACTGGGTAAGTACTCTATTGGCGGCGTTATCCAGACTTTCCTGCGGACCGACAAAACCACCCATTAAACTCCATTTATCTTTTTCAGGTTCAAAACCTCTTTTAATCAGGAGTAATTTTAGGTGTTCTCCATCAAATCCAAATATAATGCAATCAACAGCTATTAAGAACCGGTCCTGGTTTGTATACTTTGTCATTGTGTTAAATTAATAAAAAAAATGATGTCTTGATTTGAATGCAAAGTTATTATAATACTGATATTAATCGTTAGTTTGACGTTTAATATTCTTTTTATACATTAGTATTCCTGAATCTTAAAAATTTAATATGAACAAGAACTGTAATTTAATTTATCTGAGCATTATTTTATTACTCATCCTAACCAGTTGTGAAAACAATTCCAGCCCAAACTCCAAATCTGTAAATACAGACTCGGCTTCCAGCTCAAACTATACAATTCCAGCGGCAGGTGGTTTCGAAGGAAATATAGCTGGCAAAGCTATCACATTGTATACGCTGAAGAATAAGAACGGAGCAGAAGCAGCAATCACAAATTATGGTGGCCGGCTGGTTTCATTAGTGGTCCCGGACAGAAATCAGAAATTGACTGATGTGATATTAGGCTATGATAGTTTGAAATCCTACCAGAAAAAAGGAGAACCTTATTTTGGTGCAATCATTGGCAGATACGGTAACCGTATTGCAAAAGGTAAATTTATTCTTGACGGAAAATCTTATCAATTACAATTAAATGATGGAGTTAATACATTGCACGGTGGCGCTGACGGATTTTATTCAAAGGTTTGGACGGCTAAAAAATCAGATGGACAAACTTTAGAGCTTAGTTATTTTTCTAAAGATAACGAGGGCGGGTATCCAGGCAATTTAAAGGTGAAAGTGAGTTATAAGTTAACCGATGACAATGCGCTTATGATCAGCTATAGCGCAGTAACAGATAAGTCGACTATAGTTAATCTAACCAATCATGCTTATTTTAATTTGAATGGAGCTGGAAATAAGACGATCACTGACCATTTATTAACGATTGAAGCCGATGCCTATACCCCGGTTGACAAAACTTTAATTCCAACCGGCAAAATTGAGAAAGTAAGCGGTACACCATTTGATTTTACAAAACCTACCCTTATTGGCGAACGAATTAATGATAAAAATGAACAGCTGGAATACGGAAAAGGATATGATCATAATTTTGTATTAAGACCAGGAGCTGGTTTACGTAAAGTTGCAACAGTGATGAGTCCGAAAACTGGCATTGAAATGGAAGTTCTTACAACGGAACCAGGGATTCAGTTTTATAGTGGTAATTTTCTGACAGGTAAAGATCAGGATGGTAAAGGTAAAGTGAGCTATGGTCACCGTTCTGCTTTTTGTCTGGAGACGCAGCATTATCCTGACGCACCCAACCAGCCTTCCTTTCCTGCTACCGTATTGAGACCTGGAAAAGTATATCAAACCATTACAGTATATAAATTTTTGGCACTGAAATAACCTCTCTCCCAAGTATTTTAATATGGGAAAATGAGCACCTGCTCCTGATTTTTCAGGCTATAATTGATTTTAATTTTAGTCTTTACAAATCTTATTTAATTTATACTGCTAATTTTTATTTTTTTTTCATAACCACAAAAAAGGTATTTACATATCTTTTTTGTGGGTTTATATGCCTTTTTAAATAATTATAAACGTAGTATTAACATTTATTTTATAAACGTCTATTTGACGATTAATAATTATTTTATACATTCGATTATTAATCAATCAAATTGATTAGGCCAAATATAAATTTTGCAAGAATAGATGAAATCACCAGATCTGGAAAGGAGTGTGATTAATCTCGATGTATGCAAATAATTAATCTGTTATGAGCAATTCTAAAAGGACTAAACCTGTTTTAGCAACCCTTCCGTTTTTGGATTTTACAAGACTTTTTGTCTTCATGATGCGCTTATCCAAAAACAGCAACTCACCGGCCGGTCATTCAATATTCTGCAACCAAATATTAATAAATAATTATGAAAAATCACGGACTCAATAATTGCAGGAGGTATTGCTGGTTTGCAATGTTGATTGTTTTATGCGCATCCTGTAAAAAAGGAAATCCCTTTGATCAGCTGGGGCAGGAAGTGACCGCAAATCAGGCAGCAGATTTTGATATTAATCAGCTTAAAGATACTTATCCTGAGCTTTTTTCTGCCCAGTACAGTTCGATGTGGGGGCCATACAATGTGCATGATCCGTCTATTTTTAAAGATGGAGATTGGTTTTACTGTTACAGTACAGATGTGGGCTATGGAATTGCTGTCCGGCCGGGTATACAAATCAGAAAATCAAAAGACCTCGTCAACTGGAAGTTTGTGGGTTGGGTATTTAATGGAATACCTGCTATGGGAGATGCTTACATTAAAAAAAATGGAGCTAAATCCAACAGTGGTCTTTGGGCACCTTATATTTTAAAAGCTGGTCAGGAATACAGATTGTATTATTCACTGGCATCAACGGGATTCAGGGTAAGCTGTATTGGTTTGGCCACTGCTTCATCTCCGGAAGGGCCGTGGACAGAAAAGGGGATTGCTGTGAGTTCAGTGACTGCCGGGCCTGGTACCAATGCAATTGACCCAACAGTAGCAGTGACACCCGCAGGTGAGCAGTATATGATTTATGGCTCTGCCTGGGACGGGTTATTTGAGTTAAAACTAAATCCCGCTACAGGGCTGTCAAATACTGCAAATGATCCTGGCGTGCGTATCGTAAGAAGAGGTAAAACAGGAAATACTTATAACGGTAATCTGGAAGGTCCTGAAGTCGTTTATAATCCGAGTACAAAAATGTACTATCTTTTTGTAGCCTATGACTGGCTTTCAACAAAATATAATGTGAGAGTATTTCGTTCAGCAAATCCAGCCGGACCTTTTTTGGACTGGAATGGTCGTAGTGCCGATTTGCAGGAAGATCGCGGCCCCATGTTACTCGCTCCTTATCGCTTTATGAAGCATGGCGGCTGGGCGGGAGTTTCACATCCTTCAGTATTTCAGGATAACGGGCAATTCTATATCGCTACTCAGGGCAGGCCGGGGGTAGACCGGGCATTCATGGTTCTGCATGTGCGAAAACTGTTCTGGACACCTGAAGGATGGCCTCTGGTCTCTCCTGAGCGTTATGCTAATGTACCTCAAAATGAAGTCACTAAAGCACAGATCGCCGGTAATTATGAACAGCTTGTTTTGGGCTATGTAAAGGTACCGGGTTATGAAGCTGAACAAGCTGATCCACAATATGCAGAGGCAGCAATGACTATTTTATCTGCTGATGGAAGAATTAATGGCGATGCAAATAATACCTGGTCTTACACAGCACCGTGGCTTGAATTAAGATGGGGCGGCGGTACTTTTATCGATAAACTGCATGTATCGCGGGAAAGGGACTGGGAGAATAAAGTTGAATCTACGATTGTAATGACTGGATTTAATGGAAGTGGAACGGCCATCTGGTTAAAAAAAACGCCTTCAACAGCTAATCAATCACCAATTAAATAATGATTTCATGAATATTTATATACCTAGTAATAGTCTTCGCTATGGCCGGCTTGGCCTGCTGCTCATCGGACTGTTTTTATCTACAGTGGTGATGGCACAAACTTCGCCTGTTAAAGGGAAAATTGCTGATGAAAGCGGTGCAGGTTTACCAGGCGCTACGATCAGAATTAAAGGAAAAGCTGGTGCAACAGCTTCAGATGCCAATGGTAATTTTGCGATACAGGCAGTTTCAAATGACGTGCTCGTTGTTAATCTTATCGGTTTTACTGCGCAGGAGGTGCCTGTAAACGGGCGGCCCCAGCTTGCAATTCAACTGAAGCCAAGCATAAAAGAATTAGGCGAGGTGGTGGTAGTGGGTTATGGAACCCAGCTAAAAAAAGACTTGACAGGTTCTGTTTCCATTGTCAATACTAAAGAACTGAAAAAGACCTCTGCAAGTGATATAGGACAATTATTACAAGGAAGAACCGCCGGAATTGCAGTGACAAACGATGGACAACCGGGCGCTTCACCTACGATCCGTATCAGAGGACTGGCTTCCTTCAATAATCAGCAGCCACTTTATGTAGTGGATGGAATTATGCTGGCCAATACTCCTCGTGATTTTAGCCCGAATGATATTGAATCCATGCAAGTTTTAAAAGACGGAACTGCGGCAGCAATTTATGGTGCAGCAGCGGCGAATGGGGTGATAATTATTACGACCAGGCAAGGAAAGAAAAACAGCCCGCTGAGTATTGAATACAATACCTATTTTGGAGCAGATAAAATCTGGCAGAAAATACCCGTAGCCAATCGTGCCGGATATCAGTTATTGAATAATGAATCTCAGTTAAATGGAGGGCAGACCGGTGCACCCGCAAACGATCCGACCAATCCAAAGTATATAGGGAATATTGACACCGACTGGCAAAAGGAAGGATTAAAGACCGGATACCGGATGAACCATAACCTGAATTTCTCTGGCGGTGGTGAAAACTCTACATTTAATGTATCTCTGGATTATTTTAAACAAGGAGGTACTTTTGTGGGGAATGGACCGGATTATAACCGTTATACCGGACGGATCAATACCACCCAGTCCAAAGGGATTTTCAAATTCGGGCAATCACTAAGCTACACACATTCCAAAGAAAACTCATTGACCTTTCGGGGAGATGTACTTACGGGCGGCAGGCCTCCGCTGATCAACGATCTGGTCATTGCCATTCCAACACAATTGGTTTATGATCCAACAATGCCTAATGGTTATGGAGGTACACAATCTGACAGGGAAAGAGCGATTTCTTTAAACGTGCCAGCTGTGAATTCAATGTTCACAAACTTTACAGAAGTTGATCGGATTTTTGGTGTGGCATGGGCAGAAGCGCAGTTATTGAATCTAAACGGTCACAGCCTGAAATATAAAGTCAACGCAGGTTATGATAAAACTGTAGCACGTGATTTTGCATTTCAGCCAACATTCGATCTTGGATTTTTCTTCAAGCAAACCGTAAACCGTCTGGACGATAATTCAAGAATATATACAAATGCCCTGGTTGATAATACACTTACTTATGATAAGAAATTTGATAAACATACTTTGAATGCTGTTCTGGGAGTGAGTTACAATAAAAATACAGCTCTGGTCAGGTCCGGACATGCCGAACAACTAGATCCCAACTATCTTGTTTTAGGAAACGGAACAAATAAAACGGTAGATGGAAGTCTTACTCCTTATTCTTTTTTTGGGCTCTTTGGAAGACTAAACTATAGTTATGATGACAAATATTTACTGACAGCGAACTTCAGGCGTGATGGTTCATCCAGATTTGGTTATGGGTATAAGTATGGAAATTTCCCTGGTATATCAGCAGGCTGGAGAATCAGTAAAGAAGCATTTATCCACCTGCCAAAATGGATTACAGAATTGAAATTAAGAGGTGGGTACGGGCAGTTGGGAAATGCTAATATTGGTGATTTCAGATATCTGGCACTGCTTAACCCTAATATTGTCTACAACTTCAATGGGACCAAAGTGACTGGTGGAGCGCAAACAAATGTGATTGATCCAAATATCCATTGGGAAACAAAGACGACATCTAATATTGGAATTGACGCCACTTTTTTTGATGGGGCAATTGATCTGACTGCTGAATACTATAATAATAAAGCTACCGATGCGCTGATTGGTGAACCCATTCCGGCATCTGTGGGTTCTAATGATACCGCCCCGTTAACCAATGCAGCGAGTATCAGAAATACGGGTATTGAAATTAATATTGGCTATCATAACAATAAAGGAGCTTTCACTTATAATGTTTCAGGTAATCTGAGTACGGTTAAAAACACTTTACTGGCATTAAGCAGCGGGGAAACCTCCAGAATTATTGGTGGATTTGTCAATACTGTCGGGCATGAAATTGGCCGCCATTACGGGCGTGTAGTTGAAGGAGTTTTCCAAAACACAGATGAGATTAAAAATCATGCATTTCAAAATGCCTTTACTGCGCCTGGCGATTTGAAATTTAAGGATATCAGTGGCCCTGATGGTAAACCTGATGGGGTAATCAATGACCTTGACCGTGCTGATCTGGGCAGCTCTTTACCTAAAGTATATTATGGATTGAATTTTACTGCCGGCTATAAAGGTTTTGATTTTACATTATTCCTGTCTGGTGCTGCGGGTAACCTGATCAATGGATCTTTGTATCGTTCACTGATGCATACTACTGACTATCTCAATTATCATGAAGATGCTTTAAACCGATGGACACCAGCAAATCCAAATAATGAATATCCAAGACTGGCCGCAAATGATCCGAATCAGAACGGAATAGATTCTGATCGGAAAGATTGGCTGCAAAAAGGGGATTACCTGAGAATCAATACGATTTCCCTTGGCTATACGATCCCTAAGCTTAAAGTGAAGTGGTTGCAATCTATCAGAGTTTATGCAACTGCGCAAAACGTATACACCTTCCAGTATTATAAAGGATACAATCCTGATTTTGCGCAGACCCGTCCCTTTGAGCCTGGCTACGATCCAGGATCTTTTCCAACACCCAGAACACTGATGATGGGTTTACAAGCCAGGTTTTAGATTTAAGAAAATAGAGATAGGATAGCTTCATTACCATTAACAAGCAAATAGATACTGATGAAAAAAATATTATGCTATATACTTTTAGGCCTGTTAACCACAGGTTGTAAAAAACAGCTCGATCTGCAAAATCCCAATGCCAAGACCATAGATCTTTACTGGAAAACAGCAGATGACGCACAAACAGGTGTGAATGCGATCTATAATAGCCTGATCCAGGACGGTACTTATATGCGGATGTTTCCAGCCCTTACCGATGTAAGAGGGGATGATTTTACAGGAGACAGCCCCTGGGGCGATCTGGTACAGGTCGGGAATTTTAGTATTCCTTCAAATTCGGGACCTGTTCAATGGATCTGGGCAACACATTACCAATTGATCTGGCGGGCAAACCAGGTGATTATCAATGTGCCGGCAATTGCTATGGATGAAGAATTGAAAAAGCGGATTATCGGGCAGGCGCATTTTCTGCGGGGCCTGGCTTTATTTAATCTGGCGAATACCTATCGGGATATTCCTGTTCCATTGGAATTACCGGTTGATAAATCAAAGTACCGCACACCTACCGCAACAGATGAAGTTTTATGGGCACAGATTTTTGCTGATTTCAAAGCTGCTAAAGAAGTGCTTCCTGTTACTTATGCTGGCTTAAACGGACCTGATGCGGGGCAAACTGGCCGTGCGACTAAAGGGGCGGCTACAGGAATGCTCGGTAAAGCCTATTTGTATAAAAAGAAATGGGTTGAAGCTGCTGCCGAATTTAATGAGCTGATCAATGGGGTCCAGAAGGGAAAATACGCTTTGATGGCTAATTACAGAGATAATTTTAAAGAGGTGAATGAAAACAATGTGGAATCATTGTTTGAAGTACAATTTGGTCAGCCAGATGCCGTAGGTGGTACGGTGATGAACTATGGAGGTGAACCCAACGCCAACTGGAAACAGGTGAGCTCTGTAGGAAGAACTTATGCAATGGATGGTTATGGCTATTCAGATTTCCTGCCAACCAGATGGATGTACAATGAATTCAAAATAGAAAAAACTAAAGATGGTAAAAATGATCCAAGGTTACTGGCCACTATTGCTTCTTATGAACCCGCTGATAATTCCATTACAGTTTATGGAAATAAATGGCCTTTTGCTTTAACCGCAATCTATCCGAGAAAATATACACATGATGGCTTAAACTGGCCAGGAAATGACGATCAGGAAAACTCAGGAATCAATAACAGGATACTCAGATATGCAGACATACTGCTCATGTATGCGGAGGCCTTAAATGAGATGGGAAATACCGCAGATGCTTATACTTATATCCAGCAGGTAAGAAACAGAGCAAATCTGCCGGATCTGGGTACCACCAGCCCTGGTATGAACCAAGTGCAGATGAGAACGCAGCTGGCACATGAGCGTGCGCTGGAATTTTCGATTGAATCGATCAGGATCAATGATATTATCAGGTGGGGCTGGTTGTATGATCCCGCTAAACTGGCAGAGTTGAAAGCGCATGATGCAGATTTTAATACCTGGACTCCAGGCAAAGAATATTTGCCAATTCCACTTTCAGAATTAAATGTTAATCCTAATTTGAAACGTAATCCCGCAAATTAAATTCCAACCATAAATCTTATGATATTCAAAAAAAATATAATTAAAGCACTAGGCTTATCCCTGTTTATACTGGGCAATAGCCAGTTGCTGACCGCACAACAAACTACGGTAACTTTAAGCGCAGATAAACCCTCAGGACAGATTAGTAAGCATATTTACGGGCACTTTGCAGAACATTTGGGACGCTGTATTTACGATGGATTTTATGTAGGGGAAAACTCTGCTATACCCAATACTGAAGGCGTAAGAAATGATATTATTGCAGCCTTAAAAAACCTGAATATTCCAAACTTAAGATGGCCGGGCGGTTGCTTTGCAGACCGGTACCATTGGAAGGATGGAGTAGGGCCGAAAGATCAGCGGCCGTCCATTGTAAATACGATGTGGGGTGGGGTGACCGAAGACAATAGTTTTGGTACCCATGACTTCCTGAACATGTGTAAACTACTGGGTACAGAACCTTACCTGGCCGGAAATACTGGTAGTGGTTCAGTACAAGAGCTTTCAGATTGGGTACAGTATGTTAATTTTGAAGGCAAAAGTCCAATGTCCGACCTCAGGGTGAAAAACGGCCAGGAAAAACCATGGAATGTGAAATTCTGGGGCGTAGGAAATGAAGCATGGGGATGCGGAGGAAATATGACCCCAGAATATTATGTTGGTGAATACCGCAGATATGCTACATTTATGGAGGGTAGAAACCTTTTTAAAATTGCATCCGGAGCTAACGTGGACGACTACCACTGGACAGAAACTTTAATGAAAGGGATTCCGCTGCACATGATGGATGGTATTGCTTTACACCATTACTCTTTTCCAAGCTGGGATAAAAAAGGTCCTGCTGTTGGTTTTACGGAACAGCAATATTTCGAAACAATGAAAACAGCATTGCGTATGGACGAACTTATTACCAAACATGCTGCTATTATGGATAAGTATGATCCGAAGAAAAAAATAGCTTTGGTAGTAGATGAATGGGGTGGATGGTTTGACGTAGAAACCGGCACAAATCCCGGATTTTTATATCAGCAGAATACGATGCGCGATGCGATGATTGCAGGGACTACCCTTAATATTTTTAACAACCACAATGACCGGGTTAAGATTGCGAATCTTGCACAATGCGTCAATGTACTTCAGGCTGTTATTTTGACCAATAAAGAAAAAATGCTCCTCTCTCCAACTTACCACGTGATGGAAATGTATAAAGTTCATCAGGATGCGACTTTACTTCCTGTCGTAGTGAAAAGCGATGATTATATAGTCGGCAATGAAAAGCTACCAGCTGTATCGGTATCTGCTTCTAAAGATGCGAAGGGCTTGACACATATCTCGGCAGTCAACATCGACAAAAATAAAAGTGAAACCATAGCGATTATTTTGAGTGGTGCACAGTATAAATCTGTCCGCGGCAGAATTTTAACTTCAGCCAAAGCAGACGATCATAATACTTTTGAAAGACCAGATTTTGTAAAACCAGCTGAATTTAAAGGTGCAAATCTGAAAGCTGGTAAATTAATAGTAAAAGTTCCACCATTCTCCATTGTCGTACTGGAATTAGAATAACAAGCTGATGAAAAAAATAAGACAAATATTTTACTGTGTTGGTATCGCGATGACGCTGACCCTGACAAATACTTTGGTAAGCCCTGCACAAACAAAGTCAGTAGTTCAGGGGAATCCGATTATCACTGATCGGTATACCGCTGATCCTGCTGCTATGGTTTATCAGCAAAAAGTTTATCTCTACGCTGGTCATGATGAAGCCCCGGCCGGGCAGGAACGTTATGTAATGAATGAATGGCTGGTTTATTCTTCAACAAACATGAAAGATTGGACTTCACATCCTGTTCCGCTGAAGGCCAGAGATTTTGCCTGGGCCAGTGGGGATGCCTGGGCATCACAGGTGGTAGAGAGAAATGGCAAATTCTACTGGTATGCAGCTGTGGAACATGGTACTGTTAAAGGAAAAGCAATTGGTGTAGCTGTAGCCGATAATCCGCTTGGTCCATTTAAAGATGCCCGCGGATCAGCCTTGATTACAAATGATATGACTACTGATACAAAGATAAGCTGGGATGATATTGATCCAACTGTATTTATTGATGAAGACGGACAAGCCTATTTGTTTTGGGGAAATACAAAATGTTATTATATCAAACTGAAGGCAAATATGACTGAGCAGGAGGGACCTATCCATAAAGTAGACCTCCCCAATTTTACTGAGGCACCATGGATTCACAAACATAAAGGCTGGTATTACTTATCTTACGCTTATCAGTTTCCCGAAAAGATTGCTTATGCCATGAGCAGGAAAATAACCGGCCCGTGGGTTTTCAAGGGGATTTTAAATGAAGTGGCGGGAAATTCTAACACCAATCACCAGTCCATCATTGATTTTAAAGGGAAATCCTATTTTATTTATCACAATGGGACTATCCCTTCAGCAGGAGGAAGCTATAGAAGGTCGGTTTGTATAGACCGTCTTTATTACAATGGTGATGGTACAATAAAACGGATACAAATGACTACAGAAGGATTAAAAGGAGAAAAATAAGATGCTGAAAAAATACTTTTTTACCGCAATTGCCATGTTCAGCTTACTGAATGTGATGGCACAGAAAAATACAACGATTGCTGTTAACCCAGATAAGATCACTGCTAAAGTACATCCCGAAATGTGGGGTGTGTTTTTTGAAGATATCAATATGGGCGCAGACGGGGGTATTTATGCAGAGTTAATCAAAAACCGTTCTTTTGAATTTTACAAACCATTAATGGGCTGGACTATTCAGGGAAGTAAAATTCAGGAAGGTGACCTGCTGGTGTTGAATAAAGGTGAAAAAGAGGCTGATAATCCACGTTATCTCAGGGTTATTTCCAGAGGAACAGCTAAGGCTGATCTAAATATTACGAATGAAGGATTCAAAGGAATAGGGGTTAAAAAAGGGCTTTCTTATGATTTTTCGGTCTTTTACAGGCAATCTTCTCCAGCAGTAAAACTACATGCTGAACTGATTGACAGTACAGGGAAAGTACTGGGAAGCGCTGTTCTTGTTCCAGAAACAAGTGATAGTCAATGGAAAAAACAATCCGTGACCTTTACTGCAAACCAGACCGTCAATAAAGCAAAATTCAACCTTTGGTTTGAAGGGGCTGGCCAGATAGACCTGGATCAGATCTCCTTATTTCCTGGTGATACCTGGAAGAACAGAAAAGGTGGTTTGCGTGGAGATATGGTGCAAATCCTGGCAGATATGAAACCTGGTTTTATCCGTTTTCCCGGCGGATGCATAGTCGAAGGACATGATCTGTCCACCCGCTATCAGTGGAAAAAAACAATAGGCCCTGTTGAAAACAGGAAGCTGATTGTCAACCGCTGGAATTCGGAATTTTCACATCGGCCTGCGCCTGATTATTACCAGACCTTCGGACTTGGGTTTTATGAATATTTCCAGCTTTCTGAAGATATTGGTGCAGAGCCCCTTCCTATTCTGAACTGTGGAATGTCGTGCCAGTTTAATACAGCCGAACTGGTACCATTAGATGAACTTGACCCTTATATTCAGGATGCATTAGACCTGATTGAATTTGCTAACGGAGATGTGAATACTCCATGGGGCAAAGTGAGGGCAGAAATGGGGCATCCAGCACCTTTTCACTTAAAAATGCTCGGCATTGGTAATGAAAACTGGGGCCCACAGTATTTAGAGCGCTTAGACTTGTTCACTAAAGCCGTTAAAAGTAAATACCCGGAAATTAAGCTGATCAATAGTTCTGGAACTGATCCCGACGGAGCACGTTTCGATCTGCTCAATACTTCCTTAAGAAAAATGAAAGCAGACATCATTGATGAACATTATTACCGCTCCCCACAATGGTTTTTAGCGAATGCAAAGCGGTATGACAATTACGATAGAAATGGATCAAAAGTATTTGCCGGTGAGTATGCTGCGCAAAGTGATGGAATTGCTAAACCAACCAACAAAAACAACTGGGAATGTGCTATTGCCGAAGCCGCTTTTATGACCGGTTTGGAAAGAAACGCAGCAGTGGTACACATGGCTTCTTACGCGCCTTTATTTGCCCATGCCGATGGCTGGCAATGGACTCCTGATATGATTTGGGTGGATAATCTGGCTATATATGGTACCCCAAATTACTATGTACAAAAGTTATATTCCTTAAACAAGGGAACGGATGTCATCGATATTCTGAGTGACCAGAAAGTAATAGCAGGTGAGGATGGGATTTATGCTTCTGCCGTATTAGATCAAAAAACAAATGAGGTAGTTATTAAGGTAATTAATGCTTCTTCATCGGCAAAATCGAGAAATATTGTAATCAATGGAAGTAAAAAAACGGCTTCCGGCGGGAAACTTATCCAGTTGCAGAATGAAAACTTAAGCGCTGTAAATACTTTCGCCAATGCTGTAAATGTGAGCCCAAAAGAAAAAGAAATAACGATTAAGAATAACCAGGCCAAATTGGATCTGCAACCTTACTCGTTTAATATTTTAAGGGTTCCTTTTCAATAAGCCGGAATGAAAAAGTATTTGATTTTAATCTTATTTTTTTCAGTGGTATTCCGCTTAAATGCTCAGGAATATCAAACAGCTATATCCGTTCACGACCCTGTAATGATCAGGCAGAATAACCGCTATTATCTGTTCAGTACTGGCTGGGGCATTCATGTCTGGAGTTCAGCTGATATGAAAAGCTGGAAAAAAGAACAACCTGTTTTTAGTAAAGCACCTGAGTGGGCAGTTAAAGCTATACCGGACTTTAAAGGCCATATCTGGGCACCGGATATTTACTTTGACAAAGGAAAGTATTATCTGTATTACTCTGTATCTGCTTTTGGTAAAAACACGTCGGCTATAGGAGTGGCAACTAATGCGACACTTGACCCGGATTCTCCTGATTTTAAGTGGACAGACCATGGGAAAGTAATTCAGTCTTTTCCGGGGAAAACAAATTGGAATGCAATTGACCCTAATGTAATCAGTGATGAGAAGGGAATTCCATGGATGGTATTTGGCTCATTTTGGGACGGGATTAAACTAGCCCAGCTCAGTAAAGACCTGCTGCATATTTCAGCGCAAACTGATGAGCTGCCTACCATTGCCAGCAGAAAAAAAGTTCCTGGAGCACCGAATCCTCCTACTGTAGAAGGAAACCCTGTTGATGCTGGCGGCAATGCTATTGAGGCACCTTTCCTTTTCAAAAAAAGCGGGTATTATTATTTATTTGCTTCCATAGACTATTGCTGCAAAGGTGAAAAAAGCACTTATAAAATGATTGTTGGACGTTCCAGGTCAATTAAAGGCCCTTATCTGGATCAGAATGGTATCGCAATGACTAAAGGGGGAGGGACATTGGTACTGGAAGGAGACGCTGGCTGGTATGGGGTTGGCCATAACGCAGTCTGCACTTTTGATGGGATAGATTATCTCATCTTTCATGGCTATGATGCGAAAGATAAAGGAGTGCCAAAACTCAGAATTGAAAAATTGAACTGGCTGAATGAATGGCCGCTTGTAGTTGTAAAATGATGAAATTAAACAATATCCTAACGCTATTATGCCTTTTCTCTGGCGCTGTTTATGCGCAGAAAAAAGATTATCCGATTCAGCCCGTGGCATTCACTCACGTTCATGTAAATGATCAGTTCTGGGCCCCAAAAATGGAAATTAATGCCAAAGTTACTATTCCACATACCTTGCAGCAATGTAAAATGGATGGAAGAATAGCTAATTTTTTAAGAGCCTCCAAAACTATTCCCGGAGACAAATTAACTGTCTTTCCATTTGATGATACGGATATCTATAAAGTGATAGAAGGTGCATCTTATGCGATACAAATGAAGGCCGATCCGGTTATGGAGAAATATGTGGATACACTGATCAGTATTATCGGTGCTGCTCAGGAAAAAGATGGTTATCTCTATACTTTTCGTACGGTCAATGCAGCTGAACCTAATAAATGGATTGGCAGCAAACGCTGGGAGAAAGAAGAAGAACTTAGTCATGAATTATATAACTCCGGGCATTTATTTGAATCTGCTGCTGCCCATTATCAGGCTACAGGAAAGAAAACTTTATTAAATATAGCCTTGAAGAATGCAGACCTGCTGGTCAGAGATTTTGGTTACGGTAAAACAGAACGGTATCCGGGGCATCAGGTCGTAGAAATCGGGCTGGTTAAATTATACAGGATCACTGGGAATGAGCAGTACCTTAACCTGGCCAAATTTTTTCTGGATGTACGTGGGCCTAAAGGCAATGCTTATAACCAGGCTCAGGCAAAGGTCATTGACCAGCACGAAGCAGTTGGACATGCCGTAAGGGCCGCCTATATGTATACTGGTATGGCTGACGTCGCCGCAATTACAGGGGATAAAAGGTACTTGAAAGCCATTGATGATATCTGGGAAGATGTAGTGAATAAAAAACTTTACATCACCGGAGGAATTGGCGCAGTGGGTGAGGGCGAGGCATTTGGTGAGGCTTATCATTTACCCAATATGTCAGCTTATGCAGAGACCTGTGCAGCAATTGCCAATATTTACTGGAACAGCCGTATGTTTCAATTACACGGAGATTCGAAATATATAGATGTTTTGGAACGCACCTTATATAATGGTTTACTATCGGGAGTTTCTCTTTCAGGAGATCGTTTCTTTTATCCTAACCCTTTATCCTCTATGCATCAGCATGAGCGTAGTGGGTGGTTCAGATGTGCTTGCTGCATTTCTAATATGACCAGGTTTCTGCCTTCCGTACCAGGTTATGTGTACGCCCAAAATGAAAATAACTTATATGTAAACCTCTTTATGGGGAATACGAGTGAGATTAAACTTCCTGTTGCTCAAGTGAAAATTGCACAGGTTACCGCTTATCCATGGGATGGAAAAGTCGGGATAAAAGTAGATCCGGAAAAAAACGCAGCGTTCACTTTGCATATCCGTATTCCCGGATGGGCGCATAATGAGCCTGTTCCAGGTACATTGTACAGTTTTATGGAGACAAAGCCTTCAAAGGTTATACTTACTTTAAATGGTAAGCCATTTAAATATACGGTAGTTAAAGGTTATGCAGTTATTAACCGTACCTGGAAGAAAGGTGATCAGTTGGTGTTTTCTGTTCCTATGGAAACCAGAAAAGTTTTTGCAAATGAAAAAGTAAAGGATGATAAAGGCCGCTTTGCTTTTCAGCGGGGCCCGGTTGTTTATTGTCTGGAAGGTCCGGATAATAAAGACAGTGTAGTTCAGGATATTATTATAGCTAAAAATGCAGTTGCAGCTTCACACTTTAATCCCGATTTGCTGAATGGAATAGAAGTATTAACTGTACAAGGCTCAGGTACGCACAGAAAGCTCAATAGTAACGAGCTGATTAAAGTTGATCAGAAAGTTACTGCAATACCTTACTATGCCTGGGCAAACAGGGGAGCTAGTGAGATGACCGTTTGGGTACCCTATGAAGAGTCTGTTTCAAGACCCAGACCTGCTGCAACTATTGCCTCCAGGAGTATAGTGTCAGGCTCATTAACTAATAAACAATTGCTGGCTGCTGTAAAAGATCAATATGAACCGGCAGATGCTAAAGATACCAACTACCCTTATTTGCATTGGTGGCCCAAAAAGGGATCAAATGAGTTTCTGCAATACGATTTTGACCGGGAATATGAAGTTTCTGTCTCAAAGGTTTATTGGTTTGATGATAGCCCATGGGGCGGATGCCGGGTTCCTGAGCGTTATCAGCTTCTTTATTTAAGTGAAGGAAAGTGGATTCCTGTTGAAGCCGTTACTGAATACCTTATTGAAAAGGATAAGTTTAATGTGCTTCGGTTTAAACCTGTAAAAACTAAAGCATTGAGACTGGAAGCCCGTCTTCCTAAAGATAACTCTTCTGGAATTCATGAATGGGTGGTGGAATAACTTAAAGATTTTTCAGTATAAGACACAGGTTAATATTAAGATTGATTACCTGTCCTGAATGGAAAGTTAGTTTGAAAAATGAAATACTGCCCGGATTAATCGGCTCTGGAAGTTAATATGATCCAGATCATAAAAATCGGATAATTATATTTTTAGATTTGAGTAATTATGAAAAAAAACGTCCTTCCGTTTTTACTAACCATATTGTTTATCAGTACCATAAATTTCGCGCAGGCTCAGCAACATGCATCAGATGATGATCTAAGAATTCGTGAGCTGGAAAAACCTGGACAGCATTTTTAGATAAAAATGATACTGCTGCACTCAAAAATATCTGGACGGAAGAATATGTTGTAAATAATGCGAATGGAAAAATATCGACCAGAAAGCAAATTCTCAATATTCTCAAAGGTGGGCATGTATTTTCGAAGGTGGGCAGAAATATTGAACGGATTACATTTAATGGTGATATTGCTGTTGTGATGGGGGCTGAAACTGAGTCTCAAAAGGCAGATGGCGAAAAATCAGCCAAGCAGCTTAAAAGACGATTTACTAACATCTGGGTAAAAAAAGATAACGATTGGAAACTAGTAGCAAGACAGGCTACACCGGTTAATTTTTAGCAATTGACATGTTGTTTTTTAAGAGCAGTATTCTCTATCCTATGGCTTCTATCAGGTCTTCTTTTATAAATATCCATTCTTTATTTTTACGACATACGGGATCAAAATCATTATCCGCCGATTCAAAGTTTGTGAAATTTGCAAGTATGAGATCAGGTTCGTGTGTCCATTCAAAACGCTGTTTATGCAAATCAATCATACTTTCAACACTAAATTTTCCAAGTAATTCATGTAAATCCCAAAAGTCCTTTTTTCTACCACCTCTTTGAATAACATCGACTTTCATTACTATGATTTCTTCTATTGAGGCCATTCGTATGTTCTCTGCTTCAATGAATGGTTGGAAGAATGGATCCATAGAATAATAAACATCTAGTTTAATTACACTTTCTTTATCGGTTCCGATCAAGTAAGATTTTCCCATACCAGGGATCATACCAAAGTCTCCTTCAACGTATTTAAAAGTATTTCTTAAGTATATTTCTATAATATCAAAATCTACTGAGCCATAGGGTGCATCTGTAAAGAGATCAATATCAACTGACATTCTATGTCCTAAATACAGGCTTAATGCTGTTCCTCCAACCAATCTGAAGTCCTGAAGTTCTTTTGCCTGCATTAATGTGAGTAAACTATCTCTTAATATATCGCTTACGGTATTCCATTTTAGCATATCAGTGTGTTTTTCTATTGTGTAATAGCGTGATAACGCCACTTGTAACTGAGATATTTCCAGTTACTGATTTTATTTTATCCTTGCCGTAGAAATTTATAATCTCTTCTTTTTCCTGACTATTTCCACGTTCGAATATCCGCCTGATAATACTTCTATATTGCTTTTCCCAGTCAATTTTGGTTATGTCTGTATCCCAGAAAAGTATTTTCCTAAAATTAGAAATGTTAGGACGTAGCTGATTATTGCTCTTTTTCTTTTCTTTTTTAATTTCAAAATAAGCCTGTAAAACAAGCATTGTCCCTTCTTCAAATCCAAGGGCCTTGTCTATTTTAAGAGAAAGCGCAGGTGTAAGTCCCCGTTTTCCCTTTGTTATTTGGTTAAGAGTCTGAGGATATTCATTTAAAGCATGGGCAAATGCCACTTTCTTTAGGTTTTTTTTCTTGAGCTCCCGCTCCAGAATCATTCCCGGGTGGATGCCTTTATATTTTTCAAGCATTGATTCCATATTCAAATATAAGCAAAAATGTTTATTTTCTTATTCAATCAGATGCAGGATCAATTCATAAACTTGTGGATTAGGGATTAAATTTCAAATTTTGGGTTTGATATTTTCTTAGTTCAAAGCAGCTGGTTACGATTCTTTAATAAGCTAATTACTCCCTGATTTTTCCGGGCTTGCTACTTTTACGAAAGTTCTCTGATGCCTTTTTCGGTTTCCATTGCTTGTTTCATTATGCCCAGTACAGAACTTTTGAAACAACCTGTACTCCAAACTGCTGCTTTAAAAATGAAACCGCCCAGGATTCCCTTTGAAAATTTACCCGTTAAACCTCCCATAATAAATCAATGCCTTTCCACCAATGTAGGCTATTCGCTTTAAAGATTATCCTGATGCGTAAAAAATGTCCATAATTGTCCGCAGCTGTCTGCAATTGTCCGCAGTTGTCCGTTGGTTAGTCAAAGGGAAAATTATAATTTCATTAATCTTCAACTAGTTATGGTTTGGTTGTGCCTGAGTGGTGGTCGGGGTGACACCAGGTTGTAAACGGG
>NZ_QLLR01000002.1:0-393710 GCF_003259615.1 Pedobacter cryoconitis | reverse complement strand
CTATTATTAAGCTATTTTGAATTTATTTACTAACAGCCCGGCCTTGTTTCGGCTGAGTCATTCCCATGCAAATTGAAAGCTTTCAGCGCAACTTCCAGAGGCATAACAGCATCCGTGACAGCAAAGACTTTCTGTTCAGGTTATCGAAAATATATGCTTAAAATTTATCTCCCCCCAAGAATTCCGCTTGATCCTTAAAAAGACCCTGCTCCAAAAGTTGATGACTTGATCCCAGATGTGATTGTGAAGGAGTAGGTAAGGATTGATCCGTTGTGTCCAAAAACGTTTTTATACAAAAAAAAGGCAACGTCTGGAGCAACGTCGCCTTTAATTAAGAGATAAATCTCTTGTACACCCAATAGGATTCGAACCTATGACCTACGGTTTAGAAAACCGTTGCTCTATCCAGCTGAGCTATGGATGCGTTTCCCTTTGTTAGGGACGACAAAGGTAAGATTAAAGTACTTTAAACGCAAATCTATTTTAAAATAATTCTAGAATTGCATAGATTTTGAGATCTCTATTCTTTGCTGAGGATGGGATTCTGCATAAGAAAGAACCATATTCAGAATATAATCATTTGATGTATAAGGAACTATACAAGATTTTAGATTTTCTATATCAGTGATGTCGCTATGAAAAGAAATATAACCCATCCCATAAAATTTACCTTCTTCTACCCATAGACAGCTTTTTTCTTCCTTATTTCTACCTGAATCTATCAACGCAAAGGAGGGAAGTGCAACTTTTAAATGCGCAATAGCCTCATTAACTCTTAAATTATACGCTGCCGGATCTTCAATTCCCAGGCAAGCGCCATGACAATTTCCTTTCTCGTGCGCGGTACAAGCCAGCCTGTTCTTCTGAATAAAACATAACTTTTCACATAAAGTATGTTCGTTGATCATTCCCCTTAACATACTTTGTCCGGACAGCAAACTGTTAAAAGTATATAAAGCAGGACTGTGTTTCTTATACTTATCAATTCCCAGCCGTATATAACCTTTCTGGTCTTCGAAATCATATAAAGCATATTTCTGCTCAAAGCGCTTTAAAGCTCTGTTCTTTTCTGGCCAGTGTTTCTGTATTTCTGAAGCTTCCAGGATCAATGCCATTAATTCAGTGCCGCAAATAGTAAAATCTACCTCGTGAATTTCCTTAAGGAAATCTTGTCTTTGCTGATTGATTTTATTTCCTGAGAAATGGGAATATACCCTCTTCTTGATATTTATAGCTTTACCAACATAGATGATCTTCCCTTTTTGATCTTTGAAATAATATACGCCGGGCTGATCTGGTAGAGCATCAATACTATCCTTTGATAAGTTTGGGGGCAAAACCTGTTCTTTTGAACTTTTCAATAAGGAAAGCGGAATCAGGCCGGCCACATCCTTCTCTAACAACAGGTTTAACAATAAGGCTGTTGCTGCCGCGTCACCACCAGCACGGTGACGGTCATTTAATGGAATACCAAGTGAAGTGCAGAGCTTACCTAAACTATAAGAAGAAAGTCCGGGAACGATTTTTCTGCTCATTCTTACCGTACACAGCTTTTTCGATTGCAAGACAAATCCTGACTGCGCAAGCTGATGCCTCACAAAAGAGAAATCGAAGTTTACATTATGCGCTACAAAAATCTTATCCTTTAAAAGCTCATAAATTTTAGGCGCAACTTCTTCAAACAGAGGGGCGCTGCGAACCATATCATCACTGATGCCGGTTAAGGTCTGGATATAGATAGGTATATCCTGCTGAGGATTAATTAAGGTTTCAAAACTATCTATGACTTTTGAACCATCATGAATGAGAATAGAGATTTCTGTGATCCCGTTACCGGCGGCAAAACCACCGGTAGTTTCAATATCGACTACTGCGTATTTCAACATTTATTGAGCTATAGGTATATACAAATGTGCTAATAAATTTAGTAATATAGCAGGTTATTCAAAAATTTATGCCAAGGTTGTTTCTATTTGTATAGGATTGCTCAACATTTTATGAATAGGGCATTTATCTGCGATCTGCATTAACCTGGTTATTTCTGCCTCAGAAAGCTCCCCACCAAATTCAATTTTACGTGTAATCTTGGTGGTTGTGCTCATTTCTTGCTCATTACATATAGCCAGATGGATTTTAATAGTATCCAGTGCCATTTCTTTCCGATCTGCATACATTCTGATCGTAATTGCTGTACAGCTCCCTAAGCTGGCTAAAAGCAGCGCACCGGGATTCATCCCTTCATCAGTTCCGCCAACATCGGTTGGTTCGTCCGCATAAATAAAATGTCCGCCTGCATAAACTTTGGTCAGGTAATGTGAACGATCCAATTCGGTAACTGCTGTGATTTGTTTCTTATCCATAAGGTTATTTTTGTGGTTAAATTTAAGCTTAAAATAAGCAGGAACTTAACAGAAAAATGTTGCCGGCTTAAAATTAGTTAAACATTTGATAACCATATTTGTTATGATAGACCAACTAACCAATTATGACTATGTTAAGTAATTATCTCAACTTCCAGTTTGATGTACAAGGCAAACCTGTCAGCGGTTTTTGCCTTCAGATCCAGGACGATTTTCATGAAACCTATGCCGTAATAGTGGAAGGTTACCACTCATTTTGCATCTGGCTTGATCAACCTTCTTCTACCTGGCGTTCTTCCAGATATACGAGTGTAGAACCCGGAATACTGGAAAAAATCATCAACTCTCTCAACAGCCATAAATCGGCCTGATTTCAAAGGCTAATGGAAAAATAAATAAGCGACAAATACAGCAGCAATAATTCCGGCTAAATCTGCAATCAAGCCAAATGGAATTGCATAACGTGTACGCTTAATACCTACTGAACCAAAATACAGGGCAACAATATAAAAAGTAGTATCCGCAGAGCCGTTAAATACACAAGACAGGCGGCCTACAAATGAATCAGGACCAAAAGTTTTCATCGTATCTACCATCATCGCTTTTGCACCACTTCCGCTTAATGGTTTAATCAGCGCAGTTGGCAGGGCAGGCGTAAAGTCAGTATTGACACCCAGGTGTACAAAACACCAGGTAAAGCCATCAACAATATAACCCAATACGCCGGAATTTCTTAATACACCAATCGCGACCAGCATCCCTACCAGATAAGGTATAATCGTAATACAAGTGGTAAAACCATTTTTTGCCCCTTCAATAAATGCATCATATACATTCACCTTTTTACGGACAGCACCCAGAATAAAAGCAATAATAATAGAGAAAAGGATAAAATTAGAAGCGACCCGGGAAACAACCTCAATCTGTTCCTTAGTCAGGAAGTTCGTGAAATAATAGATCATGCCTACCAGAAACACGGTAATACCGCCTAACCAGGAAATGACTACGGTATTAAACAGGTTGATCTTTTGCTTGATTGCAACGGCTATCAGGCCTACCAGGGTAGCTACATAAGTGGCGATCATACAAGGAATAAATATATCTGCCGGATCTGCAGCTCCCAGAATAGCCCGCTGCGCCATAATACTCAAGGGGATCAGCGTAAGGCCGGAAGTATGCAGGACTAAAAACATAATCTGCGCATTGCTGGCGGTATCTTTATCGGGGTTAATTTCCTGTAAACTTTGCATAGCTTTCAAACCAAAAGGAGTAGCAGCATTATCCAGACCCAGTAAATTGGCAGAGAAATTCATCACCATATGTCCGGTAGCAGGATGGTTTTTTGGTACTTCAGGAAAGATACGGCTAAAAAAAGGACCGATAATGCGGGACAGGAAATTGATAGCCCCGGCTTTTTCACCGATATTCATAATGCCCAGCCATAAGGTCATAATACCTACCAGCGGCAGCGCAATATCCATAACACCCACCTTTGCAGATTCAAATGTACCATCTACAATCAGTTTGAATATTTCTGTATCACCGAAAAAGATTAACCTGATGAGTGCCACAACGAATGCGATCAGAAAAAACGCAATCCATAGATAATTTAAAGCCATATTTTAGTTTGAAGCCATGAATGTAAAAAAAAAGGATCTGTATTCATCAGAATACAGACCCTTTTTTATAATCAAAACGAATAATTTGAGTTAAGGCTTGTCGTTGGTCAGCTCAAAACCCCATGTTTTACCTTTTTCTGTAGCTGGTATCCCGCCAGTCATCCATACGGGTGCTTTGGCACCTTTCAGGTAATAATCAAAAAACTGCTGTTCGCGAATTTGAATATCTTTTCTATTTTGACGAAGCACCAGGTTATGCGCTTCATTGTTATAATTTAATAACCATGCTGGTTTACCTAATCTTTTTAAAGCAGTAAACATTTCAATTCCCTGGTACCATGGCACAGCTCCATCAGCGTCATTAGACATGATCACTACCGGAGTAGTCACTTTTGGTAAAGAGAAAAGTGGTGAGTTCTCAATGTATAATTCTGGTTTTTCCCATAAAGTAGCACCAATTCTGCTTTGTGTTTTCTCATATTGGAATTGTCTGTTCATTCCAGATTCCCAGCGGATACCGCCATAAGCAGAAGTCATGTTAACTACAGGCGCACCTGCCCATGCAGCAGCATACATATTGGTAGCTGTAATTAAGTGTGCAACCTGGTAACCTCCCCAGCTTTGACCCTGGATACCGATTTTGGTTCCGTCAACCCAGCTGTTCTTTTTCAATGATTCTACACCTGAATTGATATATTCTTCAGCAGATTTTCCCGGGTATCCTTTTTCATAACTAATATCCGGTGCAAATACCAGATAGCCATTACTTACAAAGAATGAAATATTCAATCTTGATGGAGTAGGGGCAGGAGCCTGGTAATTGTAAAGCCCGTCCGTTAATTTTTCATAGAAATAAGCAATCACCGGGTACTTTTTATTCGGATCAAAGTTCTCCGGCTTGTATAAAATACCTTCTGCTTTATAACCTTTTGGCGTAGTCCATTTAACTAGTTCTGCCGTTCCCCAGTTATAATTTTGTTGCTGCGGATTGGTATTGCTTAACTTAGTTTCAGTTTTTAAATCGGTAGATACATAAACATTAGGTGAAGCAGTATAGCTTGCTTTGTCGTAGATAAAACGCTCAGCTGATTTTGCTTTAACTAATGGAGAGTATTTGAACTTAGCCATTACAGCCAGCTCAGGGCTTTTAGTATCTCCTGCTTTTGTTTTGTAGAACCCTTTTTCTTTAGTAACATTATTATAGGCACTTAACCACATATCATCTTTTTTACTGATGAATTTTACAGTCGTGTCCAGGTTTTCATAACGGAAAGTAATATTATTCTGTCTTCCAAAACCATTGGTCATGTTCTTAGGGGCAGTTTTTCCATCTGGTGTAAAGCTCCAGATGTCGTATTTATCATAGATTAAAACCTGCTTATCTTCTTCAGTCCATCCTGCAAGTCCATATACTCTTGGATCATCCGGTACGTCGTTATCTTCGTCGGCGAATTTAACAGCAGTGTTGGTATTTAATGCGGCAGTTTTTCCTGTAGCTACAGCATAAGCAGACCATATTCCTGTTTTATTGTTGTAAAACAGCACATAATTTCCAGCTGGAGAAACAGTTGCCTGACCGTCTAAAGCCGAGATAACTTTCTTTCTTGTACCGGTTTTAGTGTCGACTAAATAATAATCACTCACTGTAGAACCTGTCCATTGTGCCTGTAAACGATTTCCGTAATTTGTAGAGGCCAGCACAAAGTTAGCATCACCTTCTTTAACTATGCTTGCTTCAGGAAGTTTAAGGTCTGTTAAAGGAACGATTTTAGGATCGCTGCTAAAGATGTCAATAACCGAAAGATAACTTCTCTTAGCCTCTTTATCTGCGTTTTTCAGCTGTATAGGCTGCAAATAGTCATCTTTATATCCCCAGATGTCTAATTTAGCATGTTCAAAATCTACCAGTGTGGTATCTTTCTCTTTTTTAATTGGCGCAATGCCGAAAAATAATTTGTTTCCGTCTTTACTAAAAGTCAGTTTTCCGTCTCCGCTTACTGACCATTTAGCGGGCATACCATCAATTTCATAATCTACTAAAGCTTGCGCAGTATCCAGTGTAAGTGAATTAAAGTAAATGCTGTAATCTTTGATCTCTTTTTTCTCCGGAGAAGTTTCCCCTAAAAAGGCCACTTGCTCACTTGCCTCATCGAAGATGAAACCCTTGAAATTGCCTTTAGCACTAACCAGCGTTTTAACAGTTCCTTTTTCAGTATTCAATAAGAATACACCAGGTTTTGCTGTTTTATCTTTCTTAGAGCCAACGCAGTTATAAACCAGTTGTTTACCGTTTTTACTGAATTCATATTCAGTAACGTATTTAAAAGTTCTCTCGGTACCGGTTAACAGGTTTCTTAAAACTAAATCAGAGCCTGCTTTATTAGCAGCATCCTTTTTTTCATCCTTCACTAAGAAATCATTTGCTCCGTCTTCTTTTTCTTCGGCAGCAGACTTTGCTTTCTTAGTAGTATCTAAAATAGGTTCTTTCTGATAAGCAAGGTAATTTCCTGCATTTTCAGGTATTTTGAATGATTTTATTCTCGGTAATTTAAGAATTGCAGCAGTACTCAGGTTCACAAAACCTAAAGAGTCTTTGGTCATTTCATCTGCTTTTTTCTTTTTAATTTTTTCCTGGCGTGTAGTCGCAAATAAAGGCTTAATTAAAAAAGCGGCAAACTTGGAGTCTGCGCTAAACGTTAGTCTTTCACCTCTTGGTATATGTATTTTAGTGGTATTTGCCAGGTTGTTCAGGTACAGGTTGGCATCGCCTTCTTGTTTAACGATGGAATAAGCCGCCCATTGCCCATTGTCTGATAACTGTTTAACGCCGACATTTTCCCATGAATCATAGACCGTATGGTCCAATGGTTTTTTCTGGGCGAAGGCAGCGCTCGCAAAGAATAAGAGAAGAAGAGTAAGGTTTTTCTGCATAATTGAGGGGTTGGGATTTAAATTCAGCCTTAAAAATTGTAATTTTTTACCAATATATGCCATTTGTATATTAAATTTTACATAATTCCTAAACAATAAGGTATTGCTAAATGGTATTAAAACAGAAATGGCCGCCTTTCTTAGAGAAAAGCGGCCATTTACTGAGATCTTTTGAATACTATTTATTCTTTTTTTCTTGTGTTTTAACTTGTTGTTGCTGACGCATATAATCGTCTAAACGAGTCTGGAACTTAGATTTTTTCTTTTGCTCTTCAGGTTTCTTTTTGTTTTCCTTCAGAATATTGTGAATTTTCTCATCGTTAACCATTGACTTGATCAGGAACTGCTGACCAAAGGTTAGCATATTCGCCAGGAAGTAATAGTAGTTCAAACCAGCAGGGTAGCTGTTCAGTACACCTAAGAATACAACCGGCATAATATAACCGATGTATTTCATTTGTCCGGTAGCACCTGATACCTGGTTATTGAAATAAGTATAAATCAAGGTAGAGATCGTCATCAATACACACATTAAACTTAAGTGATCACCAATAAATGGAATTGTAAATCCAAATTTAATGAAGTCATCATAAGTTGAAAGGTCGTGCATCCATAAGAAACTCTGTCCTCTTAATTCGAATAAATTCGGGAAGAAGAAGAAGAACGCCATTACGATAGGCAACTGAAGCAGCATCGGTAAACAACCACCGAGTGGATTTACACCCACCTGTTTATACAGCTTAAGATATTCCTGTTGTAATAAAGTAGCATTGTCTTCACCTACTTTGGCTTTAATCTCATCCATTTCTGGTTTTAAGATCCTCATTTTAGCCATAGAGATATAAGACTTGTAAGTCAGTGGTGACAATACAACTTTTAAGGCAATAGTTAAGACTAAAATGATCAGGCCGTAGTTCCAGCCAAAGCTCTCCAGGAAGTTAAATACTGGCAATACAACAAACCTGTTGATGTATTTCAATGGCCAGTAGCCCATTTCTACCAGTTTCTCAATTTCTTGTCCCTGAGCTTTCAGCACTTTGAACTGATTGGTTCCGAAATAGAACTTCATCTTGTAGTTTTGTGCATCAAGCTGGTTGAAAGGAAGGTTTACTTTTGCAGCATATCCTTTTACATGACCTGGTTCAGTCAGAATTCTTACCGCAAGGTTAACCTTGTTAAAAGGATCAGCAGGAATCAGCACAGCGGAGAAAAAGTGTTGCTTAAAGGCAATCCACTCAATTTTAGCTTTAGCCAGACTCTCTGTTTCATCTTTAGCAATGCTCAGGTGATCAGGGTTCTTTTCTACATACTTGTAATAAGGCGCAGAATATTGCTGCTCGTTTTTCAACGATTTTTCCTGTTGAAGTAATACAGTTTCCCAGTCCAGTGTGATACTATCTCTCTGAATAACCTGGTTCATCCCTTTTAAGTTGATGTTAAAACCAACATTATGAGATTTAGGCTGTAAGTCATAAACAAACTCAATGTATTTGTCTGCGCTGTAATTAGCGCGCATCACCATTGCATTAGCTGTTTTTGTTGCTGTAAAATAAAGATCATTGGTTTTTACCAGTTTACCGCCAACGTTTAAGGTTAAGCCGAAAATATTTTCGTCACCATCAAACAATACAACCGGTTTATCCAGGTAAGTTTTTTCACCTTTTACTTCTACAGCTTTAATTTTACCACCTTTATTAGTGAAAGTTAATTTTAAAGCTTCGTTTTCTAATACGCTGGTAGTAGCGGTACCAGAAATACTGGTTCCGAAAGGACCTTTCAGCGCTGCTGAGTCTAATTGCGGAGCCGGTGCATTTTCAGCAAGGGCAGCAGGTGAATGTTTAACACCAGCTTTACTAGCGGAATCAAGAGAGATCCGCTCCCGTTCTTTCTTCATTTCAGCCTCACTTGGCTTGAAGAAATAGAAAGAACCCGCCAAAACGATCATGATCAGGAACAATCCTGTGAATGTATTTTTATCCATTATTGTTATTTAAACGCGTATTAGTTTGTTTTTTTCTTCGCATACTCCATCGCAGCGGCGACAAATTTAACAAAAAGTGGGTGAGGATTAGCAACTGTTGATTTTAATTCCGGATGAAATTGTCCACCAACGAAAAAAGGATGGTTTTTAAGCTCTACAATTTCCACTAAATGACTGTCAGGATTAGTACCTGAAGCGATCATACCAGCTTCTTCATATTGGCTTAAATAAGCACTGTTAAACTCATAACGATGTCTGTGACGTTCATTGATGTGTTGTTTGCCATAAGCACCAAATGCTTTAGTACCTTTTTTAACATCACATGGGTAAGAACCAAGGCGCATTGTACCACCTTTAGTCGTTACTGTTTTCTGATCTTCCATCATATTGATTACCGGATCAACTGTTAATTCATCAATTTCAGTTGTATTTGCTGTTTTTAAGCCCAGTACATTACGGCCAAACTCAATAACCGCACACTGCATACCTAAACAAATACCAAAGAAAGGAACATTGTTTTCACGAACGTAACGAATCGCATCAATCTTTCCTTCAATACCACGGCTACCAAATCCTGGTGCGACTAAAACACCATCCAGATGACCTAATTTCTCTTTTGTATTTTCTGAATTAACTTCTTCAGAAGGGATATATTCTACTCTTACTTTACATTCATTTTTAGCACCTGCATGAATGAAAGCTTCAATAATTGATTTATAAGCATCTGGCAATTCAACATATTTACCTACCAGACCAATTCTAACTTCAGAAGTTGGATTTTTAAGCCTTCCTAAAAAGTCTTTCCAGCTTTCCATATCCGGCTCATTTTTCTGTGCCAGTTTAAGTTTGCTCAATACTGTTTTATCCAGTTGTTCCTTCATCATTAACAATGGAACAGAATAAATAGAGGAAGCATCGATAGATTCAATAACTGCATTCACGTTTACATTACAGAACAGGGCGATCTTTTTACGGATGTCCATGTTGATATGCTGTTCTGTACGGCAAACCAGAATATCTGGTTGAATACCATATTCCAATAATGCTTTAACTGAGTGCTGTGTAGGTTTTGTTTTAAGCTCACCTGCTGCTGCAAGGTAAGGGATCAGTGTTAAGTGGATTACAATTGCGTTATTCGCGCCAGCTTCCCATTTAAATTGTCTTACTGCTTCAATGAAAGGAAGAGACTCTATATCTCCGACAGTTCCACCAAGTTCAGTTATCACGATGTCATAGTCACCTGTTTCACCAAGGATACGCATATTGCGTTTAATCTCATCAGTGATATGCGGAACAACCTGAACAGTTTTTCCAAGGTATTCACCCTGGCGCTCTTTGTTGATTACATTCTGATAAATACGACCTGTAGTGATATTGTTAGCCTGTGAAGTAGGTACATTTAAGAAACGCTCATAATGACCTAAATCTAAATCAGTTTCAGCACCGTCTTCAGTTACGTAGCATTCACCATGTTCATAGGGATTTAAGGTTCCCGGATCAATGTTGATATACGGATCGAATTTCTGAATGGTTACACGGTAACCTCTTGCTTGTAAAAGTTTGGCCAATGAAGCGGAGATGATGCCCTTACCTAAAGAGGAAGTAACACCGCCCGTAACAAAAATATACTTAGTCATGTTTGTGAGTTTGTGAAATAAAAGCCGCTTTTAAGGGCGTTTTTATTGTTTTTGTACGGGATACAAAGCTACAGAAATATTGTGGAATTGGGAAACTAATTGTGAATCTAATCGAATAACTGTGATTGGATGGCGCTATTGCTCAAAAAAAAAGACCAGATAATATACCCGGCCTTTTTCTATTTTATATTTGGTTAGAATATGCGTAGTTAAATTAATGCTAAAACACCAGGCCGTAACACTAAGGTAAATCTAATATTAATTTTAGAAATTAGTATACACATTGTTGAATAAAGCGGATTATAATTGTAATTATCTGATTGTCAGGTAGATTAATTGTTGGTATGTTCTTCACTTTATCGTTTTAAGGTAAAAATATAGCGTTAATTGACAGTTTTCCATTCAAACAGGGAGCAGGGGCAATCAATTACCAGGAGTAGCTGTCATACACTAACATTGTTACGTTATTTGCAGCATTCGTAATAATTTTTAACCTTTTTTTCCTGTTCAGACCAGGCAATATAGACCTTGCTTTCTTTGCCTAAACGGTATTTGAAACCATTTACACCAGTTTTTTTTAATTCTTCAAAAAAGTTTTTATCCGGTGTATTATTGTCTGGTTTTTCTGTTTCAGTGACTGCAGGTTCAATAAAATTCTCCTCATCAAAGAAAAGGGAGAGTTCTTCTCTCATAAATTGCAGCTGTTCTTTCTTTTTTCCTAAGTCAAGACTCTCTTTGTAGTTATCCAGCAGCGCTGTGGCCTTCAGAGTTTTAGCGTAAACCTGCTGACCGGCCTGTGTGGTGATGGTAAAAACCAGTTCCATATTTTTTGGCTGGTCCCCGTTCAGGACAATTTTAAAAGTATCGAGTTTTGTAGTATCACTAAAGGAACGCAAAGCCGTCCTGGTATGGGAAGCAGCATCTTTTAAATGAGCTGGCTCTGAGGAGTTACAAGCTGTTAAAAACAGACCTAAAATTAAAAGGGAACTATAAACGCTTTTCATGCAGAGGTATTTTCTCCCTAAGATAGGGAATTAATTGCCCTTGATCCTAATGATCTTCTCCAGATCTTCGGGTGTATCTACGGCAAATGTCTCTAAATCAGTTATTTTGGTCTTTATTTTGTAGCCGTTTTCCAGCCATCTGAGTTGCTCCAGGCTTTCTGCAAGCTCCAGTGAAGAGGGGGCAAGTTGAGTAATTTTTAACAGCGTTTCAGTCGTATAACCGTAAATTCCAATATGTTTGTAAAATTGAAAGGTCTTGATCCAATCTTCCGGGGCTGTATTCCTTTGGAAAGGAATAGTCTGCCGGCTAAAATAAATAGCTTCCTGGTTCGCATTCAATACAACTTTAGGAATATTCTGATTGAATAATTCTTCTTCTGTATATATTTTTTTGACTAGTGTAGCCAGTTTTACCTGCGGATCGTCAAAGCAGGAGCTCAATAAATCAATCTGTACTGGATCAATATAAGGTTCGTCTCCCTGGATGTTGATGACCACCTCAAAGCCCGGGAATTGTGTGGCCACCTCAGCGCAACGATCTGTACCGCTCTGATGGTCAGCCCTGGTGAGCGCATATACACCGCCAAATCGCTTGATTTCAGTAATAATCCTTTCATCATCTGTAGCAATGACAACCTGATCCAGGCTTGCAGAGCTGCAAGCCTGTTCATAAACCCGCTGAATCATACTTTTACCGTTGATGTCGATCAGCGGTTTGCCCGGAAACCGCGTTGACGCGTACCGTGCAGGAATAATTCCTAGTTTAGCCATTTTAAAAAAGTCCGTGTATTTCTGCTTCTATGGCTTGTATCACCGCACCCAGATCTTCCGGATTGTTCGTGAAATCTAATTTGTCTTTATCCAGGATCAGTAATTTACCGAGAGAGTAATTCTTAATCCAGGCTTCGTATTTTTCATTTAATTTTGACAAGTAATCCAGGCGGATACTCGCTTCATAATCACGTCCTCTGCGTTGAATGTTGTTCACTAAAGTAGGAACCGAAGCACGCAGATAAACCAGTAAGTCTGGTGGTTTGATGAAAGAAGTGATGTTTTCAAAAATATCTCTGTAGTTCTGATGATCTCTTGTGGTCATTAAACCCATTTCATGAAGATTTTCTGCAAAGATATGTGCATCCTCATAAATGGTTCTGTCTTGTATCACATCCCGTTTATTGGTTTGTATATCTACGATTTGCTGAAAACGATTGTTCAGGAAATAGATTTGCAAATTGAAACTCCAGCGTTTCATATCACTGTAGAAATCTTCCAGATAAGGGTTGTTGTCTACTTCTTCGTACAAAGCTTCCCAACCATAATTTTTAGCCAGCAGGCTTGTTAAAGTAGTTTTACCGGCACCTATGTTGCCAACTATTGCTATATGCATATGATTCCTCTGATGAGCTTAAATTATCTAAATGTATTAAAATGGTTTGAAACCAATCAGTTCTCTGACATCTTTTATTGTTCTTCTTGCACTTTCTCTTGCTTTCTCCGCCCCAAGATTAGCTACCTTACGCAGATAATCACTGTCTTTGGAGATTTCTTCAATGCGTTCACGTATCGGACTGTTAAATACAATCATATCTTCAGCCAGCTGTTTCTTGAAATCACCGTAGCGGATCTGGCATTTGTTGTAAAGTTCATCAAAGTGTGCGATGGTGTCCGCAGAGGAAACAATTTTCATCAGGTCAAACAAGTTTTGAATCGCTTCTGGTTTTGGCTGGTTCTCTTCAGTAGGGCCGCCATCAGATACAGCTTTTAATACTTTTTTACGGATGATTTCCGGAGAATCAGCCAGGTAAATGCAATTTGCATCGCCTTCTGATTTTCCCATTTTTCCTTTTCCATCCAGACCAGGTACTTTAACCAGGTTTGCTGAATAGCTGAAAGCAAAAGCTTCAGGGAAATAATCTGAATTGTATAAACGGTTAAAACGGTTTCCAAAAGTACGGGTCATTTCAAGGTGTTGCTCCTGATCTTTTCCTACAGGAACTTTAACGCCTTTATGGATCAGAATATCTGCGGCCATTAGCGCAGGGTAAGTTAATAACCCGGCATTCACATTATCTGGCTGAGAACGGACTTTATCCTTAAAAGAAGTACTTCTTTCCAGTTCGCCCATATAAGCGTTCATGTTCAGGTACAGATAAAGTTCGGTGACTTCCGGAACATCAGACTGGATATAGATCGTTGCTGTTTCCGGATCGATGCCGCAAGCCAGGTATTCTACCAGTACGTTTCTAACGTAGCTATGCAGATCTCCAGGAGTAGGATGTGTAGTTAAAGAGTGTAAATCAGCAATGAAAAAATAACAATTATACTCGTGCTGCATCTTTATAAAGTTGGCTACTGCGCCAAAATAATTGCCCAGGTGTAATTTCCCTGTTGGACGTATACCGCTTACTACTGTTTCTTTCATTTTGCTGGATTTTTTTTGCTGAAACCTTTAATAATTCATGTTAATTGGCAGGTGTGATTTCTGCCAGTATAGGTTTCTGAAGGCCAAAATTAAGAAAAAACACTCATCCGAAGGTTCAATAATTGATTTTTATCTAGGAACAGGCTGTGTATGACCTCTATAATGTTAGAAAATACCTGGAATGATGTTGCTTTATTTTACCGTGGAATATTGCCTGCAAAAGAGTATTTTTGAATTCCTGTCTATGAAGCAGAAGACGGGTATTTATACACTTTAAAACAGATGAAGATAGCTAAAGAAACGATTTATAAGGTGGCAGACCTTGCAAGAATAGAGATTGCGGAACAGGAAGTGGAAACTTTGCAGGCTGATATGAACAAAATCCTGACTTTTATGGAAAAGCTAAATGAGCTGGATACTCAAAATGTGGCACCACTGGTTTACATGAACCCTGAAGTGAATGTATGGAGAGAAGATATTGTTCAGCAGGACATTACTGTAAGTGAAGGCTTAAAAAATTCGGCTTTGCACAATGAAGACTTTTTTCTTGTCCCGAAAATACTGGATAAGTAATTTCGTTTTTTGTAACAACAGTACACCGGCGCTGTCTAACCTTCAAAGCTAATCAAGCTTGTCATCGTTAAAACATAGGTACAAATGGAAAAACCGTTAATAGATATTAAGGAAATAGGCCGTAAATACGTGATAGGAACTGAGGTTATCCATGCCTTGAAATCAGTTTCACTCAATATTAATAAAGGTGAATTTGTAGCCTTAATGGGACCTTCAGGTTCAGGAAAATCAACTTTGATGAACATTCTGGGCTGTTTGGATACACCAAGTAAAGGGGATTACATTCTGAACGGGATCAATGTAAGTCAAATGACAGATGATGCGCTGGCAGAAGTGAGGAACCAGGAAATCGGATTTGTATTTCAGACTTTTAACCTGTTGCCAAGGTCTACTTCGCTCGATAATGTTGCTTTACCATTAATTTATGCCGGTATTACTAAAAAAGAACGGGACAGAAGGGCTACAGTAGCGCTGGAGAACGTTGGTTTAGGAAACCGGGTTACGCATAAGCCTAATGAACTTTCAGGCGGTCAGCGGCAGCGTGTGGCTGTTGCAAGAGCATTAATTAACAATCCTTCTATTATCCTGGCCGATGAGCCTACAGGTAACCTGGATACCAAGACTTCGGTGGAGATCATGGGCTTGCTGGAAGAAATCCATAGCAAAGGAAATACAATCATCCTGGTTACACACGAGGAGGATATTGCCTTACATGCACACCGGATCGTTAGAATGCGTGACGGACTGATTGAAAACGATTATTTGAATACAGACATCAAAACTGTTTCTCCACGCCTTTCTAAATTAATGGAGGCAGGGGAAGATTTTGAAAAAATGGGACATAATTAATGAAGATATATACCAAGACCGGAGATAAAGGGGAAACTTCTTTAATCGGTGGGACAAGAGTCCCAAAATTCCATCTGCGTATTGAATGTTATGGTACCGTAGATGAGCTTAATTCCTACATTGGTTTAATCCAGTGCCAGGAAATTGATATTCATTCAAAGCAGATACTAAAGGAAATACAGGATCGTTTATTCACCATTGGCGCTTCCCTTGCTGCAGATCCTGAAAAGTCAAAAATGAAAATCCCTGATTTGAATTTAACGGATATTACACTGCTGGAAGCAGAAATGGACAAGATGAATGAAATTCTGCCGGAACTCAAACATTTTGTGCTGCCAGGAGGGAATACTGTGGTTTCTTATTGTCATATTGCACGTTGTATATGCAGAAGGGCTGAGCGGTTAACTGTGCATCTGGCTATGGATAGCTTTGTTGACGATAAGGTCACGATCTATCTGAACAGATTAAGCGATTATCTGTTTGTGCTGGGAAGGAAGCTTGCTTTTGATAGTAAAACAGATGAAAGTATCTGGTTACCAAGGTTATAAAATGGTGGAAAAAAAATTTGTTTTCATCAGTATTTTTAATATACTTTTGCAAAATAAATAAGAACAATAAAATAGTATAGAATATGTATTGGACATTAGAATTAGCATCGCATTTGGAAGACGCTCCATGGCCTGCAACAAAAGACGAACTTATTGATTACGGTATCAGATCAGGTGCACCTGTAGAGGTTATTGAAAACCTGCAAGCATTAGAAGATGACGGTGAACCGTATGAAACTATCGAAGAAATCTGGCCGGATTATCCGACTAAAGATGATTTCTTCTTTAATGAAGACGAATATTAGATTTACTTAGAATTTAAAGTTATTCTTAAATACGCATAATTGAAAGCTCCGTGAATGGGGCTTTCTTTTTTTGGAACGATGATTGTTTATGAAATGTCAGGAGTTGTCTCAACTTTTTAATCATTTAATTAACGAACCAAAAAAATTACAATTATGGGAAATTTACTTTATTTAGTTGCAGTAGTGTTAATCATTCTATGGGTAATCGGCTTTTTCTTCCATGGCTTCGGCGATGTAGGAGGTCTGATTCACGTATTATTGGTGATTGCAGTAATTGCAATTATCCTGAAAATAATCAACAGAGCTGCTTAAAAGATCAACATAGCGAAAAATTTGTATAGAGGCTCCTGAGAAATCAGGAGCCTTTCTTTTTTAACAGAAAGGAAGCAAGTTCCAGATCCTGTGTATAGGTTATTTTAATATTATCACGTTCTCCCTGAAGCAGATGGATATTGAAGCCTGCTCTTTCCACTACAGAAGCGTCATCTGTAAATTCATTGCGGTAAGGTTGAAGGTAAGCCTTCTTTAACTGCTCGATCTGGAAGGTTTGCGGGGTTTGAATCAGGTAAAGTTCATCCCGGTTTAAAGCTTCGGAATCCTGCCCCTCACGCTTTATTCTAACAGAATCAACAGGCTGTATTGCTGTAATTGCATTGCCTTTTTCTGCTGCCATCTGGTAAGATTGCAGGATTATTTCTGCTGTAATTAAAGGGCGTACAGCATCATGTATGGCTACGATGGCTTTTCCTTTGATAACTTTCAACCCATTTCGTACAGAATCAAAGCGTTCTTGTCCTCCTTTAATAACCTGGTGTGGTATTTTGAAGTCATGTTTAGTACATAATTCCTCCCAAAAAAGGTGTTGGTGGATGTTCAGCACTAAAATAATTTCGGGATTTAGGACACATTGATAAAAGGCTTCCAGGGTGTGCATTAAAATAGGCTTGCCATCCAGTTCTAAAAATTGTTTTGCGACAGCTAAATTCATCCTGTTACCTTTACCGCCTGCAACAATTATAGCATAATATTTCATCTGTGTTTTTGGGTTTACCTGTTATTAAAGCCTTTTAGTTCTGCTTAAGTTGAAGCGGATTTCTAAAATTATAAATTTTTAACAGCTTTTTTATCAAAAAAAATAGGAGAGATCTAAAGATCCTCCTATTTAATATCATGGTTTGTTTACCGCAATTAGATGATCAGCATTGCATCACCATAACTGTAGAAACGGTATTTTTCTTTCAATGCAACTTCGTAAGCATTTCTAACATAGTCATAACCTCCAAATGCACTGACCATCATCAATAATGTAGATTCTGGTGTGTGGAAGTTAGTGATCATTGAATTTGCGATACTGAAGTCATATGGAGGGAAAATGAACTTACTTGTCCAGTCATTTGCTGGTTTAAGCATTCTTCCTGAAGAAACAGCTGATTCAATTGCACGCATAGAAGTAGTACCTACAGCGCAGATACGTCTTTTCTCATTCAATGCTTTGTTAACTATATTAGCTTGTGATTCTTCAATGATGAATTGCTCCGAATCCATTTTGTGTTTCGTTAAATCTTCAACTTCAACAGATCTGAAAGTACCTAAGCCTACGTGAAGGGTTACTTCTGCAAAATTAATTCCTTTCAATTCCAGACGTTTCATTAACTCACGGCTAAAGTGCATACCTGCAGTAGGGGCGGCAACAGCACCTTCATGTTTAGCGAAGATAGTCTGGTAACGTTCTTTATCCTGAGCGGTAGCTTTACGTTTAATATATTTTGGAAGTGGAGTTTCTCCAAGGATCTCAATGTTTTTTCTGAATTCTTCGTCAGTACCGTCGAATAAGAAACGGATAGTACGGCCGCGTGAGGTTGTATTGTCCACAACTTCTGCTACCAGTAAATCGTCATCACCAAAATAAAGTTTGTTTCCTACACGGATTTTACGTGCCGGGTCTACTAAAACATCCCATAAACGTAATTCTTTATTCAGTTCGCGTAGTAAAAATACTTCAATTGTAGCACCTGTTTTCTCTTTATTACCGTATAAACGTGCAGGAAAAACTTTGGTGTTATTCAAAATCATGACATCCTGATCATCAAAATACTCTAAAACATCTTTAAATATTTTATGTTCAATTTTACCGGTTTCTTTATGCAAAACCATTAAACGGGCTTCGTCCCTATGTTCTGAAGGATTATTGGCAACTAATGATTCAGGTAGATTAAACTTAAATTGAGATAACTTCATGTTTTTTATAAAATAATTAAGGCCGCAAATTTAAGAAATTTAATGCTCATTCGTGTATAAATATTTATTCTGATAAATTTATGTTTAAATTCATCGGAATTGTTATTGTTTTTTAACGTTGATGGTTTCGAAAGATTGTGTCCGGAGCTTAAACATCTTGTAAAGATTTTTTGATAAAAAACTGAATTGACTGTAACCTTTTGTCCCTTTTTTAATCTAAAGTGTAATTATGATGATATTCAGACTTATAGGTGAAAGTTTCAGGTTTGCTGCCGATGCACTCCGTCAGAATAAACTTCGGACTATGCTCTCTTTGCTAGGGATCACAATCGGTATATTCACAATTATTGCAGTTTTTTCGGGAGTAGATACGCTGCGGAACAAGTTGCAGGAAAGTGTCGATAAACTGGGGTCCAACACACTTTTTGTCCAGAAATGGCCATGGGGTTTTGGGGGTGATTATCCGTGGTGGAAATATATCAACAGACCTGATCCGAGTATCAGAGATTATGAAGCTTTAAAGGAGCGCATGGAAAATGTGGACGGAATTTCTTTTGAGGCTTCTGCGAGTAACAGAACGATCAAATACAGGAGCAGTTCTGTAAATGGGGTAACTTTGAATGCAGGAACGCAGGATTATGATAAAACCTGGACGCTTGATTTCCAGGAAGGAAGATATTTTACCGAGAGTGAGGGTAAGTCTGGTGCTCCGGTTACCATTGTTGGGGCTGATGTAGCTACCGGGTTATTTAATGGAGAACCTGCTGTTGGTAAACAGATTAAGGTGATGGGACGCAGGCTGACGATTGTTGGGGTGTTTAAGAAAGAGGGGGAGGATATGATCGGGATGTCTCAGGATAAGAATGTACTGATTCCTTTGAATTTAGCGCGTGGATTGTTTGATGTTCAGAATGGAAATTACGGGCCTCAGATCACAGTAAGGGGGAAAGCGGGTATTCCGTTAGAAGAGGTTGAAAGTGAGCTTGAAGGGGCTATGAGATCTATTCACAGAACTAAACCCGGGGCTGAAGAAGATTTTGCACTGAACAAGACGACTATGATTTCTAATCAGCTGGATATGATGTTTAAAATGGTCAGGATAGCGGGTTGGGTGATTGGTGGTTTTTCTATTTTAGTGGGTGGGTTCGGTATTGCAAATATTATGTTCGTTTCTGTAAAGGAAAGGACGAATATTATCGGAATACAGAAGTCACTGGGGGCAAAGAATTACTTTATTTTATTACAGTTTATGTTTGAAGCGGTTGCGCTTTGTGTTTTAGGAGGGTTGCTGGGGCTGTTCCTGGTGTATAGTTTAACACTGGTGTTTACATATGCGGTGAAGGTTGAGGTAGTTTTATATATGAAAAACGTGATCATGGGGATTGGTATTTCCGTGGTCATAGGCATGATTTCTGGTTTTTGGCCGGCTTTCTCGGCTTCGAGGTTGGATCCGGTGGAGGCTATACGGTCTTAACCTTTCTTCGGAGTGGGATATGAAAAACGGTTGTGCTACATTTTTTTCTGCTGGTAATGAATGAGTACTGCCATTACGAAACCTATAAATACAACAGTCATGCTGAAGGGGAAGATATAAAGCATTCCGAAGTGACTGGCTACAGCTCCGACTAATGGACCTGTAACTCCAAGGGACAAATCTATAAACAGACCGTAGCCTCCAAGGGCAGCACCTTTGTTAGAGGCAGGGACTAATTTAACAGCTTCTACGCCTAAGGCGGGAAAGACCAGGGAAAAACCAAGTCCGGCGATTCCGGCACCAACCAGTGCAAGGTGAGGAGTAGTAGCTAAGGAAAGGATGAACAGACCCAGGGATTCTATAGCCAGGCAGGCAATGGATGTTTTCATCCCTCCGTATTTTTCAATAGAGCGGCCAAAGATAAGACGGCCAACAATAAATAACAGACTGAAAACCGACAGGCATAAGACTGCGCCGGGCCAGTTCAGGGAAGCGTAGTAAAGGGTAATGAAGGTAGAAATTGTACCGAATCCAAGGCCTCCTAAGGCAAGGCAGATTCCGTAGGGTGATACTGTTTTTAATACTTGAAGAAAGGGTTGTCTGGGCTCTTTATGATCACCTTTCAGGGCTTGCTGACTTCTGGCATAAAAGAATCCTGCTATTCCAACTATAATAATCAGTATACCAATACTTCCAATGCCATAAGCGTTATGTAAGATTACACCTAATGGTGCTCCTACAGCGAGTGCACCATAACTGGCAATACCATTAAATGATATGGCTTTGCCGGTATGCTGATCACCGACAGCAATTATTGCCCAGTTGACAGGGCTCGCCCCAATCAGTCCTTCTCCAAAACCGGTCACAAAACGGGTTAAGACCAGTATACCTAAACTTAGTGCTGGTATGTCTTTGAAATGATAGGCTACAAAGAGTAGTATTCCACTTATGGCGAATCCGCCCATACCTATTAGTACTGCCGGTTTTGGCCCTCTTTTATCAACGATGTTTCCGGCATATCCACGGAACAGAAAAGTAGTTACGTATTGCAGACTGATAACTATACCTGCAATCATCGGACTGTAACCTAATTGCTGATGGATGAAAACGGGTAGTACTGCCAGCGACAGGCCTATGGTAAAGTAGCCTAGAAAAGTGAATGTAACGAACTTTGTGATTGTTAAACGGACTTTTGATGAAGATGTGTCCGTGATTGTACCTGCTTGCATAACTTAAAATAATCTCTCTTAATTGTAGTAAATCCCTCAATGCTAAGATGAAGCGACAAAGCTAAAGAGATTTATATAGCTGTACGGTATTAAATAGGAAGACGGCTTGTATAATTACTTTAAGATGAAATTAGAGAGGTGTTTAAAGATTTTGTGAATTATATCTTAAAGTCCGTATTTAAATTAACAGTTAAAGTAATTACCTCAGTATCTTTGTTGGGCGGGATTTGTGGCAATATAAATAATGTAATTATAGAAATATGAATCAAAAGGAAAACATTAGTATTGAAATCACAAATAATATGCTGTCAACTCATATAGAGAAACTTTACAGCGAGATCAGGCATGTTATAGAAAAAGGAAAAGATACTGCTTACCGTGCAGTTAATGCTACAATGGTTGAGGTATATTGGCAAATTGGTAAATTAATTGTTGAAGACGAACAAGGGGGGAAAGAGAAGGCCGGTTACGGAGCAGCTTTACTTGAAGAGCTATCGGTTCGGTTAGCCAATGAATATGGAAAAAGCTTTAGTAGTCGAAATTTGCGTTATATACGACAGTTTTACTTTGTTTTTCCAAAATGGAACGCAGTGCGTTCCGAATTGAGCTGGACCCATTACAGGCTGCTGTTAAAAACAGAAAGAGAAGATGCCAGATTGTTTTATATGCAGGAAGCGATTGATGGAAATTGGAGTACCCGGACACTGGAAAGGCAACTCAACAGCCTGTATTTTGAAAGGATGATATTAACTCAAAAAGGCGACAGGTCTTTGATAAAAGCTGAAGCGGAAAGCAAGAAAGAAATTATGGAAGCAAAGGATATTATCAAAGACCCTTATGTGCTTGATTTTTTGGAGTTGAAAACCACTAGTACAAGTTTTTACGAACAGGGACTTGAACAGGCTATTATTGATAAACTACAGGGTTTTTTATTGGAACTGGGCAAAGGTTTCTCATTTGTAAGCAGGCAATACCGGATAAGCTTAGCTGGAGAGCACTTTTTTATCGATCTTGTTTTTTACAATTATATTCTCAAATGTTTCCTGCTGGTTGATTTAAAAACAGGCAAACTCAGCCATCAGGATGTTGGACAAATGGATATGTATGTCCGGATCTTTGAAGAGAAAATGCGGCAGGAAAGTGATAACCCAACAATTGGATTAATACTTTGCTCCGAGAAAAATAAAGCAGTAGCCAAATACAGTCTTTTGAACGATAGTAAACAGATTTTTGCATCGAAATACAAAACATATCTTCCAACAGAGCAAGAGTTACAGCTGGAAATTGCAAAAGAAAGAGACGCTATAGAAATGGAAAAGCGACTGGAATAATTCCCTGAAATCTCAAAAGCCAATGATTTATATAATCACTGGCTTTTGAGATAACTTTAAAATAAAGCTTATAATTTCTAATTGATATAATTAGCTCAATTTAGATAGTGCTTCTTTGATTCTTGATACTGCTTTCACCAATTGCTCTTCTGCTGCTGCATAAGAAATACGGATACAGTCTTCATTACCGAAAGCCTCACCTGTAACAGTTGATACATGTGCCTCGTTTAATAAATACAGACATAAGTCTTCAGCATTCGTGATTACTTTACCGTTGATGCTTTTTCCGAAGTATTCTTTCACTTCAGGGAAGAAATAGAAAGCTCCATCAGGAAGATTCACCTTAATGCCCGGAACTTCTTTCAGTAAACCATAAACTAAGTCTCTGCGTTTTCTGAATTCATTTTTCATTTCAACTACACTGTCCAGGCTGCTTTGGTAAGCTGCAAGGGCTGCGCGTTGTGAAATCGATGAAGTTCCTGAAGTAATCTGACCTTGTAATTTATCACAAGCATTTGCGATCTCCGTGTTGGAAGCCATATAACCTACTCTCCATCCTGTCATTGCATAGGCTTTTGAGAAACCATTGATAATGATAACGCGGTCTTTGATTGAATCAAAAGAAGCAATCGAAGCGTGTTTATCTACAAAGTTGATATGTTCGTAAATCTCATCAGATATGATATAAATATTCGGGTGTTTTTCAAACACAGCTGCAAGGCTGGCTAATTCTTCATGGCTGTAAACCGATCCTGTTGGATTACATGGTGAAGAAAACATGAAAAGCTTTGATTTTGGAGTAATAGCAGCTTCAAGTTGCTCAGCAGTGATTTTGAATTCATTCTCTACTGTTGCATTGATGAAAACAGTTTCACCTTCTGCCAGTTTAATCATTTCAGAGTACGAAACCCAGTAAGGAGTAGGTACGATTACTTCTTCTCCAGGGTTCACTAAACACAGCACTGCATTGGCCAATGATTGTTTTGCACCTGTTGATACTACAATCTGATCAAAAGTATAAGTTAATCCATTTTCATTCTTCAGCTTTTCAACAATTGCCTTCCGCAGCTCAGGATAACCTGATACAGGAGTATAATAAGAATAGTTCTCATCGATCGCCTTTTTAGCGGCCTCCTTAACATGTTCTGGTGTAAAAAAGTCAGGCTCTCCAAAGCTTAAATTAATTACATCAATTCCTTTAGCGGTGAGCTCTCTCCCCAGCTTTGCCATTTTAATGGTCTGTGATTCTGATAGGTTATTGATTCTTTTCGATAAAAATGTCATGATTCGCTTATAAGAAAGCAAATATAAAAACCTGTAGCAATTTGGCACTAAAAAAAGTAACTTATAATATACAAATTATTGATTTTTTATTTTAGGGGGTGTCTTATTATCGATTTAATAATGAACATAACCTTCTTTGCTTATGAAATTGTATTTTTGGGGCTAAAATCAATCCTTTGCAGCCTAAAAAGAAAGCAATACTCGTTTCACTCTGCATTAGCGTTGTGCTGATGCTGGCCAAATTCGGGGCATACTTCATTACACATTCCAATGCAATTTTAACAGATGCCGCCGAAAGTATTGTCAATGTATTGGCGAGTAGTTTTGCTTTTTACAGTATCTACCTGGCCACCCTGCCTAAAGATGAAAATCATCCTTATGGCCACGGTAAAGTGGAGTTTTTCTCTGCCTTTGTAGAAGGCGTACTGATTGCTGTTGCCGGACTGATTATCATTTTTAAATCCAGCTATGACCTTGTAGTTCCAAGAGAAATTCATCAGCTGCTGGATGGTGCTATCATTATTGGAATTACCGGAGTGATTAATCTGCTGGTTGGTTATTATTTAATCAATACAGGTAAAAAGCACCGCTCACTGACTTTGGAAGCAGATGGTAAACATTTACTGACAGATGCGGTTACCAGTGGTGGTTTGGTAGTGGGTATCCTTTTGATCAAAGTCACGGAGATTTACTGGTTGGATAGTGTAATTTCTATTCTCCTGGGTTTCTATATTGTATATAGCGGATATAAGCTAACCAGAAAATCTGTAGGCGGTTTAATGGATGAAAGTAACGTGGAACTGGTTGAAACTATTGTGAAGATTTTGCAGGATAACAGGCATAATTCCTGGATTGATGTTCATAATTTAAGAGCACAGCAGTACGGTTCTGACCTTCATATTGATTGTCACTTAACACTTCCTTATTATTATGATTTGAACCAGGTACATACTGAAATTTCATCAATTGATCATTTAATCAACGGAAATGCTGATAGGAGTACAGAGCTATTTATACATGCCGATCCCTGTTTACCAGAGTGCTGTAATTATTGCAAATTAAAAGATTGTCAGGTAAGACAGGAAACCTTTACGGGAGAGATTGGCTGGAATTTAGAGAATACTACAAAAAATAAAAAGCATTTTAGCCAGTAGGGTATTCCATATTAAAATGCTTAAAAGTCATCGGTGACTTTAGCGGTTGAGTTCAGGTCGAATGAAGTAGTCAGCTCATAATTGATATATTGGGCCGTCTTCATTAATTTATTGCTTTTTTGAATTTTAGAACGGTCATCCTTAGTGAGAAATGATTCAAGCGCTGCATTGTCTTTGTTGATAATACTACTCTCATAATATTGCTGGACTATTAGATTTGATATAGTTACTCTATACTTTTTGTCTTTAATCTGGATCAATACATCTGCGTTCAAAGGAAAATATATCAGGTATGCTACTCCACGGTATCCGTCTCCATACTTCAAGAAATTTACAAAGTAGTTTGAGATTTTTCCTTTCAACTGATAAGTCGTCTGATTCGTAACATCGGATAGTTCAAAACTATTCACTGTTGGCAGAAAAGATCTTAATGCGCTGGCAAGTTCTTCTTTGTTTAACGCTGAAGAGTAAACTTTTTGAAAAAGCAGGATGTTGTTCTTTAAAATTAAAGAGGTTCCGGGTATACTATCCTGAATTCCAGGGAATACGAAGGTATTTACTGTGTCAGTTTGTGCGCGTAAGATAAATGGGAACAAAAAAATAAGAAATAATAGTCTTTTCATAATATAGTTTCAATAAATCAGTGATCAAAAATAAAACTAATATTAAATAAATTAATATAATTGATATATTATTTAATATTAAAGTTTAATCTCTTCTCGTGTTTGAACACATCATTGTGAACTCACTTAAAAATGCTTTTATCATAGCATGGGTGATATGTTTGTTTATATTTGTCCCCTTATTAGCTGCCTGCAGGAAAGATTTGCGCCATGAAAACCTCGTGTTTATTTAGATTCAGGTAGCTATATATATATATCAGCAAAACAAACATTTCAACCATGAGTTATTTTAATGTAAGAGTTTACGGTCTTTTAATCAATGCAGATAATCAGCTATTGTTGAGCGACGAACAATCAGGAGGACGAAGCTTCAGCAAGTTTCCAGGTGGTGGATTAGAATATGGTGAAGGCCTTATTGATGCACTAAAACGTGAATTTATGGAAGAATGTAATGCTGAGATAGAAGTCTTAAGTCATTTCTACACGACAGATTTTTACGAAAAATCATCTTTCAACGATAGTCAGATCATTAGTATTTATTACCTGGTTAGGGAAGTAAATGCCTTAACGATGAAATTCAAAACAGAAGCCCTTGATTTTGATCCTGAAACTTTACAATCTTTCCGCTGGATTGATTTGAATGAACTGAAAGAAAGTGATGTAACTTTTAAAACTGATAAAACGGTAGTTAATATGCTGCTTTCACTGATCGCTGAATCTGCGGATTAGGTTATAATATTCAGGCTGGTTTAATCATAGGGGAGATCCTCTGATTAAACCAGCCTGATTTTACGTAATCAGACCAACGTTACTTTACCTGATCAATCAGGATTACCCTTTCTGGTGTAATCGCATAAAATAAATCACCCTTTTCAGCCTTAACTTTACTTAAACCTGTAAAGACACTGAAAGCAGGCAGAATTGCGCAGTTTTTACCGAAATAAAAACAAGGTAATCTCATCAGCTGACGTGCTTTTCCGTAGATCGTTACCCCCGGATGAATATGTCCAGTGATATTATAGTATTCATCACTAATTTCCGGCTGATCGTGTATAAACCTGAACGGTGCATATAAAAGTTCTTTTTGATAGGTTTCAATTCCTAAACCTAAATAATCTCCAGGCTTTAACCGATCATGGTTCCCTTTGATCAGGATAATCTTCAACCCCGGATACTGTAATCTCCATTGCCGGAAAAGCTCCGCTTCACTATTCATTTGATGATGAAACATATCACCTGTAATCAGTAAACTATCAGGTGAAAACTCATTGATTAATTCCGTTAACTTATTCAGGTCTGCCGTATTGAGTGTGACAGGTATCTGAATACCTGCTTTTCTGAAATGAGCACCTTTACCCAGATGCAGGTCACTGATAATCAGCATCTTTTTGCTCGTCCAGTAAATTGCTCTTTGCTGACTTAGTACCAGCTCTTCTCCTTTAATAGTAATGATCATTTTTTACTGCGTGTGGTCTGCTTTTTATCTGCCTCAGCAGTCATTCTTGCTATCCGTTCTCCCAATTCTTCCGTACTCATATTTTCCCTCAGGCTATCCACTTTGATCGGGAAACATAAAGGCGTATAACTTTCAGCTTTGACAATGATTACTTTACTAGCCTGTATTCTATGTAATGCTGCGGCAAGCCTCGGTTCTTCAATTTGCTGATAAAATGCTTCATCATAAGCCTGACGCAATAATAAGTTATGTTTATCATAATCACTAAAGACATTGAAAAATAAAGAGGAAGAAGATTGCAAATGTTTGTTCGCAACATACTTACCCGGATAACCCTGAAAGACTAAGCCTGAAATGCAGGCAATATCTCTGAACTTCCGTCTTGCCATTTCGGTCGCATTAATACTTGCTACAATATCTTCCCCCAAATTAGCGGGACTAAAGAGTACTTTAATATTTTCTTCATCCAAAGGAATAGGTTGTTCACTGAGCAGCTCAAAACCGTAGTCGTTCATCGCAATGGAAAAACTTATTGGTTTTACTTTACCCAACCGATAAGCAATCAGGGCTGCCATGATCTCATGCACTTGCCTGCCTTCAAAAGGGTAAGCAAAAAAATGGTAGCCATCCCTTGTTTTAATCAATTCGATCAGGAACTCATCATCTTTAGGGACATGCGAAACCTTTGCCTGTCTTTCAAATAGCGGAAGAATAATATCAAGCTCTTCATCCTCGTGGGTTTTATCCAATGTTTCATTATACTTTTTCCTCAAAATTGCACCAAGGTTGGCTGTTAAAGACATTCTCCCACCCATCCAGCTCGGTGTAATTGCACTTTTGAGTTTACTTTTACGTACCAAGACAGTCATTTCCTTGACCATCACAAATTCGAGCACCCTGCCCGCTAAGGTGAAACTATTACCAGGTTTCATTTTAGCCATAAATGACTCTTCAAGCATACCCACATAACCGCCCGTCAGATATTTGACTTTAATCATCGCATCGCTGACAATTGTCCCGATATGCAAACGATGGCGCATAGCCACCTGTCTGCTCTTAACTTTCCATAAACCGTCCTCTTTTTCTACTTTGCTGAACTCGGTATAAGCCGTTAAACTATCACCTCCTGTAGTAATGAACTGCATCATCCAATTCCACTCTGCAAGTTCCAGCTCTCTGAAGGCAAATGTGTTTTTGACCTCATTATATAATTTCTGATCATCAAATCCATCACCAACAGCTAACGTGACCATATATTGAATCAGCGTATCGAAGGCCATCACTACAGGTTGCCGGCTTTCAATATTCTGTGTCCTCGCTGCCTCTTTAATCGCTGCGGCTTCGACCAGTTCCAGTGCATGAGTAGGCAAAAAATAAATCTTCGAAGTCTCAAAAGGGGAGTGCCCGCTACGTCCGGCGCGCTGCAGAAACCGGGCAACCCCTTTAGGAGAACCAATTTGAACGACGGTATCTACAGGTTTAAAATCTACACCAAGATCGAGGGAAGAAGTGCTGATTACCGCTTTCAATACTCCGGTATGAATCGCTTCTTCAATCCAGTTGCGCAACTCATAATCTATTGACCCATGATGAATAGCGATTTGTCCTGCGAGGTTTTCATCAAGCTTCAGTAAATTCTGATACCAGAGTTCAGCTTGTCCGCGGGTATTGCAGAAGATTAAAGTGGTTTTGCTCTTTTCAATAATGGGCAATAATTTATGCGCCAGTTTATGGCCCAGGTGACCCGCCCAGGGCAACATATCAATATGGTCAGGCAGGATAGATTTAATCTGTATCTTTTTTTCTATATCAGCAACGACTGTAGTTTTTAAAACGTCCTGATCAGGAACCAGTACATCAAGCGCCTCCGCCATATTTCCGATAGTTGCCGAAATTCCCCAGACTCTCAGCAGCCTTTCAGGATGTTTTTCTTTTACCAGACCTTTGATTCTGGAAATAGCGAGTTCTGCCATCACCCCGCGCTTACTTCCCAATAGCTCATGCCATTCGTCTGCAACTATACATTGTAAATCTTCAAAGTAACTCAAACTGTTTTTCTGTGCAAGTAAAAGGTGCATGCTTTCAGGAGTGATAATTAAAACTTCCGGCATTTGCTTTTTCTGCTTCAGTTTTTCATTTTGAGGGGTATCGCCATTACGCACGCCTACCTGCCAGTCGATTTCCAGTTCCAGGCAAACTTCGCGCATGGCTCTGGCCAGATCCTTAGCTAAAGAGCGTAAAGGGGTAATCCAAATAAGTTTAAGCCCCGTACTCTTTTTCCTTTTTTTTGCCGCGCTGCTTTGCACCAGGTTACTTTTTACTGCGCTATTTTGCACCGCGCTCCTTTTTACTGCGCTGGCTTTAACAGGTAACTGTGTATTCAATTCATCAATCACGACCGCCAGAAACAGGGAAAATGTCTTTCCAAAACCTGTTGGTGCATTTACTAATCCGCTATAACCCTCCGCATAATATTGCCAGGCATCAGTCTGGAACTTAAAGGGCTTTTTTTTATTGCTCTTTAACCATTTGATTACTTTTTTATAACCTGTACTCTTTTCCAGTATCATAATTCGTTTGATAACGTTGAAGCTAACAACTGTCTTAAATCGTCCAGCGTATTAATTTCTGAAGCATTTTTGTCTTTCCGCCAGCGGGCGATACGCGGGAAGCGTAAAGCCAGGCCAGCTTTATGTCTTTTACTCTCAGCAATTCCTTCAAATGCAATTTCAAATACCAGTTCAGGCTTTACTGTCCTTACAGGGCCAAACTTCTCTATCGCATTTTTTCTGACAAAACTATCCACCTCTTTAATCTCTATATCTGTTAAACCCGAATAAGCTTTGGCAATTGTAATTAACTGCTCCCCATCCCTAACAGCAAAGGTGTAATCCGTAAAGTGGTTTGCCCGGCGGCCACTTCCTTTCTGCGCATAAATCATGACGGTATCAACAGTATACGGGTTAATCTTCCATTTCCACCAATCGCCACGTTTACGGCCGCTATGGTAAAGAGAATCCAGTTTTTTCAGCATAATGCCTTCACTGTTATTCGCCCTTGACTCTTTTCTGATTTCCGCCAATTGCTCCCAATCATTGAAATCAATAACAGGGGAGAGGATTGCCACATCTTTGATTTGAAGTGCCGTAATAATATCCACCAGAATTTTTCTTCTTGCCGACAAAGGAGAGGTTCTGATGTCCTGACCTTGAAATTCCAGAACATCGTAACAGTAAAAGCCTATTGGGGCATCCTTTAACTGTGACTTATGAATAGTTTTCCTGTTTAGCCGTTGCTGCAGGATACTGAAAGCTTGTACACTTCCATCTTTAACCGAAAGAATTTCTCCATCTATTACTGTTCCATCTGGCAGGTCATCCTTCAGGAAATGTAATTCAGGGAACTGATCCGTCACCAGTTCTTCCCCTCTGGACCAGATGAATAGTTCGCCATTTCGCTTCACGATCTGACCACGGATACCGTCCCATTTCCACTCTGCTTGCCATGCCATAGTTTCACCCAGATTTTCTGGTGTGCTATCCAGCGCATAAGCCAGGCAAAAAGGATATGGCCATGAATTATCAGTATTCACATGGGCACCATTAATCAACTCCTGGTAAGTGATTTCTGCAGGAGTCCATTTGCCCATAATACTGTGCATAATTTTATTACTGTCAGTATCACTTTGTTTAGCTAACGCATTTACGAGCATCTTATTAGATACCCCGATTCTGAAATTTCCGGAAATTAATTTATTAAAGATAAAACGCTCCCGGGTATCCAGGCTATCCCACGACTGCAGAATAAACTCCTTTTTGGCAGCATCATCCTTGTTGCTGATTAAAGCAAGATCTGTAATCCATTCATGCAGTTTGCGGTCTGTAACATGTTTAGCAGGCGGAAGTACCAAAGCAATGGTTTCACTTAAATCGCCAACACTATGGTAACTTTCTGCAAATAGCCAGGCCGGAATGTCGCTCAGTTCAATGGCCCATTCCCGGATCAATGCGGTAGTAACCGGTCTGCGTGGCTTTTTGCCAGTGAACATCGCAATTACATAAGGCTTGTCCTTTTCATCAGCCGTACTGAAATAGCTTACCAGGGCCGCGATTTTGTCGTTAGTCTTATTGCTGGTTTCCAGCTGCTGTATCAATTCCGTAAACCGTTTCAAATTATGCTTCTTTTATGATTTCTTCGTCTTCTTCGCTTCCGTAGCGTGTAGTTACTTCTTCTGCTTCTATTCCAATTTCATTAAGGTATCTGGAAAATGTAGACACAAACCCATGGGTTACAAATACCTTTTCAGCTTCTGTAGCTTTGATCGCAGTTAATAAGCCTGGCCAGTCTGCGTGGTCGCTCAATGCAAAACCAGCATCGGCAGACTGCCACCTGCGCCCTGCTCTTACCTGCATCCACCCGGAACAAATCCCGGTAGAAGCGCTCATTAAACTCTTCATCCATTTGCCATCTGCAAGCGCAGGAGGGACAATTACTATTCCTTTTTGAAGTTCTTCTTTTTTGAGATCAGGCGTAATCCTGATCGTTTCCGGGAGGTCAACACCAGCTTTGATAAAGCCTTCATTTAAGTTGGCAATGGATTGATGCACATAGATCTTTTGATCACCAGCAAGATTTTTAATCAGCCTTTGCGCCTTTCCTAAACTATAAGCAATCAAAACGCTCGTTTTTAACTGGTCATGGTTATCTGAAACCCAGTTTCTTATTTTTCCAAAGACTTCTTCTTGTGGCAGCCACTTATAAATAGGCAGGCCAAAAGTACTCTCGGAGACAAAAGTGTGGCATTTTACAGGTTCAAAAGCAGTGCTGATCCCATCATATTCTACTTTGTAATCTCCGGAAATCACACAAATTTCACCCTTGTATTCCAATCTTACCTGGGCAGAGCCAATCACATGTCCGGCAGGAAAAAGACTTAATTTAACACCATTGATTGTGATTTCCTTGTAATAAGGTAAGGTCTGGACAGGTAAATCTGCACCCAGACGATGCAGTAAAACTGGTTTAGTCAGTTCATGGCATAAATATGCTTTATTACCAAACTTCACGTGATCTGCGTGCCCGTGAGTCGTTACAGCCAGATCTACGGGCTGCCAGGGATCAATGTAAAAACCTCCCTGTTTACAGAATATACCCTTATTTGTGAACGAAATTAATGCCATGGATGTTACAACAAATGGTTATCTGTAAAGTTTTAGTGCTAAAACATATCTTGATTTTTGTGGTTACTTAGGAGGCTGACCTTAATAAACACGAACAGCTTATAACTATAGATCATGAAGAAACTGGAAAACAAAATTGCATTGGTAACCGGATCAGACTCTGGAATTGGACGTGCAATTGCGATTGAGTTCGCTAAAAACGGGGCAAACGTAGTGGTTTGCTATCATAGCAATGAAGAAAGGGGGCAGGAGGCGCTGAAAGCTGTAAAAGTGCATGGCGGAAAAGCTTCATTAATTGAATTTGATGTAAGTGATGAACAGGACGTGGAGACAAAAATGGAGGCAATTATCAAAGAATTTGGAGGAATTGATATTCTGGTGAATAATTCAGGTGTAAACGGTTCAGGAATTCCTATTGATGAAATGGATACAAAAACTTTTGACAAGACTATTAAAACAAACCTATACGGAACATTTTTCTGTAGCAGGAAGTTTATTCAGCACCGCAAAGGCATAAGTAAACCTGGTAAGATTATTAATATTTCTTCCGTTCATGAAGAGATCAATGCACCGGGAAATGGCGATTACAATGCCTCTAAAGCTGGCATAAAGAATCTGATGCGCACCATTGCGTTAGAAGTCGGTAAATTTGGAATTAATGTCAATAATATAGCACCAGGTATGATTTTGACTGCAATGAATCAGAAAGCTGTTGATGATCCAAAAATCAGAGAAAAAGCAGAGCAGCATATTCCACTGGGCAGAGCAGGCAGACCAGAAGAAATTGCTTACCTGGCTCTATTTTTGGCTTCCGAAGAAGCGAATTATGTGACCGGAAGTACTTATGTGATGGACGGAGGATTAATGATCAATATCGGGCAGGGTGCATAAAAAATAAAAGCCCCTTATCTGTTAAACAAATAAGGGGCTCTAAAATTAAAAGACTGGTTTATTTACCTCCCGGAGGACAGTAAGTTTGCAGGAACTTCGTATAAGTTTTAGAAAGATGTTGCCTGGTCCCATCACCTTCAGAAATATCATGTGTACGGTTCGGGTATGACATCATCTGAAATACTTTGTTGTACTTAATAAGTTCATTGATCAGCATTTCTGCATTTTGATAATGTACATTGTCATCACCTGTTCCATGGATATATAATAAATTTCCTTGTAAGTTTTTGGCATTGGTAATCGGTGAACCTTTAATATAAGCTTCCTTGGTTTTTAATGGAGAACCCATATAACGTTCCTGATAAACATTATCATAAGTAAGCTGATTGCCCACTGCTGCAATAGCAATACCGGTTTTGTAAATTTCAGGATACTGGAACATCAGGTTCAGTGTTGATGAACCGCCTCCGCTCCATCCCCATACTGCAACTCTGTTTTTATCTACAAAAGGCCATTCTATAATCTTTTTTGCAGCCATTGCCTGGTCATGGATATTTAAAACGCCGATATTTTTGTAGATAGATTTACGGAATTCACGTCCTTTAGGCGCTGGTGTGCCTCTGTTTTCAATAGAAATATAGATGTAGCCATCTTGAAACATATTTCCTTCGTATAAGAAATTATTACCGACTCCATAGGTATCCAATACTGTTTGTGCACCTGGCTCACCATAAACATAAAATAAAACCGGATATTTCTTAGTCTGGTCAAAATTATCTGGTTTTTTCATCATGCCATCCAACTCTACGCCGTCTTCAGTTTTGATTTTGAAAAACTCTACTTTGTTTTTCGGCTGGCGGATTCTTGCCATCTGGTTAGTCAGGCTTCCTTCCATCGTGAAAGGATTACCCGAATCCAGTTTCATCCATTCGCTGATAGGCGCTATGTTTGCACTCTGATAAGTGTGTTTGGCAAAAATTCCGTTTGGGGAAATATCATATTCATGTGTTCCGGGGAAAACAGAAGGAGTAACCTGATCTAACTGGCCTTTACCATCCAGTTTTGTTTTGTACAAATATTTTTGTGTCGCATTTGCTGGTGATGCCAGGAAATAAACTGTGTTATTCTTCTCGTCTACCAGGCTGCTTTCAATAACATCATAATTACCTTTAGTAATCAGCGTTTGTTTTTTACCATCTTTACTAATCCGGTAAAGGTGTCGCCATCCGTCCTTTTCACTTGGCCAGATAAACTCTTTTCCATTGTTAATCCATTGCCATTCCGGAGCAGCATCAATCCAGGCTTTATCAGTTTCTGTATAAATGTTATTTACCGAGCCTGATTGCGTATTGGCAACAAATACACGGCTGGTATTTTGTTCTCTGTTTAGTTGCTGTAAAATTACGTCGTTTGTATTCGGTACCCAATCCATTCTCGGGATATAATTCTGTATCGCATCACCAGGTACTTTTAACCATGTAGTTTGTGCAGTGCTTACATTGACTATACCAATTTTACAAGACGAAGGATCTTCTCCAACGATAGGGTACTCCACGGGTACGGTATAAGGATAAATAGAATCCGTATTGTTGATCATGAGAAAGTTTTTGATCTTTTTAGCATCAATCTGCCAATAAGCAATAGAAGCTCCGTCAGGGCTCCATTTGAAACCGTCTCTGCAATCGAATTCTTCTTCATATACCCAATCAAACGTTCCATTGATCAGTCTGGCTGTACCATCTGTGGTCAGCGCTTTACTGGTCCCGGTTTTCAGGTCTTCGACATAGATATTATGGCCGCTGACATAAGCAACTTTGCTTGCATCCGGAGATAACTTGGCAAACATCAGAGAAGAAGCCGGTTTATCTTTTCCGATTTGTACCAGTTTATTGGTAGTCAGGTCGGCCAGCCAGTAATCTCCCCTGGTTTCATAACGCCATACTTTTTTGCTGTTGGTATAAATCAGCGCTTTGGTTCCGTCTGCAGAAAGTGCAAAATCTTTAATTTGCAAAGGCTGATTCTGGCCCGATGGAGTAAGTAGTGCGCTGCTGATTAAGGTTTTAGTTTCACTTTTAGGTAAGGTAACTACATCAATTCCCATATAGGAATTCTGGTAATAGCCATTCCCATCTTTCGTCCAGTTGATTCCTTCTTTTTTATATTGAGCATTGGCTGCCGGAACAGCGAAGGATGTGATAAACAGGGCAATAGACAATTTTAAAATAATGAGTTTTCGCTCCATTTGATTGAGTGGTTTAATTACTTTTTTTGCTGGCTTTCTGATCTTTCCGGCAATTCAAATGTAATACATTGTTTGTTTCCTTTAAAGTACATCGCTATTAAAATACAAAGGCCCTCTGATCCGCATTAAAATGCTTCATCAGAGGGCCTGTTATTTATTTTGAAGTGTTATTGACCACCCATTGCTCTTAAAGCATCCATTGTAGTTACTTCATAAGCTGCAGGAACATCTAATGTAATTGGGCCAACTTTATCTTCAGCCACCGAAGTGATCGTTAAAACTGCTTTCACGCCGTTTTGTACACGTGTAAATTTGATAGGCGTACCTTTTAAAGCTTTGAATTCTTCGCCAATGATTCCTTCCGGCAATTGAATATCATTCGTTGCCCATAGCTCAAAAGCAGCACCTTTATCATCCTTGTAAGTATATTTCTCTGTGTTATAGTTTCCTATTTTTAATTTCTCACCAGTAGCTTTGAAATCACTTAAAACAGGAGGTTTGCCCATAGTCTGCTCACTTTCCTCTTTTGTAGTTTTTACTGCATATTGTTTTTGGATAGGAGGTACATCAACTAATACCAATCCGTTTTTCTGAACACCGTCCGAAATAATAGTGATTTTTGCAGGTCCTTGCTGCATTTCTATTTTTAACAGGTTTCCATTGAATTTTAATTTAGTCTCTGCAGGTAACTGTGAAGCCATAGACTGCTGTTCTGCAGTCAGCTCATAAGTAATACCATAGGTCAGTGTACCCTCATTTACTTTTTTCTGTGCATGTGCTATCACAGCTGTGCTGATTAATATGACAGCTAGTACACTTGTTTTAATCGACTTTAACATATTTTTTAGTTTTTAATAGTTTACCATTTAATTTTTTCCTTGCTGAGAAACGAGGCTATCCCTTTCTTAAAGGCATCACTCTCCCTGACTCTTGCATTAATTTGTACCGCTAAATTCAGGCTCTTTTCCAGTTCAGGATTAGTAGTCTGACCAATAAGCTGTTTAGTGACCATCAAGGCATTTCCGGAGGTTTCATTGCAAAGCTTTTGCGCAAAATCCTGTACCTTCTGACTAATTTCATCCTTATTTGTTACATAAGTAATCAAATTATAGGCCAGTGCTTCCGCTGCAGAGAATAAATCGCCTGTCAGCAGTATCTTTTTGGCAATTGTTTCGCTGGTTTTACGCATCAGAAAGCAAGAAACGATTGCGGGAACGAAACCAAGTTTTACTTCTGTATAGCCGAAATTAGCTTCAGGAACAGCGAAAGTAACGTCACAAACCGTTGCCAGCCCACATCCGCCAGCAATAGCATGTCCTTCAACCTGTGCAATGACCACCTTTGGTAAATAATAGATTGTTGTGAATAATGTCTTCAGATTTTCGCTATCCTGAACATTCTCTTCATGGGTGTTGTTTTGTAACTGCTGTAGGTAAGCAAGGTCAGCACCAGCACTGAAAACCGGGCCAATGGCCTTTAAAATGATCACTTTTACTTCTTCGTCATCAGATGCTTGTAATAAAGTCTCCGTTAAAGAACTAACCAGTTCCGGGCTAAAAGCATTGCGTTTATCAGGGCGGTTCAGTGAGATCGTAGCGATACGGTCAGCTACTGTGTATAATACCAGGGGTGATGTCATGTAGAATAGGAGGCTTATTTTATTCAAAAGTAAATAAAAAATAATGCAAAGAAACGGTATATTTCAGCTGCTGATAAATAAATCAGCTTAAGTTATTTACTGCAAAAACTTTCAATTCTATTTGTTTTACTAAAAATATTAGCATAATTTTGTTGTGCTATGGAAAAAGAATTTAATAAACAATTGAACAATCACCTGAACCAATGGGTGCAAAACAGTCAATCTTCAAGCTGGTCGGTTACAGCCGGAGATTTCTTTAATGTCGATGAAGATAGTTCTGTAAAAGTTAACCTGAACAAACTCAGTGAAGGATACAGGACCAAGCAAATCGTCAATCAGCCGGGTGATTACTGCAATGTATTCTTACAGGCCATAGAACCTTATCTGGTTCAGTTTTTAATTCAGTTTGGTGTTAAATCTTATAAATTCAGGTTTGTTTTTATTCTATTCGGCACTATTGCAAAGGATTACTTTGTGAGCACCACTAAGATGACCTAAAAAAACTATGATGGATTCATTCACTAATGAACAACAACAGCAAGGGCATTTTATCGACGTGATTGTACTTATTAAGGAAGCACTGCGTCAAAATTGCTGGATCTATGAGCCGGATACCGCGATGTGGTATACGCCAGAAGAATTTGGAGCTAAATATCAGGATAGTAATTTTGAACAGGGCTGGATTGAGCAGTTTAAAATTATGAATCCTGTGGGCTAGCGGAACCCGGGTTTTAAAACCAGCGTTGATTTGCTAAATTTTGTAGTATCTTTCTGGTAGCCCTGAATGGTGTAATTCCTATTGGTTGCATCTATCCATATTTTCTGGAAAGCGACAGCTGTTCTCAGCCCCTCTATTGTTACCTGCGGTTCCCCATGGACCCAGATGGCATCAAAGACTGGTTTTCCTTTAATACTCTGGTTATTGAAAGCACTATCCAGTAATAATACCCTGAAATTCCTGAAAACGAGTTGATGATCCCTGATCTGAAGATTTTTTGTGGTGCAATTTTCCTTCCATTTCAAACAGGTGGTTTCCCGGATCTTCAATTGATCCAGTGCAGGCTGAATATGGAATTTAAAAGCCTGGTCGCCCGGTTGTAAATCAGTCACCAGAATGGCCTGATCGGAACTGATAAAAGCGACCGCATAATTTTTGTTTAAAATAAAAGGGATGATCTTTTGTTGTCTTGCAGCATCGAGTTCATCCTTGACAAGCAACGCTTGAAAATAGGCTGAAACCAATACCGAAAGCAGAAGATAGTATTTGTTCTTTTGTTGCAGCGCAATGCAGAGCAGCAGCAGGAACAGGCAAAGTAAAATGAGCTCAGTTTTTGTAAACCAGATCATATTGATATTGGAGTAGGGGAGAGCTGCAATTTTTTCCAGTCCGCGGTTCATGAAAATAATCAGCCACTCAAACAGCGGGGCTATCCAGTATAAGCGGAACAATAAGAGTAGCATACCTATGTACATCAAAAGTGTAACTGGAAGTACAATGAACAAGTTGCTTACCATAAAATATACAGGGAACTGGTGAAAATAATAACTGCTCAGCGGGAAAGTCAAGAGTTGCGCTGCAATGGAAAGGCAAATCAAACTCCAGAGCTTTCTTAACCAAAACGATTGGAAACTCAGGAGCCGTTCTAATTTTGGTTGTAAATAAATCAAGCCCAGTACTGCAGAGTAAGAGAGTTGAAAGCCCACATCCCACAAGAAAAAAGGATTGTACACGAGCAGGCAGAAAGCTGAAAAGTATAATACCTGGTAACTGTTTGCCTGGTTCTGAACAGACCTGGAAAGGATGAATATACTCAGCATAATTGCAGAACGTAAAACCGAAGCAGAACAGCCGGTTAATACCGCATAACCCCAGATCAGGATGAACAGGAGCAGTACTTTGCTCCATTTTAGCCAGACTTTCCTGTCCATCCAGCTTAACGCCCAGTTCAGCACCAGGTAAATAATCCCCACGTGCATCCCTGAAACTGAGAGTGCGTGAATAGTTCCCGTTTTTGAATAGGCTGTTAAGGTTTCTGCGCTTAAATCTGCCCGGTAGCCTAGGATTAAGGTGCAGGCGACCGCAAAAGCATTGTCATCTTTAATCAGGTTTCTATAAAGCTCTACCTGGCGTTTTCGTAGTTCCAGTGCAAAGCTGATCAAAGCTATTCCTGTAGCTGCATTTGCAGTGATCAGTTCTGCTGGCCGGAGGAAGATCTGGTGGCGGATATTTTGCATAGCCAGCCAGGATCTGAAGTCAAACTCTGCGGGATTATAAGGAGGCGCTATCCCTTTATAGTGCGCCGGGATATAGTAATTTTCTCCGTAATGAAGCCGGGCTGGCTGCGCTGAATCTGAAGGCAGCGCAACCAGTAAATAGCCAGATGCCCGCTGTTTATGATGCCCGGTATAGGAGGCAAGGACCTTGGCTTTGAATCTTAAAACCGAGCCCTGTTGCTGCGGCTCGTCCGCTATGGAAATCTTCAGGAAATCTGCCTGCTGGTTGGAAAAGTTGTTCGGATTTTCAAACAGATTTGCGTTAGAATAGCAAAGTAATCCTAAGCTGAAAAAGAGCAGGTTAATTAAAATTGCCAGCAGCCTCTTGTAATTATAAACTTTAAGTAATCTGTATAAAGAATTGATTATTAATGATAAAATAAAGACGAAAATTGCCAATATGAGTATGGGCAAATTTAATTTGGTATTCTCTGCTGCCTGCAAAACCCATATTCCTATGCAAAATGGGAGCAGAATTTTACCGAAAATACTGATGTTTTGCCGGATCCGCATTTAGAACTGATAACGCAGCTGAAGCTTGATTTCAGACTTCCTGCTACCAGCTATTTCTTCTAATCCCGAACCTGTTTTTTCCATTCCCGGATACACATATACAGCATACCTACCCCATACCCTGAGCTGCCTGGATAAGTTATAACTCAGGTTAAAATAAGACCTGATTCCTTCGCCGCTGTAAACGCCCGAACCCGTACCATGCAGCACATCATCTTCATAAGCATAGATCCTGCTATTATAAGAGGGCGTGTGAAAAAAAGCCAGTCTGAGATTTGCTGAAACCCTGGAAGACATCGGGTGGTAAGCTACATCCTGATAAAACATATATCCATACTCAGCACTAACAGTTCCTTTTTGATAACGGGTCAGTTCAAAGCGGCTTTGCAGAGTTATTTTCCTGTTGAACGTGAAATTACCTTCCAGTCTGCAGTTATCCTTCCTGAGGTCAGCTATTGGGTTTACAGGTTTGCCTGAACCTTCGTTCTGTTGGCTCTGTTTGGTTTGATAACTCAGCAGCGCTTTAAACATCTTATCCGGTTTAAAGCTGATCCTTGCGTTTAATTCATATCCAGCAGACGCTTCATCAATTCTATACTTTGCCCATGGGAACCAAAAAAGGTCTCCATAGGCTGATAAAGTCCACTTTTTGGTCACATTGATATGGAAACCAGCATAAACCCCTTTTTCATTGGCCGCTGTACTTCCTTCTCCAGCTGCCTTATTGTAAAAGCTGACATGCTCTTTCTCATAATTACGGACAAGAACTACAGCAGAGACGCGCGGAGACAAACTGGCCATGGCCCCGGTGAGAACTGCGGTACCGCCGGGGATGCTATGCGCCACTTCACCAAAAAAGTAAATATTCCGGAAAGTATAATTGTAATGAAACCCGAGGTTCGTCAGTTCCCGGCCACTGAAATTATACTTTTTGTAACGCTGATTACCTGTGATAAATTCCTGCTGATAGCTCGAATGATAGGCAGTAAACCCGAGATCTAAACTGTGCTTATTATAAGTGACGGCCGCTCCGTAAAGTAATAACCCAAGCTTCCCTTTGTGCTCGTTTTCGGCAGCAGTGCGGTGTAAACCACTGGTGCTGATCGCTGATAACTGGTAATCCCCTTCTGGAGATTTTGTTAAACTGGCATCTAAATTTCTGAGTGATATAAAGGTAGTTAAATCAATGCTTTCTATAACTTTATAAGTTACACCTGTGCCTCTGAAAAATGAATACTCATTGGCAGAAGTATAAGGTTTAAGACCAGTATCCTTTTTGGCAATGCCTGCTACATCATCACCTTTGCCAAAAGACGAACCAGACCAAAGGCTTAAACCCTGGCCAAACTGCAGGCTGTAATCTCCTGCAATTATCTTTTTAAATCTACCGGATTTATACAAGGCAAGACTTCCTGAAATAAAGTCGAAACCACTTTTGCTGTTGCCGCTGAAAAAGCTTTCCCCGGCATCCTTTTTGGCTACCATAGAAAGCGCGGCCCGATCATTCAGATGGTATCTGTACTGGAGCAGTATTTTTCCGGGGCTACCCAGATACCTGCTTCCCGGAAGCTGAGTATAACCCTTCTGTTTTTCCAGGAGCTGTCCGTATCTCAGGGTAAGTTCGCTGACTCCTTTACCGGCTTTACTGAAATCCAGGGGCAGCTCTTCTTTCACGGTAACAAAAGGGAGCAGCCTGGTAATTGTTGTGACATCAAAACCAGTTACAGCCTGAAGTTCCAGCACATCCTTTAGCTTTCCCGTAAGCCGGATATGGGTGAAAAAATTGCTGATTTGCAGGGCAGAAAGAAAAAACAGTTCTTTCAGCTGCTCAGGACTTGCGCTATTGAGATCTAAAGGGTGTTTCAAATAAAAGGAAAGCTGTTCAGTCAGCTCAGCAAGGTCTTCCGCTGTAAAATTGGGTGAAAGCGTGGCTGTTATTTCTTTGATTTGTACCTCTTGCTGTGCAAATACAGTGTTGTAAGGGCAGAAAAGGACTATATAGAGTAATATTCCGCATCCCGGCAAAGAAGTTCTGATACTTTGCAAACCGGGACACTGGATGGAAGAGATAGCTGACTTTGGCATAATGTGCCCAAAGTACTGCTGATTGAATTAACTAAGTTAATTTATTAATTAAATTTCGTCGTTTAACTTTAATAAGAAATCTTTTAGCTTTTCCAGGGAGGCAATGATCTTCTGGTTCTCTTTAACGTCTGCACTATTATTCTTTAAATGATCTTTTGCACCTTTAAGCGTAAAACCCTTATCATCCACCAGGTGGAAAATGATCTTTAGATTTTCAATATCTTCCGGAGTGAAAAGACGGTTCCCTTTCTTGTTTTTCTTAGGCTGCAGAACGTCAAATTCCTTCTCGTAAAAGCGGATCTGTGAGGCGTTTACATTGAACATTTCCGTCACCTCACCCATCGTATAATACATTTTATTAATTTCCCGTTCCTTGTAAGGCATACTTCTATGTTGATATTTAGTGGTTTATAGCTTTTATATAAAGCATTCAAATGTAAAGGGATTTTAGTAGAATACCGCAATAAAATTTTAATTTTGTTGGATAATTTCTACTACGAATGACAGCAAAAGAAATCAGACACGCATATTTAGCTTTTTTTGAATCGAAACAACACCATATCGTTTCATCCGCACCTATCGTTGTAAAAAATGATCCGACACTGATGTTTACCAATGCAGGTATGAATCAGTTTAAAGACATCTTTTTGGGAGAGGCACCCGCCAGGTATCCAAGGGTAACCGATACGCAACGTTGTTTACGGGTTTCCGGCAAACACAATGACCTTGAAGAAGTGGGGATAGACACCTATCACCATACGATGTTCGAAATGTTGGGCAACTGGAGTTTCGGTGACTACTTCAAAAAAGAGGCTATTGCCTGGAGCTGGGAATTATTGACAGAAGTTTATGGTATCCCTAAAGATAAATTATACGTTTCCATTTTTGAAGGAGACGAAAAAGAAGGCCTTCCCCGAGACACAGAAGCTTTCGAATTGTGGAAGCAATACGTTCCGGAAGAGCGCATCGTTCTGGGAAATAAAAAAGACAATTTCTGGGAAATGGGAGATATGGGGCCATGTGGCCCATGTTCTGAAATTCACGTAGATTGCCGTCCTGATCATGAACGTGCAGCCACAAGCGGGAAAGAATTGGTGAATGCAGATCACCCACAGGTGATAGAGATCTGGAACAACGTATTTATGCAGTTCAACAGGTTGAAAGATGGTTCATTACAGCCATTACCTGCACAACACGTTGATACAGGAATGGGCTTTGAACGCCTGGTTCGCGTGTTGCAGAATAAGGCTTCAAACTATGATACTGATGTATTTCAGCCACTGATCCAGTTCATCGCAAAAAAGGCTGGTATAGCTTATGGCGCTGATGAAAAAACGGATATTGCGATGCGCGTGATGGCCGATCATATCCGTGCAATTTCATTTGTAATTGCAGACGGGCAGTTACCTGCAAACAATAAAGCAGGGTATGTGATCCGCAGGATTTTAAGAAGAGCAGTACGTTACGCTTATACTTTCCTTGATTTAAAAGAACCTTTCTTAAACCAATTGGTGCCTGTTCTTGCAGAGCAGTTCAAAGGCGTTTTTGAAGAACTGGTTTTACAACAGGATTTTGTTCAGAAAGTAGTATTGGAAGAAGAAGTTTCTTTCCTGAGAACACTGGCTACAGGTATTCAGCGTTTTGAAAATTACACCGCTAAACAAGCAGACTTCCTGATGTCTGAAAATGCAATTGACCTGGAGAAATCTTTTGAAGATCCATGGGTTTACAGCATCCTTAAAGACCAGATGGTAATTTCAGGTGATTTTGCTTTTGAATTGCAGGACACTTACGGATTCCCGATTGATTTGACCGAGCTGATGGCAAGGGAGAAAAAATGGAGTGTGGATATGGAGGAATACCAGAAAAGCCTTCAGAAGCAAAAAGCCAGGTCAAGAGCTGCAACAGCAATTGACACCGGTGACTGGATTACCGTTCATGATGATCCCGAAACGGAATTTGTGGGTTATGACTTCCTGGAAATTGAAACTAAAATATTAAAATACAGACAAGTTACTGCCAAAGGAAAAGAACAATATCAGATCGTATTGCAGAAAACACCTTTCTATGGTGAAAGCGGTGGTCAGGTAGGCGATACAGGCCGTCTGGAAGACCATAGCAGAATGTTTTCTATTGAAATTACAGATACCAAAAAGGAAAACGGGGTGATCGTACATTTCGCAGACTCTTTACCTGAAGACATAGATGGTCAGTTCTGGGCCGTTGTGGATGAAGATAAGCGCGTACAAACGAATAACAACCACTCGGCGACACATTTACTGCATGCAGCATTAAAGAGCGTCCTGGGCGATCATGTGAATCAAAAGGGATCTTTGGTGAATGCAGATTACCTGCGTTTCGATTTTTCTCACTTCAGCAAGATCACTGAGGAGGAATTAGCAGCGATTGAGCACATCGTTAACAAAAGAGTAAGAGCTAACATCGCGTTAAAAGAGCAGCGGCTTGTACCTTACGAGGAAGCATTATCCAGCGGGGTGACTGCTTTGTTTGGTGAAAAGTACGGAGACTTTGTCCGCATCATTACTTTCGATGATAACTATTCGAAGGAATTATGTGGTGGCACACACGTTCAGGCAACTGGTCAGATCGGTTACTTTAAGATCATTTCTGAAAGTGCTGTAGCTGCGGGTGTAAGACGTATTGAAGCCATTACGGCAGATCGCGCAGAAGAGTTTATTTTACAACAGGATAAGGAAATCAGTGAGTTAAAAGCGTTACTTAAAGGAAATAAAGACCTGGCTGGTGCGGTTACAGCTTTGATTGAAGAAAATAACAAACTTAAAAAAGAAGCTGAAAAAGCGGTTGTAGAGCGTTCAGGAAATCTTAAACATGAAATCGTTCACCATATGAAAACGATCAACGGCATCAATATGATTGCTGTTCATGTAGATCTTCCAAGTGCAGATGCAGTGAAGAACCTTGCGTTTTCAATTAAGGATATTGTAGATAATTTATACCTTGTTTTCACGACCCTGATTGATGACAAACCAGGAATCAGTGTCATGTTATCTGATAATCTGGTTGCAGATGAAAAACTCAATGCCTCGAATATGGTTAGAGAACTGGCGAAAGATATTCAGGGTGGCGGAGGAGGCCAGCCTTTCTACGCTACTGCCGGAGGGAAAAATAAAGACGGATTAGCTAAAGTGCTGGAAAAAGCGGCGACCTTAATTCAGTAATCAAAATTGCAATACAAAAAACGTGCTGTCTCTAAAAAGACAGCACGTTTTTTATAAGCTAGTAATTGCTCTCTACGTGTGTACCTCTGATAAACCGGCTCGGATAAACAACCACAAGTCCTTGTTCGTCAACCGTGAGCAAAGCCTCATAACCGTTGTTTATATTCCGGTACTGGTAACAAAAGTCTGTTAATGCGATATACGCCTGTAAATTGGGTCTGACCCGCTGTTTCAGAATATCAAAGTAAATCACTTTAATTTCTTGTTCTGTCTTCAGTTTTGAACCCAGTCTTCTGATGGGTAAAGTATTCGTAAATGGGGTCAGGGAAATATCAATATCTATACAGCCTTTAAATTCTTCCAGCGGTTTTCCATGATCAGTCCAGTTACCTTTTCCATCACTTTCAAAGCTTAATTCAACTCTTTGATCATCAAATTGACTTTTAATATCAAAAAAGACAGTTTCCCATTTTTGATTGGTTCTGATAGTATAATCCAGGCGAAAAGGCTTTTCACCGGAATCTCCAATAACCACAGCAGTGATTTCGGTTCCTTTTTCCTGGATAGTCACCACACAATTCTCTACCGATTTATAATGGTGACCCTCCCAAAGTAAATTGATTTGTTTAGTTTCAGGTTGCAGCTGTTCCATACTACCTAAACAAGTAAATGAAAGAAGTGTTTTTTATAGCATTATTTTAAACTAAAAGCCGTTTTAGGTTTTAGAAACATTCTTCCATTTGCATCTTTGTTCCAGTCATAGTGAGTTTCCGGCCACTTTTTTTTCTTGTCCAGTAACGGACTTTGATATTGATCCGCACGAATACTATCTGTTTCAAATTTGCCGCTTGGATAATGGAATTGATAGATATAGTCAAACTGGTCAGTGGAACTGCCTTTTGCATTAAAAACTACAGTTTTTCCATCAGGCGAGAGGATCGTAAAATCTGCCTGCATTCTTTCTTTCGGATCTGGTCTTGGGATCAGGTATGCCTTTGCCGTTCGCTGATTAAAAAGGTAATCATTGTTGACCAACAGCAGATTACCGCCTATTTTAGAAATACCCAGGTAGAGGCTTTCGTCTCCGGAGGAAAGCTGTTCTTGAACAGGACGCTCGACCCGGTAAACTTTTAGGCCGTTTGGTTGTGCACAAAATACAAAAAAACGGCTGCTGATATGGGAAGGCCCCGGCATATCTGCAAGGAATGCAGTTTTTTGTGGATTCAGATAATAAATTGCTGAAAAATCAAATAAAGGTATTTCAGCTGACTGATAATCCTCAACTACATTTTTCAGGTTAGGATTAAAGTGGATCGTGGTATCTCTGTAATTGATAATATTCCAGGACATGTGCCCCTTGCGCCCAAATATACCACCTATCAATTCTTCCTTTTTGCTGGTTAATGTGAGTCTTTGAAAAAGCTTGTTTTTTGCAGGTATATTCAGGTCTGTCTTTTCAGTAAATAATTCTGCCTGATAAATGCTGTCTTTCGGATGACCACAGGAAATTAAGCTGATTATGATCAGGCTTAATTTCCAGCAGTTTTTTATTCCCTGTAATCTTCTCATTTCAGGGATGAAGATAATTAAAATTAAAGTTTCATTTTCTGAATTCTGACTGCATTTAAAATCGCCAGTAAAGCAACACCTACATCTGCGATTACTGCTTCCCATAAGGTAGCAACACCACCGGCTCCCAAAATCAGTACGATTACTTTCACGCCCATGGCCAGTGCAATATTCTGCCATACAATGTTTTTAGTCAGTCTTCCGATTTTAATCGCAGTGACAATTTTTGAAGGCATATCGTTCTGAATTACAATATCCGCAGTTTCAATAGTGGCATCACTACCTAATCCGCCCATAGCAATCCCTGCATCAGCCAATGCTACAACCGGAGCATCATTAATTCCGTCCCCAACAAAAGCAATATGTTTGCCTTGCTGCTTCAGCTCCTCTACTTTTTCAACTTTGTTTTCTGGTAAAAGATCTCCAAAGGCACGATCTATCCCTAGTAATCTGCCTATTTTGTCAACCACAGCCTGTTTATCACCACTCAGCATCACCGTCTGGATCTTCATTTCGTGCATTTCCTTTACCGCCTGTACTGCATCTTCTTTCAGTTCATCAGCGATGGTAATAAACCCGGCATAAACGCCATCTATCGCAACTACAACCACAGTATCTTCTTCTTTCGCTGCTTCCTCAGCATAACTAATGTTAAACTGATCCAGTAACCTGATATTTCCGGCCAGAACCTGTTTGCCGTCAATTAAGCCTTTAAGACCTTTTCCTGGCACTTCTTCTACTTCGCCAATCTTTGTGCCTTGTAAAATATCGCCCGCATGTAAAGTTACCGCAGTGGCAATAGGGTGGGTAGATTTGCTTTCAATAGCCGCAGTTAAACGCAATAACTCTTTTTCATCGCCATTCACTGCAACTACACGCTGTACTTTGAAAACACCTTTAGTCAGTGTCCCGGTTTTATCCATCACTACGGTATTGATCGTAGTCATCACGTCTAAAAAGTTTGATCCTTTAAACAGAATACCGTTTTTAGAAGCCAGCCCTATTCCGCCAAAATAACCCAGTGGAATCGAAACAACTAAAGCACAAGGGCAGCTGATCACTAAGAAAACAAGACCACGGTATAACCATTCTGCAAAAATATAATTGGTTACAAATAGATAAGGCAGTGCGACTACCAGTACTGCTAAAGCGAATACAATAGGGGTGTAGACTTTTGCAAATCTGGATATGAACAGCTGGGTTTTAGACTTTCTGGCTGTTGCATCCTGTACCATTTCCAGAATTCTGTTCAGTTTACTATCTTTAAATAGCGACAATACTTTAACCTCAATTACCGTATTCAGGTTAATCATGCCGGCCAGTACGCTGTCACCTTTTGCTTTGGAATCTGGTTTGCTTTCTCCGGTCATCGCAGAAGTATTGAACGTCCCTTTAGCAGAAACCAGTTCACCATCTAAAGCTACTTTTTCTCCGGCTTTAACCTGAATAAGTTCACCAATTTCAACATCAGCAGGTTTAACAGTGGTGATTTTTCCATCCCTGATCACATCTACTGTATCCGGACGAATATCTAATAAAGCTTTAATACTGCGTTTTGCGTTAGATACCGCTACATCCTGGAACCATTCTCCAATAGAATAAAAGACCATCACGGCAACACCTTCACTGTAAGATCCGATAGAGAATGCACCAATTGTAGCCACACTCATCAGGAAAAATTCGTTGAAAAAATCCAGACGCATTGCTTTTCTGAAGGCTAACTTCAATACGTTATATCCTGCCAGCAGATAAGCAGCCCCAAAAATAGCCAGGGAAAAAGGCTTGGCTGGTATGATTTTAAAACCATATTCCAGTGTCAGCATCACTGCAAGTATTGCCAGGGAAGCTAATAACGGAATCTGGCCTTTCCAGCCTGAACTTTCACCATCGCCATGGTCATGATCGTGGTCATGATCGTCGTGACTGTGGTCATCATGACTATGACCATCATGTGTATGTCCTTCATGACTGTGCGTATGTGGCTTCTGCGCTGCGGCAGGTTTTTTCTCTGGAACTGTTGCTGTATCACAGCAGGTATCTATATTTTTTGTGGCCATAATTGTATCTTAAATCAAAGAGATCTATTAAGCTAAGCTTTTTTTCGATGCTCTAAAACAAAGGTACTTTAAACTATAGCGCAATGGTATTGCAAACTATTGAACACACTTATTACAAACGCCTTTAACGATCAGGTTAACTTCTTCAGTTTTAAAACCGTCAGGTAAGGTAATTTGAGGAATATGGTGTTTAGGCAAACAAGAAGTTTCCCGGCAGGTATTACAGAAAAAGTGAACGTGCAGATCGTGGTGATGTCCGGCTTCGCAATCATTTTCGCAAAGCGCATATTTAGTAGCGCCAGAACCATCGTCAATACTATGAACCAGTCCCTTTTCTTCAAACTTCTTTAGCGCGCGGTATAAAGTGATTCTGTCTGAAGGATCTAACCCTTTTTCCAGATCGGTCAGACTAATTGCTGAAGACTGCTTCAACAGAAAATCCAGCACCAGTAACCGCATAGCAGTAGGGTTAATGTCTTTCCGGGTCAGCATTTCTTCTATATTTTCAGTCATCGTTTATCAGGTTAATACAAAACAGTAAATAGCTTATAAAAATAAAGTATCACAATCCAAAGATCGTGATACTTTACTATACTGAAATAAAATATCAGTAATTTATTGGTAATATCTATTAATTACGGCCGCCTCTTCCATGTCCGCCTCTGTCGCCGCCATGATTACCTCTATCTCCGCCATGGTTACCTCTGTCTCCATGATTACCTCTGTTGCCGTTGTCATGTCTGTCGTTACCTCTTCCCCAGCCATTCCCTCTGTCATGACCTTTTCCCCAATTGTTATTTCTTCCGCTGTTGTAATCTCTTCTGTCGTTACGGTAATTATTTCTGACTACTACGCGCGATGGTCTGCTATAATAGTTATTGCTTACATATTGTGTTCTGTAATAATTATGCCTGGTCCATGGATTAGCATAGTTATTAATTACTACTTTTCTGCCGCCATACAAATCGTAACCTCTATACCTGGAAGGAAGAGAACGGGCATGAATCCATCTGTTGCCGCTTAAATAAACAAACTGGCGTGTGGGCACATAATAATAACTATCCACATCAGGCAGGTAATAATAATCGACGTGATTGTAGCCTCTAGGGCCCCATTGGGGTTGTGATCCAATATTTATACTTAAACTCACCTGGGCTTTCGCCGCCGGTGCAGCTGCCAGGGAAGCAATTCCGATCGCAGCAATTAAAAGTAATTTTCTCATAACGTTTCAAATTTGTGTGTGTATGTAAATTGTCAAAGTTTATGCCATGATTATAAATGCGTCCTAAACCCATGGTCATAAACTTATTTGGTTATATTTGTGAGACAGTAATTCACGACATTAGTTTAATTTATTGCCCTTAAATGAGTACGAAAACTGCTATTTCTCCCACAGCATTTGAATTGGTATCAGGCTTAGAGATTCACGTTCAGTTAAATACAAAATCGAAAATATTTTCTTCAGATAGCGCAGCTTTTGGTGCAAAACCGAATGCGCATATCTCTCCGGTTTCATTGGCATTGCCTGGTGCATTGCCGAAAATGAATAAAGAAGTAATTGGAAAAGCGATCACAATGGGGCTCGCCCTGAACTGTACGATCAATCAAACCAACTATTTTGACCGTAAAAATTACTTCTATGCCGATCTGCCTAAAGGATACCAGATCACTCAGGATAATAAACCGATTTGCCAGAATGGATATATCGACCTTGTTTTAAGTGATGGTACAGAAAAGCGTATCGGGATCAACAGGATCCACATGGAAGAGGATGCAGGTAAAAGCATGCACGACCAGGATGATAATTATTCTTTTGTAGACCTGAACAGGGCAGGAGTGCCTTTAATAGAAATTGTCACGGAACCTGATATTCGCTCTGCCGAAGAAGCTTCTGTACTGTTAACCGAAATGAGGAAGCTGGTGAGGCATCTTGACGTAGGGGATGGAAATATGGAAGAAGGAAGTTTCCGCTGTGATGCCAATATCTCTATCCGTGAAAACGGAACCGAAGAATTTGGTACACGCTGCGAAGTCAAAAACCTGAACTCTATCCGTAATGTACGCAGGGCGATGGAATTCGAATTTAACCGCCAGATCGAAGTGATCACCAGCGGAGGCTCAATTATTCAAAGCACTTTAACCTTTGACGCTGACCTTGGAACCACAGCGCCGATGCGGACTAAAGAAATGGCAAACGATTATCGTTATTTCCCTGATCCGGATCTGCCGCCGATAGTGATCACAGATCAATGGCTTGCTGCTTTAAGAGCAAGGATGCCAGCATTACCCCGTGAAATTACCGCAAAGCTGATGGCAGATTTCGGCCTGAATAATTCAGAAGCTTCCATATTTACGGAGGATAAAGAACTGCTGGACTATCTGAATGCTGCTTTAGCTTTAGTAAAGAACCCTAAAAGCCTGATTAACTGGCTCACAGGACCGATCAGAGCTTTATTAAATGAACAGGATCTGACGATTACTACTTTTAAAGTAAGCCCTGCACAGCTTGCTGCCGTGGTTAACCTGGTAGACGAAAAGAAAATCACGCAACAGATCGCTTTACAGCAATTACTACCGGCTATTCAATCAGCTCAGGATGCTGACACGGATGTTGCAACGCTCGCTTTAAAGCTTAACCTGCTGATTGTAGAAAACGATGGTGAGTTAGCTGGTTTTGTGGATCAGGTGATGGAAAAATTCAAACCACAGGTTGCAGCCTATAAAACCGGTAAAAAAGGAGTTTTGGGTTTATTTGTCGGAGAGGTCATGAAAATGGCAAAAGGGAAAGCAGACCCCGCAAAAATTAATGAACTGTTATTGGAAAAATTAAAATAAGGATTAATCTATAGAGTATATAAATATGAAAAGAATAGCCACCCTATTAATCGTATGCGTTGCGTTTGTTGCTTGTAATGACAAAAGTAAATTTGAGATCAGCGGGAAATTTGAACATGCTAAACCACAAGCAAAGGTTTATTTATACGGAATTAATAAAGCAAGCGAAACACCACTCGATTCTACAGTATTATCCAATAAAGGAGAATTTAAGTTCAGCAGAAGTACACCTGAAGTTGACTTTTTCAGAGTGAAGATTGATAACAGCGAATATATGCTGATTGCTAAAAATGGTGATGTCATTAAATTAGATGCAGATCTTGAAGATAAAAACCTGGCCTATAAATTATCAGGAGCAGCAGAAGCTGATAAACTGGAAGAACTGAATAAAAATAAAAACCAGTATGTAGCGAAGCTTGCAGCTTTACAGGCACAATTTGAAGAAAATGTTGCCAATCAGCCACACAACAGGGATGCCATTGCAAACCAGATGCGACCAGCCCTGATTAAAGAAAATGAAGGATTGGTGAACTATATCCTGAAATTTGCCATGGACAATACCACCTCCCTTGCTGGATTTTATGCCATCAACTCTTTAAATCCAAGTGATTATGAAAAGGAAATGATCGCCTACTCAGAAAAAATTAAGAGTAATTTCAATAAAAACGAAGCAGTAACTGACTTTTTAGTGAGAATGGCTAAACTGAAATCTGTACAAATCGGTCAGCTTGCGCCAGATTTTACCATGAATACACTTGATGGTAAAACAGTTAAACTATCGGATTTAAGAGGTAAATATGTTTTGCTTGACTTCTGGGCTTCCTGGTGTCAGCCCTGCAGGCAGGAAAATCCAAACGTAGTAAAGGTTTATAATAAATATAAAGACAGAAAATTCACTATTCTGGGTGTATCCCTGGATAAAGACCCTGTAGCGTGGAAACAAGCGGTAATTGCAGACGGATTAACATGGACACATGCCAGTGAACTGAAAGATTTTGAAAGCCCTACAGTAAGAATGTACCAGGTAGAAGCCATCCCAAGCTCATTTATATTAGATCCAACAGGTAAAATCATTGCTAAAAACCTGAGAGCTGAAGAGCTGGATACGTTTTTGGCCAAGACTTTACGTTAACCCTAATTCAATGTTAAACTATCAGGTGTCATTAACAATTTGTTAACTTACCTTTAACCTGGTTATGCAAATGATTACTTAATTTCGTAACAAATATTTAAAGACATGAGCGCCGTAAAACAAAAGATACTGATAGTTGATGATGAACCTGATATCTTAGAGTTAGTTGAATATAACCTTAAAAAAGAAGGTTATCAGGTTTACCTGGCCAGCAACGGACAGGATGGGATCGCAGTTGCAAAAAAAGTGCATCCTGATCTGATCATTCTGGACATCATGATGCCTAAGATGGATGGGATTGAAGCCTGCCGTCTGATGCGTGCTATCCCTGAGTTCAAAAATACTTTCATGGTTTTTCTGACCGCAAGAAGTGAAGAGTACTCAGAGATTGCTGGTTTTAATGTCGGTGCAGATGATTATATCGCTAAACCAATTAAGCCACGTGCTTTAGTAAGCCGTATCAATGCAATATTGAGAAGAAACGTAAGTAATGATGAGGTTTCTGAGAACAAAGTTGAAATTGGCGATTTAGTAATCGACAGAGAAGCTTATCTTGTTTATCAGAGCGGACAAAAAGTAGTACTGGCAAAGAAAGAATTTGAATTGCTGTATTTGCTGGCTTCCAAACCAGGTAAAGTATACACCAGAGAGTCGATCCTTAAAAATATCTGGGAAGATTCTGTGGTAGTCACTAACCGGACTATAGATGTGCATATCCGTAAACTGAGAGAGAAACTGGGCGAAACTTACGTGGCAACTGTCAAAGGAGTAGGGTATAAATTCGAACTTTCTTAATCATTTACATTCTTATTTCAAATGGTAAAGGATGAAATTGTACTTTTGTACTGTTTTATAAATCCACACCATTGAAATATCCTTCATTTAAAGACCTCATTCTATTCGAAGACGATAACCATATCGTTGTAAATAAGCCGCCATTTGTTGCCTCATTAGACGAGCGTGGCGGCTCCGGCGAAGTTAATATACTTCGCCTTGCAAAACAGTATTCAGCTGATGCCCAGGTTTGTCACCGTTTAGACAAAGAAACATCAGGTGCAATCATCATTGCTAAAAACCCGGAAGCCTATCGTTCAGTCTCGATGCAATTCGAGAAGCGTAAAGTTCAAAAGACGTATCATGCCGTTGTTGACGGGTTGTTTACGTTTAAAGAGCTTTTTATTGACCTGCCTATCTTAAATGATGGAAACAGGAGCGTTACGATTGACCGTAAGGAAGGTAAACGTGCTGAAACCATTTTTAATTCTATTAAATTTTACAGACATTATACTTTAGTAGAATGTAAGCCGATTACAGGCCGTATGCACCAGATCAGGATTCACCTGGCTACACAGCGTGCTGCGATTTGCGGAGATACCCTATATAAAGGTAAACCTGTATTTTTATCCAGTATCAAAAAAGGGTACCGGATTGCAAAAGATGATGAAGAGCTTCCGATCATGAAGCGTTTCGCACTGCATGCCAAACACGTTATCTTTAAAGGCCTGGATGGGGAAGACATCGAAATCGATGCACCATACCCAAAAGACTTTGCTACACTGATTAAATTGTTAGATAAATTCGACTGCTAAACTCCTAAGAAATGTACGTAAGATTGGTCAACTATCTTGACGCTGTAAATCAATACCGAAGGACAAAAATCTCCAATAGAAATTTCCTCGTTATAGCGGCCATGATAGTTGGCGTTTTGGCCGGACTTGCTGCGGCACTGCTAAAAACCATTACCCATCATATTGAAGACTTTTTACAAGACGGTTTTCACTGGCAATATAAGTATTACCTGTTCCTGGTGTTTCCATTTATAGGGATACTGCTTTCTGTGATGTATGTGAGGCGTTTTATCCGGAAAGGGAAATTTGAAACCGGTTTAACACCTTTACTCTATACGATCTCCAGGAAATCAAGCAGGGTAGAACCCCATAATATCTATTCACAGATTATCACTGCGGCTTTAACAGTCGGCTTTGGAGGATCAACCGGACTGGAAGCGCCAATTGTGACCAGTGGTGGAGGTATAGGTTCTGTTGTAGGACGCTTTTTAGGGCTCTCTTACCGCGAAACTACGATGTTACTGGCCTGTGGTGCAGCCGCAGGTATTGCGGGCGCATTCAACAGCCCTATTGCGGGAATTGTCTTTGCGATTGAGATCCTGTTACCTGAATTTACGATTCCGGCATTTATACCTTTGTTACTTTCTTCAGCTACAGCTGCAGTGGTGGCACGTTTCTTTTACAATGAACAATTGTTCTTTCTGGTAACCGAAGGATGGAAATTCAATTCGCTGGTCTGGTATGTTGTACTGGCTGTGCTGATTGGTCTGTTTTCGATGTATTTTACCAAAGCCAATTACTTTATCAAAGGCATGTTCTATAAGATCAAACATCCTTATCAAAAGGTTGCGGTTGGTGGTCTTGTATTGGGGGCAATGGTTTTTCTGTTTCCTACTTTGTACGGAGAGGGATATGTGACGATTAAAAATCTTTTAGGCGGGAATTACACGGCTGTCATTACGAACAGTATTTTTTCTGCTTATAGTAATATCCCTACTGTTGTTATTATATTCACTGCGATTACCGTATTTGCAAAATCGGCGGCTACCTTGGTTACACTTGGAGCCGGTGGTAACGGGGGTATTTTTGCGCCCAGCTTAATTATGGGCGGATTAATTGGTTTCCTGCTCGCTTTCACGATTAATACTTTAGGAATTGCCCATGTGAACGTTTCTAATTTTATCGTAGCAGGGATGGCGGCTTCGCTGAGTGCAATTATGCACGCCCCGCTTACCGGAATATTCCTGATTGCAGAAATTACGGGCGGTTATGTGCTGATGGTTCCTTTAATGATCACTTCAGCAATTTCTTATCTGATCAACAGAAGTACAAACAAATATTCTATCTATACTAAACCTCTTGCTGAAAGTGGCGAACTGATGTCTCATGAAGACAAAGACACTACAGTGCTGCACATGATGAAGTTAAAATACCTGGTAGAGAAAGATTACCTGGTCTTGAATGAGGAAGAAACTATTGCTGAGAAGCTGCCGGAAATTCTGCAGTCTAAACGAAATATCTTCCCGGTCATTGCAGAGGACAAATCATTCAAAGGTTTGATCTATGTAGAAGATGTATTGAAAAAAGCAATCAACAATCCGGCTAATCCGGACTTAACTGTACACGATTTGATGCAGACCGCACCTTCTATTGTATTCATCACTGATTCTATGAAAATAGTATTGAAAAAGATGGAAAAAGAGAATGCGTGGCTGTTACCTGTTTTGAATGAACAGGAAGAATATATTGGCTTTGTTTCCAAAACTGCGGTATTCAATAAATACCGTGCTTTATTAAGCCGCCAGGCTGATTATATGGAGTAAATTTTTAGCGGCTCCTGGTTTTTCCGGGGGCCGCCTCATTTCCCGGCCTCTGTTTTAATGTTGTTTTAATCTCCATAAGCTTCATTCTCAGAGCTATTCAACTTTCAACCCTTATTTTAGCTAATAAATTGATAATCAACATTAAAATCCTTTAATGTAGGTTAAAAATCTATTCGTTAGGGGTATCTTTGAGGCAATCAATATGCACTCATAATTACCAGGAAAATGAATATTTTAATGATTGAAGACGAGCCAAAGGTTGCTGCATTTATTAAAAAGGGGCTGGAGGAACAACTGAATACCGTAACCGTCGCTTACGATGGAAATATGGGATGTAAAATGGCCCTGGAGAATGATTATGAACTGATTATATTGGATGTTATCCTTCCTTATCTGAATGGCATGGAAGTTTGCAAGCAAATCAGGCAGTTAAAAAAGGAAGTTCCTATTCTGATGCTTTCTGCTTTAAATACAGTAAGTGATAAAGTACAGGGACTGGAAAACGGTGCCGACGATTATTTAACTAAACCCTTTCACTTTGCAGAATTACTGGCCCGCATCAAAGCTTTAGGCAGACGCAGAGACCAGGTATTACCAGGAACTATCTTTAGAATTCACGATCTGGAAATGGATTGTTATAAAAAGACAGTCACCCGTAACGGCAAAAATATCATTCTATCTGCTAAAGAGTTTACACTGCTGGAAGTCCTGATGGCTAATAAAGAGCGCGTATTATCCAGAGTTTATATTGCGGAAGCAGTTTGGGGAATCTCATTCAACAGGGGGACCAACCTGATTGACGTTTACATTAATTACCTGCGTGCTAAAATTGATAAAGGATTTGATCAGCCACTAATCCATACTGTGATTGGAATGGGTTATGTGATCAAAGGATAATTAATGAAGCAAAAGCTGTCCCGATGAAAGTTAAAAACAGACTGTCACTGCAATTTACCTTTATGTTCGCCATTTTACTTTTGGTGGTCTTAACAGGTATTTATGTCCTGGTAGAACATAATCGTTTAAAATCTTTTATGAATAAGCTCGATGAAAGGGCTGTAACAGTTGCGCAGTTTTACCTTGCAGAAGACAACTTATCAAAAGATATATTCCGGCAGGTAGCCAAAAAATTTCCGCAGTCGCTCACCCATGAATCTATCCGGGTTTATGACGATAAGTTTAACTCTAAATTCACCAGGGAAGACTCTATTAGCTGGAAACATGATTTATTGGCACAGATCGTTAAAAAGAAATCCATTCATTTAAGGCAGGGAGAAACACAGATCACAGGTATTTACTATCCGGATAACTCGGGTAATTTTATCGTTGTAGTTTCTGCGATTGATGACCGCGGCTTACATGATATGGAGCAGCTCCGGCTGATTATGACTGCCTTCTTTATCAGTTCTTTATTTATCACTTTTTTCATAGGGCGTATATTTGCGCGTATTTCTTTGCAGCCTATCGTTTCCATTACAGATAACCTGAAAAGGATCAGGGCATCCAGCTTACACCACAGGTTAGCTGTTAACCATTCAAAAACTGACGAAACAGATAATTTATCTTCCGCTATTAATCAATTGCTGGAACATCTGGAGCAATCTTTTGAAAGTCAGAAGTCATTTGTTGCGAATGCTTCCCACGAATTGCGGACACCGATTACTTCCATATTAGGAGAGGCTGAAATCACTTTAATGAAAGAGCGTAGTCCTGAAGAGTATAAGCATGCTTTACAGGAAATTGTAGGCAGTGTGGAAAGGTTAAACTATATCATCAATAGTTTAATGGAGCTGATGCAAACCAATTTAGATAACAAAGACTTTCAAAGTATAAGAATAGACGAGCTGATCTGGGAAATTGCAGATGAACTGGCCTTTAAAACGAATACTGATCCTATTAAAATTGTTTATGATTTACCAGCCGATCAGTCTAAAAGAACCTTACAAGGAAACAGGCAGTTGTTATTTATTGCCATTAATAATATTCTTAAAAATGCGATTAAATTCTCTGTAGGTCAGGAAGTTTTATGTACAGTAAGTTATAAGAATCAACAGATGGTTATCGCGATTAAAGACCTTGGTATTGGTATTAGTGCAGCAGATATTAAAAAGATATTTCAGCCCTTTTACCGTTCAGCCAATGCTTTGAATTTTTCAGGCTATGGTATTGGTCTTTCTCTAACCAATAATATTGTGAAGCAGCACAACGGTTCTATACAAGTAGAATCCGTTTTGGGCCAGGGCACTATATTTTATGTTTACCTGCCAATAAATTAGGCTGATCATAATTCTTAAAGTTTCAACCTATTGCACCTTTCTCAATTCCTTTTTGGCCGCAAAATACAATAGAACAATATAAATCACTGCGATTAAACTTTTGATGGGTACAGTCAGATCTGGATTAGAGGAAAACATTAGGCTCATAAAAAAAAATAAGGAGAAGCCTATTTTTAAAATAAAAGATGTCTTGGAATAGCTCATGGAATTGTACAGGTGAATTGTAATGTTTTATAATTTACAATTGTCAATCCAATAAATATAATTTCTTTTTCCAGAGACTCGGGATTTGGAGTGCCTGATGCTCACATTAAGTCTTTCTAATGAACTTCTAATGCCTGTATAATCTACCTTTAAGTACTCCCTAATACGCATACTATAGCTTTGTTGTTAAAATAATAAAGCTATGCAATTGAAATTTGTGCTCCCTGTATTGCTGGTAAATCTCTGTGGTTTTACCGGAATTGATTCAGTAATTGCAAGGGATGACGGCAGAAATGATACGCGTGATTCATTAAATATCACAATCAAACAGGCCGAAGATCTGTTTCTCAAAAATAATCTGAGTTTAATTGCCGGTCAATATAATATTGACGATGCCAGGGCGCAGGTGATTACTGCCAGGCTATTTGATAACCCGGAAGTATCCTATGAGAACATCTTATACAATTCCGAAAATAAGCGGATCCTGGATGTCAGCAAACAAACCGGGCAGCGCGCGGCAAGTATCACCCAGCTCTTTCAAACCGCAGGTAAACGGAACAAGAATATCCATTTGGCCAAAATGGGCGTGCAGCAGGCAGAATTTCAGCTTTTTGATCTTTTGCGTACCCTTAAATATACTTTGAGAACAGATTTTTATAAGATCTACTATCAAGAGCAATCTGCAAAAGTATATGCCAAAGAGATCAGCTCCCTATCAAAAACACTGGTTGGATTCAAACAGCAATATGCCAAAGAGAATATTGCACTGAAAGAAGTACTCAGGATTCAATCTCAATTGTACACGCTTCAATCAGAACTCAATGAACTAAAAGACGACATAGATGATGTACAAAGTGAGTTTAAACTGTTAACCCGTACCAGTGCCAACGTACATATCATCCCTCAGCTTGAATTCAATCTGGACGGTAAAGACGTATTACAGCAGGTTACCTATAAAAAACTCCTTGATTCTGCTTATACTAACCGGTACGATTTAAAACTTTCGCATTCTGTTATTGAATCCAGTAACCTGAACCTCAGGCTTCAAAAGTCGATGGCTATACCGGATGTTACCATGTCGATTACTTATGACCGTTTTGCAGGTTATACCCCCAATTACACCGGGCTTGGAATTAGTATACCGCTTCCTCTTTTTAACCGGAACCAGGGAAATATCAGGCAGGCAAAGGTTGCAATTGATGTCAGTAAAAATGCTTTAGCGCAACAAGAAGATCAGCTGCAAAGCGATCTGGATAATAGTTATCAGGCTGCAGACAGACTGGAAAGGCTTTATAACAGCTTTGACCCTAAGTTTAAAACAGACTTTACCCACCTGATCGAAGAAGTTTATAAGAGCTATGAAAAACATAACATCAGCCTGCTTGAATTTCTTGATTTCTATGATTCCTATAAAACCAATGCAATCCAGCTGAACAATCTGCAGCTTAATCGCATCAGCTCGTTAGAACAGTTGAATTTCGTTACAGGTACTCCATTCTTTAATCAGCAATAACCTCTTTATATGCACACTTATAAAATATTTACGCTGGCAGCTGCATTTGGTACTGCCACTTTATTATTCTCGTCTTGCACACGTCATGATGCAGCCTCAAAACCTGAGGATAATAAGTTTAAGGTCACAGATAGTTTATTGGGCAGTCTGTTGGTAGATACCGTTCAGCAGGCCAGCGCGGTTTCTCAGATTACCCTGACCGGAACGATAGAACCTGATGAAAATAAGGTCGCTAAAATTTATCCTATGGTGAGCGGGATCACAGAAAATGTGAATGTACTTTTAGGAGATGTAGTGAGCAAAGGACAAACGCTTGCCAGTATGCACAGTGTGGAAGTTGCTGGTTACTCTAAAGACCTGATTAGTGCAGAAGCAGATTTAAGGGATACCAAAAGAACACTGGAAGCTACCAAAGACCTATACCAGAGCGGACTGGCTTCGGGCAAAGATCTGGAACAGGCAAAATCAGACTATCAAAAGGCATCAGCAGAAAATAGCCGGGCAAATTCTGTGATGTCAATCAATAAAAGTGACAAACGGGGATACCTGATCAAAGCCCCGATCAGCGGATATATTGTAGAGAAAAACATCACCAGTAACATGCAGGTGAGAGCAGACAATACAGAAAACCTGTTTACCATCGCCGATCTTTCTTCGGTTTATATCATCGTTAATATTTACGAATCTGACATTACAAGTGTACAAACAGGTTACCCGGTTCAAATTACTACACTGGCTTATCCGGGGAAAGTCTTCACCGGGAAAATTGATAAAGTGTACAATATGATTGACAAGGACAACAAATTAATGCGTGCCCGTGTGAAAATCAGTAATCCCGGGAATTTGCTGAAGCCGCAAATGTTTGCCAATGTCGTAGTACAGGCAAAATCGGGAGAGAACCTGCCGTTGATCAATACCCGTTCTATTGTGCTGGATAATGACCGGAATTATGTGGTCGTCAAAGATGGTAAATCGCAGGTACGTATACAGCCGATCACGGTTTCCAAACGTGTAGAAGACCGCGCTTATATCAGTGAAGGCTTAAAACCCGGCGATCAGATTATTGCCTCAAGACAGTTGTTCCTGTACGAATCTCTGAAATAACATGATCCGCTTAACCTGTTTAAATTCAAGCAATGAATAAAGTAATTAAATCAGTACTGGCTTTTTCTCTTAAGAATAAGTTCTTTATATTTTTCATGACGTTCCTGCTCCTGGTTGGAGGATACTTCAGTTTTAAAAGCATCGCGATTGATGCGTTTCCCGATGTAACCAATACTTCACTGACCATTATTACGCAGTGGCCCGGCCGTAGTGCTGAAGAGGTCGAGAAATTTGTAACCCGGCCGCTGGAAATCGCAATGAATCCGGCGCAGAAAAAAACATCCATCAGATCTTCGTCTTTATTTGGCCTTTCGGTAGTCAAAGTCACTTTTGAGGATAATGTCGAGTATGATTATGCACGTTTGCAATTAAATAATCACCTGGGTGATGCCGATTTACCAGAAGGGACCAAGCCTGAAATTTCACCACCCTACGGGCCAACAGGTGAGATTTTCAGGTACACCTTAACCAGCAGCAAGCTTTCTGTTAAGGAACTTAAAACATTAGAAGAATGGGTAGTAGAGCGCGAAATACGTTCAGTACCCGGTGTGGCAGATGTCAATAGTTTCGGGGGGCCGACTAAAGCTTATCAGATTACAATTGATCCTGAAAAAGCGGTACAGTATGGCGTTACACCACTGGAAGTTTACGATGCTGTTTCCAAAAGTAATATCAATGTAGGTGGTGATGTGATTGAGCAAAGCGGCCAGGCTTATGTGGTGAGGGGAATTGGGCTGCTGAATAATATCAATGAGATTAAAAATATCATCGTTGACAATGTAAAAGGTACGCCAATCTTCGTGAAAAATATCGGGGAGGTTACAGAATCAAGTTTGCCGCCTCTTGGACAGGTTGGCCGCGATGGTGACCCTGATGTCGTAGAAGGTATCGTAGTGATGCTGAAAGGTGGAAATACGAATGATGTAATTCAAAGCCTTAAAGCAAAAGTTGAGGAACTGAACAATAGTATTTTGCCGGATGATGTAAAAATCAATGCTTTCTATGACCGGGAAGATCTGGTAGATTTTGCAACACATACCGTGCTGCATAACATGGCCGAAGGAATTATTTTTGTGACTGTTATCGTGTTCTTGTTTATGGCCGATTGGCGAACGACAATTATTGTGGCTATTGTGATCCCGCTGGCTTTACTCTTTGCATTTATCTGTCTGAAATTTAAAGGCATGTCTGCCAACTTACTCTCGATGGGGGCGATTGACTTTGGGATTATCATAGATGGAGCGGTTGTGATGATGGAAGGTATCTTTGTGGTACTGGATCATCGGGCGAAGAAAGAGGGGATGGAGAAGTTCAACAAACTCAGCAAACTGGGGATGATCAAAGAAGCTTGTCTGATCAATGGTAAAGGTATCTTCTTTGCGAAACTGATTATCATTATCGGTCTGCTGCCAATCTTCAGTTTTGAAAAGGTGGAAGGTAAAATGTTTTCTCCATTAGCCTGGACATTGGGTTTTGCCTTATTAGGCGCACTTATTCTGACCTTTACTTTAGTACCGGTTATGGCAAGTGTGTTATTGAACAAAAATGTCCGTGAAAAGCGCAATTTCTTTGTCGAGTGGATTACACGCAATTCGATGCGACTGTTCAATATCTGTTTCAAAGGAAGGAAAGTTGCCTTTACAATTGCAATGGTGGTGCTGGCAGTTAGCCTTTTCTGTTTTAAATTTTTGGGGACAGAGTTTTTACCGCAACTCAATGAAGGAACTATTTATGTGCGGGCAACCGGGCCTTTGAGTACTTCGCTTGGTGAATCGGTGAAACTGGCCAATGATATGCGAAGAACCTTCAAAAGCTTCCCTGAAGTTAAACAGGTGATCTCACAAACAGGTCGCCCGGATGACGGAACAGATGCCACAGGATTCTATAATTTAGAGTTTCATGTGGATCTCTACCCACAAGATGAATGGAAAAGCAAAGAAAGCAAGCCTGAACTGATTCAGCGCATGCAGGAGAAACTGAAGTTCTTTCCTGGTATTGATCTCAACTTCTCTCAGCCAATTTCTGATAACGTAGAAGAAGCCGTATCTGGGGTAAAAGGATCTATTGTTGTGAAGCTATTTGGGGATGATCTCAAATTTGTCGAAGAGAAAGAAGAGAAGATCTTCAAGATCATGAAAGAGGTGAAGGGCGTGGAGGATCTGGGTATTATGCGGAACCTCGGACAGCCTGAGTTGCGGATTGATCTGGATCAGGAAAAAATGGCCTTTTATGGCGTGACTACAGCAGATGCTGGTGCAGTGATTGAAACCGCTATTGGCGGGAAAGCGGCTACACAAATTTACGAAGGCGAACGTAAGTTTGACCTGCGGATACGTTATCCTGAAAATTTCAGGAATAATGCGATTGCAATCGGTGATTTGCGGGTACCAACGCTTTCGGGAAATAAAGTTCCGTTAAGGGAAATCGCTAATATCAGAAAACTGGTTGGCCCGAGTTTGATTTACCGTGATAAGCACAAAAGATATGGTGCGATCAAATTTTCTGTTCGTGGCCGTGATATGGGCAGTACCATTAAAGAAGCTCAGGATAAAGTGAATGCACAGGTTAAGCTGCCTAAAGGTTATCATATCGAATGGGCAGGGGATTTTGAGAATCAGCAAAGAGCAACCAAACGTTTAACACAGGTGGTGCCGATCAGTATATTATTGATTTTCTTTGTCCTGTTTATCTTGTTCGGAACTATCAAAGATTCATTGCTCGTTTTAAATAATGTACCGTTTGCTATTGTGGGAGGAGTATTTGCACTGCTGCTCACGGGAATAAACTTTAGTATTTCTTCAGGGATCGGGTTTATAGCTCTATTTGGAATTTGTGTGCAGAATGGGGTTATTCTGATTACCAAGTTTAAATCAAACATCAAGGAAATGCGGCATAGCCATCCTGAATGGACGTTTGTGGATGCGCTTAGAATTGGTGTGGAATCCCGGATTCGTCCGGTGGTGATGACTGCGATGATGGCAGCTATTGGATTATTGCCAGCAGCGATGTCAACAGGTATTGGTTCTGAAACCTCTAAACCACTGGCTACAGTAGTGATAGGAGGGTTGATTTCTGATACTGTATTTAACCTGTTTATCTTCCCGATTGTATTTTACTGGGCTTACCGTAAAAAGGTAATGAAACAAGATAAGCCTTATACTGCTATCGCTGAAGCTTAAGGAAGGTCTGTTCCGCATCTGTTAGTGGTCGGTGTTGAGAAGGGGTTGGTAAGGCCATTGGCCTTACCAACCCCTTCTCAACACCGACCACTAACAATCCTTAAAGCGTTACACTATTGTTTACTTGATTTCTCAACTCTGATTTAATTGAGGAAAATAATAGCTAAATTTGCGGCGCAAATGAATAACAATAAATCTTTTACACTACCTCCAATTCCTGCCGTTCTTTTATCTATCATTAGTGTACAGTGCGGAGCCGCAATTGCCAAAGGCTTATTCCCTGTTTTAGGCGCTCAAAGTACAGCCTTTCTCCGGATTGGTCTTTCGGCCGTTATCCTGATGGCTGTTAACCGGACAAACTTAACCAAGCTTACTGCCAAACAATGGAAAGCAGTTATTCCTTATGGAGTATCACTGGGTTTAATGAACCTGATTTTCTATATGGCGATTGAAAGAATACCGCTTGGTTTAGGAGTTACACTTGAATTCGTAGGCCCTTTAATTGTAGCCATATTCGGATCTAAACGTATCACTGACTATTTATGGATTTTACTGGCCGGGATAGGGATTGCACTTATTGCACCCTGGACTGATAAAGGAATTGATCTGATTGGTGTTTTACTGGCACTGACCGCAGGAGGTTTCTGGGCAGGTTATATTGTGATGGGCGGGAAAATCTCCAAAATTATGAAAGGCGGGGACGTAGTGACTGTAGGAATGTTGTTTGCTACCCTGGTTGTCGCGCCATTTGGAATTGGAAGCGGAGGATTAACTCACTTAACACCAACTCTTATTTTAATGGCACTTGCATTGGCACTTTTGTCCAGTGCAATACCTTTTACACTTGAAATTAATGCGCTGCGGCAAATGCCTGCACGTACATTCAGTATTTTGATGAGTATGGAGCCAGCTGTGGCCGCTTTGAACGGACTGGTTTTATTGCATGAAGTTTTGACGTTTAGCCAGTGGCTGGCGGTCGGCTGTGTAATTATTGCCAGTGCAGGAGCCACATTAACCACCAGGAAAGCAGTGGTACAGGAGAACGTATAAAAAATGCCGGATTCCAGACCCGGCATTTTAAAATTTCTTATTTTGACAAGCCGTCTTTTTTAGCTTTTTCTAAGATTTTTGCCGCACGTGAACCGCTATCAGGGTGTGAGCTTAGCATCTTTTCAGTTTTACTTTTTTCAGCACCAGATGATTTTTCCATATCAGCGAATTTCTGGAATGCACTTGCTAGAGCAGTTACCTTATAATTGTGTTTTTTCATAAACTCATAAGAGTAATCATCGGCTTCACTCTCTTGTTTACGGTTATACTTACTATCTAAAAGTGCATTGGCGAAACTTCCCAGCTGACTTTGTGAAAGTGAATTCACTACACCCGATTGAGAAGAAGCCGCATCCGATATGGCCTCTCTTTTATAGGCACTTCTTACCGCATCCCTGGTATCTTTATTGGCAACATGCCCAATTTCATGACCGATAATTCCTAACAATTCATCATCACTCATTATATCCATTAGCGAAGAAAATACACGTACACTACCATCTGCACAGGCGAAAGCATTGATGTCTTTCACTTTATATACTTTATAGTTTAGTTTAAGTCCGCCTTCATTTTCATGTTTTGAAAAGATTTTATTCAACCGGACGGTATAAGGATCTTTAGCAGCGGCAACGGTATTGTGCTCATCCATCCAGGTTACAGCTTCACCAGCAAGTTTTGCTGCATCAGCGTCTGAAAAGGTTACTGCTTTTGCTCCTTTTTGCAAGGCTCCAAGACCTTTGCTGTTTAATTTAATTTGTGCTGAAGCAGAATGTATCCCAAAAGAAAGGGTTAAGCCCAGCAAAGCGAGAGGTAAGATAGTTTTATTCATTTTTCTATTATTTAATTGTTTGGTACGTATGCGCCAACAATAATAATTAAGAATTGTTTGCTCAAAAAACAATAAATCATTCTTTTAATTAATTGTGCTAATTCTTTTTCTTAAGAAATGTTTTCTGCTTCTTTTTTAATTCCTGCGTATAGGCCTTGTTTACATATTCATCGTTAATACGTCTGTTCGCTTTATAATAGTTTTGAAGTACTTCTTCTCTGCTTAACAGGGAAAGCGTGGCCATAGGGACTGGTTCATGTTCATCTTTACTATATTTATCCCTGGGAAATGCCATAGTGGAAAGTCCTGTAAAATAAATATTCCATTTTTCATGTTCCAATGCGCCATACATCAGGTAAACATAATCCAGTTTAGCCAGCGTATCTTTATCCTGAATGAGCAGCAGTAAATAACATTTGTCTTTTCTGCTGTTGAAAAATACAGCATCATCTAAATGCCAATTGCTTTTTTTGAGTACCTGAACGTCCCTGAGATCTTCGGCGAGCCATTTCTTCAGACTTTTATTGGCGGCAATCTGAACTTCATGATAAATGTCATTCTTCTTAAAAACGTCAAGCTGCGCATCAAACAAAGCTCTTCTGTGATCTATATTAACACAAGCAAAGAGCCCTGTAATTGAAAGAAATATCAATAAGTACTTTTTTCTATGTTTATTCATCATCAGTTCCTGTGTTTCCATGAATTATACCCTATCAAGATAAGGATTTTCACAGGAATTTTACATACATGTATTTTTGACGTTGAGAAATGCTCTTTATTTTAATTGGCTAAAGGGTACAGCTCTTTTGCTATTAATTTCAAGGCATGCAAAGAATTAATTTCGGTGATGATGAATAGTAATAAAGACATTTTAATCGGATCAGTTGGCTTTTGGAAGCCGGGGATTTTAAAGTGAGGTAATTGATTATCATTAATTACACCATGAAAGTGTTCATAAATCCCTATGCTGTTTAAGTTTAAAGTAGTCAGCAGTTTAAGTATCCTGTAATTATTGGTTTCATCGTCCTGTCCCTGCAGATAGAAAAGTAATTCCTTTTGTACTTTTAATACATAGGTATATACGGCAAAAGATATTTCCTCATTGGGCTGCTGATCCTCAAATCTCAGCACGGTTAGCAAATGGGTAACAATAGTTGTATTGATACTTCTTTCCAATAGTGTTTTTTCTATGAAATGATGATTTCTTTCCTCCTGATACTGATGCTGCTCAATAAAACTATAAGGAACCTTTCCATCCGTTTTAAAAAAATTCCTGAGCTGTGTCTGCATAAACTGCAAAATACTTACCAGTGCATTATAGAGACGCTGTAAAGTAAGCTCCCCATCATTATCTTCGTTGTCTTCGTTATGCTGAACGTTTAAAAAATTATATACTTGTTCGGCCATAATCACCAGGTCATGCTGATGCTGATGGAAATCTTTGGTCAGCAGTACAGCATCTTTTTGCAGACTTACATCTTTGAACAGCTGGCAAATACGTACAGCCTCTATGGCTATATTTTCAATAGGATTACGCTGCTCAGTCACCCAGGCATCAAGTCCTTCACTCTCATGTAAGGCATCGACCAGTGACTTGAATTCCTGCAGTTCATATTTCATGGTATTTCTGGCGTTTATTGAAAAATTGTGTTTTAGTTTTTTAGTTTATCCTTTTGGAACCTCATAAGCCCATTCAATAATATGACGGATGGTTTTTGTAATTTCTTTTCTTCCTTCAGTACTGTTAATGTCAATTCCGCAAATAGTCCCCCCATTAATTTTAGCCTGCAAAACCAGGTAATAAATACCAGAGACGAGCAATGCGCTTACTGCTCTGAAGTTCACTTCAGAATTTTTAAAATGCGGGTCTGTATGTTTGAGCAGGCTTGCACCAATAGTTCCCCTGATATTGCAAATACTTGCCATTAAGGGACTTTTGGAAGTCAATTCTTCTAAAATCATATGTTGCATAGCTTCTTCTTCATATAAGAAGTTAAATTGACGTTCCAGCATGGTTGATATAGTCTCTTTGGCCTGATCGGGAGTTTTGATGTCATTGAATTCCTGTAGTTTGTCTGCAAAACCAAGCCAGTAATCTTTTTCAAGAATATAGGTTTCTACCAAAGTGTTCCCGTCTCCGAAGTAACGGTAAATGAGTTTTTTGTCTACACCTGCTTTATTAGCTATTTTATTCACCCCTAAACCAGCATATCCCTTTTCTATAATAATTTCCCCTACGGCCTGAAGAAGTTTTCTTTTGGTCTGTTCTTTATTTCTGTGTTTGACATTATCTTTACTTTCCATGGCCGGGATATGAATAATCCATTCTTAGTTTTCAATAATCATGAGCCCGGAACATAATGTAAGTCAGGTTTGGGAAAATCCGCTTAAAATTAGCTAAAGGTAAAATAATTTTCATAGAAGGTAGTTAATGATGTTTCCTAAAAGGCAATATAGTGGATATTTTATTCAAAAGTGGTGACTTAGTATTTTTTTTAATTTTCAGGCATTTTATACTGAGGAAGTTAAGATCTGTCAGGAATATAAATAGGAATTGCCTGTTAAATTGTGTGAATAAATTATGTCAGTGCACGACATACATTAAAGGTAAATTATCCGTTATTTTGTCATATGAAAGGATTTATTACGTTAAAAACAATGATAATTGGCGGACTTTTACTAACTATTTCAGTAAATGGTTTCGCACAAAAAAATGACCTGCGGAAAAAGCTTCAGGCAATTGTAAGTTCACATGCTGCGACCATTGGATTTTCATTAACAGATTTACAAAATGGAGATACAATTACAGTGAACGGGACCAAACACCTGCCGATGCAAAGCGTCTATAAATTCCACCTTGCTTTGGCAGTTTTAAACCAGGTAGACCAGGGAAAACTTAAGCTGGATCAAAAAATCCTGGTTAAAAAGAGCGATTTGCTGCCCGATACCTGGAGTCCGCTGAGAGAGAAATACCCAAATGGAGAAGTTAAAATACCTTTATCGGAAATTTTAAGTTATACAGTTTCACAAAGTGATAACAATGGTTGTGATATTTTATTCAGGTTAATGGGTGGTCCGGCAAAGGTTAACCGTTATATTCATAGTTTGGGTATTAAACAAGTAGCTATTGTGGCTACAGAAGAACAAATGCACAAAGATGAAAATGTGCAGTTCACGAACTGGACGACCCCTGTTGCGGCGACAGAACTGTTGAAACTATTTTACAGTCGAAAGGTCCTTTCTAAAACTTCACACGATTTCTTATGGAAAGTAATGACTGAAACAGTTACCGGGGCAAATAAGATCAAAGGTTTATTGCCCGCCGGTACTTTAGTTGCGCATAAAACGGGGAGCTCTGGGGCAAATGCAGCTGGTTTAACAACAGGTACCAATGATATTGGTATCGTAACCTTGCCGAATGGAAAACATTTCGCCGTTGCTGTATTTGTTTCAATGACTAAAGAAGACGAAAAAACAAATGATTTAATCATTGCCGAATTAACTAAAGTCAGCTGGGATTACCTGACTGCCGGAAAACTTTAACTAGTTTTAGGTTTACTATACTTAAAATATGGAAAGGACATTTAGAGAAGTACGCCAGCTGATAGCGGACAAACAATCCGGAGCATTGAAAGCAATAACACTGCATAAACCGGAATTCTTTAATTGGGCCAATGATATTTTTGAAGGAATCCATGTCAAAGAGCGGCCTGCTGCAACCGCATTGTTGTGGACAGACGGAAACCTGGTGAATCATTTTAGTTTCCTGCAAATCAGCAGGCAAGCGAACCAGTTGCTTAATTTTCTCAGGAAAAAGGGAATACAACAAAATGATGTCATCTTAACGCAGTTATCCTTGCAGCCATTAACCTGGTTCAGCATACTGGCTACAATTAAAGGCGGTTTCCGGATGATTCCTGCGGCCAATATTTTAGGGGTTGCAGATATGTGTTACAGGTTTGAAAAATTAATGCCCCAGGTGGTCATTGCAGACACAGAAAATGCGGCTAAAATTGAAGAGGCAGAGCGCTTAATTGGAAAAAATATTACGGTTAAAATCATTGCCGAAGGACAAAGACCAGGCTGGTATAACCTGGAAGATCTGCAACAGGAAAATCAGGAAGCTGCCGGCGCAATAACCAAAGCGGATGATCCCTTGTTTTTGTTCTTCACTTCCGGAACTACAGGCATGCCCAAAGTCGTAATACATACGCATCTGAGCTATCCTTTTGGACATCTGACCACCAGTTCGTGGATTGGTCTGCAGCCAGAGGATATTCATTATAATATTTCACAGCCGGGCTGGGCAAAATTTGCCTGGAGCAGTTTTTTTGCGCCCTGGAATATAGGCGCTTGTATTTTTGCTTTTCACCAAACCGGGCGCTTCAATGCGAAAGAAACACTAAGTCTGATAGAAAAATATAAGATTACGACCTTCTGTGCACCGCCTACGGTTTTACGGATGCTTATTCAAGAAGAGCTGAAAGCTTATCATTTCAATTTAAGAGAATGTGTGGCAGCTGGAGAACCCTTAAATCCAGAAGTCATTGAAACCTGGAAAAAGGGTACAGGTATACTGCTGCGGGATGGTTTTGGACAAACAGAAAGCACTTGCCTGGTGGCTAATTTGCCCGGTGATCCGGTGAAATTTGGTTCTATGGGCAAACCAACATTTCTTTATGAGGTTGTGATTGCTGATGACCAGGGGAGAACATTGCCAGTCGGCGAAGAAGGAAGTATCTGTGTGAGAATGGATACTGGAAGGCCAAATGGTATTTTTGATACTTATTATGAAGATCCTGAAAAGAAAAAAGAGGTCTTTAAACACGGCTTGTATTATACTGGTGATAAAGCTTATCAGGATGATCAGGGATATATCTGGTTTGTGGGCCGGGATGATGATGTCATTAAATCTTCAGACTACCGGATCGGCCCTTTTGAAGTAGAAAGTGTGTTGCTGGAGCATGAAGCCGTTTTGGAATCAGCAGTAGTCGGTAGTCCTCACCTTGTTAAGGGGCTGGAAGTAAAAGCATTTGTGATTTTAAATTCAAATTATAAACCCAGTAAAGAACTGGCAGATGAACTGTTTTCGTATTGCAGGAAAAAGCTCTCTCCTTACAAAATGCCACGTCTGATTGAATTCGTCACTGTGTTACCAAAAACGATCAGTGGGAAAATCAGAAGGATAGAATTAAGAGCGATGGAAGCAGAGCGTAAAACGAAAGGCATTGTTATCGCACAAGAATATTTGTATAGCGTACCAGGCAGGCTTTGATTATAATAGTAGCATTTCTCCCCAGTCCAGTACAGCAGTTACCTGATGCTGTGTATTCAGTAATAAATTATCATAGCCATAATCACCATGTAATATGCTTTTTTGTTTAGGGAGATAGGGGAAAAGCTCTTGCATTCTATGATGCAATTTACTAAATAACACGGAATCTAGCCAGGACTTACGACCGGGTTCCTGCCAGCTAACCCGATATTTCTGATTAAACAGGCCCGTTTCCAGAATCCTTGCTATTGGAATAGTTGAGGTATTGAATTTTATAAGGCAAACTTATCTTTTAGAAAATCTTGTGGATGTGCACTGACCCGCAGGACGAATTTCCCTTCTTTACAGCTAAATGAAAATGCCTGAGCCCACCAACCCTCAGCCAGATGCCGAAGATGGGTTACGTCATCAAATTTCTTGGACAGGAATATAGTTGCTTCGTTAATTTCTATGTGCATATGATCGCTTACAATGATGAATACATTTCCAGAAAAGCCAATAATAACTTATCATTTACCCTTGTTTTTCTATATACAAGGATAGTTGCAGATGTTCCAAGTTCCTTACCAATAGAAAAAGTCTTTAATTTTCTGTTTTGATAATACTGTTCAATTAACTCAGCAGGTAATATAGTGATGGCCAGATCAGCTTCTGCAAAGTTGATAATGCCTTCTAAAGAATTAACCACGATCCTTTTATAATTGACGATCCCTTTAAAACTGAGCCATGATTCCAGCCTTGCTCTATAATTACAACCCTGATCGAATACAACTATTTTCACTTGTTTATCCTGGATAATCTCTTCCATCTTTTTATACCGGGTAGAGGTTACGATTACTAATTGTTCTTCTTTAATGGTTTGCTGTGCCAGCTCAGGTACCGAAACCGGTGCAGCTACAAAAGCAGCATCCAGTTTATAGCTGAGCACATCATTGATCAGATTTGAAGACATATCAGCTTTAAATTCAAGTTCGATCTCCGGATACATTTCATTGAATTTATTGATAATATCAGGTGCTTTCAATGCCATTGTTGTTTCGATACAGCCAATTGTAAGCTGACCAATTAATTGATCACTTTGAGATAACTCTCTTTTAGCCTCTTCTATTAATTGTCCTATCTGTTTGAAATAATACATTAATGTTTCACCCGCGGCAGTCAATTCAACTTTTCTTGACGTTCTGGTAAATAGTGAAACGGCAAATTCGTCTTCTAAACTTTTAATTCTCGCTGTCACATTAGATTGAACGGTAAACATCGCCTGGGCTGCTTTGGTAAAACTTCCATTTGCTGCTACAGCTTCGAATATTTTGAAATCATTGGTATTCATATTGAATCATTAATTATGATTGTTTATATCTTTATTAATCGTTTTTAAAGATTAAATATATGAATTACTTTTGAATTATAAAACCATACAAAAGATTTATGAATACCAATAGACGCTGCTTATACCTGTTACTGGTCTGCTTTATCACCTTATCCTGCAGTCAGCTTTCAAGTCAGTCCATTCACAAGGTTAATTCAAAAAAAACAAACATGAAAACAGAAGAAGTCCATTATCAAAACATCAAAGCCAACGGATTAAATATATTTTACCGTGAAGCCGGCCCCAAAGATGCTCCGGTAGTTCTACTATTGCATGGCTATCCGACCTCATCCTTTATGTTCAGAAATCTAATACCTGAACTGAGTGAAAAATATCATGTGATCGCACCAGATTTACCTGGTTTTGGATATTCTGATGCACCTGCACACGATCAGTTCGACTATACTTTTGATAACCTGACTAAAACTATGCAGGCATTGATTGACGAACTGGCTTTAAAACATTTCGCCATTTATGTGTTTGATTACGGCGCACCGGTAGGTTTCAGATTGATGCTCGCTAACCCGGAAAAGATTACGGGGATTATTTCTCAAAATGGCAATGCTTATGAACAGGGGTTGAGCAAAGGCTGGAACCCTATTCAGAAATACTGGCAAGATCCATCGGCTGAAAACCGGGATAACCTGAAAGAATTTGTGAGTTTGAAAGCTACTCATTTTCAATACTTCCAGGGGGTGAATGATCCATCATTGATTGCACCGGAAACTTATACCTTAGATCAGCATTTTCTTGATCGCCCGGGAAATGTTGAAATACAAATGGACTTGTTGAAAGATTACCGGACAAATGTGGTCCTTTACCCAGCATTTCAAGCTTACTTCAGAAAGTATAAACCACAATTGCTGGCTGTTTGGGGAAGTGAAGACCCGTATTTTTTACCAGCAGGGGCGGAAGCCTATAAAAAAGATAACCCGAATGTGCGTGTTAAATTTTATAAAACGGGGCATTTCGCATTAGAAACCCATGCGAAGGAAATCAGCCAGGATATATTGAATTTTTTGGCGGGTTTATCCTGGTAAATCCTTAAAAAGCTCTGGTATACTATATAGCAGAGGTTCTTTTAAATGAAGCACTGCTTTAAAAACAGTGCTTCTTAAAATGAAAATATCAAAAGCAGGTCTTAAAAACAATACCTTTGAGTTCGCTACTAAATAATGGCAGACTGGAAATGAATACCAAGGTGAAGCAACCCAGAGAACTCAATGTCGAATTGTTGAGGATCGTGCTGATGATTATGATTGTTTGTCATCACTTTTTGATGCGTGGAAGAGGCCTCCATCTTTTATATACCTCAGAAAGCACGCATATCAATCATGATGCATTGCAGGGACTATTTATTGATAGTTTTCTGATCATGACAGTCAACTGTTTTATATTTATTTCTGGCTATTATGGAATAAAATTCCGGATAAAAACAATTCTCAGCTTATTCATACAGGCTGTTACCTACAGCATTGGAATTGATATTGCTTTTAGTTTATTGAATGGAGAAAGTCTATCTTTTGATATTATAGAGAACGGATTTCTTTCTGTCCCCAATGGTCAATGGTGGTTTATCACTACTTATTTTTTCTTGTACCTGTTAAGCCCTTTTCTTAACCTGGCCATTAAACACCTGTCTAAATTTCAGTTCTTATATATTCTGGGTATATTAACGCTGATTAACTTTATGATTGGTTTTACACTTAATCCGGATTCATTAGGCGTGCTGAACGGCTATTCTTTATTCAGCTTTATCTGTATTTACTTCTATGGACAAGCATTCAGCCTATATATTGACTTTAAAAAAGGGAAATTTTTCTATCTTGCTGTGTATGTGATTTGTTCCCTGCTGATCTTTGGAATGTTTTTTACCAGTATGAAATATCTGAACATAAGTTTGGCGTGGCGGGCATTTTTCTACAATAATCCCCTGGTCTTAATCTCTGCCATTTCTTTCTTCTTCTTCTTTAAAAAACTCAAAATCTCTTATACCGGAATTTCTTTTTTCTCTTCTTCGGTATTAGCTATTTACCTGATTCATGAACATCCCAGATCTGCCGATTTTCTGACCGATAACCTGAACAGGATCGCTACAACTTATACCATAGGAAACGTGTATATCACCTTGTTTTTAATTGCTGTATTATTATTTATATGTGGTACACTGATAGAAAAAGTGCGTTCGGCTGTTACTGAGCCGTTTTTGAATTTCCTGATTACGAAATTCAGGTTAGATCGTCTGGATGAAAAAATGAAGTAACAATTCAGGTTAATCCAAAAATTCATCTATTGAAATCTGATACTCCCGTCAAACAACTGGAATGACGGGAGGGCCAGATTTATACCGGAAGCCATTAGAAGCCTGTTGAAGTAATCATTTCCTTAAGATTTTCAAGATCCCCTTTTACGGCATCCATTTTTGCATAAGCAAGATCATAAGCATCCTGTCCTAAAAATAAATGCAGCGGTGGATTTTCTTCAGTCGCTACTTTAATAATTGCTGCAGCTGCTTTTTCAGGATCTCCTGCCTGATTACCGTCAATAAGATGCTGATGCTGATTTTGACTTTCGCGAACCTCTTTGTAAGCCTCAATCTGATGCTTAGGTACATTTAAAGAGCCTGTAGAAAGGAAGTTCGTACGGAAATATCCGGGAGAAACAATCGTTGCATAAATCCCGAAAGACTTTACCTCTGCCGCTAATGCTTCAGTGAAACCCTGTACGGCAAATTTTGTAGCACAGTAAATTCCGAATCCTGGGAAATACCCAGTAAAACCACCAATAGAAGAGATATTAAAAATGTGCCCCGACTGTTGTGCGCGTAAATGCGGCATTACTTTACGGATCACGTTTAAGGAACCGAATACATTGATGTCAAAATTTCCTCTTGCTTCTTCATCGCTTAACTCTTCCAGACTACCAGCAAGGCCATATCCTGCGTTGTTTACTACAAAGTCAATGCGGCCAAACTGATTCATTGTTTTTTCTACCGCCTGTTCAACACTCTGTTCAACTCTCAGGTCAACGCTCAATGGCAGGTAACGCTCGGATGCGGTAGCGCCCACACCTTCATTTAATTCTTCGATACTTCTGGAAGTTGCAGCTACCAGGTGTCCCTGAGCTAATAATTGTTTAATTAACGTCAGTCCTAACCCTTTGGAAGCTCCGGTTACGAACCATACTTTTTGATTTTCCATAATTTGTGTCTTTTTGTAAGACAAATGTACCCCGGAGACCAGGGCAGCAGTTTGCACAATTCAACCCATTAGTTGCGAAATTCAAACTGCATAAATATATCTTGCCTTAAATTCATATATTCAGTTCGATTTATGCTACCCACAGAACAGGATAAGAATTATTGGGAACAAATGCGGCTTGGGGACAAGAACGCATTATTTGGCTTATATAACAATCTATATTTCCATCTTATCCGCTTTGGCTTAAAGATTAATCCTGATGATGAGCTTGTCAAAGATTGCGTAAATCAGGTGTTCCTCAATCTATGGGATAAAAGAACCCGGCTTAATCCGGTGGAAAATGTGAAATCTTACCTGATGACCTCCCTCAAAAGATGTATGCTGGATCAGCTGGCTTATATTGACCGGACCAATCTGGCGGTTAATAAAATGGTAAATGGTGAAGCAGAGAACGAATTATCCTACGAAGACATTATGATTGGCGTACAGCAGGATGAAGAACTTAAAAATAAATTAAGAGTCGCTATCGCACAACTTACGCCAAGACAATCAGAACTGATTCAGCTTAAGTTTTTTGAAGGATTAAGTTATGAACAGATCGCAGAGCGGACTTCTCAAACCATAAAAACGGCTTACAACACCGTTTACGATGCGATAAAAATACTAAGGAAGATCCTTAAATAAAGATAATTGCTTCTTTTGAAAATAAATCTGAATTTTTCTTAGGAAAATCAGGTGATTTCTCCGTCTATAAGATAAAACGGATATATGAAGTTTCCCGATCACGATTTTTTAGTAGAAGAATTAGTTTGCAATGACTCTTTTCAGCAATATTGTCTTGGAATAAGTCTTGAAAACCATGTTTTATGGGAAGAATGGATAAATAGTATGCCTAAAAGAGCATTTGATATTGCGCAGGCGAAAAAAATGGTAAATATTTTGACTATTAAGCAGGGGAGCAGGCTGGAACAAGTTAAAGCCTTAAAAAGCGGATTTAAACAGCAGGAAGCATTAGCGCAATTATTACATACTGTTTCTGATGAAAGTATTCCTGGAAAACAGGTAGATTTCAATGAAAAGTCTGGCTTAAAATCATCCTCTGGCTTTTATAAATATATCAGTTTTGCCGCTGCTGCTGTAATTATCCTGGTTTCTCTTTATTTTATACAGCAGAGTTACTCAGTCTCCGAAAATATTAAGGTTGAACATCCTTTTGCTGCCTCTGTTTTTTCTTCCGGTCAGGTACCCAGAAAAACAGTGACCCTGATAGACGGAACAGTCATTACCCTGCATCAAAATAGTGAAATCAAACTGGCTAAAAACTTCAATCCTGCGCAGCGTGAACTTTGGCTTACAGGAGAAGCCTTTTTTGAGGTTAAACATGACGCAAAACATCCCTTTATTGTACACACTCCTTTCAATGATATTAAAGTACTCGGAACAAGTTTTAATGTCAAAGCTTATCCGCATTCAGGTCTGGTTGAAACCTCTTTGATTCATGGCAGTGTACAGGTAGAATCCAAAAAATATCCCGGATACCGGGTTTTGCTGAAGCCTGATGAAAAACTATCATTTTATAGTGCCCCTGCCAGTAAAGATGAAAGCCTTAAAAATATATTTATAGTTTCCTCTCTTAACCGTAATACGGAGACTCATCAATCTGAAGAGATTCAATGGATCCATCACCCGATGCTTATTGACAATGAACCACTAGCTGCAATTGCTGAAAAATTACAAAACTGGTACGGCATCGAAATTTATATCGCTGACCCTGAGGTTAAAACTTACCGTTACTCGGGAACCTTTGAAAATGAGAGTATTATAAAAACTCTTGAAGCCTTGCAAACCGCTTATCCGTTTGAATTTAAAGCGGAACAAAACAGGATTATCCTGAGTAAATAAAATCAGAACCACCTTACAATTTATACCTGAACACACCTTAAAACTAACCAATATGAGAAAAACCTTACTCTTAGAAAGAGCTGGTAAGTCTTTGATCAACAGCAGGATGTTGCTGCTCACAAAACTTACAGGCTTCATTTTACTGATCATGTGTATGCAGGTTTCGGCCACAAGCTTTGCACAACAGAAAATTACCATTAATGCAGACCATATCAGTATCAGAAATCTGCTGAAAACTATCGAACAGCAAACCGATTACCGGTTTGTTTACAGTGATCAAATCTTATCAAAAGAAGAAAAAGCATCCTTAAACCTTCACCTGGTTTCACTCGATGAAGCGATGAAATCTATTTTAAGGGAAACAAGTCTCACCTATATCCTGAAGGAAAACAATCTTGTGGTTATTTATCCGGCGGTAAAAACACAAAATGATCAGGTAATTTCTGGTCGCGTAGAAGATGAGGCAGGTTTACCATTGCCCGGGGTATCAGTTAAACTAAGCGGATCAACTGTGGCTACAACAACCGATTCAAAAGGGAATTATGCGATACGTGTTCCTGATGCGTCGGCAACCCTTGAATTTTCTTATGTAGGTTATATCAAACAGACGCTTTCGGCCAGTGGAAATACCAGGAATGTGATCTTAAAAAGTGATAACCGGAACTTACAGGAAGTGGTTGTCACAGGTTATACAAATTATAAACGCACACAATCGGCGAGTGCGGCAACTTTGGTCACGGCAGAGAAAATTAACGATGTGGCAGGACTAACCTTTGACCAGATTTTACAGGGCAGGGTTGCAGGAATGAGCGTTATTTCCAGCTCAGGACAGCCTGGGCAAAGTGCTGCAGTGGTGATCCGCGGAGTGGGCAGCGTGAACGGATCTTCCGCACCATTATATATTATGGACGGAACACCAATTGAAGCCAGTTTCTTCCAAACTATCAATTCTGCCGATATTGAGAATGTAACGGTATTAAAAGATGCCTCTGCCAAAGCACTCTATGGATCAAGAGGATCTAATGGGGTAATTGTCATCACCACTAAAAAAGGAAAAGCAGGTAAAATACAAGTACAGTATACCTCTCAATATGGTTTTTCGAAATTGACTGATCCTAAATTTACGATGATGAATACTGCGCAGCGCTTATCATTTGAAGAAGGCGTAGGTCTTGACTTTGGAAGAGATCTTGGGCCGGGATGGACCTATTCTGCTAAAAACCCTGATTATATTTCCGGAACACCGGCTTTCAGACAAAGTGCAGATCATATTTTAGATAGTATCAGAAATATCAATATTGACTGGCGGGATGAATTCTATCAGCAAAGCAAATTCCAGGAACAACAGGTTAGTGTAAGTGGCGGTAATGAGAATGTACGTTTTTATAACTCTTTGAACTATTACAAACAAGATGGGGTTGCTAAACGTACAGGACTGGAAAGATATGCGCTGAAAAGTAATCTTGATTTTAAATCAGACAAGTTTTCTGGAAATGTAAACTTGAATATTGGCTATTCTAACCAGAGTTTTACTGAAGGGGAAGGCAGTAGCAGAGGCGGAACGGCCATGTCTGCGGTTTATTACGCGCTTCCTTACGAAAATCCTTACGCGCCTGATGGAACCTTGATTCATCCGGGTAACCAGGATCAGTATTTTATTGCGGATCAGCGGGAGGGCAGCCAGGCGTTAGAGCGTTTATTAAACTCATCGAGCAAAACGGATCAGTTAAAATCTATTATTGGTGTTGCACTAGCTTATCAAATTCTGCCAGAACTGAAAATTACCACCAGAGCAGGTATAGATTATAGAAATTCAACCGATCAGGCTTATATCAATCCGGATTCCTACTATGGATCTACGAACAATACCAATACATTGGGTGGAAAGGGAAGATTTGATGAAGGAACGAGAAGGAATTTCAATATTATTTCTACTACGGGTTTGACTTTCGCTAAAACGTTCAATGAAAAACATGATTTTGAAGCTTCTGCTTTTTACGAATATGTCTATAACAATTACAATTCATTTGGTTTTACAGGCTTTGGATTAGACGGGCGTTTACCCGAAACACCTGCCGGAATTACAAATAGCGTGGACTATCTGCCTAATGTTGGTGGTTCAAAAACAAGTAGTGCATTGGCTTCTTTGATGAGTGTGGCCAGGTATACCTATGACAATAAATATACGCTGACCGGAAGTTACCGTTATGATGGATCGACGAAAGTTGCCCCTCAAAATAAATGGCATGGCTTTTACTCTGTAGGGGCCAACTGGAATGCTAAAAATGAAGATTTCCTGAAAAATAGTGCACTCATTTCAGAGCTGAGCTTCAGAATTAGCTATGGTACTTCAGCAAGTCCTTTTGGAGCGGGAGATTTCTTATACCTGCCAACTTATGGTGCAAATGTAACTTATGGAGGTAAACCAGGAGTCAGCCCGATTTCTGCCGGTAACCCCAATTTTGACTGGGAATATGTGAACGAATTCAATACTGGTTTTGAGCTCGCTTTATTTAAAAGTCACCGGTTACGCCTGTCTGCCGATTATTATAATAAAATCACCAATAATATGTTTATCGATCAGCCGCCATCAGCGACTGCTGGTTTTCCACTGCTGAGTTTGAGTACCGGAAAGATGAGAAACAGGGGAGTAGAGTTTGATTTGAGTGGGGATATTATAAAAACAAGAGATTTCACGTGGACGGTTGGCGTAAATGCAGGTTATAATAAAAATGTGGTGCTCCATGTAACCGATGTTGCAGATTCTTACCCTGATGGAGATACAAGGATCTTACAGGTTGGTTTACCTTATGGATCTTATTATGCGCCGCAATGGGCAGGCGTGAATCCGCAAACTGGTGAAGCACAGTACTATAATTTGGATGGAAGCATTACGACCACTTATAATTCCAATACGCAAAGTGTGGCAAAATCGGGAAGTTTATATCCTTCATTTACAGGAGGTTTTAATACCAGTTTAAGCTGGAAAGGAATTACAGCAAGTGCGCTATTCTCTTTTGTATCTGGTGTTTCCCGTTGGAACAATGAAGATTTTTACAATGAAAATCAGCGTTATGCAACCAGTAATCAATCGATCAGGATGCTGGACGACCGCTGGATGAAACCCGGTGATGTGAAAACCTTGCAACGTTTTGATATTCCAAGAAATTTCACGTCAAAAGATATTCAGGATGCTTCATTTTTGAGGTTAAGAAATGTAAATATCAGTTATACCTTACCTAAAACGCTGCTGGAAAAAATAAAGGTATTCAGCAACTTAAAGGTTTTTGTGCAGGGACAGAACCTGGTCACCTGGACTAAATGGAGAGGGCTGGACCCTGAAAATAACGGCGTTGCGGGCCTTTTCCAATATCCGAATGCAAGAACATATACCGCAGGAATTAGTGTTAACTTCTAAAATTACAGCCATGATTAATCCTCTAAAATATACAATAGTCTGCGCTTTGTTTCTTCTGCTTAACTCCTGTACCAAACTGGATTTAAAGCCTACGGATACCATAGACGCAGAGAAAGCTTACCGAAACCTGAATGATGTCGATTTAGGACTGATCGGAGTTTATGGACAATTGAATTATACTTTGATAGGCGTAAATGCTATTATTTCGGATGAAGTAATGCTGCCTGCAGAAAATACAGTGAGTAATACAGATGCCCACAGATGGCTTTATACTGCCGATAATGGGTCTGTTACCAGTTCTTATAGTGACTATTATGTAGCTATAGATAGGGTAAACCGTGTTTTAACAGGTTTGGACAAACTCACTATTACTGATAAAGCATCGGGGGATCGTTACCGTGGAGAATTACTGGCACTCAGAGCTTTTTGTCATTTCGAATTGCTCAGAATGTATGGTTCAGCTTATCAAAATGGTGCTTTGGGAGTTCCGTACATGAAAACCTCAGTGGTAAGTTATCCCGCAAGAGATTCTTTTGAAGCGGTAGTCGCTGCTGCTAAAGCTGATCTTATCGCGGCTAAAGCTTTGATCCCATTATCTTTTGATGATAAAACCAGGATTACTAAAATCGCGGTTTCAGCGATACAGGCAAGACTGGCTTTGTATGAGAAAAACTGGGCAGAGGCAATAACCTATTCTACGGAGGTGATCAATTCAGTGCCATTGGCAACAGCTGCCCAATTTCCGGGCATATGGACTGACTCGCTGGATAATGAGGTTATCTGGAAGCTAAAAAGAATGCCTGAGGAAACAAGGACAGGTGACTTGTTTTACCGTCAGACCGGAAATATAGTTTTATATGCGCCTTCTTTTAAATTGATCAATTCTTTTGATCAGAAAAATGATATCCGTTATCAGGCTTATATCAAGTTTGATACTACAAGAGGGTTGAAGAAATCTCAGTACCTGGTTAACAAATATGCTGGTACTGCGGTATCCCCGGGACTGGCGAATTTGAAAATGTTCCGTACCGCAGAAATGTATTTAATCCGGGCAGAGGCTGAAGCCGAAAGTACAGGTAATGCAGCTGGAGATCTGAATGCTTTGCGCGCTGCAAGAATTAATGACTATGCCGCAGCAAATTTTGCTGGTAAGGATGATTTGATTCAGGCAATTTATACCGAACGCTTTAAAGAATTAGCCTTTGAAGGTCATCGGTTCTTTGACTTGAAACGCAGAAATTTACCAGTAGAAAGGTTACCAGAAGATGCCATAAATACCTCTGGAGCGCTTAAATTGTTGCCTTCAAAAGCTCAATACTCCCTTCCGTTACCTGCATTGGAAATTTCGGTCAATAAAAATACTGTTCAAAATCCTAACTATTAATAATCATTTGAGTGGAGACTTGTAAATGCGCTCCACTCAAAAATTGTTATTATATTTCAAATCACCTTCAACCAAAATAAAAAAACCAAAATGATGAATAAGAACTTAAAAACAATAGCTGTACTGCTGTTCTGTTTGGTAGCTAACCTGGCCTACGGACAAGAAAAATATGTAATGGTTATCCATGGAGGAGCGGGAACCATCACCAGGAAAAATATGAGCCCTGAAAAGGAAGCGGCTTATATTGCAGCATTGACCAAAGCATTAAAAACAGGATATGACGTGTTAAAATCGGGCAAGACCAGTTTAGATGCGGTGGAGGCTACGATTCATATCATGGAAGATTCTCCATTATTTAATGCAGGAAAAGGCGCTGTATTTACCCATGATGGTAAAAATGAAATGGATGCTGCAATTATGGAAGGAAAAACATTGATGGCAGGAGCAGTAGCAGGGGTAACAACGATTAAAAATCCTATATCGGCAGCCAGGGCAGTCATGGAGAAATCTGAGCATGTAATGATGGTTGGTCCGGGCGCAGAATTGTTTGCTAAACAGGCCGGAGTTGAAATTGTTGATCCAAAATATTTTTATACCAAAGAGCGCTGGGACGGTTTACAACAAGCAATTAAAGAAGATTCTACGAAGTCTGTTTTAGACCATGGCAATAAAAAATCGATGAAATTAGGGACCATTAATCCTGATTATAAATTTGGTACTGTGGGCGCGGTAGCCTTAGATAAAAATGGAAATTTGGCTGCGGGTACTTCTACTGGCGGAATGACTAATAAAAGATATGGCCGTGTAGGTGACTCACCAATTATTGGGGCAGGAACTTATGCGAATAATGCAACTGCTGGTATTTCCTGCACTGGGTGGGGAGAATTTTATATCCGTAATGTGGTCGCTCATGATATTTCTGCCATGATGGAATATAAAAATATGTCTGTAGCTGATGCTTCCCGCGCGGTATTGGATAAAGTAGGTAAAATGGGAGGGGATGGTGGCCTGATTGCGCTGGATGCAAAAGGTAACGTAAGCATGCCATTCAATACCGAAGGAATGTACAGAGGAACAGTAACTGAAAATGGTAAAATTGAAGTTTTAATTTATAAATAACAGGGATGATGATTTATAAAACTCATTGGCGCATTTACTGCCTGGTTTCGCTGTTCTTGTTATTTGTCGTGAATCCATCATTTGCACAATATAAAACTAAGCCCGCAGTTCCGGTTTTACCAAAAGGAAGCCTGTTTATTATTGGAGGTGGTGATCGTTCGCCTGAACTGATCAGTACGCTGATTAAAACGGCTAATCTCAGGCCAAACGATTATATCGTGGTTTTGCCCATGGCAACAGCTGAGCCGGAAGCCTCTTTTGAAGCGATTAAAAAACAGTTGTCAGCAGCCGCTAAAAACAATATTTACAGTTTCAATTTTGCCGGTGAAAAAGTCCGCGATCAATCATGGCTGGACTCTCTGGCAGGGGCAAGGCTTGTTTTTATCACAGGTGGTGATCAAAGCCGTTTTATGAAAGTCGTTTTAAATACTCCGGTTTACGGGGCAATTCATCAGGCATATCAAAACGGGGCGACGATTGCCGGAACAAGTGCGGGAGCTGCGGTGATGAGTAAACATATGATTACCGGAAACCAGTTGCTCGATACCAATTACAGGGAAACCTTTAATAAACTGAGAGCCGGTAACATAGAGTTTGAAAGTGGAATGGGCTTATTGGACTCGGTAATTATTGATCAGCATTTTATAAAACGCAGTCGCTATAACCGTCTTTTATCTGCGGTAACGGCTTATCCGGGATATGATTGTATTGGAATTGATGAAGGAACAGCCATCATTGTACAAGGTAAGAACATTACTGTAGCCGGAGTCAGCCAGGTACTCCGCGTAGCTGATCCTGAAAAGGTGAAGATCCGGGAAAATCATCTGATTACTTTTGAAAATTTGCGATTTAGTCTTTATGGAGCCGGAGACAAATTCAGACTGAAGTAAAATTAGGAGAACACAGCTGTTATTATTCTAATAGCTGTGTTTTAAAATAATTTATTAACTTTTGAGTAAAAATATAGCATGAATATATTAGCTGAGACTGACAGGTTGATTTTACGGGAGATTTTATCGTCTGATACTAGTAGTATGTATGAAATGTATACTGACCCTTTAGTGCTTCAATATTTAGGCGAAAAACCATTTGTTCATGTTCAGCAGGCAGAGGAAGTTATTGAGTTTATCAGGGCACAATACATCGCTAACGGGACAGGCCGGCTTGCCGTGATCAAAAAGGATACGAATGAGTTTATAGGCTGGGCAGGATTAAAATATGTGACTGGAAGTTATAATGACCACACCAACTACTATGAAGTAGGTTATCGGTTTATTCAAAAATATTGGGGAAAGGGTTATGCAACAGAGGCAGCACGGGCTTCTATAGACTATGGCTTCAGTGAATTAATGCCTGACAAAATCTATGCGATGGCAGATTCCGGAAATAAAGCTTCAAGAGTAGTGCTGGAAAAAGTAGGAATGCGTTACCTGGAGAAATTTGATTTGGGCGGGATTGACCATGATTGGTTTGAAATTTCCAGAACAGAATGGGATCAAAGAAGGTCAGAACAGCATCAGTAAATGGATTTTAGTTAAAATTTGTTAAATCTATATTAACAAATAGCTTTTTATGCTAAATCGACGCTTCAAATATTATATTTGTAACAGGTTTGTTTCATTACGCCTAACCATTTGATGCTCATCTTAATACTGTTCAATGAAGTCTATATTTCTGTAAATCAATTCCTGCCTTTCTAAAGGTTTCACGGCGCAGTTGAAAATTATTTTATAATTCCTCTTTTTTGTGTATTGACATGATGTAAATAGTTTTTACATTGTATTTACAATTCGCAACAATTAAACGCAAATCTCAGCTTTAACAATTTATTACGCTATGCAGGTTAAAGAACTCATCTTCTTTTTATTTCATTTTCCCGGCAAAAAACAAAACTTATACATTTTACTGCTTGCATTAATTGTAAATGTTTTGGGCGTAAACACTGTATACGCACAGCAACCTGTAGTGATAACGGGAAAGATAACTGATGGACAAACAGGTGAAGCCATTCCTTATGCAACCATTTTTGTAAAGCTGAAAAATGGGACAATTAAAGGTACTGCTTCCGATTTTGATGGTTTATATCATTTAGCTATTCCCCATGATATTGCCAATGATTCCATCTATACAGCCTATGTTAGCTATTTGCCGGGTAAAAAACTGTTGCCTAAAGCCCCGAAAACGATAGTTGATTTTCAATTGGCCGTAAACGGACGTATTTTAAATGGGGTGACCATCAGTCCTAAAAGTTATGTGAACCCGGCCTGGGAGATCATGGACAACCTGGTTAAAAATAAACCTATCAATGATCAGAAGTATCTGAAAAGTTATCAATACCAAAGCTATAACCGTATTGAAATATCAGTCACTAATATCAGTGAGAAAATGAAGAAGAATAAGGTGATTAAACAGGTTTTACCTTTAATGGAGAATCTGCAAAAGATTGCCGGAGAAGAAGGAACACCTATTTTACCCATATTTATGTCTGAAACAGTTTCTGATTATAAGTATACCACGAGTCCGGAGCGCAAAACAGAAAATGTACTGCGCACCAAAGTTAGCGGGGTAGGAATAGAGGATGAAACACTGATTTCTCAATTAGTTGGCTCTACATTTTTGCAATATAATTTTTACAATAACTTTTTAAAACTCGCTAACAAAGACTTCATTTCTCCTACCAGTGATAACTGGAAAACGCATTATAATTATGAGCTGATTGATGCTTATGATAAGATAAATGGCAGAGAGTGTTATAAAATTGAATTCAAGCCTAAAAGATCGCATGATCTGGCTTTTGAAGGGGTGATGTGGATTACACGTGACAGCTATGCGTTATTTCAGATTGATTGTAAGGTTTCAAAAGATGCTAACCTGAACTTTTTGAACAAGATCAGGATACAGCAAGCGATGGTAAAAGCAGGCGGAACAACGGCATGGTTACCGGGACAAACCCGTATTGTCGTTAACGTAGGGACTACACAAAAGAAATTGTCCGGCTTTATTGCCAAGTTCTATTTATCCAATAAAAATATTGAAGTTAATAAAGATTACCCGGTTTCTGATTTTAAAGAGAGCCTGGTGATGAGTAAAGATGTCAATAAGAAGGATGATCAGTATTGGGTCAAAAACCGTGCAGACTCGTTAACCGCTGCGGATAAGGCAGTTTATAAAATGATAGATACGGTTAAGAACCTGCCTTTGGTGAAAACCTATGCAGATATAGCGGGTATGTTAATCAATGGTTATTATAAAGTTGGAAAGATAAGTTTTGGACCTTATCCTTACACCTATAGCTATAACGATTTGGAAGGAAATGTACTCAGAATAGGGGCAACCACCAATACCAATTTTAGTGATAAGCTAATTCTAAGTGGATTTTTAAGTTATGGATTCCGGGATGAGCGCTTTAAATATAACGCTGCTGTCGATTATATTTTCTCCCGTAAACCATGGGTACAGGCAGGAGTTTCCTTTCAGCACGATATTGGTCAGACAGGTTATCAATTCGAGAATTTTATTAATAAAGCGAACAATGTATTTATGGCTTCTATCCGGAATGGCCGGGTAATCAGAAGAGGGCCATTTACTCAGAATATAGGTCAGGCATATATTCAAACCGATATTACACCGACTATAAGAGGTAAAGTCACTTTAGTTCACCGTACTTTCGATCCCTTGTTTAATTTCCACTACCATGATCAGGCAGATCAGCGGATCTATAACAGGTACGAAGTTTCTGAAATTGCAACGGAGGTACAATGGACACCCGGCAGACGTTTGCTGGAATCCTCTAAAATAAACAAAAGACTAATTATTGGTAATGGAAACAGTAATCCTATATTAACTTTCAGGTATATCAGGGGAACTAAGGCTTTAAGCGGAGATTTTGACTACAATAAATTCTATTTCAATATTAGTCAAAGACCGCGTATGGGTATTTTAGGAATAGGGGATTATTCCCTGACCGCAGGTTATATTCCAAGTGCAATCCCTTATCCTTTACTTGAAAATCACCGCTATAGTTTTAATACGATGCGCTTTATGGAATTTACAAGCGACCGGTTTATTTCCCTTAACTATACCCAGCATATGGAAGGGCTGATTACGAACAGTATTCCGTTGCTGAAATCATTGAACGTGCGTACTGTTGCTGTTTTAAATGTGTTGCAAGGCAGTTTGTCCAACAAAAATAATGAGGCCTTTTTAAGGGGACGTACAAATCTGAACCGGAGTTTAAATAATGTGCCTTACGTAGAAGTTGGTTATGGGGTGGAAAATATTTTTAAGATTATCCGTATCGATTTCTTGCACCGCCTCACTCAAAAAGAACACTTAAGTGAGCCAGGACTGGAGCCGTCAAATTTCGCCATCAGAACAACCTTACAATTCCGCTTGTAAATTATTGATTTTACCCCAGGCTGAAAGTGATTGGATCACCTGGTCCATTGACTTTCCTAAGGGTGATAATTCGTAACTATATTGCTTTTTTTTCAAAGTGGACTCCTGTTTACTAATTAACCCGCTTTTCTCCAGTTCTTTTAACTGTAAAGCCAGTATACGTTCAGTAATGGCAGGAACCTCGCCTTTAAGCTCAGAAAATCTTTTACTGCCCTCACCCAATTTCACCAATAGTGTTAGTTTCCAGCGACCGCTCAGCTGCGATAAAGTATAAGCTGCATCGCATAATCCATGTAATTTCGTGGCATTGATATAATTTGTTGAAGTGGTTTTTCTCATCTGATTGGCAGGAAAGCTAATCGCTTACAATTTTGTAAGTTCATTACTCTAAGCGCTTCCAGCTGTAAATTTGAAGATAAATTCTTAAATTATGGCAATACTAAAAAATGATATAGGCATCACAGGCTTACACCATATAGCAATCAGGGCAGAAAATTTTGAACAGACTGTCCGGTTTTATACTGAAGTAATAGGGTATAGTGTGGGGCATACCTGGTCATTACCGGCGTTTAAGCTTAAACAGGCTGCGATGTTAAAATCTCCTGATGGCTTAAGTTATCTTGAAATATATGATAACCAGGCTGATATTCCGGCGCAGGGAAGGCAAAAACTAGCGCATGAAGCATTCGTTCAAACCGCTTTACTGCATATCTGCCTCACTGTTAAAGATTCAAAAATAGCTTATGACATGGCTATTGCAGGGGGAGCAACGCCTTGTCATGAGCCAATGATACTTCATTTAGGCAATCCGGCTATTACAGTACGTAATTCCCTGGTTTATAGTCCGAATGGAGAAGTTATAGAGTTTATGGAAAAAGTTGATTTTTAATGAACAGCAATAATTGAATAGTTTATGGTGCATATATTAGAAACAGATAGATTAATATTAAGGGAATTGGTTACGACCGATGCACCAGACTTTTTTAATTTAAACCTTGATCCTGAAGTTATCCAGTATACTGGTGATCAGGCCTTTGAAAATATAGCAGGAGCTGAAGATTTTCTTAGAAACTACGATCATTATTTGAAATATGGCTTTGGAAGGTGGGCGGTCATTAAAAAGACAAATAATGAATTTTTGGGTTGGTGCGGATTGAAATACACTGAGGAGACAGCGGAGTATGATCTTGGTTTTCGTTTTTTCAGGAAGAATTGGAATACAGGCTATGCAACAGAATCGGCTATTGCTTGTCTGGATTTGGGTTTTAAGAAATCCGGAATAGAAAAAGTTGTTGGCCGGGTGATGAAAGTGAATACCAGGTCCATACACGTACTAGAGAAAATGGGCTTTAGCTTTCTTAAAACAATTGATTTTGCAGGGGAGCCGGGTTTGGTTTATCAAATAGATAAGAGTGGATTTAATCCACTCTTATCTTAAATATGCCAGTACTTCCTCTGCATTTTTATCAGGAGGAAAAACCGGATAAAAATATTTAGTGATTACTCCGTCTTCAAAAATCAGGGTTACCCGTTTCAGAAATTTAAGCTCATCTACCAGGTGAAGCGGTAAGTTTAAAGCCTTCGTAAACTCCAGATTTTCATCACTTAACAAATCAAAAGGAAGATGCAGCCGTTCTTTGGACTCCAGCTGATCTGCAGTTGATTGCGTACTCATTCCATAAACCTGTGTATTCAGTTGTTTCAATTCCTGGTAATGATCCCGGAAGGAACACGCTTGCGGTGTACAACCTCTGGCCCCCGGAATAGCATCCCAGCCTTCAGGAAGCGGAACCTCTGCAGGCCCGGTCATCGGGTAACAATAAATAACCAGCCGGCCTTTAATTGAAGTGAGCTGCACGAGTTCGCCATGAGTACCGCGTAATGCCAGATCAGGGATCATTAATCCTGATAAATGATGACAAGCTCCATCATCCTTGGGAACAGGTAAACCCGGAGGCAGGATTTCTAAATTCGTCTGATCGTTCATTTTGCTTAGTTAAGTGGAATTTCAAATAAACTGAAAGAACCATGTTTATAGTGTGCAGGCAAACTGCTTACATCATCCAGCTGTGTAACACCGAGGTAGTTAAAGCCGCAGCTGATATAGTAATTATTCAATTTATCATTACCACTTCCTGTATCCAATCTGACAAAAGAACGTTGATTGTCCTTTGCAAATTGAGTTGCCCAGGCAACGATATGTTTTACATAAGAATTTCCTCTTAGCAAAGGATTTGTGGCGATACGGTGAATATAAACTGACGGATCTTTGTCTTTTTCTTTCCAGATGGCCGGATCATGATGTGTAATGCAAAAAGTACAGGCCAGTTGTCCATCAACTAAGATCTTAAAATGCCTGTTTTCATCAATTTCTTTCTGAATAAGTGATCTTTCAAACCCTTGCCAGAATAGAAGACCTACTTTTTTCATATGTTCAGTTGCCTGATCGTAAAGGTCGAAGATTGCGTCAATGTCTTTGGTTGTGCTATGTGTAATTTCCATATTAAATTTCTGTCTTTATGAATTGAAACAAAGTTAAGGTAAATACTACTATGAATGCAGATGCAGTTTTGATATATTTGAGCATAGCAGTTGAAGATTATGCAGGATAAATTAGCTCAAAGGGATCATTTGTACCAGCGGATAGCAAATGGATTAGAACAGCAGATTAAAAATAATGTACTGGCCATAGGCGACAAACTTCCTTCGCTCCGTGAGTTTTGTAAAAGGTATGGGACAAGTCAGAGTACTGCGATTAAGGTCTATTACGAACTTGAAAGTAAGGGGCTTATTGAAACCAGGCCAAAATCCGGATACTATATAAGTGGTTCCTTAAAACGAATTCCAGCCCTGCCAAAAATCAGTGAGCCCAGTAGTGAAAGCAGTCAGATCCAGATCGAAGACTTACTGGAAAAAGTATACAATAACGCTGCTCCGATGAGTATTACGCTGGCACATGCGGTTGTTGCCGATGAACTATTGCCTATTGCCAAATTAAACAAGGGGCTTATCCAGGCCATGCGGGAATTAAAAGGAAGCGGTACTGCATATGGGGAAATCCAGGGAAATGAGAAATTAAGAAAGCAAATTGCCAGACATGCCTTTACTATCCCTGATTTAAGTCATGAGAACATTATTACGACCAGTGGCTGCATTAATGCTATTTCTTATGCCATGATGGCGATGAGTAAACCCGGGGATACGATCGCAGTGGAAAGTCCGGTATATTTCGGGGTTTTACAATTGGCCAGAAGCCTGGGGCTGAAAGTGATGGAATTGCCCACTCATCCGCAAACAGGAATTGAAATCGGGGCCTTGAAAAAAGCACTGGAAGGTAATAAGATTAACCTGTGTCTGCTGGTTAGTAATTTTAGTAACCCCTTAGGGAGTTTAATGCCCGATGAACATAAAAAAGAAGTGGTGAGGTTGATCCAAAAGTATAATATCCCTTTGATAGAAGATGATATTTATGGGGATATATATTTTGGGACTAACCGTCCTAATACCTGCAAAACTTATGATGAAAGCGGACTGGTGCTCTGGTGCAGTTCCATTTCAAAGACGCTGGCTCCGGGTTATAGGGTAGGGTGGATCTCACCCGGCAAATTTAAGTCAGAGATTCTCAGGATGAAGCTCTTTCATGCTATTACTTCTACAAATATTACCCAGGAAGTAATTGCAAATTTCCTGGAAACCGGACGTTACGAGCATCATTTACGTAAACTAAGAAATACCTTACATACCAATAGCCTGCAATATATACGGGCTATCAATGATTATTTTCCCGAAGGAACTAAAGTAAGCAGACCACAGGGAGGAATGGTTTTATGGGTAGAGTTTGATCAGAAAATAGATACGATTGAATTGTATGAATTGGCTATAAAAAAAGGAGTTAGCATTGCGCCGGGCAGGCTGTTTACTTTACAAAATCAATTTGCCAATTGTATGCGGTTAAACTTTGGGATGCCATGGAACGATCAACTCGATAAGGGGCTGAAGGATCTGGCAGCTATTGCTACGCAGCTTAGGCTTTAAAAATTATTCTTAATGACAAATCAATGACATCTAAAACATTTTAGTTTACGTTTATACTAGGTAAGGCTGGCTAACCAGGTCTTAATCTGCTTATGAATTTATTTAAAGTGTATTTCTCTGAAGGTAAAGCGCATTCTCCTGAGCCGATGGAGATCAGGAATTTCCATGTAGACCGGATTTGTACAAAAAAAGGAGAGCTGAAATGGTTGATTGTATTTGCTGAAAATATAGAAGAAGCTATTCTAATGGCCGAAAAAGGGTATGAGTCTGTTGGGATCTCGAGGTATAAATCTAAAAATGATCTGAAAGTTCATTTAAGAGATTCAGTCGCTTAAATAGTTGGATCCTTTCCATGCTAATATCTGTTTTCAAGTATCCGGGGTACTAAGTTATGCCCCATTCTTCCAGTGCATCTAATATGGGCAGCAGTGATTTACCTTTTTCAGTAAGTTCGTAATCTACCCTGACAGGTACACCGGGAATTATAGTTCTGGTAATCAATTTTGCATTCTCTAATTCTTTGAGCTGACGTCCCAGTGTCTGATCAGAGATATTGCCTAATACAGCTTTGAGCAAACTGAAGCGATTTGTTTTTTCTCCTATAAATATAATGATCAGCGCTTTCCATCTTCCTGAGATCAAATCCATGGCTTCATTGACTTTACAAGATCTATGCAGAAATTCTTTATTTATTGCATTAGATGAATTCTCTTTTCTCATATGAACTTCTTTTTTTGTGAGTAACTCCCAATTTAGTGAGCATAGTAATCGTTTTAGGGGGTTATTTACCTTTACAAAAATACTTATAACGAAGATGAAAAAGATGAAAACAGTAGTGTTAAAGGAGTTTGGAGAGGTAAATAATTTTGAATTTGAAGAAGTTGACCTGCCAATGATTAAAAGTGACGAAGTGCTGATACGAATCATGGCTACGGCTTTTAATCCGCTTGATTACCAGATGCGAAAAGGTCTTAGGGAAAAAGAACTGATGGCAGGGTGGATATTGGGCGTAGAGTTCTCAGGAATTGTTATCCAGGCAGGACAGGATACGAAAGGTTTCAAAGAAGGTGATGAAGTTATTGCTTGCTCTATACAAAAAGGATCGAATGGTAGCTATGCTGAATTTATGGCACTTTCTTTTCACGAGCTGGTACACAAACCTAAAAATATTGATTTTGGAACAGCAGCGTCCATACCAGTATCAGGAATGACTGCATGGGTATGTTACAACAGGATGAATTGTAAAACGGATGAGTGCATCTTTATTAGTGGAGCTTCGGGAGGGACGGGCCGCTTTCTGATCCTTTTACTTATGCACTACAAAATAACCAATATTGTTGTTACCGCAGGAAATCCTGAAAGTATAGCTATGTTAAAAAGTTTGGGAATTTTGGAGAAAAATATCATAGACTATAATAGTCCGGATTTTGAACAGCGTATACTGAGAGCTAATCAAGGAAAGGAATTTGATCATGTTGTAGATCTTGTTGGCGGAGAAATTTCTGAGACAACAGCGCGCGTTTTAAAAGTAAATGGCAATTACCTGGATGTTACTTTTTTTGGTACTCAGATCACCCGCGAAATTTTATTCGACAAAGCAGCTAATATTCTGAATATTGCAGTGTATTCGGAAGTTTCTGGTAATAAGGTTCTTAAGACGGTCTCAGAGTTAATTGAGGCCGGGAAAATAGATATTCCGAAAGTAAATATCGTTGGTGATTTAAGCGTTGCAACGGTGAGAAAAGCACATGAGCTGATGGAAGCCAACCGGACTCGTGGTCAAAAGCTTGTGATGGTTATTGATTAATAAAAATCCATAAAATAAGGGTACAAACGCGGATACAATCACTGTACTAAGGTTTGTACCCTTATTTTCTAAATTTAAATGAAAAATAGATTTTTTGAGTGATCTGACCAGAAACAGGCTTTAGACCGGATGTAATAATGCTCCTCAGTGTACATTATCGCTCAACCGCTGTTCAAAAACGAACAAAGGAAAATTAAACAAGCACTAAAATGCTTAATAGTATGCTGTTATAAGCAATTTGATCTTTGGCACAACTATTCGCAGAGGATCGCTAAATTAGATGCGATGTTTAGATTGAACCTCAAAATTGCCTGGCGTAACCTTTGGAAAAATAAGAGTTATACTTTAATCAACATTTTCGGGCTGTCAATTGGATTGGCAAGTTGCATCCTCATCTTCATTTTTATTCATTATCAGTTAAGCTTTGACGAAGGGTATAAAAATGAGAGCAGGATTTTCAGGGTAGTAACCAACTGGCAATATCCTGATTACAATGATTTTTCTAAAGGAATACCGGTTCCCCTGATTGCCGCTGCAAGAAATGAACTTGCCGGGATCGAGAAAGCCGGAGCCATTATTAAAAGAGGTGGTATTATTCATGTAAGGGATGAAAGTGGAAAAGACAAGATAAAAACACAACACCCTGTTTACTATATTGAACCAGATTTCTTTGATATTTTTAATATCCCATGGTTATATGGAAATCCTCAAAAGTCTTTAGCTGAGCCTAATACAGTCGTACTGTCAGAAAGTATGGCTAAAAGGCTATTCACTAGTGCAGAAAAGTCTGTTGGCAAAAGTTTAACGTTTGGTAACCAGGCCAATTTGAAAGTAACGGGTGTATTTAAGGATATGCCTGCAAACAGTAGTTTCCCTTTAGATATTGTAATCAGTTATGCTACTTTTAACAGTAAAAAATACATTTACTGGGATGGAATAAATTCAGCTATGGAATGTTATGTGTTATTGAAAGGTGGCGTGACCCTGGCTGATATGGAAAAGCCTTTAGCACAGTTTAACAAGAAATACTATGTTGATACGCATATGGCTGGTCATCAGAACAATTCGCTGCAGCCTTTAAAAGATATTCACTTTGATAGTCGTTATGGCAGTTTTTCGGATGTCTCTATCACCAAAAAAGAAATTTACGGCTTAAGTATTATCGGTGTGTTCCTGATTTTGACAGCGGGAATAAACTTTATTAACCTGGCTACTGCGCAGGCTGTTAACAGGTCAAAAGAGGTAGGGGTGCGCAAGGTTATGGGCAGTCAGCGTAAACAGCTTATCTGGCAGTTCCTCACCGAAACATTGGTGATCACGACTATCGCCATGATTATTGCCTGTGTATGGACAGAACTGGCACTCCCGCATTTACAAAATCTATTTAAAGGAAAGATCATCTTCAGCTTTTTCGGGCAGCCTGTAATTTTTGTATTTATGGTTGGTCTGCTGATCCTGGTGAGCTTCTTAGCCGGTTTTTATCCGGCAATGGTTTTATCTGGGGTTAGTCCGGTATTAGCAATTAAAAATAGGATCAGCATCAGCACAGATCGTTTAAATTTGCGTAAAATGCTGGTGGTCATACAGCTGACTATCACTGTCATACTCCTGATTACTACATTGGTCATTGTAGGCCAAATGGATTATTTACGTAAGAAACCACTAGGTTTTAATGCAAAAGCAATCGCTATGGTCAATATTCCAGGTGATAGTTTAAGCCAGGCTAAGTATAAAACTTTTGAACAGCAGGCATTGGGCATAGCTGGAATTGATAAGATCAGTTTTTGTCAGTCGGCTCCAATGTCTGATAATGTTAACACCAGTGAGTTTAGTTATAATGGAAGAAAAAACACCGATTTTGAGCTTAGAAGCATGAATGTGGATGAAAACTATTTTAAATTGTTTGACTTGAAACTGGTTGAAGGTAAGGTGTTCAAAAACAGTGAAATCACCGCGGGATGTGTGGTTAACGAAACCTTTTTGAAAAAGATGAATATTGCCCGCCCGGAAGACGCTATTGGTAAAATGCTAACGTCCAATGGATATGATATGAAGATTGAGGGTGTAGTCAAAGACTTTAATGATTTATCTCTTAAAGCGGTTATTTCACCTTTGATTCTTTATCCTCAGAAAGGCAATTATTATGCAGTGGCCATTAAAATAAACAGTGAACAACTGATGCCTGTGATGAAGAAAATAGAGGTTTTATGGAACAATACGTTTCCCAATTATATTCACTCTGCCAGTTTTGTCAATGATGATATTAATAGTTATTATGAAAATGAACAGGTTACCGGAGTGCTTTTTAAGGCAGCGGCGGTTGTTATTGTGCTGATCTCTTTTATGGGTTTATTTGGCTTAATTTCTTTTATTGCAGCACAGCGTACGCGTGAGGTGGCAATTAGAAAAGTATTGGGCGCTTCGACAGTAGAAATAATCGGCCTGTTAAATGGTTCATTCCTGGTGATGGTTCTGGTTGCTAATCTCATCGCCTGGCCTTTGGCTTACCTGTTTGCTTCGCATTGGTTAGCCGGGTTCGCTTATCGGGTCAACTTGGATATATGGCCATTTGCATTGGCTTTTATACTTTCTATAACGATCACTTTAGTCACCACAGCTTTTAAGTCTTATAAAGCATCTACAAGAAATCCGGTAGATGCTTTAAAATATGAATAACGAAGGCCAGATTCGATCTCTCAATTTTTAATGAGGTATTTATAAGATTTTTTGTGTCTTGTTCTTCCCAAAGGTGATAAAACTTGCGAGGGATAAAATCCAGACCCCAATACCACTATATAACATGATCCAGTCAACACCATGTACGAGTGCTGCGTGTACAATAGTTCCGGAAGGATCTAAAACAGCTAATTGCGGAAAATCGTGTTTGAGCGTATCAAAACTCCCAGAGGCTATTTTTTCAGCCAGAGAACGTAATGCTAAGCTGTGGGGAGACTGATGTGCTAATACAGTTTCTAAATAAGATGAAATTCCTTCGACAAGAATAAATCCCATCAATGCGATATTAATTGCTAAGGTAATCAGCCTGGCACTCATATCTATGCCAGAAGCCATTCCTGCACGATTGCTTGAAACCGAGCCTGTTGTAGTATTGGTTACAGGTGTATTCGTGAGGCCAAGTCCAATACCTGCCAAGATGGAACCAGGGAGCACTGTTATCCAATCTGGATGCTCTGCCAGGCTTCCATATCTCATGACAATAAATCCCAGACCTATCGTAAACAGTCCTGAAGGAATAACAATACCCGGGCGATACCGAACTGAAAGACGTTCAGCCAGGGGAGGTATAATTAAGGTAGGGAGCGTATAAGCTAACAGAGAAAGGCCTGCAGTTAGCACATCGTAACCCAAACAGCCCTGAAAATAAATAGGCAGATAAATAATGAATGGCCAAAAGCTAAAGTTCATCCCAATAGAACCAAAAACAGCACCCGAAAAATTACGTATCTTAAATACCGAAAAATCGAACATAGGGTGGGCATTGTTTTTTTCAACCCACACAAATAGAATAAAGCTTATTGCAGTGGCAATGAAGATACAGATGGCAATAGTACTGGTAAATCCAGTTTCACCGCCTTGTGTAATAAAATAGGTTAAGCCGAAAACGGCTAAAGATAAAGTGACCATTCCTGAAATATCAAGTCTTTTTGCCAGGGGGTCTTTGGATTCTGCTACATTGCCGTAAACAAGAATTGAAGCAAGAACAGCGATTGGTGTGTGTATCAGGAAAACCCATTTCCAGGATAGTAAACCGACAATACCACTACCTATAATAGGCCCAAAACCTAATCCAAGTCCCAGGATAATACCCCATATCCCAAAGGCTTTACTACGCTCTTTTCCTTCCTGAAACTGGTGTGAAAGAGCAGATACCTGGCAAATCAACATTGCCCCTCCACTTATTCCCTGGAAAAACCGGCTTACAATCAGCACAGCTGTATTTTGCGCCAAACCACAAACCAAAGAAGCAATGCCAAACAAAACCAGGGTAATCAGGAGTATTCGCTTACGGCCATATTTATCGGCCAATGTTCCTGCTGCCATCAGCACTGTTGTACAACCGATCGTGTAACTATTCATTATCCATTGCATATCGTTAAGATTAGCACCTAATACCTTTTCAAGGGTTGGGAGTATGACTGGTACACTGGAAATCTCCAATGAAAACATTAGTGTAGCCATACAAATAGCGATTAATGCAATAGTATTCTTATCCGGATAGTTTTGATTTTTCATTTTCACGTTAATAATATTTAACAAAAATAAACTGAATATAACGTACAGATCGGTACATTTTAATGATAAAAAAGTATTTTTGCCCTATGAAAAGGGAGAATATGCACCAATCCTTCGAAATTGTTTATCGTAAGGTCGATGAATGTCCTGTCAGGGATTTACAGTTTAGCTTTTTCCAGATGGCCTATGTTATTTCCGGAACAGGATTTCTTCATGTAAATGGCAATTGTATAGCTTACCAGGCTGGCAATCTGATGTTAATGACCCCTAATGATTGTCATAACTTTGATATAACTGATACGACAGAATTCTTGTTGGTTAGAATTAATAGCGACTATGTTAAAGAATACAGCTCTAGAAATATAAACTGTATCGAATGTCTATTGTACTATGCTTCGCATTTATCTGGCTGTATTTTAAAGCAAAAAGAGGATGAATTTCTTGTGAAGTCGATAGTTGAATGTCTGCTGCATACTATTAAGCATAGGGATATTTATGAGGAAGATTTAACCGCACATTATGTAAATTCATTAATTGTAATTGCCGTTCGGAATATTTCCAAAATGAAACCATTGGGGATTAAGGCGAATGCAGATAAACGTATATTAGAAATCATCAATCATATACAGTCAAATATTTTTTCACCTCCAAGTTTAAAGGCTTCCTTCATAGCAGATAAATTTGATATATCAGCTACTTATCTGGGAAGCTATTTCAAAAATCAGTGTGGTGAAACTGTTCAGCAATTTATTGCTAATTATAGAATGCGTTTGATAGAACATCGGTTAAAATTCAGCGATAGGAGGATTAATGAAATTGTAAATGAGTTTGGTTTTTCTGATGAAAGCCATTTGAACAAATTTTTCAAGAAACATAGAAATATAAGTTTGACGGGGTTTCGAAAAGCAAAGAACTCAATTGTTAAAGACCAATAATTAAAACGCAAAAAGCCCCCGATGAAAATCGAAGGCTTTTATTCCTGTTTGAAGGAACCTTTTTATTATTCTAACTCAAAAACAGCCTGAATCTCTACTGATGAATTCATGGGCAGGGAAGATGCGCCAACAGTTGCCCTGGTGTGCATTCCTTTTTCTCCAAAAATCTGTACCAAAAGATTAGAAGCTTCATTCATTAAAACTGCATGTTTAGTATAACCAGCTGAAGTGTAAAAATAACCCGTTAATTGTACGGCTTGTTTAACCTGATCCAGATCACCCCCGGCCGCTTCTTTCAAAACTGCCAGTACATTTAACAGCGTCTGCCTTGCAGCTAACTTTGCCTGTTCCTCGGTAACTTCCTTTTCAATTAAACCCGGATGATCTACTTTACCATTATTTAAAGCAATCTGATTAATAAAAACCTGTTTTCCTGAAATTCGGTAGGGCTTGTAATTACCAACAGGCGCAGGTGCTTTTGGCAGAACGATATTTAATTCCTTCAGCCGGGCCGCTATCACACCTGTTCTTTCAATATCTTTTGATACTACAGCAGTCAGACTACCGGTATTTCCTCCTGTCAATTGATAACCTTTTGCAGCTTTGGCCAGTGCATATCCCTGTAATCTGGCAATATGTAATTCTCCTTTTGAAGGCCTTACACTATTTGGAATACCCGCCAGTGAAGAAGCACCAAAAGCTGTATTTCCCTGGGGAATGGCTTTGTCAATTTCACTCGTACCCATAATTCCTGTAGGTACAATCACCATCCCATGAATAGCCAAAGTATTCCAGAAGGAAAGTATAGCTGCTTCTCTTCCGGCCCCGCTGCCCGCAGACATAAATACCGTAGCAGGTTTTCCTTCCAGTTTGCGCGAAGTCCAGATACTCACTGATTGATCCAGGAAATAGCGCATATCAGCACTCATATTTCCAAAATGAACGGCAGATCCTAAAGCTATTGCATCATACTCAGGTAAATCATTTATAGCTGCATAGGGAACAGCTGCAAAAGGGTGCTTTACTTCATTCTCCAGTGGTTTAATTCTTGGAACTTGTTTTAAGACTGCTTTTGCACCTGGAAAATCTTCAATTCCTGCAGCAATTTCCTGAGCCATTTTGTAAGTACCACCATTGACAGTATTAAACAGTACCAGGATCTTTAAAGTTGAATGTTCATCTTTCATTTTGCTTTGTGCTTTTAAAAATGAAGCGCTAAACAGGCAAAATAAAATCAAAAAGCTTGTTTTAAAACGCATTGTATTTATTGAATTCATGTTGTATTTATTAATTGATGACAAAAGTAGGGAAAGCCCGATGTCTTTAAATGTCTATATTTGCCAATAGCATGTTATAATACGACAAATGGAAAGATCAAGATTTTGCCACCTTACAGTTGATAGTGTAGAAAAGGAAGCTTACGTATGGCATGAAGCCGATTGGAAGTTCTCTGACGAGTGGCATTCTCACCATATGGGCCAGCTGATTTTCGTGGAGAAAGGAGTGCAATACCTTCACACGCCTGAAAGAACGTATTTATTGCCAACACACCATTGCGCATGGATACCCCCTGGACTTTTGCATAAAACTTCTGCTCCTGTAAGCCCGGTTTACCTGCGTTGTATTTTCCTGAGTAAAACAGCTGATCATCCTTTTTTTAAAGAGCTCAATATCTTTCATACGCCTAAAGTAGTAAGAGAAATGATCCTTTTTACCGAACAGTGGTCAAGATTGGAAGAAGAAGATCAGCTGGAATTTGATTTCCTGAAAGCACTGATTGGTATACTTCCTCTAACATTTGATACTTCTTTGCCGCTGGTCTTACCTGTTCCTCAAAATCCAAGGATTGCCAGCATGATTGATTATCTGACAGAAAATGTAGCTGAGGATATAAAAATACCTGTTGTAGCCGCTCAGTTTAATCTTTCTGCACGGACTATGGAAAGATTATTTAAACAGGATATTGGAATTACCGTGGCTGGTTATATCAAATTATATAAGATCATTAAAGCGGTCGAATTGTTATCAGTTTCGGGCGAAAACGTGAAAAGTGTAGCTATCAAAGTAGGATATGATAGTGTCTCTACTTTCAGCAATACGTTTTTCAACGTATTGGGCGTGAGGCCTCAGGAAATGATTGTAACATGAAAATAACTGCTGCACCTAAGGTGTAGGCGACCATATCTATCCAGCTGAAATGATTGCCTAAAAGCAAAGGCGCTATTTTTGACTGATCCAGCCCTAAGTGATGGATCAGATTAAAATATTGACTGAGCTCAATCAGGTAAGAAAATACTAATACACTGCTGATTACCCAATGTGAGCGGACGTTTAAAAAGGTTCTGACCAGGCAGAATAAAAAGATGACAATCAGGAAATCGCCTGCATAGGGGCGGATAAACTGGTCGTGTGCGTACAAGGCAATCAGGACTTCTGTGCCAAATAACAGCACCGTAAGCCTGAAGTAATATTTGCTAAAATTAAACATATGGATGGGATTGGAGCTAAGGAAACCCGGATAACCAGGCTTCCTTAATTTTAAAAGGTTTAATATTCTTGTGTTCCTGTTTGCCCGGTTTGTACTGTTGTGGTCTGTCCAGTTTGATTTGTTCTTTCCTGATAATCACCTTGTGATGAATCCGGAACCTCTGCTAAAGGATTTCTGTTCCAGTCTATTTTAGCAGATAAATACATCAGCGCAGCAACAATGATGAATAAACCAACGCTTCCGAACAGTAAGGCCAGATCCTGCAATTGAATGATCACGTATACAAAACCGTAGAAAACAGTCAGAATTCCAACAAATATCAATGCTGGTTTTTTATTCTTCAGCAAGGCAGCGATAAAACTACCAATCAATGAAACCGTGGCAACTGAGGCGATCAGGTAGGCGAGGTTAAAACCAACACGTTCACTAAATGAAAGCAATAACGTGTAGTAAATAATCATTGCCGCACCAATCAGCACATATTGTAAAAGATGTACTTTCCTTTTATTCAGCAGTTCTGTGAAAAACAGGGAAATGAAAGTCAGCATAATAATCAGAATCGAATATTTGCCTGAACGCATTGTTTTTTGGTACTGATCTACGGGCAGAATAAACTGGACACCAAAAGCACCATCCCTTAAAGGTGCCTGAACATTAGTTTCCATTGAAGGATTTTCTTTACTTGCCGCGGTCACTAAAGTTGAATTCTCATTGATCCATTGCTGTGAAAAAGGCCTGTTAAAATAGGGCATTTTCCAGGTTGCTGAAAATGCAGTCGCAGCTACATTACGCTGCTCGGGAAGATAACGACCTGTAAACTTCGGGTTGCCCCAGCTTCCGTCAATTTTCACGGTCGTGCTTTTTCCGATATGCAGGAAACTAAGCTCATTGCTACCTCTTAAATCCAGGTCGAAGCTGAAGTCCAATGCCGTATTTTTGCCGGCACTGAGGTCAGGCTGTATAATCAGGTTATTTGTAAATAAAGAAAGCGTGGTGAAATCCGGTTCAACAGCATAATCTTTACCCGCTAACTTAATGACCGGGTTGTTTTTTAAACCTTTCAAATCACTCAATCCAATATCCACTTTTGCCTTGTCCCATTGAACCATATCTGGATTAATACCAGATTTCCGGAGTTCCATCGCACTGAATTTCCCATTTACACTGATCTTTGAATTGTAAACTACCGCATCAAATATTCCGCGATGCAGTAACTGCGGTTCCGCCTTCCCCGTAATATTTAAAGTTTCAGGCAGGATATAAATATTGGTTAACACTTCTTTGGTGGTCACCTTGCCTGCGCTGTCTTTATGGTTAACTGTAGTTTTATAAGGAATAACTAAAATAGGACCTTCTACCAACTGGCTCCCGGACCATTTATCTGATATTTCATTGTTTACTTCCTGTTGTCTGGCTTGCCTTTCCACAATCAGATTCTGTACCAAGCTCGAAGGAATGAGCAAAAGCAGGGTTAAAATGCCTATAAGGCATAATTTTACGATGACAGATTCTGAGAACCAAGTTCTGAATCCATTGTTCTGTTTTTCTTGTTGATAATTCATAAGCTATTTAAAAGTACTTTGAAATTCAAAGTATAAGGTTAAAAAAAAGGTTATTTCTTTTGTTGTTTAATTAAATTTTCAAGTGCTTCCAGGTGTTTTTTAAACGCAAGGGTACCTTTTGCTGAAGCAGTATATTGTGTATTAGGCTTACGGCCGATAAAACTTTTAGTTACGGTAATATATTCCTCCTTCTCCAAAGCCTTAAGATGGGAGGCAAGATTACCATCTGTTGCATTCAGCAGTTCTTTCAAAGAATTGAAATCATAATAGGCATTGGCAACCAGTACGCTCATAATTTGCAGGCGTAACCGGTTCTCAAAAGCTTTATCGAAAGATTCCAGGGAAATTTTCACTAATTGTATTTAAAGTGCATGATTGAACCATAAAGAATATGCAGGATTCCAAAACCTATTGTCCAGAAGACAATTCCGTAGCCCGGGATTAAAGCTGCAACTAAACCCAGGATGATCTCACTAAACCCAAGCCATTTTACAGCAGACAGGGTATAATGACTTCCGGCAATCAATGCAAGACCATAAAAGATCAGGCAGGCTGAGGAAATAATTCCGTATTCACCACGGATCAGCAGGATCAGAATGAACAACCCGCCGGTTACCAGGGGAATGGTCATATTCACGAGCAAACGTTTACTAACCGGATTCCAGAAATTTTCTCCCTTTTTACGTGCCTGGCGGATCGTCAGCCAAATCCCTGTAACTAAAGAAAGTACCAAAACGCCAGCAGCAATACTAGTCAATTGCCATAAAATCTGTGATTCACTGATATAACTGTCCCTATATTGCAAAACTCCGTGCGCATTATAAACTATTTTATAGCCTATAAACGCACCAATTAGTGAATATATTCCTGCCATAATCCCTGATAAACCACTTAGGGAGATAAATTTGGAAGAACGTTCCATCAGGTTACGGATGGAACTCAGCTCTGAATAAATATCTTTTTCTTGCATTTTAAAAGAACTTTGAGATACAAAGTAAAACATAAAGATTTAATCCTGCAAGAATTATTTGTGAATACCTGCATTTTAATAGATATAACCGTTTGAATGAAATCAATATTACATTATTAACCGGCCATCAAGCTTAATTGCGGCCGGTTAATAATGAATTAAACAATGATTTGATTATTTGTTAGGCGTAAATATCCAGAGGTCATCGAAATAACTTCCATTTTTACCAATGGTTACGTAGCCTTTATTACCAATCTCAAAACCGATTGCTCCCTCACGTGCAACTCCTCCAAAATCCTGGTGTTGTTTCCAAAGATCTATCCCCGGATCGTAAGCCCAGGTTGTTCCGGTTATACCGCTGGTTATTCCCCCTGTTAAATAAGCCTTGTTGCCAATGGTAAAAGTCACAGCAGATCTGCGGCTCAAGTCATAATGATAATCCTTATTGCTCTCATTCTGAGCATCCCTGAAAATATCATTCTTTTGTGTCCAGGTATCATTGGCTGTGTTGTAACTCCATAGATCCCGTAAATTGGCCCCGTTATTTGATCCACTGCCGATATAGGTTAGTTCTCCAAGCGTAAAAATGAAAGCATAGGCTCTTTTTGTACCTGGCAAACTCGTTATTTGCGTCCAGCTGTCTGCGGTAGGATTGTAACTGTAGAAATCTTTCAGGTCACCATTGATGGATGTACCAGAGCCTACATAACCCTTACCGCTACCTGAAAAGGCAACTGCACCATATCTCGCATCACCCGGGAAATCAGCAATCTTTTTCCATTGTTTGGTTTCCGGTGTGAACTGGTAGAAATCTTTGAAAGAATTCGTACCATCCGTACCTGTCCCTATATAACCTTTTCCAGCTACACTGAAACCAACTGCGTAATTTCTGGCATCACCGGGAAAGTCAACCTCACCAATTTTAAACCAGTTCGTGAGTTTAGGATCATACATCCAAACGTCTTTCAATCGCTTCTCTCCGTTAAATCCTCCGACTATATAAATTTTCTCATCTATAATAAAACTCGCTGCCGCACTGCGGGGAGGGCCTTCAAAGTCAGATCCTTTTACCCATTCCTTAGGTTCATCATCTTTGTCTTTTTTACAGCTCCCAAATAATAGGATGGTCAGCATAAGGGAAGCAGTTAATAATTTTTTAATCATTGTTTTAGAATTTAATATTTAGTGTATGTAATAATAAGCTTGATAGATATGGCTGTTTCACTGGTAGAGAACTGCCCTCTGTTTACTGTGCCCAATAGCTGGTCTGCCGGAACACTGAGCATCAAAGAGGTATTCTTATAAGTTCCTTTTTTCAATTCATCAGCATACTGTGTAAGCAGGAACCTGTATTTTCCTGGTGAGCCTATATCATTACCTTTTTCAAATGCCGCCTGCTGATCCCCTTCCTTATAATTATTTGGCAAGATAGCCTTGGGCACATTTGCTGAATTAGCGACCCAGAGCTGGAGCGGTGTTGGTGCTTTGAAAATTGAATAATAGGTAGGCTTAGTTTCGATTTGCAACTCTATTTTATTAATTACTTTTTTGCTCTCATTCATGAAATTTACCAGCGTTGGAAACTTAAGTTTAGTCACTAAACCAGTACCTCCCTGTAAAAAAAGTTGCTGACCTGTATGTTCTGAACTGATTTCCCGGTTGGTACGGCTCAGTGCTTTAAGCTTGGTCTGGCTTCTGTCGGTATCAAAATGATTGAATTGATAGTCTGTAGATTTTCCTGTAAAAGTTACCTTACCTTTTTTTGAAAATCCTGATCCATCGATATAATTGTAACCTACATATAGCTTAACCTGATCTGCTTTAAACCCGGTGATACTGCCAGCTTGTATGGTTTTGAAGGCTACTCCTTTGAAATATTTAATAAATTCCCCTTCACTGGCGAAGCGTGGATCTTTTTTATCCATTAAGTCCAGAAATTCCTTTCCCAGGGTTTCATTCAGGGTAATAATTACGCTATCTCCGCTGACAGGCTTGGATTGAAAATCCAGATTTCCGATTGGTGCGGGCTCATATTTGAATGTTGTTGTACTATATAAAGCCTGTCCTTTTACATAAACCGGCACTTCTTCACTTTCTACCGGTCCGGGAACTTTACGTAAAATCATGTCTTCTGTAAGCCGGTGAACAGTAAGTTTCTGTGGGGCGAGGGTGTCTCCTGAAGTATATTTATTATACTTTAATACAATAGTAAAAGCGTCGAAAGTTGCATTTTTCGGAATAACGGCATCACTTAACGCGGGCGGGATAAACTGTATATAGGAAGACGCTGTTAATTTTCCAAAATCTTTATCGTCTGTTTGGCCAATCAGCAGGACTGTTTGATTTGAAGTAGGTACGGAATCCAGCAGAAAGGTGGAAGCCTTTACTGTAACAGTATCGACCGTTTCTACATGGAGCTCACCCTGATCTCCCGGGCTGATGTTCTGCCCCTTTTTGCAAGCAGCAAGAAGAAAGGGGAGACAAAGCAGCAGGCAGATTAACCTGGTAATAGTAACAGTATTTCTCATATTTTAACTAAAATTATTTGGTCAAATATGAGCTGGAATAGTGTTAATGAAAGTTACAATATGTTAAAATACGTTAAGTGATACGATTACTTAACAGATGAAAATTACATTTGCTGGCATGAGCAACGCAAAAGGAATATGACCAACCGAATTAAATATATCTTAGGCTTCATGACATTTTGTATCCTTGGGGTAATCGTAACACAAGGGGTTTGGTTGTATAAAGATTATACTTATTATAGTGGACAACCACTTTTTTCCACAGACTTTGATGTATTTCTACCTGCTGATGCCCCTTCAGTAAATCTGAATACAAAATCTATTATTGCTTATTCAACCACCGTAGACAGATCTGCAAGCCAGGATTTTGCCCGTACAACTGCAAGATTGCCAACTATTGTCGCTTATCCGGCAAGTATAGCAATGAAGGTAGTACCAAGATATTATCCGAAAAATGACAGCATGAGGGCGTTAGTGCCTGCGATTGCAGTTACAGCGCGAAGAACAACAAGTGCTGATCTGGGGACAGCGCATAAAACAGCACCTGCTAAGCTGCAAAGGGTACACCGAACAATACCCGCTAATCTTCAAACAGCCCACAGAATAACACCTGATAATTTGCAAACATTACCCCGGGCCACTACTGTTGAACTTCAAAGAGCAGATGGAAATTATGAAGTTACAGAAAATGGTAAAGCAGAAGTTTTCCAGGCAATTCCTTATAAAGCACCTTTATTACATGTATTGCAAAAGATGAAATGGCAATTTGGAGCCTCCATTTTACTGATCCTGTTTACCACTTCTTGTTTTATTTATATGCTGATCACCATTTTTATGCAAAGAAAATTATCAGTTGTAAAAAATGATATGATCAATAATATGACCCATGAGTTGAAAACACCGCTTTCAACGGTGTCTGTTGCCATTGAAGCCATGCGGAACTATGAGGTACTTGAAGATAAAGATAAGACCAGCTTGTATTTAAATGTTTCAAAAAATGAATTAGATCATCTTTCCAGGCTGATAGAAATGATTCTGGAACTTTCAGTTTTTGAACATCATAAAATGGTCTTGTTTAAAGAACCGATACATGTGAATCATTTGATAGAAGAAATTATTGCAAAATATGCCCTGGTGGATGACCAGGCTACGATAGAGTTATATGCTGATAACTTCCCGGAAATTCTTGCTGATCCTGTTCATCTTGGAAATGCGCTGAGAAATCTCATTGATAATGCGATTAAATACTCTTTAAACAAGCCAAAGATAACCATCAGAAGTTACCTGACTAAAAAAGGGTGGGCACTGACTGTGAGTGACTGCGGGATTGGAATTCCTGAGGTCTATCAGAAAAGTGTTTTTGATCAGTTTTTCCGGGTTCCTGATAAAAGATTGCAGCGTATTAAAGGATTTGGCTTGGGACTGGCTTATGTTAAACAAGTTGCAGAAAAACATCAGGGGACGATTTCACTCTATAGCCAGGAAGGCAGTGGCTGCGTTTTTACTATTTTAATCCCTGTTAAACCCTTAAAAACATGACCGATATATTATTCGTGGAAGATGAAACAGATCTGGCTCAGATTGTTTCAGACTGTTTGCAATTTAAAGGGTATGGGGTCACTCATTACACCAACGGCGCAGATGCCTTTTTGTATTTTAAAAAGTCCAGACCAGATATTGTAGTCTTAGATGTGATGGTTCCTGAACTGGATGGCTTTGATCTTGCCCGTAAAATCAGGGAAATAGACGAGCAGATCCCTATCATATTTGTCACTGCCCGGGTTCAAACGGCCGATGTGCTAAAAGGTTTTGATATTGGTGGCAGTGATTATATGAAAAAACCTTATAGCATTGAGGAATTGATTGTAAGAATGGAAGTGCAGTTAAAGCGCCTTGAAAAAAACAGTTCGAACGTATATGCTATCGGAGCTTATCAATTTGATGCGGTATACAGTAAACTTACGATCAATGGTAAAGAAAAAAAAATATCCTACCGGGAATCAGAACTCTTAAGGATGTTAGTAGATCATCAGACACAAATTGTAAAAAGAGCCGACATCCTCTCTGAATTGTGGGAATACGAAAGCTTTTTTACCGGAAGAAGCCTGGATGTTTTTATTTCCAGGCTTCGCTCTTATCTTAAATCAGACCCTAATATAGAAATAGTCAATATCAGAGGGGTGGGGTATATGCTGGTTATTCACTAAAGCCAGGCTACTTTTTGCTCGGATTGATGCGGGCCTCCGATAATATCTTTATAAAGCTCAGGTCTTCTGGCCTGGATATAACGATGCCCCCCTGCTTGTATCAATTTTTCAGGGGTAAGCATCGCTATTACATAATCATCACCTAAAGTTTTGCATTCGGTAAGAACATCGCCAAAAGGATCAATAATCATGGAACATCCATTTTTCAACTGGTCATCATCCATTCCGATCGGATTAGAGAACACCGTATAAATTGCATTGTCATAAGCTCTGGCTGGCAGCCATTTCATCAGCCAGTCGCGGCCTTTCATTCCTTCAAATTCAAGGCGCAGCGAGGTAGGATCAGTTTCTCTATTGGCCCAGAGTGCCGGATCTACGAATCCAGCACCGGGTCTGGTCGAAGGTGTACACATGGTTACATGCGGCATAAAAATAATATCTGCACCCAAAAGCCTGGTCGCTCTTACGTTTTCAATGATGTTGTTGTCATAGCAAATTAAAATTCCGCATTTCCAGCCATAAAGCTCAAAAACGCAGTATTCATCGCCCGGGGTAAGGAAAGGATTTATAAAAGGATGCAATTTTCTGAATTTTGCAACCAGGCCATTTTTATCTACACAGACATAGGCTTTAAATAAATTATCTGCTTCATCTTTCTCAAAAAGACCAGCCAGTACAGCAATATTATATTTAGCTGCGATTGAGGTAAGCGCTAAAATACTTTCTCCTGAAGGAATAAGCTCTGCAAGTTCAAGCATTTGTGCTTTAGAAAGATTTCTGGCAAAAGTATAACCAGTGATTGAACATTCATGGAAAGCAATGACTTGTGCGCCATCTTTTGAAGCCTTCCCGGCCAGGTCATCTATAATCGAAAGGTTGTATTGCTTATCTCCGCTTTTATGCTCAAATTGTGCTGTAGCAATTTTAAGGTTTTCCATCTTTATCTGTTTTAAACAAAGATAGATTGCGGGAATTTCGAAAAAATGTACAAATCCGACAACAGATTAATCAGCTGGGTTACTCAGATTGATCAAGTTACTAACGCATTAAACGCATTTAGTAACTCAGAAAATTGATAGCCAGCGGATCAGCGATATTGCTATATTGACGAGGGGTTAATCCGGTATGTTTTTTGAATTCACGGATCAGATGCGGCTGATCGTAATACCCGGCTTCATAGCCTATTGCAGTAAAATTTTCCTGAACTGATTTATCCCGGAGCTGTTTCAGAAATACATGCAGTTTAACAATCGTGCTGAACTTTTTTGGACTGAGCCCGATATTGGCTATAAAAGCCCTCTCTAGTTTTCTTTCATGATACCCTGTGAAATCCACCAATTTACTGACCGGCATTAAGCCCTTGTTTTGAGTGATAAAATTGAGTGAGGCCAGGATTAATGACTGATCTGTATGCTGTCTGCCGGCAATCATTTTCCTGAAAAAGTCTTCGGCCAAAGTAATTTTACTGGTGATCGCAGTGCTGTCCGACAACTTTTCATAAAGTTCGGCCCCCTTAATCCCAAAGAGGTCTTCTGTTTTTATACGCTGATCTTTGAGCTCCTGAGAGGGAACCCCCAGCAGCTGACTCAGCCCATGAGGATGAAAAACAACAATCATTAAAGAAGTTTCTCCCTTGCAATATAAATCCTGATAAGCATCGAGCTGTCCATATAGGAAGGAATCCGGAAGCTCCACAGGAATATCTGATCCGTTAAAATGCGAAATCAATGGATGCTTAAAAGAGAAAACCATTCCTGTATTTCCGTCAGAAAACAAACGCAGCTTCTTCACCTCTTCACTTTGGGTAGTTAAAAAGAGATAATGCTTAATTATCGCTGATAAATCTATGGAAGGGGATACCTGCATTTAGTGGCTTGTTGCTGTATTTATTAACGTAAAGCAGCAGGTCATTGTTATCGCTGACCTGGTTTTATTTCTTAGCATTCAATACTTCAAATGCTTTATACGTACTATTATGCAAAATGGTTAAGTGGTTTTCTGCTGGCATTGGGTTAAAGGTAACCTGGAAATTCTGATTTGCCGATTTTTTTAAGACTGCTGCAAGGCTGGCTGCATCATTTTCCATCACTTTACCTTCTGTACCTACAGAAAGATATACTTTGATATTTTTAGCTGAGGCTGATTTTAACAGGCCGGGTGCTTTTGCAAGCAGGGATTCATTATCCCACCATAAACTTGGGCTGATGATGACATAATTATTGAAAAGTTCAGGTTTTTTCAGCAATACCTCAGTAGCAAATAAACCGCCTAATGACTGGCCAATAATGGTTTTTGACGCATTGGTTCTGTATTTCTGCTGAATGTAGGGCTGTAAATCCTTCTCTACAAAAGTCATGAATTTTTCTGATTTTCCTGTCGTTGGGAAATCTTTTAAATCCTGCTGAACAGTAGTAGGGAAAGTGAAATCTCTTTTTCTGTCAATATTTGCGATACCCACAACAATTGATTTAGGCATGGTCTGTATCATGGTGCAATATTGAACAAGACCTGCTATATGGATAAAATCTTCATTGGCAGATCCATCTAAAAGATAAATAACCGGGTAAGTGGTTTTTGTATCCTGGTCATAATCTTCAGGTAAATAGATGTTTAATATTCTTTTTTCTGTTAATTCAGCAGATTGAATTTCATCAGTTATCCCTAATGAAAAGGGTTTGGTTGAAGTCTGTATGCTGGTGGTTTTATCCTGGCTTCTGGAAACGCTGCCGAACAAGGCAACAAATAATAAAAGGAAAGTTAAATGCTTCATCGCGTAAAGCTACTACTTTTAAATACGATTAAAAAAACTGGATGCCGGAGTATTCAGGAGAAAAACCGTGTTCCTGCTCGTCTTTTGCAGGAACACGGTTTTTGTTTTTCGGATTTGTTCGTGTGCTTGTAAGCAGGGCTAACCCGGTAAATCCGAACTGGCGGGAATAATATGTATCTCCCGCTGCGGATAAGGGATGCCAATATTATTTTGATCCAGTGCTTCTTTAAGTAATTGAAAATTACGGTGATAAGTTGGCCAGAAATCTCCATTCGCAGACCACGACCTGATCGTCAGGTTGACTGCATTATCTCCCAGGGAAGACACTAAAACAACCGGAGCCGGATCTTTCAAAATCAGCTGATCATTAGTCAGTACATTCAGGATAACTTTTCTCGCGGTATCTATATTAGCATCGTAAGAAATCCCGATACTGTACTCCTGCATCCGGTTTATATTGTCAGAAACATTGTTGATGACTGCATTGGCCAGCGGGCCATTTGGTGCATAAACTGTAGTTCCGTTTCCCGCCTTTAAAGTGGTATAAAGAATGTCAATTTTAAGTACTGTCCCATTTACGTTGTTACTGGATGAAATAAAGTGGCCTACTTTAAAAGGTTTGAACAACAGGATCAATACCCCGCCTGCAAAATTAGAAAGACTTCCCTGAAGCGCCAGACCTACAGCCAGACCAGAAGCAGCTAAAATTGCTACAAAAGAAGAAGTCTCAATGCCTAAAGTGGAGGCAACGGTTACCAATAAAAGAATGTAAAGCACAACTTTTAAAATACTGATCAAAAAGTTGGAAAGTGAAAGATCTATTTTTCCTTTATTCAGGTGATTATTCAAAAATCTGACTAAGAATTTGATTAACCAGAATCCTATTAATAAAGTGATCAGCGCCAGTAATAGTGTAGGGAGTTTGCTGATAAATGTATCAAGCAAACGTTCTAAATTGAGTTCTATTCTATTCATATGTTGTTTTTTATAGCTGTAAAGCCATTGTTGCAGATTGTTTTAAATTTAACATTTATGATGCCATGTTTTTTCCACATCCTAATAAATTCCTCGTTTTTGAACTTATGGCACGATATATATGGCTAACTAAGGAACAATTCATCTATCATTAAATAACAATTCATCTATCTATGAAAGCAGTTGTAGTCAAAGCATTTAAAGATGCTCCGGAATTAATAGAAACTTTAAAGCCAGTCGTAAAACCCGGATACCTCCTGATTAAATTAAAAGCAGCAGGGCTTAACCCAACGGATTGGCGTATTGCTGATGGAATGCTTGATGGGAAAATGCCACATATATTTCCTATGATATTAGGTGTAGATGGGGCAGGAGTGATTGAAGAGATTGGTGAAGGTGTTAGCCGTTTAAAAGTTGGAGATAAAGTATATGGGCAAATGCTGCATGAACCTGTAGGGGAAGGGACTTACGCGGAATATATTTCAGTACCTGAAAAAGCTATTGTGACTAAAATGCCTCCAGGTTTATCATTTGAGCAGGCAGCAGCATTTCCGGTAGCCGGTATGACTGCTTTTCAACTGGTCAGGGAAATCGGACTGGCTAAAGACAAAACCTTACTGATTGTTGGCGCTACAGGTGGCGTGGGTACATTTGCTACTGTTTTTGCAGCTTTAAACGGCATTAAGGTTTTGGCCACAGCCAGAGGTGGCGAAGCAGAAAGCAGCATTAAAAAAGCAGGGGCAGCTGTTACCTTTGATTATTCAGCAGGAAACCTGGTTGCGCAAGTTAAGGCAGCTTATCCTGAAGGAATTGATGCTTTAATAGACCTGGCAAGTTCTCCGGAAGCATTTGATCAGCTTACCTTACTGGTTAAACCAGCAGGAATTGCTTTAACAACAATCGGATCTGCTGATGCAGAGCAACTAAAAACCAGGAATATTCGCGGTGGTAATTTTGAAGTTAAAGGAAGCGTCGCGCTATTGGAAGGAGTGAGTGAAATGATCGAAGCTGGTCAAATTGAGATCCCTGTTCAAACAATTCCGTTGAGTGCCGCCCCAGAGGCCATTGCTAAAAGCCGGACGGGAAAAGCACTGGGCAAAACAGTTTTTATTATTTAATAGATCAAGGCATCTTGCTGATTCTCGCGAGGCGAACAAAAATATAATGAACAAAATGGCGGTAACTTTTGTCTTTATATTTGTTGTAACACTAAATAATTGAAAAACGATGAAAGCAGTAAAATCCTATGCGGCGCAGAGCGCTGATAAACCACTTGCTCCCTATCAGTTAGACCGTCGTGAGCCAGGTGCTGATGATGTAGAAATCAAAATCTTATACTGTGGTGTATGCCATTCAGATATACATACCGCAAGAAATGAATGGGGAGGATCGATGTACCCTGTTGTTCCAGGACACGAAATTGTTGGGAAAGTAACAAAAGTCGGAAACCAGGTGACCCGTTTTAAAGTTGGGGATACTGTTGGTGTAGGCTGTTTTGTAGACTCTTGTGGCCATTGCAGAAACTGCGAAGAAGACAATGAGCAATATTGTGAAAATGGACATTCACAAACCTATAACTCGCTTTTACAGGATAAAAAAACAATTACGTATGGTGGTTATTCCAGCCATATCGTAGTGACACAGAAATTTGTTTTAAGTGTGTCTGATAAATTACCTCTTGAAAAAGTAGCCCCGTTATTATGTGCAGGAATTACTACTTACTCTCCGTTGAAGCACTGGAATGTTAAAAAAGGAGATAAACTGGCAGTTGTTGGTTTGGGTGGTTTAGGACATATGGCTGTGAAAATTGCCGCTTCAATGGGTGCGGAGGTAACAGTATTAAGCCGTTCTAAAAGTAAAGAAAAAGATGCACAGCAATTAGGTGCACATCATTTTGAGATCACTACTGAAAAGGAAACAATGAAAAAGCTGGCTAATAGCTTTGATTATATCATTGATACGGTATCTGCGGAACATGATTACAATGAATACCTGGCACTATTACGCACCAACGGGGTAATGGTCTTGTTAGGTGTACCGCCTAAACCTTCGGATGTGCAGGCCTTCCAATTGATTGGTGGCCGTCGTAGTCTGGTTGGTTCTTTAGTAGGAGGAATTAAAGAGACTCAGGAAATGCTGGATTACTGCGCGGAACATAATATCACTTCGGATGTAGAAATGATCAATATTGATCAGATCAACGAAGCTTATGAGCGTACGCTTGCCGGTGATGTTCATTACCGTTTTGTGATTGATATGGCCTCCTTGAATTAGGAATTGGTAATTTGAATAATAAATAGAAAAAAGGCACTTTTAGAGTGCCTTTTTTTATATCTCCCTGACAGTTAAAGTCTATAAATATAATAGACTATTGATGATTATTATTACTTTTGCGCCGAACATGATTGTATTAAAAAATATAACTAAACAATTTCATCAGAAAAACAGGGAGATTACGGCCTTGTCGGACGTTTCTCTGACCGTGCCGAAAGGTAAAATCTATGGGGTGATCGGGGCATCAGGCGCAGGAAAAAGCACCTTGATCCGCTGTGTGAATTTGTTGGAAAGACCAACATCTGGTGAGGTTATCGTAGATGGGCTGAACCTGATTGATTTATCACCGGCAGCGCTGGCTAAAGAAAGAAGACAGATCGGTATGATCTTTCAGCATTTCAATCTATTATCCTCCAGAACGGTTTCTGAAAACATTGCTTTTCCTTTGGAGCTCGATAAGATGCCTGCGGCGCAAATACAAGAAAGAGTTGCGGAATTACTGGCCCTGGTTGGGTTAGAAGATAAAGGGAAAGATTATCCTGCTAATTTATCCGGTGGACAGAAACAACGGGTTGCGATTGCCAGGACCCTGGCGAGTAATCCAAAAGTACTGTTATGTGATGAAGCAACAAGTGCTTTGGACCCGGCTACTACAAAGTCTATCCTTACCTTATTAAAAGATATTAATAAAAGGCTGAACATTACGATTTTACTGATTACCCACGAAATGGATGTTGTGAAAAATATCTGTGATGAAGTTGCGGTGATCAGTGCGGGTAAATTAATTGAACAGGGAACTGTCAGCGAAATTTTCGCACATCCAAAAGCAGAACTGACCCGTGAATTTATCGCGTCATCTTTAAAAATAAACATTCCGGAAACGTATCTGGAAAGATTGAGTCCGACGCTGACAGCAGATAAAAAGCCGTTATTAAAACTTGAATTTACCGGGCAGTCGGTAGATGATCCTGTACTTTCACAGGTGAGCAGGTTATTCAATCTCAACAACAATATTATTTACGCACAAATTGAATATGCGGGAGGTGTTAAATTTGGTGCCATGGTAATTGAAGTTTCCGGCGCACAGGAAGATAACCTGAAGGCAATAGCTTATTATGAAGAAAAACAGATCAAAGTGGAGGTTTTAGGGTATGTCTGATGCGATGATTTTAATGATGTTCAAAGGGACATGGGAAACTATAGTGATGACATTTGTCTCGGGCTTTTTTGGTTTTGTAATCGGACTGCCAACCGGGGTCATGCTTTTTCTGACCCGAAAAGGTCAGGTGCTGGAAAACAGAACACTGAATAATGTTGTATCGGTTTTCGTAAACGTTTTCCGCTCTATTCCGTTTATTATTCTGATTGTCTGGATGATCCCTTTTACAAGAATGCTGGTTGGAACTTCTATTGGAATTGAAGCTGCTTTAGTGCCTTTAAGTATTGGTGCAGCACCTTTTATTGCCAGAATGGTAGAGAATAGCCTAATAGAGGTACCGGGTGGACTGGTTGAGGCTGCAAGGGCGATGGGGGCAACTCCTTTTCAAATCGTTTATAAGGTATTATTACCTGAAGCGCTGCCTTCACTAATTAATACAGCTTCGATTACTTTAATCACGCTTGTTGGTTATTCAGCAATGGGTGGTGCAGTTGGTGCGGGTGGTTTAGGACAGATCGGTTATCAATATGGATATGTGGGGTATGATGTACTGGTGATGAACACGGTATTGATCGTGCTGGTTGCGCTGGTTTTTGCGATCCAGTTTACCGGAGATTTCCTGGCTAAACGTGTAGACCACAGGAAATAAGTCAGGATTACGGCCTTAAGAATCTAGTCTGCATTAAAGAATAATTAATACTTTCAAAAAAAAACAACAATATATACTGATGAAAATGAAAATCAATTTACTGGCAGCTGTAGCTATAATCGCTTCAGTATCCTTGTTCAGCTGCGGCGGAGGTGCTAAAAAGAGCGACCCGAACCATATTAAAGTAGGTGTAGAATCAGGACCGGAATTTGCAGTGGCTGAGGCTGCTCAGAAAGTTGCCAAAGAGAAATTTGGACTGGACGTGGAATTGGTACAATTCAATGACTTCGTCATGCCGAATGAAGCGTTAAGCCAGGGTGATCTGGATGTAAATGTATTCCAGAATAAACCTTACCTGGATGTACAGACTAAGCAACGTGGTTATAAATTTGCAATTCAGGGCAATACTTTCGTTTTCCCATTGGCAGGTTATTCTAAAAAAATTAAGAAAATAGAAGAGTTAAAAGAAGGAAATACGATTATCATTCCTAATGATCCAACTAATGGTGGCCGCGCTTTACTTCTTTTACAAAAATCAGGCTTACTGAAATTAAAAGATGGCGTAGGACTGTTGCCTACTGTAAATGACATCATCGACAATCCTAAAAAGTTGAAAATTGTTGAGCTGGAAGCCCCTCAATTGCCAAGAGCAATGGATGATCAGAATGTGACCATTGCAATCATTAACAATACTTTCGCTACTTCCGTAGGCTTAATTGCGGACCGTGACGGGCTGATTGTAGAAGATAAGAAATCACCTTATGTAAATATCATTGTATCCAGAGAAGATAACAAGGATGAGGAAAAGATCAAGAAATTTGTAAAGGCCTTTCAATCGGACGAGGTAGCGGAAGCTGCTGCTAAGATATTCAAAGGTGGTGCTGTTAAAGGCTGGTAAGAACCGGCCTGGCAAACTATAATTAAAGCCTTTAAATAAAACGGTTGTCTGCTTAAAAACAGGCAGCCGTTTTTTATGAATAGTGTGGTCAATCAAGCTGGCTAATTCATTTTGACCTTTCCGGGAGAGATCCCGAATTTCTTACTAAAAGCAGTACTGAAATGTTGTACAGAAGAATAACCCATGTTTTCTGAAATCACTTTGATGGCAAGCCCGGAAAGTAACTGCTCTTTTGCTTCCGTAAGTTTAACTTCACTCAGGTATCCAAATACCGTGGTATCAAATAATTCCTTAAAGCCATTCTTTAACTTAAATTCATTAATCCCGGCTATTTTGGCCAGTTCTGCTAAGGAAGGTGGGGTATGAATGTTTTTAGTCAGGTATTCCCTGGCATAATGGATACAGTCTATTTCATAAGGTGATTTCAGCACCGATGGAAATTCAGCAGCAGTTAGGGGGCTGGAAAATCAAAAGCTAAACTAGCTTTCACTGATACCTGCTGTCCAATAAACTGTTGCCTTTAATTCAGTTTTATCTAATTGTAGTTCGTCTTTCGCATACGTGCGGATGTCTTTAATTATGTTTGATTCTGCAGCCGCCCAAAGTAACCGGGGCTCAAAGCCGGGAGCCGGAAGCCTGGTTGCCTTAATGGCATCAAAGAGTAAGGTTGATTCTGCTGCGGGTATGCCTTTCCTGGTCAACCATTGAATACGGACAGCAGAGCGGGTATGGATAGTAAAAATATCTGCACTGCTGTCTGCTTCTAAAAAGGCGAATCCTCTGGTACTTTCTGGTAAGGCCTCCAGAATAGCGGCAATAGCCGGAATTGCGGTTTCATCCCCGGCTAAAAGATACCAGTCGGCGGGATTAAATCCTCTGCCTGGTTTCATACCGATACCAAGTTCGTCTCCGATTTTAGCTTTCATGGCCCAGGCACTTCCGGGGCCATTGTCTCCATGAAGCAAGAATTCAATTTCCAGTTCTCCTGTTTCTATATTCAGGTTTCTGATGGTATAAGTCCGGCGGACAGGCTCCTGATCTTTTTGCGGAATAAGTATTTTAAGGTTAACACCAGGTTCCATATCAACGGCAGTTTTGAAGATCTCATCCTGAAAGGTGAAACATCTTAAATGCGGAGTAATATCTCTGATGGCGGTAACTTTGGTAAGTGTACGTATAATTTGTTTTTGTGGCGTTTGTTCTTCTGCTGCTGAATTCATTGTTTACTGTTTAATAATTTGTGCTTAAGGCGGCTCAGGGCTTCCTGAGAAATGCCTAAATAATTCGCAACCATTCGATTGGAAAGACGTTGCAAAATGGTTGGGTATTCGGCAATCAGCGACTGGTATCTTGTTGTAGCATCCATTGTAATAAAACTCATCAGCCTTTTGGTATTGGTTACATAGGCAGCTTCGAGGTAACTTCTGTAAAATTTCCCCCACTCTGGAACCTGATCGAGCAGGGTATAGAAATCCTCCCTCGCAATATATAATACCTCTGTTTTCTCCAGTGCCTGAATGTTTTCCTGCGAAGGTTGCTGACTGATAAAGCCTGTTAAACCAGTGGCAAAATTGTTTTCAAAAGCCAGGTAACGGGTCGCTTCAGCGCCATCGGCTTGCAGAAAATAAATCCGCAGACAGCCACTCTTTACAAAATACATCCTTTTAGAAGACTCTCCTTCAGCGAGTAAAACCTCCTCTTTATCTACTTGCTGTTCTTTGAAATAGGAAAGGACAGTATCCAGATTAGGTTGGCTAATGGTTATTCTCTTTAAAATACAGTCGGACAGGGCTTGTTTGTACATCGTTATGGATTAGATATACTTTCAAAAGTCGCAACTTTTAACTGATTTATGTTGAATTCTCCATATTCTTTAAACAGGTTAATATAAAATGGCTTGTTTTTCAGGTTGTAATTCCGATTGGCTGCGGTACTGGGCTATATCTTCAATTGAAACGACTGTGAACTCATGAGAAATGGCAAATTCACTAGTTTCTCTCAGGCGTGACATAGTACCGTCGGCATTCGTAAGCTCACAAAGTACTGCAGCAGGGCTTAGCCCGGAAAGCTGCATCAAATCTACACTGCCTTCGGTATGGCCGCGCCTGCCAAATACCCCTGCTTCATTGGCTATTAAAGGGAATACGTGACCCGGTCTGGACAGGTCTTCTGGTAGGGCATGAGGCTGGATAGCGGTTTGAATGGTATGTAACCTATCTGCTGCGGATACGCCTGTAGTGACTCCGGTGGCTGCTTCAATGGAGACTGTAAATGCAGTTTGATAACGGCTTGTATTTTGGTTACCATGGGGGTTAATTCCAGTGAACCGGCTTTTTCGGGGGTAAGACATAGGCACACTATCCCACTGCAGGAGCGGATCATGAGTGCCATATCTTTAACGGACATCTTTTCTGCTGAAAAAATCAAATCGCCTTCATTTTCCCGGTTTTCGTCGTCAACTAGTAAAATTCCTTTTCCTGCTTGTAAATGAGTGATTGCTTTGTTTACTCTTTCTTTATGATCTTTACCAAAATAGGTTAGATAGCTATTCATAACTGTAATTTGTTTTGAGGCAAATTTCAGTGGTGTTTACTTGTAAAACATTGATGTAGATCAAAAAAAGGAAAGCTTAATTAATAGCTCTTATCAGATGTTGATGCCCAGAAGACTAAATATCTTATAAAGTTCAACTTTTGCTTGTTCAGGGGTTTCAATATCAAAATTACCTCTTTTCGTTGCATTGTTTATTCCTGTCTTCAAATAAGGTTTTAGTCTTTGGTATATATCGGGATTGCTGCGCACAAAATATTTTTCTGACTTTTCATAGGTTTTTAGTGGATCGTTGTTTTTTAGTTCCTTTCCAACAGGATCACATTCTCTGAAATACTTGCCACTATTCTTCACATGCATCAAAAACCAAAATTCAAGGCAAGGGGTGTTGATCAGAAGGTGGATTCTTTCAATGCTTGCAGCTTCTTTTTGATACTTCTTTAATTCTGGGATTTTTCCCTCGGAGATAACTACATCAAGATCAACGATCCAAATTGATAAATCATAAATCCTGGCATTCGTCTTTACCAACTCAAACTGTTCGAAAAGAGTTTTCTTTTTGGGAAGTTCAGGCTGAATAGATATTCCGTGCAGTGTCTCATTTTTCCTCAACATTTGTAAGTACCAAAGTTCAGTTTCTCCATCTACAACGAAGGAAAAGGTCTTTCTCCCTAAGCCTTTTTTGTACCACTAACTCTCATTATCGAAATCCAGATAATAATCCTCCAATTGCGGTACTGCACCAAGTTTGCCTGATTTGTATGCATTGAATACAGATGTAGTATCCCGGATAACACTTGAATCGAAATCACTTAATGCGTAAAGTTCCATACTGCCATTTGATTTTTTTTCTGTGAACCATATGGCATCATTCCGAAATATATCTCTTTCCATCAGTAGTTCCCGGTAATGGGTAGTCGCTATGATTTGGGAATTCTTGACATTGACCAGGAATAACAGAAGAAAATGCTTTAATAGTTCTGGGTGTAGTGAAGATTCCAGCTCATCAATTAAGACCACACTACTTTTTCCAAGTATCTGATCTAATAGGCCACTGAATTGAAAGTATCGCTGCGTCCCTTCTGATTCTTGTGTATATGGCAATATATAACTATCAGTGTTATCACCATTCAACACTGAATGGCAGAACCCAATTTCAAGTTGATCCAGAGAGTCGGGAAAAGTAGAGTTTATTAGCTTATTACCAATTTGTTTACGGAGAATACTAATGACTCCAAGCATGCTCGCATCATAATCCGTTTTTCTTTTTTCAATAGCTAAGTCAGTAATCTTAAAGTCTGCTTTTTGAAGAAATTTAACAATGTGATCTTTGTTAATCCCTTTATCTTCAAGTCCTTCATTGATAGAATCACTGAGGTCTGTTTTAGGGGTAATCATCTTTCTAAGTACTTTACTGAACCAGTCAGTTACATCCCTGAGTTCAGGAGAATCTATGTTTGACTTTAGAAAGCCGCTTAATACAGGGTTATTCCATAATGTATTTGCCTCTAGAATTTCCTCCTGGGTCCGTTTCAGTTTTGCTTTAGAACCAAATTTAATTTCAGTTAGTTGTTTCTCAATGTTTGTTTTACGTTTATAAATCAAAGATTTGTTGGGAGAATAAAATTCAAGCTTTTCAAAAGTAACGGCCTTTTTCGTGAAAGCAATTTCATAACTGTATTTGATTCCGTTTTGGAAAAAGATCAATTCAAATTTTGTTTCCTGGGACGGAGTTAATGCATTAAATAAAAATGGAATATGATTTAATAAGGTTTGTTTCTGAGAGGGTGATTCGATAATTAACGATCTTAAGGAATCTAAAGCTTTTAGTATGGTAGTTTTTCCTGAGCCATTTGCACCATAGATTAACCCCAGCTTTAATAATCTTTGCCCTGGAGCAGGTTCAATAACAAAGTATTTCTCCAGATCCTGAGATTTCTCAGCTTCAAAAGATAATGTAACTTTATCTTTTATACTTCTGAAATTTGTTATGGAAAAGCTTGAAATCATGATTTTTTCCTATTATTTGTAAGTCGATTACAAATATAGGCAATGATTAACTCTGATTATTGATCTTATTAAAAGTTTTATTATCTAAAATAAAAATCTAAATAAGCCTGAATAGTGCTATAGTTGCCATTAATAATGCATTGCGGGCTAAATATTTAATATCTTCCTTTGTCTATAATCTAAAGTATATGAGGATAGTTACACTTGAAGAACACATTTCTTTTCCGGAAATGGCAGACCAGATACCTAAAGATGCTTTAGGGAATTTTGGTCAGTCGGAAGTGATGCAGCGCCTTGCGCCAAAACTGGCAGATATTACTCAGGATCGTTTGAAGTCAATGGATGATCATGGGATTACAATGCAGGTACTATCTGTGGATAGTTCGGGTGCTAATCTCTTAAGTCCACAGGCAGGCCCCGCTTTTGCCAGTCAGTATAATGACCTGATCGCAGCAAGGATTGCGGGTTTTGAGGATCGGTTTACAGCATTTGCCCATTTGCCAATGACAGCTCCTCTTGCAGCTGCTGATGAATTAGAACGGGCAGTTACTGAACATCACTTTCGTGGCGCTATGATTCGGGGACTGACACAAGACCAGTTTTTAGACCAGCCTCAATTTGCACCAATATTTGAACGGGCAGAGAAGCTGGATGTTCCAATTTATCTTCATCCTGGATTACCTCCAAAAGGAATAGCTGATATCTATTATAGCGGGTTGCCCAATCATTCCGGTATGGCAGAAGCGCTGGCATGTTATGGTTGGGGATGGCACTCAGAAACTGCGCTGCATGTTTTACGTTTGTTATTCTCAGGTATTTTCGATGAATATCCTAAGTTAAAATTGATTATTGGCCATATGGGAGAAATGCTGCCCATGATGATGGCAAGATCCGAGAAAGCATTTAAACCGGGAAACGGAGGAGCTAACCAGCGTTCGCTTACGGATACCTTTCACCAGCAGGTCCATATCACGACCAGTGGTTTTTTTACGCAGCCCCCATTAAGAATTGCTTTAGATACTTTTGGGATTGATCATATCATGTTTTCTATCGATTATCCGTTTAGTACAAACGAAATGGGGATTGAATTTTTGAAGGGGATTGACCTTCCGCAGGAGCAGGTAGCGAAAATTGCGCATGGTAATGCAGATAAATTATTGAAATTAACGTCGTAATTTACAGGGATGAAAAGTATTCCGGTAGATCAGTTACAACATAAGACCAGTGCAGGTGTGCAGGTCAAGGTTTTCCTGTCGGATGATAAACAGCAAAATAACGCACAAGTTGCCCACCGGGATGATCATTATATTTTTTTCCTGCTGACAAAAGGCTCGGGAACTGTAAAGGTCGATTTGCAAAATATAATGGTAACCGCGGGGCAACTTTATTATATATTACCTTCGCAAATACACTACCGGATCAAAGCTAACCAGGCTGAAGGATGGTTTCTTGCAATAGATACCGCATTAATTGCTGCGGATTTCAAAGCTGTTTTTGAGCGGGGGCAAAATTTACAAGTTCCTTGCGATCTGACGGATTACGAATTAAAGCAGTATGCTAGTCTGCTCGGTCTTTTGCGGAATGAATTTATTGAACGCACAGATGATAAATATTATTTGCCGGTTATTCATACCCTTGTCCAATCATTTTTGGCAATGGCGGCGAGTACTTATGATGGTTTGGAACCGGTCGCAAATAAACATACCCGGTCAGCCGGACTTGCCCGTCAATTTAAAGACTTGTTAGCGGAACATAGCCATACCATCAAGAATCCGTTAGCTTATGCTTCAAAGCTTAACGTTTCACCAGGTTATTTAAATGAAGCTATAAAGAGTGTTACCGGATCAACGGTAACTTACTGGATTCAACAGGAAATTTTCAGTGAAGCCAAACGTTTGCTGTACCATACGGATGCCACTGTAAAACAAATCGCACAGGAATTGGGCTATATGGATTACTCTTATTTTTGCCGTTCGTTTCGCAAAGCATCAGGATTGTCCCCTTTACAATTCAGAATACTCAACGGGAAGTCTTCTTAAACGATTTCCATTTCTGCCAGCTATTTGATAAGTTTAGATTTTCAGATTATTCCGTTTATGAGATATTTTAAGTTAAATCCAAACGTTACCAGTAAAAAATGGAAAGGAATTGTCAACATTGGTGAGTTGCGTTATAAAAATAAGGAGCTGGATGAGGTTGAACTTGCTGAGCAAAAAGAAGAAATCACATTAGCTCCATTGCATTATGAAGTGTTGGTTGCCGGGAAAATTTCTCCTGTAAATACAATAGGAGCTGAATTTCTGGTGTTTGATGGAACAATTCCCAGACTTGAAACCCTGCATACATCCGGAGTGCAATATTTGCCTTTATTAAACAAAGAGCTAAAACATCAGTATATACTGATGCATGTTTTTAATCATATTGATTGTGTGGATTGGACTTTGTCTGATTACGAGCCCTGGCCCGAAGCGGAGGAAGTAAAAGATTGGCAGAATCCAAGAGGCAAATTCTTTTTTAAGCCTGTGCTGATTCGGAACAAAATCCCTGAACAACTGCATGTATTCCGTTTAAAAGAATGGGATGGTGCATTTAATATGATTGTTTCAGAGGAATTTAAACAAGCCATATTATCCCTTAGTTTTGATCACTCATTTTTGGAATTCCATTCGTTATCTATTCATTAGGTAATGAATAGCAGTGAATATCCTTCTGGATAATTAACACAAACGTTTGTGTAGTCTTTTTTTATTTTTCCTCTTTCTACAGTACTTAAATATCTATACATTAGGTATAAATCAGGTCTTTGTATGAACGGTATCTGAGGTGCGAATTTTATTGATAAGTTAATATTCAATTAATCGCAGGAGCCTACTTTTGCGGTTTAAAATTAGTCCACGCACAGTTACCATTTAAATAAGAGAAGATTAAAATGTCAGTTACTTTAAGCCATTCAGGAAATGACCAAACCGTTTGAAAGTGATTTTTTTTATCTTCTTGCCTTAGACAGAAATAAGGCATTCGAAAAACTATTTGAAGAATTCTGGCAGCCTTTATATAGAAAGGCTTATAGTAAGGTGCAGTCTGAAGATCTGGCAAAGGATTTAGTACAGGAAGTCTTTATAGCCTTTTGGGATAACCTGGATAACTTAACAGCTGATTATAACATTCCGGCTTATCTGCATGGTATTTTACGGAACAAAACGCTTAAGGTTTTTGAAAAAGATGCCGTGCGTTTAAAATATGCTTTAGAAAGCTGTCCTGTAGATTTTCCAGTAGATTTTTGCGCACATGAAATGCTTTTAGGTAAAGAACTTCAATTAATTATTGAGAGTGAAGTAAACCGGATGCCTTCGAGAATGAAAGAGATTTACGCTTTAAAGAAGGATGATGATTTCTCCATTAAGCAGATTGCAGAAGAATTGGGGCTTTCAGAACAAACAATTAAGAACCAGTTGCAAAATGCATATAATCGTTTAAGGTCTAAATTAAGAGAATACAACCCGAATTTAGTGGGCTTATCGGTTGTTTTGATAAAAATCATATTTTATTTTAAATCCTTATAGTACTTTCTGGTTCCTGAACGGATAGATAAGAAACAAAGCTTATTTTGAACCCGGAACAATTTAGAATTCTGATCGCCAAATACAACAGCAATACAGCAACAGCAGCAGAAAGAGCGCTGGTGGAAAACTGGTATGAACAAATCAGTGATAATGAAATTTCGCCGGAAGCGGCTGATTTAAAGGAACAGCTTTATCGTGGGATTAAAAAACACACAGCAGCTAATCAGCAGCCAGTCCAGGCATCCTTAACTTTATTAAAAAGAAGAAAATTATATCCATGGATTGCCTCAGCTGCGGTGCTGTGTATCGTATTTAGTATTGCTGTTCTTTATTTGAAACCCGTAACACACATCAATAAGAACTTAGTTTCTTCAAAACAAATCAATCAGATTTATCCAGGAACAAATAAGGCTATCTTAACGTTAGCCGATGGCAGTAAAATCAGCCTTTCTGATGCCGGAAACGGCCAGCTTGCTAAACAGGCTGGAGTAATGGTGACGAAAACGAAAAATGGCGGTTTAGTTTACCGGGTTACCGGGGACGATCCAACAGCTCCTAAGTACAATACCATTTCTACGCCACGTGGCGGACAATATCAGCTGCTGCTTGCTGATGGTACAAAAATATGGCTGAATGCCAATTCTTCTTTGACTTTTCCTACCGCATTTCCGGGGGCTACACGTAAAGTTCAACTGAAAGGGGAAGCTTATTTTGAAGTGGCAAAGGATAAGTCCAAAGCATTTTTTGTAGAAACCGCGCAAACGCAGGTTCGGGTTTTAGGAACACATTTCAATATTATGGCTTATGCAGAAGAGAATGCTCAGCAGACTACTTTGCTGGAAGGATCAGTTGAATTGAGTAAAGGGATCGAAAAATCAATATTAAAACCTGGACAACAGGCAAGGACAGTCGGTTCTTCGGGTCAGATCAGTGTACGGGATCTTGAAAATGCGGATGAGGCAATTGCATGGAAAAACGGATATTTCCAGTTTGAAAAATCTGATCTCCATTCTTTAATGCGGCAAATTTCAAGATGGTATGCGACCGATGTGATTTATAAGGGAACAATGCCTAAAAAAGAATATTCAGGTAAGATTCCAAGAAGTGTTAATGTGAAAACATTACTGGATATGCTTGCGTATTCTGGCATTCACTGCCATATAGAAAACAATAAAATTGTAGTTAGTCAACGCTAAAAAAATTACCAGCTCAAATATTAATGAACCTCTTTTAAACCCCGCTATATGAAATAGGATTACTCTGAATCTTCTTTAAAACGGTTAACCCATAAAAAAGCGGGAAGTGTTCGAACCACTCCCCGCCAAATATCGGGCTTAACTCCTTATGGACCAAAGGTCCATATCCGTAAAAAAATTATCCAAGCAATAATGATTTAAAACCCAAGCGCAATTTATGAATTTTAGTGCATTCTTTAAGACTGTACCACGAATACAGTTCAAATCTTCTCAATTCTTATTAGTGATGAAACTATTTGTAATCCTGCTGTTTACAGGCCTGATGCAGGTTCATGCCAATGTTTACAGCCAAAAAATCACACTCAGGCAAAAAAATGTTTCTATAGAAACTGTACTGAAAGCGATAGAAAAGCAAAGTGATTATTTGTTTTTATATGATAATCTTGAAGTTGCCGGCACTGCCAGGGTTTCTATCGATATCAACCAGGGTACGATAGAACAGGTGCTGGAATCCTGCCTGAAAAATCAACCTTTAACCTATAAGATTTTTCAAAAAAACATTGTACTCAAAGGGAAAGTACAGGTGATTGAAAATGTAGTTTCAGATCCTGTTAAAGGAAAAGTTACGGATGAAAATGGCTTGCCGATTACTGGCGCAAGTGTTTTAATCAAAGGAACCAAAGTAGGGGCGATGACAGATAGCAATGGTAATTTTAGCCTTAATGCGCCAAAAGGAGCCACGCTTGTGATTTCTTTTATTGGCTTTGGTGCACAGGAGATCGTTGTGGGCAATGCGCAGCAATACACAATTTTGCTGAAACCAGAAGAAAATAAGTTAACTGAGGTAGTGGTTACTGCTTTAGGGATCAAACGTTCTGAAAAGTCTTTGGGCTATGCCGTTCAAAAAGTATCTGGTAAAGAGCTGCAAACGGTTAAGGGCGTTGATATTGGAACTTCCTTAACGGGTAGAGTAGCAGGTTTAGTCGTGAAAAATTCTACAGAGTTTAATGCCAGACCGACACTTGAACTTCGGGGGGAGGCTGCTATTCTGGTAGTTGACGGTGTGGATTATGATAATTTAACCCTGCGGGATATTCCTACGGACGATATCGAAAGTATAGATATTTTGAAAGGCCCTACGGCCTCAGCCTTGTATGGTGCAAGAGCAAAAGGTGGGGTATACTTGATTACAACCAAAAAAGGTGCTGCTGGAAAAGGATTTTCTGTAGATGTGAACAGCAATACCATGTTCCAGCTGGGCTATCTGGCTATTCCAAAAGTTCAGAGTTCTTACGCGCGTGGTGATAATGGAAATCTAAACAATGACTATGTATGGGGGCCAAAGCTGGATATCGGGAAAACAGGAAGAGACTGGAATCCGGTGACCAAACAGTTTGAAGATAATATGCCTTTACGTTCTGTGGGTAAGGATAACCTGAAGAATTTTACCCGTACAGGAATTATTGCCAATAACAATATTACGATTGCACAGACCGGTGAAAATGGAAGTTTTAAAATTGGTTTGAACCATGTTTACAATAAGGGACAGTTTCCAAATCAGACTTTGAATATGATCAATTTAACTTCTGGTGGTGAAATTAAGATCAATGATAAGTTTAAGATAGAAAGTCATTTTGGTCTGAGCCGCCGTACAGCTCCGCAGGTATGGGGTGGAGGTTATCAAAATCAGGGATATTTATATCAGCTGGTCATGTGGACGGGTACCGAATATGATATCAGGGATTATAAAGATTATTGGAAAGTACCTAATCAGACTCAAAACTGGATGTATACGAACTGGTATGATAATCCTTATTTGATTGCGAATGAGAAGCTGGATGCCATTCAGGAGAATACCGTAAATGCGAGTCTGACTGCAAATTATAAGATTACATCAGACCTGAATTTAATGCTTCGCCTGGGGTACGACAATTACAGTAACCGCGAAACAATGCGTAACCCTACGGCAAATATTTACTCTACCCGCGGGGGATGGGATGCTAAAGGAATGTATAGTATCAATAATACAAAGGGATACAGTACGAGTAATGACTTGATCTTATCTTATAATAAAAGAATTAATCAATTCTCTTTTGAAACACTCGCCGGTGGAAACTTTTTCCATAAAGAGGATGAAGGTTTATATGCGGTAACTAAGAACGGATTAATTTCACCAACTTATTTTTCTTTGAACGGTTCCATTGAACCCCCCCGTGTAACACCGTATTTTTCACCTAAAGAATCGAGCAGCTTATATGCAAGGGCAGCGGTAGGATGGAATGATGCTGTGTTTTTAGATTTTACGGGACGTAATGATTGGATCTCTACACAGCCAAAGGCTACGGGTTCTTATTTATATCCTTCAGTAGGTTCAAGTGTTGTTATTTCACAGCTGACCAAATTACCGGAAGTAATAGATATGTTTAAAATCAGGGGGTCGTTTGCAGTCTTTAAAACACCAGCAGGTATTTTTGAAACCAATACGGTTTACAAGACTAACAGTGCTGCATGGGGCAATTTAAATAGTGCAAGTTATCCGTATAAGTTATCTGGAGCGAGTGATATCCTGCCAAGTTCTCAGCGTACCTGGGAGATTGGTGCTGCGGGTTATCTGTTTAAAAAACGATTACATTTTGATGTAGCTTATTTCAATAAGTATTATTATAACCAGCAGACCAATGCAAAATTGCCAGCTACTTCTGGATTTGCAACGACTCTGGTGAATACGCAGGAAACTTTCACGCGCCGCGGACTTGAAATTACAGTGGATGGTTCTGTGTTGAAGAGCAGGGATTTTGAATGGTATTCTACAGTGAACTGGGCGAACCAGCACCGGTATTATGATCAGTTGGATCCTGTTTATTCAAAAGATAACCAGTGGGTGAAAAAAGGGCAGCGTTTAGATACTTATACAGCTGGCTACTGGCTGACAGATCCTTCGGGCAATGTAATCAACAATAACGGGATTCCTGTGAGCAGTGATTATGATAAAAAATATGGGTATAGTGAGCCTGATTTCAGTTTCGGTTTCATCAATAATTTTACCTATAAAAACTGGATGCTGGGTATCAATATTGACGGCAGGATCGGTGGATTGATGTACAATTATATCTATGATAAAATGTGGGATTCTGGTACGAATCCGGAATCTGATAATAAATACCGCTATGATCAGGTAGTCAATGGATTAAATAATTATGTAGGCAAAGGTGTAAAGGTTATTTCCGGAGCAGCTACTTATGATAAGTATGGAAATATAACGAGTGATACACGGAAGTACGCGCCAAATGATGTGCAGGTAGGTTACCAGGATTTTGCGCAGAATTACAGAGGTGGCGATATGGGGATTCAAAGTGCTTCTTTCATCAAGCTCCGGGAAGTTTCATTAGGCTATAAAGTTCCGGCTTCTTTTACCCATAAACTGGGTGTTAAATCAGCCTCTCTAGCGCTGACAGGACAGAATTTATTCATGTGGACTAAATTCAAATATTCAGATCCTGATGTCAATAAAGAAGATTTGAATTCACCTTCTATGCGAATGGTTGGATTTAATTTAAGAGTAGGGTTTTAAGGAACATTTTTTAAAGAAAGATAGCATGAAGATTTTAAAATATATGATATTATTTGCCGGTTTAACTGTTGTTGCCGGTGGTTGCCAGAAGTACGAAGAAATCAACACCAATCCGAACGCGACGACCCAGGTCAATTCGTCTATGTTGGCTACAACCTTGATTTTGAACATTACCAGGAATTCAATCAGCACGCAGAAGTCCTTTATGCAACCTTTTTTGTTAGGTAAATACCTAACCTGGGGTGAAGGACAGGAAAGTTATCAGTATAATAAATTAGGCAGAACTGATTTTGATTCGGTGAAGGTGCTGAGAAATATTCCGCCGATGCTTAAATATGCAACGAGCGATGGACTGAAAAAGTCTTATGAGGGATTAGGCCATTTTATCAGCGCCTATCAGTTTTTTATCAATACGATGCAAGTGGGCGATATGCCATATTCTGAGGCAAACAAGGGAGAGTCGGATCGTATTTTACAACCCAGATATGATACGCAGAAGGCGGTTTTCATAGGTATATTAAAAGAGTTGGATCTGGCGAATGAGCTGTTTGCTGCTGGGGCTAATTTTGAGGGTGATCCTGTTTATGGAGGGAAAACTGATAGCTGGCGCAGACTGGCCAATAGTTTTGAGCTCCATGTGCTGTTGAATTTATACAAAAAAACAGGTGACGCGGATTTGAAAGTTATAGAACGTTTTAAGGATATTGTAACTAACCGTCCGCTGATGCGTGATTATAAAGACAATTTTGCTTTAAGTTATACAGGAATGGCTGGTCAGAATTATCCTTGGTCTGATGTTCCGGCTGGTTCAGGAAATCCTTTTGTGAAATCAAATTATACGATGTTAACAAATGTGCTGATTGATCCTTTGAAGGCTTTGAAAGACAGGAGGTTGTTCTACTTTGCAAAACCTTCACCTGTGAAATTAACGGCTGGTTTAGCGGCTTCAGATTATAATGCTTATGTAGGGGTAGAGCCTTCAAATGCTTTTACTACACTGCAAACAACCAGGGGCAGTAAGGATTATTCTGATTTGAATAACAGGTATCCTCAACTGGTAAATGCCGAGCCAGTTAGTGTTTTCAGCTATTGGGATTTACAATTTGTTTTGGCAGAGGCGACGGTAAGGGGCTGGATTGGCGGTACTGCTGCGCAGACTTATTATGCTGCGGGAATTACCAATTCCATGAAGTTTGTTGCTGTGAATACACCGGATCTTGCAGATTATCATCATAATATGAAAATGGACGATGCTTATATTAATACATATCCTGCTTCGGCAGAGGTGGTTTTAAGTGGTTCAGATCAGCAGCAGATCGGGCAGATTATCACGCAGAAGTACCTGGCTAATTTCTTACAGGGAAGTAAATTTATCGCTTGGTTTGAAAACCGGAGAACGGGATACCCGGTTTTTAAACTCAATGCTTCAACGAGTTTAAATATTCCTTCTTCTAATTTTCCGGTTCGCTGGTTTTATCCTTCGGCAGAGCTGGATTATAATGCGGCCAATGTGACCGCGGCCATTGCGGGTCAGTACAATGGAAGTGATGATAATAACCAGCTGATGTGGATCTTGAAATAATCCGCTCTGGATCTTGAAATAATTTAATTAAAGGCTATCATTTGATAGCCTTTTTTTTGTTCCTGATTTTAAATAAACATTGGAACTAAAATTGTAGTAATTTTACCACACACAGAGTTGAATTAGCTTAAATGAGTAAAGTATTTACGATTACTGAAGGTCTGGAAAATATGGGCGCATTGCGTACCGGAGGCCAGGGTTCAGTTTACAAAGGAAGAAGATTTGGTCCTATTATAACGGCAGTGAAATTACTGCCAACACCGGTTCATACGGAAAGTACAGAAGATAAAAACTTCAGGAGCTTCCAGAATGAAGTGGAGAAATTGAAAAAGGTAAATGAGGAGCCTAATCCTAATATAGTTAAGATCTTAAATTCGGGGATCACAGAAAGCGGCTCATTTCCATTTATAGAAATGGAGTTTATTGACGGGCCTGATCTGGAAGAATTACTGAAAGAGCCTCATGATAAAATATTTCCGATAAAGGAAGTGATTAAGGTGGCAGATCATCTGGCGAATGCTTTAGCGCATTGCCATAAGGTGACGGTAAAACATGGGGATATTAAGAGCAATAATGTTAAGTTTAATATTCATACGGGCAATTATGTCTTGCTCGATTTTGGTTTGTCGGCAATGTCTGATGAGCAGCGCCGAACAAGCATCCGCCATGCGGGTGCTATCGAATTCATGGCTCCTGAGCAGAGTGAAGGACAGATGTTACTGGAAACTGATATTTACAGTTACGGCATAATTTTATATGAGTTATTGGCCGGGCAGGTTCCTTTTCCTTTATTGGATAACGGGCAAAAGTCAAGGAATGATGTATTGGTAGGTCATTTGGAGTCGCCAGTTCCTGATTTGCTGACTTTAAGGCAGCAGAATTTGCCTGAAAGCTGGTCAGCGGAGAAAAAAACACATGAAATGCAAGTTCCGGCCTGGTTACTATCGGTAATTAGTAAATGTCTGGAGAAAGCGCCGTCAGCAAGGTATAAAAGTGGAATGGCGTTACAGTATGCGATTGTCCACAGCAGTATTGCTGATGCGGGAAGTACTGACGTTGATGCTCAGGGTACTGCATTATTGCAAATGGAGAACGAGCGGTTGCAGACTTTACTGAGGCATTATCAGGAAGCACAGGATGAAAAACCTGTTGTTCGCGATGCTGGTATCATTGCGATCTCTAAGCCTGTATTTTATGTTCTATCGGCAGGAGTGGTTTTCATGATTGCGCTGCTGAGTTACTTTTTATTATTTAAAGAGCCGGTTAAGCCAGTTAAGAAGGAGCTTCCGGTGAAAACAACCACAACTCCGGTTACTGCAAATCCGGATGATCAGGATAAGGGTTATGCCTGGGATAAAGAGCGTGATTCTTTACAAGATAGTGGAAATACAGAAACGCAGCCAGTACAATTGAAGCCTGTTCCTCAAACTCCGCGTGATACAACAACGATGAATTTGGATACTACACTTCATTTCTAGCATTGATTAATTAGGTTTTTCCTATATAAAAAAGAATATAATGGCAGAAAAGTCAACTTTCTGGAAAAAGACGGGTCTTCAGGACTGGTTTCTTCCAACAGAAAAAAGTAAAGCTAAAAAAGTAGTCAAAGGTTTAACGCCTGACGAAGTTTATAAATATATACTGGATAAGTTTAAAGAGTCTATTGGTCAGCTTTCTTTTGCAAACCGGGTAGTTTTTTATCATGAATATATTATTTGTTTCAATGAGGAAGATTATAAAGAGTTCCTGGATCATAAACAGGGCTTGTTCGGAATCATTGTACATGAGTCGGTGAACCAGTTTTATGAAGTTTTAAAGGAATACCGTAAAGCCGGTAAAACGGTAGAGCCTTCGAGTTCTAAATGGGTTTTCAGACTGGCCTCTCACCCGGATTATGAGCGTGGGGATAAAGGGTTTATCGGGAAATTACTGCCTGGCAGTACTAAAAAGGAAGAAAATTTAAGAGTTACCTTTATTCCAAGACAGACGGGGATTGCAGAAACGCTTGATGTGAATCAGGATATTTTAAATGGCTTCACGTATTATAGTGAAGGTTATTATGAACTGCCTTATGCGATGGATCTTGAAAATGCTAAATTGGTTAAGGGGAAATCTGATAAAGTGCTTGCGCGTTTTGAAACGATTATGCCGGATCAGAATTTCAGGGGTAAAAAACTGGAATATTTGATGACCACGCAAGAAATACTGGTTTCTGGAAAAGATGAAGAGCGAAAAGAGCCTTATATTTTTAGTATCCCTTCGGATTGGGTGAATACGCCTCATTTAAGTATCCGGTATGTACAGGCCGAGGGTAAGTTTTACCTCGCTTCTTTTGGAGAGAAAACAATGGTAAACGAGGTGGAGGTATACCGGAGTTCGGTAGATGCGCCGGATTGGGTGGCGCTTCCTTTTAATTCAAAGATATTGCTGAACGGTATTATCGGGATCAACATTTTCAAACCTTAAATCCGGATGGGAAATTATTTATCAATCGGGTTGTTGGCTTTAGGAGTTTTATTGCTGATATGGCATTTTACAGATATTAAAAAATCACAGAAATAATGGCGGATCGTCTATTTGGAATTACTGACGCAGGCAGGGTAAGAGAGAACAATGAAGATGAATTCATTACCCAGGAGGTGATGCAGAACAAGTTCATGATTGCTGGCGTAATTGATGGCGTGGGTGGATATGCTGGTGGTGAAATTGCAGCTGCATTAACTAAAGAAGTTATCTTAAGGGAACTGGAAACGATTGAGCCTGATCCGATCAGTCAGTTAAGCAGAGTTTTTTACCTCGCTAATGAACAGATTGCTACGCATAAGCAGGGTGATCTGGAATTAATGGATATGGCTTGTGTAGCAACACTCGCTGTGATAGACAGACAAAATAATTTATTGCATTATGTACATGTGGGGGATACCAGGTTGTATTTGTTCCGCGATCATTCGCTGGTCAAAATTTCACATGATCAGTCTTTTGTAGGTTTTCTGGAAGATTCCGGCAGGCTGACTGAAGAAGCGGCGATGCAGCATCCTAAGCGGAACCAGATTAACCAGGCTTTGGGGTTAACAAGTCGTGAAGGAATGACCGATGCTTATTTTGAAACAGGTTCTTCTCCTTTTTTACCGGACGATCTGATCTTGCTTTGCAGTGATGGCTTAACGGATATGGTAGATGCGGCATTGATTACGGCTGTGTTGAACGGACCGGAGACGCTTGCGATAAAGGGTGCGCGTTTAGTGGAGGAAGCAAACCTGGCTGGTGGTAAGGATAATGTAACAGTGGTACTGGCAAAAAATGATAAGGTAAGAGCATCTTATGAGTTTTCGAAATCGGAGCCTGTTAAGCGTGCTGTAGCTCCGGAGCCTTTTTCTGCAGCTGAACCGTCTGCTGTGCCTTTAAAGAAAGCGGCTAACCCTTTGCCTGAAGAAAATAGGGTGCAGCAGAAGCGGGGTAAAGGATTGATTTTTTTACTGTCTGCTTTGTGTTTGTTGTTTTTAGGAACTACAATCTGGTTATTTTTATACCATACTGCTGAAGGAACAAAATTGGAGCAGCCGGGAACGGTTTTAGTTACGCCTATCAAACCAGGATTAAATCCTCAGGAAAAAAAGATCGGCGATATGCTCTTAAGTTTGAAAGGGGATACATTATTACTTTCAGATACAGTGTTTAAAGTCCCGGTTCGTTTGAGCCAGGCGTTAATGGTTGACAGGGATACGCTTATCCTGAAGACTAAAGGAAATATTGTTTTTCAAAGTGACCCGGCTTACAAGGGACCTGCGTTGATTCTCTCTCCAAAATGTAAGTATGTGAAGATAGATCAGCTGGTACTGGAGAATTTTGAAACAGGGGTAGTGTGCTATAATAATACGCTGGATTTGAAAAATATACGTTTTAATAAAGTTAATTATCCTTTGGAGGTCAGGTTTGTTTTTCCAGACCAGTATTATGTAAATGGCAGGTTGTCCAAGCGGAATTATGCAGCTGATTCACTGGCTAAGAAATAATTATGGATAAAAGAGATACTGAAGCTAAAGGGAGAGGGCAGGAACGCCTGTTTTTAGGGCTGATCGCTATTTTACTGGTGGTGCTTTTCGTCAGGTTATTTGGCGTATTGCAGGGACGGATAAAGGATGTTGACCAGCGCCTGAAAGATGGAACGGTGGTGAATTTAAATGCACCTGAACCTGCTAAGGCTGTTCAGGGATTATTGACAAAAGGCTATTATCTGGAAGATCCGCTTGATGTAGAGGTTATTAGCAATTCTATTGCTGCACAAGAAGCAAAAGGTTTGTCTTTTACCAATGTTGGTGATCTGAATAAACGGAAGTTTAATGTACTGGCAGATGAGGCTGATCGTAATGGTGGATCTGCTTTTAAGAAACGCGTAGCGGTATCAAGATCACTGCTTGGGTTTACAGGGGATGACGAAGTTCGTTTTGTGCAGGAAAAAAATAATGCCCCGGCTATGCCTGCGGTTAAGTCTTTAGGGATGGGCAATGGGGTGATTAAAGGTAGGATTGAACATAAAGGGGATGTAGTGGCCGGGGTCCTGGTACGTTTATCAACTGTTCTTCCTGCGGATAGTTTAGAAGCTAAATCATTCAGGGCTTATGCGCGTACAGATGCGTCTGGTGAATATTCTTTTACGCAATTACCGGAAGGAAAGGCTTATGAAGTAATTCCTTTAAAGCCAGGTGCTGAATTTGGGCAGGTTAAAGGGGTGCAGGAGCTCAATGGTTCCAAACGGCTTAATTTTAGTGAATCGCCGCACATGGTCAGATTACTTTCTTCGCGTGAATTTACACTGCTGAAAAATGATGGGGCATTAATTGTACGTACGCCAGAACAGTTTAAGGTTGGATATTGGTGCGTGGCGGGTGGTTTTCTGCTGGCTTTTGTGCTGATACATTTGCTGCTGTCTTTTAAATTTCCGGAGGCTGATCAATTGATTTTGCCGCTTTTGATGTTGTTGACCGGGCTGTCTTTTCTGACTTTACTTAGTTTGCAAGACCCGGTGAGGGATCGTTTCCTTGCTGTTGATTCTTTGTGGTTCTTATATTTTGGAGTTGCTGGTTTAAGTGTGTTATTGTTCTTAAATATCAAACGCTTTACGGCTGATTCTGATCTATACCGTTTACTGGTTTTTAAAGATCGTTCTGCTGCAAATGGATGGCCGTGGATTGCGTTAGCGATCATGCTTTTAGCAGGTACTTTATTATTTGGTGGTGGACCGGAGGGTAGTGGTGTTAAAGTGAATTTGCTGGGTGTACAGCCGAGTGAAGTGGTTAAATATATTGTAGTATTGTTTTTGGCGGGTTTCTTTGCGCAGAATGAACAGTTTATTGCTACGTATTCGAGCTGGAAAAAGCGCTGGTCATTTTTCTCTTTTGCCTTGGCAGCCATTTTATTTACGCTGTTCTTGTTTTTATTGTTAGGTGATCTTGGGCCGGCAATTGTTATCTGTTTTACTTTTATCCTGCTTTTCTCTTTTTCAAGAGGCGACTTTATGGAAATGGCTGCATTTGTGCTGCTGTATGTACTGGTGGCCTGGTTTGTAGAGAATGTCTGGCTGGATGCTTTGATTACTTTTGCTGTTTTAGCGTTATATCATGTGTTGAAACGCAAGTCTATGAGCGAGTCGGCGGTGATGGCGCTAATCGTGATTACGGCCTTTTTAACGATTGATAAGATCCCTTATCTGGACAAGATTGTTCCAGGGCCGGTAGCGCGTTTGACTGATAGAAAAGCAATCTGGCAGGATGCGTGGAATAATGAAGTTTATGGAGGCGATCAGGTTGCAAATGGTCTTTGGGGTATTGCCACTGGCGGAGTCACCGGACAGGGAACAGGTGAGGGTTTTGCGAAAACCATCCCTGAGGCGCATACAGATATGATTCTCCCTGCAATTGGGGAAGAGTTTGGCTGGACTGGGATTACCTGTATTTTCATCTTGTTTTTAATCTATTTACATCGCTCGATTATTATTGGCAGGCGGACTGGAACTCCATTCTTGTTTTATATTTGTGCAGGGATCGGGATTTGTACTTTCATCCAGTTTTTACTGATTGCCGGAGGGTCGATTGGCGCACTGCCTTTATCTGGGGTATCGCTTCCTTTTGAGAGTTACGGCGGGTCTTCTCTGGTGATTAACCTGGTCGCTGCAGGATTTTTATTATCAGCTTCTTCGGTGAGGGGAACGGCTGTACAAATGAAATATTTGACCGCGCAACAGGATAAAAACCTGGTTCCGGCTTTATTAGCGGCTTGTGCGGCTATCTTATTGTTAGTGATTAATGTTTCCCGTTATAGCTTTAATACACCTGCATGGGTAGTCAAGCCTGCTTTAGTGGCTGATAAAAGCGGAAGCCGGATGTTTAGTTATAACCCCCGGATAGGAATATTAATGAAAAAACTGGAAGCGGGAACTATATATGATCGTTCGGGACTTATTTTAGCAACGAGTGATCCCGAATTGGTGAAAAAGCAAATGCAGGAATTGCGTGAGGCGGGTGCGGTTGATTATAAACTGGATTCTGCAAGGCATAAAAGGGTGACGCGTTATTATCCTTTTGAAGAGCAAATGTTCTTTTGGACGGGCGATGCAAATACTGGTGTGTTTAGTGGTGGTATCAACGGATATTTTGCGGAGTATGAGCATGCAGCAGAGTTAAGGGGTTTTAAAATGCCCCTGACAAGTTATACCATGATCGCTTCGCGTTATAAGGAGGATCGTTTTTTGCCAAGAGGGCCAAAGGAAATGACGGTACTTAAAAAGGATTATTCGGCCTTGACTGCCTTATTGATTTCTGGTTTGGACAGTACAGAAATCCAGACTTTTAAAAAGCGTAACCGCGAAGTGAGATTAAGTGTGGATGCGAGTTTACAGACGCATTTGCAGGCTGGTTTGGCTAATGACCCTAAGTTGAGCAAAAACAGGGTTTCTGTAGTAGTCATGTCCTCTAATACGGGCGATGTACTGGCTTCGGCGGCTTTTCCTTTGCCTGCTGTTAAGAATTGGGAGCAGTTGACGATGAGCCTTTCAGATCAGAATAAACTGGATGCCTGGACAACTACGGCAGATCCGGGTTTCGCAATTGCCACTCAACCCGGTTCTACAGCCAAGTTATTGACGGCAATGGCTGGTTTTAATAAGTTAGGCTTGGCTGCTGCGCAGCAAACTTACCTGGTCAAAGCGAATGAAAGAATCCGTACCCGTGGTGCTGAGCCGGATGAAACTGGTCTGATTGATATGGAACAGGCTATTGTGAAATCGAATAATGTTTACTTTATCAAGCTGGCGAATCAGCAGCATTTGCAAGAGCAAATGGGAGAACTGTATTTGAAAACGGGTATGTTTTTGCATGGGGTTGGTGGTTATTATTATGGCCGCAAATCTGTAAATGAGGAACAGGAACAACGCTGGCTTGACTTATGGCGCAAAACCGAATTCAGCAGCGCTTATAATCCGGATAATATTTACAGAAACCGGGCAACGGGTATTTCTGGTATGGCCTGGGGACAGGGGGAATTGATTTCTACACCTGCTGCTATGGCCCGTTTAGGTTCGGCTATTGCGAATGGCGGGATTTTAGTTCCTAACCGTTATGTTTTGAAATTGGCGGATTCGACCATTAAAGAGAAGGATGGGGTGGTATTGGCTAAAAATCCTGAGGCTGCGGCTTTGTTAAAGCAGTATATGGTTGAACAGAGTGCGCGCAAGGCCGGGGTATTTGGAATTGCTGTTGCAGGTAAAACGGGTACGCCTGAGCGGATTATTAAAAAGAAGAAAGTCAATGATGGCTGGTATGTGTTTTTTGCGCCTAAGGCAGCTGAAGCGGGTTATACGGTTGTTTGTATCCGGGTTGAAGCAACAAGGGGTTCTTCGGAGGCGGTAAGGGTCGCTGCAGAAACAGTAATTCCTTTGCTGGTGCGTAAGGGATATATGAAAAGTATAAATTAATTAGAGAAAGATGTTTGATTTTTTTAAGAAGAATAAAGAGAATGCGCCTTTGGATGCGAAGGGTTTAAGGGAAGAGATTTTTCAGTTTATTAAAGAGGAATTGCAGCAGCTGGATGGCGGAGAAGGAAAGTATTTAAAAGCACTGGAACTTTTTGTAAGCGTAAAGACTGAAGAATTGTTCAGCTATGAGACTGCTTTATATAGTGCTGCGCCTGAAAAGTTTCAGGAGGAGGTGCAGCGTATTGCTGATAATTTTGCATTGGATCTTCCTGAAGGCTGGAAGTTAATGGTACATTATGTAAATGAGTTCCCTGAAGGGGTTATTCAGCGTGCACAGCTGAAAGTTGGGTTGGTATTGAAGAGTTCTGGTACTCCGGTTATTGCCGCAGTTAGCCTAAAGGCAAGTTTAAAGTTAGTGACCGGCCGGGCTGAACAGGAGGTTTATGAGATTGAGGCGGGAACGGGCAGGATTAACATGGGCAGAGAAAGTAATGTTCAGGGAAGCGATGGCAGTTTCAGAATCAATACGATCGCTTTTCCGGCAGAGTTTCAGGAGAGTAATAAATATATCAGCAGACAGCATGCGCATCTGGAATGGGACCAGCAGCAGGGTTGTTTTAAGTTATATGCTGATGAGGGCGGTGTTCCTCCGGGAAATAAAACTAAAGTAAGAGCGGCGAAGGATGAAACTACACATAAGTTAAATTCAACGCAAATTGGTTATACTTTAAAAACGGGTGACCAGATCATTCTGGCCGATGTAGCGGTACTTGAATTCACGATGCTTTAAGATGGTATTTAACAAATAGGAAATATTTATTTGCAGATTTAACAAGTTCTGCATGCAATTTTATTTAGTTTAGCGCATATTTCCAGAAACCGTTTAAATTAAATGACTATAAAAGCACTGTACCTTATACCTTTGCTGATTTTTCTAACTACTTTTAAGATCAGCGCGCAAACGAAACATACCATTAGCGGTTATGTAAAAGATGCCCAGACGGGTGAACAATTAATTGGCACGACAATCAGAGTGGAGGGAACGTCCAATGTCTCCACAACTTCCAATGAATACGGTTTTTTTTCCCTGACTACACAAAGCGGGCTTTATAAATTACTGATCGGTTCTGTGGGTTATGTTGTGGACACCAGAACAATTACCCTCGACAAAAATATACAGCTTAAAATTTCTTTGGTACCTCAGGATAACAATCTTTCTGAAGTAGTGATCTCGGCAGCGCCTAAGGATGAACATGTTCGTTCGGCAAAAATGGGGGTTGAAAAACTCAGCATGAAAGAGATTGACAGGGTCCCTGTTCTTTTTGGGGAACGGGATCTGATTAAGGTTGTACAACTTTTACCGGGTGTGAAATCGGCGGGTGAAGGAAACAGCGGCTTCTTTGTACGGGGTGGCGCTGCGGATCAGAATTTGATTTTACTGGACGAGGCTATTGTTTATAATCCTTCCCATTTACTGGGTTTCTTTTCTACGTTCAATTCGGATGCGATCAAGGATGTAACCTTATATAAGGGAAATACGCCTGCGCAGTATGGCGGACGTTTGTCTTCGGTGATGGACGTGAAGATGAATGAGGGAAATAACCAGAAGCTGAGTGTGAATGGCGGAATTGGAATTATCGCTTCAAGGCTGACTGTTGAAGGGCCTATTGTAAAGAACAAGGGTTCTTTTTTAATTAGTGCCAGACGTACTTATGTAGATGCTTTTTTAAAAGCGAGCAGTGACACGGTTATCAAAAAGAGTGCTTTGTACTTTTATGATTTAAATCTGAAAGCTAATTACCAGTTTGGTGAAAATGATAAGGTTTTCTTGTCTGGTTATCTTGGACAGGATAAGTTAGGTCTTGGTGGGTTATTTGGCCTGGACTGGGGAAATAAAACGGCTACTTTAAGGTGGAATCACCAGTTCAGCCCTAAGTTGTTTTCTAATACTTCATTGATTTATAGTGATTATCGTTATAATATTGATTTGACCAATTCTTCTTCGTTCAATGGAAAAATTACTTCCCAGATCAAGGATTGGAATTTAAAGGAGGAATTCAGTTTCTATCCGAATACTAATAATACATGGAAGTTTGGGGTAAATTCTATTTACCATACGATTAAACCGGGTGAGTATAGTGGTGATTTTACTTTGGAGAGCCAGCCTTATACACATAGTTGGGAAAATGCTGCTTATGCGAGCAATGAGTGGAAGGCTTCTGATCGTTTGAAGGTTGAGTATGGGGTACGTGTAAGTGCTTTCTCAGTTTTAGGTGGTGATAATAAGTTTTATACGCTGAATGCTGCTGGCGGAATCGCAGACACGCTTCATTATGATAAGGGCAAAATTGTAAAGACTTATTTAAATGTAGAACCGAGGTTTTCTGCGGCTTATCAGCTGAATTCAGTTTCTTCTTTCAAGGCTGCTTATGCGAGAAATACGCAGTCTTTACACCAGTTGTCAAATTCTGCAACGAGCAGCCCGACTGATAAGTGGGTAGCAACAAATAATATTATCAAACCGGAAACTTCTGATCAGGTTTCTCTGGGTTATTTCCGTAATCTGAAGGATAATGCTTTTGAGTTTAGTGCGGAAACTTATTATAAGGTGATGAACAACCAGGTGGATTACAGGGATGGGGCGAATATCAGAAGTAATGATCCGATTGAGCCTCAGCTTTTATTTGGTAAGGGCAGGGCTTATGGGATTGAGTTGTTATTGCGTAAAAAGACGGGCCGTTTGACGGGCTGGATTGGTTATACTTTGTCTCGTTCGGAAAAAATGATCGATGGGATTAATGATGGGGATTGGTATGCTGCCAGACAGGATAGAACGCATGATCTTTCTGTTGTGGGAATGTATGAGGTGAATAAGAAGTGGTCGCTTTCGGCAACTTTTGTTTATTATACGGGCAACGCGGTTTCTTTTCCGAGTGGCAAGTATTATTCGGATAATCAGGTGGTTTTCTTGTATACGCAGCGTAATGCTTACCGGATGCCTGCTTACCACAGGCTGGATCTGAGTGCGACTTGCAAGTTAAAGGAGCGTAAGAATTTCTCTTCTGAGCTGGCTTTTGGGTTGTATAATGCGTATGGGCGTGAGAATGCTTATGCGATTACTTTCCGTGATAATCCTGATGATCGTTCTCGTACACAGGCTGTACAGACTTCTTTATTCAGGTTCGTTCCTTCTTTTTCTTACAACTTTAAATTTTAAAATGATGAGACGCAGTATTAGTGTTTTCTGTTTATTGATATTACCGTTTATTTTCAGTGCTTGTGAAAAAGTGATTGATATAAAGCTGGATGGTTCGGCTATACAAATTGTGATTGAGGGTGAGGTTACTGCAAATGCAGGTCCTTATCAGGTGAGTGTTTCGGAAACAAAAGATTTTAGTGGTGATAATAATTTTGTAGGCCGCAATGATGCGGTAGTCGAAATTAAGGATTTAACTTCTGGGGTTACTGAAAATTTAACGAATAAGAGTGCTGGTGTTTATGCGACGAGTGCGTTGCAGGGGATAGCTGGACATACTTACCAGATGACTGTAAAGTTGAGTGGTAAGACTTATGTGGCAACTTCAACGATTCCTTTGAAGGCGGTTAAGGTGGATAAGCTTTATGCGAAGCATTTTGAGCTGGATAAGGACAAGATTTTTATGGTGCCTGTGTTTACTGATCCGGTGGGTAAGGGGAATTATTACAGAATCAGACAGTGGGTAAACAGTGTGTTGGTAAAGGGTTCTTTTGTACGCAATGATGATGCGACGGATGGCAGGACTTTCGATAATGAGCTTTATTATGAGACGGATAAGAAGTTTGGTAATCCGCTGATCAATAATGGTGATTTAATGCGGGTGGAGTTACAGTGTATTGATAAGGGGACTTATGATTATTACAGGACTTTAAATGCAACAATCGGGCAGGAGACTGATAATCCTGCAAATCCGCTGAGCAATATTTCTGGTGGTGCTTTGGGGGTGTTTAATGCTTGCCAGTCTACTAATTTAACTGCGATAGCTAAATTTTAATTGTAATTTCGCGGATCGGGCGGTTTGCTTGTTATAATTTATTTTATTTGAAAATGGATAAGTCTGAGGTTGAGCAGGTATTAATTACAGTGAAGTCTGGAACGGAAGAGGCACTGAATATAAAAATTTATAAGAGTGGAATCCTGGCCCGAAGGGGTTGTGGTGGTTTACCAGGGGTGAAGATTTCCGGAATGAGCTTTACTGGGGATTCTACGTATTTTGACAGGTTAATGAGCAGTGTTTCTCAGCAGGTGCTGGATGAAAATATAAATCATGAGGAGAAGATTGTAACGGGGTCGCTGGAGTATTTGGTAGCTTTTTACGGGGTGAGTGGTAATGGGGATGTGGGAGAGCGTGCGGAGTGGACGAAGTCTACGGGGTTAAGGTTTTTTATGGATGAGGGAACGAGTTTCAGACATAATTTACTGGGGTTTGTAGATGGGTTAGCTATCGAGGCTATGAAGTTGACAGATTCGTGGTATTTTGATATTATGATGTTAGGGTTGGATAAGATGAGGTCGTCTTCGCTTCCTGAACAGACGCTTGCAAGCGGGCCGAAGAGTGAGGAGGGGCTGAAGCAGGATTTTCAGAGTTATTTTGAACAGGTGAGTAAGAAGGGGTTGCCTGGTTTTGCGCAGGGAAAGGTTTATGTGAGTGAGGATGGGGGGGAGTATGGGTTGGCGTTTTCTAGTGAAGGGGAAGGGTTAACGTATAAGTTTACTGCTGTGTAAAGGGTTTTGTAAAAGGGAAATAAAAAAAGCCATATATGTGTTTTCCGACTGGAATTCCCCGAACGGGAATTAGGTCTGGAAAACACATATATGGCTTTTTTTATTTCTCTAAACTAACGATTTGATTGTTACTGGTTTACTTGTTGGATTGTTACTGGTTTACTTGTTGGATTGTTACTGGTTTACTTGTTGGATTGTTATTGGTTTACTTGTTGGATTGTTACTGGTTTGCTTGTTGGATTGTTATTAGGATTGCTTGTTGGATTGTTATTAGGATTGCTTGTTGGATTGTTATTAGGATTACTTGTTGGATTGTTATTGGTTTACTTGTTGGATTGTTATTGGTTTACTTGTTGGATTGTTATTGGTTTACTTGTTGGATTGTTATTAGGATTGCTTGTTGGAAAATAAAATGTTAGGTACCCTCTGGATAGCTTTCAGGATTACTGGGATTAGCTGAATAGTTCGATAAGGTCAGCTTTTGATAGTGACTTTAATAGGGAGGTATCGGTTTGTATGATGTCGTTAACGAGTTCCTTTTTTGTCTCCTGAAGTTTCATGATCTTTTCTTCGATGGTGTCTGGACAGATTAATCTGATAGCCACTACGTTTTTTTTCTGACCGATACGGTAACAGCGGTCAATGGCCTGGTTTTCTACAGCGGGGTTCCACCAGGGGTCTACGAGGTATACGTAGTCTGCCTGTGTAAGGTTTAGGCCGGTTCCGCCAGCTTTCAGACTGATCAGGAAAACACGTATGTTGTCGTTCTGCTGGAAGTTTTCTACTTTCTTTTCTCTGTTTGTCGTTTTTCCACTGAGGTATTCAAAGGGTATTTCCTTGTGTTCCAGTTCTTTTTTGATCAGGTCCAGCATGGTCACGAATTGTGAGAATACCAGGATTTTATGCTGGGGTGAATGACTGTCTATTTCTTCCATCAGCGTCGTGATTTTAGAAGAGGTAGCACCGTGAAGGAGATTGTCTTTCAGCAGCGCTGGAGAGTTGCAGATCTGTCTGAGCTGGGTTAAGCCTTTGAGGATATGCAGGGTGTGCTTTTCTGCGTGATCGTCTTTTTCGGATAGCAGGAATTTCTTGTATTCGTTTTTGCAGGCATCGTAGGCATTTTTTTGAGTGGTTCCCATTTCACAGTAGATCACCATCTCGGTTTTGTCCGGGAGTTCTGAGGCGACTTCTTTTTTTGTTCTGCGCAGGATAAAGGGACTTACCTTTTTTTTGAGGTTGGTTGCGGCCCTGGTGTCTTTGAATTTATCTATCGGGGAGGAGTAATGATCCCTGAAGTATTGTTTGCTGCCGAGTAGTCCGGGACAGGCAAAAGAGAGTTGTCCGTAAAGGTCAAAGGTGTTATTTTCTATCGGGGTGCCGGTTATAGCTATTTTATTTCTGGATTGCAGCAGACGAACTGCGCTGTAACGCAGGGAATCGGGGTTTTTTATAGTCTGGGATTCATCCAGGAAGATGTAATTAAAGAAGTAGTTTTTAAGCCAGCTGATGTCGTAGAGCAGGGTTCCGTAAGAGGTCAGAATGATTTCATAGTTGCTGAAGTCTTCGTGATCTTTTATCCGGTCTGCGCCATAAATGGTGTGGATTTTAAGGTCAGGGGCAAATTTTGCTATTTCTGCCTGCCAGTTAAAGATCAGGGTGGTGGGCACGACAATGAGGTTAGTATTTTGGTGGCCTTTGTTGCGCTGAGAAAGTATGAATGCAATGATCTGAATGGTTTTACCCAAACCCATGTCGTCTGCCAGGCAGCCACCGAAATTAAATTCATCGAGGAAGTTCAGCCAGTTCAGGCCTTCTTTCTGGTAGTCACGCAGGGTGGCGTTCAGGGCAGCTGGAATTTCTACTTTTTTGATGTTCTTAAAGTCAGCAATTTTTGCTTTGTAGGCAGATAATTCGAGTTTAACTTCTGCAGATAATACTTCGTCTTCGTAAAGGTCTGTGATTTCTGTGAAGTTTACTTTTGGAGTGCGGATGGATTCGTCTACGACTTCTCCGGCATTGAAGTATTTAGTCAGGCGGTCAATCCATTCCTGAGGGAGCAGGCCCATGGTGCCGTCACCGAGTTTTACAAATTTGCTTTTGTTCCTGATTGATCTGTGCAGGTGTTTGAGCGGCACTTTCTGGTTGCCGAACGCGACTTCAAATGCGGTATCAAACCAGTTGAGGCCACTGTTGACCGCTATGGTTATTTTTGCCTTGTTAGGGTTCACGTGATTGCCTTTAAGCTGGTTGAAGCCTAAGATGGTGATGTTCTGCTGATGCCATTCTTCAAAAGCGGCCAGGAACCATCCTTCGTCCAGGAAACGTTTTTTATGCAGGTAAAAGCAGTCTTTGTCGAGCTGCTCTTCAAAGTGGGGATGCTGATGGGTCATGGAAGAGATAAATTGTAGCTCTTCTTGTTCATCCCGGGTTACGGTAAATATATTGCCGGCATGATCTGCGGCATGGATTTGCTTTCTGGACAGGACGGGAACCTCAACGTTGCCATATTTCATCACGGGAGTAATTAAAACGTAATTTTCAGAGTCTGAGAGATAAATTATCTTTTCTGTGGACTGATCAAAGTGGGTTTCTTTTAATTGTTCGTGGGTAGCGGGTTTCAGGTAGGAGTAATTGATATGGATTTTGTTTTCCAGTTTGGAAAGGATGTCTTCTTTGAATTCCGCATATTTTGATTCGTGGATCACCAGATGATTGTTGTTCTGCCTGAAGAAGTCAACAACTCTCAGGAAATCCGGGTTATCGATGAGGTACAGGGTGCCGTTGTAAAAGATAAAGTAGCTGAATTTTATGTTAAGCAGCTTAAGGTCGTAAGCTTTATTGTCTAAAATCAATTCACCTGAAATGGTATAGAAGCCATTGGTTAGGTTTACAGCCAGACGAATATCCAGTTGAAGGCTTTTGAGTTTGACAGGAATGACCGAACTGATAGTCAGGTTAGGGGAGATCTTTGGGTCGTGGTAAAAAACGTCTAATTCAAGAGGATTTTTGACGAGGGCCTTCAAGCCATTAATATCGGCCTCCGCCTGAGCGGTTTCATAATTCTGCTGGAATTTGGAGATTGCAGTATAGAATTTTAGTTCTTCTGGATTCTCTGTTGCCCATATGTAATCCATCGCATTCAATTGCTTCAATGGGTTTTTTATTTTACCGGTCGCTGTTAAGGTGCATTCCAGCAAGTCGGCCTGGAAATGTGAGTAATAGCGGTGTTGTTTTAAAACCAGGATTTTATTGGTGTCTTCTTCTACTGGGTTATGTTTTAAGAATGGAAGCCCGGGTTTTGGTAAAAGAAGTTCCTTAAGTAGCGTATTGCTCTCCTTTGTAATAGGAAGGAGGTCTTTAATGACGGGAATGATCTCAAATTTTTTATTGGCGTATTCAAGAGTGAACAAATCGTCAGGGCTTTCGTTCTCCAGTCCATAGGCAGTTGCAAATGCTCTTATTTTTTCATGTCTGAGCTGCTGATCAAAGAAGACACGGAGTTCTGGTCGTTCGATGAGGTTAAAGAGTACCTGCATCTGGTGTTCACATAGTCTGCTTTTAAGGGCAGGGCAGCGGCAGGACAAAATTAAGTCGTTTTGATGAAGCCGCACATCGACTTGCGGAAACTTAATAGCAGTGTTATTATTTATAAAAGAGGCATAACCTATAGAAATGTGCTGGGGTGCAAGATTAAAATAATCTGGAGCTGTGGTGTCGGCCTGAGCAGAACTGTGTTTTAATATAAAAACAGTATTGAAAAGGATAGGCTTAAAATCAGCGATTATATAGGTGTCAGAGGGGTTTTTAGCAGTTTCAAATAGGTTGGGGATGTCGGCCATAGTGTAGCCGATAAATATAAGGCTTTCTGCCGGATGCTTAAAATATGAGAAAGAATAAAAATATTTCAAATAAATTCTACTATTTAAGTAGACATTATTATATTTGCTATCAGAAAGAAAGAATTGTAAGGATTTACAAGGTATAAAAAAGAAGATTAGTCTTGCTTTTCTCTCAAAATAGTCATGTGGCCGAGTGGTGAGGTGTGGGTCTGCAAAACCCTTAACGGCGGTTCGAATCCGCCCATGACGTCAATTGCAATCTTTAGGATTGCACACGGTACTTGATTTTGGTTAGATCTAAGTTTTGTTTTGTTGATACTCCAGGTTGGATGACCTGGAGTATCTTAGTTTTAGGGGTTTCCGAATTGATTGTTTGTCCCTTAAAATAGATTAAATAGCAGCTGAAAAATGACCAGATGTTGTTGTTGGCGTAGGTCAATGACTTGTTGACGTAAAAATATTTTAAGATCAAAAACTCTTCCTTAGCTTTATCGGTAAGCTCGGTTTAATTAAGGTTTGACTTTGTACTTTTTTAAACTAAGCCCTCAAATTGGTGTGTTTGATATACTAAAGGGGAATCTAGGTTCCCCTTTAGTTATTTATAGCGTTTCTGCTTTCGCCTCTTAAATAGGATCAAATCATAAACTTGTGGATTAGAGATTAAATTTCAAATTTTGGGTTTGATATTTTCTTAGTTCAAAGCAAATGGTTACGATTCTTTAATAAGCTAATTACTTCCTGATTTTTACAGGCTTGCTACTTTTACGAAAGTTCTCTGATGCCTTTGGGTTTCCATTGATTGTTTCATTGTGCCCCTTACAGAACTTTTGAAACAACCTGTACTCCAAACTGCTGCTTTAAAAATGAAATCGCCCAGGATTCCCTTTGAAAATTTACCCGTTAAATTTCCCATAATAAATAAATGCCTTTCCACCAATGTAGGCTATTAGCGCTAAAGATTATCCTGATGCGTAAAAAATGTCCGTAATTGTCCGCAGCTGTCTGCAATTGTCCGCTGTTGTCTATAGGTTAGTCAAAGGGAAAATTATAATTTCATTAATCTTCAACTAGTTATGGTTTGGTTGTGCCTGAGTGGTGGTCGGGATGACACCAGGTTGAGAACAGGCTTTAAGCATGGCAAGTCCATGTTGTTTCAACTAGTTGTTTTGACTTGGACTTGCCATGGACTCAGGGTACTCTTACCTTGGACTTACCCTAACGAGTACCCGGACAGTACCCGGACAGTACCCGGGCAGTACCCGGCCGATATAGATCTATTATTAAGCTATTTTGAATTTATTTACTAACAGCCCGGCCTTGTTTCGGCTGAGTCATTCCCATGCAAATTGAAAGCTTTCAGCGCAACTGCCAGAGGCATAACGGCATCCGTGAAATCAAAGACTTTCTGTTTAGCGTGTCAAAATTTATCCTGAAAAAAGAGCCTGCTCCACAAGTTTATGACTTGACTCTAAATCGTTCAAATTAAGTGATTATAGTTTAAAATTGATACTGAGGTGTTTTTGATCCATTTGTCTAATATAATTCTTAATAATTTAGACAAATGTGTATGGTTTTTGGGACATGTGTCTTTTGGTATAAATATTATTACATATATAAATGTATTAATTGAAATATAACTTCATTTTTCGCCTGTGTCAGTCAACTGTCAGCTAAAGATGCCAATAATTGGTATGCACTTTGTATTTGTGTTTATATATAATCAGAAAAACATAAACACTATGAGTAGCAACGACTTTAATTTTCGACTTTACAGTTACAAGGATTCTTTACAATCATTTGCTATTTCTTTTACCAGAGATATGGAAGATGCGAATGATTTGGTACAGGATACTATGTTAAAAGCCATTAATTATTCCAACCATTTTAAGGAGGGGACAAATTTTAAAGCCTGGTTGTATACCATAATGAAAAATACCTTTATTAATAATTACCGAAGGGCAACAAAAACTAATTCTATCATGACAGTGACTGATGAGATCACTTCTGATAAATTACATTTCAGTGCCTCGGTAAATGATAGCGATGGGAAGTTTATTATGGAAGACATTTATAAAGCACTTTCAAAACTACAACCTGAGTATTATATTCCTTTTCTCAAATATTTTGAAGGTTTTAAATATCATGAAATTGCCGAGCAGCTGGAAATTCCAATCGGTACGGTTAAAACAAGAATACATATTGCAAGACAGCTTCTTAAAAAAAGTTTAAAGATGCACAGTGATAATTTTATGCGGAAAGCTGTTTAAGATTTATCGGTTGAAATTTAACAAGCTTCGTGGTGTGTGATCAAATAAAAGCAGCAATATCCTTGCTGCTTTTATTTTTAATTTGATTACAATTGTGTAGTCAATTAAAATCATTTATCAGCTTCACATCTTCATGAATATATCCAGGCTAGACGCTCATCATAAATTGTACCTGTCATTAATTGTAGCTTTGCTTGTGTTTGGGTTATGTTATGGAAAGATGACGGCCTCAACACAATTCATTTTAGTGTGGATTGGTTATGCGGTAACCCAGTTAGGTCTTTCATGGGCAACGATTTTTACTGTACATCCGCTTGAAATGAAGAAGATTTCAAAAGTACAGGATAATAACCGCACCCTTATTTTTATGTTCGTATTGGTGGCCGCATTAATGAGTCTTTTTGTTGTGGTTCTTTTGCTAAAATCAACTCAGCATCTTACAGGACCGGCACTTACCTTACATATTTTATTATCAATAGCAGCTGTAATGTGTGCATGGGCATTAGTCCATACTATTTTTGTATTCAGGTATGCACATCTTTATTACGAGTCTAAGGAGAAAAAAGCAGCTAAATCCGTTAAGGATGGAACAGCTGCAAAAAAATCTGATGCTGTAGTAAAAGAGGAAGATCCCTCTAAGTACAAAGAAGGTTTGGAATTTCCGGAAGAGAGAACTCCCGACTATCTTGATTTTACTTATTTCTCTTTCGTTATCGGTATGACCTTCCAGGTTTCTGATGTTGAAATCAGTTCCAGAAGAATCCGCCGTCTTGCTTTAATGCACAGTTTAGTCTCTTTTGCTTTTAATACAGTCATCGTTGCTTTAAGTATTAATATTATCTCCGGTCTGATGACTAAATAGTCTTTTTATTTAAGAAAAACCATTTCATAAGGTACTTGTTGTTTTTCTGTTTACAGGATAGAAATAAAAAAATAACAGGATGAATTATAAAAAGACAATTATTTTAAGTGTCTGTACAGCATTTGTACTACAGGCTTGTAACCAGTCTGCTAAAAATGAAGGCCAGGGCACATCAACGTTATCAGCTGATACGGTATTGAATACGCATACTGCTGATGAAAAGCAAAATCATTCATCAAAGCTGAAGCCTGAAGAGGCTTCATTTATGGAACAGGCTGCAATAGGTGGACTGATGGAAGTTGAAGCCGGTAATCTGACACTCCAAAAAACGAAACTTAACCAGGTAAAAGAATTTGCTAAACAAATGATCAACGATCATACGCAGGCAAATAATGAATTGCAAACCCTGGCTTCTGGTATGGGAATTAAGTTGCCTGGCGCATTACCCTCAGCAGAACAAAGTCATCTGGATGCGATGAAGCAGATGATGGGTAATGAATATGATCAGAATTATATGGACATGATGGTGAATGATCATGCTAAAACTATTGATTTATTTAATGGGGCAAGCAGATTTGATCATGCTGAATTAAAGTCTTTTGCTTTGAAGATCTTGCCTGTATTGCAACAGCATAACCGAATGGCTATTGGACTTGATTCATTGGTTAAATTAAAAAACACAGGGCCTAAAGGTGATGATTTACCTAATGTGGATAAAAAACATAAAAACTAATATCTTATAAAGGATTGAAAAACTCCGGAGCCCTGCTCCGGAGTTTTTTTTTTGATAATAATTCTGAACCCTGAGTTGTTTTGTCCTGATTTTAAGTAGTTAACATGTTGTTAACCTTGACTTAATGCACGACATTTACCTTCGTGCTGCTTTTAATTCAGAAAGCTAAAACATTTAACCAAATAAGAATCTGCATAAGCTTTAGGTTCAATCTAATTCAGCACAGCCTTGTGCAGGTTTAATTCAAAACAAAACTATCTATATGAAAAAAAATCTATTTTTATTATTAATGCTGCTGACCTTAGTCTGGGCCGGAAACTCTGTTTTTGCGCAAGGCGTAACGACTGCTTCTGTCAACGGAGTGGTCACTGACGGAAAAGCGCCGATACCTGGGGCAACTGTAGTATTAACACATGTACCCACGGGAACAGTTTATGCGGTGGAGACCCGCGGTAATGGACGTTACAATTTGATTAATGTTAAAATCGGTGGCCCATATACTTTAAAAATATCTTATATCGGTTTCAAACCCTATGTTCAGGATAATCTGACGCTTTCTATTGGACAGGATCAGGCAATTAATGTTAAAATGGATGACAATGCTACTGATCTGAAAGAGGTAAAGGTGGTGGGTACACAGGGTAAAGTAATGAACTCTTCACGTACTGGTGCAAGGGAAACGATTACCCGGGCACAGATTGATGCTTTACCAACGATTAACAGATCTTTGGCAGATTTTACTAAATTAACTCCATCTGCAAGTACAACCAGTGCGATGAGCTTTGGAGGAAGGAGCAGTACTTTTAACAATATTACGGTTGATGGTGCTTTATTTAACAACTCTTTTGGCCTTTCGGGTACGCTGGGAGGACAGGCAAATTCACAGCCGATCTCTTTGGATGCAATCGATCAGATACAGGTAGATCTGGCCCCTTATGATGTACGCCAGGGATTTTTCACTGGTGCGGGTGTAAATACGGTTATCAAATCAGGTACAAATGATATTAAAGGGTCTGTTTATTATTACGGCCGCGGAACTGGTTTAACTGGATATAAAGCAGGTACTTCTGAAGTGACTCAGGTTCCTTTTGATTACAATACCAGGGGACTGAGTATAGGAGGGCCGGTTATTAAAAACAAATTATTCTTTTTTGTATCGGGTGAGCAGGAAAGGATCAGTAATCCGGGTACTACATTTGTTGCTTCAAGACCTGGTTTAAGTGGAGGAACAGTTTCAAAAGCGAGTGCGTCAGTTTTAGATGATATTGCCAATACCTTAAAATCCAGATATGGTTATGATCCGGGTGCTTATGAGAATTACAGCTATAAGACACAGAGTGATAAAATCACTGTAAAGTTAGATTGGAATATTAATAAGAATAATACTTTAAGTGCGAAGTATTTTTATCTTAAATCATCCAAAAATCAACCTCCTAATAGTGCAGGAGGAATTATTAATGATAAAGTAGGTGTCGGATCGACGCGTGGTGCTGGTCCTGGTTCTCTGCCGTTTTTTGGTGCAGGTTACACGATTAATAATAATTTTAATATCGGAATGCTGGAATTGAACAGTAAAATCAGCAATACCATTTCTAATAAATTAACTGTTGGCTATTCTGCTTTACGCGATTTCCGTGAGCCGCTATCTTCTAAAAATGTACCAATGGTAGATATTGATAATGGGGTAACTGATGCTACTGGCAAAATTATTACTGCTCCAAGTGGTGTTTTAACAAGTTTTGGTTATGAGTTATATACCGCTGGTAACTTATTAAGTTCAAATATTGGCCAGCTTTCTGATGATTTGACAATTTTTGCAGGTAAGCATGAGATCACTTTAGGGACGAGTAACCAGTCTCAGAGTTTTCTGAATGGGTTTGCGCCTAATTATAATGGTTTGTATACTTATAACTCTGCTTCAGATTTTATCAATAACCTTCCCGCTGCTTCTTATAATTACCGCAACGCTGCAAATGGTGGCGAGCTGCCTTTGGTTCGCATTAAATCCTATAATTTTAGTCTGTATGCGCAGGATAAATTCCGTGTAAGAGATAACTTTGTACTGACTTATGGTTTAAGAGCTGATTATAATTATTATCCTACTAAGCTTGACCCGAATCCGAATGCCGCTGCATTAACTTTTCAGCAGGGTATACAGGTGGATGTTTCTAAATTACCTAAAAGCAGGATCCAGTTATCGCCGCGCGTAGGTTTTAATTGGGATGTAAACGGTGACCATACCACCCAGGTTCGTGGGGGTACTGGATTATTTGCTGGTTTAACTCCATTTGTATGGATTTCTAATCAGGCATCAAATACCGGAACTTTATTTAGTTCTGGTACTGTGAATGGAACGAAAACACCCAATGATCCGCGCTTAATTTATAATCCGGATGTGAATGGCAATCGTCCTTCGGGGGCAGTTGCTGCTAATACTTCTTATGAGCTGGATGTTACAGATCCTAATTTAAAATATCCGAAAATCTGGAGAACTAATCTTGCCGTGGATCAACAGTTGCCTTTTGGTATTATTGGTACTTTAGAAGGATCTTTTACGAAAGATATTAATGCTATTTATCATCAGAATCTTGTTCTTCCTGATAGTTATACTACTTTACCTGGTGTTGAGGGCCAGATCCGGTATACTTCTAATAACAGAACTTCTAACAATGGCGCACCCGTTAGTGCTGCTAATCCAAATATTTCAGGTTTGTACTACCTGACCAATACAAATAAAGGTTACTCTTATTTTGTTACTGCTCAGTTACAGAAAAGCTTCCTGAACGGATTTTACGCAAACATCGCCTACACGCATACAGGGTCTAAAGATGTGAATGATGGCGGATCTACGGCAAGCATCATCTGGGCAGGCAGACCAACAACTGGTAATCCTAATGACCAGAGCTTATCGAATAGCACTTATGTAATGCCAAGCCGCTTTATTGCTTCGCTCGCTTACAGAAAGGAATACCATAAGAATTATGCAACTTCAATTGGTTTATTCTTTGAAGCTGCTAATAATGGGGCAGTTTCGTATATCACCAGCGGCGACCCAAATAATGATGGCGCGGCAAATGATTTGATGTTTGTACCTAAAAATAAGGGAGATATTAATTTAATTGCTGACTTTGCCGGGGATACAAGAACACCGGATCAAATCTGGAATCAATTGAATTTATTTATCAGTCAGGATAAATATCTAAGCCAGCACAGGGGAGAATACACGAAAAGAAATGGGGTGATTTTACCTTATTTTCAACGTGCTGATTTAAATATTACTCAGGATTTCTTTGTTAAATCCGGGAAAACCAGAAGTCAGAAAAATACAATCAGAGTTGAATTTAATATCATCAATCTTGGTAATTTCTTAAACCGCAACTGGGGTTTGTATGAAAATTCATTCAATGGATTTAATACAGGTTCGGTAGCTGTTCTTAAATACCAGGGGACTGATCCGGTTAGTGGTAAAGCAAATTATTCCTTCCCTTATCTGGACAAGGATAATTTGGTCCCGTTAACGAATTCTACTAAAGTAAATACTGACCAGGTTTCACGCTGGCAAGCACAAATTGGCGTAAGGTATATCTTTAACTAGGCATTACTCCTTAAATAAAAAAACAGGCTATCGTCAAAAGATAGCCTGTTTTTTTATGGCCGGTGCGCTGATTGCAGCGCTGTGGAGGTAATCATTAAAATGACCTGTGGCGTAAAATAAAAATATGGGGTTTTTGTAGGCAATTAGCTAAGTTTACGTTAGTAAAATAACTTGTTTAACAGACATTATGGAAACTTCAGAACCTAAAATACTTTTTTTTGACATCGGTGGCGTATTACTGACCAACGGCTGGGGACACGATTCCCGCAAATTGGCTGCCGAAAGATTCGGACTCAATTATGATGAGCTCAATACCTTACACAATTATATTTTCAATGTTTTTGAAATCGGCAACATTACACTGGATGAGTATTTAGATACGGTTATTTTTAATCATCCAAGAGATTTTACCAGGGAAGATTTTAAAGAGTTTGTCTATTCCAGATCCAAAGAACTCCCTGGTTTATTACAATGGATGAAGGAATGGAAAAGAGATTGTGGTTTCCGGGTAATTTCCATCAACAATGAAGGGAAAGAACTGAATACTTACCGGGTGAAGAAATTCAAATTACATGAGTGTTTTGATGCTTTTGTATCTTCTTGTGATGTAAAAATGCGTAAGCCAGATCCAAATATCTTTTTACTGGCTTTAGGGATTGCACAGGCCAGACCTGAGCAGTGTTATTACTTTGACGACCGTATATTCCAGGTGGAAACAGCTAAGAGCCTGGGGATGCACGCTTATCACCATACCAGCTTTGAGGAAACGAAAGCCATTCTGGAAAGAATAAAAGAGGAAATTTCTAAGCCTCAATAATTATTTAGTAGCGGCTGTTTCTACAATACCTTTGACCAGGCTTTTCCATTGCGGATAGGAGAGGCCAATTTTTGCAGTCCAGCCCACAAGGATATTTCTTATATTATCGGTCAGGTTTGAGGTGTCTGTATTGGGCACCTCATTTCTGCCATGTTCTTCTGCAGATACGGTATTGCCTGATTGTTTGACCTGGAAAGTTGAGGTTGCCTGCTGACTAAAAAAATGTGCGGTTTCCGGATTTTGTTGTGTAGGATTTGGTGCAGGTCTTGCCTGTATAGTGATAACTGAGGCTTGAATTGCAGTTTCTTCTTCGATTTTTTCAATGTGCACCCAGTCAAAACCATCCCCGGTATGTGTTGCTGGTCCGGGAATATTAATCTTTAGATAATCACCTTCTTCAGCCTCTCTGATTACTTCATGACCATTCGCGTCCGTTAGGGTAAAAGTGGATAGCGGGACTTTGCAGATTTCTGCCCAACAGGACACATTTAACAACCTGCTTTTTGCAATCTGATAGAATGCTTTAGCTTCTTCCATAGAAGAAAATTCAGTTTTTGCAGTGGTATCTAGTTGACCGCCTTCTTGTTGCTTTGGAATTTGATTTTTCATCGCGTTTTTATCCTTTAACGGTTAAGCAGCGGAAATGTTTAAGATTTTTATTTGACTACCCAATAACCCACAGCCAGCCAGATCATTCCCTTGACGAGAAAGAACAGGAATCCCCATATGCCAATTCTGCGAATCCATTTTAGGAAGATGTCCTTTTTTGAGTCCTTTTTCTCCTTGTCCATGATGCCATAAAATTAAACAAAATCTTTAAAAAGAGTAATTGTAAAAATAAGTTTGACTTTTTTTTGTCATATAAACGATTTAGTGTAAAATTTATTTTTTTAGGTAAACTTTATGGCACAACCGTTGTTCATTAGTTGACAAATCACCATTATTATGAAAGATCAAATTAAGATTCAAACTACAAGCGGCAAAATTAACGAAGAAGGTCTTTTTACTGGAGATCAATTGCAAAATCAAGGACATGCTACACCAGTTTCCTTCAAAAGCATGGGTAATATCAAGAGATCTATGCCTTCAAGTATGCAAAAGAAAATCAATCCAAGACTTTTGATTTTATAACTGTCGTTGTTTAAAATCTAAATATAGGTTCTCGCTAATTTGTGCGGAGAAAAGGAGTTTCAACAGGGGCTCCTTTTTTATTGGATAATGTTTCTAAATAGAAATGAGATTTCCCACTTTCCGTTCATACTTCTACTTTTGTTGCAAACAAACAAATAGATGTCGAAGACAAAACTTACAATCAATAATAATGGGTCTGTAAAGATCGAAGGCGATTTTGAAATCGTTGACAGAAGTGGTAATGTGTATGGCCTGCAGGGCAGAGAAGTACTTTCAATTTGCCGTTGTGGATTGTCAAAAAATAAACCTTTCTGTGATGGTGCACATAATGGCCATTTTGAGCATGAGGCTATTGCATTTGATCTTCCTCCTAAAAAAGTTTAAGAAATTTAAAAAGCCGCTTTCAATTTAATGAAAGCGGCTTTTTGTTTACTGACACTACTGGATTAAAGTTCTCTGATCCAGATATTACGATAGCTTACTGGTTCACTCTTGTCACCATGCGCCTGCAGTTTAACAGGAAGCGGGCCATGTGCTTTGGTGTACGATGCCTGCCCAACATACTGAGTTGGCCCTTTTAATTCAAAGTTATTCTGAACCAATACACCGTTGTATAAGACAGTCACTTTTGCTGGTGTGTTTACTGTACTGTCTGCTTTAAAGGTCGGTGCAGTCCAGATCACATCATAAGTTTGCCATTCTCCTGGTTTTAGAGAAGGATTAACCAGCGGAGTCGTCTGCTTATAAATACTTCCGGCCATACCATTGGTATAAGTGTTATTGTCATACGAATCCAGAATCTGAAGTTCATAACCTAAATCACCTTTACCCATAGAAGCCAGAAAAAGACCGCTGTTGCCACGAAGCTGTCCTGTTCCTGTGATATTTTTTGGTACTTGCCATTCGATATGTAACTGGTAATTACCGAACGATTGTTTAGTTTCAATATTACCCACTTTTTTATTCACCGTCAGCTGACCATTGGCTACTGTCCATTGTGCAGGTTTTGTACGGTCATCGGTCATTACCCAGGAGTCCAGGTTTTTACCATCAAATAAAACTACAGCATCAGAAGGAGCTGCATTTATTGTTTTTCCCGGGGTTACTTTCTTTGGTACAGGGGTGTAAAATTCTGTATCCTCATGCTTAGCCTGAGCATTTGCTGCTGCCAGCCCTATTCCAGCGATCAGTATTGAGGTAATCATTGCTTTTTGTAAGTACATGTTATAACGATTTAGTTTTCTTTTAACGTTTATTTTGATGGATCAATATAAGAAATTAATGTTGAGTTGCTGTTTTATCACGAACTTGTTGCTTGATGAATTGCTCAAATCCGGAGAGTGTCCAGACAGGTTTTAGGTATTTACGCCTATTTGTTTTTTATAGGATGATGGAGTGCAATTATATTTTGATTTGAAGACAGTAGAAAAATAAGTAGGGGAGGAAAACCCAACCTGGTAGGTGATTTCGGAAATAGAAAGGTCTTCATTGATCAAAAGATATTTTGCTTTTTTTAATCTCCTGTTTAAGATATAATCATTGATGGTACAATCCAGAAGTACTTTTGTTTTCCGGTATAATTGAATTCTTGATATTCCAAGTGAACTGGCAATATCGTCTACATTAAATTTATCATTTGCTATATTCTGTTCAATGACACTCGTGAAATCGTGCATAAATTTTTTATCTGATCTGCTTAATGAAACAGTATGCTGCGCTGCGGGACTTTCATTCGTGAATTTTCTTTTGAGTAATTTCCTGTTCCAGAGTAAACTTTTTACACTTTCTTTAAGCAGCAGGAAGTTGAAGGGCTTAGTTATGTAAAGATCCGCCATTTGTTTGAGTTCACTGATCTTGTGCGCTTCATCACCATTTGCTGTTAATATGATAATAGGTATATGTGAAGTCCTGTCATCATTTTTAAGAGCCGGAGTGATTTGCAGCGTAGACTGCTCATTTAAAGTTATATCAGTAATGATAAGGTCAGGTATCATTTCATAAGCTAATTTTAACCCTACAGAGTTACTGCTGGCGGTTAATACTTCATACTCTTCCTTGAAACTGTTTTTCAGATAGTCCAGCAGTTCTTCATTCTCTTCAATAATGAGTAAGGTTTCTTCATTTAAGTATCCGTCTTGTTCAGCAACTACCGGTACTGATAAGTTATCTGGAAGAATGCCAATAGTGTACTGGCTTAACTGATTAGGATTTACAGGGAAATCAGTGCTAATTAAAAGTTTTTCAGAAGCCTGTTCTTGCTGTAAAGGAAGTTTAATATAAAATGTAGTTCCATATCCTTTTTTACTCTGAATATTTATGGTACCCTGATGTAATTCTGTAATTTCCTTAGAGAGCGAAAGGCCAAGTCCTGAACCAAAGAAGTTGCCCTTGTCTGCCTGGTAAAATAGTTCAAATACATGTTTAACTTCTTCTTCAGTCATTCCATTACCGCTGTCTGATACAGCAATTTCCACGGTCTGATCAGCGGGGTCGCTTTTTAGCCTTATTTGTATCCTGCCATTTTCGGGACTAAACTTAATGGCATTAGATAATAGGTTAAATAATACCTTATCAAACATGTTTTTATCAAACCAGACCATGATTTCTTTATCGGAGCTGGATAACTTTAATTCTATGTTTTTTCTTAGCGCAAGCGCTTTAAATGAGGAAATAATATCTCTGGTGAAAGCGACAAAATCCTGGCAGGTCAGCTCAAGTTTCATTTTATCGTACTCTATTTTTCTGAAGTCTGTAAGTTGATTGACCATCAGTAACAAACGTTGTACATTTTTATGAATCAGGTTCAATTGTTGTTTTGGGATGTTCAGCGGGTTTTTATTGTCCAGCATTTCATCTAATGGAAGGAGGATCAAGGTAAGCGGAACCCTGAACGCATTAGAGATATGCGTAAAGAAGCTGAATTTTGCTTCTGAGGTTGCTTGTGTAGCTGTTGATAAAGCAATGAGTTCTTCCTGTTGTTTCAGACTCTCTCTGTTTTTTAATTCTAATTGTTTGTTTTTCCTGTAGTTCTGATAAAGTAAATAACAGGCAATAAAAGCGAAGATGGTAGTCAGTATAAGCGCAGTCACCAAAAAGTTCAAACTGTCTTGTTGTATGTGCGGTATAGGTTCTTGAATCAGGGAAGCTGGCTTAGTTCTTTGAATCATTGAAGCTGAATTAATTCTTTTTTCCGGGGAACATCCGGAAATGAAAGTGCTTGTCATCAATATGGCAATAGAGGTGAAAAGCATAGCTCTCTTTTGGTCTGCTTGCATAGGTTAGGGTAGGTAGTGATAAGCTGATAACAAGGTATATAATTTTTTTGTCATACTGTATTCAATACACTATGTGTGGTAATAATTTATGAATCAATCATTATTGCATTCGTCTCTATAATGTTACAATTTCTAAATATATGAAGAAAAAATTAAATGTTTTAGCTGATATATTAATGTTTTATCTATGTAATGTGTTGTTTTGTAATGCTTTATAATTTATTAAATGATAAATTTATTTTAGTTTTAATTGATACAGAATCAATAACGTGAAAGATTATTTACACATATATTGCTTTGACCAGCCAGTATAGAAAGGCTCGTAATATTGTGAAATCGAATTGTCCATTGTCTAATTAAAAAACACATCAAAAAACAGAAAGCCTTTCCTATCAACCATCAACTAAACCAAATAATTATGAACGAGTTTTTACTACAAAAAAAGTGGTTTGTCTTTTTAGATAAACCCAAATCTCAGCTGCTGCAAAAAACAATTTTCTGTTGTCTTGCGCTACTCAGCTTTAACCTCTCTTCCTATGCACAATCCGTAGTTAAAGGAGTGGTGTCGGATAACGAAAAAAATACTTTAATCGGCGTGACCATTTCTGTTACTGGTACAAACGTAAGAGCAATGACAAATGCTGACGGGAAGTACGTGATCAATGTTCCGGCAACAGGAAAATCACTGACCTTTAGTTATGTCGGGCTTCAGTCGCAAACAGTAGAAATCAATAGCCGGACTACGGTTAACATCACTTTATCTTCAGGTACTGACCTGGAGGCGGTAACTATTGTAGGTTATGGAGCTGTAAAAAAGAGCGATTTAACAGGCGCTGCAACTACAATTTCCGCAAAGGATTTCAATAAAGGACCACTTATCGCACCTGATCAGCTAATCCAGGGAAAGGTTGCTGGCGTACAGATGATTAGCAATAGCGGACAACCAGGTGGTGCCTCTACAGTTAGGATCAGGGGTAATACCGCAATGACTGGCTCAGGACAACCATTATATATTGTAGATGGGGTTGCACTTGATGGAAGATCTGCCAGACCAACTGGTAATGGTGGAACTGCCACGGCCCCCGGCGACAATAAGCTAACTGCTTCGGGTACTTCATCCCAGGGAAATCCACTAAACTTCATCAATCCAGCTGATATTGAATCAATGGAGATTCTGAAAGATGCGTCGGCTACTGCTATTTATGGCTCAAGAGCTGCTTATGGTGTGGTTTTAATCACCACAAAAAGAGGTAAGAGCGGTGAAACAAAGATTGATGTAAGTGCATCAGCCGGAGTAAGTACATTGGCAAGAAGACTTAAAACTTTGGATGGTAATGAATTCCGTAATGCTTTAAACCAATATGGATTAACAGGGCTGGATTTTGGCAGTAACGTTGACGCGATGAAAGAAATTACCCGTACTGGTTATAATCAAAATTATTCTGTTGCAATCAGCGGTGGTAGTGATGGAAATGTTTTTCGCGCTTCTTTAGGTTATCAAAATCAACAAGGGATTATCAAAAAAAGTGATTTTAAAAAATATAGCGGATCATTTAATGGAAACTTCAAATTTCTGGAGAGCAAGAAATTAGGATTAGATGTAAATATGATCAGTAATCAATATTTAGAGAGTCTTCCTCCTATATCTACGGATGCAGGTTTTACAGGTAGCTTAATCGGACAGGCTTTATCCTGGAACCCGACACGTCCGATGTATAATCCAGATGGATCTTTATTCATTGAGCAACAATCAACTACAATAAATCCAATGGTGATGTTGGCGGCTTCGAGTGATAAATCAAAAGTAACCACCATATTGGGAAGTGTATCACCATATTATAAAATTACACCTTGGTTAGAATTCAGAATGTTAGCCAGTATCAATTATAGTACTGGTATCAGAAGAGCTTCTTCACGCAGCTTTTTGAATCTGGCAGGAGTAGAGGTTAAACCTCCATTTATTGGCGGGGTAGCTAGTTATTCAAACACTGAGCTGATTACCCAGCAATTCACCAACACCTTGAATTTCAATAAAGAAATTGCAAGTAAGCTTAACCTGAATGCAATTGTTGGTTATGAGTTTACCAATTATATTAATAAGGGTCAGAATATGACGGCCAGGGGCTTTGGTGACATTGATGTTGATTATACAGATGTTTTTCACGCTGTTGCACCAGCTAACCGTACTGCGAATTCTTATTACGATCCAACCACGCAATTGCAATCTTATTTTGCAAGAGCAATCTTTAATTATGATAATAAGTACTTGCTGACTGCAACCTTCAGAGCAGATGGTTCAACCAAATTTGGTTCTGATAACCGTTATGGTTATTTTCCTTCCTTTGCTGCAGCCTGGAATATTAAAAATGAAAGCTTCATGAGCAGTGTTACCTGGTTGAATCAGTTGAAATTGAGAGCTGGCTATGGTAAAACAGGTAATCAGGAGTTCCCATCAGGTTCAGCTCAACAACGTTATGACATCGTTTATTCTGGAAGCAGTCAATCCTTAGTAGGTGTAAATAATGAAAATAAAAAATTGAAATGGCAATCTGATAAGCAGACCAATATTGGTATTGACTTTGGCTTGTTTAACAATAAGATTACCGGATCTGTGGATTATTTTAATAAAACGACGACCGATCTTTTATTTCCTCAAATACCACTGCAGCCGGCAAATCCAGGTGTGACCGTAACATGGGTTAATTTACCAGGACAAATCGTTAATAAAGGCGTTGAACTTACCTTGAATGCCAATATTATTGATAAACCAGATGTTTCTTTCTCTTTAGGCGGTAATGCTACTTTTATTAAAAATAAGGTAAAAAATGTTGTAGGTATTATTAAAACCGGATCATTGAGCGGCCAGGGATTGACTGATGTTACTTTAGAGGTTATTCAGGATGGTTTACCTCTTTTTGCTATGGTAACCAGACAATTTACGGGTTTAAGTTCGACTGGAATCTCTCAATATACTGAAGATGGTTATAAATCTTATTACCTGGGAAATCCAAACCCAAATGTTATCCTTGGGTTTAGTTTGAATGCGAGATACAAAAAAGTAACATTCGGAGCGAATTTTAACGGATCATTAGGGCAGAAAATTTACAACAATACAGCGAACTCAGTATTGCCTATCTCTAATCTTGGAATTGGTAAAAACATCGCTTCTAACTTGTTGAACTCTCCGATCCAGGAATCTTTGGCAAATCCAATTGCTGCTTCTTCAAGATATATTGAAAATGGAAGTTACGTGAAATTAGCCAATGCGACAATCGGTTATTCGATCGGTAATATCGGGAAGTCAATCAAAGGGATGAACATTTTTGTAAACGGACAGAATCTATTCGTAATTACTAAATATACAGGTTTTGATCCGGAGGTGAATGTAGACAAGAGCGTAAATGGGGTGCCTTCTGCAGGAGTAGAATATATTCCATATCCAAGTGCCAGAACATTCAATTTAGGTGTGAATTTTTCTCTTTAACATAATGATAACGAACATGAAAAATAAATATATAATCGCTTTTATGGTACTGACAATATCTTTGTCGGGCTGTACAAAACTGGATGAGAAGTTGAATGGCCAGATTGGTAATGGCGGGATTAACAGCGGGAACGTTGCCGATCTGTTAAATGCAAGTTATAAGGCTATGCGAAGCCCATATCAAGGGCCATTTGGTTTCTGGTCTTTGCAGGAATTTCCTTCTGATGAGGCTATTGTGCCTACAAGAGCTGGTGATTGGGATGATAACGGAGCGTGGCGTGCTTTACACTTACACCGTTGGGAAGCGGACCATACCCGTATTTCAAGTAGTTTCAGAGATTTAAACGGAGTAAGTTATGCAGCGACCAATGTATTGCTATATAATCCCACTCCTGTACAGGGTGCTGCGGCAAGATTTCTTCGTGCATTTGCACAGTTTTCTATCTTAGACGGCTGGGGACAGGTTCCTTACCGTGAGCCAGGAGAAGATGTAAGTTTACCATCGAAAGTTAGAAAGGCACCTGAACAGATTGATTACCTGATTTCAGAATTAACTGCAATTATTCCTTTGTTAACTGACGGGCCTAATTATTTTGCAAATAAAGATGCAGCAAAAATGTTGCTGATGAAATGTTACCTGAATAAAGGGGCCTTTCTGAACCGGGCTGTACCTACTTTTGATGCAGCTGACATGGCAAAAGTGATTGCACTTGCAGATGAGATTATCAATTCGGGTAAATATCAGCTGACAACAAACTACTTTGATAATTTTGCGCCAAATAATGATAAATTATCAAAAGAGAATATTTTTACGGCTCAAAATATTGGTGGTTCTGACGCAGGGGATGTGAAAAATATGTGGGTGCCACCTCTGCACTACAATCAAAATCCAAATGGTTACAATGGATTTGCTACATTATCCGATTTTTATAAAAAGTTTGAAGCAGCTGATCAGCGGATAGGGGGTGCATATGCCGGAGTAACTGATATATCTGGTGTTAAAGTGGGCTTTTTGATTGGTCAGCAATACAATGAAAAAGGAATTGCAATTAAAGACAGACGTAACAATAACCTGATCTTTACTCCAGAAGTAAGTAACGTTGAAACTGATCCCAATCACCTTGAAGTTGCAGGTATCCGGGTGATTAAATACCCAATTGATTATGTAAATGGAGCCACTGATAAAGCGGAGAATGACTGGGTATATTACAGATATTCAGATGTTTTATTAATGAAAGCCGAAGCGCAGCTGAGAACAGGTTTAACAGGCCCTGCATTGACTGTTGTGAATTCACTCAGAACTTTCAGAGGAGCAAGTGCTTTCGGAAGTTTAACGGTTGACAATTTACTGGATGAACGCGGACGTGAGTTTTTCTGGGAAGGTGTAAGAAGACAAGACTTGATCCGTTTTGGAAAATTCTTAACTCCGTGGCAAGAGAAAGCAGTTGATAATCCAAGAAACCTTGTTTTTCCAATACCGGATAATCAATTAACTAATCCTAACTATATTCAGAATGCTGGATATTAATAGCAACTAAACCCATAAAGAAGGTTAATCTGTGTATTGCAGGTTAACCTTTTTTTTATGCGATCAGCATTTCAAGGAAAAACATCGTGATGACCTGAACTTTAATCATAATGCTTGCAAATGCTTACCCGGGGCGGAGGAAGCTGGTAAGCTAATTTGCTATAGTTTAATCAGCTCATTGCGAAGTGCAAATAACACGAGTCCTGTACGTGATTTTATTTCAAATTTTTGAAAGAGAGATTCACGGTAATTATCTATCGTATGCGGGCTAAGATTCATCTTGTCAGCAATCTCCTTATAAGTAAATTCAGAGCAGCAATGTTCTAAAAATTTACGTTCATTTACTGAGATTTCCTGCAAAAGGGTTTTTGCAGGATTATTTTCCTGTAAAGACCTGATTAGTTTCCCTGAAACCAGGTTGTTCATAAAATAGCCATGTGCGGCTATAGTTTTGATCGCTGTAATCAGATCTGAGGTCTTAGACTCTTTTAACAAATAGCCCCCCGCACCGCTTTTAAGCATTTCAATAATGGGTTTGTCCTCATCATACATACTTAAAGCAAGGACTTTGATTTGAGGATGGTTGCTGGAAAGCCATTTCGTAGCTTCATATCCATCCATTTGCGGCATATTAATGTCCATCAGGATTACCTGTGGAAGCGCATGCTGAGCAATTATGCTGATCATTTCTACTCCATTGGAGGCATCAAAAAGAATATTAATTTCATCTGATTCCTCTAATAAGCTAACCATTCCTTTTCTAAATAAAGTATGATCGTCAACGATTGCAATAGCTATTTTATTTTCTTCCATTTGAACGCCCTTAAAAATCCGTTTAGCTGATAAGCTCAATTAAACAAGGCATAAATTTATAAATTAAAAGCATTTATTGCTTTTTTTTAGTGAAACAATACAGAAATAGCAGGTAATTACATTTTTATACAATGATAATCTGATAAAACAGGAGTAGTATAAGATAAATTCTAAAGAGACTTATTGATAAGGAATTGAAACCTGTATATCCGTGCCTTTACCAGGGGTAGAGTTGATGGTGAAATTTCCGTCCATCATCGATGTTCTCTTCTGAAGATTGCCCAGACCTAAGCCATCGCCGGCTTCTAATTTATCTGCCAGGATGAAACCCTTCCCGTTGTCTTGTACAAAAAGAGACAAGTAATCTTTAGTTTGATCGATGGTGATTTTGATTCGGGTAGCTTGTGCATGTTTCAAAATATTGCTCAGGATTTCCTGGAACAACCGGAACATAATTAACTCTTTGTCGGCATGTGCCGAAATAGAATGTGTCGTATTGTCGGTGAACTGAATTTCGTAAGCCAGGCCTTTTTTGAGCCAGTCCAGTTCGTAAGCAATAGCGTGACCAAGACTTTTTTTAATCAGTTCCTGTCCGTTCATCTTTTTGGAGAGCTGCCGCAGTTCCTTAATTGCACGATGTGTTAATTCTGCGGCAGTATTAATCTTCTCTTCTCTTAAATGATCTGCTTTTATAGAACTTAATGTCATACTGGTCAGGCTCAATAGTTGTCCTATATTATCATGCAGATCACCCGCTATAGTTTGCAGAATGTGTTCCTGCACTTCTACCTGGCTTTTTAGTAATTCCAGTTCAAATGTTTTCTTCAGTACTTCTTTTTCTTCAAGATGTTTCGCTTTCTTTTTATTGTATAAAAAGATATAAATAATCAGGAAAAGAGGGGCAATCAGGAAAATGAACGTGATTATGGCGATTAATAGAATTAATTCCTTTGACGATATCTGCATATAAAAGCGTAAGACCAACAACTATATAAAAGTACATTCAGAATATTAAAAGTAACATACCTTGTAGATAAACTCAGTGAATGGGCTTTCTCTTGCAAAAGATAGTCAAAAAAGACGTTACATGCGGTGCTGCCAAAGTAGAAAAACAAGACACCATTGACTATCCAGAAAGGAGGGTAAGTTTCTAGTTTTCTGAAATGTTCATCTTTTAGAATCAGCACATAATAATATAAGCTGGCAATAACGAAAACGACCGACATAAAAGCGGCTGTCTTAGATGCAAAATTACTAAAATGATTCGTAAACAATTCCAATAGGAAGACTAAGATAAACAAACCTAACCAGCTGTAAAGCTGGCCAGGTTTGTGGTGATATTTCCTGTACAAATGATAGAAAAAACAACTTATCATAGTACATTCAATCACCAGGAACCAAGTATAGAGAGCGTAATTTGGTTTATGTTCCAGGCGTAAACTGATGCCAACCATTTCTACGATACAGACCATTAAAAGATAAAGCATAAAGGATCTCCAGTATACATTTTTATCTTTATATAAGCAGATCACACTTATTAACAGGCAAATAAGTTCCGTAACAGTATTGACAGTGAAAAACGCGTGCATATTATTTCTTTGAGGTATCAGTTTTTTGTATTGGGTCAAGCAAAGTTGCTCCTTCGAATTCGCAGGTTGCTGGTGGAGGACATAATTCACCTCGGTTTTCAGGAACGAAAGTCACAATAAAGCCTGGTTTTTCTGATTTCGCATTCTTTTGTGCCATACCTTCCTGGTTAACCATGTTTTCATAATAATCGAAATGCAATATTTCATCACCAGTTTTAACAGGTTTGGTTGAAACCATAAGTAAGGTATTATATCCCCAATATTTTTTTTCAGGAATCAACGTTTTTCTACCTACCAGGGTAGTATCATACTTTTTATTATAAGTAATCATATAGAAACGTACACCATCACCGTCTTCCTTCTCCAGCTTGTTCAGCATTTGCTGTAATCTTGTTTTACTGAACCAAACGCATCGTGTATCTGGTTTCTTAGGTTTACGTTCTCTTTCTTCCTCTTCAGTTGGGTCTACAAAACCTGCATGTGCAGCATAATTATTGACATATTCTCTTGCAGTTCGCACATCAACCAAAACCGAATCAGGTATAGTTACACCTCTGCCGGCCGCTGTGGTTTCTTCGGCTGATGTTTCTTTTTGTTTACAAGCAACAGCACTCACTGCAATTAATGCAGTAAATAGAATAGTAAATTTTAATTTCATAATCTGGGTGTTTTTTTATGCTAACCTAGGTAAAATATTTCTTACAGTAAACTGCGTTTTGCCTTTTAATAAAGCTAAAATGCTGAAGCCGAAAAGCTGTTTTCACCCTGCTCTTTTTGAGCTGTCAGCTGGATATTTGATTTAAATATTTGTTCTTAAATCACTACAGATTATGTGTACGCAAGGCGTTATTCAACTCATCGGAAAGCCTGTAAATGAAAAGCAGGCATCCATTTCGTTTAATCTATTACCTGGTTCAGATCCGGTAGCTATGGGGTGCTTTCTTGCAATTTGGGAAGGAACACGAGCGCTTTCAACTTCTGAAGCACTGCAAACCAGGAAAATAATCAGCGGTGAGTTATTTGGAGAACACCTGTTCGGAGCACTTTCTATTGGGAAGAAAAATTACATAATTGGTTTGGGTATTGATAAAGGGAAAACTACAGAAACAATTGTAGCTACACTTTCCTTAAGTACATCCGCGATACTCAATCAGCCACTCCCTGCGGTGTGCAGTAATATAAGTGTGAATGCGGATAATATTGGGACAGATTTTCTGATTGCACATTTTTCAAGTCCATGCTGTAATCAAATAAAAGCAAACAAAAAATGGATTGCATTGTTCCAGGGAGAATTTAACCCAGGTTTTTATGATGGAACAAATATGATCGCTACCAGTAAGGCAGCTCCTTATCAATACTCAGGAAGTATTATTATGAAAAATATACCAAAGGGACTAGGTCGTTTTGAAACCTATACCCTGATTTTTGGACAGGGGCTGGATAAATTCGGTAATCTTGATTATACTAAGTTGATTAGCAGCTGTACTTTCATTGTTTGGAGATCGAAAATTTATATTGGCGCTTCAGCCACCAATCCCCTTTTATCCCCTTCATCTGTTTTACTTAATGCACTATAAACTACCAATTATGGACTTAGAGACATCTCTTCGTTTTCTTCTGATCATCTTTCTTCTCATCCCTCAAAATGTAGGCGCTGAGAAGCCTCACCATCAACATCCAAAAACTTTCCGGGTTTTTAAATGAGGCCATTGAAATAATTTGCCTAAATTTCAAGCCTTCTCTATCCAAAGTTTTTTTATGATGAATACTAACGAACTTCAACTCAGAACCGTCAGTGTAACGCGTTATGTTACACCCTTACGCGAAGGGGGATCTATGCCTGCTATTGCAGAGGCCGATGATGATTTTCTCTATGTCCTTAAGTTTCGCGGTGCCGGACAAGGAGTTAAAGCATTAATTGCGGAAATTATCGGTGGCGAAATTGCCCGCGCACTTGGATTCAGAGTGCCGGAAATTGTACTTGCTAATTTAGATGAGGCCTTTGGCCGGACAGAGCCTGATGAAGAAATACAGGATCTGCTTAAAGCCAGTGTAGGCCTTAACCTTGCGCTTCATTATCTGTCAGGAGCAATTACCTTTGATCCGACCGTGACTACTATAGATGCTAAACTAGCCTCGCAAATTGTGTGGCTGGATTGTTTGCTGACCAATATGGACCGTACCGCCCGTAATACGAATATGCTGATCTGGCATAAAGAATTATGGCTGATCGATCATGGCGCTTCTCTTTATTTCCATCACTCATGGCAGAACTGGGAAGAACAGGCACAACGTCCGTTTGCCCTGATTAAAGACCATGTATTACTGCCCTGGGCTACAGAATTAGAAGCTGTAGATGCAGAATTCAGTTCATTAATTACTAAAGAGCTGATTCATGCTGTAGTAGGGCTGATCCCGGCAGAATGGTTAGGTGAAGAGCAAACTTTCAGTTCTGCAGAAGAACACCGCAATGCCTACGCACGGTTTTTGGAACTGAGAATTGCGAAGTCAGAAATTTTTGTAAAAGAAGCACAAAATGCAAGACAAGCACTTATTTGAGTATGCGATAATCCGCGTTGTACCCAGGGTGGAACGCGATGAATTTATGAATGCAGGTGTTATCCTGTATTGCGCTAAACAGAAATTTTTACAGGCAGAGATCTTTTTAAATAAGGAAAAATTGAGTGCTTTTTCTAAAACTGCCGATATTCAGGAAATTGAGGATAACCTTCAGGCTTTAAAACAGATTTGTGCAGGTACAAAACAGAGCGGGCCGATCGGTCAGCTTGATCTGGCCTCACGATTTCGCTGGCTTACTGCAATGCGGAGTACTGTGCTCCAGACTTCCAGGGTACATCCCGGATTTTGTAAGGATGCCAGTGAAAAAATAATATTGTTGCTGGAAGAACAAGTCCTTTAACAAAAAGCCCCCTTTAAGATTTAACGCTTTAAAGGGGGCTTGAATTTTTAATAAACTACTTATTTCTTATCGTTAATTTGCTGTTGCCCTGTTGTGATCAATTTCACCGAAGAACTGTCATTTTGCTCCTGACGTACTTTTTTAAGCTGATTAAGCACATCTAAAATAACCGGGGCTGCACCCTGGCTTTTATATTTGACCCCTATTTCTGTTAACGCCTTTATACCCTGCTGTGCATATTCCGGACTTTTAACGTGAGCAGTCATCAAAGCGAAATCTTTAAGCATGTCAAATTTTGTCTGCGGATCGCTTTCCTCAAAGTTTTTGAAAACAAAAGGCCATTCGGTGTCACTGCCATTTCTGGCATAAACAGTAACCATAGCCTTGGTTAAATCTCCTTTGTTATCATTTTCAAAAGCTTTAGCCATAGCTAATGATTCCGCTGGTTTTAAATTGGCCATGGCAAATAATGAAGCACCCTGTACTGCATAAGAATTACTTTTTAAGCCTGCTGTGAAAAGCGGTAATTGTTGCGCTGCATCTTTAGTCATACTGATGATTTTCAATGCCTGAGCTTTTGCAAGGTTGTTATCATCACGCTCTGCTATTTTAAGAATAAAAGGTATCGCTGCATTCACCAGGGTTGTATTTTCCGGATTTATGCTGTTCATTGTTCTGATACGTAACCCGTAATACTTATCCTGTAAAGCGGCTACTAATATTTGCTGGGCTTCCGGGGTCTTCTGCTGGGCAGTAGCAGCATCTATCGCTTCCAGTCTGTCCATATACAATGGCGCGTGCTGATATTGGAATAAGAATTCTGTAATACTTTTATGATCTGTCTTTTTGCTTAATGTAATTTTTTCTGCATCAACATTCACCAGTTCAGGCTGAGCAGCAAGCTTGAAAGTTAAAGTATCTGATTTACCGCGCATCCAGACCTGTTGGCGCTCTTTCTGAGTCCCATTGTATAAATCTACAGCCATTGGTAATTGAAACGCTTTTCCTTCCTGCGTTTGATTCAGGTAAACAAATTGCGTTTTTGTAGCCTCATCCCATTTATATTTGATGTCCAGTACAGGGTGTCCGGCACCATAATACCACTGATTGAAGAACCAGTTCAGGTCCTTTCCACTTGCTTCTTCCATAGCTAAACGCAATTGCTGCGCTTCGCCATTCTTAAAGGCGTTGGTTTTCAGGTAAATATTCAATCCTTTGAAAAATACATCAGGTGTTAAAAAATGACGCAGCATATTCAGGATACGGCCGCCTTTTTTGTAAGACACAGCATCAAACATGTCCATTGCATCATGATAATGAAAACGTACCAGGTCCTTCTTTGCATTTTCAGGATTTTCCAGGTAAACTTCCATTGCCTCATTGTTATGGTCATCACCAGTATCCTGTCCATACTTATGTTCTGCCCATATTGTCTCACTAAAATCTGCAAAAGATTCATTCACAGTCAGGTTGCTCCAGCTTTCAGCAGTCACATAATCGCCAAACCACTGGTGAAAGAGCTCATGAACTATCGTGCTTCTTCCTTTATCATAGTATCTGTCAGCCAGTTCGCGCGCAGTCCCTTGTACATAAGCCCCATGCAGTGTGGCTGTTGTATTTTCCATTGCACCACTTACATAGTCTCTTACTACAATCTGAGCATACTTATTCCATGGATAATCTACCCCTAAAGTTTTAGAATAGAACTCGATTGCCTCAGGAGTGAACCCAAATATGTCTTTCGCATACGCAGCATACTTTGGCTCCAGGTAATAACTAACTTCCTTATCACGCCATTTATCGCGGTAGATCTTAAAATCACCTACTGCCATCATGAATAAATAAGGAGAATGGGGGAGTTCCATTTTCCAGGTATCCGTTCTTGTACCATCCGCATTTTTTTTCTGTGAAGCCAGCCTGCCATTAGACAAGGTTACATATTTGGCAGGTACAGTCATGCTGATTTCGTCGGTAGTCTTCTGATTAGTCCTGTCAATCGTAGGAAACCAGGCAGAAGAACTTTCCAGCTCACCCTGTGTCCAGATTTGTACCGGTTTACCTTTCTCGGTGCTATCAGGATTGATGAAATAAAGTCCTTTAGCATCAGTGATTGCTGCACCACCCTCAATTTTTAACTCATCAGGCTTTGCTGTGTAATCAATGTAAATGGTATAGTTTTCTGTATGCTGATAAACCTTATCTAATTTAATCGCCAGAGAAAGGTTGTCATAAGTATATTTAAGGGGGATATTTTTGCCATTTTTCACTACAGCAACAGTTTTAATGTCCATACCCTTTGCATCCAGTCTTAAACTATCCGTTGCATAAACATGAGGCTTGATCGTTACCCACTCTTTACCATATAAATAACGTTTCTTGTAATCAAACCGGACATCCAGTTTAGTATGAATCAAATCATTGATCTTTTCCGCACTGGCTCTGTAAATATTTAATAAAGGGTCCTGCGGTTTTTGCTGCGCAAACGCGGGCATTGCAATTGCTGAGGCGATAAAGAACATCGTCTGTAAAACTGCGCGTTTGTAAGGTAATGGTTTTATAATCATTTTAAAATCTTTAAAATATTCGTGTAAATCTAAGTGGAAAAACAGAAAATGTGTGTAATCTTTTTGATAATTAACGAGCAGTAATGGATTATGGACCTCAAAAAAATCATGAGAAACTCATTTATTTGTAATAAACAAAGTAATTCCTTTGTTTATTATCCTTGTTGCCTATCTTTGTGGTCTATTTTATCTCTCCAGCTATCCGAATGCTGCAGATAAAGTTTCTAAACTGAATAATGATGGAAAAAGATGATTTGATGCTCGAACAACTGGCAAACCGTGAATACGAATTTGGCTTTGTTACAGCGATTGATATGGATATTTCTGAAATCGGACTCAACGAAGATACAGTAAGGTTTATTTCTGCAAAAAAGAATGAACCCCAATGGTTACTCGATTGGCGCATGAAAGGTTTCAAAGCTTTCCAGAAGCAAGAAATGCCGCAATGGCAAAACTTTAAGATGCCCGAAATTGACTTCCAGTCTATTTCTTATTATGCCGCTCCTAAACAACAAGCAAAGTACGCCTCACTGGATGAAGTCGATCCTGAATTGCTGCGTACCTTCGAGAAATTAGGTATTCCGATGTCAGAACAGAAACACCTGGCGGGCGTTGCTGTGGATGTTGTCTTTGACAGTGTCTCGGTAACTACTACTTATAAAAAACACCTGAATGAACTGGGAATTATTTTCTGCTCTATCAGTGATGCCGTTAAAGAGCATCCTGAGCTGATTCAGAAATATCTGGGTTCGGTAGTTCCGCATACAGACAACGTTTTTGCTTCTTTAAACACTGCAGTATTTTCAGACGGATCTTTTGTATACATTCCTAAAGGCGTAAGATGTCCGATGGAACTATCTACTTATTTCAGAATTAATGCTGAAAATACAGGTCAGTTTGAACGTACATTGATTATTGCTGATGAAGATAGTTATGTAAGTTACCTGGAAGGATGTACTGCCCCGATGCGTGATGAAAATCAACTGCATGCTGCTGTTGTAGAATTGATTGCCATGAAAGGTGCTGAGATTAAGTATTCTACCGTACAAAACTGGTATCCTGGAGATAAAGAAGGAAAAGGAGGGATCTTTAATTTTGTAACCAAACGTGGTGCTTGCCGTGGTGAACGTGCTAAGATTTCATGGACACAAGTAGAAACTGGTTCAGCAATTACCTGGAAATATCCAAGTATCCTGTTACAAGGTGATTATTCTTCAGGCGAATTTTATTCTGTTGCGGTGACCAATAACATGCAAATCGCAGATACAGGTACAAAAATATATCATCTTGGAGCCCATACCAAAAGCAGAATTATCTCTAAAGGTATTTCAGCAGGAAAAGGACAGAACAGCTATCGTGGTTTAGTGCAAATGGGCCCTAAAGCAGCATATGCACGGAACTTTACACAATGTGACTCTTTATTGATTGGTGATCTTTGCGGTGCGCATACTTTCCCATATATCGAATCTAAAAATAATACAGCAACCATAGAGCATGAAGCCACGACCTCCAAAATTGGAGAAGACCAGGTATTTTATCTGAACCAGCGTGGAATTGATGCAGAACAAGCTATCGCGTTAATCGTGAATGGCTATGCAAAAGATGTACTTAATCAATTGCCAATGGAATTTGCAGTAGAAGCTCAAAAATTACTTTCTCTTACACTCGAAGGCAGCGTAGGTTAGACCATAAAAAAAATAAAGAATACTATGTTATCAATAAAAAATCTTCATGCGAATATTGAAGGAAAAGAAATATTAAAAGGAATTAACCTGGAGGTGAAAGCCGGTGAAGTACATGCGATTATGGGACCTAACGGGTCGGGCAAAAGTTCATTGGCATCTGTGCTGGCAGGTCGTGAAAATTACGAAATAACTGAAGGTGAAGTTTGGCTTGACGGTAAAAACCTGCTGGACATGAAACCTGAAGTACGTGCACGTGAAGGTGTTTTTCTTGCATTTCAATATCCTGTAGAAATTCCTGGAGTATCAAATATTAACTTCTTAAGAACAGCTTTAAGTGAGATCAGGATTCACCGTAATCTTCCGCCGCTTTCAGCTAAAGAATTCCTTAAAATGACTAAGGAAAAACAAGCTTTAGTAGAATTTGAAGCCAAATTGGCTAACCGTTCTCTAAACCAGGGTTTTTCAGGAGGAGAGAAAAAAAGAAACGAAGTATTTCAGTTAGCCATGCTGGAACCAAAACTATCAATTCTGGATGAAACAGATTCAGGACTGGATATTGATGCTTTACGTATCGTATCTAACGGTATCAATAAACTGCGTTCAGCAGACAATGCTTTCGTACTGATTACACACTATCAACGCTTATTAGAATATATCGTGCCAGATTTTGTACACGTATTGTACAACGGTCAGATCGTGCGTTCAGGTACAAAAGAACTAGCATTGGAACTGGAAGAAAAAGGATATGACTGGTTGAAAGAAGAGTTCCATGGCAATGAATCAATAAATAAAATTTAAGATGGTAAATCAGTTAACCACTCCATTCTATAATCAATTGATCGCTGAGTTTGAAAATGCGCCAAAAGGTGAAAACACTAACGGCGATTTATCAAAGTCAAGAGAAAACGCCTTTGAGTTGTTTAAAGCTAAAGGTTTTCCGACATCAAAAGATGAAGACTGGAAATTCACTAACCTGACACCGTTTCTTACTGATACTTTCTCCTTAACTACAGGAGACACCAATCAACAAGAGGTTAAAGAAGCGATAACTGCAGCAACTATACCTGGCCTGGATGCCTGGTTACTGGTGCTGCTGAATGGTCAGATCCAATTTGACTTATCAGTTTTACCAGAAGCTGATCAATTGACTGTACTTCCATTGGAAAGTGTGATCAATACAGAAAGCTATAAAAACTATATTACCTGTAAAGAAGCAGAAAGCAATAGAATGTACGCATTAAACACTGCATTTTTTACAGATGGATACTTCCTTGAAGTTCCAAAAAATGTAGTTTTAGATAAGCCAGTACAGATTATTCATCTTTACACCGCTACAGAAAATATGCTTTTTCAGCCGCGCCATTTAATTGTGGTCAATGAAAGTGCAAAAGCAGAATTAATTGATAGCGCTGTCACTTTAGGGAATGCACAACGTGTATTAATGAATAGCGTGACGCAGGTAACCGTGAAAGAAAATGCAAACCTGATCCAATATGTGATTCAGGATAATGCAGCAGAAGACAGGCTGATCAACTATAACCACATTACTCAAGAACGTAATAGCCGTTATGATAACTTCATGTTTAATTTACCTGGAGCAGAACTGATCCGGAATAACCTGGAAGTTGTATTGAACGGTTCCGCAACTGAAACTCATTTATTAGGTTTATACCTGGTAGCTGGTCATCAATTGACTGATAACCATACTGCTATTCATCATCGTTTTCCGCACTGTGACAGCAATGAGATTTATAAAGGAGTATTGTTAGACAAAGGTAAAGCCGTATTTAACGGGAAAGTATTTGTAGAACGTCCGGCTCAGAAAACCAATGCTTTTCAGCAAAATAACAACCTTTTGCTGAGTGATAAAGCACAAGTTTTTGCTAAACCGCAGTTAGAGATTTTTGCGGATGATGTGAAATGCAGTCATGGCTGTACAGTCGGACAATTTGATCCTGAATCATTGTTTTACCTGCGTTCAAGAGGGATCTCTGAAGAATCTTCGCGTAAATTATTAGTAGAAGCATTTATGTTTGATGTTACTCAGAAAATTGAGAATGAAGCAATAAAGGATTTTGTTCAGTCTTTAATTTATAAGAGGATGGAAAATTCATTAGCAACAATCATTTAAAAAGAGGGTGGAAATGGGCAAATCAATAGCAGAAAATATCAGAGAAGACTTTCCTATACTGCATACCAAAGTATATGGAAAGGATTTAGTATACCTTGATAATGCAGCAACAACACAGAAACCTACAGCAGTTTTAGCTGCTGTAGAAGACTATTATAAAACTTGCAACAGTAATGTACACCGCGGTGTACACCTGCTGAGTCAGCAGGCAACAGCCGCTTACGAAGAAGCACGCCAGAAGGTGGGCAAGTTTATAAATGCTGCTTATACACATGAGGTTATCTTTACTAAAGGGACAACTGACGGGATTAATCTTGTCGCTTCTTCCTTTGGGAAAAAATTCCTGCATCAGGGAGACAGTATCCTGATTTCTGCGATGGAACACCATTCCAATATTGTGCCCTGGCAAATGATTTGTGAAGAGCGGGGAGCAACCTTAAAGGTTATTCCTATGGATGAAAATGGCGTGCTGCAAATGGATGCTTTACCCGGACTTTTAGACGAAACTGTAAAACTGGTATCAGTTACTTATGTCTCCAACTCCTTGGGGACAATTAATCCGATCAGGGAGATTATTCAGCAGGCACATGCGAAAAATATTCCTGTAATGCTTGATGCTGCGCAGGCTATACAACATTTTTCTATCGACGTGCAAGAACTGGATGTCGATTTCCTTGTTTTCTCCGGACACAAAATTTACGGGCCTACTGGTATCGGTGCACTATATGGTAAAGAAAAATGGCTGAATATGATCCCGCCTTATCAGGGAGGTGGAGATATGATCAAAACGGTCACTTTCGAAAAGACGATTTACAATGATTTGCCTTATAAGTTTGAAGCTGGTACTCCGGATATTTCCGGAGCGATCGGGCTGGGAGCGGCTGTAGATTACGTGACTGCTATTGGCCTGGATGCGATACAGGCAAAAGAAGATGAATTGTTACATTACGCGCTGGAGCAATTGGCTGGTATAACCAATCTTAAATTTATTGGTAAATCCGCGCAGCGTGCCAGCGTAATTTCGTTTTTAATTGATGGAGTGCATCCTTATGACCTGGGTGAATTATTGGATAAACAAGGCATTGCGATTCGTACCGGACATCATTGTACTGAACCAGTGATGGACTTTTTTGGGATACCTGGTACATGCAGAGCTTCATTTGCTTTTTACAACACCCAATCAGAAGTAGATTTACTGGTAGCCGGAATTAAAAGGGCTGCCGCTATACTCCTATAATTTTTACAGATGACAATTAACGAACAACAGGACGAGATTATAGAAGAGTTTGAACTCTTTTCAGACTGGATGGATAAATATGAGAATATCATTGATATGGGGAGAGAACTTCCCTTAATTGATGCACAATATAAAATTCCGGAGAACCTGATTAAGGGATGTCAATCAAGCGTTTGGCTGCATCCTGAATATACGGCGGGTAAAATATTATTTACAGCTGATAGTGATGCGATTATCACTAAAGGCTTAATCAGTATGATGGTGCGGGTTTTATCCGGACATACCCCGCAGGAAATAATAGACGCAGATTTATATTTTATAAATACCATAGGTTTACAAAACCATTTGTCTCCAAACCGTTCCAACGGACTGCTGGCTATGCTAAAACAAATGAAGATGTATGCTGTGGCCTTTAAATCACAAGATTAAAAGATAAGATGATGAACGAACCACTATTGAGAGATAAGATCGAAGAAGTCTTGCATACCATTTATGATCCGGAGATACCAGTTAATATTTATGAACTGGGCCTGATCTATAAAATTGATATGCTGGAAGATAATAACGTACATATTTATATGACGCTGACTGCGCCAGCCTGTCCTGTAGCCGGAGAAATTCTGGAAGAAGTAGAAAATAAGGTGAAAGCCATAGCAGGTGTAAATGGAGTTGAGGTACGCCTCACTTTTGATCCGCCATGGGATAGAGATATGATGAGTGATGAAGCAAGACTAGAATTAGGCTGGTTATAATGGAAGAAAGTAAAGTGCCATTTAGGGAAGGTGCTGTGAACCTGCTGAAAACCAGCGGGCCGCAGTCTCTATTGTCGCTTGCCCGGGAATTTAAGGTAACCGTAGAAGGCGCACGCTTTCAGATGCTCCGGCTGGAAAAAGAAGGGCTGGTCACTTCCAGTAAAACTGTAACCGGAAGGGGCAGGCCACAGCAATTATGGTCGCTGACCAGTATGGGGCAATCCCGGTTTCCTGATACGCATGCTGCATTAACGGTAAAGTTGATGGAGGTGATGAAAGAATTGTTAGGAGAGGGGGCTGTTTCACAGCTGATAACTGCTAATGGGGAGAAGGGGACCAATAAATATTTAAAAGAACTCGAAGGCGTATCTGACCTGGAAAAAAGGATTCATAGTTTTGTCTCTATCCGGACACAAGAGGGTTATATGGCCCAGGTAATCAAAGATGAAGAAGGGTTCATTTTTATCGAAAATCATTGTCCCATCGGTGCTGCAGCTCATGCAAATCCTGCCATATGCAGCGCAGAGTTCAAAACTTTGCAAACCGTTATGGGAGAAGATGTACCTATCAAACGTATAGAGTACATTGTTGACGGGGGCAGAAGATGTGCCTACCGTATCTCCGCAGCTAAATCATAATTTATATTTTTTTTATTGTCCTGACTATCAGTTCTTTATTCTGATTGTTGTTTTTTAAATTCAACTTTCAGACAAAAACTGTTCATAAATGTACAATAGGTGTAGATTTTTTGATAAATTTCGAGCGTTTGGGGCTGCTCCCAATTTTGCCAAATATAATTACTGCTCAAAATGTCTGAATTTATTGTAGACCCATTTTTACTTGTCCGGGCCCCAGCTTATAGCTATGAAAATTTTAACGAATCTTTTCTTCAACAGGCATTAACTACTGATTTCTTCAGAGCCAGTTTATTTTTTGCGAGTCAGACGCTATATATTGAATTAAAGAAAAAGGAATTTGACTATACTCAATTCAATGAACACGTAAAAATTACGCTGTGGAAATATTTAAACCGCATGTGTTTCAGACCATTACCCTATGGTCTTTTTTCTTCTTTTTCCCTGGCGAAGTGGACCACTGAACAGCAGCCGATGTCCTTTAGCGGAAAGGGTCAGTTTACTGCAATACCAGACTTTGTAGCTGTGCTTGATTATATCAAAACACTAAAACAAGAAGAGCTGCCCTCTGTCCGGTATTATACTAATAATTCTATGTACACCGTGGCTGGTGATTTATATTTTGTCAGCCAGGCTTATGCAGAACAAGCTAAATATGTGATTGTGCATTTGAAAGTAGTGCCAGGCTTGAAAGGATTGTTAAAGTTCATTAGCCGCGGGCAAACAAGGGAGGCTATTTTGAACTATCTGATCGAAAAATACGGGGAAGATGCCGGAGCGGAAGACTATTTTAATCATTTAGTCAATGGTCAGGTCATTGTTTCAGAATTGATGCCTAATGTGACAGGCACGTTGTACAGTGAGCGCTGTTCAGCCTTACTGCAAGCGTACACTTCACTTAATTTAAGCCCTGTCAAAACTTTTTCCATTGACATTAATAATCAAAATCAGGCCTTACCTGAACTCAATACACATTTAGAAGAAGTCATTGGCCAAAATGAAAAGAATGCTCCTTATGGTTTGTATCAGCGGGAAATTTCAGGAGGACTAAGTGAGGAGATACATCCTGAATTTATTTCACTCCTTAAAAATCTGAACAAGCTGACTACTGAGCCTAATGAAGGAGGAATGAACGCATTTAAGGCAGCTTTTATAAAAAAATACGACCAGCGGGAAGTTTCTTTAATGGAAGTCATGGATCCGGGGGCAGGTATTGGATATGAAAACCTGGCCTCTGCATTTGATAATCAAAATGATGGATTTATAGAAGATCTGAAGAAGCCAGCCGATTCAGTAAGCAGGGTGTATTGGGGGGAGACGGAGCGGATGCTTTTTGAAAAATGGAACAATCTGTCAAAATCAGGCTCAGATAAAATTGTGCTCTCACAGGATGATATGGACCTACTTCCCGAAAGCAAGTCTTTACTAGCGCCGGGAATGTTTATTTTGGGCAAAAAAGTAGGTCAGGAATTATGGATAGACCAAATTGGTGGGGTATCAGGGATAGAACTGGCAGGCAGATTTGGAATCAGGGATACAGTAGTTAATCAGAAACTTAAAAATATATGTGAGCAGGAAATGGAAATAAATAATGATTTTATATTTGCTGAAATTGCATTTTCACCAGCGAGTAAAGCTTCAAATATCAATCAGAGAGCGCACTTTTTTCCTTATGAAATCCCTATACTTACTCACTCAACGCGGTCTGAGAAAAATACTATCCGATTAGATGATCTGGTTATATCGATTGTTGGAAATACTATTCTATTAAGATCTATCAGGCTGAATAGATTTATTATACCCAGGCTTTCCTCTGCCTATAATGTAACCTTAACTGGTATTGCTGTCTTCAGGTTTCTTTGGGATTTACAATATCAGGGGATTAAAACCAAGCTGTCTTTTTCTCTGGCTCAACTTTTTCCAAATTTGAACTATTATCCACGTGTCCAATTAGATAAACACGTTCTTTGCCCCGCTACATGGATTATTAACCAGGATAAAATCAATAAAATAGTGGCACAGGATCATGATTTTGCAGAAGACCTGCATTTACCTGCTTATTTCACACTCAATGAAGGTGATAACTTTCTTGTCTTTAACAGGAATAGTAAAGATGATCTGGCTGTGTTTAGAAAATGTATTAAGAATAAAAAAATTATAACACTGAAAGAATATATTTTTCCGGAAAAAGCAGACTTAACAGATGCAGAGGACAGACCTTATATGAGTCAATATTTAGCTTGCGTGCTCAATAAATCTAAATCATATGCTGTCCCTCCATCAAAGGTTAATATCAATAGTGCTATTAAAAAATTCAAAGTCAAACGTGCTTTTTTTCCCGGTGATCATTGGTTATACCTTAAACTTTATAGTCATGATTCTCTGACTGATGCTATTTTAATCCATCATATTCTACCTGTGATTCAAAAATATAAGCACAAGGATTCAACGTTCAAATGGTTTTTTATAAGGTATAATGACCCTGAAAGCCATATCAGGCTTCGGTTCTTTACTCAGGATAAGTTCGCTGCTGATTTATTGTCTGAACTCAATTTACAATTGAAATCCTTATATCATTCAGGGAAAATAGGAGAGGTTTTACTGGATACTTATCAACGGGAACTGGAAAGGTATTCTGTGGAATTGATGGAGGAAATAGAAACCTTTTTCTATCATGATAGTGAATATATTCTTGCTGCATTACAAAGAGGTGGAACAGCTATAAGATTTAAATTGAATTTTGCCATTCACTCCACACTTTTAATGATCAGGTATTTTATTAAAGACAAAAAAGATAGAATTGATTTTTTTAATGTAGTACTGGATGGTTTTTCAGCAGAATTTAACAACAGAGATAAGGAAACCGGGCATAAAATGGATCTTAAGTACCGGAACTTTCAACCGGAATTGATTGAGAACGAGCAATTTTCAATACTTCAAAATAACAAAAATTATCCTGGTTTTAATCAAATACTTATTTCACTGAGTGAAAAACTATTCAATTGGCAACCCGAAGATAAATATAGATTAGTTGCAAGTCTGATTCATATGCACATGAACAGAATATTTGAATCTCATCCCCGGGAATACGAATGCCTGGCTTATCACTTTATGAAAAAACACCAGGCTTACCTTAATTATACCACTAACGATGAGTTTTGATGACGTTATTATTTACTTTTTTTAATAATTGTTCCTTAAAGGAGGAACCAATGGGAAGGATCATTTTATCGATCATAATTTTGTTGCCCTCCATCATGGTTACCTTGTCAATATTAATAATGTAAGACTTGTGAATTCTGATGAAATTAGTTGTCGGTAGCCCTGCTTCAATCTCTTTCATGGTCAGGTAGATAATATGATTATTCTGAGGAGTATGAATAACAATATAATTGTTTAATCCTTCAATATACTCTACATCATCATAGTTGACTTTAAGCATTTTACCTTTAATACCAGGATTAACAAAGAAGTAGCTTTCATTTTTAGCTATGCTTTGGTTTTTTTGCCCTTCTATTTTATCAATAACTTTGGTTACTGATTTTACAAACTTTTCAAAGGAAATAGGTTTTAGCAGAAAATCCGAAATATTCTTTTCAAAACCCTGTACTGCATATCCGGCATGTCCGGTTGTAAAAATAATTGCCGTGTTTTTATAAATCAGGTCCGCTACGTCCAGACCAGACATTTCCGGCATATCAATATCCAGGAAGGTAATATCTATATCTTTGTTTTCATTAATATATTTAACCGCTTCCAGTGGGTTTTGCGAGGAGGAAATTATTTCCAGCTGTGCACTATCTGCAGCATATTTTTTTAGTGTTTCGATGGCGTGGGATTCATCATCTATTATAAAACATTTATACATAAAGGTTATAAGATTATTTGAAGCTTGAACGTATAATTTTCTGCAGTTTCTATGATTTGAATTTCATGATTATCCGGATAATAGGCATCAAGTCTTAGTTTTAAATTTTTAAGACCTATACCGTGGCTGGGAATAGGTTTTCTGGTTCTTATTTTTCTATTATTTATAGTGAATTGCAATTCATTATCATTAATCTCAAGGTTTATTTTTACAGGATGTTCTGGATTTTTAAGGTCAGCATATTTAAAAATATTTTCAACAGGTGTTAATAAAATTAAGGGAAGTATCTGAAGGTTAGCAGTATTCCCTATAATGGTGAAAGATAACTGTAAATTGTGATCAAACCTAAATTGATTTAAATCTATAAAAGAAGCTATCTGTTCTATTTCTTCTGAAAGCTCAACTTTCCCATTTTGTGGTATTTCTGTTAATGCGTAGCGCATAATATCAGAAAGTAAAAGTATAGGTTTAGTCAATTGAGGAGCATCCTTTATAGCAGAATTATGCAGGAAATTCAGGCTGTTGAATAGGAAATGAGGATTAATTTGTGATTTCAGATAGGCGACCTCAGAATCCACTAATTTCTTTTCCAGTAATTGTTGATTGAGCTGCTCCAATAATATGTTTTTCTCCAGGTCAGATATTTCTTTACGCTGGGTTATGATATTTAAAGCAAACCAATAGGCTGAACTTAGGCCGAAAAAATAAATAAACCGATAAACCATCTTGGAAATAGAATCCAGACTGGTTATAAAAGGAACAGTTGTCGGGACATCCAGGAAAAGATAAATTGCTGCAATAATATACCTTAGCAGTAAATAGCCAGCCAATTCAAGCAAAATAAATACTAAACCAATATATATAGGCTTTTTATAAATTAATGGCCATACAATGTATGTATTGAAATAAAAGAGAATTATATTAATACCATAGATCAGAATATAATCAATGATAGAAGCGGCAGGCATGTGCAATAAGAATATCAGCAGCAATTCATATACAATAAAAAGCGTCCATACAAAAATATGTGCACGGTAAAATTTGAATTTATTTGAGGCTGATGCGGAAATCATTATTTCAAATATAAGAGATTATATGAGGATTTACCCCGACATTATCGGAGTTGGTGTAATAACTTTTTTAATATGAAATGATAGGCCTAAAATTGATGCAAATCAAACGCTATTTAATATTATGAAAAAAATTAAACGAAATCTTTTGAAGCCAGAATTAACACCTGTATATCAAATGCGCACAGTTAAAAAAGCAAATGGAAGTCCGGTTCCCGAGGTAAATTCGACAACTACTGATAGTTTTGCAACTATTATCTGGACTAACAGTTTCTAAAACCAGTGATAAATACTCTTGTTTTATAGTATAGATTACACGCTTAAAAAAAGAACACCAATGCTTATTAATTAATAAGCATTGGTGTTCTTTTTTTATAGGCTAAAATTAAATCTTGGCTCTGAATTTGATTACCTGTTTATAGTTAATTATGAACTCAAATCAAACCCAGTCTATTATGAAAACGATAAAATTATCGAAGTTAAAAGTTGCGCTTCTTTTATGTGCAGGCTTATTCTTAAGCGCTTCGGTTAATGCACAGGAAAAGGAAGAAAAGAAAGTAAAAGATGCAACCACAGTTCTTGCAGATTTTAGTAAGATGAAGGAATCGATTCCCTCAGAATTACTGGCTGTTACACAGGGGATTATTGTAGTGCCTAAACTAATTAATGCAGGTTTTGTAATCGGGGCAAAAAGAGGTAAAGGCGTTGCGATGGTTAAACGCGCTGATGGTACCTGGAGTAATCCTGTTTTTGTAACCATCACAGGAGGCAGTATAGGTGCACAGATTGGTGTACAATCAGTGGACCTTGTTTTAGTTTTCAAACACAGTAATAGCCTGACCGATATTAAAAAGAGCAGTTTTACACTTGGTGGTGACCTTTCTGTCGCTGCTGGCCCTGTAGGCAGGAATTCGACTGCAAATACAGACTATAAATTAGAAGCTGAAGTTTATTCCTATTCCCGTAGTAAAGGTCTTTTCGCGGGGATTTCTTTAAATGGGGCTTCCCTGGCTATCGATGCGCCATCGAACACTGGTTTTTATGGAAAAGCAATGTCCGCACATAAAATATTCGATGCAGCTGACAATTCTTCAGCCATCGTTAAAGAACTAAAATCGACCCTGACAAGCATGCAAAAATAATTTGCATAAAATTTTGTCCTGAAATTCCCGGCTATACTACAGCCGGGAATTTTTTTTAAACTAAATTCCAGCCTATCGGTTATAGTCCTGTTTTAAATTTAAATTTTAAGATCATGGCTAAATATTCAAAAAAAGCAAGCGAGAAAGTTGAAGAAACTATGCACGAGCTGAAAGAAGGCAAACTGAAATCAGGAAGCGGAGCAAAAGTGACCTCCAAAAAACAAGCAGTAGCTATCGGGCTTTCTGAAGCCAGAAAAGCGGGTGCCAAAGTACCTGAAAAGAAATAACTATGCCTGGCGGTCGCTTAAAAATTCACGCTGATAATTCAGCGGGCTTTTGGCTGTGATAGCCTTGAAGTACTTATGGAAACTGGCGAAATTATAGAAGCCGCTCTCATAACAAATCTGCTTCACGTTAATCTTATTTTCAATTAACAACTTACAAGCATGACCTATTCTGATCTCATTAATGAACTGAGAATAGGTCTTTCTTGTTCTTGATTTAAAATATCTGCAAAAATAATTTACACTCACATGCGCAATATCCGCTACCTCCTGCGTTTGTATTTTACGTTTAAAATTGGCTAAAGAGAACTCATAGATCGCATGTATCCTGTCATTTTCAGAGTCTTCAAAATTATGTTTAAAGCCTATAGAAGAAAGCAATCTTGTTTTTGTGCAATTACCGATTGCAGTTAACGCTTCCATTAACAAAATGATCTTTTTTGAGCCCTCCGCCTGTAAAAGCTGTTCCAGTAACTCTGCGATATTGTTTTTCATCTGCCCGCCAACCTGGATACCCCTTCTGGCCTTTTCCAGTGTATTTTTAATCAATTTGTTTTCCGGCAGATTGAGAAAAACATCACCCCAGAAATTCTCATTGAAATGGATTACACGTACATCAGCACTCGTGTTTACCTGCTCATCAAAATAGACATCATCAAATCTCCAGTAATGCGGCAGGTGCGCGCCGATTAAAATCACGTCACCCGATCGGAATCGTTTAATACTATCTCCAATAAACTGAGTACCATTACCTTTTTTAAAATGAATCAACTCTACTTCCGTATGATAATGCCATCGGTTATTGATATAAGGCACATTATCCTGCCTCGCATTGAAAGAATGAATTGGGTTCGGGGATGCTTTTAAAAGTTGAGGTTTCATTTTTTTGTTACAAATGATGGCTGATGAAAGGTAAATATGCCAAAATCATTTAATCTTTCGTTCAAATGATAAAATAAATAAAATCAAAAATACTTTCCTTTGAGTAAACAAACATACCCACGCTCTAAAAATTGAAAATAGATAAATGAAGACCTATTGTTTAACCCTTGATTTGATTAATGATCCGGAATTAATCCGGGAATACGAGAAATGTCATCAGAAAATATGGCCTGAAATCTATACCAGTATTAAAAACTCGGGAATAACCAAAATGCAGATTTATCGTTTTTCCAACCGGCTGGTCATGCGGATGGAAGTGAATGATACTTTCAGCTTTGAATACAAAGCAGCTTTGGATGCAGAAAATGAACGGGTACAAGAATGGGAAAAGCTGATGTGGAAATATCAGCAAGCCCTGCCAGGCGCAAAGCCCGGGGAGAAATGGATGTTAATGACTCAAATTTTTGAACTTGAATAATATGGCGTTTTTAGAAACAACTTACTTTATACAGATCCATCCATCAGACAATGTATTGGTTGCGCTGGTAGATTTGCCCGCAGGATTTAAAGTAAAGTTTAATGCGCTGACCTTTGATATTATCGCACCGATAGCCGCCAAGCACAAATTTACCATACATGATCTGTCTGAAGGGAACAGCATTTTCATGTATGGCGTGCTGGTGGGTAAAGCGAGCGAGGCAATTCCTGCCGGGCAGGCCATTACCGTAAATAACGTAAAACATGCAGCGGGGGACTATCAATTAGGAGAAAGAAAAACCTCGTGGCAACAACCAGATTCCACTGCTTTCCGGGATAAGACCTTTATGGGTTTCCACCGGAAAGACGGTTCAGTAGGGACCGCCAACTACTGGATTGTGATCCCACTTGTATTTTGCGAAAACCGCAACGTAGAAGTTCTTAAAGAGGCCCTGATTGATAAATTGGGCTTTAAAAAGACTAAAAGTTATGAAAATGAAGTAGACGGGCTGATTGCGCTCTATAAAACCGGGAAGAGTATAGAAGACATTTTGCAGGCAGACCTGCAGGATACAGCTGCAGCAGCACCCGCTAATAAACTATTTCCGAATATAGACGGCATTAAGTTTCTGAACCACGACATGGGCTGCGGTGGAACGAGGATGGATTCCGATGCACTTTGTGGTTTGCTCGCCGGTTATATTACCCATCCTAATGTGGCCGGGGCAACTGTGCTCAGTTTAGGTTGTCAGCATGCACAGATCAGTATTCTGGATGCAGAAATTAAAAAAAGAGATCCCGGATTCAGTAAACCTCTGGTTGTGCTCGAACAGCAAAAATTAGGTACCGAAAGTAAACTATTACAAGAAGCACTTAAACAAACCTTTACCGGTTTAATCCGCGCAAACCAGGAAGAGAGAACACCCGCACCCTTATCTAAACTCTGTATAGGTCTGGAATGTGGCGGATCAGATGGTTTTTCCGGAATCTCGGCGAACCCCGCACTGGGTCATCTATCAGATCTGCTGGTTACGATGGGCGGAAGTGTTATTCTGGCTGAATTTCCAGAACTATGCGGAGTTGAACAAGAACTCAGTGACCGCTGTATAGACATTGATACCGCCAATCGGTTTATGGGCCTGATGAGCACCTATAACGCCCTTGCCGAAGCTACAGGTTCAGGGTTCTATGCCAATCCTTCTCCCGGAAATATAAAAGATGGTTTAATCACAGATGCTATCAAATCTGCAGGAGCGGCAAAAAAAGGCGGTAACTCTCCGGTAATTGCTGTTTTGGATTATCCGGAGAAAGTAACCAAGCCAGGGCTGAACCTCCTGTGTACACCAGGCAGCGATGTCGAAAGTACTACTGCCGAGGTGGGTTCCGGCGCAAATATTGTACTTTTCACTACAGGTTTGGGAACACCAACAGGAAATCCGATTGCGCCCGTGATTAAACTTTCTACAAATACAGTTTTATTTAATAAAATGCCTGATATTATTGATATTAACTGCGGTACTATCATTGAAGGCACTGAAAGTATCGAACAAGCAGGGGAGCGCATCCTGAATTATGTTATTGATGTGGCCAGCGGGCTGATCAAACCTAAGGCTGTAGAACTAGGCCAGGATGATTTTATACCATGGAAAAGAGGTGTTTCATTATAATTTAATATATGTTTAGTCTAGAAGGAAAAATAGCCGTTATTACCGGAGGAGGAAGTGGGATAGGAAAAGCTATCGCTATACTGTTCGCCAAACAAGGTGCAACTGTACATATTATCGAACTCAACGCAGAAGCAGCAGAAGAAACTGTTATTGAAATCCAGCAAAATAAAGGGCAGGCCCGTGGTCACAGCTGTGATGTGAGTAATCAAAACCACGTCCTTGATATATTTCATCAGATTGGTTCAGTAGACATCCTGGTGAATAACGCAGGTATAGCCCACATCGGAAAGGCCGGTACCACAAGCGAAGTAGACTTTGATAAGGTATTTGCCGTAAATGTGAAAGGAGCCTACAACGCTTTATTCGCAGCTATTCCCTTACTCAAAGAAAGTAAAAGCCCGGTGATTTTGAATATGGCCTCGATAGCTGCCGTAGTGGGTATCACCGATCGTTTTGCCTATTCCATGAGTAAAGGGGCGATTTATGCCATGACTATGTCTGTGGCGCGTGATTACCTGGAAGACGGTATCCGATGCAACAGTATTTCCCCGGCAAGAGTTCATACACCCTTTGTAGACGGCTTTATCTCAAAGAATTATGCCGGACAGGAAGAAGAAGTATTTGAAAAATTATCTAAAAGCCAGCCTATCGGAAGAATGGGCAAACCCGAAGAAGTAGCTGCGCTGGCTTTATACCTGTGCGCAGAAGAATCCGGATTTATTACCGGAAATGATTACCCTATTGACGGAGGATTTATAAAACTTAACAACTAAAGATCATTTATGAAATTAATAAGATGGGGCGAAGCCGGCCGGGAAAAGACAGGCGTGATTATCAATGCCATTAAATATGACACCTCTGCTTTCGGAGGCGATTACAATGAAGCTTTTTTTGAGAATAACGGGCTGGCCAGACTAGCCGAATTTGTCAAAGCAAATGCAGGCAAACTAATTGAAATTCCAGGCTCAGAACGCTTGGGCTCACCCATTGCGCGGCCCTCTAAAATTATATGTATAGGATTAAATTACGCGGACCACGCTAAAGAAACCAATGCCGCGCTGCCAGTTGAACCTATCATTTTCATGAAATCGACTACAGCACTGGCCGGGCCAAACGATGCAATCATTACCCCTAAAAACTCCGTAAAAACAGACTGGGAAGTTGAGCTCGCGGTGATCATTGGTAAAAAAGCATCCTACGTTGAAGAAGCTGAGGCCCTGGACTACGTTGCAGGCTATACCTTACACAATGATGTTTCCGAACGTGAATTTCAAATTGAGCGGAACGGAACCTGGGATAAAGGCAAAGGCTGTGATACATTTGCCCCCTTGGGCCCTTTTTTGGCGACCCCAGATGAATTGGGTGACCTCAACAAATTGCGCTTGTGGCTGAAAGTAAACGACAAAATGATGCAGGACGGCAACACCTCCAACTTTATCTTTAACATTCCGTTCGTCATCGCTTACGTAAGCCAGTTTATGACCCTGCTTCCCGGAGACGTTATTTCTACAGGAACGCCTGCCGGAGTCGGACTTGGATTTAACCCGCCAATTTACCTGAAAGCAGGTGATGTCGTAGAACTCGGTATAGATGGCCTTGGAACCTCCAGACAAGAAGTTAAAGCCTACGTCAAAAACAAAAATTAATATCATTTACTAAACAATATGGATCTGCAATTAAAAGATAAAATAGTCATTGTTACCGGCGGCGCAAAAGGTATTGGCGAAGCAATCGTTCGTCAATTGGCAAATGAAGGTGCAATTCCCATCATCATCGGCAGGAAAGAAGCCGATAACCTGAAGCTCGTCAATGAAATTACCAGCGAAGGAAAACAAGCCTTCCAGGTCGTTGCAGAACTGACAGATCCACTAATTGCAGAACAGGCCATCCATACCATTATCCAGATCTTTGGCCGGATAGACGGTTTGGTGAATAATGCCGGAGTGAATGATGGGGTAGGGCTGGAGAGCGGGAACTATGAGGATTTTGTGGCCAGTCTGCATAAAAATGTAATCCACTATTACCTGATGGCCCATCATGCACTCCCTTACCTGAAGAAAAGCAAAGGCTCAATTGTAAACATCGGTTCAAAAGTGGCCGATACAGGGCAGGGTGGAACCTCGGCCTATGCCGCATCCAACGGCGCAAGAAACGCACTCACCAGAGAATGGGCTGTGGAACTATTGCCTTACAGTATCCGTGTAAACGCAGTAATTGTAGCAGAATGCTACACCCCCTTATATCAAACCTGGATCAGCACACTGCCTGAGCCCGAAAAAAAGCTAAAAGACATTACCGCTAAAATCCCCTTTGAACAGCGCATGACCACCGCCCAAGAGGTTGCAAATACCGTCGTATTCCTGCTTTCCCCACGCTCAAGTCATACCACGGGCCAGCTCCTTTATGTTGACGGAGGTTATGTTCACCTTGACCGTTCCATCAGTTCCTGAGATATTTTGCAGCAGAAGCTCTAAACAGCCCCCAAGATTTCTATATTTGCAAAATGTTCAGAAGCATTCTTGTACATCTGCTGATTCTAACCACACTGACCGCTAACTTTAGCCAGGTCTTTGTGCAGGCAGGGTTTGAGCTGAACGAGAACTATATCGTCTCCAAACTCTGTATTAACCGCGATAAGCCGCAAATGCACTGCAACGGTAAATGTTACCTGATGCGTAAACTAAAACAAGCCGAGCAAAAGGAAAAAAGCAGAGAACGCGAAACCCAAAGGGGTATGCACCAACTGGGTGTAGTCGTTGAAAAACTATCTTTTAATCCTGACACCACCCTTGTGATGCCGGAGTACCAGGAAGAATTACCTTTCCGTCTGCCAGCCTACGCCGCTGACATCTTTCAGCCGCCCCGTCTATAACTCTATTCTTATTGAACCGAAACCCCGATGATTTCAAAGAGAAATCCAGGGAACCGGTATGACATTCCGATCAGTACATCCTTCGAGCACATAGTGTTACAACATTATCACTATAGCGTTTAACATTATGACGCTTAACATTATGGCATTATATAATTATAATGTTATAACGCTATAACGCTATAATGAGATAACTATAATTTCAAATTATAGCGAAGGAGCATATTGATACGGGCAATATTTATATGAATTATAATTTCCCAATTAATGAAACTTTTCAGACTAATGCTGCTATTGGCTTGCCTTGCCCTTTTTAAGCAGAATGTTCAGGCGCAAAACCCCATATCCATAACAGGTACCATATACGACTCTCAAACCAGGCAGGCCCTTGCCGGTGTAAGTATTAAAACATCCGATAACAAACTGCTGACCCTATCCGATAAAAACGGGTACTTTAAAATTGAAAATACAACCCCCGACCAGCACTATAAATTTACCCTGGTCGGATTCAAACCACAAGAAGTCGATTACAGCAAAAAAGAAGGAAGTCTGAATATCCAGCTTGATGCCGATGAATCCAGCCTGAATGAAGTACGCGTAACAGGTTTTGCCGGCAACCGTACCAAAAAAGAAACCGCAGGCTCTATAGGGATGATCACCAGTGCAGACCTCAACCGTGGCAGCGGGCTTTCCTTTCAATCTGCCCTCAACTCCATTCCCGGCGTGAGAATGGATCAAAGTACCCTCTCTGAAGCCAGAATAGCAATCCGCGGGAACGGGGTCAGATCCTCTTACGGCCTAAGAAACATCAAAGTCTATCTCAATGATATTCCAATTACTGAGGCCGACGGAACAACCCGGATTGAAGCCCTGGACGTAAACAGCATAGGCAGGGCCGAAGTAATCAAGGGGCCCGCATCAAGCATTTATGGTGCAGGAACCGGTGGAGTAATCAATTTTCAATTACAGCGCTCACCCTACCAGGAACAAAGTCTGGAAGCCTCAGGCATGGCAGGAAGCTACGGACTACATAGACTGGCGGCCACTTACCGTAACGGCGGAGATAAAATTAACAGTTATGTTTCCTACGGATGGCAGGAATATGACGGCTACAGGGACCACAGCAATGACATGCGCAGATTCCTGTCCGGTAACTTCCAGCTTTTTCCAAGCGACAAACGCATCATTACCCTGCTACTCAACAGAACAACACAATACTCACAAATTCCAGGATCGCTAACCGCAGACCAGGTGGCTGCAAATCCCCTGCAAGCCAACGCAAGTAACCTTGATAAACAAGCCGGACGCTATCAAACCTGGACTCGTGTCGGCTTAGGACAACAATATCAAATCAATGATCAATTGTCTAACAGCACCAGTGTCTTTACCTATTCCTATGACCTCAGTCACCCCTTACCCTATGCCTACCTGAGAAACTACTATCAAAGTTACGGCGGAAGGACCAGCTTCACCTATAACCCTGGTTTCTCCCAATTACCAACTAAATTTATCGTAGGTGCAGAATTTAACGAAGGCCTGACTAAAGGCACGCAATACGTCAATAACAAAGGGACAGAAGGTGCGCTCAATGGAAATATCGATTACCGTAATACACTATACTCCTTATTTTATCAATCCGAGACACAACTAGGACCAAAGACCCTGCTTACCTTAGGCCTAAGCTATAACAGTCTGAAATATGATGTCTCAAACTATCTCGTGCCAGCACAAAGCGGGATCAAGGACTTTAAGCCACAAGCTACCCCAAGGATTGCCATCAGTCATAACTTTTCTGAAGCCCTAAGCTTACATGGAAGTGTGAGTACCGGTTTTTCTCCACCATCCAGCTCAGAAGTGAAGAACGTTGACGGCTCGATCAACCCAACCCTACAAGCAGAAAAAGCAATAAATTATGAAATCAACGCCAAAGGGAACCTCTTGAATTCACGTTTCAGCTATGACCTTTCCCTATTTAAAATGGACATGAAAGGGGAGTTGATCGGGCAATCCGTACAACAAGGTATTACCATTTATAACAATTCCGGAAAAACAACCCATAACGGAGCAGAGCTTGCCCTATCATGGCAAATTCTAAAACCAGAAGACAACCAGGAAATAGCCAGTCTAAGACCTTTCGTTGCCCTGACCTATTCAGCTTTTAAATTCAAGGACTATCAAATTCTGGATGCAAATAATGCAGTAACAGCGTCCTACAATGGAAATGCACTAACTGGGATTTCCCCATGGGTGATCAGTGCCGGCCTTGATCTGGAGACTCGTTTTGGATTATATGGTTATCTGAATTATTACTACAATGATAAAATGCCATTAAATGATAAGAACTCAGACTATAACGCTGCATATCAGGTAGTCGGGCTTAAAGCTGGCTATAAGAAAAAATTAGGAAAAGCATTCGAGGTGAATATCTACGGAGGTATTGATAATCTTTTTAATGAATCCTACAGCTCAATTCTATCATTAAATGCAATTGGTTACGGCGGTGCGCAACCAGCCTACTTTAACCCTTCGCCCAAAAGAAACGGGTATGCAGGACTAAACTTAAAGTACTTCTTCTAAGATTTTCGCATTCTTATAGCACCAGACCAATCTTAAATAAAACAGGCTAAGCTATTTCAAGACATTGGCCGTCCCTTCAGACGGGCGTCGACTTGAAATAGCTTAGCCTGTTTTATTTAAAAGCACGAAGTCAGTTTCTTCGAAGGAACCCACATTCGTGCTCTTAACAAACACCTATGCTCTTAACAAACATTTGTGCTCTTAACAAACATTCATGCTTTTAAAAAATGTGCTCTCAACAAACACTTCTCCTCTTAACAAACACTCATGCCATCAAACACACAATAAATTACTCCTGCGTAATCTGGCGAACCGAAATTGAATTCGCAGTAGATCCAGTAATATAAACCGTGTAAATCTTATTCGCCACAAGCGCTGTTAAATCAAAATTCCCTAAACTCGTAGACTGACCCGCACCATAAACCTGCAGCGATAAAATCCCAGGCGCAATAGTTGCAAAATTCGTAGCCACATCACGACCAAGATTTGCCGCCAGATTTTCACCAGACGCACGTCTGATGTCAATATTAGCCGGAGCCGCATCACTCAAATGAACGAACCTTACTTTCGCCTGTCCGCTAACCGGCGCACTTCTGTCATCCTCATAAACCTTTACCCTTGCAGACTGCCCATCACCGGCTAAAAAAACAGTATAACTAGAACCGTTTTTAAAATCCGATTTCCCCGTAGCAAAAGCCGTAGAAGAACCATCACTTCTAAACTCAGTAACCAGGTTATTACCAGAATTAGTAGAAATATAAGCCGACGCATTTGCAAAAGCTAACCCACCAGTTACCACAGCATTATTTGCCAGGTAAAAACCCTGATTTGGAGAAGTTGGAGAAGCATTGACCACCTTAACATTTGCCGATCCCGAACTATCAACATCGTTTTTCTTACAAGAAGTTACCAATACAGCAACAGATAAAATAGCTGCGCCCTTCACTAAATTTTTTAAAAATGAACTTGTTTTCATAAACTGATTTCAATTAAATAGGTAATAAATTTTAATAACATTATTGTTACGATTTAGCCTTGGCAACAATTACTCCGGCAAACCAGACCTAAAAAATAAAAAATTAATACATCAAATATATTTATCAGATAATCAGCTACTTATAACACTATTAAAAAATATTTAAAACTATTAGGAGTAATTTGAGATTTGCAAAAATAACTGTACTAAAAAATATACACCAATCCCTGAGCCCGTAGCAATAAATGACATTAAACTATAACGCCTTTTCACTGTCCATATCACTAAACATAACATTTGTTTGATATTAAATGATATGAACATGAAAAAGCTAATTTTAATGCTGTTTATTACAGCCGTTGAATTTTCAGGATGCTCCTCATACAACTATTACGCGGTCGCTCATAAACCACTTGACCCCGCAAAATATAAAACCTTCGCCTGGATTCCCGAAGGAAAATCAAAATCAACCTCCATATACGACAATGACGTAGCTACCGATAAAATTGTAGAATCCGCAAGTCAGGAAATGAAAAACAGAGGCTTTAACCTGCAAAGTGATAACCCTGACCTGTTACTCAGGTATACCGCGGTTGTCAATAAAGAAATAAAAGATTACACCGATCCCGTTTATTACAACCCACCATCAAGAATATTACCACGCGTATCCTATTACGGAGGCAGGAGGGTTTATTACTACTCCTACTATAACCCGCTGCCAATTTACGTAGGCGACAGAGAAAGAAGTATAAGAATTAAAGCCAACAGTATCATGATTGATATTATCGACCGTAAATCATCTAAAGTAATCTGGAGAGGCTGGGCAGAAGGAGAAGTCGATAACCCTGAAAAAGCAATCAATCAAATCCCCAATGTTATCAGTAATATTTTCAAAAAACTGCCCCAATAAAATTAAGGCGTGGAGGTTAACCACCAGGTATTCCCAAAAGGGTCCTGGATACCTCCACATCTTCCATAATCCATATCAGCTACCTCACTCACCACAGAAGCCCCGTGAAAAATAGCCCGTTGAAACGTTTCATCCGCATCCCCCACATATATAAAAAGATTTCCCACTGCCTTTCCATACCTGTCCGCCGCCTCCGAAAGAAGTAAAATACTATGTCCGACTTTAATTTCCGCAGATAAAACTGTTCTGTTGTCTTCCGCCATGTTCAGCGAATTTATCTCCGCATTGAAAACAATTTTGGCGAATTCAATAAATTCTATTGCATTTTCGAGCATCAGATAAGGGAGAGTCGTATGTTGATCCTTATAATTATTCATGGACGTAATTTTTTCGTTATACCTGCTGTTCTTAAATTGGCAAGATGATAAGTTAACAAATAAGGCGACCAGCAGTTTTTTATTCCTGCCAATAGCCTGAAATCTTATTAATAACTTAATATACGTGTAAAAAATATGATTTTAATCATATAGAATATAAATGTATAACCATAAGAAACCAACAGCTTTTGGTCTTTTCCTAAAAACTGACTATGTTCTTAAAGTTGTCAGAATGTAAAATTTAATCATCTTACCATAATTATCTCTATATTGCTCAAAACTATACTGGAAATAATAATCGGATTTCTATTTTTGCGGAGATTTAGATGGATGAATTCTGCCTTTAAGCTCTCCGTCTCATAAAATTAGAATAACCCAAGTTCAAACAATGCATAACCAAGGAAAGAAAATCAGAGTTGCAATTTTAGGCGTAGGTAATTGCGCCAGCTCATTAGTACAAGGCGTAGAATTTTACACTAAACACGCAGAAAAGACATCAGGATTGATGGCTAATGACATCGGTGGATATAAAGCAGCTAACATTGAATTCGTTTGCGGATTTGATGTAGATGAAAGAAAAATCGGCCAGCCATTAAAGGATGCCATTTTTGCGAAGCCAAATTGTACGATTATACTGAATGCTGACATAGAATCAGAAGCTCCTATCTACAGATCACCAGTTATTGATGGTGTATCTCCACAGATGACCGCTTATCCTGAAGCTAACAGGTTCGTTATCAAAGACGAATTAAAGAATACTGATATTTTGATTGATAGTGTAACCTACGATCAGGCTCAGGTAACTGCCTTACGTGCTGAAATTGTTGCGCAATTGCGTAAACACGAAGCTGAAGTGCTGATCAATTACCTTCCGGTTGGATCACAGCTGGCTACAGAATTCTATGCAGAAATCTGTATTGAATTAGGTATCTCTTTAGTGAACTGTATCCCAGTATTTATCGCTTCAGACCCAGCATGGGAGCAGCGTTTTATTGATGCAGGTATTCCGATTATCGGAGACGACATGCGTAGTCAGTTTGGCGCAAGTATCGTTTCTCAGATGCTTCAGGAATTAGCTTTCGAAAGAGGACACCATGTCAAAGCCCACATTCAGAGAAATGTTGGCGGAAATACAGATTTCCTTAACATGGAAGACAAAAATCGTCTGAAATCTAAAAAGATCTCTAAAGAAAATGTAATCCGTGCACAGAATGACATCAGAGGTATCTCTACCGAAGACAGCTTCCTTCATGCAGGTCCATCAGAATATATCGCCTATTACGGAGACAATAAAGTTGCGAACTTCCGTCTGGAATTAGAAGGCTTTATGGGGGCACCTGTAATCTTCGACGCACAACTCTCCGTTCAGGATTCCCCTAACTCTGCAGGTGTGGTTATTGATGCGATCAGATACGTTTATGTGGCCAGAGAATTAGGCCTGGTAGGTGCCCTTAGAGGACCATCAGCCTCTACTCAGAAAACTCCGCCAGAGCAAATGATGTTCAGTGATGCTATTTATGAATGTCATGCCTTAGCTAAACGTGAGCTTACAGCATCCACAAGAAAACAATTAAAAAAATAGAAATTATACCTATTAAAAAACCGCTTAAACCATTAAGTTTAAGCGGTTTTTTTATGTCTGTGAAATTACCAGTTTCTTTGCGGGCAAGTCACTTTATACCTGTTATTCAGTAAAATACCCAATACAATCTCATGCGTACCATTGCTGACCGAACGCAGTTCGGAAGTTGTGAAATCATAGGCATAACTTAACACAAACAGTGAGCTGATATTAAAACCAGCCATCGCAGATACCGCATCCTGCGGGCGATAACTACCACCGATCCATAACTTATCCTTAAAAGCTACTTTAAAATTTATATCTGCTGATAAAGGCGCAGGCTGTACCTTTTTAAACATTACCGAAGGCATTACCGACACCTGCTCGCTGATAAAAAACTTATAACCAGCCGTCACAAACAAATGAGGCACCTGTTTGCCCTCAACCGCTGCTTGTGCATCAGAAAAACTAATTGGTTTATTCAGCAGTTGCTGAACCGATACCCCTGCAAAATAATCAGGACCATATAACCAGATCCCAGCATCAAGATCAGGCTGTGTTCTGGTATTATAATCCGCATTAATTGCAGGATCAAGACTATTTTCCAAAGTTAGTTTCGAAACATCCAGTGATATTTTTGAAATTCCCGCAGCTACTCCCAAACTCAGGTTCATTTTTGAACTTAACCCCAGGTGGTAAGCATAACTGGCCTTTATATCCATTGTTTTGATGGGGCCGGTTTTGTCAAATGTTCCGGAAATGCCAATCCCATGATGCGGTTCAGCAGCCATATAATTCTGCAGATAACTTCGTTCCATAGGATTTTCCCCTTTTTCAGCAAAAGAATTTGCATTTCCATACAAATACTGCTTACCTAACGGCGCATTCACAGAAAAAAAAGAAGTAACCGGGCCATCGTTTATTCCGGTCCATTGCACCCTTGAACCCACTCTTACATCCGTATAATTTTCTATTCCTGAAAGTGCCGGGTTGAGCAGATAATTATTGAAAATATACTGCGTATACTGAGGACGCTGCTGCGCATCGCTGACCTCAAATAAAAAAACACCCATTGCAATCAGGAAAAATTTTCTCATAAATTACCTTAAAACCGTTAAAGAGCCCGACATTATCTTTTGCCCGTCGTGTAAATCAATTACATAATAATAAACCCCTACAGGCACATACGTACCTTTGTATTTCCCATCCCAGCTCTTTCCATCGCCAGTTCCTGTATAAACTTTCTCTCCATACCTGTTAAAAACCATAACCGCAGCAGCAGGGTAGTTATCCAGTGCCGCAATGTTCCATAAATCATTCACGCCATCCCCATTTGGAGTGATGGTATTCGGGATCACGATTTTCTTCAGTACTTTAATCGTAACATCTGCCGATGCGCCCGTACAACCATCTGCTGACCAGGCAGTCAAAGTATAGGTTACATCCTGAACAGGGGTAGCTACAGGGTTCAGCTTTGCCGGGTCGTCCAGCCCATCAGCAGGTGACCATAGATACTTAACATGATCCCCGGAAATTTCTCCTTCAAGCGTAATCGCTTGTCCTTCAATGATTACACGGTTACGTCCCGCATTTGCCGTTATCTTTTTTAATACCTCTACAGTAACATTCGCCTGCTTTTCACAGGTCCCATTAGAAATAGTCACTGTATATAAAGTAGTTTGAACAGGACTGGCAACCGGATTGGAAATATCAGTAGCTGATAAACCAGTGGCCGGTGTCCAGTTATACTGCGTTCCCCCGGCAGCATGGAGCATGACCGAACTCCCGCTGCAGATCGGCTCGGCAGGATCAACAACCGGAACAGGAAAAGGCAGTACGCTCACTTTGGTCTTTGCAGAAGCCGTACAATTACCCAGCATAGTCGTTACCTGGTAATCACCACTCTGCGTTAAAACAGCGTTTGCAATAACTGGTGATTTTTCTGTTGAACTAAAATTACCCGGGCCAGTCCATAAATAGGGGCCATCCGTACCCGTTACATCCAGGTAGATCGTACCCCCTTCACAAATAGCTAATGTGGACGTTACAACAGGTATTGATAAAGTTTTTACGTGAATGCTGATGGGCTGTGATGCAGTTCTGCAGGCCGGTGAATTAAAGTTGGTAGCTTCAGCTGCCACCAGGCGATATTGAAAATCTCCTGTCTGTAAAGATCCCGCAGCCAGGTTTAATTGTGTGGAGGTTTCCCCATTCAGGTCTGTCCACTGGCCATTTACTGTTTTTTGCCATTGATACTGCAAAGTAGCAGACCCCTGGACATCTGCAGACAAGACTACCCCATCTTCTTTACAAATTGTCTTTTCCGCCTGATTCGTATGGTCTATCATAGTGCTGATTTTAGGTCCGCAGGCTCTGAAAGTAATGTCATCCAGTGCCAGATCATTTCCATCACCTCCCGGTCCATTATTGACGATTCTGATCTTGACCCTGTTCACATTGCTGGTCGTGAATAAAAAGCCATACTGTTTCCAGGTGGATACCGGGTTTTCCGGAATATCTCCGGTCGTGTATGTCCCTAAAAGCTGATCGTCTGGTGTGAGCACCGAGAAAGTCAGGTTCGGCTTTTTACCTGAATAGGTCAGTAAATTTGTTACCCAGGCTGCAAATTCATAAGTCGTGTTCGGGCACAGGTCTGTCTGAATGGCTGTTTCATAGAAAACCCCTGGCTGGTAGCTGGCATTGATCATCATCATATAACCATCCGGATCATTTGGCGTATGATTGACTGTCTTAAACCATGCCCCGCCACCAATACTTTTTACAATGGTATAAGAACCATCGCCCGGATTTAATGAAGCTACATACTGATAATTTGTAGCCGCACCTAAAGCCGGGCCGAAATTATCCGTTCCTCTTCCAAAATCAATACTTACCGCAGGGTCACCTAAACTGCCTGTACAGATCTGTGAAAATACTTTTTGTGGTAAACTTACACTACAATATAAAAGAAGAATATAGATAAATTTATATCCTGGTAATCCACAAAATTGTACAGCTTTCAAGTCCTTTTTTTCTAAATCTGACCGAATCTAATGATAAAATTCATCAATATTATTTGTATGTAATACACTCATTTGTAGTTTTTTATGGTGTAAAATTCAGATGTCTGTCCTTGTAAATAAATGCTAAAACATTATAGTAATTTGGATTCTACAAAAATGTGGACTAAAAGACTTTTGGCCGATATTCCTGAAGGTGGTAAAAAACTCCCTGTAGCTCTAAAAAAAATGGGACACGATGTAAAAACATCGTGTCCCATTTTTCAGCACCGGTGCTGAAGCTATATCGAGCGCTTATTTTTCAAGCAGCTCATTAATCTTTTTCTCAAAAGCTTCCTTATACCTGGTATAATAATCTCCGGTTCCCGGACCGTAAAAGTCTGTGGTAATTTCCGTTACTTTTCCGCTCTTATCTAAAATCAGCGTAGTTGGAAAAACTTTGATTGCTGTAAGCTGCGGTAGCGTTTTTTCCGTATGTAAAGAATCAGAAACCGTTGTCGGGGTAATCAACAAAGGGTATTTTACATTAAATCTTTTTTGAAATTTACGCAAACTTGCCGCAGAACGTTTGAAGTCCGTCGTGTATTCGTAAGCAAGTCCAAGAACTTCTACGCCTTTCTTGCTGTTCTTGTCATAATACTCGCTCAAAAATGCTGTTTCGTCCATGCAGTTCGGGCACCACGAGCCCATTAACTGTATGATCACCACTTTATTTTTAAATCTTTTGTCTGTAATAGAAACCTGTTTTCCGTCAAGATCAGGAAAGCTGAAATTTAAACGGCCATCTTCCCCATCTTTAAGTTTGGTAACCTGCTCAGCAGATAAAGCTGCCTGATCATCTTTTTGCGCAGTCCATACCTCTTTGGAAACCGGGCCGCTATATAAATTACCATTTGTAATCTTGCCCTTATTGATCTTTCCAGTGAATACCATCGCATGGATACCGTCAAAAGTAGAGACTTGAAGTGAATCACCCGTTACTATTCCCGAAAGATAGCGGTAATCACCAGAAGGGGTGAGGATAGACCCGGTCACCTGGTTTCCTTTTTGTGAAAACTGTCCGATTGCTTCCCGCTCAGAATTGTTACTTCTTGTAAAATCAATTTTCCATTTACCATCAGCACTTTCGGTTGCATTTCCCTTTACAGCAGGGAAGCGGTAAGCTTGTTTAGTGGTAGCAGTAAAAGGCATAACAATATCTTTTGAAGTTGTCTTTCTGATCCATGTTCCCGACAGGCTATCTTTTGATATTATCTTTAACCTGAAAGCAGATTCAAAAACCGGCATATTAATAAATACAGAATCCTTAACAATAGTCACATCGTCGGCCAGCATTTTTTCAGGCTCATTGACGATATAGAATACCGTTTTTCCTTTGAGCTGCTGAATATCAAGATTGAAAATAATCTTGTTTCCATCATTCCTTAGCAGTGCAGCGCGCCATGCACCATGCTGAAGAGAAGTCTGCGCAGAAGCGCCAACAGATAAAAGAGTGAATAAACCTATTGCAAGGACCTTTTTGTACCTGTGCATAATTAATTTTGGATCAATTGTTATCATAATACGGCGAATATACTATATGTAATTAAAATCTACTAACTCTGTAGAGTAACAATATCGTCAAATTATCAGGCAGACGGCCTGAGTTCCCATTGAAAAAAGCCTTCATGCGTTCCTTTAAAACTAAACCCAATAGCGCTCAATACTTGTTGTGAACCTGTATTCAGGGGATCACAACTCGCTGTTATCACCAGTAAACCAGGTTGTTGAAATGCCCAGTTGATCAAGCCTTTCACTGCTTCTGTTGCATAGCCGTTACGCCTTGCACTCTCTATTATTCCATAACCCACATCGGCTGCTCCATTTGAATCAGGTAAACCTTTAAAACCCGTATCCCCAATGATCGTGTGATTTTGCTTTTCAATAATCATCCACGATTCAAAACCAGACGGTGAGGGGACCAGGTTCAGTTTATTCATGATTCTGGGCAACGTATCCAGCATATCTTCATCCGGCCATCCCTGAGCTGGTTTTATACCCAGCGCTGTTAAACTGGTCAAATCATCATGCAATAATCCTTCGCAAATGGACCGCGTAAAAGGAATTAAATAAAGTCTTTCTGTGGTTATCTTTTTAAAAGGCATTTTGATCAGGGTATTACAGTAGGTAACATAATGATAATTTCTGGTTATCCTTTAATACCCGTAAAAGTAATCACACCTGAAGCAGGAACCAGTACTTCAAAAATACCATTGGCTTTTACAGCAATGGCATCACCATTCTGCCACCTGATATGACCGGCAGTTGTTTGATAAGAATTAAGCAGTCCGGCATTAAAACCAGTTAACCTTACTTTACAAACCACAGCTTGCTGACCCGGATTGATGGCGACCAAACTGAACTTTCCAGACACAGGGTCCTTATAAGCTGATACCTTTAACGTTGAATTATTCTGCAGTTTGGAATCAAAACGAACATAACCAGGATGAATGGCCCTTGAAAATTGGCCCATTACCTCGTAGGTTTTAGGAAACTCCAGGCTGCCATCACTATTGGTTCCGATCAGTGACTCATTATTTTTAATAGCGAGCATCCCCAGCCAATACACAAAGGCATTGATATTACATTCTGCCAAAAACTTATGTATACTCGTTGCTAATTTAAGGCCACCAGTAATTGTTCCATCATAAGTGCCCCCATCATCCGATGTTTCTGTTAACCAGACCGGTTTATTGCCCGTCGCAAAAGACCAGGGTTTGGGATCCTGGTTGAGTCCGCGTTTGCCAAAAATAAGATCTCCTATTTCCACGTATCCATGTCCCGCTAAAATATTGACATTACTTTTATCCATCCCTGAAAGAAAAGAATTTGCTGTTCCCCAGGCTGCATTCTCAGAAGAAATGATTTTTGTAGCAGTTAATCCGGCGGCATTTAAAGCAGGACGGAGGTTGCCGGAAACAAATTCGCCCAGATGTTTTGCATCCCAATAAGAAGCATCCCAGTCTGAAAATATATTCTCAGGTTCATTCGTTGGCGAAATCGCGTAGAAATTGATGCCCTCATTCTGATAAGCTTTAGTAAACCCGGACAAATAACGTGCGAAATCTGTTGAACAGCATTTAAAATTAAGCCCGTTAAAATTTTTGCCGCTTTCACTCGCAGGATTAGTCTTCATATAAAGCGGTGGTGTCCACGCACTCGCAAACATAATTGGCAATTGATAACGCTCTTTAGCCTTTTTCAGGATCCATAACTGACCGATTTGTTCCTTTTCATCTGCTGTCAGCTTTTGATAAGCAGCGCTGTTTACATCCATATCAATATCAGCACCAGCAGGTTTGATGCTCACCACGCCATTCTGTTTATCAAAAGGATAACTGCGGATAATTTTTCCGCGGATGATCGTCAGCTGCAGACCCTTTTGTCCCCATAACTGATCCATGATACTATCGCGTTTTGGAGATTCGAAAAAAGGAGTAATTCTGCCACCAAATGCACCAAATCCTTCTATCTTTTGGTAGGTTTTATCCCAGGACAAAGTAATATCCGCGGTATCCCTGGCAATTTCTACTGCATCATTTTTTACTGAACTGGTTTTTTGCTGCTGCAGTACATGGTCCTTCTTGCAGGATAAAGCCAGTAAGACTGGCAGAGTCATCATTAAAATTGATCTTTTCATGGTTAAATTATTGTTTTTCAAGTATCAGGTGTAGTTGTTAATTGAACATTAAGATAATGGAAAGGAATTAGATTTTACTGATCAGCAGTATCAGGATTTGCCAGCTGAGGAGAATAAATTGCATTGTTAAGCTCTGATAAATTGTGTAAGCTTGCAATCCATGGAAAATCAAAGGAAGCTCAGGCCAGTTATGTTTGTTGGAACCTCATCTGATGTAGGTAAAAGTGTAATTACTGCCGGATTCTGCCGGATCTTTAAGCAAGACGGCTATACACCAGCACCCTTTAAAGCGCAGAATATGTCACTTAATAGTTATGCTACTCCCGAGGGCCTGGAAATAGGGCGCGCACAGGCCGTACAAGCAGAAGCTGCCGGGATTCCCTGCCATACTGATATGAACCCTGTGTTGCTTAAACCCACAAATGATCAAACTGCACAAGTGATCCTGAACGGAAAATCAATAGGCAATCAAAGCGCAAAAGAATACTTTTTATCAAATGATCGTGCTACGCTTTTTGAAGAAGTTAAACGCGCTTATCAAAGGCTGGCCTCCCGTTATTCACCTATCGTGATGGAAGGAGCGGGGAGTATCTCTGAATTGAACCTCAAAAAAAGGGATATTACCAATATGAGGATGGCTATAGCAGCCGGCGCAGCAACTTACCTGGTTACAGATATTGATAAAGGTGGTATTTTTGCCAGTCTTTATGGAACGATGCAATTGCTGGAACCAGAAGAAAAAGTATGTATTAAAGGTATTATTATCAATAAATTCCGAGGCGACCCGGATCTTTTCCAAGAGGGGAAAAAGATGATTGAAGATTTGTGCGGAGTTCCGGTCATCGGAATTATTCCTTACTTCAAGGATATTTTTATCGAAGAAGAAGATGCCGTTTCTCTGAAACTGAAAAGAAATCAACCTGTGGCAGGTAAAGTCAATATTGCGGTAGTTTTGCTAAGCAGGATGTCTAATTTTACTGATTTTGACCGTTTGGATAAAGATAGCCGCGTCAATCTTTATTATACCCATACTGCAGCAGGAATTGCTCAGGCAGATATTGTGATTCTGCCCGGCAGTAAAAATACCATTGAAGATCTGATTGAGCTCCGGGAGAACGGGCTTGCAACAGCGATTATCCTGGCGCATCAAAATGCAAAAACGGTAATTGGCATCTGCGGAGGCTATCAAATGATGGGTAAAACTATTCAAGACCCCGGGCAAATAGAGTCAGTTGCAGGAGAAGCTGAAGGCCTGGGTATTTTACCCGTAGAAACCACAATACTTGGAGAAAAAACCACCAGGCAATGTAGTTTTACGTACCGTAATTTCGCTGAAAACTGTATAGGATATGAGATCCACATGGGGGAGACTAAAGTTCAGGGAGCACCACAACCTGTCGCTTATTTAGTAGAAAACCATACTGATGGTTATTTTTTATCAGAAAAATGCTGGGGCTCGTACCTTCACGGCATTCTGGATAACCAGGTAGTCATCAATGATTTGGTTGCCCCTTATACCGATTTGCAAGTACCCTATGTAGATTATCTGGAATTCCGCAGTGAACAATATGATAAATTAGCTGTATTGTTAAGAGAAAATCTGGATATTGAACAGGTATATCAGCATATAAAAGATTAATCAAATGTTTCAGGGACACGGAGACGATGGATATTTACATCAGCAAACATTAGCAGCCGACTTTAGTACAAACGTATGGTACGGAGGAGCGCCAAAAGGTTTAAAAGAACACCTTTTTACACAATGGGACCACGTACAGCGCTATCCTGAAGTCCTGGCAGAAAGCCTTACTCAAAAGATAGCTGCTTGCTATGGGTTTGAAGCCGAAAATATATTAGTCACCAATGGCAGTACTGAAAGTATCTATTTGGTTGCCCAGGCTTTTAAAAATGGGAAATCCACGATAACCATTCCAGCTTTTGCAGAATATGAAGACGCTTGCAAAATGTTCGGCCACCATGTAAATCTGCTGCACTGGGAGGAACTGCAAACCGGGATTTCTGCTGATACCGGATTACTGTTTATCTGTAACCCGAATAATCCTACCGGAGCGGTTTTTAAAGAGTTGGAAACCTTAATCTTTAAACATCCTGAGGTGCTGTTTGTTGTTGATGAAGCTTTTATTGAATTTACTTTATCGATTACTTCAGTGCTCCCTTTAATTGAAAAATATAGCAACCTGATTGTTTTACGCTCTATGACCAAAGCTTATGCTATTCCGGGTTTAAGGTTAGGTTATATAGCTGCCAATGCTGCCCTGATTGATCGGTTAAGAACTTTTAAATTACCATGGGCAGTGAATGCAATGGCAATAGCAGCCGGTCATTTTATTTTTGATCATATTCATACCCTACAAATCCCGCTAAATCAATTGTTAACAGACCGGGATGAATTTATTAAAAAACTGGAAGGCAGTCCGTTGAAAGTCTATCCCAGCCATACTCACTTTTTTCTGGCCACTATAAATCAGCATACTGCTGCGATATTAAAACAGTTTTTACTAAAAGAATTTAATATATTGATCCGTGATGCAGGAAATTTCAGAGGGCTTACCGAAAAACATATCCGTATCGCCACTTTAAATCCAAATAAAAATCAATTGCTGCTCAATGCTTTAGCCGAATGGAAACCTATATAATCATTGTAATTCCCTTGCTTGCAGGTTATCTGCTGGATTTGATCTTTGGTGACCCTGAAGGGTTACCACATCCTGTCCGGTTTTTTGGCAGCCTGATTACTTTCGGCGAGCAACACTTCAATCAGGGGAAGTTCCGGTTTATTAAAGGAATGATCCTGACGCTGGTTTTATGCTCAGGAACATTTTTAGTCTTTTACGGCGCAATTCATTTTATGCTGAGTCACAGCGTGCCCGTATACTTCCTTTTTGCCACTGCCTTTGTCTATTATGCCATGGCAAATAAAGGGCTCATTACAGAAGGTAAGCAAGTTTTTGATACTTTGAAATATAAAGGGCTCGAAGCCGGGCGGAAGCGCTTATCCCGTATTGTAGGGAGAGATACCTCTAATCTGGACGAACAACAGATCCGTGTGGCCGTGTTTGAAACCATGTCAGAGAACCTGAGTGACGGCGTTATTGCCCCTTTATTTTTCTACTTTATAGCCGGTGTTCCTGGTATGCTGACTTATAAAATGATTAATACGCTGGATTCTATGATTGGTTACCGCAGCGAAAAATATGAGTATTTTGGGAAATTTGCAGCACGTCTGGACGATGTGGCAAACTTTATTCCTGCAAGGATCACAACAATACTGATGCTGATGGTAACTTTTAGTCTGCGGGGCTGGCAATATGTGTTAAAATACGGACATCAGCATAAAAGCCCGAATGCGGGTTATCCTGAAGCGGCACTCGCCGGTATTCTGGACGTGCAATTTGGCGGCCCGAATGTTTACCATGGAATATTGGTGAACAAACCACTGATCGGCAGCAATAGCCGGGAGATTAAACATGAAGAATTTAAAATAGTGAGCAGCATCAATCAAGGTGTTTGTTTGCTCATGGTCTTGTCCATCAGCATTTATTTCTTTCAGCTCTAATTATACCATGACCAGTTCAGCACCAAAATATATTATTAGCGGGGGCCCGGGTTCAGGGAAAACGACTTTAATAAACGGATTAAAGCAACAAGGATATTTTTGTGCTGAAGAAATATCCAGAAAAATGATTATTCAGGAAACAGCGAAGGGATCATTCTGTTTACCCTGGATTGATATTTCCTGTTTTTCAGCGAAAGTTTTGCAGGAAATGATTGTTTCCTGGAATCAGGCCCCTACCGATAACTTGGTTTTTTTCGACCGTGCTATCCCTGATATTATCGCCTATCTGCAGGTTGCTGAAGTACCAGTTCCAGCAGAATATTATTCCGCTTTAGCAAGTTATCCTTACCACAAACAGGTTTTTATACTCCCGCCATGGGAAGCTATTTATGTGAATGACAGCGAGCGCTGGCAAACCTTTGAAGAGGCTGTTGTCATTAATAAGGCTATCCGGAAGGCTTATCTGGACTGCGGATTTGAGCTTATTGATGTTCCCAAAAACTCACAGACAGAGCGCGTTGCATTTATCCTCGATTTTATCTAGGTTTGCATTCTTAAGGCTGCATTTTAGCGAAGCACCTGTTTCAGGCAAATTAAAACCTGAACAGTCGCCAGTAAAAATGCTTTAAGGGAATCCCGGCGCAAATCCGGAACAGTCTCCGCTGCTGTAAACCTCGTTATTGAACTGCTATAAAAGCCACTTTCGTAAAGAAGGGAAGGTTGCCAGTTTGAGGAAGTCAGAAGACCTGCCTTATCAATAGTTATTAAATGCTTTCGGAAGAAAGGCTAAACTTTATGATGAAAAAAATGAATTCTCGTTCATTCAGAGGGATATTCCCCTGTCTGATAGTTTCTCTGTTGCTGATTACCTCCTGCAAGCAGAACCAGTCTGGTCAAAAGCATACCTCCGCAAAAACCGGCAGTGCAACGATCAAGTATGCCAAAGGCTTTAATATCGATTATTATGATGACTATAAACTGGTCAGCATCTATTCTGGGATGGGCCCCCATGCAGATACCGTTCAATACGTATTGTTAGCTAAAGGGGCGAAGGCACCTGAAGGTTTTAAAAAAGCACAGCTGATACAAATTCCCGTTCAAAGTTTAATAGCCATGTCATCTATGCACATTGCACTGGCTGATTTTGCAGGTGCAGCAAATGCAATCACAGGTTTAGGGAGCTTACAATATGTAAGTTCACCAACGGTAAGAAAGAACATAGCTGCGGGTAAAGTCAAAGAAGTCGGCATAGACGGCACTATGAACGATGAAATGCTGATTAGTATGAAACCGGGGCTGGTGATGGTGATGGGAAGTCCGGATGCTAAATTCAGTAAATACGAAACACTGACCGGGGCAGGCGTACCTGTTATGCTGAACTCTGAATGGTTGGAAACCACGCCCCTTGGCCGGGCAGAATGGGTTAAATTAATGGCCGCCCTGATGGACAAAGAAGAGTACGTCAATACTAAATTTGATGCAGTCGAGAAAGAATATCACCGTTTGGCAGCTATAGGTAAAAAAGCGGTCACTAAACCTAGTCTGGTTTGCGGTATGCCTTATAAAGGGACATGGTATGTGCCAGATGGTGATAGCTATATGGTTCAATTTCTGAAAGATGCCGGTACCAATTATAAATGGGCAAATGTCCACGGAAAAGGCAGTTTACCACTTAATTTTGAAACTGTTGCTCCAGTTGCACTTCAGGCAGATTTTTGGCTGAACGTGGGAACAGTAGACAGTAAAAATGATATTAAAGCAATTGACAGCCGTTACACAGACTTTAAGCCATTCAAGGACAGCCATATCTTTAACTTCAATAAAAAGGTAAATGACATTGGTTCCAATGATTATTGGGAATCCGGAGCTGTTAATCCACAGCTGATCTTAGGTGACTTAATCAAGATCTTTCATCCCGGATTACTACCGGATCACCAGCTGGTTTACTACAAGCAATTGAATTAATTCTTTAAGAAATTGAACAAGATAAAAGTTTTAGTACTGTTAGTCATATTATTTGTGGCTTTCCTGCTTGATGTAGCCCTCGGTTCCGTCCATATTCCTTTGAAGGACGTGATTAAAGTTTTATTTACCCCGGATGCCGGAAATGATACCTGGGTTTATATCATTGAAAAAATCAGGCTTCCTAAAGCGCTGACAGCTATTATTGTAGGTTGTGGGTTATCGGTAAGCGGCTTACAAATGCAAACACTTTTCCGTAATCCGCTTGCAGGCCCCTCTGTTTTAGGGATAACCGCAGGAGCTAGTTTAGGCGTGGCGCTGGTTATGCTTTCCGCAGGAAGTATTACGAGTTTATATACGATTAAAGAGCTGGGTATTTCCGGAAGCTGGTTAATTATTGTAGCTTCTTCTTTAGGCGCAGCACTGATTATGATACTGATCGTCTCCATTTCCTCTTCTTTAAAAGACAATGTGATCGTCCTGATTGTTGGGGTAATGATTGGCAATATCACCCTCTCTGTAATTAGTATCTGGCAGTATTTTAGCTCGCCCGAACTGATTAAAGACTACCTGCTCTGGACTTTTGGCTCTTTGGGCGGGGTAACAGGCTCGCAGTTGCTCATACTGGCGGTAGTCGTTTTTGCAGGCTTACTAATTTCATTTTTGTCTTCTAAATTACTTGATGCTTTACTGCTGGGCGACAATTACGCCAGGAGTATGGGGCTGACCGTAAAACGTGCGCGGATTCTCATTATTGGCAGTACAAGTATTCTGGCAGGAGGGATCACTGCTTTTTGCGGCCCAATCGGATTTATTGGTATAGCAGTACCGCATTTAGCAAGAGCTTTGTTTAATACTTCGAGTCATCGTATTTTAATTCCTGCCTGCTGTCTGATCGGAACTGTCCTGATGCTGATTTGTGATCTGGTTGCGCAGTTGCCAGGAAGCCAGACTGTTTTACCTATTAATGTAATTACTGCATTAGTAGGCTCACCTGTTGTGATCTGGATTATTGCAGGGCCTACTAAATTAAGAGGATTCTAATGGAAGCGCAAACTACCTTGTTATATACCTCAGGCTTAACCATCGGTTACCAGGCAGGAAAAGGGAAGACTAAAGTCATTTCCGGACCCCTGGATTTAGAACTTCATGCAGGGCAGCTCATTTGCCTTTTAGGGCCGAACGGCTGCGGTAAATCTACACTGCTGCGAACAATATCCGGATTACAAAATCCGCTGAAGGGTGAAATTAACTTAGACGGAGCGGCACTTCACCAATTGAAACCAGCGCAGGTGGCAAAAAAAATAAGCCTGGTCTTAACTGATAACGTCAGAGCTGGTAACCTGGATGTTTATTCGCTCATTTCATTGGGGCGCTATCCTTATTCAGGATGGTTAGGTATTTTGACTGAACAAGATAAACAGGTGATCGATCAGGCTATAAAAGCTACAGATACCGGAGCTTTTATCGGTAGAAAAATGGACAGCCTGAGTGATGGAGAATGTCAGAAAGTGATGCTGGCCAGGGCAATGGCGCAAGATACACCGCTGATTATCCTCGATGAACCTACTGCTCACCTTGATTTACCCAGCCGGATACAACTGATGCGTTTGCTGCACCAGTTAGCCAAAGAAACTAACAAAGCAATTTTGCTTTCTACACATGAACTTGATTTAGCTCTGCAGGTTGCCGACCAGATCTGGCTGATGAGCAAAGGCGGACAGCTGGATGCCGGATTACCAGAAGAACTGGTTTTGAACGGAGCTTTCCAGCATGCTTTTGATAAGGACGGGATTGCCTTTGATGCGGCGAGCGGCACCTTTAATATTCATCATGCAGGGAAACGCAATATCAAAGTGACAGGGGAGGGCGTTGCTGCCTTCTGGACTAAAAAAGCTTTGGTCAGAAATGGCTTTAGTATATCTGCAGCAGCTGATGATCTGATGGTTACTGTGAGCGGTGAAGGAGCAGATACGCTTTGGACCGTACAAAAAAATAAGGAGCTAGTTGCTTATACTTCGTTGCGTGGGTTTCTCCATACGCTATAATATTCCGATCCTTTCTTTCGAAAACACACCAAGACTAATTATATGAATAAAAATTTACCTTTATCATTTAGAAACCTGCTGATAGGCACGGTTTTACTCAGCAGTTCTGCGATGGCGCAGGAAAAAAAAGCTGATTCCATTAAAACAAACGCCCTTGATGAAGTGGTGGTCACCTCTTCAAGGACAGAGATTAAAAGACGGCATGTACCCCAAAGTATGACGGTAATCAATAAAGCCGTTATCGACATGACCTCTTCGCAGGAAGTAACTGATCTGTTGAAAAAGAATTCTTCCATCAGTATTGTACAATATCCAGGCTTGTCTTCTGGAATTGGTATTCGTGGTTTCAGGCCACAAACAAGCGGTCTGAATCAGCGTTCCTTATTATTGGTAGACGGCCGCCCGGCAGGTACAGTAAGTATTGCCACGATCAATCCATCAGATATTGAGCGTATTGAAGTACTAAAAGGGCCTGCTTCTGCTTTATATGGCTCATCGGCTATGGGCGGGGTGGTGAATATCATTACTAAAAAATCTTCAGGAGATATTCATGGAAATGTTTTTGCTGAATATGGATCTTATGAAACGACTAAATTAGGCGCTTCAGCGGGAGGAAATATCACGAAGCAATTAGACTTTGATCTGTCTTTCCTGAATTACGACAGAGCTAAAAACATGAAATTAGGGAATGGCAATTTATTCAGAAAGATGCTGGGTGCCAATTCTGCACTTTATAATTATACCACTGGTCCTGTTGAAATGGATGATAAACGTTCTGATGGATTAAGAAGGGACTATACGAAACTGAACTACAATACAGGAAGTTTGAGATTAGGTTATCAGTTTGATGCCAACTGGAGACTGGATGTTCGCGGAGAACGCTTTGTAGCGAAAAATGTAGAATCTCCAAGTGATATACAATTTGGAAACGGACAACCGAGTACAAAAGATATTGAACGTCACAATGAGGAGGCAACGCTTTCGGGTACTATCGATCAGCACCATTTAACTTTGAAAGGCTATACTTCACAAGAAAATAACCTGAACAATACTTTATTGACTGTAAATGGACTTGTGGCACCTTATGCTTCTTATAAAAGTACGACCAGCTGGAAAGGTATACAAGCAAAAGATGCTTATCAGTTAGGAAATCATTCCGTCGTTTTTGGTCTGGATTACAGCAATGCCTCAACGCGCTCCCAGTCTTTTAACCCTAATGGCTCTGAATCTGCTCCGTATTCTCCAAATTATAGTCTTTCCTCTGCTGCGGCTTATATTCAGGGACAATTAAATTTCCTGGACAATAAATTAATCATTAACCCAGGTGTACGTTTAGATCTGATTACCTATGACGTGAAACAAACTCCATTGTTAACTACTTATGCAGCTGGTAAAAAAACAAATCCTTTCTTTAGTCCGAGTCTGGCTGCTCAATATTCGCTCAACAAGCTATTTACTGTACATGCAACCACAGGACGTGCTTTTGTAACGCCGGATGCTTACAATGTAGCTGGTTACTCTGAAAAAGTTAATGCTGGTAAAGCGAGTGTGATCCAGGGAAATGCTAACCTGAAAAATGAAAATAGTATTTCATGGGATGCAGGTCTGAGATTCAATAAATCAGACTGGGGACTGACCGCTGATTTTACTTATTATAATACCTATGTTAAGGATAGGATCACCACGCAGACTACCGTACCGGTGCCAACTGAAACTACACCAAGCGGTTTTCCGATCAGCAGCCGTATGACCTATATCAATGCAAACAAAGCAAATATCAATGGATTTGAAGCTGAGGTGGCATGGGATTTCGGAACACTGACAGCAAAGGACTATTCTTTAAAAGTTTTTGGTAATGCGACTAAGTCATCAAAAGCTAAAGAGGTTACTATTGCAGCAAATGGTACTGAATCGACTAAGGATATTTATAACGTACCTAACTTCACTGCAAGTTATGGTTTTGAGTTCAACAACCTGAAAGGACTTGACTTAAGATTAAGCGGCAGATACGTTGGTAAACGTAAGGACACTGATTTTAATGATCCTCAATTTCCTGAAATTGTTTATCCTGAATTTATGACGGCAGATTTTTCAGCCAGTTATACTTATAAAAAGAGACATACGGTTACATTTCTTGTGAATAACCTGACAGATGAGAATTATTATGAAAAACGTGGGTTTAATCTTGCAGGCAGGAATTTTGCGCTGAGATATAATATCAGTTTCTAAAATAATTGCTGTTGAAAAGGATACTATGTTGATCATAGTATCCTTTTTTGTGTTTTAAAGGCTTTCTATTTCTTCCATGGAGAGCGCAGTAAAACCGGCAATTTTATCCGGATCAAAATTTTCTTCTTTCATTTTTCTTGCGATAGCCAGTGCAGTTTCGTGTTTTCCCTGCAGCAGCCCCTTTTCCAATCCTTCGTCCCTTCCCTGTTCCAAACCCTGTTGTAAACCCTTTTCTAAACCTTGTTCTAAACCCAATTCCAATCCTTTTTCCGTCCCTTTGCGTTCTGCAAATTTAATCCGGCCGTAATCATCTTCTTCCCGCTGTAAAATCGAGTCGTGTATAAATTGTTGTTCTGGTGATAGTTTTTTCATTTCAGCGATATTAAAGATTTTTTCAAAAACACGTTTATCCAGATACTTAGGAATCTGATTCAGGCTGTGCATGTGTTTAAGCAGATAAACCCATTTGTCCAGTTCATTTTCCAGTTCATCTTCTTTCTTCTCAAACTTAGGCAGTTCCAGGAACTTAAATCCCAGTCCATTGTGGAATACTTTACCAGTCCCTGTGTTCATCAGTGAAATGCTTTGCAAATAATGGTCACTCAGGCAGTTTTTCATGTTAAAATCCAGTATTGCAACCAGGAAAACCTCTTTCAGTTTCACATCCCATTGCCGGTTACCCTTTCGCTTTTGCTGGTGGATCAGGCGGCTCAGGTAAAAAATGCAGCGGTCCTCAAAATTATCATGGTCTGCCCGCTGCATTTCTACAATGAACTGCTCGCCCTGGTCCCCGGTACATAACAAATCGAAGAAGACTTTTTTATGCGCCTTGTCCTCCCCGGCAAGTTCAGTTGGGTTATAGACAATATCGGTAATGTGTTTTTCTCCCTCAAACAGTGCGTTTAAAAAGGCAATCATGATCTCTTTGTTAGGTTCACCGCCAAAAAGATGTTTGAATCCAAAATCTGATAATGGATCAATGTATTTATTTGTACTAGCTGACATAATTCTTAATGATTTAAAGCAAGCTACCTCTGTTTTATATTTAAAAGGTAATAAATATCTTAATTGTGAATAAATAATTTTTTCAGGCAATTTGTCTCCTTGCGGACTTCTGTTCAATTTGCAATGCCCGGGTACCGAAGGACGCTTTCTGGATTTTATTTGTTAAAATTGTGCTGCTGATCAGCCGGAAGATTATCCGGATAGCTTGTCACCATTAAAAACAAACTCATGAAGATATATACTAAAAAAGGAGATAAGGGAACCACCGGGCTTTTTGGAGGGAAACGTGTAGATAAAGACGATGTACGGGTAGAATGTGTAGGGACGCTTGATGAGGTCAATTCTACTATAGGCATGCTCAGAGTGAAACTCGGTACTACCCATGAATGGCAAACTAACCTGCATAAAATTCAGAAAGACCTGATGGATATGATGTCCCACCTGGCACGTCCGTCTGATGCGGCAAAAATCAATACCAATCCAATGCCTGCCGATGGCCCGGTATTTTGTGAAACATGGATTGATGAACTGGAAAACGCAATGACCCATCCTTCAGATTATTTCATTCTGCCTGGAGGGAACGAGATTTCTGCGCTTTGCCATATGGTCAGAACACAAATGAGAAGAGGCGAAAGAAGATTGGTCAGTCTGATTAAAACAGATGAAGTTGATGACACTATTCCTGCGTATATCAACCGTTTATCTGATTTATTTTTTACGCTGTCACGCGCTGAAATGGATAAGGCGGGTGTAGCAGAAGAGAAATGGCAACTATTTCTTTATAAGCGATTTAAGAATACTGATCCAGCCGTAAAACCTTAACCTATGCTGATTTTTATCACAGGAGGAGTGCGCAGCGGTAAAAGTGGCTATGCACAGCAGCGGGTAAAAGAACTTTGTTCCGATCCGGTATATGTGGCGACTGCTAAAATATGGGATGATGATTTTCAGGAAAGAGTAAAACGGCATCAGGATGACCGCGGGCCAGAATGGACAAATTTTGAAGCTTACCGTGATTTACACCTTTTACCCTTGCAGGGACGTTTTGTAGTGATTGATTGTGTAACGTTATGGTTAACTAATTTCTTTATGGACCACAATAACGATATTGATCTTGCACTGGCTGACTTCAAAAAGGAAATTGATCAGCTGCTTGAAATGCCCGGTACTTTTTTTATAATTTCCAATGAACTCGGGATGGGGTTACATGCGGATACTCCGATAGGACGTAAATTCGCTGATCTTCAAGGTTGGGCAAACCAATATGTGGCAGCAAAAGCCGATCAGGCCGTATTTATGGTGTCAGGACTTCCTTTGTTTTTGAAACAATACTAAGTATATTGGAAACTGTTTTAAAATTAAAAATGCTTAAAACAGGAAATTGCCAATTTGATAAAAATATATGATCATTGAAGATTTAAAAATATTAATAGATAACAAAACGAAGCCTCCGGGATCTTTGGGCGTACTGGAAGACCTTGCCTTGCAAATAGGCTCAGTATTGGGAACAACGAGCCCGCAACTCCTCAAACCTCACCTGGTTGTTTTTGCAGCAGACCATGGAATTGCTAAAGAAGGAGTCAGTGCCTTTCCCCAGGAAGTAACCCGGCAAATGGTGTTTAATTTTCTTGACGGAGGGGCTGCAATCAATGTTTTTTGTAAACAGCATGCGATCATTCTCCAGGTGGTTGATGCAGGAGTGAATTATGATTTTAAAGATGGATTACCATTGGGTGACGGAAAAATTGCCAAAGGGACTTCGTCCTTTTTACACGGCCCTGCAATGACTAACTTTCAAGCAGAACTTTGTTTATTAAAAGGGGAGGCCGTAGTGGCTGAGATAGCTGCCAAAGGATGTAATGTGATCGGTTTCGGAGAAATGGGCATCGGTAATACTTCCAGCGCTGCGGTACTGATGAGTTTAATTTGTGATTTACCACTCTCAGATTGTATTGGCAGAGGTACAGGATTAAATGATGAGCAGCTGCTTAAAAAACAGCAGATTCTGGAACAGGCAGTTGCTAACTATAAAGGAGATCATGACATTTTTAAATTGATGGCCTATTTCGGTGGATTTGAATTGCTGGAAATGACAGGTGCTATACTGGCCGCAGGGAAAAGAAAAATGATCGTCATGATAGACGGGTTCATTGCAACGGCAGCTTATCTTTGTGCTTATCATATAGATCAAAGTATAAAAAACAATGCTGTTTTCTGCCATGAGTCTGAGGAAAAAGGACACCGTTTATTATTATCTTACCTTGGTGCAAAGCCTTTGTTAAGCCTTCATCTGCGTTTGGGAGAGGGTACTGGTTGCGCACTAGCTTATCCGCTGCTTAAAAGTGCGGTGAACTTTTTAAATGAAATGGCTAGTTTTCAAAGTGCGGCGATTTCTAATAAATCCTGATGAATCAAGAACTAAAACTCTTTTTTACTGCCTTATCTTTCTATTCCAGGTTACCCGGGCCAGCTTACGTACATCAGGACAACTCCCATAACCTGCCAGATTCGATCCGTTATTTACCTGTTGTAGGCTGGATTATCGGGCTGGTTACTGCGGGTGTTTTTATTGGCGCAACTTACCTGTTTGGTGAGGCCTTAGCAATTTTACTGGCTATGGTAGCTTCTGTTTTGTTAACGGGAGGCTTTCATGAAGATGGTTTTGCGGACGTATGTGATGGCTTTGGAGGCGGATGGGCAAAAGAGAAAATTCTGACGATCATGAAAGACAGCCGTTTAGGTACTTACGGTGTGGTCGGTTTGATTTTATTAATGGGGCTTAAATTCGCTGCTTTAATGCAGTTATTTACCGAAACCTTCATCGCTGCAAATGTCATCACTATTGCCGGATTATTTATAGTGGCACACTCCCTGAGCAGATTTGCGGCAATCACACTGGTTTTTAACCATAACTATGCCCGTATTGAAGAAAGTAAAGCAAGCGGCGCAGTAGCTAAAGGTAGCGTGATGAACCTGGTTATTGCCGGTGTTTTTACCCTGATCCCACTGATTGGGTTAACAGTTTACCTGGGTCAGCCTCTGCTATTACTGCTGGTAATCCCTGTACTGCTTTTTAGTTTTTATCTGGGCGCTTATTTTAACAAATGGATTGGCGGATATACTGGTGATTGTCTGGGCGCAGTACAGCAGCTTACTGAAGTGACAGTTTACTTAACTTATATTTTGATATGGAAGTTTATCTGATCCGGCACACCACTCCGCTCATTTCCAAAGGATTGATTTATGGCCGGATGAATGTTCCAGTTGCCGAAAGCTTTGCACAGGAGAAGCAGGCAGTGCTGCAGCAAATTCCAGCTGATCTGGATAAAGTGTATTCGAGTCCTTCTTTCAGGTGCCAGGTAATGGCTGCTGAGATTTCGGCAGCTTATGTGCAAAATGAAGCCTTATATGAACTGAATTTTGGAGATTGGGAAGGGGATACCTGGGATACCATAGACCGGACTGAATGCGGGATCTGGATGGAAGATTTTGTAAACCTTGCTCCACCTAATGGAGAAACCATGCTGGAAATGGAGCATAGGGTAATGTCATTCCTGAAGGAAGTTTTACTACAGCCTTTTCAAAAGGTCGCAATAGTCACTCATGGTGGGGTAATCCGAGTCATTCTGGCACATTACCGCCAGATCGCTCTAAAAGATTCTTTTAGCTTAAAAATTGAAATGGGAGAGGTTTTCAGGCTTTCTATTTCCTGAAGCACAAAGCGTTTAATTTGTACTTAGTTTAAAAAGCTTCCGCAATAAATGCTTTTTGAAACCTCATCGCTCATGACATCTTTAAAGGCTATAATTGGCAAAGAAATGCTGGTATTCCTGGTTATATAACAGGATCATGGTTCTGTCATTCGGAGAAGCCAAACCTGTTTTATCTTCATCCCAGGTAAAATTAAAGGTATTGTTTGCGACTTTTACCACTACATTTTCCGGTTTAACCAGTTCTCCGTCTGCAACCAGTATAGTATCCCAGTTAATCTGTTGCTCAGGAAACTCCCCTTTAATGGCATGCTTCATATTCACAGACTTAGCAGCATTGTTTGCAGACATGTCCTGAGCTTTAAATATTGGCTTGTTTTTGTAATAAAACTACCTGTTTCGAGATTTGTATTTTTGAGACAGCTGACCCTGGTTTCTCCAAAGATTTGTGCGTAAATTGCTATTGCCATCCAGATTTATCTACAGGCTGCTCTTAATTCTATTGCCAATCTTTTAATTCTACAATTACGCGCTAATACTCAGTCAGCAGCTCCAAAAAACAATGAAATTCTGGATGGCATTTTTAAAGCATATTAGTTGCTTGGTTATCTGGTTTTTAAATGATTTTTTAAAAGTAAAAAATGAGATATTGACACAATATGTACAATTAACGCCCTATTTATCTATATTTTGCTAAATTTGGGTTGCGCTTAAAGGATACACCGGACGGGTTAGCAATTTTATATTACATGGGATTATTCGATATTTTCAAAAAGACTGAGACAGCAAAGGAAACGGAAACTGGGAAAACGGTTAAGAATGAGTCAGTTGCCGGAGCAGGAAAACAACAGGTTCCTGAGGAGTATCTTGGAGATTTAGAAAAAACAAAGATGCTGGCTATACTTTTAGCTGTACCAATGGAGCATAGAGATGAGGAATGGGTAAGCCGCTTTTTGGCCGATCTGCCTCTGGCCAGCTTACGTTGCGGAACACCGCAAATTATAGCCGGACCTGATGGGTTCCCTTATTTTCAATTATTTGTTCCTGAACCTGGTGAAGAATATCAATCTTTTTATATTGAAAGAATGATTACTGATTTTTTGCTGGAAAGAGGATACGGTGTCGTGATTAATCCTGGAGAAGGACAACCTGATTGGGTACTTTCTTACGGAGATCTTTTAAATTATAACCTGAATGGCAGTTTCTTTACAGCCGAAGACAGCCAGTTCAGCATTAGCAGCAACACCGAAGAGGTCGTTGCTGAAGGGGAAGAGATTATGGTTGGACAACCTGCCGAAACTATCCTTCCGTCTTCCACAAGAAAACTCCTGAAAGATTTCTTTGAACTAAATGGTATTGAAGGCCCTAAAGTTTTGTTAATGGCCCGCACAGTAGGTGAGGAACTTAAACAGGATCTGGCATTTAATATTACCCCGGATCGTTTTGAGACGGAAACTCACTATAGAAATATGATGCAAACCGTTACCTGGTATCTGCCAAGACACTACTCTGTAATTGGTTTACATGATGATAATATTGAAAATGGTTTTATGCCTTTGTAGCTAACCAATTTTTTCCCTCCGTAAAACGTGCCACTAACATGGCCGCTACGGTGTCGCCGGTAGAATTTAACAAGGTGGCCATCGGATCTACTAACGTTCCGATGATCATCGCCGGTGGTAAAGCCTCAGGGGGGAAGCCATAAGCGGAAATGAATAACAATTCACCTACGTAACCGCCATTTGGAATACCTCCCTCCACAATACTGACCAGTACTGTCATCCCCAGGGCGATGGTTATCGTTTCTATATTATCAAAACCCTTACCGAACATCGCGAATACAACCGCCATTTTGATAATGGAAGAAATACTTGAGCCGTCTTTGTGCAGCGTCGCGCCCAGCGGGATAGTTACATTTGCAATATAAGAAGGGATTCCTATTTTTTCTGCTGCCTCTAAATTGGCAGGTATGTTGGCAATACTGCTGCAGGTACCTATGGCAGTGGCCGATGGGATAATGTTGTTGTTCCAATACTTTTTAATACCTTTCATCCCCCCGGCCACGAATGCGTAAAGGGTGAAAATAACCACAAAATAAAAAGCTCCTGTTCCATAATAGAGTCCGAGGGACCTGGCATAGGTGCCGAATAACTGGGGGCCAAAAACACCCACCTGGTAAGCAAAATAAGCCCCAAGCCCTAGAGGAGCAAGTTTCATGATAATAATGAACACATTTTTGAAGACTTCATTCCCTGCATTCAGGAAATTCGAAAAGGCTGTTCCATAAGCTCCTGAGCGTAAAGTCGCAAAACCCGTCAGCACAGAAAAGATAATCATCGCCAGCATACTTTTTCTGGATAACAGCTCAAAGAATTCACTGGTGGTCAGCAATTGGGTAATCTGATCTCCAAAAGGTTTTTTAACTATAGTTTCTGTCAGCGGGGCACTGGTCATGTGCTCATGAACCGGGAAAATCCTGACCGCCAGAATCGTTAAAGAGGCAGCAATCAGTACGGTAGATAAAAACACCAATACCATGACTGCCATCATTTTACTGAGCTTATTAGTTTCCTTCAGTCCGCCAATGGCTGATGAAATAGAGAAAAAGACCAGAGGGATTACAGCGGTAAATAAAAGATTAAGGAATATTTCCCCTATGGGTTTTAAAACTTTAACACGATCGCCGAATATTAAGCCGGCTAAACTACCGGCAATGATACCAGCTATCAGCCAGATAATCCCTTTATAACTCTTATAGAAGCTGTTCATAGGGCTAATATAGTTTTTATTGAGATAAAAGGACTATTAAAATACTAGACATTTATGCTGTACCGTTTTATATTAAAATACAAAGACACTCCGATATTTAAAAAAAAATATATAATATTGGCAGATTGTTTGAATGCTTTTAACCTGAAGTGTCCGTTGCCTGATTTTACAGACACGAAGTTAATCTGATAGATAATTAATGAAGAGAAGATCATTTGTGCAGAAAGCGGGGCTTTTAACAGCCGCCCTGGTGTCGGGAAAAATGTTGTCATTTGCTGCTGATACCGGGTTTCCAATCGTAAGAAAACCAATCGAGCTACGTCGTTTCACCAGCAGATCGGTTGAAAATGCGATTATCGAGTTTACCGATAAGGTGAAAAATAAAGAGTTGGGCTGGTTATTTAATAACTGTTTCCCAAATGCGCTGGACAACCTGGTTACTTATACAGAGTTTAATGGAAAACCAGATACTTTTTTAAGTACCGGAGACGTAGATGCGATGTGGCTGAGAGACAGCAGTGTGCATATGTGGACTTATTTGCCATTTTTAAGAAGAGATAAAGGCTTGAGAAACCTGGTTGGGGGAGTCATCAGCAGACAGGTTTCTTATGTACTTAAAGACCCTTATGCAAGTTCTTTTTATAATGACCCAACGAAGGTGGGGGCTATGAAAGATGACCTGACTACCATGCTGCCAGGTGTGCATGAACGCAAATGGGAGCTCGATTCCCTGTGTTATCCTATTCGTTTGTCTTACCGGTACTGGCAGCAAACCAAAGACACCAGTTTTTTTGATTCCAAATGGCAGGACGCGGTTAAAACTATTCTGAAAACTTTTAAAGAACAGCAGCGTAAAGAAAATGCTGGACCTTATCACTTCCAGCGTACCACTTTATGGGCCACTGATAGTTTGCCAATGGAGGGTTTTGGTTACCCGGTAAAACCCGTCGGGCTGATTTGTTCAGCTTTCCGGCCAAGTGAGGATGCGACCGTTTTCTCTTTCCTGGTTCCTTCGAATTTCTTTGCCGTAGTGAGTCTGCGACAGGCTGCAGAATTATTCAGGATTATTAAAGCGGATGAGGCTGTGGCTAAAGAAATGGAAGCGCTTGCACTGGAAGTCAGACAGGCCTTACAAAAATATGCGATTGTAGAGCATGCCACCTATGGTAAGGTCTACGCCTATGAAGTAAATGGAATGGGGAGTTACAACCTGATGGATGATGCAAATGTACCCAGTTTACTGGCATTGCCTTACCTGGGCGCAATTTCGATGACTGATCCGGTGTACCTGAATACACGCAAAATGGTACTTTCAGCGGATAACCCGTTTTTTTATAAAGGCAGCCTGGCAGAAGGTATAGGAAGTCCGCGGGTCACTAAACATCTGATCTGGCCCATGAGTATTATTGCCAGGGGATTAACCAGTACGGATGACGAGGAGATTAAACTTTGCCTGAAAATGCTGCAAAAATGTCATGGAGATACCGGCGTTTTACATGAATCTTTTGACCCTGATAATCCAAAACAGTTCACTGGTTCTCCTTATTCGAGAGCTAATAGCCTGTTTGCAGAGTTTTTATGGAAAATATACCAGGAGCGGCCTTATTTATTGGTTTAGCTTATAGCGATTCTATATTGTCATTGAAATGAAATTATGAAGAATGCTTAACATTAACTTAACATTAGGTTGGCATATTTGTAAATGTTCTTACCGATACTCGCTGCCACGTTTTACTTATTTACAGTTATAGCCGCTTTTAAAATGGAAACCCCTTTAAAAGGGTTGCTGTTTGTTCTTGCCGTTGCAGGGATTAGTGCTATACTTTATCTTTTTATTTTGTTTCCGGGTATATCTGGTGTCGCAGTGGCATTAATGCTGGGCGCATTTATCTTACGCCAGGGAAGCAGGTAAAAAAAAACCACCTGGCTGTTAAAGCGCAGATGGTTTTAAACATTAACTGATAGGGGTACAGGTTTAGAACCTGTGCAGGCTTGAAGTGATGCTTAATTGCTTCGCAGGAACTGTTGCTCCCAGTAAGCCTTTAGCATAAATCGTATAGAAGTTTCCTGCAGTGATCTCCACATCTGCCAGGGTAGCAGCAACTGCTTTAGTTGTGGTATTCACTACAGATACTTTATATTTAGCTGGTTTAAGATTTTTAAACACGGTATATTCTTTGAAAGCTCTGTTTTTGAAAGAAGTTGTATCGCCCTCAATCACCAGGTCATAAGCAGGAGAATCTGAAGAAAGATTGATAAAACGTATTTTACCATTTCCCGCAGCCGGTGCAGTAAAGTCATCCTTAATCACAAGGAAAGCAGAACTATCCGCTTTAGCAAGCGTCTGGGTAGTGATATAAAGCGAGTGATACTGGTTGGTAGCCAGGTCAAAATTAGCCTTGTAAAAAGTTTCTACTGAACCCGGTTTTGCTAAAGCTCCCAATTGTGTTCCTGAAGTCAGCGTAAAATAATTATAGCTCTTTCCAAAAGGTAAAGAACCTGAGGTTATTCTTCTGTTATTCAGAATAAAGTCAACCGAATCATTCAGTGGTGAAGCATTGGTAATTGATAATGCTGAACGGTCCTGCTGAATAGGAGTGTCTTTTTTACAAGCATTAAAAGAAAGAACAGCACCAGCAACCGCCGTAACTACTAAAGTTCTTTTGATGTTTTTCGAAAATGAAGTAAGATTAAATTTCATGTCTTAAATGTTTTGATAAGATTTATTATGTGTTTTTGGAGGTAAAACGTAGCTGGAATAGAAAACGCTACAACGATTTTAGATAAATATTGAAAATGAAAGAAAAAGCCGATATTTATAGTTTTATTGAATGTTGCTGTAGCGTTATGCCGGTGAGCTGCGTTTATCCTGTTAATCCGGTTCTGTTAAATAAATAGAGATGGTTGCAATCTGTGTTCAGGCAGAGTATAAAAATAGATATATTGACTTATAAGATAGGTTTAGCGAAGCGTGGATAATAAAAATACAATGTTCCAGGAGATCATTGCGGGTCTTGGTGCGCGTGATGAGCGCATACAAGAACGTATTTATGTCCACTACTGGGGTTATCTGATGGGTATATCAACACGTTATTTTAAGGATAGAAACGCTGCTAAGGAGGTGGTCAACGATAGTTTTATGAAGGCATTTAAAACCATGTACGACTTCAGGCATGACCACAACCTTCTGGATTTTCAAAAAACTTTTAAAGCATGGCTGGCCAAAATAACTGTTCGTACTGCGCTGGATAAGCTCAGGGCCAGTAAATCTGTGCTGAGCTATGTAGATGAATATGAAGATGGTACTGTAGGATATGTGGAAGTAGAGGAGAAACTGTTTGCACAGGATATTCTCAGGCTCCTTCATAGTCTTCCTGATTTACACCGTACAGTTTTCAATCTTTATGAGATAGAGGGCTTCAGTCATGATGAAATAGCTTCGTTATTAACGATCCCGGTCAGCTCGAGCCGGACTTATCTTACCCGGGCAAAGCAAAAGTTGAGGGAACTTTATAAAAAAAGTATTGAAATTACTGATGGAATATCCTAAGAAAGAACTGATAAAGGAGATTGCTGATCTTTTCGAAGATTATCAGGAAACCTATGTGCCGGGAGAATGGGAGTCATTTTCGAAGGTTAAAAAGAAGAAGTACCCGTTTTTGGCAAACTGGATCAGAATTGCAGCAGTATTTGTACTGATGGCTTCTGTATTGCCTTTTGTATTCAAGCAATTTTTTCCGCGGCAAAAGACGGGTCAGGTGGCTGTTGTGAAGTCAGCTGTTCCGCAGGGAAGTATTGTGAAATCCGTTGTTCCGCAAGTAGCTGTAGTGAAGCCGCCTGTTCCAGCTATATCCGGGCAGGCCATTGCCGGTTCGAGAGGCGGGGCTGCCGGTAATGAAGGGCTGGTTATTGAACAGGTCCAGTCTGCTGCTGTTCCGCAGTCTGCTGGCAGAATTGCAGTAAACAATAGTCATCCTTCGGGAATACTCCGGTCAGATGCAGTACCTGTAATTACTGAAATTAACACACAACGGGCTGCTGATGGGGTTGCTGCCGGAAAAGTGCAACCGGTGCAATTGCAGCAGGAGTTAAGTTTACAGCAGAAAAAACCGGTACAGCAATATGCTCAAAAAGAAACTAAACCTTTTATTGCTGCGGGTGCTAAAGACACAGCGAACCACATACCGCATGAAAAATTGACTACGGCAGAATTCCTGCTGGCTGAATCCAGGAACTCTGGTAAAACTTTAAAAAAGAAAGAAGAAAAAGGATCTGACTGGGATTTTGGATTACAGGTGATGCCTACCGCTACCAGTGATAAAATGAATGTAGGCGGAGGGCTGACCACTGCTTACAGGCTTTCTGATAAGTTTTCTTTAAGCTCCGGAATTTCATACCTGCAAATGCAGGCAGCCGGTGCGGTTCCCGGACAAGGGAACAGCGGGGTGGGGGTAAGCTCATTTTCTAATAAAAAATTAGTCTCTGTGGACGCTAATCTGAAAGCTATAGATATTCCGATTGCACTGGTCTATAAATTGAATAAAAGTTTTTACACGAGTGCAGGTGTTTCTTTTTTCAGCGTACTCAGTGAAAAAAGAAATAATACTTTTGAACAAACATCGCAGGTAGATCTGAACGGTTATGACTTTCAAACTGGCGGCCCTTCTACTTTTAAGGCAGTAGCAGTGGAGCACGTAGAAGAACCTACTGTAGAAAAACATTTAAAGGGAAATAGTTATATCGGTTATTTTAATTTCTCGGTTGGCCGTCAACAGCATATTTTTAATAAATACAAAGTCCGCATCGAACCATTTATTAAAATCCCCGTGGGTAAACTTTCTTCAGAGGATTTGAATTTAACAAATAGTGGTATCAAGTTTCAACTGTCATTTTGATAGTTTTCTGATTTATTCATTTTATGGCCTGATGTTTGACGTGTAAGGGGCAGTACATTTAACTACCTTTCCTCTCAAATTGTTTAAGCAATATATTTTGCTTGTCAGGTAGCTATTTCTGGAAATTTGCGAAAATCATTTTCTTTTTTCTGCGAAATGTATTTATTTATCATTATTTGTAATATACTATAATGTTTTAGCTTAAAAAATCACTATATAATGTAAAAATTATGTTAAATAATTTCTATTTTTATTTCAAAACAAACTCACACACATAAATATCATACAATGAAAACACTGGGACAGAAATTCAAAATTCTCCGTCAAAAAAGAGGTCTTAATCAAAAAACTATGGCCGAGTTATTAAAGGTATCTATTCCTGCATACTCAAAATTGGAAACAGGTATTACTGATCCGAATTTTAGCAGGATCCACCAGATTGCGAAAGTACATGGTTTGGACATCAGACAATTATTGAATACAGGCGAGGACGATAAAAGCGAGGTAGGAGAAGAGAACGAACGCTTAAAACAAAAAGTTACAGAATTGGAAACAAGTGTAATCCGTTTGCAGAGTAAATTAATCGATCTTTACGATAAAGAAGACCTTCGCGTTAAACCAGGGCAGTCAAAATAAGAGATAAACCTTAAAGCCACTTTTATTTTTAATTTAATATCATTATCATTTCAATGTCGGATTTGATATGGAAAGATTGCGGAATGAAAAAATTACAATACTTTTGGACCATAATTGAATTTCGGTCTAATTATTTATTAGCAGTTTTGAATGGAAAAGGATGAGATTGTAATAGAGGAGATATTATCAGGGGCAAAGAAGTTATTCGGAAAACATGGATTGAAAAAAACAACCATGGAAGAGATAGCTACTGCAGCTGGTAAAGGAAAGAGTACGCTCTATTATTATTTTCCAAGTAAAATTGAGATTTTCGAGGCAGTTGTTGAAGATGAAATGAAAAACGTAGTGAAGCGGATACGCGAAGCTGTCAATGTTTCATTAACTGCCAAAGAAAAACTAAAAGCTTATTTACAAGCACAAATCACCTCTATAATAGGTTTTCATAGCTTTAGAGAGGTTTTGTTTGATGATGTTTTAGATAGCATGAGGATGCTGATTTGTATCAAATCAAGGTACGAGCAGATTCAGATAGATATGATTACGGAAATCCTCCTTGGAGGGAGCCAGTCGGGCGAATTTAAAGAAATGACATTGGAAAGAATGAACAAAATCTCTTTTGTGATGGTCACCGTTTTTCGCGGCCTGCATTTCCCTTTATCCATAGAACTTTCTGAACAGCGGACACATGAATATTTTGATGAAATGATCGATATGCTAATTACAGGGATAGGTAAGGATGCTTTAAAAAAGAAGACGGAGAGCAATTAATCTGAAAGGTATTTCTTGTTTTAACTGGAAATATAAAGAAGATTTAAACAATAAAATAAGAGATAAAAGGTGTAATTATTTATTTGACAATAATATTATAGACTAAAATACGGTTATGGTCTAAGAATAATTTACTTTTGTCTATCTTAAAATTAACATATTTTTAATATATTAGATCATGTTTCATTGCGGTATTTTTTGTATTAAGCTGTGTATGAATAAAATAAATTATGAATCTATCTGAAGTAAACATTATACAATTCAGGCATGCGTAAAAAATTGGGCGATAGGATTGCGGCATTTAAAGATGCAAATGCAATTAAGGAAAAAGGATTATACCCTTATTTCAGATCGATAGAGTCGGCACAAGACACTGAGGTCATCATTGAAGGGAAAAAAGTTTTGATGTTCGGGTCAAATTCTTATCTGGGGTTAACTAACCATCCGAAGATTAAAGAAGCTGCAAAACTTGCTGTTGATAAATACGGAACTGGTTGTGCCGGATCAAGATTTCTGAACGGAACACTTGATATTCACCTGGAACTGGAAAGAAGACTTGCAGCATATGTAGGTAAAGAGGCTGCTGTATTATTCAGTACAGGCTTTCAGGTTAACCTTGGGGTTATATCCTGCTTACTGGAAAGAAACGATTATCTGATTCTGGACGAATATGACCACGCTTCTATCATTGATGGTAGCCGCTTGTCGTTTTCGCGTACAATCAAGTATGCGCACAATGATATGGACGATCTGCGTAAGAAATTAAGCAGATTACCTGAAGATGCTGCAAAACTGATTGTTGCAGATGGTATTTTCAGTATGGAAGGTGACATTGTCAAACTTCCGGAGATTGTACAGCTTGCAGAAGAATTCGGAGCGAATATCATGATGGATGACGCACATAGTCTTGGCGTGATCGGCTTTAACGGTTCAGGAGTGGCTTCTCACTTTAACCTGACCGATGATGTAGATCTGATCATGGGTACTTTCAGTAAATCATTTGCTTCGTTAGGTGGATTTATTGCAGGAACGGAAGAAACGGTAGAATACATTAAACACAGAGCACGCTCATTGATGTTTAGTGCAAGTATGACTCCTTCTGCAGTTGCAAGTGTAATTGCTGCATTGGATATTATAGAATCAGAACCAGAACGTATTGATAAACTTTGGGATAACACGAACTATGCAAAAAAACTACTTTTAGATGCGGGATTTGATATTGGTCATACCGATAGTCCAATCATACCGGTTTATATCAGAGATAACGATAAAACTTTCCTGATCACCAATATTTTACACAGGAACGGGATATTTGTTAACCCTGTTGTTTCACCAGCTGTACCTTCAGATTCGTCTCTGATCAGATTCTCTCTGATGGCTACACATACCTTTGCTCAGATTGAGGAGGCGGTAGATAAACTTTATGCTGCTTTTAAAGAGGTTCAGCTAACCCCGGTTAAGGTTAGTATCTAAGCTATGAAACAGAGCGTTGCCCGTAATGGCAAAAAGGATTTTAGTAGTGTTCCTGACTTATTTATAACTCAGGAACATATGCTGAGTTCCGGACTGCATCCTTTTGGGGAACAAGCGTTAAAAAGCGGTATTACTTATTATTCGCAGTTATTTGAAAAAGCGATATGAAAAAGCGTGTATTGATAACTGGGGCAAGTGGTTTCGTTGGATTCCATTTGATTGCTGCAGCCATAGCTTCTGATTTAGAGGTTTTTGCAGCGGTAAGGCCAACTAGTGATATTAAACATCTTCAGGAATTTGGTATACAATATACGCATCCTGATTTCAGTGATACCAATTCACTTCAAAAAGAATTAGAAGAAAAACAATACAGTTACATCATTCATGCTGCTGGTATTACCAGTGCCAAAACCAGGGAAGAGTACAATATGGTTAATGCCGTATATACTCAGAATCTTGCTTTGGCAGCCATAGCGGCAAATATTAAGCTGGAGAAATTCATCTTTGTGAGCAGTCTTGCGGCGCTGGGACCTTTAAAGGACCTGGCTGGTTTGATTGAGGATAATTCTCCTGCTCATCCGGTCACTAATTACGGCGCAAGCAAGTTATTGGCAGAGCAGTACCTGGAAGAGATTAAGGGGTTGCCGCTTTTGGTGATCCGCCCGACAGCGGTTTACGGACCCAGGGAAAAGGATATTTTTATCTTATTGCAAACTATTAACAAAGGACTGGAGCCGCATATTGGCAGCTTTAAACAACAGATCAGTTTCATTTATGTGAAAGATCTGGCCAGGATTATTGTAGAAGCATTGTTCTCTGCTGTAACAAACAAACAGTACAATGTGTCTGATGGTGGTATCTATAGCAGATACGCTTTAGCAGAAGGGGTGAAGAAGGCCCTGCATAAAAAAACATGGAAGTTTCACCTGCCTGTTCCTGCAGTTGCTGCCCTTGCAGCATTGATGGAATGGATTTATAAAAATGCTGCAGGTGCACCTACCTTGAATAAAGAAAAAATGAATGAGCTGACTGCCATCAATTGGGCATGCAGTATTGAAAGGCTCCAGAAAGATTTTGGATTCAAACCTGTTTATAATCTGGAAAAAGGATTAGTTGAAACGGTAGATTGGTACAAGAATAATAAATGGCTATAAATAGCTGCGATAGTTAAACAGAAATATTTATAATATTAGTTTTAAATTGTTATTTGTTGATATGAAGGTGTTTGTGGAATATAAAATGGATCTTTTTTTTGCTCTAATTATTGACTTTTTTACTGCATTAGTCCGTCCGCAGGTATTTTTTTTGAAATTTGCTCTTATATAATTATGAAACCACACCTTAAAAAAATCATACTGATCTGTGCTTTGGTAATGCCATTTTTCGCATTTAAAGCTGCGGCTCAGCAACCTGTACCTGCTTCACGTACCGTGATTACAGGTATAGTATCTGATGCTACAGATAAAGACCCGGTTCCTTATGCTACCATTCTGTTTAAAGGAACAGGGATCATTACTAAAACGGATGTGGATGGTAAGTTTACCATTTCCACCAGTGAAGCACATACGCAGTTACAAATTAGTTATGTAGGTTATCAGACCTCTTACGTGACTATCAAGCCTGGACAAACACAAGTGGTTAATGTTAAGCTGCAATCAGAATCTCAAAAATTGACCGAGGTTGTGATCAGTTCTAACAAAAGACCTGCTTATAGAAATAAGAATAATCCGGCGGTAGAGCTGATCAGAAAAGTAATTGAAAATAAAGCTAAGAATCAGAACAAGAATTATGATCATGTAGAATATCAGCAATATGAACAAATGCTGTTCTCTTTAAGTAATCTGTCTGAAAAATTCCAGAACAAACGTATTTTCAAAAACTACCAGTTCCTTTTTGAAAAACAGGATTCTACCAAGATTGGCGGTAAATTAACACTTCCTGTTTTTATGGAGGAAAAGGTATCACAGATTTACCTGCAGAAGTCTCCGGATAAGAAAAAGACGATTCTTACTGGTGATAAGCACGTGAATTATGATAGTAAATTTATTGACACCGAAGGACTGAGCAAGTACTTTGAAAGGATGTATGCAGACATTAATATTTATGACAGCAATATTTCTATTGTAAGTAACCAGTTTTTGAGTCCGATTGCTGATTCTGCACCTACTTTTTATAAGTTTTTTATTACTGATACTATAAAAACACATAGTCCTCAGCTGATTGAGCTTTCTTTTATTCCAAGGAACAATTCAGATCTTTTATTTGAAGGTAAGATCTACGTCACTATGGATGGTAATTATGCGGTTCAGGATGCTTTTCTGACGGTGAATAAAAATATCAATCTTAACTTCGTGAGGGCATTGGAGGCTAAACTTGATTTTGATAAAAACCCGGACGGCAGGTATCATTTGTCCAAAACCAACCTGATTATTGATTTTGGTATCAATAAGAAAAGAGGCGGAGGTTTTACCGGGCAGCGTACGGTCAAGTTTAACAATTACAAGATCAATAACCCTCAGCCAGACTCTGTTTACAGGGGGGCAGCGCTGGTGGTTAATCCACAGGCCGGATTACGTTCGGAACAGTTCTGGGATAGCCAGAGACAGAGTGATACTTTAGTAGGGGCCAATCTGAAAATTTATAAGAATATTGATACTTTACAAACCATCCCATCCTTTAAAAGGACGATGGATATTGTTACTTTGTTCTTTGCAGGTTACAAGGATTTCGGACCATTCGAAATGGGACCTGTCAATACGTTTTACAGTTTCAACAGTGTAGAGGGTTTCCGTTTACGTCTGGGCGGGCGTACCACTCCTGCACTAAGTAAAAGATATTATTTTGAGACTTATACAGCCTATGGTTTTAAAGATGAGAAGTGGAAGTATTTCTTAAGCGGAACTTATTCTCTGAACAATAAGTCAATTTATGCCTTTCCTCAGAACTTTGTCCGCGCAAGTTTCCAGAGAGACACCAAGATCCCTGGTCAGGAACTCCAGTTTGTACAGGAGGATAACTTCCTGCTGTCTTTCAAACGCGGGGAGAATAATATGATGACTTATAATGATATTTATAAGATTGATTATACCAAGGAGTTTGAAAACCATTTTTCTTATGGATTTAGTTTCCGTAAATGGACACAAAGACCAGCAGGTTCATTAGGCTTTAATAGCTTTAATGCAGACAATGTGATTACCCCGATTGATAAAATCAATACCACTGAGCTGACTGTAAGTTTGCGTTATGCGCCTTATGAGAAGTTTTACCAGGGAAAAGTATACAGAACACCCATTATTGATAAATATCCTATTTTCAATCTGCGTTATACTGCAGGCTTGAAAGGCGTATTGGGCGGTCAGTATAATTATCACAATTTCGTAGCCAGTATTGATAAGAGATTCTATCTGTCGCAATTAGGCTATACAGATGTGACCGCAGAGGGCGGGTATATCATCGGAAAGGTCCCTTTTCCTTTATTGACTATCCACAGAGCGAACCAGACTTATGCTTATCAATTGATGTCCTACAATTTAATGAACTTCCTGGAGTTTGTGAGTGATCATTATGCAAGTATCATGATCGACCACAATTTCAATGGATTCTTCTTTAATAAAATACCTTTGCTTAAGGAATTGAAATTCAGAGAGCTGGTTTCCTTTAAAGCCTTGTATGGTGGTTTGAGAAATGAGAATAATCCAAACCTTAATCCTTCGCAGTTCCAGTTCCCTAAAAATGACCAGGGAGTAGCTACAACAAACGGATTAAGCAGTACTCCTTATATTGAGGGAAGTGTCGGTGTGGGTAATATCTTTAAGTTACTGCGCGTGGATATGGTAAGAAGATTTAATTACCTGGATAACCCTGGTGTATCGAAATGGGGTCTTCGTGCGAGAGTTAAATTCGATTTTTAAAAAAAAAGAAATAGCGTATATATTTTAATTATGAAAGCATTATCGTTTCGTTTGTTTTTTCTGTCAGCAGCAATAGCTTTAAGTAGCGTTGCGACTGCTTTTTCACAAACTCAGGATCAAAGTAACCCTTCGCCGCTGAAATTCCCGGTGCCTAAAGGAATCAGCAACCAGCTTTTCTATTTACAGCGGGACCCGAATACCAATACCATTATCTGTGAATTAAATGTCGATGCTAAAGGACAGGTGAATAAAGATGAGCCTATTCTGGTATACTGGCTTCGTTATGATGAAGATGGCGGGAAAAAAGAATTGGGTTATGTACAACGCAAATTTGCCTATGGGATTGGCAGTAAAGCAATCGGCAAAGATCAGTATGAATTACGTTTTGTTTCCCATAAGAAATTACCGATGTACCTGGTGAAATCTGAAGAAGATAAGAAATATCATGTTTATGTGACAGTGAATAATAAGAAAATACAAATAGAACGCATATTTTTGCGGATAGAAGGTGGATCGTTCTGGTTACCTAATGTGAAGTACGCCGAAATCAAAGGGATCAATACTTCAACAAATACGGTTATTACTGAACGAATCAAAATTTAAAAATAATACTCTTAATTATATTGCCATGAAGAAAAATTTTATTTCGAACTCTTCTGAATCTATCAGAATGTTCAAAAGCGGATTTTTAGAGAGCTTGTCAAAAGTTCATTTTTACGTGCCCCTGATTGTTTATATCCCGGTTATCGGCTATCTATGCTGGTTTGCTTTTGCTGAAGTGCATATGAATTTTTTCAGCTTCATCGGATGGGTAGCCCTGGGGCTGTTTCTATGGACTATTGCTGAATATATTCTGCATCGTTATATTTTCCATTTTTATCCGAAGTCCAGTATCGGGAAGAGAATACATTTTATTTTCCATGGTGTTCACCATGATTATCCAAATGACAGCAAACGCCTGGTTATGCCTCCTTCAGCGAGTATTCCTATGGCACTGGCACTTTACTACTTGTTTTTATATCTGCTGCCTGAGGGCACTATATACGCCTTCTTTGCAGGGTTCTTAATCGGATACCTGGTTTATGATATGGCGCATTATGCTTTACACCATGCTAACTTTAAAAACCCTTTCTGGAAGAAGCTGAAACAACATCATATGCTGCATCATTATTCTGATTCTACTAAAGGTTACGGGGTAAGCTCGGCCTTATGGGATAAGGTTTTAGGTTCGGATTTTGACAAGAAAGTAAATACTTAACGGCCTGTTTTTAAAATACTGATTTTCAAAAGGCATCGGTGATAATTGGTTATCCGGATGCCTTTTTATATTAATATTAATTCAATAAAATCTGTCTTATTATTGCCATAATATTTTCTTAACACGCTATAATCCTGACTATTTTACTAATTTCGTCTGTTAATTTAAATTCTGGCGGTTTAATTTTTATTTAAAGTACTGTTTTTGAATTGTATAGAATGTAAATAAGGAATTCTTAATTTTTGAAGTTTTTCAGTTAAATTTACTTAGTGCCTCTTAATTTGATAAAATAAAAAATACGATAAGTTTTATGTTATATGCAATAATCGCTGCAGGAGAAGGCTCCCGCCTTTCCAATGAAGGCTATATAGGTTTAAAGCCTATGGTTAGAATCAATGGAGAAATGCTGATTGACCGGTTGATAAGGATTTTTATTAATAACGACGCGGAGGTAATCTATATTATAATTAATGAAAATTCTTCTGAACTAGCTGAATATTTAAAAAATTATGTCTCTGCAGTACCGCTTAAAATCGTTACCAAAACCACGGAAAGCTCTTTACACAGTTTCCATGAATTGCTGGATGAATTTAAGGATATAGAAGAATTATGCCTCACCACAACGGATTCGGTTTTTGAAAAAGAGGAGTTTCAGCATTACATCGAAGATTTTAAAGCAAACAAAAACGACGATGGGCTGTTAGCAGTTACGTCATTCATTGATGACGAGACCCCATTGTATATTAATTTTGATGATAACAATGTAATTAAACAAATTACTGACCAGGCAACTCAGGAAAAATCATTTGTTTCTGGCGGGATCTATTGCCTGCGTAAGAAAGCACTTGAGCTGGTTCCTGTAGCAATTAATAGCGGACTTCACCGGATGAGAAATTTTCAAAGACTTTTAATACAAAATAACCTGGTGGTAAGAGCGCATAGTTTTAATAAAATTATGGATGTTGATCATGTTTCAGATATTGAGAAAGCTGAACACTTTTTAAGCGAGGTAGAGAGATAAGTGGACGAAAACGTAAATAAAATGACCCTTCTTGGGGTTAAAAGAGGAAGTATATTTTCTCCTAACCATATTGGTAATGATGAGGCAATCTTTAATCTTACCCTTTTAGAACTGCAAAAACTGGGTCACCAGGTTACAGTTTGTACTGAGAATGAATTTCTGACCATGACTGAGGTGAAGGAAGAATTTATTTTTACAATGGCCAGGGAAAAAGATGTGATCTTAAAGCTGCAAGTACTGGAACGTTCCGGGAAAACGGTGATCAATTCTGGATTTGGTATTGAGAATTGTTTCAGGAATAATATGACAAATGCCCTGATTAAGGCAAATGTACCTTATCCTAAAAGTAAAATTACCACAACTGATGCACCTGCAGCAGATTTGTTTCAGGATTTACCCGGAGACGGATTCTGGATCAAAAGAGGTGATTTCCATGCCATTCATAAAGAAGACGTAACTTACGTTGAATCTGAAGAGCAGGGAAGATATATTTTAAAAGAATTCAGCTTGCGTGGAATACCTAATGCGCTGATTTCTCAGAATTTGCTGGGTGATCTCGTTAAGTTTTACGGAATCAGGGGAAGTGAGTTCTTCTACTTGTTTTATCCTTATGACCATAACCACCATAAGTATGCGGAATATGAACAAACCAATGGAAAAACTTTCCATTATCCTTTTGATCAGGAGCTGTTGAAAAATGTAGCCAATACTGCTGCTGAAGCTTTAAACATATTTGTTTACGGTGGTGATGCTATCGTGAGCAAGGATGGAACATTTCGTATCATTGATTTTAATGACTGGCCTAGTTTTGCACCCTGCAGAGAACAAGCTGCGCCCTTTATCGCAAATTGTTTGATAGAAAATTTTACATTAAAAGTTGATGAAAGAATTTAACCTGACTGAAGAACAGTCAAAAGTATCATTTGAGAATACACTGAAATCCAATGATACAGAAGAAAAAATAGATATATACTTTTACCGTCCTATTGGTTATCAGATCGCACTTTTTTGTGCAAAGCTGAATATCACCCCAAATACTGTTACGATTGTAAGTATCTTTTTTGGTGTAGGGGCGGGGATCATGTTCTATTTTCCAAGCTTATGGCTGAATGTAATCGGAATGGGCCTGTTAGTTTTTGCTAATTCCCTGGATAGTGCAGATGGACAACTGGCCAGGATTACCAATAATAAAAGCCGTTTGGGGAGGATCCTTGATGGTTTCGCGGGAGACTTTTGGTTTGCATCCATTCATATTGCCATTTGTCTTCGTTTGCAGAATGAAGGCTGGCCTGCATGGATCTGGGTATTAGGGGTTGGTGCAGGTGTTTCTCATGTGTTCCAGTCTGCTATGGCAGATTATTACCGCAATGTTCATTTGTTCTTTATTAAAGGGGTGTCTGGCAGTGAGCTGGATAATACAACCGATTTACAAAGAGAGTACGACAGGGATGCTAAACAAACCAGTTTGTTTTTGCGGATCGTCGGTAAGGGATATATCAATTATACGCATTTGCAGGAAAGGTGTTCTCCTTATCTGCAGAAATTTCTCAAGCTTGTCAAGAAAAAATATGCTGCTGAGTTACCTGCAGATTTAATCAGTGAATTTCGTACGCTGAATAAGCCATTGATGAAGTATACAAATATTATCCAGTTCAATACCCGGGTAATCTTTTTGTTTCTGTGGTTGTTTATGAATGAAACCTGGGTTTATTTCGTATTTGACCTGGTTGTTTTAAACTCGATCTTAATTTACATGGTGAACAGACAGGAAAAAATAAGCCGCATGTTTTTCGAACGTCTTTCAGTTAAAGCATAATTCAATGAACAGTAAGGCTTATAAAGTGATTTTCATGGCACTGGGCATTGTTACGCTCGGGTTTATGATCTACAAACTGGGTTTCCAGGAAATTCTTGGAAATATAGAGAAAACAGGCGGCTGGTTCATCCCTATTATAGGGAGCTGGCTGGTTATTTACGGACTGAATGCGCTTGCATTTCGTCAGATTATCCAGGAGCCTGCATTACCTGAGAGCAATTTGCCTTTTTCAACGGTATTGCGGTTAACGGTTACCGGGTATGCCATCAATTACGTTACGCCTTTTGTGGCCTTGGGTGGTGAGCCTTACCGGATCATGGAATTGAAAAAGTTTATGGGCATCCATAAAGCAACTTCTTCTGTTTTGTTATATGGGATGATGCACGTGTTTTCACACATCGTTTTCTGGGTGCTTTCGATCTTGCTGATCCTTGCAGTATTGCCGCTGGAATCAACGATGGTTATCGGATGTATTGTGGGCTTTATTGCAGGTATCCTGATTATTTTATGGTTTTTAAGTATCTATAAAAAAGGGTTCACGGTCAATACTTTCCTGCTCTTGCAAAAGCTTCCTTTTGTAAAGAAATTTGCGACTAACTTTTTAAAGGAAAAATCTGAATCGCTGCATGAGGTGGATGATCAGATCAGAATGTTATATGAGCAGCGGAAGCCGCGTTTTTTGATGGCGCTTCTTTATGAAATCCTGGCCAGGGTAGTCACCTGCGCAGAGATTTATTTTACAGCTGTTGCGATTGGTCTGGATATGACGGTTTCGCAGGCGCTGATTATCAGTTCGGCTTCTTCGTTATTTGCAAATATCATTTTCTTCTTCCCGATGCAGCTTGGGGTAAGAGAAGGCGGGCTGGCCTTAGCGCTTCGAAGTGTGGGTTTACCAGCAGAAGCGGGTATTTTCATAGGGATCATCATGAGGATCAGAGAAATAGTATGGATTATCTTTGGCTTTATTTTAATGAGAGTTTCAAAAAGATAATTTGAAAATATCATGTACTTTTGTCAGGAATAAAATATTCAATCATATGATAAAAGGACTCTTATTTGATTACGGCGGGACGATTGATACCAATGGCCTTCATTGGGCAGTAGTATTAAAAAATAGCTATCAAAAATTCGATATACAAATACCAAAGGATTTATTCTTCAAGGCTTATTCTTATGGTGAAAGAAGCCTGGCTATTCATCCGATTGTACAGCCTTCTTTTACCTTTTTACAGGTATTACGTTCAAAAATTGAGCAGCAGTTTGCTTTTTTAGCAGAGAACGATTTTCAAATTGACAAAAAATACATTGAACTGATTGCCACTGATTGTAACGAATTTGCAAAACAGACTGTTCAAAATGCCAAAGTTGTGCTGGAAGAACTGGCTGCTATCTATCCTTTGGTTATGGTTTCCAATTTCTATGGAAATCTGAATGCAGTTTTGGAAGACTTTGGAATCAGACATCTTTTCGCACAGGTTGTGGAATCTGCTGTGGTAGGGGTAAGGAAACCTGATCCTGCAATTTATGGACTGGGTGTAAAAGCTTTAGGTTTTAAGCCGGAGGAATGCCTGGTGATCGGAGATTCTTTCAGCAAAGATATTATTCCCGCTAAAGAAATTGGATGCCGCACGGTATGGCTTAACGGTATCGGCTGGGAAGATGATGACCACCTGAGTGCGTCTAATACGAATGGTGTCGTTGCTGATGAGGAAATTAAAGATTTTTCGGCGCTTACCCATTACCTGGTTACTTCCTGATCTTATTTGTAACACCCCAGAAAAATTGGCAGCAATACCCGCTATAAAATTATCCGAACTTACCCGTCAGATTCATGATACGATCAACGGTGTATTTGGCTCGAAAACATTTTGGGTAATTGCTGACATCACAAATTATACTTATAAACCTCAAAGTAATTTCCATTATTTTGAACTGGTTGAAAAAGATAAGTCCTCTGCAAAGATCCTGGCTAAAATTGGCGGGAGAGCGTGGGGGAATGCTTCCGTGAATATTGCTAATTTCGAAAAGGCCACAGGGCAGCAGTTTAAAAATGATATTAACGTGCTGATCCAGGTTGCAGTGCAGTATAATCCTTCTTTTGGGTTACAGCTGAATCTGCTGGATATTGATACCACGTTTACTTTAGGCCGTTTTGAACAGCAGCGCAAAGAAACGCTGGACAGACTGGTACGCGATAATCCTTCATTTATTCGTTTAACAGACGGGCAATACCGCACCAGGAACAATGAGTTGCCGTTGAACAGGGTATTGCAGCATATCGCAGTGATCTCCTCTGATACTTCTGCTGGTTATCATGATTTCAGGCATACACTGGAGAATAATACTTTCGGGTATCATTTTGAAGTGGATGATTATTTTGCGCTGGTTCAGGGGGAAGGTAATGCGGGGCAGTTTTTAACCAAGCTTATCCAGGTATTTGGTTCAGGCAAAGCGTATGATGCGTTAGTGATAATCAGGGGTGGAGGTGCCCAAACTGATTTTCTTATTTTTGATAACTATGAACTGAATCGTGCGATTGCGAAGTTCCCGATACCTGTCATCACTGGAATCGGCCACCAGAAGAATGAAACGATTGCCGATTTAATGGCACATACTTCTACAAAAACGCCAACAAAGGCGGCAGAAATGCTGATTGCACACAACAGGAATTTTGAAGAAGCTGTATTATCGGTTCAGCAGCATCTGGTGATCAGGACCTTTCAAATGATGAATCAGCATAAGGAACTGCTGACCAGGCTGAACCAGACTATTATCAATTCATCGAAAAATCTGCTGCACGAAAAACACAGGGACATCCTGAATCTTTCGGGCATGGTGCTGACCAATCCTAAAATTATTATCTCCAATAAGCGCAAAGACCTGAAAAACCTGCTGGCAAACTTTAAATCCTTTAACCGGATGTATTTTGTGAACCATGCGCGGTATATCAGTCATTTCGAAGCTGTGGTGCGGATCATGAGCCCTGAGAATATTTTGAACAAAGGATTTGCCATTGTAAAAATAAATGGTCAGATTGTAAGTAATGCCGATGCGATTGAACCTGGAACGGAGCTGACCATAGCTTTGAGTTCAGCAGAGATCAATACAAAAGTTTTATCTAAAACATCCCGCAATGGAAAAGAATTTGAATTATGAAGCGGCTTATAGTGAATTGACACAAATTGCCCAGGAAATAGAAACTGAAGCGGTTTCCGTAGATGTACTTGCCGAAAAAGTAAAACGGGCTTCCGAACTGATTGCTTTTTGTCAGACAAAATTAAGGTCTACTGAGACTGAAGTCAACAAAATTATAAAGCAGATGGAAAACCAACCCTTATAGTTACCTTCGTCCACCGTTTAATTTAAAAAAAAATCAGCCATGTTAGTTTATAGTCCAGAAGAAGAAGAAGTATTTTTTGATCAGATTGATCAGGTTTATACACTGACTGAGTCACAAAATTTAGAAGAAGCTGAACAGCTTTTGTTAGAGATTAATGAATCGATCCCTCATCCTAAAGAAAATTGCAGTGTTGGCGGCATATTGCTGGACAGTATTTTCTCTTTTTATGAGCAGACCGGTCAGGTTGAAAAGGCATTGCCTTATTTTTTAAAAGAAACTGAGTACCTGCAGGAAAAAATGAAGTCGGAAACTGTAAAAAGTTCTGGTCATTTTATTACCACTGGCAGCATTTATTATGCGCTTGGTGACCTTGACAAAGCGAGAGTATATTTTAAAATTGCCCATGGTTTAGGGAAAAACAGTATTTTCCACGATTTTAATGCAGATTTCCTGCATATGGCAGTCACATCTGATGTGGAATTTGAAGAATTCAAACAGAATTTCGTTCCTGTGGATAGTTCACAACAGGAAGAACTGACTGATGAGCAGCAGGATCTGATGGAAGAATACTGTGATCAGGGAAACCTGGAAATGGATGCAGAGCATTTCGATAAAGCTGCGGAATGGTTCCAGAAAGCACTGGATGTATTACCTGCGCCTAAAGAAGATTGGGAAGCTGCAGGCTGGGTTTCAGCTTCATGCGGTGATGCCTATTTCAGTGCAGGTAAGTACAAGGAAGCTTTGGAACATTTACTGGTTGCACATAGTATCTATACCAGTGAGGAAGAAGTAAATCCGTTTGTATTGCTGAGATTGGGAGAGACTTATTTTGAGCTTGAAGATCATAAAAATGCAACTGCAAATTTACTGGCTGCTTATGAAATGGAAGGTGCTGAGCTTTTTGAGGATGAGCAGAAATATCTGGAGTTCCTTAAAACACAACATAAACTTTAGGCACTGATCAAATAGTGTTCTATAGTAGAGAGTAAGAAAGAGATATCAAAAGGTTTAGCAACAACTTCATCTGCACATATCTCTTTCACTACCTCTGATTTAGGATGAGTCGATAAAACGATGACAGGAATATGGCTGGAAGCTTCTGCAGCTTTGATAGTCTTGCATAAGGCTGTTCCTTCTTCGGTCGGGCTGATCACATCGAGCAGAATAATATCGGGCTGAAAATCTCTGATATGGTCAAATATTTCTTTTTCTGACGACAATAAGTCAACATCATAACCTTCCTCAGTAAGCACAATATTAATCAGTTCAAGAATATCTCTGTTCTTCTCCAATACTAATATCTTTTTATTCATAAGGCTTTATATCCTGTTCTTTGTTTTGTTGAAGATCATTGATTATTCTGTGAACAAAAATAGCTACAATATGTGAATGGTATGAAATTACAGCGTCATTTTTCTGATACCTGAAAAAGACGTTTATAGCTTATTTATCAATATAATGGCAATTAAAATGATGTTCTATGTGTTTATTTCTCAAAAGTTATATATTTGGCGCTGTATAAAAAATTAAAACATGGAAAAATTTTCAAAACTAAAAGAATTGCTTGCTTCTGTTGAAGTTGATGCTGAGAAGTTTTATTCTGCAGGTAACAGTGCAGCAGGGACAAGAGTACGTAAAGCGATGCAGGATTTAAAAGTTCTTGCTCAGGACATTCGTGCTGAAGTAACTGAGAAAAAAAACACAGCTAAATAAATTTAGCACAACCTTACCGGAAGAGGGGGTTTCATTACCCTCTTTTTTTTGACCCTTTTTTTATGCCATATATTGCCAACCCTGAACGTTATACCAAAATGCAATACCGCCGTTGCGGTAAAAGCGGTTTAAAATTACCTGCCATATCTTTAGGATTGTGGCATAATTTCGGATACGTGGATCAGCTGGAAAATTCCAGAAATATTCTGAAACTCGCTTTTGATAGTGGAATCACACATTTTGACCTCGCCAATAATTATGGCCCGCCTCCGGGATCGGCAGAAGAAAACTTCGGTACGATCTTCAAACAGGATTTCCCGGCTTACCGGGATGAACTGATCATTTCTTCTAAAGCGGGTTATACGATGTGGGATGGCCCTTATGGGGACTGGGGTTCTAAAAAATATTTAGTTTCCAGCCTTGACCAGAGTTTAAAACGTATGGGGCTTGATTATGTTGATATTTTTTATCACCATCGTCCGGACCCTGAAACACCACTGGAGGAAACCATGGGTACACTTGATTTGATGGTGCGCCAGGGCAAAGCGCTCTATGTTGGGATTTCAAATTATCCTGCAGCTGAGGCGGCTGAAGCTTTACGCATTTTGAAAGAGCTGGGTACACCCTGCTTAATCCATCAGCCTAAATATTCTATGTTTGAAAGATGGATAGAAGGTGGGTTATTGGATTTGCTGGGTGAACAGGGGGTAGGATGTATTCCTTTCTCGCCATTAGCTCAAGGCTTACTGACCAATAAATACCTGCACGGTATTCCTGAAGATTCAAGAGCGGCAAAACCGCATGGGTTCTTACAGGAAAATCAGATTACTGGCGAACGTCTTCAGCAGTTACAGGAATTAAATACTCTCGCGGTTAAACGTGGACAGAGCCTGGCACAAATGGCACTATCCTGGATTTTGAGAGACGAGCGGATCACTTCTGTTTTGGTAGGGGCCAGCAGACCTGAACAGCTTGCGGATTCAATTAAATGTCTTGATCAGCTTTCGTTTAGCGCAGATGAGTTAAGTTTGATTGAACGTGTTTTAGCTAATTCAGAGAAAAACTGATTTTCCTGACCAACGCAATCTAATTTCATTTATATTTGAGTTGATTAAGTTCTTTACTATTTTTTCTTCATCAACCGGAAAAGGTTCTGCTTAACGCAGATTAATAGGGAATCGTGTGCAAATCACGAGCTGTCGCGCAACTGTAAGTAACTTCACAGTTTTTGCCGGAATAATATCCACTGTCTTTTAAAGATGGGAAGGATGGCAAAAATGTTACAAGTCAGGAGACCTGCCTGTTTCGAATTGACAATGCTTTCGCGAATTGAAGCTTTTGATCAGATATGATGCGTTTTTAATTGCTGCTGTCAGCGTATGTATTACGTTTAATGGTTGCTGGTGCGTATATATTTAATCTCTCCTTCTTTGTAAAACATTGTGAACATTTAGCTTAAAGAGCTTTTAACTGATTTTTTTATCATTTAAAAAGCAATGAAAATGCTAACAAACAATCTTGGCTATCCGCGAATAGGTAGCAGCAGAGAACTCAAAAAAGCCAGTGAACTTTACTGGTCGGGCAAAACACCTATCGAAAACCTGTTACAAGCAGGAAAAGAAATCCGTACCACGAACTGGAAGCTTCAGCAGGAAGCAGGAATAGATCTTGTTCCTTCCAATGATTTCTCTTTTTATGACCAGGTACTGGATCTTTCTCTAACAGTAGGCGCAATTCCAAAACGCTATCAGGAAGTTATTTTAAACAAGGCCAATACGGAGCTGGATCTTTATTTTGCCATGGCAAGGGGGTATCAGAAAGATGGTATTGATATTACTGCCATGGAAATGACCAAGTGGTTTGATACCAACTACCATTATATTGTGCCGGAATTCCATAAGGATCAGACCTTCAAGCTTTTTTCTCAGAAAATCATCAATGAATATAATGAGGCGAAACGTTTGGGTATAAAAACCAAACCGGTAATTATCGGCCCTGTTTCTTATTTGCTTTTAGGTAAAGAAAAACAAGAAGGTTTCCACAGAATTGAACTGATCAAAAACCTGTTACCAGTATACCTGGAAATCTTAAAAGAGTTAGCGGACCAGCAGGTAGAGTGGGTACAGTTTGATGAGCCTTTCCTTGTGCTGGATTTAACGCAGCAGGAAAAAGATGCTTATACTTATGTTTATCAGGAGATCAAAAAACAGTTTCCAAAGGTGAAGGTTCTTTTAGCTACTTATTTTGAAGGCTTAAAAGATAACCTGGAGCTTGCAGCGTCATTGCCGGTTACTGCATTACATATTGACCTGGTGAGAGCTCCTGAGCAATTAGAGCGTGTGCTGGCAGCTATTCCTAACCATTTACAATTGTCTTTGGGGGTAGTGGATGGAAGAAATATCTGGAAAAATGATTTCCAGCAGTCACTTTCACAGTTAAATCTGGCTGTAGAAAAAATAGGGGCGGACAGGATTTTAGTTTCTCCTTCTTGTTCGTTGATTCACTCTCCATGTGATTTAACTTTAGAGACGAATGAGAAAACGCTGAAACCTGAGGTTAAACAATGGCTTGCTTTTGCCCGTCAGAAAGTGGACGAAATTGTTCATTTGAAACAATTGGCCGGTCAGGATCCTGCTGCTGCTGCAATTACAGCTTTAAAGGCTAATGTAACTGCAAATCAAAGCCGCAGAACTTCAGCCTTAATTCATAATGATGCGGTGAAAAACCGTGTTGCTGGAGTAACTGAAAAGCAAGAGAACAGGTTAACTGCTTATTCAAACCGTAAAATTGCACAACAGCAGGCTTTAAACTTGCCATTATTCCCAACCACTACAATTGGTTCTTTCCCGCAGACTCCTGAGGTGCGCAGCTGGAGAGCTAAATTCAAGAAGGGTGATTTAACGCAGGCAGAATATGATAAGCTGATTGAAGAAGAAACCGAAGAAACAATCCGTTTTCAGGAAGATACGGGCATTGATGTGCTTGTTCACGGGGAGTTTGAGCGGAATGACATGGTTGAATATTTTGGGGAACAGCTTGCTGGATTTGTTTTCACTAAAAATGGCTGGGTACAGAGTTATGGCAGCCGCTGCGTGAAACCTCCGATTATATTTGGGGATGTGTATCGCCCTGCGCCAATGACCGTAAGGTGGTCTTCTTATGCGCAGTCGCTGACCAGTAAATGGGTTAAAGGGATGTTAACGGGGCCTGTAACTATTTTACAGTGGTCATTTGTAAGAAACGATCAGCCGCGTTCACTGACTTGTAAGCAAATTGCTTTAGCTATCCGTGATGAGGTTTGTGATCTGGAAACTGCTGGTATTAAGATCATTCAGATTGATGAGCCTGCAATTCGTGAGGGTTTACCTTTGCGCAAATCAGATTGGCAGGACTATTTGAAGTGGGCAGTTCAGGCTTTCCGGATTTCTGCAAGCGGGGTACGTGATGAAACACAGATTCACACGCATATGTGTTATTCAGAGTTCAATGATATTATTCAGCATATCGCAGACATGGATGCAGATGTAATCACAATTGAATGTTCACGCTCACAAATGGAATTGCTGGATGCTTTTGCAGATTTCAATTATCCGAATGAAATTGGCCCGGGCGTTTACGATATTCACTCGCCAAGGGTTCCTTCGAAGGAAGAAATGGTCAATTTACTGAAAAAAGCAAAAGCTGTGATCCCGGCTGCCCAGTTATGGGTTAATCCGGATTGTGGTTTAAAAACACGCCATTGGGATGAAACTAAAAAAGCCTTGATCGAAATGGTTGAAGCTGCAAAAGAATTGCGTTTATCTGTAAAAGAACCAGTAAGTTTGTAGCCTTAAACGGGTGGTCTGTTTGCAGGTCATCCGTTTTTTAATATATATAAAATACAAAAATGACTATAGAAGAAAAGATTAAAGCATCAGAAACCCGAATTTTTAAAGCCGTATTCCCTAATACTACCAATCACTATGATACTTTATTTGGCGGAACAGCCATGCACATGATGGACGAGGTGGCCTTTATCACCGCCACAAGATTCAGCCGCCAGAGAATGGTTACCGTAAGCAGTGACCGTATAGATTTTAAAATGCCTATTCCTGCCGGAACAATTGTTGAACTGGTTGGTACGGTAAGTCATATTGGAAATACTAGTATGAAAGTAAAGGTGGAGATCTATGTGGAGCAGATGTATTGTGAGGATCGTGAAAAAGCGGTGACTGGTGAATTCTCCTTTGTAGCGATTGATGAACATAAAAAACCTACAGCAATTATTAAATAAGTTTTATTGTTGTTTCGTAAAAAGGGCCGTATTTTTTGAATAATACGGCCCTTTTGTTGTTATTTACTTTCCAGTATGGTCAACTGGCGGATAATCTGTTCTTGTTGTACGGGATAGGGTTGATTTGCCCTTATGGTTTGATAAACTGCCTCGAATAAGTTCAGATAGGATGCTTTGCCTGGCGGAATGCTGATTTTTGTGATTTGGCCACCTGCATCAATCGTACTCAGAATACCTTCTTTTCCTGGCAATTCAATACCATATAAAGGATCATTAGGGTCCATGTTTTTTAACAGCTGCGTTTCCTGTATGTCTGAACGGTGTTTGAAATAAGAACCTTTTGTTCCGTTGATCACAAATGCGGGCTGCTGTTCTACAACGAGCATACTCATGGTAATAAATACCTGCAGGTTATCAGAATATTTTAAATGCAGACAGGCATAATCATCTACTTGTGTGCCAGGACGGTAGTAGCCTAATGTTTTAGTCCAGGATAATGGCTCTCCGAACAGGGCAAATACCATATCCAGCAGGTGAGGGCCAAGGTCATATAATAAACCGCTGCCTGGCATTGGTGTTTCTTTAAATACTTTAGGCCCGATGGTATACCGGTATCTGTCGTAACGGATATGCGCTTCCACGAGTTGTCCTAGTTTTTTACTTTCTACGATCTCTTTTGCGGCTAAAAAATCGCTGTCGTAACGGCGGTTTTGGTAGGGAAGGATATGAAGGTTATGTTCTTTTGCCTCTTTAAAAAGCAATTTGGCTTCTGCTACGGTCACTGTAAATGGTTTTTCTACTAAAACATGTTTACCGGCACGAAGGGCTTTTTGCGCAAATTCAAAGTGGGTGTAGTTTGGAGTGTTGATGATGACCAGTTCGATGGACGGGTCTGCAATAAGTTCATCTACAGTGTTATAGCTCTTGATTTCCGGAAAACGGAGCTGCGCTGTTTTTTCTGATCTTTCTACTACTGCGTACAATTCAAATCCGGGATGTGCAGCGACGAATGGGGCGTGAAATAACTTTCCAGACATTCCAAAGGATAATATGCCTGTTTTTATAGGTTCTTGCATGGATAAATATATTAAATTTAGCGCGGATACTAATTCGATTCAGATGATTGATTACAAATTGGAAGCTGCTAAAGCTTCTTTAGATTTTATAAAAGAGGGACAAACTATTGGTTTAGGCGCTGGCAGTACGATTGTACATTTAGTGAATGTAATCAGCGCGCAGCAGGAATTTGCCGCATCTTTGAAGTTTGTCTCTTCTTCGTTTAAAACGCGCGCTTACCTGCTTGAAAAAGGTTTGAATGTATTGTATTCCAGTGCATTGTCAAAGCTGGATATTTACTTTGATGGTTGTGATCAGTTTGATTCTGCGCTGAACGCATTGAAAAGCGGCGGGGGGATCCATACGAGTGAAAAGATCCTTGCCTCCATGGCTTCCACCTTTATTTTAATAGGGGATGAGGGTAAAATGGTCACTAAGCTGGATCATACTTATCCTTTGGTTATAGAAATTCTGCAGGAAGCGTTACCGGTTGTTCTGAAACATATTCATTCAGTTTATCCGGAGTCAGTTGTAAAATTAAGAATGAGCAGTCAAAAAGATGGGGCGCTGATTTCTGATCATGGTAATTTACTGGCAGATATTCATTTTACGGAACTGCCTGAATTAAGTGCCTTAAATGTGGCGATAAAAATGATCCCGGGTGTGGTGGATCATTCGCTGTTTTATGGAATGGCTGCTAAAGCGGTAATTGCCGGATCGGGTGGAACGCGGGTGATCAGCAAGGGTTAATAACAATACATAAAAAAGGGGTTAAAAGTATCATATGATACTTTTAACCCCTTTTTTATGTATTGTTATAATGGATTAAATACCCAGGTTTTTTCTGATTGCTGCTGGTATACCACCTTTGTTTAATAAGAAAGCAGTAGTTTTATATTTAACATAGTTCTTGGTTACGTATAAATAACCTTTGTAGTCATTGGTTACGCCCCATGAATTTTTAACAATATAGTATTCTTTACCATTTTGATCTTTAGCTGATCCAACGATGTGCATACCGTGATCATCTGTAGTTTCATAGTTGTCAAAAGCTAACTGACGGTTCTCTTGAGTAATTTCCATTTCTGGTTTTGGCTCACTGAACATTGTTGCTTTTTCCTGCTCATTCATTTCTTCATAGGGTTTAGCAGGAACATAAGCTACACCATTTTTGTAAGAGAAAGATTTCTCACTTACATCAGTAGCCCAGGCTACAGAGTAACCGTTTTTCAATGCGTTATCAATGATGTCAGTGATTTCATTTACTTGAACGTTGTAAACCTGGTCAAATGACCAGTTATCTTGTACTAATAAAGTGAATTTACTGTAAAAAGGATAATCGTTGAAAGAAGACAATTCTACATAGTCATCAGGATTAATACCTACTACTTGTTTTGCAAAAGTTTGCGGGGTATAGCTTTTACCTTTGTAATCGAATTTTTCCGGAACCTGGCCTAAATAAGAGTCAATTGCTCCTGTATAAGCTTTCTGCCAGTTTGGTGTCAAGGTTTTGTTTTTAACTACAGCTTCTAATATGCCGGTAGTGATTGAACCCATTTCACTCAGCTTATTGATTTTAGTACCATAGTTTAATCCTGTGTAGTTTACTTGTGGAACTGCACCGTATTTTCTGTACATATTGATTACATCATGCAAAGCACCACCGTCTCCTAAAGAAACTGCACCGTGCATACGTACGTAGTTCTTACCTTTTTCTACATAAACGTTACGTGCGGAGAACATTTCTGATAAAGCTACAGGCTGTTTACCCATTCTGATCATTTCTGATTCCAGGAAAGAGTTTGTAGAGTAGCTCCAGCAAGTTCCTGAAGACCCCTGGTTTTTAACAGAAGTATTTTCAAGGTTAATCACATCTGTGAATTTAAATCCTGAAGTACTGTTTGCAGATTGATTGTTTTTTAAAGAATTTACCAGGTTATCCTGAGCAAATCCAAAAGTGGATGTTAGTAATAGTCCTGAGGCGAAGACTAAAGGTTTAAATATTGATTTATTCATTATTGTGTGTTTGATTAGTATTCAACGTAATATTTATTTCGCAACAATATTGCATTTGCGTATCTTTGTCTGGCAATGTACATCTTTTAGGCAATATTGAAAAAATATTACCGGGAAAATATCCCGAACCACATAAAATTTACAAAGTGCAGTATGGAACATTATTTTATTTGGCAAAAACAGGGTGTAAATAGTAAGTTTGTAAATCAGCAGGCAGCTCAAATTTCAATGATTATATGAAGGCAAAAGAAGTAACGATCCTCACAGGATTTTTAGGTGCGGGAAAAACAACAGTCCTGAATGCGGTAATTTCAAAGATGAAGGATACCCGTTTTGCGATCATTGAGAATGAGATCGGTTCAGAAAGTATTGATGCCGGACTGATTATTAAAGGGGACGAAGAGATCGTGGAATTGAATAATGGGTGTATTTGCTGTACGCTGAATGATGACCTTTTTGAGATTTTAAATAATTTATGGGATAAAAAGGATTCCTGGGATCATTTGATTATAGAGGCTACAGGAATTGCTGACCCTGCAAATATTGCGCATCCTTTTTTAACGATGGACCAGGTGAAAAGGGGATATGATTTAAAAAGGGTCATTTGTATTGTCGATGCGGAATTGATTGAAGATCAGTTAAAGGAGCGCCCGGAAGCGATTAAACAGATCGCCTTTAGTGATAGTATCTTATTAAATAAGATAGAGCGGGTGAGTGCGGATTATCTGAAAGAGTTGCAGGCTGTTTTGAAAGCTATCAATCCGTTTGCAGAGATATTAATTGCCACCCAGGATGATTTCCAGGTACGTAAACTGTTTGCCAGAGAGCGTTTTGCCAATTTCTACAGCAATCCAAAGCCTGTTTCAACGCCAAAAGGAATGTTCAGTCTGAGTAATGGCACGGATGAAAAGCAGCCTCTGATGGCTTTTACTGCTTCTCATCAAAAACATGAGCATAGTGATATTGAAACTATCCTTTTAAAGTATAAAGAGAGTTTAAATATTGAAGAGCTGGAGCATCGGATGATGGTTTTTCTGATTGTACAGTCGGCCAATGTATACCGGATCAAGGGAGTTATTTACAGCCATCTTTTTCAAAGCAGGATCATCTTGCAAACTGTAGGAAAATCACTTTCTATCACACTTGGAGAGAACTGGTTACCTGATGAAATTAAAGAAACAAAGATTGTTGTGATTGGGAAAGGGCTTAAAGTGTTCGGTTTCGATAAAATGTTTCGTACTTGTTTATATTCTGAATCTGAACTAAAATAGTAAATTGCCGGCATGGTTTTTCGCTACAAAATATTGTTATTCCTGGTTATTGTATTGACTTCCTGTTCTTCGCGAAAAGCAGGGCCTGTGGTCCCTGTAGTGGAAAATGGGGTGAGCAGGTCACTGGCACTTTATCGTAAAGCTGTGCTGACGGCTATTCATTATACGCTTGAACTTGATATTCCAGCTGAAAAGAATAAAGGGATTGCTGCACATGAAATTCTGAATTTTAAGCTGAGTAGTGTCAGAACACCTTTGCAGCTTGATTTTAAAGAAGATCCTGCAAAAATCAGCTTACTGACTATTAACGGTAAAACAGCTCCGGTAACCCATAGTAAAGAACATCTGATCCTTCTTCCTGAGTTTTTAAAGAAAGGGGACAATGAGGTCCGGATTCTATTCCGGGCAGGTGATGGCGCATTAAACAGGAATACTGATTATCTGTATACTTTATTTGTGCCGGACAGGGCAAGAACGGTTTTTCCTTGTTTTGATCAGCCTGATTTGAAGGCTACTTATACTTTAACGCTTCATTTACCTAAAGATTGGAAAGCAATAGCGAATGCGGAGCTGAAAGATACGGTGCAGAAACAGGAGCGTAAAACTTACCATTATAAAACTTCTGATCTGTTAAGTACTTATTTGTTTGCATTTGCAGCGGGTAAGTTTCAGCTTGACAAAGGGATTGTAAATACACAACGGGCAAGTTTTCTATACCGGGAAACGGATGCTGCCAAAATTAAACCCAGTTTGCCTGCAATATATGCGATTCATTCTGCGGCTTTAAAATACCTGGAAGACTGGACCGGGATTCCTTATCCTTTCCAGAAATTCGGATTTGTAGCTATTCCTGATTTTCAGTTTGGCGGAATGGAACATCCGGGTGCCATACAGTATAAAGCGGCTAGTTTGTTTTTGGATGCTGGTGCAACTAAAGATCAGCTGAATGCGCGTAATAACCTGATTTCACATGAAACTGCCCATATGTGGTTTGGCGATCTGGTCACGATGGACTGGTTTTCTGATGTTTGGATGAAGGAGGTTTTTGCCAATTTTATGGCAGATAAAAGTGCGGAGGAAGCAGATGGGAAGGATAATTATGCGCTTAAGTTCCTGATTGATCATTTTCCTGCAGCTTATGCGGTTGATCGTACTGCAGGCGCTAATCCTATTCGTCAGCCGCTGGATAATTTAAAGGATGCGGGCACACTTTATGGGAATATCATTTACCATAAGGCTCCGATTATGATGCAGCAGCTGGAAAAGCTGATGGGAAAAGATAAGTTTCAGCAAGGGGTCAGAGAATATTTAAAGAAATTTGCAAATAGCAATGCTTCATGGCCGGACCTGATCCGGATTCTGGATAGCCATACGCCTGTTGATCTGGAGAAATGGAATAAAGTATGGGTAAATGAGAACGGCAGACCTGTAATTGATTATAAGATCATTTACCAGGGAGATAAAATCAGCAGTTTAATCATTACCCAGCAAGCTGAGCTGGGAGCGCAAAGGGTATGGCCGCAAAGTTTTGAGGTAACTTTGTTTTATCCTGACCGTGTTAAAGTGATCAGTGCGGATTTAGTAACGGCACAGCTGGAACTTAAAGAGGCTGCAGGGTTAGATAAGCCATTATTTATTCTTTTTAACTCGGCTGGTGATGGGTATGGAGAGTGGCCGGTTGATCCTGCTGTTCAGCAGTATTTGTTTGGTCTGGAAAAGCCATTGCATCGCGCGGTTGCCTATATCTCTTTATATGAGCAGATGTTAAGTGGTAAAAATATTCAGCCTGCTGCTTTATTAACGCTGTTTAGCCAGGGATTGGCTAAAGAGGGGGAGGAGCTGAATGTCAGGTTGCTCAGCAATTATATCAGCACAATTTACTGGCAATTCAGTGCTGTTAAAGAAAGACAGCTTTTATCAGCTGCGCTGGAAAATAAATTATGGGATGCGATGCTGCAGCAAAAAAGCAGCAACAATAAAAAACAACTTTTTAAAGCCTATCAGGACATTTTTCTAAGTCCGGCGGCAAGAAATAAGTTGTATCAGATCTGGAAAAGCCAGAAAGCACCTCCGGGCATCACGCTTTCTGAGGATGATTATACCAGCCTGGCACTTTCTCTGGCGGTAAGGGATGATGCTGATATTGCCATTTTACCGATACAGGAGTCCAGAATTACAAATCCTGACCGTAAAAAGCGCTTTGAGTTCATTATGCCGGCTGTTTCGGCAAAACAAGGGGTGAGGGATGATTTTTTTGATAGTTTGAGATTTCCTGCAAACAGGGCAAAAGAGTCTAATGTGCTGGCTGCTTTATACTATTTGCATCATCCTTTGCGTCAGCAGCATAGTGTCGTTTATTTAGAGAAAAGCCTCGAGTTGTTAGCGGAAATTCAGGCTACTGGTGATATTTTCTTTCCACAGTCGTGGTTACAAGCTACATTCGGATATTATCAAAGTGCAGCAGCTGCGGGTATAGTACGTGATTTTCTTAAAAATCATCCGGATTATAATCCGCGTCTGAAGGCGAAAATCTTACAGGCAACGGATAATTTAGCCCGGGCAGCGCGTTTATCGTCACAGCGAAGTAAATAAGACTGTTTAGTGCAGAAGCTAAATGGATGTACGAATATTTTCAACACTGATATTGAAAAAATTCGTATATTAGTGTTCTAAAACTCAAGGATATGTCAGCTACAAGTGTATTACTTTCGGATAAACGTACAGAGACACTTCGCGTTAAGTTTAATGCCATCGATGTAAGTGATGATATGAAGGTCTTTCAATATGCGAGACAGGGATTAAAACCCGGTTTATTCTATGATTTTGCGGAAGCGATTAATATTTCAAATAAATCATTGGCAGACCTGATTAATATATCATCCCGGACCATCAGCAATTATAAAGAGCAGAAGAAATTATTAGAGCCTGTTTATGGGGAGCATTTGCTTAAACTCATAGGCCTTTATAAAAAAGGAGTGGAGTTATTTGGCACTGTAGACGAGTTTAGCTACTGGTTAAATAAGCCTTTCTGGAATTCAAAAGAGCGTCCTATGGACTGGTTAACAACTCCGGGTGGGGTAGATCTGGTTGCAGATGAACTCTTGAAAATGGCTTATGGTGACGCTGTTTAAGTAGACAAATGATCGTATTCAGAATAGGGCATAAAAATTATGCGGGTTCACTTACTGCTTCTGGTGCCAATGGGCGGTGGGCTTCTACAGGAAAGCCTGTAATTTACTGCGCAGAAAATATTCCGCTGGCTTTCATGGAAAATATGGTAAGACGACAGGGAGTGGGATTCAATCAGGACTTTAGAACTGTTTTTATTGAAATTCCTGATGATTTGCTGATCAGTACGGTCGAAGAAAGTAAACTGGACCCGGATTGGCGTGATCCTTATGATTATAGTCATTGTCAGCCGATTGGCAATAAGTGGTTTGATGATTTAAGGGTACCTGTTTTGAAAGTCCCATCGGCTGTAATGCCCGAGTGCAATAATTATGTAATCAATACTTTACATCCTGATTTTAAAAAGATTAAGTTAATTGCAGTAACGGATCTCGTTCCTGATGCCAGAATAGAAGATATTCTTAAAAAATACCATTAAATAGCAATTACAAATTAATGCAGATTCTCAAACCAGCTCAGGAAATCTTATAATGGGTTTAAAAATTATAAAGTTTATATTTTTTGGCAATTATTTTATTGGTTTACTGGCCGTAGCCTTAACTATAGAGTCGACTTTACAGTTAAAAGTACCTTTTAACTCCTTAAATTACTACATTTTGTTATTTCTTGCTCCAATAATCTATTATACTTATGCGTATATGGGGGCGACCAATAGTCAGAAAACTCAAAATCCCAGAACGGCATGGTATGGGGAACATCGTAATTTTATACGGTTAAGCCAGCTTTTGCTGAGTATGGTTTGCGGAGGACTGATTTTCTATATGGTACTCAGTAATTTTGAGGCAATTTTACATTTACCGTTTGAATACTGGATGGTTGTTGGTATCATCCTGGCCATGGCTATTTTATACTATGGTTTAGTGCCTGTATTTTTCTTTAACCTCAATTTACGAAATACGGGCTGGCTGAAGCCTTTCATTATCGGGTTTGTATGGGCGGCCACTGCAAATTTATTGCCGCTGATCTTGCTGAAAATAGAGTCCGGCATTGATGTAACCAGAACCACGCTGTGGTATTTTCTTTTTGTAAAAAACTGGATGTTCTGTACGGTAAACGCGATCATGTTTGATATGAAGGATTATGCAATTGATTCAAACAATCAGCTGAAGACCTTTGTGGTTAGAATTGGGCTTAAAAAAACAATATTTTATGTACTCATTCCGCTGCTGGTAACGGGAATAATATCGCTGCTGGTTTTTGCCCGTATTGAACATTTTCCGCCATCCAGGATCATTTTTAACCTGATTCCTTTTTTCTTAACTGCATGGGTTGCTTATTCGATGAACAAAAGAAAGAAAATATTTTATTATCTTATCGTCATCGACGGGCTGATTATGGTGAAGGCGATCTGTGGTATTATTGCCATGCAGTTTATTTAATTTGCTTTTAACAGACGGAAATGAAGAATAATTACGACAGTATTGCGGGGTATTACGATGTACTGAGCAGGATGATCTTTTTCCGGTCACAGGTCAAAGCACAGATTCAGCAGTTGAGTGCAATTCCTGCAAACAGTACTGTTTTGATAGCAGGGGGGGGGACAGGGTGGATTCTGGAGGAAATAGCTAAGGTTCATTCTTCTGGTTTAAGTATTACCTATATCGAGATTTCATCCAAAATGCTTGAGCTGTCAAAAAAAAGAGCGGTCAAAGGGAATAAAGTAGAATATATTCATGCGGCAATGGAAGATTTTAAGCCATCAGGGGTTTATGATGTGCTGATCACTGCTTTCTTTTTTGATAATTTTTCGGCGGCTAGTATCCAGTTGATCTTCAATCAGCTCCATGGTTTGCTTAAATCTGGAGGAAAATGGCTTTTTGCGGATTTTTATTACACGGAAAAAGCGGGTAAACATTGGCAATTGTTATTGTTAAAGTCTATGTACTTGTTTTTCAGTAAGATTTCATCCGTAGAAGCAAAAACATTGGTAAATACGGAGCATTTTTTTGAAGAACAGCGCTATAGTATCTTAAAAACAGATTTTTATTATGGGGGTTTTATTAAAACAATCATTTATCAGAAACCTGGTCAGATTATGGTCGATTTATAGGTCTAATGGGCCATAAAGCGAGAAAAGGGGCTGATTTTGCGGCTTTGAGCGTCAGTCTATTGTCATTTAAAAGATTTTTAAAGCTGATAGCTGCGTAATTGCTCCTTTATTTCCACTGCGAAGCCCGTATTTCGTTCTAAATAGCCTTAAATAAGCAGTTTTTGGGTTAATTGTTTGAATTTAATAAGTATTGATTTGAACTGAATATTTCCGGTTGATGTTCTAACAGATACTTTTGTCATGTACAACAAACACTAAGTAGATTATAGATTTAATTTAACATCAATCTAATGCCCCGATTATCATTTTCTACCATTCTTTTTTCCTCTTTCCTGTGTACTGCTATAACCGCTGACGCGCAAACCTTAAATATGAAGGACGCGGTGAATGCGGCAATTACAAACTATGGAACGATAAAGGCAAAAGGCAATTACGTGAGTGCCTCTAAACAATCAGTTGAACAGGCCAGAAGGGAGTATCTCCCAAATTTCACTCTTGCTGCACAGCAAGATTATGGAACAATTAATGGTCAGAACGGACCGCTTTCTGCTTTAGGCGGATTAAGCACGGCTTCGTCTGGCCCGGCGCTCGCCCAGCAAAATTGGAATGCTGCTTTTGGAGCGTTGTATCTCAGTAATATAAACTGGGATTTTTTCAGCTTCGGGAGAATCCGTGAAAAGATCAAAGTTTCGAAAGAAATCCTCAAAAGGGACCAGAATGACCTGAGCCAGGAGATATTCCAGCATGAGGTGCGGGTGTCTGCAGCTTATCTGAATTTGCTCGCAGCACAGCGGTTAACCAAGTCTCAGCAGAAGAACCTGGAAAGAGCAACGATTTTTAAAGACAATGCTGCACTGCGCGCAAAAAACGGACTGATCGCTGGTGTAGATTCTGCATTAGCTGCCGCTGAAGTTTCTAATGCCAAGATTTCGCTAACCAAGTCCATTGACCTGGAACAGGAGCAGGCAAATAAGCTGGGTGTTTTGATGGGAGTTACCGCTACTGATTTTAAAGTAGATACGGCCTCGATTAACCATGTTCCGAAATCAATTTTAGTAGCGGATACGAACGTAAATTTCAATGAACATCCGCTTTTGAAGTTCTATAAGAACAGGATAGAGGTGAGTAATCAGCAATTGAATTATTATAAAAAGCTGGCGTACCCGACTTTTTCTTTAATTGGGATTTTACAGGGCAGAGGGTCAGGTTTTGATGCTAATTATCCAAATAACCTGAATGCTTATTCTCATAGTTATGGCGATGGTGTGAATCCAACCCGGGGTAATTATTTATTCGGTGTTGGGGTAACCTGGAATTTAACAACGATCCTGCGCAATTCTCCGCAGGTTAAAGCGCAGCGCTATATCTCCAGTGGTCTGCAGAATGAGTATGAGCTGGTTGATCAGCAATTACATGCGCAGCTGGCGCTGGCTGAAACCAAGATTAAAAATGCAATGGACAATTATAATGAAGCTCCTGTGCAAGTGAAGGCAGCGAGTGAGGCGTATTTGCAGAAGAGTACTTTGTATAAAAATGGGTTGACAACGATTGTTGATTTAACGCAGGCACTTTATGCGCTGAACAGGGCAGAAACCGATCGTGATATTGCTTATACCAATGTATGGCAGGCTTTATTATTGAAATCAGCTGCAATGGGTGATTATAATCTATTTATTAACGAATTTTAAGCTGCTACCCGAATATGAATTTAATACGTTTTGCATTGCGAAAACCCATTTCAATAATGGTGTTTGTTGCCGGTTTACTGTTCTTTGGTATCAGTGCCATGACCAGTATCAAGGTCGATATTTTACCTCAGATGAATTTGCCGGTTATTTATATTGCCCACCCGTTTGGGGGATATACACCAACTCAAATGGAGTCTTATTTTGCTAAAAACTATGTCAATATCCTGCTTTTTGCAAATGGTATAAAAAGCATTGAAACTAAAAATACACAGGGGTTGATGCTGATGAAGCTGACCTATTATGAGGGAACGAACATGGCACAGGCAGCCTCAGAGTTGAGTGCGCTGTCCAATCGGGCCCAGGCCATCTTCCCCCCCGGGTCCCAGCCCCCCTTTATTATCAGGTTTGACGCTTCGTCATTACCTATTGGGCAGCTGGTATTAAGCAGTCCAACCCGCAGTAATAATGAATTGCAGGATTTAGCGAATACCTATGTTCGTGCTTCTTTTACTGCTATTCCAGGCTTACTGGCTCCGGCACCTTTTGGGGGTAGTCCGCGTACGGTAGAGATTAATGTGAATCCGGGTTTAATGCGTTCGCATAACCTTACGGTAGAGCAGATTGTAAGTGCAATCAGTACGAATAACCAAACGGCCCCTTCGGGAAATGTGCGTATAGGTAATAAAAATTATATTACACCAACTAATTATACGATTAAAGAAATCAAAGATTTTGAAAATATCCCATTGTTTAAAGGAGGGGTTCAGAATCTTTATTTACGTGATGTTGCGAGTGTAAAGGATGGTGCGGATGTAACGAATGGTTATGCGCTGATTAATGGTAAGCGTTCTGTTTACCTGAGTATTGCCAAATCGGGGGATGCTTCGACATGGGATGTGGTAAAGAATTTGAAAGCTAATTTGCCGAAAATTCAAAATACATTACCTGAAGACGTAAAGTTATCTTATGAATTTGACCAGTCTGTATCGGTTATTAATGCGGTAGAAAGTTTAATCAGTGAGGGGGCTATTGGTGCTATTCTGACGGGATTAATGGTGTTGTTGTTTTTGGGAGATAAAAGAGCAGCTTTAATTGTTATTCTAACGATCCCTACGTCCATCATTGCAGGTGTATTGTTCCTGAAATTATTCGGACAGACGATTAATATCATGTCACTTTCAGGGCTGGCACTGGCCATTGGTATCCTGGTAGATGAGTCTACGGTAACCATAGAGAATATTCACCAGCATTTTGATATGGGGAAACCTAAAGCGCTGGCGATATGGGATGCTTGTAAGGAGATCGCTTTTCCTAAGTTGCTGATCTTATTATGTATCCTGGCTGTATTTGCGCCTGCTTTTACGATGACAGGTATACCTGGAGCTTTGTTTTTACCTTTAGCGCTGGCTATTGGGTTCTCCATGATCATTTCGTTCTTATTGTCTCAGACTTTTGTACCTATCCTGGCCAATTGGCTGATGGTAGCGCATCCGCACAAACATGTAAAAACTGATCCTGCAATTACTGAGGATGAGGATGCTTTTAACCAGACAGGTTTGACGTTGGAATCTGAGCAGGAAACTCTGAATCAGAAGAAAATTCTGGTAGAGCGTGAGTGTTATGATGAAGGTGGAAAAGTGACCTTATTTGATAAGTTCAGAAACAGGTTTATGCGTTTCATTGATCGTTTATTCCTGATCCGCAAGCCGGTAGTTATCATTTATCTGATCGTTATTATCGGTTCTGCAATCTTAATGTTGTCTAATATCGGTCGTGATGTATTGCCTAAAGTGAATTCAAGTCAGTTTCAGCTGAGGATGCGCGCTCCTGATGGTACACGTTTAGAAAGGACGGAAGAAAAAGCAAACATGATATTGAAGGTGCTGAAAAAATTAGTAGGACCTGAGCATGTGGGTATTACGTCTGTTTATGTGGGTCAGCATCCTGCGCTTTTCTCTGTGAATCCAATCTATCTGTTTATGGGCGGGCCTCATGAGGCTGTTTTCCAGATCGCATTGAAAGATTATCATGTGAACATGGATGAGTTGAAAGATAAGTTGCGTGATGCGGTTAAAAAAGAGATTCCTGATGTAAAGTTATCATTTGAGCCTATCGAATTAACTGATAAGGTATTGAGTCAGGGTTCTCCAACTCCGGTTGAAGTAAGGATTGCGGGTAAAAACAAAAAGATAAATGAAGAATATGCGGGTAAAATCGTTGCTGAGTTAAAGAGAATCGATTATATGAGGGATGTTCAGATTGCACAGCCGATTAAATATCCTTCTTTAAATATTAATATTGACAGGGTACGTGCGGCGCAGCTTGGAATTGATTTAAATGATATTTCTAAATCACTGATTGCTTCTACTTCGTCTTCACGTTATACAGATAAGAATAACTGGGTAGATGAAAAGATCGGGTTATCTTATGGTGTTCAGGTGCAGGTCCCTTTAAATGAAATGAACAGTAAGGATGAGCTTGGAGAGATCCCATTGCTTAAGAATAGCAGCAGACCTGTATTAAGTGATGTGGCTACGATCAAGGCTGATACGACCTATGGTGAAAATGATAACCTTGGGGCTACACCATACTTATCAGTAACTGCCAATCTGAATGATAAAGATTTGGGATCAGCTAATAAAGATGTTGCTTTAGCTATCAAAAATGTAGGTGAATTGCCAAGGGGAGTTGTGGTAGAACAAATTGGCCTGGGCAAGGTGCTTGATGAAACGCTGAGCAGTTTGCAGACTGGTTTATTAGTGGCTATTATAGTTATTTTCTTAATGTTATCGGCTAATTTCCAATCGTTCAGAGTACCGCTTGTTATTTTGGCAACAGTACCGGCAGTAATATTAGGCTCGTTGTTATTGTTAAAGCTAACGGGTTCTACGCTTAACTTACAGTCTTATATGGGAATTATCATGTCAGTAGGGGTATCTATCGCCAATGCGGTTCTGTTAATTACAAATGCTGAAGAGTTAAGAAAACACAATGGAAATGCACTGCAATCTGCCAGAGAGGCTGCAGGGTTACGTTTACGTCCAATCATTATGACCAGTGTGGCGATGGTAGCGGGTATGTTACCGATGGCTATTGGTCATGGAGAGGGTGGTGATCAGGTATCTCCATTGGGAAGAGCGGTAATTGGAGGATTAATTGCTTCTACTTTCGCCGTATTAATTATCTTACCGCTGGTATTTGCCTGGGTACAGGGTAAAGTTTCTACGCAGTCCCTATCCTTAGATCCGGAAGATGAAGAAAGTGCACATTTTATTAGAGGATTACATGAAGGTAAATAATCATAATCAGGTGTTGAACACCTTAAGTACAACTAAAAACAGATACATAGCATCTCATATAATGAACAAAGACATATTCCGCCGGACTTCCTTTTTTTTAAGCAGTATTGCATTGGCCGCCTTGCTGAGCAGTTGCCACCACGAGGAGAAAAAAGAAAATAAAGCTGCTGATAAAAAAGCAGAGCTCAAGACTTTTGTGCTGAGTAAAGAGAAAATGGCGACTACCCTGAAAATGCCGGGTGAGCTGATTGCTTATCAACAGGTTGATCTTTATGCTAAGGTAAGCAGTTTTGTAAGAACGTTAAAAGCAGATATTGGATCTGAGGTTAAGCAGGGACAGTTATTGATGACTTTGGAAGCACCAGAACTGGCTTCACAGCTTGCTGCTGCGGAGTCCCGTCTGAAATCTCAGGAAGCTGTTTATACGGCGAGTAAAGCGAATTATGACCGTTTGTTTGAAACCAGTAAAACTCCCGGAACAATTTCAAAGAATGACCTGGATCAGGCAATCGCTAAAAGAAACTCAGATCTTGCGCAGTTTAACGCGGCAAAGGCCGCTTATAAAGAAGTAGGGTCTATTCAGAATTACCTGGAAATCCGTGCTCCTTTTGATGGGATAATTTCTTCGAGAAATGTGAATCTGGGCGCTTATGTAGGGCCTTCGGGAAAAGGATCTGAATTTCCTTTATTCACTTTACAGCAGCAGAAGCATTTGCGTCTGGCGATCTCTATTCCAGAGTTATATACGGGTTATCTTAAAGAAGGGGATGCGGTTACTTTTACCGTAAAATCACAACCTGATCTATTGTTTACTGCCAAAGTAAAAAGGTTATCTGGTGCGCTGGATCAGCGTTTACGTTCAGAGAGAGTGGAAATGGATGTACCTAATTTATTAAAGCAGCTTTTACCAGGAATGGTAGCAGATGTTTCGATTCCTTTGCCAGCAAATGCGAGTACTTTTACTGTGCCAAAAGCCGCTTTGGTGGAGAGTGCTGAAGGTATATATGTGATCCGTTCTAATGCTGGAAAAGCAGAAAAGATAACGGTTAAAAAAGGCCGTGAAACCGATGACAGGATAGAGATCTTCGGTGATATTAAGGAAGGGGACGTGCTGGTTAGTCAGGCAAATGAAGAAATTCATCCTGGAGATGCTATCAAACCATAATATTACAATAAAAATATAGGGACATCTTAAAATTTATGCAATTTTAATGCGTGAAAAAAAGTATGTCCCTTCAGGAGTTTTATGAGATGTTTGCTGTTAACCGACCAGATGTCACTATTCCCAATACAATACTTGATGCACATACCGGACATTTTAATGTATTTAAAAGGTTCGGTTACTGCACCTTAAATCCTTCTCCTTATAATAGAAGAGATTTTTATAAAATTGCTTATATCATTGGTAAAGGGGTACTTCATTATCCAGACCGGCAGATAGAGATTGATGGTTGTGCATTGATGATTACCAACCAGACTATCCCATATTCGTGGCAGTCAACTTCTGAATTTCAATCAGGCTACTTTTGCTTGTTTACCGAAAATTTCATGCGCCAGCGAACAGAACCGCTAAAGAATTCTCTGCTGGCCAGGATACAGGATAATCCTGTGTTTTATATCGATAAGGAGCAGCAGGAACATGTGGCCAGGATCTTTGAAAAAATGCTGGCAGAAATGGAAAGTGATTATACTTATAAGTATGATCTGATCCGTAATTATGTCAATTTGCTTATTCATGAGGCTATGAAAATGCAGCCTTGTGAGGCGCAGGTTAAGTCAAATAATGCGTCTTCCCGTATTGCTTCTTTGTTTTTTGAATTGCTGGAAAGACAATTCCCTATTTATTCTCCTGATCATGTATTACCGCTGCGTACTGCGAATGATTTTGCTGCACGGTTGTCTATCCATGTGAACCATCTGAACCATGCGGTGAAGGAAGTGACTGGTAAAACTACTTCTGAGCATATTTCAGGACGTATCGCCAATGAGGCCATCGCCCTGCTTAAACATACGGAATGGAATATTTCGGAAATCGGCTATTGCCTGGGCTTTGAATATCCTGCAAATTTTAATCTTTTTTTCAAACGCCAGACCATGGCTGCACCAAAAGCATTCCGTGAGAAAACAATTGGCTTAAGTTAGTGTTGTTTCGCTGCGGCCTATAGCCCTGCAGTATGCTTATAAACGTATGTTTTTGATTTTTTTTATTTGATGATCATGATTTGGTATGATTTTTAACATACATTAACATCTTAATTGGGAAACATTTGGTTAATTAGAGTTATTATATGATATACACGTAGTTATCATATAATACAGCGCTGATCAGTGTATGATTAAGCAGTTATTTGCATAAATATTAACAAAAAGACTTAGGCCAGGCGTTTTAGATTATGATTAATATCCAGAAGAAGTCTTTTTGTGTACTGACTGTACTTGTTTTTCTTTTTACACTCCAGGCTGCGGCCCAGCGTACCGTAATTTCAGGAGCTATAACAAATAGTAAGGACAGAACTCCTATTCCTTATGTTACGGTTTTGTTCAAAGGGTCTAAAGTAATGGCCAGAACGGATATAGACGGGAAATATGAGATCAGTACGACTGAGCCTTATACCCAGTTACAAGTGGAGTATGTTGGCTTTAAAACACGCTTTTTTCCTGTAGTTGCCGGCCAGTCGCAAGTACTGAATATTAAATTACAGGAAGAGTCACAGAACCTGAACGAAGTAAAGATCAGCTCGAATAAAAAGGCTCCTTACAAGAATAAAGGTAATCCGGCTGTAGAACTGATCAGGAAAGTGATCGAGCATAAGGCTATGAACAGGCTTGAAAGTGCCAATGAGGTACAATATCAGCAGTATGACTGGATGCAGTTTTCACTGAGTAATTTATCAGAGAAATTCAAAAATAAAAAGCTTTTCCGCAAGTATCAGTTCTTATTTGATCAGCAGGATTCATCTGAGATAGGGGGAAAGAATATTTTGCCTATTTATCTTCGTGAACGGTTTTCTCAAAATTACTACCGTAAAAATCCTGAGAAGAAAAAGGTGATTATGCTGGCTGATAAGCATGTGAATTTTGATAACGGGCTTGTGGATAATAATGCGATTGGTAATTATTTCGAAAGAATGTATGCGGATGTAAATATTTATGATAATAATATCATTTTTACAAATAGCCAGTTTTTGAGCCCTATTGCTGATGGCGCGCCTACGTTTTATAAGTTTTTTATCACGGATACGATCAAAACTTCCAAACCTAATTTAATTGAGCTTTCTTTTGTCCCGCGTAATAAGAATGCGTTATTATTTGAGGGAAAGATTTATATCACCATGGATGGAAAATACGCTGTCCAGAATGCTTTATTGAAAACGGCTAAGGATGTAAACATAAATTTCGTCCGGGCTATGGAAGTGAAGCTGAATTTTGAACAAGATTCTTTAGGCAAATTCCACCTTAGTAAAAGTCATTTGTTGGTGGATTTCGGATTAGGAAATGATGGAGGAAGAGGCTTTAAAGGGGAACGGACAGTTGTAATCAAAGATTATAAAACGAATGTTGTACAGCCGGATGCCATTTATAAAGGGGAAAGTCTGGTTGTGGTTCCGGAAGCAGAGAGCAGATCTGATCAATTCTGGGCAAATAACAGGCTGGATACTTTAGCGAAGGAAAAGATCAAAATCTATCATAATATGGATAGTCTGGGTCAAATGAAGTCTTTTAAGCGTTTGATGGATGTGGCTTCTATTCTTTTTATAGGTTATAAAAAGTATGGAAAGACAGAAGTTGGCCCTATTTATAGTTTTTATAGTTTCAATAGCCTGGAGGGCTTCAGATTGAGGTTTGGAGGCCGTACAACTACAGACTTCAGCAAAAGATTTTATTTTGATACTTATGCTGCTTATGGTTTTAAGGATGAAAAAATGAAGGGGTATCTGAGTGCTGCTTATGCCTTTAATAATAAATCTATTTATACTTTTCCGCAGAGCTTTATCAGGGCGAGCTTCCAGCGTGATGTGGATATTCCGGGTGATGGGGCGAAAAATATAATTCCGGAAGATAATTTTGTCGCTTCTTTTAAACGTGGAGAAAGCAACCAGTTTTTATATAGTGATTATTACAGAGTCAATTATATGCAGGAGTACAGCAATCACTTTTCTTTTAACCTGGGCTTTAAGAAATGGTCACAAACTCCGGCCGGATCGCTGATATTCGCCAATTATGTAGACAATAAAGCGATATTGACTGATCAGGTGACTAGTTCTGAGTTGAGTCTGGATCTTCGCTATGCTCCATATGAGAAGTTTTATCAGGGTAAAACTTTCCGGGAAAGGATTATCGAAAAATACCCGGTATTTAACCTGAATTATTCAAGAGGGGTAAAGGGATTATTTGGTGGACAATACAATTATCATAATATCATGGGAAGCATTGATAAGCGTTTCTATTTTTCACAGTTCGGGCGTTCAGATGTACGTGTGGAGGGTGGTTATATAGCGGGCAAGGTTCCTTTTCCTTTGCTGGATATTCATAGGGCAAACCAAAGTTATTCTTACCAGATTTACGCTTATAATTTGATGAATTTCATGGAGTTTGTGAGTGATCATTATGTGAGTTTGAATATTGATCATAATTTCAATGGATTGATATTAAATAGAATACCATTGATCAAAAAGTTGAAATTGAGGGAATATATTACTTTCAAAGGTTTATATGGTGGTTTGAGAAAAGAGAATGACCCAAATCATGATGCTTCTTTATTACAGTTTCCTGTCAATAACGAGGGTGTTAAAACGACCTATTCATTGGGTAAATTGCCTTATATAGAAGGCAGTATAGGGATTGGGAATATCTTTAAGGTTGTTCGCCTGGATTTAGTAAGAAGATTCAATTATCTGGATAATCCGGGGATTTCTAAGTATGGGTTAAGGGCAAAAGTTCAGTTTGAGTTTTAGAAGGCTTCGTTGATGCCAACAAAAACGCCGTTTGATCCTTTACCAATACCATAATCAAGACACAGGTTGGTTCTTGTATGTTTATTGAATAAGATACGTAATCCAGCTCCTCCGCCTGGTTCCCAATATTCAAACAGGCGTGTGCGGAACTGGTTGTTGGCAGTTTGCATATTGAAAAAGGTCACACCACTGATTAATTTATTGGCTGTAATAGGGAACCGGTATTCCAGTTCATTGTAAAAGTAAGAGGGGCCTTTAAAACGTGCGATGGTGTAACCGCGGCCAAGGCGCTGATAGTTATCACTTCCTGTACCTGGTAATTCTAAATAAGGGATATTTCCTTTTAAAAGGTAAGAGCCCCATAACCAGAAGGCCAGCACATGTTCAGGGTTCTTTTTAGAGAGTGACCAGTATTTCCTTAATTCTGTTTTTAATTGTGTACCATTCTGGTCGCTTCCAAGCCATTGTCTGTTTGATCGGAATGATAGATTGACATAAACCCCTTTATAGGCACGAAAGGGTTGGTCACGGGTGTCATATTGCAGGTTCACCGATAATCCGCTGGCAGTATAGCCATAGGTGGGAAAACCATTTTTAACGCTGTAGAAGTGATTCCTGGTTTTTGACTTCGCCGAATTTTCACGTTCGTCGTCAATATTAGTATAGTAATTAAAGGCAAAACCTGCACCAGCGTAAAAGTTATCAAATATCTTATGGTATATGTTTTCGTATAATTTTGCATAGGTATACTTGATAGGGGATATTCCGGGGTCATCTTTCCCAGTGCCAATACCATGGTCAAGGACAACAGTTTTTCCAAATTCCCAGCTGCCTTCCAGGTACCATTTATTGGCTTCTGAATAGACATTATGTTTCAATTGTATTAAAGCTAACTGGTTTGTGGAAACAGCTCCAAAGGCATCAAAGATTGATATTGTGGTTGTTTTAGGATTGCCAAATACTTTCGTTACCGCCACATCCGCGCCAAACATAAAGCCTGTACTTGGGGTATAACCAATGGAAGGGAGTATCGCCAGGCTGCTTGTCTTTTTGGAAGTTGTATCTGTTTTTGTGTTTTTTTTAAACAATATCCTGAATATATCGTTTACATCCTGTTGGGCTACAGTGTCTTTTAAAGGCATTTTTTCCTGTGCGAATAATGCATAGGGAGTACTCAGAAAAAGAAATAAAGCAACCAGAAAATAACGAGACATATATTTTTTAAAATTACAAAGAATATCTTCAATCTTGTCAATGCTGTCTCATAAATTTTATTACTTTTAGCCATGTTGATTCAACGTACCGCTCTTTCTGTTGCTATTTTACTGATGGCTGGCGGATATTTTAGTGTCCGCTTCCGGAAATTAACGGTAGGTGCAGCAATTACCGGAGTGCTTTGCGGAATACTTATTTATCTTGGAATTGGTGATGCAGGCCTTGCTTTACTGGCTGCATTTTTTCTATGCGGAACACTAGCCACAATCTGGGGCAGGAAAGCAAAAATTCAACTGGATAAGCCGGGCGATTCTATACAAAGGAAGCCGGGACAGGTACTGGCCAATGCTGGAACAGCAACAATCCTTTCTTGTGCAGTGATAGTTTTTCCTGACTATAAAGCGGTTTTACTGGCAATGACAGCTGGTAGTTTTGCATCTGCTACAGCAGATACTTTATCCTCTGAGTTAGGGGTATTGTATGGCAAAAGATTTTATAATTGTCTGAGCTGGAGAAAAGAGGCAAAGGGGCTTGACGGGGCAATCAGTTTGGAGGGCACATTGATAGGTGTGGCCGGAGCGGTATTAATTGCATTAATTCACAGATTGTTTACAGGAGATAGCGCGTATGTGCTTATTCTTGTTTTTGCAGGTTTTGCAGGGAATTTTTCAGATTCAGTGCTGGGTGCGAGTTTAGAACGCCGCAATTTTCTGAGTAATGATGGGGTAAATTTTCTAAGTACGTTATTTGCTGCGGGCATAACTCTATTATTAATCAGTGTTTTCTGATGGTTTTAATTTTCTGATCGTCAAATGAAATATTTATATTGGAGATTATTGAAAAAGACCCTTAAAATTAACTAAAATTGTCAGTATAAATAACGGGTTGGCCCGGGTTATTAATCTTCAATGGAAAAAAATGATTAAAAGAAGGGATTGATACAAATATACAGCCCCTGAGAATTGAAATAATAAATTATGTCAGGCTCGTCTGACAAAAACAATAAATAAATGAAACGAATATTGAAGATAGGACTGGATTCTGCAGCGCCTTTTCCTTTACACAGCGATTATAATTCATCTGTATTTGAAGGATTTGAGGTAGATATGATCCGGGCAGTTGCTGAAGTTCTGGACCTCGAATTACATTATGAGGTTTCATTATGGAAAACTATCCTCGAAAAATTATATAAAGGTGAGCTGGACATGATTTGTTCAGCGGTAACCATGACTACTTCCAGACAAATGATTCTGGAATTCAGTAAGCCCTATTTACAATTTCAATTGTGTGCTGTGGTTAACGGGGGGGACGGTCTGATAGATCTGAGTAGTTTTAAGGATAAAAAAATAGGAATCAGGACAGCTACAGAAGCAGAAAAGTATGTAATGGCGCAGTTTCCTGGTAATGCTACTGTGCATACGGACACAAATGATGAGCTTTATAAAAAACTTCTTGCGCATAAAATAGATGTGCTGATAGACGATTCCCCGATTGTAGGCGGCTTTTTAGCGAAACATCAAAGTTTAAAGATCGGTATGTTTATGCCGGTAACCGAGTCTGAATATGCTATCGCTATGAAAAAAGGCGACCTTGCACTCCAGCATCAGATTAATGAAACGCTTGATCTGTTAAGACAGAATGGAGTTTATGATTCCATTCATGATAAGTGGTTTAACAGTATTAAACTTGTCTGATTATCTTTCCATTAATTAATTGTAATTTTGTATCTTATTGTTGTTTTTAGGGCTGTAAGATCTGTACCGTGGATAAGAAAAAACATAAAGATAAAAAGCATTCCAAATCGAATTCTAAAAAGAAAAAGGAATGCTGTGAAAAGTATAAAAAGGGGAAACGCTGCGATAATTGTCCTTTAGGATAATTGATTTGAAGCAATTAAGCTCTGGTTGCGTCTTGTATAATTTCATTTAAACGGACGTTATCATCTTTGTATGCCTCATTCAGCCAGATATATTTGCCCATTTCTGTATCATAAATTGCAATACCCGGGCCATGTGCTGGTCCAAGATCGCTAAAGTATTTATGACAGTCTACTATAGATCCTAATCTGCAGTACCAATCCTGATTTAGTTTGTAATTGATGTTAATAGCTAAGTATCTCATACTATAAACTTAAGCAGTGGCTTCAGGCTCTTCAAGAAATTTATATTAAATGGTTGATATGTTATATATTAAACCTTCTGTACCAAACAAAACGACTTTTTGATTGCTTTTATAGGTATAGGTATAGGTATAGGTTTGACTCAATAAACTATCAATTATGGAAAAGATAATACAGGCTCTGTTCAGCACTGAACCAGAGGCATTTAATGCCATGAAGGCTATACAAGAATTAGATCATTCACAGGAAATTTCTTTAGGTGAGTCTTATATCCTCAGCAAGGATGAGGATGGCAATACGGCAATTCGTTCTGCTAAAGATGAAGCGGAAGGTTACAGCGCAATAGGGGGAGGGATAATTGGCGGATTGATCGGTTTATTAGCCGGACCGCTTGGTTTACTGGTTGGTATAGGTTCTGGTATGGTTGCAGGATCGGTTGGTGATACAGTGAGGGCAGAAGGGGTTTCAGATTATCTGGATAAAGTATCTGTAAATATCCCCAAGGGTAAATTTCTGCTGATTGTTCATATTTGGGAAGATTGGGAAACGCCTGTAAACACTGTTTTAGAGCCATTAACCCAGGATATTACCAGGACAAGTGTAGATGATGAGGTCTTTATCGCTGCGCCGGCAAAATTGGTTGCACTGCGGGAAAATCAATTGTCGCGCTGGGTAGATAACCATCATCAGCATAATGCGGACAGGGGTACTTTAGAGGCTCACTCACAAGAAAAACAGGAGCGCCTTGAGATTCGTATTAAAGAACAAAAAGAAAGGCTTGAGCAGCTTAAAAAGAACCGATAATTTAAGCCGCTCAACAAGCCATAATTACTCGTATTTAAGGGCATCTACAGGGTTTGATTTCACCACTTTAATGGATTGAAGGCTTACTGTCAGGATGGTAATTATCAGCGAAAGCCCAATTGCAATGGCAAATGGTAAAATAGAGATAGATACTCTGAAGCTATAGGAGTCCAGCCAGTTGTTTATCAGGAGATAAGCAACTGGAAATGCGATTAAGTTACCTATAGCTACCAACTTAATAAAATCTTTGTTTAATAGGGTTATAATATTCAGGTTGCTTGCTCCCAGTACTTTACGAATACTTATTTCTCTTTTTCGTTGTTCGGCCATAAATAAAGCCAGCCCCAAAAGCCCAAGGCAGGATATGAAAATGGCAAATCCTCCAAACCAATTGGATAAAGTACCTAATAGCTTCTCATTCTGAAATTTCAATTCGAAACTTTCATCTACAAAGTGTCTTTCAACCGGGAAATCCGGATTCATCATTTTTACTATATGGTCTATCTTATTGACTGAATTACTTATATTCTCGTTAGGGTTTAACCGGGCAATGAGTGTATAGATTTCTTCCATGTTGTAACTAATAGCCATCGGTTCAGCACTTTTATAGGGTGATTCCATCACCATATCTTCCATTACACCTATAACTGTAAGCGGCCGTTTTTCATAGTGAATTATGCTGCCTACAGGGTTTTTGAGGCCTATTATTTTGACTGCTGCCTGATTCAGAATAATTGTTGCTGAGTCTTTAAATTCAGGGGAGAAGTCTCTTCCTGACAGAATTTTTGCACCCGTAGTTTTAGTGAAGTCATAACCTGTTTGCCGATAATTAAAGACGAATACATCATTTGGTTTTTTGCCTGCCCAGCTAAAATCACTGGTATTATTCCCTCCCTGGTCGAGTGGCTGACTGAAATAAGTGACCTCAGTGACTGCACCGGATTTAAGGAGCTGATCTTTGATTAAAAGTAATTGTGATTTAGTCCTTAGTTTCCCTTCAACAGCTATATCTATGAGTCCGGCCTTATTATATCCGATCGGTTTATTTCTTACATAATTCAATTGCTGATAGATTACTGCAGTGCAAATTATCAGGCAGGCGGCAAAGACAAACTGAAAGACAACGAGTATTTTACGGATTGAAAGTGAAGAGTTTCCTGCTACATTAAATCCTTTCAATACTTTAACTGGTTCAAAAGAAGAAAGATAAAATGCAGGGTAGCTGCCTGCTACAAATCCGGTTAATAGGGCTAAACTAACCAATGCTGACCAGAATTTCCAGTCTTTATAGTCAATAGTCAGCTCAATATGAAGTAGTCCATTAAAATATGGGAGGCTGATTTCCAGTAAGGTAAAGGCTATCAGCATGCCAATAAATGCTAATAACATGGATTCCAGCATAAACTGACTGATCAGGGATTTTCTGGAAGAGCCAATGGCTTTACGCACACCAACTTCTTTTGCCCTTTTTTCAGACCTTGCGGTAGAGAGGTTCATAAAGTTTACGCAGGCAATCAGCAAAATAGAAAAAGCGAGCATCAGGAAGATCCTGAGCTGATCAATTTTACCACCTGTGGATTTTCCGTTTTCAAATTTATCATATAAGTGCATTTTAGAAACAGGATGCAAAAAGGCTTCACTGGAAGATATGGGTCTGTTTCTTTTATAAATCCCTTTCATCTGGCTGTTAACCTGATCAAGGGACTGATTGTCTTTGAGTTGTACCAGGGTCATGCAGACATTGCTTTTCCAGTTTGATTCTTTGAGCGATGGGTTGTGTTTTTTATTTAATGCCCAGGGTAACAGGTAGTCGAACCTGATACTATTGTTCATAGGAATATCTTCAATAACAGCTTCTACTTTCAGGTTTTCAGTGTTTCCGAGTTTTACTATTTTATTGATCGGGTCTTCGCTGCCGAACAGACTTTTAGCTAGTGTTTCGGTCAGAATTACTGTGTTTACTTGTTGTAAGGCACTGGCTGGATTACCTTTGATAAATTTATAGTCCAGTATTTTAAGGAAAGAAGGTTCGGCATAAGTGGCTGCTTTCTTGAAATTATTCTGCTTATAACTGATTAATGTGCGTCCAGCAGGGTTATAGTGCGAAGTGTAAGCTACTCCGGGTATTTTATCTCTTATTTCTCTGGCCATTGGTGCGGGAGTCCATGACCAGCTTGTAATCTGCCCATTGGCAGTGATGTTATCGATCGCGATATAGGTTTTCTCCCGCTGGGTAAACTGCTTATCATAACTCATTTCATAGGCGACATACAGTAATAAAATGAGACAACTGGCCAGACCAATTGCTAAACCACCAATATTAATAAAGGTAAATACCTTGTTTTTCCAGAGATTACGAAGTGCTATTTTGAAATTCAGTTTAAACATATCTTGTGTTAAATAAGGACCGGTTATGAATTGATCGTTTAGCTAAGGATATGCCAATAAAAAAAATGTTAATTGAGTAGCAATAAACCGCGTTTTCTAAATTAAGTAAAAAATAATTGTTCGTAAATGAACAGGTACTGTGCATCTGTGGACAATAGTTGTCTTTGGTATGCTAATTTTATTAGCTAAATTTATAGCTTTGAGCTATGAACCGAATAGACCGCCTCTCTGCTATACTTATTCAATTACAATCACGCAGAACGATCAGAGCACAGGATATTGCTGAGCGTTTTCAGATTAGTTTGCGAACTGTTTACAGAGACGTAAGGTCGCTGGAAGAAGCCGGAATACCAATTATTGGGGAGGCAGGAGTGGGTTATTCCCTGACAGATGGCTACAGGTTACCACCGATTATGTTTACCCGTGAGGAAGCCACAGCATTCATTACTGCAGAAAAACTGGTGGTAAATCTGACTGATACGGCCAATGGGAATTCTTATAGCAATGCACTTTATAAGGTAAGAGCTGTTTTAAAAAGTGCTGATAAGGATTATCTCGAAAATCTCGATGACAGGATAGAGGTGTTGAAGGCTACACATGTTTCTCCTGCACTTCATTCGCATCACAATCCTTTGCAAACTATTCTGAATGCCATTGCAGGGAAAAATGTAATGCAGTTAAATTATTTCGCTTATTACAGGCAGGAACATACACTCAGGTTAATTGAACCGGTTGGGGTATTTTATCTTGATAATTACTGGCACCTGATTGCGTATTGCAGAGAAAGAGAAGCGTATAGGGATTTTCGTTTTGACAGGATTACAGACATCAGTAAGTGTGTGGAAATCTATAGTGACTGTCATCCATCGCTGAAGGATTATCTTCGTGATATGTTCAAAGAAGTTAAATTGGAAGAAGTACTTATCAAAGTAGATCAGTATGCTTACCCGCATCTTGGACAGCAAAAGTATTATCATGGATATGTAACTGAAACTCATCTGGAAGATGGTATTGAAATACAGTTTCTCACCAATTCTTTAGAGGGGTTTGCCCGCTGGTTTATTGCCTTCGCTGATCATGCTGTTATTTTACAACCGGAGGCTTTACTGGCTAAAGTGAAATGTATTTATTCCGGTATTGGTAAAAAACTCGCGCAATAAATAGAGCTGCTGACATAGGGTTGTCACCTGGCATTTGTTTCTTTGACTGAACAAATAAAACAAAATACAATGTCAACCATTCAAAATTTACTAAAAGAGATAACCGAAGAATCGGTAGTTACCCGTAAAATGCTGAAACTTGTTCCGGTTGCTCAGCAGGATTGGCGACCTCATGAAAAAAGTATGCCTATGAGGAACCTTGCTGCACATATTGCTGAATTACCGGGCTGGGTGAGCATGGTTTTGAAAACTGATGGACTAAATTTTGCGGACCAGACTTATCAAGCTCCTGCATGGAGTTCCAATGCAGAGCTGCTCGGAATCTTTGAAAAGTCATTGGCGGAAGCAACAGCAGCACTCCAGGTTGCAAAAGAAGAAGATTTGCTGCCAAACTGGACATTGAAAAATGGGGAACAGGTGCTCCTGTTAAAAACTAAGGGTGAGGTTATCCGGCATTCTATAAGTCAGATTGTCCATCATCGTGCTCAGTTAGGAGTTTATCTTCGTTTACTGGATATACCTATTCCAGGTAGCTATGGGCCAAGTGCAGACGACCCTAATTTCTAATCTTCCTATTTATATCTAAAAAAACAGCCTTCATATAATTATGAAGGCTGTTTTTTTAGATATTTCTTTTAACTTCGCAGGATGTCAATAGAAGAATTAGAAGCCTATTTTACTGGAATAAATTTACCTGAGCAGATTGAACTGGAACGTGGTGTCATGGTCATGAATTTACCTCTTTTTTTGGAGTCACATTTAACCTATATAAAGATAAATCATGAGTTGAGATCTGCTGAAGTGTTTATTCATCGTTTACATCAGTTAAAGGACAGGTTAGAGGAACTTAAGGACTGATTTCTTACATTTCCATCAATATTACGCCTGCAAGGGCAATAAGTGTAAGTACAATATTTACTTTAAAGTGGTTGTACCAGCCTAATCTGGCAAATAATCCACCACAAGCACAAGGATACTGGTCATAGATCTTAAAAACTGCTCCACCTACATAGAGTGTAAATGCGCCCATCATTAACAGGGACGAATACATGCCTGTTAACCTGGTTTGTGGGATAATCAATAATCCAACTAATATAAGTTCAGATAAAGGCAAAGCATAAAGCAGGATCTTTCCAACCCATCTGGGGAAGACCTGAGTCATAAGCGCATGATGGAACTGATGCAGGTTGAATAATTTTGATAAAGCTGCATAGGCCCATAATAAAACGAGCACTCCGGTAATGATGATAATAAAAGGATGTAGGTTCATAATTTTATACATTAGGTTAATTCCAAATCAATTAATTGCAGGACTGAACGAAATAGTCATTCTAAGGAAAGACACGTAAGGACATATTTTTGTCAGCCTGCAATTAATAGAGCGCGTTAATTTATCTTGTTTGATGAAGGCAATTTACGGATGGATTTTGCTCTAAAAAAGGGACAAATGTCCCAAAAGGATTAAATTTATAGTGCAAAAAAAAAGCTGTAACCCCCGGGGAAAGGGGTACAGCTCAAAAAGGCCGGTAATATACCAGCTGGTCAATAGCTTAAGAAAGTATGAAAGGGAACGGCGTGGTTAAACTGCTAAATCTAAAATCTCCTTGTTCTGGATCTTATGCGGTTTAATGTTTTTCGGGATATGCCAAGATAGGCGGCAATACTTTCTACTGATGCTTTCCTGAAAATTGCAGGACAGTCTCTCATTAAGTGCAAATAGTGTTCTTCGGGTGTATAAGCAGCGAATTCAAGAATTCTTTTTTCGCTCATTTGCTGATAGTCCTGCATAATCTTACGCACATAGTCGTTCGATTCCGGGAAACCAAGCAATATTTCTTGTACGTCATCAAAAGATATGGACACAAGGACGCTAGGTTCCAGAAGTTCTATATAAGTCTCTGAGGGAATCTGATTAAAAAAGCTGTTGAGCGGCACCATAATATCATTCTCATTCCAGAACCAAAAAGGTACTTTCTTTTCTTCTTTAAAAACAAATCCCATCGCAGATCCTTTTTCAATAAACCAGGCCCGGTTAGGGATTTGTCCTGGCTTTAAGATAATCTGACTTTTAGCATAATACTCCCTCTTAATCATTTCGTTGAGTTTTAATTCTAACTCTAAACGCAAAGAATTCTTTCCTGCTAGCAGTCTGAACAATTCTTTATTTTCCATTTCATATTATAATTTAAAAATGATACGAATTACTAATTAGTTTGTAAATATGATCTGCAAAGTCTGGATTTTAGGCAAATCATTATAAAATAACTCAATATTTTATTGTTAAGGAGGAACAAGTAATTCGATGTGCATGTACGATGTTATAGGTTAATAATCAACAAAATACGAAAAATATCATTTACTTTAATTATTATAAAAATAAATGTATCAACAATTCTCTATCAATTAAGAACTTTATATTCTCTTTATACTCAAAACATTGCTTGTAACCTTATTAATCTGATATTTTTAAAAATATTGGGAAATTCAGATGGGGAAAAAATCTTTGATTTTATACACATATAGGTGGTGTGTCATTTGTCACATCCTAATTTTAGCTAATTGATTTTAACCCTTTTTTTATTTGTGCTGTACCTTGATGTCATTAGTACCGGGAAATTTGAACGGAAAAATTATAATCTGCGTTTATTATTATGGGTTTTTTATAAACGGTTAATTATCAAAATATTAAATCTGTTCTGATTTTTTCTGGGATTCTGCCATTAATTCTCCTTTTTTTACGCTTTTATATGTTTTATTTACCTGATATAAAGGTTTTTATGAATTGTGACAGATTTGTTCTTAAGGTGGATTGTGATTTCTGATCATAGCTGGAGTATTAAGGTTTGTTGAGTTCATGGCTTGCCTGGTCTTAAATTGAAATAATTTGTTTGCCTTCATGTAGTTTGACCTCTTTACCTTTCCAGGTAAATATTCCGGTGGTTTGTTCGGGTAGTAATATCTCTGCACGAATTCCTTCTTTTCCATTTCGTTTGAGTATAACTGATACTTTTCCTGCAGGAATAGGCATTGTTCCGGTAACTTCAGTTAGTTCACCTAAAGAGGGTTTAATCAGCACGGTTTTAAAGCCTGGAGTTCCTGGCATAATACCGCAAATTGTAGCCAGAAAATCATAATCAGGACTTGCGCTCCAGGCATGGCAATCAGATCTTGTAGGCTCAGGTTTTTCTGCGAAAGTTGTTAATCCCATTTTCAGCATATCTCTCCATGGTCTGAGCTCTTTATAATATAAATCACCCATTTCGGCTTTTTTTAAGGCTTGTGTAAGGTAAAAACGATAAAAGAAGGTAACCTGGCCGATGGATTTATCATTCAGGATCTTTTTCATCAGCGTTTGCCCTTCTTGTAAGGTCACGGCTCCGCTTAATATAGCCCAGATACCCGCATGCTGACTATAAGTTTGTCTTTCGGGAGTATCCGCTATCAAACCGTTCGCTTCGTTATAACAATACCAATAGGTATGGGCATTCAGTTCCAAAGCAAGCAATTCCTGGTAATCTGCTTGTGCGGGATGATTAAATGCTCTGAATAATTCTGCGGCTTGATTCAATGTGTAGGCATATTGCAAAGTAATAATAGAGGAATTTCCTTGTTCTGCGCCCGGTGCAGTACCCCAGTCATTGAAATTATCCCAGTCTACAAAATTCCACCAGGTTAGCGGACCCAGCATTTTTTTCTTTTGGTCTACACGATTATGAAACCATTCGAGCGTTTCATGAATAGCCGGGAGAAATTGTTTTACAAAGGCATCATCATGGCGGTGCATCCAGTAATCATGGATCATGGATACCCAGAATAAAGAAAAGGTTGGGATAATTTGCAGCCTGTTACTTGGATAGCGGCCTTGTGTTAATCCTTCAGGAGTGCGGGAATGATAAAAGTCAAGAATCGCCTTTCGCATAAGCCGGTCATCGCCAGAGGTATAAAGAGAGATTAAAGCTTGTATACGGCTATCACCTGTATATTGTAATTGTTCATAATAAGGGGTGTCATAATACATATCGCCTGCACAAAGTTGTGCGGTATGCCAGCCGACTTTCCATATTTCCTGTAATGAAGGGTCATTGCTGGAAAACGAGGCATTCATTTTAAGCGGATAACCGGTTTTCATCCCATAGATGTCGTTTAAAATTAATGGATCATCAGTGGTCATAATGTCTAACTGCAGGTAACGGTAGGCTCTAAACCATAAAGGGCGGAATTTTCTGTTCCCTTCACCATCTGGTATAAAAATGTCGTAATTCCCTTTAATTTCTTTGGCATCTATCTCATTTCTATTCCCTTTATTATCTTGTTTATCAAATAATGCTTCGGAATAAGTCATTTTGATTCTTGATCCTTTACCGCCTGATACTATGAGTTCGGGGTAAGCGGCTGTCATTGACTGCTGATCCAGTAAAATGCTGACTCTTTGATTCGCAGGAATTGTGAGCGGCCTTTTTCCTGTGAGAAAATCTTTATTTACTTTGATACTATTTGTACGGCGGATAACTGGAAAACGCAATATGCTTTCCTTTAATAAGGGTATATTTCTTGGTGCTAAAGTCCATAGGTTATCTGTTCCATAACCTACAGGCTGGGGATGTGTGAGTTCCTCGGCAGCGTTCCAGGAGGCATCGTTGTATTCAAGGGTTTCCCAGTCCCATGGATACAATTTTCCATCTACCTGATCTCCAGGGCCAACAACCATATAAGCTTTTAATCTTTCTCCGTTATCCAGAGCGCAGGGGGTATAGGCTTTACTTTTTTTGACTTTCCAGCTTACGTCGGTATTGACCATTTGTTCTGCTGCAGAATTACCTTGTACAACAAAGGCTGTTTGATTGGAAACCTGTGCGACAGGAGCTAGACTGCCCATATTCCATACCAGTGCGGCAAGAATGTTTTCACCTTCTGTCAAATAAGGAGCAATATCTATAGTTTCAAAAAACCAGTTAAACAGATCGCCGCGGGCGGGCCCTGAACTGATTGCTTTACCGTTTATAAACAGGCGATAGCGATTGTCTGCGCTTACATGAATTAAAAAAGATTTTGGTTTGCCGGCTGCAGGGAGAAGAAAGGTTTTTCGAAAATGATAGACTCCGTATTCACGTTGTTGGTTTGCGGGGGAGGTAATCCAGAATGCCGGCCATGCACTTTTAAGTAATTGTGGGTTAACAGGAGGTAGTGCCTGGCACAATACCTGATTTACTCCACAAAATATGGTGCATATAATAAGGATTAATCTGAATTTCATACGCTCAGTTTATACAAGGGTGTTAGCTATACTTGGTTTTACTAAAATGCTTAAAAAACCGATTCTACACATATGTGTAAATATGAAAATCGGCACGTCTAATCTACATAATTCTTTATATTTTAGATAGTTAGTTTTAAAAAATAGGTGTAAATACGCTGGTTTAAAATTAGTTTTTCTGGAATAAATGCGATCGTTATTTTTTAAAAGCATTTAGCCAAATTCAACTTTTTATTGATTAAAGTTAAACAGGGATTTATCAAATAGATTTTTATCAGGACTGAAAAAATAAGATTTAACCTTTTAGCTATATGGATATGAGATCTACACAATTAGTTTATCATTCTTATTCCGATACAGAACTAACTGCCCATTTAAAAGAGGGGGACAGGGCTGCATTCGAAGAAATTTATGAGAGGTATTGGAAAAAACTGTACAACGAGACTTTAAACGGTTACGAAATAAGGAATTGGTGGAAGAGGTTGTTCAGGATGTCTTTAGTGATCTGTGGATGAAAAAGGAGAGGAAGAACATTGATAATATCTACGCATATCTTTTAGGGGCTATCCGCTACCAGGTATATATGCTTTATAAGAAAGGAAAGACAACACCGCATTTTGAAGCACCGCTTGATCATCTGTTATTATCTTCGATGCAGGCAGATTCTTTGTTTAAGGAGAAAGAACTTAAATGGTGTATTAGTGTCTGGTTAGCAATACAGCCTGTAAAGCGTGCTGCAATTTTCAGAATGAAGTATATGGATGACCGCTCTACCAAAGAAATTAGTGAGGTGCTGAATATTTCCCAGAAAACGGTGCAAAACCAGTTACTTCATGCTTTTTCTGATTTGAGGGGGGGGTTGAATAGGATTATGGCGTTTTTGTATTTATAATAATGTTTATTCCCGATTAAACATGAGTTCTTCATCTTTAAAGAATTTGAGACTTGTATTATTTGGATGTAATCTGGCAATAAAGCCCTGAAAATAGTCATGTGCAAAAACTTTCCCCCCTGAATTACGGACATAATCATCATCTTCTCTAATTTGCAGATCTTTAAAAGGATGTTGCTCCCAGAATGATTTTCGATAGATCAAGCTTGCCCCTTTTAACCATGGAGATTTAGAATTACTGTTTTTGGTCATCCAGTAACGATTAAAAGTGGCTTCGAAAAATTGCACTTGATTTATACCGCAAATATCTGCATCAGAGTTGATTAATGCTTGTACTTGATGCGAAATCCAATCTTGCGCATACCAGTCATCGTCATCCCAATGTGTGATCAATTCTCCTTTGGCTATTTCACAAGCAATATTTCGTTTTGTTCCTATTTTTCCTAATGGCTCGAAATAGAAGTACCTGATTCGGGGGTTTTCAGGGATTAAGTCAACTATAGATTCTTTTCCATCGTCAATAATAATTAGTTCAGCATTCATATAATCCTGTTTCAGAAAATTAGTTATTGCAGCAGGAATAAAGTCTTTACGATTAGCTGTCGGCATGATACAACTTACCAATGGCAAGTCTGAACTGCTGGAAAGAATAGAGTGCTTTTCACATTTTTCCGGAGCATCTATTTTCATCATCCATTTTTCTATTCTTATTTTTTTTCTTAGATCTTCATACATCAGAATTCCAGAATTATCATCATGAATGAAACCAAGATAACCGTCACTGTAATTATGCGGATGTATTTTGGCTTCGGGAGAATTCCATATAAACTCATTATCCTCTCCTGCTTGCAAACGATGGAAAGGATGCTTTCTCCAGAAAGATTTCCAGTAAGCCAGAGTTCCACCATAAACCCATGGTTTTCCTTTTTCAGTATCTCTATAGGTCCACCTTTTATTTGTGAAGGCGGAAAAGAAATTAATGTCACATAGCCCGGTAATGTCTGCACCAGAAATGATCAAAGCATTGACCTGTCGACTTACCCAGTCATGGGCATACCAATCGTCATCGTCCCAGTGAACAATAATTTCTCCAGAAGCTTTCTCGCAGGCGATATTGCTTACTTTACCAAGATTGTTGCCAATTGAGTTGCCATATATATAATGGATGTTCGGGTGTTCAGGGATTAATGAAGCAATTGATTCTTCACTATCGTCAATAATGATCAGTTCTATATTAGGATAGTCCTGATGCAGAAAAAAATCTACGGCATAGGGAATGAAAATCTGCCTGTTCAGTGTAGGCATAATGCAAGAGACGAGTGGGAAATCCATAATCATTTTTTTTAAATTTAGACAAGAGCGGACTAAATTCAGAGGGACAAATGTCCCTAAAAGCTGCAGTTTAAATAATTTATGGTATCTGCATTCAGGATATTTTCAATAGAGATAGGAGATTGATTCGTTTTGGTATACTGTTATAATAAAGGTTATCAAAGTACACCAATTAAATGAACTCAAAAAAAATTAAAGACGAATTTTTAAATGCAGTTGAAGCCTATCTAGAGGGGACTGCAGACGAAGATCAATTATTATTTCTAGAACAGTATTTTGATCTCTTCTTAGAGGCGGATGATGTTCTGGATTCTCTGGATATGGTTTATGTGAAAGATATACATGACCGTATGCTTTCGGAGATTAATAATGAAATTGAAAAAAAAACTAGTGTTTCCACTAGTAAGACAGTTCATGCACGTTCATTTTCGAAATATTTATATTTGGCTGCAGCAGCTGTTTTTGTGATTCCAATGAGTCTTTATATATACCAAAGAAGTCATGAGCTTAAACCTGTTAGTAGTCAGCTGGTAGCTAAGATTACCCCAGGAGGAAATAAAGCGGTTCTAACTTTAGCTAATGGATCTAAAATATCATTAACTGATATGAAAAATGGAGAAATTGCTAATCAATCTGGCACTGTAATTACTAAAAACAGAGATAGTCAGTTAGTCTATCAGCAATCTGCTGTTTCTTCTACAGCTACTGCTTATAATACGATAGAAACTCCTAGAGGCGGACAGTTTCAATTGATTCTATCCGATGGAACAAAGGTCTGGTTAAACGCAGCATCTTCTTTACGTTATCCTTCTGTCTTTGGCCAGGGTGAGCGTAAAGTTGAATTAATTGGGGAAGCTTACTTTGAAGTCGCTAAAAATCCAACTAAACCATTTTTAGTTTCTTCAAGCAAACAGGTCGTGGAAGTGTTGGGTACACATTTTAATGTAAATGCTTATACAAATGAGCCTGTTGTCAGTACTACTTTACTCGAAGGAAGTGTTAAAGTAATCAGCCCTGTGGCAAATGCCTATAAAGTTATCAAACCCGGACAGCAATCACTTATCGATAGCGATGATGCTGATAATAAGGGGATTAAAGTGAAGAACATAGATCCAGATGAAGCTGTTGCCTGGAAAAATGGATACTTCATGTTTGAAAAAGAAGGACTTGCAAGTATCTTAAGAAAGGTGTCCAGGTGGTATGATGTAGAAATTGAAAACCCGCAAGGAGAGAAATTGGATAAGCTATTATTTAGTGGTACACTATCTAAATATAGCGATGTTTCCAAAGTATTGAGAAAGCTGGAGTTGACAGAATCGATTCATTTTAAGATAAAAGGGAGGAGGATTATAGTTATGCAATGAAACGCTACTCAAATAAAAATCAAATAAGTCAGGGGTGCGGAAACACCCCTAACTATTTGGTTTATAGTAAGATTTAAGCAACCTATTACCAATGCGAAGAGGTTACCCTACAAGATATTTCTCTTTGCAAAAAAAACCAAGCAGATAAAGGTATGAATTATTATACTAAACTTTTAGGGTGCCTGACTGGCAACCTGAATAAATTTTTATTAGTAATGCGGCTGATGATTATTTTGTTTTTTGTGGGAATGATGCAAGTGTCTGGTGCGATCTATGGACAGAAAATAACCCTGAACCAAAATAAAATAAAAATCACACAACTTTTTAAAGAAATTAAAAGACAAACCGGGTATGATGTACTATGGCAGTCAGAAAAGTTGAATGAAAACAGGATAGTCAATGCAAATTTCAATAAAACTGACCTTAAAGTGGTTATGGATCAGTGTCTTGCCGGACAAAATTTAACATTCTTGATTGAGGACAATAGTGTTGTGATTAAACAACAACTTGCTAAGGTTCGGCCAGTGAGTATTATGCCGTTTGTTCAGGATTCTATTGTTTATAAAGGGAAAATTTTAGATGAACAAGGTAAGCCATTACCTGGTGCGACTATCCGTTTAAAAGGAGGAACAAGAAGTTCTGTAGCTACAGAAAGTGGATATTTTGAACGGTATGGCACTAAAAAAAGTGTTCTCGTAATCTCTTATATAGGATATAATACTAAAGAAGTTTCTTTAGCCAGTTTGAATGCTGCTGACATGATTACTATTAAGATGAGTCCTCAGTCTAATATTCAGCTGGGTGAAGTAACTATTGCGAGTAATGGTTACCAGGATATTCCTAAAGAACGTATTACAGGTTCTTTTGAAGTAATTAGTAAAGAACAACTACAGCACACTACGAATACAAACTTACTCAAACGTTTAGAAGGCATAACAACCAGTATGGATTTTAGGAATGATCTGACTCCTACAAATTCGGCCAATAGAGCAAATATAAATGCAAGATCTCCACTTACAAATTTAACTATCCGTGGAAAAAACACCTTGACTATTGCAGGGTTAAGTAATAATAGTGGCAGGCCTCTTGTAGTTATAGACGGAATTGCAGATCCCTATTCTATTGATCTGATCAATCCAAATGATGTGGAGAGCATTACTGTTTTAAAGGATGCGGCGGCAGCTTCTATTTGGGGATCCAGGGCGGCAAACGGCGTTATCGTCGTAAAAACAAAGAAAGGGAATTACGAGAACCCTTTACAAATTTCATTCAATGCTAACCTGAATATTACTGAAAAACCCAATCTTTTCTATCAAAAAACAATGAGCACATCTGATTATATTGATGCGCAGTTGTATAAATATAGTCAGGATTACCCAGGTTCAGGAGATCATTCACCTGAACCAATAATTCAAGTTGGTCAATCAGTAATTTCGCCAGTAGCACAAATCATGGATCAACAACGGCTAGGACAAATTAGTCCGGATGTGGCGAAATCTCAAATAGATGCCTTACGTGGTAATGATTTACGGAATGATCTTAACAAATATTTTTTCCGTAATGCTGTTACACAGTCCTATTCCATGGCAATTGCTGGTGGAAGCCAAAAAATAGCGCAGCGATTTTCTGCTGGTTATGATAAAACTTTAAACAATACGGTAAAATCCGGATTGAACCGGGAGAATTTGAATTATTCCATTTCGGCGAAACCTATCACTAAACTGGAACTTCAGGCAAGTGTTATATACACCCAATCAAATACAAGCGGTCAAGCGAGTGTCGATGATTTTAATGGAGCAACGAATCCAACTGGTAATATAAGTGTCTTTCCTTACAGCAGGTTAGTTGACAGTCAAGGTAATCCCATGTCGATTCCCAAAGCATATAGTCAGGCATTTCTAGATCTTTTGCACTCAACCTATGGAAACAGTTTATTAAGCTATGATTACAAGCCATTAGAAGATATTAATGAGGGATACAATCTTTCCAAATTGCAGAATATTAATATAAATTTAGGAGCGACTTATAAAATACTCCCAGAGTTGTCTGCTAATGTATCCTATAATTATAATGTCACCTCAAATGACATCACAGATTTGTCGAGTCAGGACTCATGGTATATGCGGGACAAGATTAATTCGTTTACCTCACCTATAAACGCTTTTGATCCTCAAAATTCCACCTTATTTCCGATAGCTGGTACCAGAAACTTACCTCTTGGAGGACAGTATACAAAATCTGCTACTAAAGCTAATAATCAAACTTTAAGGGGGCAGTTAAATTTTAATAAAATCTGGAATGATAAACATAATATTTCTGCTATTGCAGGAATCGATATTTTTAAAAGTCATACTATGCTTACATCCAATGGGTATTTTGGATATAACGAAAAAGATTTTTCTACTGCTGGTAATTTAAATTATAACTATAACTACCTGCTATTGTTCGCAGATCCTATCACTTTTGCAGGATTTGGTCGCACTGTTCCTCCAGGAACTTTCATGTCGGCTTCAGAAGGAAGGACTATCAGCTATTTTTCTAATGCAGCCTATACCTATGCTAATAAGTATACCCTGTCTGCAAGTTTCCGAAGGGATTTATCTAATATATTTAGTACCGCGGGTAATAGTGGTGGAACCCCTTTTTATTCTCTTGGTGCCAGCTGGATTATTAATAATGAGAAATTCTATAATTTTTCTTTATTCCCTGTTCTAAAACTAAGAGCGACCTTTGGATATAACGGAAATACAAATCCTGTTTCCTCTGCCACACCGAATTTATCAATTACACCAAAAAATTTGGTACTTGATGGTAATCTTCTTGGATATGCAGATATATTGAATCCTACTAATATTAAATTAAGGCCAGAAAAAACTGCTGTATTAAATTTTGGCCTTGATTTCGGTTTGAGAGGTGGTCGTTTATCAGGAAGTGTGGACTATTATCAAAAAAGAACTAAGGATTTGCTGGCAAATAATGCAGCTGATCCGAGTATAGGTTTTAATCAATTAGAGTTCAATTCCGGGGATTTATTTGGCAAGGGTGTAGATCTGACTTTAAGCTCATTAAATGTACGGACTGGGCTTTTCCGCTGGACTAGTAATTTCTTATTCAGCTATAATAAGGTCAAGGTCACTAAGCTATATGCGCCTATTAATTATACTGCGAGTAACATCGTATCAAGCCCCTCTCTTTTTACGCAAGGAGATGACCTTTCTCGTGCATATGCTTATAGATGGGCAGGTTTAGATCCCGCCACAGGTAGTCCCAGAGGTTATTTGAATGGAAATATTGTTGTCCTGGACAATTCACAAGCCGGTATTGATGCGCTAAGTGCTATTCAGAATCAGCCGCTGAGTTCTTTACATTATTTTGGCTCACTGATTCCTGTTTATTACGGTTCTTTCCGCAACACATTCAGCTATGAAAACCTTTCGCTTTCAGTTAACCTACTTTACAAGCTGGGATATTGGTTCAGAAGACCTCTTAGTACTCTGGTTCAGTATAATAACTTATATACTACTGGTAACTTACAAGGAGCAGAATATGCCAATCGCTGGCAAAAACCAGGAGATGAGGCATTCACAAATGTACCCGCCGCAGTTTATCCAGGCAGTGCAGACAGAGATGATTTTTATAGAAATTCAGATATCAATGTCCTGAAAGGTGATCATATCCGCTTACAGGAAATCAATCTGTCTTATACTTTTAATAAAAAGAACTGGGTGCTCAAAAACCCAAGAATTTATGCCAATGTATCCAACTTGGGCGTGATCTGGAGAGCGAATAAACAAGGGCTTGACCCGGATGTATTCGACTATCCGTTGCCAAGAACCTATAGTCTTGGTTTAAGTGCTAATTTCTAAAATTGAAGAAAATGAAGATTTATAAATTCTTGTTATCAATTCTTATGCTTAGTTTAATACTGGGCTCCTGTAAAAAGTATCTTGATGTTAAACCTGATAGTACACAAACCAAAGCTGAGACAGCTGAAGATTGCCAGCTACTATTAGATAATTACACGGTAATGAATACGGGATATCCAAGTGATGGAGAGCTCTCTGCCGATGATTATTTTATACAGTCTGTTAATTACAGTAACCTTACTGATCCTATTGACCGGAACTTGTATATCTGGTCTGCTAACACAAGAAGAGCCGTTGCATCGCCGCAGTGGCAGAATCCATACAAAACAGTACTCGAGGCAAACCTGGTCTTGGAAACTGTTCAAAAACTACAGGGCAGCAGTACAGATGTGGCTACCTTAAATGCTTTAAAAGGAGCTGCTTTATTTTACAGAGCCTATGCTTTTTGGAATGTTGCACAGCTATATGCTAAACCTTATACAGCGTCGAGTGCTGGTCAGGACCTAGGTATTCCACTGAAGATGTCTACTGATTTGAATGATAAATCGGTGCGTGGTACAGTTCAGCAAACCTATGACAGGATTGTTCAGGATCTTAAGGATGCATCCAATCTTTTACCTGCAACTTCCAGTGTTCCTACAAGGCCAAATAAGGCGGTGGCGTATGCTATGTTAGCGCGTACTTACTTATCGATGGAAAATTATCCAGATGCTTTAACTGCTGCAAGTTCCGCGTTGCAGTTAAATAGTCAGTTGCTGAATTATAATTCTGATATTAATCCATCTTCTAATACTCCTTTTGCTCCTCGTTTCAATAAAGAGGTAATCTTTCATTCTATTACTTATGGAGGGAAAACTTTAATACCAAATCTTAATACAGCAAGAATTGATTCTAATCTGGTGGCATCTTATGATAGTAATGATTTGAGAGGTCAGGCCTATTTTAAACTGATCGGATCAACTAACACTTATCGTTTTACTGGAAATTACGAAGGTTCATTTTTGGCATCTATTTTCTTTAATGGATTGGCTGTGGATGAATTGTATCTGGTTCGTGCAGAATGTTATGCCAGAGCTAATAAAATAAATGAAGCAATGGCAGATCTCAATACGTTACTTGTGACCAGATGGAAAACTGGTACTTATTTGAATATGACTGCTACTGATGCTACTGATGCTTTAAATAAAGTATTAACAGAGCGGAGAAAAGAGCTTGTTATGCGTGCGCAGCGTTGGACAGATTTACGTCGTTTGAATAAAACTATAGGAACTGCGGAAAATTTAAAAAGAGACCTGGGGAGTCTTGGGGCTTATGAGCTTCCAGCGAATGATTTAAGATATGTTTTATTGATTCCTGATGAAGTGATCACAAATTCGGGTATAGAACAGAACCCTCGCTAAAATGCGTATTTAACCAAATGTAATCATAAATAATAAATTAACATGAAACGATTGATGAGATGGCTTCAATTGCCCGGTATAGGATTAATGGCGATTTTAGCGGCAAGCGGATGCAAAAAAGTAGCACCAGAAATACCAGCACCAAGCCAGAAGTATTATCAAACCTCCGCTTTTGCAGGCGGTGGTGGTCCCTTCGCATACGGTGGTTATCTTAACGGATTGGGGACGAAATCATTATTTAACAATATAGCTGCCGCTGCGGTAGACGGCACTGGAAACGTGTACGCAGTTGATCAGTTTAATTTCCGTATTCGTAAAATTACTCCCGATGGTGTTGTAAGTACTTTTGCTGGCAGTGGAATAAATGGTTATGTTGATGGAACAGGGGCAGCAGTTCAATTTGGTTCTCTTCAAGGTTTAGCAATTGATGCTACTGATAATTTGTATGTAGTTGATTACAGTAATAATGTTATTCGTAAAATTACCCCAACAGGAGTAGTTTCGACCTTTGCGGGAACTGGGCAACCGGGCTATCAGGATGGACCAGTTGCTGCTGCAAAATTTAACTCACCTTTTGGTATAGCGGTCGATAAAACTGGTAGTGTATATGTAGGAGATGGTAGTGCTGTAATAAGGAAAATCTCTACTGCAGGAATAGTAAGTACTTATGCCGGTGTTCTTTATAACACTGCGCGTAACCCCGCTCCGTATGATGGACCTGCTGATCAGCTTAAATTTGGTCCATTTATAAATTCACTTACTACAGATCCTGCCGGAAACGTTTACGCTGTAGATCAGCTTAACAATTATATATATCAGATTACTCCTGATGGACATGCTACAACTTGGGCAGGAAATGGTGCTCTGCCGTCTGCTGATGTAAGTATTTACAAAGATGGGTTTGGGCCATCTGCGTCGTTTAATGGTCCAAGTGGTATCGCTTCTGATGATGCAGGAAACTTGTATATCTCTGATTCACTTAATCAGCGGATCAGAAAAATTTCAACAGATAGAATTGTATCAACTTTGATTGGTAATGGTCAAAAAGGAGAAACTATAGGAAATGGTGCTGATGTTCAGCTTAATACTCCATCATCAGTGGCAAGTAATCATGATGGAAGTATTATCTATTACTCAGAACCAAACAGAGTATGTAAAATAGAGGTTCTAACTACTTCTGATAAGCCGCAAAACAATTGGAATAATCCCCAAACCTGGGGTAATGCTCATTAATTAAAGATCATATAATTATCAATATTTATTCTATAAAAGTTTAGTGAAATGAAAAAAATATATTTGGCAATCACCATTTTTGTAATCACCATCTTAACAGCTAGCGCACAAGGGCAAGAGAAAGTTAAGAAAAGAATAACCTATAGCTTTGGTGCAGATGTAGGAGTGCCAACAGGTTATGTGTCAGCTTATTCGTCATTAGTTGCTGGTGCGTCACTACAGGCAGAATATCCGGTTGTCAAATCGGCAAGTGTTACTGCAAGTGTTGGATATCTTGACTTTGTAGCCAAACGCGGAGGTAAAGGTGTTTCTTTTATACCTGTTTTATTAGGCGCGAAATATTATATAACTCCTAAAATTTATGCCTCAGGTCAGGCAGGTCTTTCATTTTACGGAGGCAGGGAAGATGGTAATGGAGGAGGTAGTGGTGAAAAGTATTTTACTTATGTACCTGGTATTGGTTTTCGGACTTCTAAACGTTTTGATGTATTGTTTAAATATGAAGCTGTATACATTGCATCTTCTGCAAGAACATATTCTTCTGCTGGAGTACGAATCAGTTATAATTTCAACTTAAACTAAAAAATGAAATTAACACACTATATCACCCCCCTTTTACTCCTTTTTTCGATAAGAGCAGCAGCACAAACAGATACTCCTTCTTTTAAATACCGGAAACCTCTTTTTGACTTTGCTTATCAGAAGCCTGTTTTTAAACTAGAGAATGAACAGTTGACCAACAAGAATAAATTTTTGCGTTTTTCTGTAGTTACAGGATATAGAGAAGGTGTGCAGCCAATCTCAGGTCAATATGGATCAAATTTTAATTCTTCTATAGATACAGTGACTGGCTTACAGCTGGTCACTATGTATAATTCATCTATTGCAGACATACTCACCTATGGGATGGTCAGACATAACAACATAGTGCTGGAAGTTGATGATCCGTCAAAATATCTTTATGAACCTAAATATGGCGATAAAGAGAGCTGGATTAGGAAAAATACATTTTGTTACGAACTGGGTCTCCCAATCGGTGTAATCAAAGGTCGTACAACATTAGATGAGTATCTTGCCAATGCATTTGGTGTCAAATTCGGTACAGAAAAAAGAATGGTTAAAGTACTTATTCTGGTACGCACATCAAAGGTCGATAAACTTAAATCTGCTGGGAAAGGTGAAGAGAAATATGATTTGAAGGGGTATTTTAATAATACTTCTCTTGATAGGTTAAGTTTACCGATTGCTGAAGCTGGATTACCTCCAATGATAAATGAAACAGGTTATAATAATACTGTAGATCTGGATCTTAAGATAGATTCATGGTCAAATCTTCTTGATTTGCGTAAAGAATTACATCGGTATGATCTCGATCTGATCGATGGAATGCGCGAATTGGAAATGTTTGTTATAAAAAAAAATAACTAATGAAGTTAATAAAGATAATAGCCATACAGTTGTTTCTGACGGTTTTCAATTCGAATGCACAACAAACTTATGCTGTGCCGGATCAAAAAAAATCCAATCTTCCAAATCTATCTATTGGAGACTCTTTGCCTGATTTTGCCATAGCAAAGATCATCAATGCAAATCAAAGTGCAGCAAATACAGCGGATTATAAGAGTCAGTTGTTAATCATAGATTTTTGGTCAACTAGTTGTTCTGGTTGTGTAGAGGCGCTTCCTAAAATGGATACTTTACAAAAGAAATTTGGTTCTAAAATAAAGATTCTGCCGGTGACATATGAAAAAGAGGATAATGTAATTGTTTTCTGGAAGAATAATAAAAACACTAAAAACCTGGCATTACCCTCAGTAACAGAAGATAAGATTTTTGCTGCTTACTTTAAACATCGGACTATCCCACATGAAGTTTGGATTTACAAGGGTAAAGTGGTAGGGATCACTTCTTCAGATTTCGTGGATGTGGACAACATCCAAACAGTGCTTAACGGCAAGCAAATTAACTGGCCGGTAAAAAATGATTTTTATACTTTTGATGCAACCAAACATTTACTATTTGTACCTGATCCAAATCAGTTAGATACAGCGTCAACATTTATGAAGTATGCAGCCATATCGGATTATAAAGCAGCTGTTAATGCAGAAGGATTTGGTGAATCTGGTATAATAAGAGATGCACGCAAAAAAACTATCAGGGCTTTTTTCTTAAATCATGCTATTTATAATGCTTACCTGATTAATTGGAACTATTTAATTAAATCAACTGATTTAGTCAAGCCAACTTCTACATTGATGCCGAACCAAATCGTATGGGAAGTCCTGGATAAATCTAAATATATCTTTGTTGAAGGTTCTGGTGCGCAGCAAAGTTGGTTAACAAAAAATGGTATCTGCTTCGAATCTATAAATCCTGATACCGGGCAGACAGATGCCGAAGTCCATAAGTCAATTATAAAAGATTTAGATCGCCTCCTTGGTTTACATGCTCGTTGGGAGAAGCGGAAAGAAAAGGTTCTTATTTTGGTCCGAACCAATAAAAATATATTGTTAAAAAGTAAACAAGAACTAACATCTCAATATGATGATCGTTTAATCATTAAAGGATCTTTACATCAGTTCAAAGATTTACCATTGGGTAGTTTAATCACTCAGATGAATCGGCGAGCTGATAATCCATATGTTTTCGATGAAACCGATTTTACAGGGAATTTAGATATGGATTTAAATTTTTCTTCGTGGACCGACATCTCCGGAATACAGAAGGCATTAAAACCTTATGGTTTGGATTTAAAAGAAGAAGAAAGATTGGTAGATAAATTTGTATTCACTGAAGTTGAGGGAGGAGGGATACCTAACAATAAATTAATTACAGAAGCAAACACGAAAAGAGAAGCGCAAAAGGATATGAAAGGGCCATCACCCGAAGAAAATAATCTTTTTTTGATGATGAATAAGAAAAAGCCCGGTGTAGTAACATTACCTTCTGGCTTGCAGTATAAGATTATCTTTCAGGGGAAAGGAATTAAGCCTGGTTTAACAGACAAAGTTAGTGTAAACTACACAGGCACATTAGTTAATGGAAAGATTTTCGGCAGTTCTTCTGAGAATGGGTTGCCGTATGTGTTATATGTCGATAAACTTATGAAAGGCTGGACGGAAGCTTTACAACTAATGTCGGTTGGATCTAAATGGGTAATTTATATTCCTGCAAATCTTGCTTATGGAAAGGGAAGCAATTCTGGGCAGATTCCACCAAATAGTACATTGATTTTCGAAATAGAATTACTGCAAATTATAAAGTAAAGATGAGAATCCAGAATATAAAAATTATTTGCTTTAACAGGGTAGTAATAATTATAATACTATCGACAAATCTTTTATTTGCCCAAACTGGAGAAAAAGTCAAAGGCAATTGGCAAAATCTGGATCTGAAAACTGATAGTGTATTTGGAATCAGCATGGAAAAGGCATATACAGCATTGCTAGCTGGGAAAAAAGCAACACCTGTGATAGTCGCAATAATTGATGGAGGGGTGGATATAAATCATGAAGACCTCAAATCTGTGATTTGGACAAACCCTGGTGAAATTCCTTTCAATAAAAAAGATGATGACAAAAATGGTTTTATCGATGACTTACATGGATGGAATTTCTATAGTGCAGGAATAAAGGAAGATGAAAAAGCCGAGATATCCTTGATAAACAAAAAAATGAAAGTGGTAGAGGCAGATCAAAAAATATTGGATCAGGTTCTGAAAAAGATGGGTAAGTCTGCCTCGATTATTGATGATTTTAAAAATTACACTCCAGAAAGTGCAGAGGAACTAAAAATGCAGTCTACAATAATATCCGGATTGAAACACTACCCGAGCTTTGTAAACTACAAAAAAATCGGTTTGAAAAGAGCAATGAGTTACTATAATATGCAGCTTGCCTATTATGAAAAACGTGATTTTGAAACATTGATGGGCGGCCCCTCAACTTACCATGGCACCCATATTGCAGGTATTATTGCAGCTGTTCGTGACAATAATATAGGTATAAAGGGAGTAGCTGATCATACACAAATAATGGTACTCAGAGCTATACCCGGACTTGATCCTATGAGTGGAGTTGTGGGTCAATTGTCTTTTAGTCAGCAAGATGATATAAGTCAGGATGAAAAGACATTGGCTATTGCAGAGGCAATACGTTACGCTGCCGATAATGGTGCGAAAGTAATCAATATGAGTTTTGGCCAACCTTGGGCTAAGCCGTCAGTTAAAGTTGATGAAGCGATTAAATATGCAGTAAGTAAAGATGTTTTAATCATTCATGCATCGGGTAACGAAGGACAAGACCTTGATCAAATGACTATTTATCCCGATCGCAAGACTCCAGAAGGACAGACTATAGCAGCTAATTGGATAGAAGTAGGAGCTTCGGGATGGAAAAATGATAAAGATATAGCCGGTGTATTTTCTAATTACGGTAAGCATAGTGTAGACGTATATGCGCCCGGTATAGAGATTACTTCTACGACTCCCCGTTCAGCATATCTTGATGATACAGGTACAAGTATGGCTGCACCTGTAGTTACAGGGCTGGCTGCTGTTATTAGAGAATACTGTCCCAAATTATCTGCAGCACAAGTGAAAATAATGATCATGAGATCTGTTGCAGAAACGTATGGGCTAAAGGATAAATGTATTTCAGGTGGAGTAATCAATGCTTATAATGCTTTCAAACTAGCTAAATTTGAATAATAATACAATGAAGCATAATAATAAGTCCATTGTATTATATTGAAAATGATTTTATAACTAACAATTTTTTCCATAGACATATATTTTAATCCCCGCAGGTTCGGCTGGTTGTGCAACAGGTAACACCATCATATTAATGATATATGATCTTATATTACCAGATAATACTGATGGGGAATTTCCAGTACCCGTTGCGTAGATTGCACAGATTTTGCATCCGTGCAAACAAGCAGGCTTGATAAATGTAAAATTATAACTATTAGTTAAAAATGGATTTCCCATTCCATCATAAGCGTACCATGATCTTGCCATAATATATGATTCTTTTATATATCAAAAAGAGATCGAAAAACTTTATTTTGGACTCAATGTTTTTAAGGTTTGAATCTCTCCTTTGTAATCAATCGTCAGACTGTATTCTGTTAATAAGAGTTAGCAGCCTGTTTTTCCATAAACATACCGTTTAATGGTTATTACTCCATTGGGTTGCGAAACTTGATTCGCAAGAAGATTGTTAATGTATGTTCTGATATTATTTGATAATACTGTTGGAGTTATCCCTGTACCTGTTGCAAAAATAGCGCAAATAGCGCAACCGTTTACACAGTTGGCGTTAGGTTTGTCAAGCATTAGGTTATAACTTGCAGATACTATAGGATCACCAATTCCATTATATGCATACCATGATCTTGCCATAATAAATGATTCTTTTGTATATCAAAAAGAGATCAGAAAACTTTAATTGCATGCCTACTCTTTTTACGGTTTTCGGCATCTCCCGGATTTGACTTCAAAATCGGTAGTGTGTTTTTAGTCTAACAGATATTTAGAAATTTGATATGTTTCTTTTATCATTAATATTGATATCCAGATAGCTAAATTGGTTATAGAATCCAATATGTAACAAGGAGCTTTGTGGCTTCATAATTTTGAAGCTCATAAATGTAATATTGTGTTTTAATGGAGTTAAATTATCCAGGGAACCATTTTGGTTCCCTGGATAACTAAATATTAGATCAATTAAGCTTTACCGTAGGCGTATTTTTTAACAAGCGAACTTCCGTCAGGTCTAGCTGTCAGTGTTAATTGAACGTCAGCGATATAACCTCTTAGATTAGCAGATATTACTGTTGGATTTACTCCAGTTCCTGTTGCATAAATCGCACAAAGTCTACCACCGGTAATACAAGCCGGTTTAGAAAAAGCGAAATTGTAACTTGAAAGTGTTACAGGGTCACCAACTCCGTTATATGCATACCATGATCTTGCCATAATAAATGATTCTTTTGTATATCAAAAAGAGATCAAAAAACTTTATTTTATGCCTACTCTTTTTAAGGTTTTCGGCTTGCCCTTGTTCTCATTTAACAGAATGCCTGATTTTATAAAGCCAATTAAGCTTTACCGTAGGCGTATTTTTTAATAGCTGCACTTCCATCAGGTCTTGCTACCAGTGTTAATTGAACGTCAGCAATATAACCTCTTAGATTAGCAGATATTACTGATGGATTTACTCCAGTTCCTGTTGCATAAATCGCACAAAGTCTACCACCGCTAATACAAGCCGGTTTAGAAAAAGCGAAATTGTAACTTGAAAGTGTTACAGGGTCACCAACTCCGTTATATGCATACCATGATCTTGCCATAATAAATGATTCTTTTGTATATCAAAAAGAGATCAAAAAACTTTATTTCATGCCTACTCTTTTTAAGGTTTTCGGCTTCCCCATGATTAATCATTGCATATAAGTCAGATTGTATAATTATTTGGATCAATGCCTTTATTGCTGCAGACAATCAAAAGCTTTTTCTAAATTTAATTTATACTTGCTTTATCTTTCGGGTGATAAGCAATTACTTCTATCAATGATTTCATATTACTAATTTACGAAGATGAGTATCGCTTTGCTAGGGTCAGTAGTCCCCATCTTTTATTCTCTGCAATTTTTTTTGAATAAAAGACCCCTTTTGATTAAGGGGTTTTTTATTCGTAATTAAGCTCACATTATTACATGTGAGACTATTATAAAATATCTCCGGCAGGCTTAGCAGACATCCTTACTTCTAATGGAACAGGTGGAAAATTGGAAAAGGGCTGACCTTTGCTTTTAGCTAGTGCACGAATAATATAAATCAGCAGTCCCGGAGTACCTTCAATATCAGGTCTGCGTTCAGGATCATCAGGTATCTCATCTGCAAAAATGGCACTTAAATAAGGTCCATCTGCTGTTTCTGGTATTTTGTCTAATATAATATAACTATCTGGATCACAAATGTCCATTTCATTGTTAATAAATTGATACCAAGGCATAGAATAATTTTTTAATAGTAATACCTACTCTTTTTAGGGTTTTCGGTTTTCCCCTCATATTGAACTTCCATCCAGTTACTTGCATATTCTCTTTTATGTCGCGGATCTTCAAAAGGTTTTAAAGTCGTGTTTGAATTATGTAAAGTGGCAATGAAACCATCAGAATAATCATGTGCATAAATTCTGGCACCGGTATTCCAGGAATAATCATAATCTTCTCCAATCTGTAAATCCTTAAATGGATGCGTTTGCCAGAAAGATTTTTTGTAAGCCATTGTTGCTCCAGCAAGCCATGGATGCTCAAGGCGATCCCCATCATATTTCCAGAATTTACCGGCTCTTGGAGAGAAGAAGATAATCTTTGCCAAACCTGATATATCTGCTTTAGATTCATTCAAGAAATTAACTGATTTGCTGATCCAATCGTAAGCATACCAGTCATCATCATCCCAATGCATAATGATTTCTCCCCCGGCCTTTTCACAAGCAAAATTTCTTTTTACCCCGATACTACCTAGAGGATCAGTATAAAAATATTTAATTCGATAATGATCGGGTAATAAAGACCTCACTGATTTTTTTCCATCATCTATAATGATCAGCTCTGCATTTCTAAAATCCTGGTTTAGAAAATGATCTACTGCTAATGCGACAAAATTGGGTCGGTTGGCAGTTGGCATAATACAGGATACCAAGGGCGTGTTCATGATTCCTTTTCTTCTTCAGGTTCATCCCAGCTGGTTGCGTGCTTTTTGTGTTTGGGATTCTCAATAGGTTTTATACTTGTATTGTGCGCGTGTAAGATGGCTACAAACCCCTCCAGATAGTCCAATGCGAAGATTTTGGCTCCAGAATTCCAGACAAAATCGTAGTCTTCACCAACTTGGAGATCAATGAAAGGATGTTGTTGCCAAAAAGATTTTCTATAAGTCATTGTGGCACCACATAACCATGGTTTGTCTAATTCTGAATCTTCATACATCCAGCGTTTATCAACAGATGGAGAATAAAAAATCACACGGTTCAAGCCTGCTATATCAGCTCCCGAAGTCAGCAACGCATCTGTTATCTTACTAATCCAGCTGGGTGCATAATAGTCATCGTCATCCCAGTGCATAATGATTTCGCCCTCTGCTTTCTCACAAGCATAGTTACGCTTAATACCAATAGTTCCTAAAGGTTCCGTATAATAGTATTTAATTTTTGGATGGTCCGGTATCAACGAGGCAATGGAGTTGATTCCATCATCTACAATCACGAGTTCCGCATTGGGATAATCCTGTTTCAAAAAATAATCGATAGCAAAAGGGATGAATTTTTGTCTGTTTGCTGTAGGCATTATACAGGACACAAGAGGTAAGTTTATCATAAGATTGTTTTTTAAGAATTAAGCGTAATTTGTCAGTTATTTATCATTTTGATTATGTCGGCTGTTATTTCTTCATCCAGCAACAGACTCTTATTCATGAAATATTCAAAATGTTTATAGTTCCATGAATTTGTTCCATGATAGATATAAACATATAAGAAAGGAACACCTTCTATTTGATGTAAAAGCTTTCTGCCTGACAAAAATGTAATGACATGTGTGTCTTCTCCGAGATTGGCATTTGCATACTGATTTTGTAGCAATATTTCCTTCCTGCATAATATGGTTCCATCCCAGGTATATGAAAAAGATTGATAAGCTTTTTTTGTAGTTGCATCATAGAGTAAAATCTGTGACAGTACACTTGCCTGATAGCGTTGTCCAATAATTTGCATGCTGTTGAATTGATAAGTCAATCTGCTGGGATGATACCAATCATCATCATCCCATATACAAACATAATCTCCAGAGCATTTAGCAATCAAATGGTTTCTGGCATTGCCCAAAGATTCATCTGCCGGACGTTCTATTAACATAATCTTCCAGCTTTCATCTTTTCGTACGTTTTCAACTACCTCTTTACTAGACAAATCATTTTTAGGATAAGAAATTACTAACTCCTTGTTCGGGTAATTTTGTGCAACAAAACAAGAAATTGCTACGCTGAGCTGTGCAGGCCTGTTACTCGTAATGCATATACAGGAAATTAAAGGATAGGACTGATTCATAAGAAAGTATTAAGTCAAGTTTAAGGAAGCCTCAAGTACACATGTTTTTTACTGTCTATAGGAGTTTCTGGTTGTAATTGACCAGTTATAAGAGCATTCTTAATATATTCTTGAATATTTGGAGAAAGAGGGACATCTGGAGTAATACCCACACCTTTTGCATAAATCGCGCAAATCTGAGTTCCACATAAACAGGAATGCTTAACTGATGCTTTCCAATATCTCTCGATGTCAGTCGGGTCGCCGCCCGGTATAAACGCATACCATGATCTTGCCATAATGAATTTTTTAATGTTTAGGCTAAAATTACATGAATCAGCATGGAGGTAATAGGGTCAAATGTCCCAAAAGTTTAATCTGTTATATGACATTTTGATTTCTTTGTAACTTGTCGGAAATAGATTTAAACGATGAAAGAAAAAGTAGAAATTGACATCATTATTTTGAGTTACGCCCAAACAGATGAATTAAAAAAGGTTACTATAGACTGTGTTAATTCATTGATGAAATCTGAAGATCCTGAGGAAATCAAGTTTAACGTCATTGTAGTCGAATCGGAGAAATCAATTAAACCCTTTCAGTATGAAAATACACAAACCATTTATCCGGACCAGGAATTTGGTTACCACAATTACATGAACATTGGAATTGAAATGACTTCAGCTCCATATCTTTGTCTTTGCAATAATGATCTGATTTTTCATCCCCAGTGGGCAACAGAAATTCTTATACCTTTTAACCAGTTTACAGATCTTTCCAGCGCTTCTCCATTTTGTACACTCCACCATCCAAAAATGGGATTTAAAAAGAATGATGGCCCAAAGCTAGGCTATCGAATCAGAAATGAAGTTGCAGGTTGGTGCCTTTTTCTTAAACGTGATGTATTACGTCTTACGGGGAAACCAGATCGGAATTATAAATTCTGGTGTGCAGATAACGATTATTCCAATACCCTTTGGGTGTTGAAGTTGAACCACATGTTAGTTACTTCTTCATTTGTAGATCATCTGGAAAACAAAACGTTGAATAGCCAAACTATAGAAAGGCAGGATGAACTTACAGAAAAGGAAACTGTTTATTTTGATAAAAAGTGGAAATACAGGACAGGTCAAGACTGGGTTTTATTATAACCCAGTCTAAGGTACTTTATGTTTAGGGTTTTCAAAATACTTAACTGTAGTATTACGCGGATGTAAAACAGCAACAAACCCGTCAATATAATCATGTGCAAAAACTACAGCTCCTGGTTTAGAGATAAAATTATCATCTTCTCCAGTTTGCACATCTGTGAACGGATTAGTCTCCCAAAAAGATTTTCTATAGGCTAAAGTTGCTCCGCTTAGCCATTGACTTGGATTTGATGGATTATTTCTATTCATCGCAGTCCCCATCCATAAGGTGTCTGTTACCGGTGAGAAGAAATGGATATGTTCAATCCCACAAATATCTGCTCCTGATGTTATCAAATAATCATATTGTTTACTAATCCAGTCCGGAGCATAAAAGTCATCGTCATCCCAGTGCATGATAATTTCTCCCTTTGCCATGGTACAGGCGAAATTCCTTTTAGCTCCAATAGTTCCTAAAGGTTTAGTATAGAGATATTTGATACGGGAATCATTTGGAATCAGGGGTGCTATAGATTCTTTCCCATCATCAATAATGACTAACTCTGCGTTAATATAATCCTGATTTAAAAAATGATTTAAGGCAAGAGGAATATATTTCTGCCTGTTCGCAGTAGGCATAATACAAGATACTAGTGGTTGGTTTGTCATATGTTTAATTTATATATGCCTAATTTAACAACGTTTAAGTACCGGGGATAGGGTCAAAAGTCCCCAAAATCACTATGACCATACTTGATTTTCTATTTTTTGTAACTTGTTAAAAATGATTTATATGAAAATACATTTAATCAGTTATGGGGATGCCGAATATGCGTCGCAAAGAGATTTTTTTAAAGAAACAGCATTAGCATCACATTTTTTTGATCAGGTGACAGTCTTTACTCCTGAGGATATTGACCCTGCATTTAGTACGTATTTTGAAGACACCCTGAGTTATCGCAAAGGAGGAGGATTTTGGATCTGGAAACCTTATTTCGTTCAGAAGACATTAGAATCGATGGAGGAGAATGACATCCTGATTTATTGTGATGCTGGCTGTATGATTAATAATAAAGGAGAAAAGCGATTTAAAGAATATATCGAACTATTGAACCAATCAAAAACCGGATGTCTCAGTTTTGAACTGCCACACAAAGAAATCGAATATACTAAGCAAGAAGTATTTGATTATTTCAAAACCTCAGAAGCGGTAATCAGATCAAATCAGCTGGTAGCTGGTGTACTTTTGCTAAGAAAATGTGCCCACACCACTTTATTAGTTAATAAATGGTATGGTGCTTTGTGTGAAAATCCTTTATTATTTACTGATGATAAAGATAAAAATGCTCAGCATAGCGAATTTATCGATCATCGTCATGATCAAAGTATATTCAGCGTATTACGAAAAACCTATCAATCAGGAATTATTCCCGATGAAACCTATTTTCTTGATTTTGTCAGGGATGGCCAGCCTTATCCAATCTGGGCAGCCCGGTTGAAATGATAAAGCTGGCACCATCAATAATCAGGAGGGTAATACCTCCACTTTAATGTCCATAAGATTACGCATCCAATTCGTAGTTTCCTGATCCAGCGTTTCACTTTTCTTTAAATAATAAGAAAAATGGAAATAATTAAGGGTGTTGCTACCGTGATAAACATAAAGATATAGAAAAGCACTATCGGAGATATAATGCAAGAGTTTTCTGGATTCCAGGTACTTGACAATGTGCGAGTCTTCAGCAACATTAGTATTTGTAAATGGATGTTGCAAAATATGGTCCTTTCTGCATAATAGACTTCCACACCAAAGATAGGGGAAAGATAGATAGCCCTGCTGAGTTGTGACATCAAATAACATCACACGTGTCATTATACTAGCTTCACGGAACTGCCCATTAATCCGCATTGTATTGTATTGATGCGCAAGTCTTTGATAGTGATACCAATCATCGTCATCCCATAAACAAATATAATCTCCATTACAATTTGCAATTGCATTATTTCTTGCCGAACCTAATGATTCATTTCCTTCACGTTCTACCCGTACAATTCTCAAATCTGATAGCTCAAGTATACTATCTATTAAAAGTTTCGTTTCCAAATCCTGTTTTGGATAAGAAATAACCAACTCTCTATTAGGATAATTCTGTGTATCAAAACTAACAATTGCCTTAAGCAATAACGTCGGCCTGTTCTGCGTAATACAGATACAGGAAATCAGCGGATGTGATAATTTTACTTTCATGACTTTAGCGATTTGTGTTTAGGATTTTCAAAACTTCTCACTACAGTATTATGGGGATGTAATAACGCAACAAACCCATCATTATAATCATGTATAAATAGCTTGCCGCCAGAATTCTGAATAAAATCATCGTCCTCACCTGTCTGTAAATCTTTAAAAGGATGCGCCTTCCAGAATGATTTCCAATAAGCCAATGTTCCCCCGGCCACCCAATTCATTGGGTTTGGAATACCTTTATACTCCCTTACCACGGTATAAATCTTATCCAGAATAACCGAATAATAATGGATATGCTGTATACCGCACATATCTGCCTCAGAAGCTAATAGAAAATTAACCTGTTGTCTAAGCCAATCATGCGCATACCAATCATCATCATCCAGGTGCATAATGATCTCGCCCCTGGTAAGTTCACAAGCATAATTACGCTTTAATCCTACTGTTCCAATTGGATCATCTACATAATAATACCTGATACTTGGATGTTTAGGTATTAAATGAGCTACAGACTTCTTTCCATCATCTACAATAATCAGTTCCTTATTTCGATAAGTCTGATTTAAAAAATATGCAATAGCAAAAGGAATGAACTTTTCTCTGTTTGCAGTGGGCATAATACAGGATACCATTGGTGAATTCATAATACTGTCTTTTAATCACAATTTAGAAAGGATTCACGCTTGATGATAGGGCCAAAAGTCCCATAATCCTATGTGTAGCACGATTCAACCAGCTAATTTTTAACTTAGAAATAAGTAAAATTATAAACGATGAAGATTAAATTTTTTTCTGACTACGAGGTTTCTGAAAACCTGTTGATAAGATTCAAAGCAAATTATAAGGTTGATGATGAGGTTTTAACCTTTACAACGGCCGATGATTACGACTATGCCGTTGTATTTAACAGAGCGAATGACCCTCTGAAACCCGGGGCCAAAGTTATTACTGTGATTCAGGAACCTTCCTGGAGCGATGCGCACCAAAACAAATTCTATTTAACCAATAGTGATTATATCCTGGTACATGATCCGGAGCTGTTTGAAAAAAACAATAATGTGAAACTAGGAGGGAAGATCATTGAAACTCCCGCTTTTATGTTTTACCATGATCATGTAGACCATTCTTTTTACGATCACACAGAACAAATCAAGAAAGAGAAAAAGCTCTCTATGATTGTATCTGGCCTATATTTTAATATTGCCAATTATCACAAAAGAATAGATGTATTAGTTAAAATCTTAGAATCAGATTTGGATATTGATATTTATGGCCGTGGTCTGACTATCCAGGACCCAAGGTATAAGGGAGATTTGAAATACAAATACACCGGTTTGTTACCTTATGAATATTCTATAGCTATAGAAAACTCAAATGAGAAGAACTATATCACAGAAAAATTTGTAGACTGCGTTTTATGCAATACTACACCCATTTACAATGGAGCACCGAACCTTGCAGAAGTATATGACCAGCGTTACTACAGGACGATAAGTCTGGATAGTCCTCATATCGTTCAGGATCTTAAGGAAATAATCGTTCATCCTGCACCAGGTTCAGTAATAAATAAAGACATCTACTTTGAAAAATATAACCTGTACACCAAATTGAAAGAAATTATATACGGTTAATAACCTGTATATATAGAATGCGGATTTACCTTTCGGTGTGGTTCAGGCCGCGTTCCTGTCCGATATAAAAATACAAATATGTCAGCGACTATCGCCGACATTAAGACGAACAAAATGATTTTGAGAAATCTTGACATAGCTTTGTTTTGACTTGAAGGTAATTAACTACTTCTTGATTTAAATGGGTCAAAAGTTCCATAATTACTATAAAAAAGCAATAAACAGGGTCAAATGTCCCTAAATACAAGACTGAGGATAACCATCTGATTTTGTTTGTAACTTGTCATAACAAATACAGGTATCCTATGAAAAGCAAGACCGAAATTGACATCATTATCTTAAGCTTCGCACAGAACGAAGAGCTAAAACTGATTACACAGCATTGCATCAACTCTTTAATGGCCTCAGAAGATCAGGAAACCATTAAGTTCAACGTCGTTGTCATGGAGTCACAACAAGAGATGAAGCCCTTTCAATATAAAAATACGACTACAATATACCCTGAAGAAGCATTTGGTTATCATCGGTATATGAATATTGGAATCGATATTACTTCCTCCAAATATGTTTGCCTGTGCAATAACGACCTGCATTTCCACCCAGGCTGGGCTACTGAAATATTAAAATCCTTCCATAAATATTATGACCTGTCGAGCGCATCTCCTTTTTGTTCTCTTCATCACCCAAAAATGGGATTTGAGCAGGATAATGGGCTTTATACGGGCTACCGCAGCAGATATGAAGTTGCGGGATGGTGTCTGTTTTTGAAACGTGATGTTTTCAGGCTCACCGGAAAACTGGATGAAAACTATCAATTTTGGTGTGCCGATAATGATTATGCCAATACATTAGCCGCATTAAAACTCAGACATGCACTGGTTTCCTCCTCGGTAGTAGATCATCTGGACAGTTGTACTTTAGACCAGCAGGCAGAAGAAGCCGCGATTGCTGCCAGTGAATTTTTTTATCTGGAGAAAAAGTGGAACCATAGAAAGATGGCTGGCTGGACTTGTGTATAATTTCGGCTAGTGTCCGGAATTTTTTGAGAATAAATTGATCACAATTACGCCAATTATGATGAGTACCATGCCTACAACAGCTGGCATATCAGGTTTTTGTTTGTAAAAAATGGTTCCCAACGTTGTAACTAAAACTATGCCCACGCCAGACCAGATTGCATAAGCAATTCCAAGATCCATTTTTCTTAAGGTCAGACTTAGTAAATAAAAGGCTACTGCATATCCACAGAAGACAATAACAGAGGGCCAGAACCTTGTAAACTCCTCTGATGCCTTTAAAGCTGTAGTCGCTATGATTTCTGAAATGATAGCAAGGAAAAAGAATATATATGTTTTCATAAGGAGGGAGTTACTCGCAGTTATCTTAAGTAATTTATTTACCCTCAATTTAAAAATCATTGGCCCCGCATTGCAGGGTCAAAAGTCCCAAAAAACCAATCACCTGATTACCCTTTCGATTTCTTTGTAACTTGGAACTGACCGTGAAATCCAACACTAAATTTAACAACAGTTTATGAGTAGTATGACATCCTTTTTAGCATATGCAGAGGCCAGAGACCGTGTTTTAAAACCTATTGATGGGGTAATTATGTATCCCTTTGAAGAAACTGCCATTCCCCAATATGTTTATTTTATGCCCAAAATACTGACCGAAGAAGAACGTCTCAGTGAGTTCTTCAAACATCAGTTTCTGTATCTTCCTGACCTGTTTTATGTGCTGTATTTTAATCCCATCCGGTGGATACTTCCAGATCTTGCAGAGCGGATCCAGTCTTTAGAATGTATACCCGTAGGTTATGGCAAAGACCGGAAATTATTCCAATTGAGCTATGGAAGAATCACTTTTGATGTTACACCAGTAAGCGAAGAACCAGACTTTGAAGAACAGACTATATTCAGAGTGCCCCTGTATATCGCTGAAACGAATTTCTTCATCAACGTAGTCGAACTGCCCAATAACATGGGGACTCCCAAGCTATTCGAAAAGGTAGACTTTACCTGGCAATAGTGTAAAATATCCATTCACATTTAACCCACCAATCAGATGAAAATAATAGAAAAAATTGACCGGCATGAAGTCCTCAGAAGATGGGCAATAGGGGAAGTATATTCAGAATTCTTCAACCCACTTTATGAATCAGGACGAGAAGAGACTATGAAAATGCTCTTTTCGGGTAACCGCTACCTGGAACGGGAGGGGATAGATGTAGTATTGGAATTCAAACAAAGTCTGGTAGACTCAATTTCCCTGTATGTCAAATGGTACAAAGCAATATTGGAAATTAACAGATCAGATCTTGATATGGTTTATACCCTGCAACTGCCTGGTTGGGAAAGAAATACAGATGGATCTTACCTGGTAGCCGATGCGGCCAGAAACATTAATGAAATGCCATTTCTTGATCCACGGGTTACCGGTATCTACAACGCGCTCAAAGACGGAGAAGTTAAACTGCAAGGGATTACCCTTTTGGCTGTAGACAAGATCGGGCCATATGTAGCAGTAGAAGGAACAGGAAGATTAACCAGTATTTACATGGCGCAACAACTGAACAGCCTGGATTTGATTAAAGACAATCAGGTGGAAGTCGCTTTAGGATTATATTAATGGGATATATCAACAGATTTAATTACGGAAGATACAACAGGTATCGCCACTACCATACCAAGTTATGTGCAAAATATAATCTTAAAAATTATTATAGAAAGCTATATCGATTATTCAGGAAAACTAAAACGAAATAGCTTTTTTAAGTTATTTTATTTTCTTATTTATTTGATTATCATATACTTAAGTATCAATATTTCTTTTGTAATTTCGGGTATTTAATTAAATATATCAAAATTAATCAATAATGAACACTCAGGAAGTTGCGGATAAATTCATTCAATTTTGGCGGGATGGTAAAAATGAGGACGCTATCAAAGCATTTTATTCAGACCATACTATTCATCAAACCCCGGGGTTTTTGTATTCCAGGAAGATGGAGCAAACCGATGCTGCAGAAATCTCTGAACTGTTGGTAGTCGGGGAGTATTTTTGTTTGCGGCTAAAAATGGATGTGACCCTTAAAGACATCGGTAGAAGCACTTTAAATGAATCATGGGTATTCGAAGTCAAAGGGGGCAAGATTGTTTACGAACGCTTCTTTAACTACAATACCAAGGCCGTTTTAGTCTGATAAGAAAAATATTATTCGTTTTTTTAAAGTATATGAAAATATATAACTACATTTGTGAATATTTATAATAATAATACAATGCAAGAAGGAGTAGTAAAATTTTTTAATGAAACTAAAGGTTTCGGATTTATCGTACCAGCAAATGGTGACAGTGAAATCTTTGTTCATTCAACAGGCCTAATGGCTAGCATCCGTGAGAACGATAAAGTTACTTATGATGTAGAAGAAGGCCGTAAAGGTCTTAACGCAATTAATGTTCAGTTAGTTTAAGTTTATTAACTATATAATTGACCTAGACCGGTCCGATTTATCGGACCGGTTTTTTTATGCCCGATAGGGTCATATGTCCCAAAATACGTGGAGACTATGCGCTGCTTTTCCCATTCTTTATCTTAGGTATCTATAAAAAGCAAATACCAATGATAAAAATCAAATTTCTCTCCAACTATGACGGTTCAGAGAACCTGTTGAAAAGATTTAAAGCAAATTATCTTATTAAAGACAGTGATTTGGCCTTTACCATTGCAAACGATTATGACTATGCTGTGGTGTTCAACCGTACCGATGAACCCATTACCCCGAAAGCTAAGGTGATTACTGTCATTCAGGAGCCCTCCTGGAGTAAAGCCCATGAATACATCGATTTCTTGCTGCACAGTGACTATGTGCTCGTTCATGATCCTGAATTATTTGAAAAAACACACAACCTTCATATCGGAGGAGACGTGATCATATCACCTTCCTATATGTTTTATCATGATCATGTACCACACGCATTTTTTGATGCAGCTGCAAATACCAAAAAAGAGAAAAAGCTCTCTATGATAGTTTCCTATTTAAACAAGCCCATAGGAAACTATCACAAACGTATAGGTCTTTTAAATAAAATACTAGACTCAGATCTGGACATTGATATTTATGGTAAGCGATTGGAAATTGAAGACAGGCGATTTAAAGGCGCATTGGAATACAAATTTAGCGGATTACTGCCCTACGAGTACTCTATTGCAATTGAAAATTCAAACGAATGGAATTATGTGACAGAAAAATTTGTGGATTGTGCCTTATGTAATACTATTCCTATCTATAACGGTGCACCGAATATCAGTGATATTTACGATGAACGTTATATCAGGACAATTGATCTGGATAGTCCCACTATATTAGCAGATATCAAAAATATTATTAAAGAACCAGCTCCACTATCCACAAGAAATAAAGATATTTATTTCAATCACTATAACCTGTATACAAAACTTAAGGAGATTATTTTAGAGAAACGCTTTGGATAAAAAACAGGGGGCTATTAAAAAGCCCCCTGTGTACTTAATAAAGTCCCAGTGCCCCCTCGATCTCTTCGTAAATACGATCCAGATCTTCATCGCTAATACAATAAGGTGGCAGAATATAAATTACATTTCCCAGCGGACGCATTAAAATTCCCTTATTCAAAAAGTAATCATATAATAAATTCCTCAGGTCGTCGAAATAAGAAGTGCCAGTTTCACTACGCCACTCAATAGCTAAAATTGTACCCGTCTGTCTTGCCGATTCCACCCGCATGTGTCCTTTTATCCTTTGAAGGAAGCCAGCATGTTTGCCACAGATCCGGTCTATATGCTGCTGAGTTTCCTCCCGCAGTAATAAATCAATGCTCGCAGAAGCTGCCGTACAGGCCAGTGGGTTTGCGGTAAAAGAATGTCCATGAAACAAAGTCTTCATCTTATCTTCTGATAAAAACGCATTATAAATCTCCTGCGAACAAGTCGTTACCCCTAAAGGCATTGTCCCTCCGGTCAAGCCCTTGGAAAAACACATTACATCTGGTTTTTCTACCAAATGATTTGCAGCAAAATGTTTCCCTGTGCGCCCGAATCCGGTAAAAACCTCATCCTGTATCATCAGTACATTTTCCGACCTGCAATGCCTCATTAACTCATCCAATTCAGCGGCTCCATACATTAACATTCCCGCAGATCCCTGAACCAGAGGTTCATAAACAAAACAGGCCAGCTGATCACTAACCGCAGAAATCTGCTTTTTCAGCCCGGGTAAATTTTCTGCTGTAGGAAGATCAATGTACAGCACCTCAAATAAATAAGTATCAAAAGGAGCTGTCCACGCGCTGCGGCCGCTAACCGACATCGCACCAAAAGTGTCTCCATGATAGCCATTTTGAAAAGCCATTACTTTGGTTTTTGACTTTTTCTGATTGTGCCAATACTGCATACACATCTTTAAAGCCACCTCTACTGAGGTAGACCCGTTATCCGTGTAAAACACTTTTTCCTGATTTTGAGGCAGCATGTCCAATAGCTTTTCAGCAAGTTCAACGGCAGGCTCATGTGTGAAACCTGCAAAAATCACCTGGTCAAGCTTTTTGATTTGTGCAGCTACCCGGTCCGCAATGTAAGGGTGGGAGTGGCCATGAAGAATTACCCACCACGAAGAGATCGCGTCAATATACTGCCGTCCTTCCTCATCAAACAGATAAGAGCCTTCAGCACGGACAATCGCTGTAGGGATAATTGCATTTAACATTTGGGTATAAGGATGCCAGATGACTTTTAAATCTCTTTCAGTTAAACTTAAGGTATCTTCTTCTACTAAGCTCATAATACAGGGTTTGTGTTTATTGATTTCTCTTTTTGCATAGGTTTTAAACCTAACAAATCAAACATTTTCCGGTCGTCATCCAACCTTGGATTTGGGGTAACCAGCAGTTCCTCACTTTCACTGGTGAAAATAGAATTGGCACCAGCCATGAAACACCAGGACTGTTCTTCAGTCGTCATTTCTGCGCGTCCGGCACTTAACCTGACCATAGACTTTGGCATCAGGATTCTTGCTGTAGCAATCATTCTGACCATTTCCCACGCGTCAACTTTTGGTAAATCAGCCAATGGCGTACCCTTTACTCTTGCCAGTGCATTTACAGGAACAGATTCCGGATGCTGCGCCAGCGTTGACAAAGTATGGAGCATGTTAATCCGGTCTGCATGTGTTTCTCCCAGTCCGATGATCCCACCCGAACACACAGAAATTCCTGCTTTTCTGACATTGTTCAAGGTGGATAACCGGTCATCATAGGTACGTGTATTGATAATTTCCTGATAATAATCTTTAGAAGTATCCAGATTATGATTATAAGCATATAATCCAGCCTCCTGTAGTCTTGCGGCTTGTGTTTCGCTGATCATGCCAAGCGTACAACAAACCTCTAAACCAATCTCATTTACACCCTGTACCATTTCAAGTATGTTTTCAAAATCCCGGTTATCGCGTACTTCGCGCCATGCTGCGGCCATACAAAAACGCGAAGAACCAGAATCCTTGGCTCTTTGTGCAATAGCCACTACATCATCCTTTGACATTAATGCTTTTACCGTGATTCCTGTATGATAGCGGGCCGCCTGCCCACAATAAGAACAATCCTCCGGGCAGCCACCAGTTTTTACAGATAATAAAGTGCAAACCTGAACCTCGCTGGCTTTATGCCATTGACGATGCACAGTTGCAGCCTGGTAAACAAGCTCCAGCAGCGGCTGATGATAGATGCTTTCGATTTCCTGGATAGACCAGTCATTGCGTATAGTTATAGTATTATTGTTCATGCTAAATAAATTTAATTGATAATTGGAATAGGACTAAACTGAAAAGGTGCATTAGCAATTGCTTCTCTGTTAATTGTTTTGAATTCAGGCAACTTGCTCCATGTACTGTTTTTTGGCAGATGATGAAGAAGTACATTCAAGGTGTCAAAATCGAAATCTCCATTGAGCACTAAATGTTTCAGTGGGATGTTTTTACTCGTTAAAGCATGGATGCTTAATAAAGTATGGTTAATACAACCCAGGTAGTTTCTGGCTACCAATACTACATCTGCACCTAAAAGCCTGATCAGGTCAATCATCAGAAACCGGTGGGAAAGCGGAACGAATAAGCCACCAGCACCCTCAATTAATAACTGGTTGTCCGTTTCAGGGAGGTAGAAATCCTGAAGAGATATTTCAATTCCTTCACTTTTTGCTGCGCGATGTGGTGATTCTGCCATTTCGAATTGAAATGTTTCAGGATGAAAAACACTTCTGTCATTGCTGATCAGACGTTTCACCTTGTCGGTATCAGTGTTGTTCAGGTCTCCCGCTTGCACAGGTTTCCAGTAATCAGCTTTCAGTTGTTCAGTAATTACGGCAGAAACAATAGTCTTTCCGACTTCAGTGCCAATGCCAGTGATGAATAAGGGTTTATTGTCCATATAATTTATTGACTCAGTTGTTTAATATGATAGCATAATTCGAGAATCTCATCATCCGTATTATGAGTATGAATACAGATACGCAGCCTTTCCTTTCCTTTTGGGACAGTAGGGCTTAAAATTGGCCGTACATCAAAACCTTTGCTTTGTAAAGCACGGCTGAATTGGATGGCCTCCGCATTTCCGGCAATAGCCAGGCAATGTATTGCACCTATATTGCTGATGCATCCTGTATGGTGCTGAAGCGGTAAATTAGCCTTCAGGAGCGAAGATTTATGGTGTAAAGCAGTCCAAGGTTCATTGAGTGCTAAAAGATGCTTGTAAGCAACTTGTATTCCCAGCAGCTGAGAGAAGGGTAGGGCGGTAGTGTAGATAAAGGGACGCGCGAAGTTAATGAGGTAATCTCTCAGTAAATCAGTGCCTAATATAATTGAACCATGTAAGCCCAGTGCTTTTCCAAACGTAACGATGCGTGCAAAAACCAGTTGTTGTATTCCCAGTGAATCAACTAACCCAGTGCCGATCACACCAAAAGCATGTGCCTCGTCAACGATTAAATGTGCCTGATATTTTGTACATAACTTCGCAATGCCAAGCAAATCGGCACTGTCCCCGTCCATTGAATAAATACTTTCCACCGCGACATAACATACTCCGGTACTTCTTTTCAGTTTTTTTTCCAGGTCTTCCAGATCATTATGGCTGAACTTAAACCGTGAAGCAAAACTCAATCTTGCCCCGTCAATAACCGAAGCATGGATGAGCTCATCATAAAGGATCGTATCGCCTTTTTGAGGCAGGCAGGAAAATATCGCAGAATTTGCTGCATATCCAGCATTGAAAATCAATCCATTTGCTGCCTGATGATAACCTGCAATCTCCTGTTCCAGCGCTTCAGTAAAAGCAGAATTGCCGCTAAGTAACCTGGAGCCTGTTGCGCCATTTGCTGCCTGCGGGTGTTTTTTTAGTGCTTCCTGAATCGCCTGATGCAACTCATAAGAGCGTGCTAAACCTAAATAATCATTTGAGCTGAAGTCATACAAATCATTCTCTTTCTGTAAACTACGAAAAGTATAATTAGCCTGTCTTAGCCTTAATTTATCCAGCATTATTTCGTTAGCGCCATGTTTCATCCTATACAGCTTTGGCTAAATCATTGATCCAGTCCTGGTATAATACGGCTTCTATAGCAGTAATCCTTTCCGCATGACTCTCCCAGTTTGTGGAGAAATTTTTGAGCTGTACAGTCATTTCCTCCAGATGTCCCTGTTCTTCCAGAATAATAGAACGTACGCTAACCTTGCTCTTTTGCTGGGTAAGTACTGCCTGATAAATCGGGTAAATCAAGTCGGCGCGTACCTCGATCGCATAAGTTACCAGTAAATAAGCCGCAAACTTTAAAGCCGAACCAGTTAACTGGAGGTGGTCCCTTAAATAACGGCTGGTCATTACATCGAGCTTATTCAGGTAGTACTTACTGCTATAAGGTGATAGCAGGTAGTCCGGCTCATAAGTAGGGCATGCAGTTGCATTTAACCTGGCTATTTGTTTCTTCAGATAGAAGGCATGGCGGTGTTCTTCCGCCGCATGTTTTAATACCATATAGGTGGATGTTTCAGGCCTTTCATTCGCTGATATCTTTCTAGCCCCGATATTCTCCTGCAAAGAGAGTGTGTTCAGGAAGCGGGCATGAGTGTGGTCATTGCTGACTATATGTTGAAGAAGCTCTTCTAATTCCATTGGTTTCATTTGTTTGTGCCAAAAGTATTACCTTGCCGGACAGTTAATAGGTACCAGTTTTAAGTTTATGAGTAGTCCGGTTCAAATTTCTTTTCAAAGTGTTATTCGTATCGATAGGTTATTAGATCGTCCGGTATATCTTCAAATTGCCCATCAAATGATCAATGCGATACAAAGAGGGGTGCTTTTGGCTGGTGTTCAGCTGCCCGGAACACGAAGTCTGGCAGAAGATCTTCAAGTGCACCGAAAAACTATTATTGCTGCATATGACGAGCTGGATGCACAAGGATGGACTGAAATAAGGCCAAATAAGGGTACTTTTGTGAGAAATAAAGGGCCACAGGAAAACATTGCGCTGCAATCTTATGATGAAAAAATTCTGACCAGTTATCCTGCAGAAACAGGTTACCGCTTTAAACAAAGCATTCTGCTCGACGTTTTAACCGTGAGTTCCACAGCAGGATTGGAGTTTAATGATGGTCTGCCCGATATAAGGCTGCTTCCATTAGACCGGTTGTCCAAAGTTTATGGCGGAATTTTAAAGAGCAAAACCAATTACAAGCACTTCGGCTATTCTCACGTAGAAGGAAATGAATACTTCAGGGAAACACTTGCATCCTATCTGAATAATACCAGGGGATTACATATTAATAAGAATAACATACTCACTACCAGGGGTATTCATATGAGTATTTATATGGCATCCAGTATGCTGATCGAGCCTGGGGACCTGGTTATTGTCGGCGATTTAAGTTATTATCTCGCAAATATGTGTTTTCAGCAGTGCGGAGGCAGGATAATCTCTGTTCCTGTAGATGCAGACGGAATATCTGTAGACGCAATCCGGGAGTTATGCAAGACCAAAAAGATCAGGATGCTATACCTCACGCCACACCATCATTATCCAACCACAGTTACCCTGAGTGCTGAGCGCAGAGTCGAATTGTTGCAGCTTGCGCTTACTTATGGCTTTATTATCCTGGAAGACGATTATGATTATGACTTTCATTATAACGGGAATTCAGTGTTGCCGCTGGCCAGTGCAGATACCAATGGAATGGTGGTTTACATTGGTTCGTTTTGTAAATCACTGGCACCCGGTTTCCGTTCAGGATACCTGATTGCTCCTGAAAATCTGATCAGGGAAATGGCCAAATTCCGAAGGCTGGTAGACAGGCAGGGAGATATGTTAATGGAACAGGCGCTGGCTGAATTACTCGAAGAAAAAGAGATTCAGCGTCATTTGAAAAAGGCAGTGAAAATCTACCAGGAGCGCCGTGATACTTTTGTGAATTTACTCCGGGAGCAGCTCGGAGAAGAGCTTAGTTTTTCTTCGCCACCCGGCGGATTATCAGTCTGGACAAAATGGAATCCTCAATTGAACCTGATGCGGATCAGTAAAAATTGTTTGAAGAGAAACCTGCATCTTCCTCAGGAGTTATTGTACCAGACAGACAGCTTTACAGCAATGAGATTAGGCTTCGGAAATCTGACTACCGGAGAGCTTGAAGAAGCAGTACACCTCTTAACTCAGGCCGTAAAAGAAAGTTGAAAAATAATATTAAATCAAGTTATCATTTGATAGTATTGTTTTTATAACATTTTGTTATTCAGTTGTTTTTTATTATTCATATTATTTTAGTGTTTAGCTGGCAAGATAGGTTGATCCAGCGTTGTTTTCTTGATGAATTTCAGATAAAAATGCAGATGCCCCGATAATATATACTTGTATTTTGGGACATATGACCCTTTTACGGCTTAAAAAAGTACGTAAATTGTTTGCCTGATGCAGAAAATATTACGCTATAAACCCGACATGATCAAACTTAGTATTAAGCCCGCAAGGCAATAATATTTTATTCATCAAGACTCCATCTGACAAAAAAATAATAAATAGATGAAAAGGATAAAAATTATGGAGGCCGGAAATCAATTAGGCCTGAGAGGTGCTGGATATACCATTCGGTTAATCAGTAAATTCCTTAACAAAGAGAGTTTCGAAGTCACAGTTGTTGGCGTAAAAGAAGGCGGGGAAGGAGTGGAATTGATCAGGGAATCAGGTGTCAATGTTATTTTGCTCAACGCAGATCTCAATAAATTTACCAAACTGCTTCAGGAAACTGACGTATTTCATTGGCACGGAGACGGCTCGCTGGATCCGGAGCTCTTTGCTATCGTAAAAGCAAACAAACCAAAGCTCGTGCTGATGACCAATAACGCTGGTATGGCTGAGCATTCAAGCTATTACAAGCTGATAGACTATGACTTATTTATATCAAAAATGATTCTTGTCCGCCGGATGCTTGCTGATCGTGATCTGGAAGACGATTTTACCTCAAAAAGAAAAGTATTGTCAAATCCGGTTGATATTAGCCAGATCAATAGCCTGCTGCCAGCGCCGCATCAGGTGAAAGCATTTAAACAGCAAAATAACTTACAGAACTCCTTTATCGTGGGCAGGGCAGGCCGTTCAGATAACGCTAAATTTGACTTGGTTACGCTTGATGGATTCGCGGAATTTGCAAAAAAAGTGAACCATGCAAAGTTCCTGTTGGTCGGGGCCACCGCAGAGATCCTTGAATACGCAAAAAGCCTCGGCATAATGGATAAACTAATTGTTTTTGATACTACATCAGATCTGCAGCAGTTGTTGCTCTATTACCGCTCTATGGATGTATTTCTGGCTGCAAGTAAAGTTGGAGAAAACTTTGGAAAGTCAATTGCAGAAGCTATGGCCGTTGGGCTTCCGGTTATTACGGTGAATACCTTAAACCAGGATAACGTACAAATTGAGTTAGTAGATAATGGACAGACAGGCTTTGTGGTGTCACGTGATCCAAAGAACATTGCTGATGTGCTTTTTTTCTTGTATGAAGATGAAAAAATAAGGGAAATACTATCCGAATCCGCGAAGCGAAAGGCCGCTAAGCAATATAAAGCAGAGAAGATCGTCAAAAGTCTTGAAAATCTGATATATAGCCACCTTTACAGCACTATTGAGCTGAGTGAACAATCATTGGTCAAACCCTGTACTCAGGAAATTATAAATGATTATATCAACAGATGTTCTGATCTGTGGGAGCCGGAAATCAAACGTTATGCACTTTAATTATAAAATCTCAATGCCTTTTTCTTCCAGTTCATCAAAGATAACTGAGTTGATCGTGCTCTTTGTATTTTCGGCCATTGATATATCCTTACACCAGAAATATACCTTAATCATACTGCTGGTCTTGTTTTTTGGAACAATGATCACCTTAGGCTCTTTACCCGTAAAAATATTATCACTCGAAGCGACTGCATCCTTAATCAAATCAATAACTTCCTCTCTATGAAAAGGATTGCCGACTGAAAATTCGATCACTACCCGCATCTGATTATTCGTCAGCGTCCAGTTGATAATATTATTAGATAAAATAGCTCCGTTGGGAATAATAATCTCCGCGCCATCATCTGTCAATAAAGTACTTGCACGAATTCCGATCTCTTTAACCCGGCCCTTTTTGTCACTGATCTCCACTACATCGCCAATACGAACTGTTTTATCAAATATTAAAATGATACCGGAAACAAAATTACTTACAATATTCTGAAGCCCTAAGCCGATACCTACACCCAAAGCACCCAGTACAACGGTTATCTTGTCAATTGGCAGTCCGGAAGCCGCTACAGCGATTAAAAAGCCCCCTATAAGCAATACTAATTTCGTTACTATCAATTTAGAACGTTCTCCTTTGTTATCATCCAGGGAATCATCACCCGTGTCTCCAAAAAAGTAAGCAATGTACTTCTGAAGGAAATTAGCCACCCAAATGATGATCAGGAATAAAGCAATACCGCCAAAAGTGAAGATAAGCGTTCCAATGTGACGTTTTTCAGTTAAAAGGGACACTAAAAGCTCGTAAAATGTGTCAAATATATTCAGGTTGACCAATAATAACGTTAGCCAGATCAGGAATACCCCAATGCCTAACAAACTGCGCAGGCTTTTTACCACAGGCTCCCAGTCAAAATGTTCCGGATAATTCTTCCTGATTCTGCTCGTCTTGATTTGTAGTAAAAATGCTTCAGTAATCATTCCTGCAAGGATAATCAGCGATATGGCATGCAATAATGAACTTACAGCGCTGCTGTAGAAAATCTGGGTTAAAGTAAAACGGCCAAATAAATTACAGACAATTGCCAGTGAATTAAAGATGATATAAATTATACCAACGGTCTTCAATAACCTGTATTTTGCTGCTTTCTCTTTTAAAATTTTGTAACTATATAAGCCAAAAACGAGTGAAGCAATGCCGAATATCAATAATAACCAGCGCTGATAACGTGCAGGCATTCCCATCGCACGTAAGACAATTGGGAAAATCAACAGCAATACAAAAATACACCATTTATAGAAAACTGCTCTCGGAAGTCGCTTGAAAAGCAGGGCAGTAACACTTAAGGCCAGTAAAATATGGATTACCTCTATGTACAGCGCAGGGGCAAGCAAGTCAAAAACAGGTGCTAAAGTGAGGATGAAGATTAACGTAATCAGGTAAGGCTTTGGCCTGACGAAAGTGAAATTAAGATCTTTAACAGCATCCGATTTTCCTCTTTGTTTCAGGCTTTTAAAGTTAAAATAGACCCAGAAGAAAAAAGCAGCACCAAGTACTAATAATAAACGTCTCAGACCAGCGGTATACTCAAAGTAATACCTGGAAATCTGCTGTTCGCTATCCAGGAAACGCTGGAAATTGACACTTTTATTGGCCTTTTTATCTACAGATTCCCATAAATATCGTCTTTCCTTGCTGAATGCCTTGATACTTACAGAAGACAATTGAGTATCAGCTGCATATTTTAATTCCCTGACATTGATGATATTAGCAGATGTGCGTGCCTGAAGATTGTTAATCAAACCTGTATTGCTTTTAATCAGGCTGTCCATCACAATACGTTTCTTGCCCAGCTCAACAAATTCAGCTTTAAACATCCGCTTTAAAGAATCTGTTTTGAAGATTTTCATCAGCACGGTATCCTTGCGCAGCGTAAGAATCTGGGTTTTAAGCCCGTTTAATTCCTTCTCATAGCGTTGAAGATCTTCCATGCAGCCCAAATTGTTGGCTTCCAATTCATCAAGCAACGTTTGGTACATCTGCAGATTCTGTACATTCAGGGTGCGCTCACTTTGTGATAAACGCTTCTTCATCAAGCCGATTGCCGCTTCGTCCTGCGTTAAGTGCGTGGCGATAGGTTTCAGCAGGTAAAAAGAAGAAGTAGTTACCTGTACCTGGTTGATGGTTTCAAATACTTTACCCAACCTGAGCAAATAATCGCTCTTGTTGAGTACTGTCGAATCATTCAGGTAAGACAGATCGCTACTCCCTTTAGCAGCTTTCTTTTGCTGCGCCAAAAGCCCCGTACTAGTAAAAAATAATACGATAAACAGGATCAGCAATCCCGGGCGCTGAGCAATTGAAAAATGACTGTTGAATTTCATGTATACCTCTCAGGCCTTAAATTGGTTTTTCGTAGATTCTGTATTTTTTATACGGATCTCCTTTAATTGCACGGATTGCATTGTTGACTAAATCGTTGTGTTCCAGTGTCCAGGATGCCTCTGCGTACTTTAATCCTTTAGCTTTGTAAGCTTTAATGATATTGCCATACAAACAAGCTTCAATTCCCATTTTGCGGTAACCCTCCACTACGCCCAGCAACAAAATTCTGATTCCTGAAACCTTTTTCTTGTTCATCAGCAGTTTGAATAAACCAGTAGGGAATAACCTGCCGCGTTTAATTTTGATCAGGATCTCATTAATGTCCGGTACAGCGACACCAAACCCAACAATCTTTCCTTCCTGCTCTGCAACCAGGCAAAAATCAGGATCTAAAATTAATTTAAGGTCTTTGGCCTGGTAATCATATTCCTCATCATTCAATGGGACAAAACCCATGTTCTTATCCCATGCCTTATTATATACTTCACGAAGGTTTTCTGCTTCCTCCTTGAATTTTTTCATGTTAATTTTACGTATAGTGATATTACTGCGCAATAAACGTGACTGTAATTTATCCATTAACTGGACAGAACGGTCATCGTAATCATCACCACTCCACTTCCAGGCAATCAGGTCCACCTGTTTTGCCAATCCTGTTTGCTCCAGCAATGCAGGATAATAAGAAGCATTATAAGGCATCATCACTACCGGACGGGAATCAAAACCCTGGATAAGTAAACCGCAAGGCTCGTTCGTAGAAAAGTTAACAGGTCCGATCATTTTAGTCAAGCCTTTCTCTTTTAACCATTTTTCAGCTTCCTGAATCAGTAAAGAAGCGCTTTCTGCATCATTGATACAATCGAAAAAACCAAAAAAACCATCATTGGCATTGTTGGCAATATTGTGATTGTTATTTTGGATTGCGGCAATACGACCCGTTACCTGATCTCCATCATACAGCAAAAAAGTTTGCAGCGAAGAATGCTTATGAAAAGGATGGGTGGTTAACAAATCTTTTTGAGCAATAAACAATTCCGGAACATAGTACGGATCATTTTTGTAAAGCTCATGAGGAAAATCAATAAATGTTTTAAGTTCTTTTTTTGATTTTACCGCAATTATTTTTTTCATATGAATAATTTGATTGGAGAGGTGTATACCTGTTTATAAGCCGATTTTATATTTCGGTCTTCAAATATATTCAAATGGATAATAGATTGTATGATTCATTGGCATTTTGCCGCTATCATTCTCCCCAGGCGGTTAACATGATTGCTCTTGACCCCCCATAATTGCGATGTTCACACAGGTAAATTCCCTGCCATGTACCCAGCGCTAAACGCCCGTTACGAATTGGAATCATCAAAGACGTGTCCAGTAAAGCCGTTTTCAGGTGAGCAGGCATATCATCCGAACCTTCCTCATCGTGCAGATAATCCGGATCATTCTCCGGAACTGCTTTATTAAAAAATATTTCGAAATCATGGCGCACTGTCGGGTCAGCATTCTCATTAATGGTTAGCGAAGCAGAGGTATGTTGAATAAAAACCTGGCACATCCCGGTTTTTAGTTCACTGATTTCGGGAAACTCTTGCAGAATATCAGAAGTAATCAGGTGAAAACCTCTTTTTCTTTCTCTGAGCAGGATAGAATGCTGATAAAATTTCATTTTCTTTATTTAGTGCTGTTAATTTTTTCCCGCTGTACATCGATACGAACTTTGTATCCATCCTGAAGGGTTCTGCCATAATCAACGATATTTCTCATGTAATAATATAACGGACTACCATAATTTGAAACAGAAAAAGTTCCCGGATTTTGAATCAGGTCCATAAAACCCTTTATTTTCTGTAAACCAGCAGCATTTTGTACCGCTTCTATACCGCTGGCACTGTACCCATTCAGGTAAGTATGTATTTCGGCATTTGCAACAATTTTCAGCTGCGCTTCAGTTAATGGATCGGAAGTTTTGATTCGGTTTACAATGACATTCAGCGTCTCACGGGTGGTATCGGCCTGAACAGCTAATAAACCCATTCTGCCATATTCTATGCTGCTGATATAGCTCAGATTCTCATTCTGAAGCAGCTTATCATTTGCAGGATCTTTGAAAATGCTGCTTGTATGCAAACTCATATCCACACTGAAATTAATTTGTGAAACTTTCCATACCAATCCATTTCTTACTTTAGCCACAGTAGCAGCAGGCTTTGTTTTAACATGGAATAAGGCGGCTATGTCTACGTTTCCACCAAAAAAAATGTTCAGTTCGTTAAGATGTGTGAAAGGAAAACTATTAAAAGTGAAACTTTGAGATTGATTCGCACCCGAATAATTTGCCAGCAGATTTTGTAAAAATGTGGTGGTGCCCAGATAAGAAGGGTTTGCTATAACCGGATTTTTAACTCCCGGATAATAATTACTGGAACTAACTGACACTGGGTTTAATTCATATTGCTCCACTAATTCAGGGGCTATATTTTTACCGATACTATTTATTTTTACAATAGCACCATGGTAAATCTTTTGCTGGAAGGAAGGTAAAATGAGTAATCCGTTGAAAAGTGCAGGTTCCAGTAAAAGCGTATGACTGCTGCCATCCGCCCACGTACTATCCTTAAGCACCGTGAATCCGCTCAAAGAGGCCATATCTTCCAATTTCATGTACTGGCTTAACCCGACAGGCGGAACTACTACCGGAGGGATGACAACTGGCGGATCAACCGGGTTGTCAGTTTTCTTACAAGCCGCGGATAATAAAACAAGAAAAGAAAGTGCTGAAACAGATAGGTTGAATTTCTTCATGGGTAAATGTGATTGTCCGTAAAGATAATACTATGAAATCAGATAAGTGGTGACATGACATAGATTTCAGGTTAAAAAAAAGCAGGCATCCAAATCATGGATACCCGCTTTTAAAATAGGATACTAAAGGTAGTAACTACTAATAGTTAATCGTATAACTTACGTTATAAGTACGGCCTCTGCCTAAGTAATAATAGGTTTGAGGAACTCCCAGCGTGCTGTAAAGAACCTGAGCACGTTTGCTCCATATCGTTTGATACTCTTTGTTTAATAAGTTTTGTACACCAAATGATAAGGTTCCAAGAGGTAACTTCACATGACCTAAAAGATCTACTGTTGTATATCCTTTCAATTTGTTGTCTACATTGTCTTTCAAATCGAAAGAGCGGAAGCCTTGCGCTTTAAATCCGATAGATTTGTTGCTCCATCCAATAAAAGCAGTTGCTTTTGACGGACTTGCATTGCTGATGTCCTGTGATTTCCACGAATCATCAGCTTTGAACTGAGATTTGATATATAAACCATTTCCACCAATTTCAAAACCACTCGGTAAGGTCGCTGAAATAGAAGCCTCAGCACCAAAATTACGTTGCTTTCGGTCAATTACTTCAACAGCAAAGTTGGCAGTATTTGTTTTCATGTCTTTATCAGACCAGGAATAAAAAGCAGCAACCTGTGCATTTACTACTTTACCGCGGTGACGCCATCCAGTCTCTAGCTGGTTGGTTTTTAATCCCGTAAGCGGAGAAGTAGTTACGCTGCTTCCTTTAACCAAATCCCAGTTTGCACCATTCAGTGCATAAGTACCCTGACCATAGTATTTAGCCGGATCAGCCAGGTTAAAACCTTGTGCAAAGTTAACCCATACTTGTTCAGGCGCAGAGATTTTGTAAATCAAACCACCATTTAACAAGTTCACATCGTAGTTACTTTTGCCACCCGGAATAGTAGCAGCTGTTTTACCTAAACCAAAAATAATAGGCACTTGTGCATTAATACCAACGAAATCAGCAACTTTTACAAACATTCTTTGTTGTCTGACACCACCTGATAAACTCAGTTTGCTGGTCAGATTCCATTGTGCCTGCATAAAACCAGAAAGACTGTTGATGTCAACACCAGGATAACGGCGTACCGTTGCAATTCCATTGTTGATCATTCCGCCGCTTGAAGCAGCAAGCGCTCTGTCAAATACAGTTTGATTACCAATAAAGTTTTCATTGTCACCATCCACACCATAAGTCAAATTGAAAGCTGACCATTGTTTTGCCAATACTAATTTAACCGCACTATACCTGGTTGTTTGAACAGTAGAACCTGCGTAAATAAGACGGCCACCCGGTATTGCCGGGTTGATCACCTGACCAGGGAAAGGGTGGAAGCTGAATTTTTCATTTCTGCTTGACCCCTGGATATATAAATCCTGACCACCTAAAATATCAGCCGCATGGTAATCAGCATTGATCGATGCGCGTGAAGTTTGTGGTTTTACAGAAGATTCAAAACCATTTCTCATTTCTAAAAGCTCTGGCTTAGCCAGTAAACCTGCATAATTGGCACCCAGAAAAAGATCCTTGTTGCCTACATAACCAGAATTGTAATACTGTGCGTTTACTTTCAAAGTTTGTTTAGCAGTCAGTTTGAATTCTGTATTCGCGAAAATATCGAAAGATTGATTGTACTGTAAATCTGTTTGCGTAATATCTGTGAAGATCTGTTTGTTATTTGCATCAAAAGCAGCATTGTTTTTCTGATAAGCAATACCGATCCTTCCTTTAAAATTCTCGCTACCACCTGAAATAGACTGCGCAAAACGCACATCATGATCCGCATTCTGTTTTAGACCACTGCGAATACCAGCTTCAGTAGTGAAAGCAGGAGGCCCGGCCTGTCCTTTTTTAGTGATAATATTGATAATTCCACCAGTTGCACCACCACCATAAATTGAACTTGCACCAGAAAGTACTTCAATACGTTCAATATTGAAAGGATCAACCGAATCAAACTGTCTGCTTACCGATCTGGTACTGTTTAAAGAAACACCATCAATCATGACCAGTACATTTCTGCCCCTTAAGTTCTGACCGAAATTTGTACGGCCTTCAGGACCAGCGTCTAAACCAGGAATCAATCTGGCTAAAGCTTCTTTTAAACTCACACCGCCTTTAATTTGCTCTTGTAAACGCTGATTGTCAATGATCCAGACTGTTCCTGGAATTTCACTGACCTTACTTGGTTTACGGGAAGAAACCACGACAACTTCATCCATCGTATTGCTTGGGTCCAGTGCCAGTTCCAGTTTCAACTGCTGATCTTTAACTAATGTTACTTTTCTAACAGTTTGATTATAACCAATATAACTTACAGCCAGGTTATAAGTACCGGGTTCAAGCTTTAATTCAAAATGTCCTTCCTTGTCGGTACTGGTTTCCAGCTTTTTGCCCTCAATTCTGACATTTGCACCGCTTAGCGGTTCGGTACTGTTACTAATGATTCCGCTTACTGTTTGCGCATTCGCACCAACCGTAAAAGCAATCATTAATATTAAAATTAAGTATAGATTTTTTCTCATGTGTTTGGTTTTTTGATTTTTACACCGCAAAGCAATGATTTATTTGGATTAATTCCAAATAATGCTTTATTTTTATATTTTTGATCAAATTTTAAGAATGAACTTGAAGAAGATAGCGCGCCTTGCACACAGATGGTTGGGTTTAACCTCTGGACTAGTGGTATTTATTGTGAGTGTAACAGGTTGTCTGTATACATTTCAAGATGAAATAAGGGATGCTACAGAACCCTGGCGTAAAATCGAAGTACAAAATAAAGCAGTGCTCTTACCCTCAAAGCTGAGTGCGATTGCAAAGAAAGTCCATCCTGAACTTCAGGTAGGCAGAATCGTTTATGTCAGTAAAAACAGGGCAGCAGTCATCTTCCTAACAGGGAAGGGACAATTCTATACCGTTCATATTAATCCATATTCCGGTGTGGTACTTCATGATCAAAACCTGCGCAAAGACTTTTTTACGATTGTCCAATTTATCCATATCTATCTGCTGCTGCCCGGGCCAATCGGAAAAATGGTGGTTGGTGTATCTGTATTTATATTTTTAGGCATGCTCATCACCGGAGTTTTCATCTGGTGGCCTAAACGAAAAACGCAAGTTAAACGGTCTTTAACCATTAAATTCAATGGGAAATGGCGACGTATAAATTACGATCTGCATAGCGTTTTAGGAATTTATACCTGTTTAATTGCTTTTGTTCTCGCCTTTACAGGATTGTCGATCAGTTACGACTGGTTGAAAACAGGAGTGAAGAATACCATTAACCTGGGGAATACCTATGCTTTGGAAGAAAAAATTCCGGAGGTTAGGCTGACCAAACCGCTTGATCCCGATAAATTATTGGATGTTACCTTTCTGGAAAGTGTAAAAAGATCCCCGCATTCAGACATGTTTCTGATTGCTCCCCTTGTCAAAGGCTCGGCAGTGCTTAACATCACCGTTTATGAAAAAGCGCTGTTCTATTACAAAAGTGACCGGTATTACTTCAATGCCAATACGGGGGCTATCGTTAAAGAACTAGCCCACCGTGACAAAAGCAACGGGCTAAAATTAAATGAAATGTCTTATGATTTGCACACCGGACAAATACTAGGTACAACAGGTAAAATTATTGCCTTTATGTCCAGTTTTATCTGTGCCAGCTTACCTTTAACCGGTTTTCTTTTCTGGCGGGGCAAGCGAAAAGATAAACGAAAAGCACGCATTACCCAAGCTTAAAACCCATCCTTTTATTTTACCGGTTTAGCAGCAGATCTGCCGCATTGAACCTCTATGTTAAAAAAATATTAACACAATAATTAAAAATATAATATTAAAAATAGACTGTAAATCAGTTTGTTATGATGTTATCGGTAATTAGTCTAAATATAATTTGTAATTGTTCTTAATAACATCTTACTTAGCGAAGAAATTTAAACAGCAATGAAGAAGAGGATTCCAGACCTTATTTTCGCTCATATTGGTTTCCCTTCTGCTGATTTAAATACGCATCAAACTTCATGTTTGAGCAGGATAATAAACACGCTTATTAATAATCCCTATTAAATATAAAACCGTGAATAATTAAGACCGATATGCTATCAATCAACCTACAAGAAGAACAGTTAACCACATTATTTGAAAATAATCCCCAAAAGGACATTTTTCATCACGACAACCAGGAAGAATATCTCGATGCCATAGGTAAAGTAAGTCTTGCCGTAAAGCGTTTTCTGGATAACAATAAAAAGCCATTCAGTGGGGTGACCCCCGCAGAGTTAAGGCCATTATTTGCAAAAGTAGACTTTGACACCCCATTAGCAGACTACGATAGTCTGTTGGACGAAGTGGAAAATTTATATACCAATCATGCAGTTGCTTTTCACCACCCAGAATATATTGCACATTTAAACTGTCCGCTGGTTATCCCTGCAATTGCGGCAGAAGTGATGATCTCTTCTATTAATTCCTCTTTAGATACCTGGGATCAAAGCGCCGGGGGAACCTTAATGGAGCAAAAGCTGATTGAATGGACTTGTAAAGAAATCGGCTTCGGCGAATTGTCAGATGGTATTTTTACCAGTGGTGGTACCCAGAGTAACCTCATGGGCCTGCTGCTTGCCAGAGATCATTATGCCTTTAAACTTTTGAACCACAATATTAAACAAGACGGTTTACCTGCCGAAGCTTCACGTTTCAGAATCTTTGTTTCAGAGATGGCCCATTTCAGCATTCAGAAAAATGCTTCCTTGTTAGGACTAGGTGAAAAAGCCGTTGTGAAAATTAAAACTGACCGTAGTTTCCGAATGAACTCTGTATTGCTTGAAGATGCAATTAAACAGGAAATTGCACTTGGAAACATTCCGATTGCGATTGTAGGTACAGCAGGGACTACAGATTTCGGTAATATTGATCCTTTGCAAGAGATCGGCCGTTTAAGTACTAAATATGATTTATGGTTCCATGTAGATGCTGCCTATGGCTGTGGCTTACTGTTAACCAGCAAATCACGCAGGCTGATTAATGGAATTGAAATGGCACATTCAGTAACGGTAGATTATCACAAATCATTCTTTCAGCCAGTAAGCAGCGGAGCCTTTTTGATTAAAGACAAGAAATTTTTCGGTCTGATCACCCATCACGCTGACTATCTGAACCCTAAAGACCATGACCATGATGGTTTACCCAATCAGGTCAATAAATCCATTCAAACTACCCGCCGTTTCGATGCCTTAAAACTTTGGTTTACCCTGAGGATGATGGGGAAAGAAAAATTGGGAGGTTACTTTGAAACCATCATTCATACCGCAGCTCAGATTGCTGCTATGCTGCAAGCAGATCCGGCGTTTGAATTGATGAACGAATCTGATATTAGTGCGCTTGTTTTCCGTTACAACCCAAGAGACGGACAAGCAGACCTTTGCGCAATGAACCAGTTTATCAAAAAAAGCATGTTCAATGGAGGAGAAGCGCTCGTTGCGGGCACTAAAATTAACAAACAGTTCTACCTCAAATTTACATTACTGAACCCACTCACTACAATTGACCACGTTAAAAACATCTTCAACATCATCAAACAACATGGAAACGAATACCTACAGTTTAATAAAACTACAACAGAATTCTGGAGAAATTAATTTCAATTCTCTCTTAAACAGCTATTGCAGAGAGTTTGGCAATTGGAGCCGTTACCAGGGAATTCCCAAATATGATCGCCCTCTGGCAGATTATATGAAGCTGACAGGCCACCAATTACACTTACGTTTCGATTTTTCTGAGTTTGGATTTGAAGTCTTTGCCCCTTTAAAACACTATGCGGAAAGCGGAAGACATGTATTTCACTTTCCTGTAATTTCACGTGAGCTGGCTACCGATGAAATCAAGCCTATAGATGCTTTGCGCTTTATGGACCTGATTATTGTATTCGCAAGCGCTGAATTTCCGGAAATCAATGCACAACTGGTAAAATCGCGTTTATCAAACAGTATAGAAAACCTTACCAAGTACCAGGAATATTTCAACCGTAAGGGGAAACTTGTCAACGGCGTGAAGATGAAATTTATTGAGGCCGAACAATCCTTAGCGCTTGGACATAACTCACATCCGCTCACTAAAGGAAGAATGGGGTTCAAAAACGACGAAGAGCTCCTGAAATACTCTCCTGAAACTGCTGGCGAGTTTCAGTTAGCTTATTTCTTGATAGCACCCGGTCAGGTGGTGGAGAAAAATGCGGAAGGATTTGATATTACTGATACATTCAAGGCAGAATTACTGAATGCAGTTCCTGCAGATCACCACGTAAAATCATTGATAGATCAGCATCCTGCATGGAAAGTATTGCCAATACATCCCTGGGAAGCAGAATATCTGCTCACCCAGGCCGATGTAAAAGCGATGGAAAAAGAAGGACTGTTATATAGCCTGGGCAACTGGGGCGCTGTATATACACCAACTTCTTCCGTGCGTACCGTATACAACCGGGAAAGCGACTGGATGTATAAATTCTCACTGCATGTGAAAATTACAAACTCTGAGCGTGTTAACTTAACCAGGGAATTGCACCGCGGGTATGATGTGAGCCGTTTATTAAAAACGGAGCTGGGCAAAACATTGAAAAAAGAATTTCCAGAACTTGAATTTGTGACTGACCCTGCTTTTTTCTCCGTAACCTACCAGGGTAAATTTATTGATGGCTTTAACACCAGCATTCGCCACAATGTATTTAAAGGCGAAGCCGCAGATAAAAATGTGACTTTATTAGCCGCATTATGTCAGGATAGCCTATTGGGTGAAAAACCAAGGATGGTCAATGTTATTCAAAACGCTGCAAAGCTCAAAAATAAACCCGTTGATCAGGTCGCTATTAATTGGTTCAAACAATACCTGCATATCTGTGTAGGCCCGATTGTTGGAATCCTGAACAAATACGGGATGGCTTTTGAATTTCATCAGCAAAATGTATTGGTAGAGCTGGACAGCCAGAATTTTCCTGCTAAACTTTATTTCAGAGACAACCAGGGCTTCTTTTTCAGAGCAGGCAAGACCGAAGAATTATTAAGTTATCTGCCAGATCTGGCTCAGGAAAGCGGATCTATAGTGCCAGAAGCTTTGATTTTCCCTAAATTAACCTACTATCTGCTGCTTAATAATCTGCTGGGTATTGTGAATGCCCTGGGCTGCAACGGTCTGGCTGATGAAAGAACGCTGATCGATTTGATTTACCTTGAATTTAAACAATTTGAAGAATCAGATACTACCGGTTTTGTTGATTATGTGATCAACAGCAGAAGCTGGGAAGTGAAAGGAAACTTACTCACCAACCTGTATAATATAGATGAAGCGAGTGCGCCAATTGAAAATCCGGCTATCTACAGAGCTTATCCTAATCCACTCAACAAGTATTTCTTTTGTGATAACCTGATCAAACCGAAAATTGATGAAGTCATTTACAGCAGATATTTTCCTAAAGAAGACATTACGATCTCGCTGCGTTCATTTGATGTAGACAGAGATCTGGAAATGGCACATGACTGGTTTAACCAGGAGCACGCCAAACCAATCTGGAAAATGGACGGGCCAATCAAAGCGCTGGAAACCTTTTACCGTACCCTGATCCCAAGTGATCATTCACATAGTATTATCGGGGAAATTAATGGCGAACCTACTTTCACTATTGAACCTTATTGGCCAATGCGTGATACTGTAGGCGCTTATTATGAAGCTCTAGCCACAGATTATGGGGCACACTTATTAATTGCCCCGACCGATAAGAATAAAAAATACAGTTTCTGTATCGGGCAAATGATCATGGATATGGTATTTCTGAATCCTGTTGTCGGGAAATGTATAGGTGAAGCGGCTGTCGAGTCCAGAGCCATGCACATTTTCGTGACCAGGCTGGGTTTCAAATTCCAGCGTGTTATAAAAATGCCAGCTAAGGATGCAAACTTAACTTTTTGCTATCGCGAATGGTATTGGGAAAAATTCCCGGAAAGTAAAGATGTAGCGTTAATGGGCCAGGTGGCCGGAGTATAAATTCTGAGAATAAATGAAAACACAAAAGATTTACGACATCATAGGTATTGGTATCGGCCCCTTTAATTTGGGGATGGCCGCTTTGGCAGCACCTTTAGAAGATTTGTCGGTTATATTTTTCGATCAGGCTGCGGTTTTTAACTGGCACCCTGGAATGATGTTGAACGATGCTACCCTTCAGGTTCCCTTTATGGCCGACCTGGTAACTTTAGCAGACCCCACAAGCCCTTACAGTTTCCTGAATTTTATCAAACAAACTGACCGTTTGTATAAATTTTATATCCGGGAAGATTTTTATATCCTGCGTAAAGAATACAATGCCTATTGCAAATGGGTGATCGCACAATTGCCTTCCTGCCAGTTTAATCAGAAAGTCTTAAGTACTGATTATGATGAAGCAACGCAACTTTACAAACTGATTGTAGAAGATCAGCGGAACTTAGAAAAACAGGTTTATTATACCCGTAAACTTGTTTTAGGTACTGGGACGATCCCTAAAATGCCAGACTTTGTGGAGCCAGGCAAACACGTAAATGTAATCCATACCGCTGCTTATCTGAATAAAAAGAGTGAACTGCTGAAGCAGCAAAGTGTAAGTATTATCGGCTCAGGACAGAGTGCCGCAGAAATTTTCTATGACCTTTTGCCGGAAACTGAAAATGGATTAAAATTGAAATGGTTTACCCGGCCGGACCGTTTCTTCCCGATGGAATATTCAAAACTTACCTTAGAACTTACTTCACCAGAATATGTAGACCATTTTTATAATCTGCCTGATGGAAAACGCAAACAAGTATTGAGCAAGCAAAATTCACTGTTTAAAGGCATCAATTATAGTTTGATCAATCAGATTTTTGATAAACTATATGAATTAAGTGTAGATGGTGAAGAACCAAACGTGAAGTTAAGTCCAAATTGCCAGCTCAATAATATCACTACCGCCGAAGATGGCAGCGCTAACTTACATTTTTACCATACAGAGGTAGAAAAAGAATTTGTGGAGCAAACTGATTTTGTAGTATTAGCTACCGGTTATAAATACAAAGAGCCTGCTTTCTTGCAAGGCATTCATCACCGGATTTCAAGGAATGAAGACAATTTATATGGAGTAGGGCGCAATTATGCGATCGATACCAATGGCGATGAAATTTTTGTTCAGAATGCAGAACTGCATACCCATGGCTTTGTGACACCAGATTTAGGGATGGGGGCTTACCGGAACTCCTCAATTATCAATACCGTGTTAGGCAGAGAAGCTTATAAAGTTGAGAAAAAAATTGCCTTCCAGACTTTTGGTGTGGCAACGGCCGATGAATCAGAAAACCCACTTAAAGATATTCTTTCAACAGAAAACCTGGCAGTTTAAGTCGCTGTCTAAAGTTAAAATACAGAACATGAATTACAATCATTTTGACAATATTAAACCGCTTAAGAAAGCAGTTTGGGCTAAGGTGAATTTAAATTATATCGCCAAGGCTATTGTAGAACTTATGCACGAAAAACTTGCAGTACCTGAAATTACAGAAACAGATGCTGCTGGTTTAACGCATTTCCGTTTAAATACGGATCACGAAAATATCTATTACACCTTTGCTGCAAGTCTTCGCGCTTTGGACTACTGGCATATCCAGAAAGAATCACTGCGTAAAATTGTGGATGAAACAGCTGTACCTTTAAATAATGCACCAGCATTTTTCACAGAAACACAGCAAACTTTTGGCGTGAAATCATTTACCATGGCACATTTCGTGGAAGAAACGCTGAATACCTTGTATGCTGATGCGTTTATCCATGAAAAAGGACGTTTAACTGCAGATCAGCTTGCTGATGCTGATTATCAGACTATTGAAAGTCAGATGGACGGGCACCCCTGGGCAACGATTAATAAAGGCAGAATTGGGTTTAACCATAGTGATCAGGGAAAATATGCGCCAGAAGCAGGGCAGTCAACGCAATTAGCATGGTTAGCCGTTCATCAAAAACGTGCTGACTTTAAATCGCTGGCATCTATAGATATGGCATCTTTTTACGAAGATGAATTAGGTTTTGAGCAGATCAACGAGTTTAATGAAATACTAAGCGCGCAAAATTTAAATCCTGCTGATTACCTGTTTATTCCTGTACATGAGTGGCAATGGAATAATAAAATCGTCTTACAACTTGCCCATGATATTGCCTGTCAATATGTTGTGCCATTGGCTCTAGGAAAAGATTTATATAAATGTCAGCAAAGTATCCGTACTTTTTTCAATATCAGTAATCCACGCAAACACTACGTTAAAACGGCAATCTCTATTTTAAATACTTCGATATTCAGAGGTTTGTCGCCTAAAAAACTGGCGATTGCGCCAAGAGTTACCCAATGGGCAAAGGATATGCTGGATGGTGATGACTATCTGAAGGAAACTAAAGTAGTTTTATTAGGAGAGGTAGCCACTGCTGCGTATACTCATCCTCAATACAGTGCGATCCCGCAGTCTCCTTATCAATACCAGGAGTTTTTGGGTGTTATCTGGAGAGAAAGTGCTGAGAATTATCTTCAGGAAGGAGAAAAAATTATGACGATGGCGAGTTTGCTGTACGTCGATGACCAGGGGAAAAGTTTGGTTGGAGCCATGATTGAAAAATCGGGGATTACTCCGAAAGAATGGCTTCAGGCTTATTTAAAGGCTTACCTTAAACCTATTTTAAGAATATTTTATAAGCATGCCTTTTTCTTTAGTCCGCATGGAGAGAACACCATTATGGTGATGAAAGATTATATCCCTCAGCGGATTATCATCAAAGATTTCGTAGAAGAGATCGTATTGACCGAAGAATCGAAAGCGAAATTGCCGGAAGATCTGGTTAATGTATTGAGAGAAATCGACGATGAATTAGCTCCGTTATTCATTTTATCAGGAATTTTTGATGCTGTATTCCGGTACTTAAGCAATGTTTTCCATTCTTATGTCGGTTTAGAGGAGGAAGAATTCTGGAAAAACGTAGCGGATACTATTTTAGAGTTCCAGGAAGAAAATCCTGAACTGGCGGATAAATTCTCGAAATTTGACTTATTTGTCCCTGAATTTGCGAGGGTTTGCATCAATAGAGTTCGTTTATTGACACACGGCTATAGTGAAAGTACAGACGTACCCACTCCCGAAGTCATTGGAACTCTGGTTAATCCTGTGGCTTTTGCCATGGAAGCCAGGCAGCAGGCTGTCTAAGCTTATTAGCGATTAGAAAAGCGTATAACCGCTGCATGTCTGCAGTGGTTATACGCTTTTTATTTTAGAGCCTAAGGGATTTTAACCTGCATGAAGCAGGCAGATTTTTATCATATTTACCAGCTTAAACTGAATAAGATGCAGAATATAATAAAATGGGGGATGATTGGATGTGGGGACGTGACAGAAGTTAAAAGCGGCCCCGCTTTTCAGAAAGTTGCTGATTCCAGCCTGGTAGCTGTAATGAGCAGAAATGCTGAAAAGGCTGAAGATTATGCAAAAAGACATCAAATCCCAAAATGGTATAGCAGCACACAAGAATTAATTGATGATCCGGAAATCAATGCCATATACATTGCCACCCCACCATTATCGCACGAAGAACTGACCATTGCAGCCTTAAAAGCAGGGAAATCAGTTTACGTTGAGAAACCAATGGCTGTGCATGCAGCGGCGGGTAAAAAAATGGTTGAAGCCGCTTCATTGTATGCAGGGAAGCTGACCATCGCACATTACCGCAGAGAACAGCCAGTTTTTAAAAAAATTAAAGCCCTGCTTAAAGAGCAGGCAATTGGAACGGTGAAATTTATTAAGCTTGATTATTTACAGCCGTCTCTGACTGCGAAGGAATTAGCAGATCCGAAAATACAATGGCGCTTAGATCCTGCAATTGCTGGTGGTGGACTATTTCATGATATTGCACCGCACCAATTAGACCTGATGTTATACTTTTTCGGGCCAATTGAAAAAGCAATTGGAATTTCAGGTAATCAGGGTGGCTTATACCAGGCAGATGATCTGGTTACAGGAGTTTTGAAATTCAAAAACAATATATTCTTTAATGGAACCTGGTGTTTTGATATGCCCGTAGCCACTCAAAAAGACCTTTGTACAATCACCGGATCAAAAGGAACAATTTCTTTTGCTGTTTTTGGACCGGGTAAAATAGAGTTAACAGTTAACGGGGAAACAACGTTCTTTAATTTCGATCCGCTTCAGCATGTACAACAACCAATGATTGAGGCGACCGTTCGCTATTTCTTAAACCAATCGGCAAACCCTTGTATAGCGGAAGATGGAGTGACCGTGATGGAAATTATTGACCAGTTTTCAAACCATAATAATTAAATCATTTATTTATTTTGTTAAAATTGCAGAAAGCATTACACTGAGCTGAATAATTACAAAAAATATGAATTTTCAAAATACATTATCATTTGCTAAAACAATGGATGAACAGGACCCGTTGCGGAAATTCCGTGATGAGTTTTTATTTCCACAGCAAAATGGTAAACCTTTTATATATCTGTGTGGCAATTCACTTGGCCTTCAGCCCAAATCGGCACGTGAAGTGCTGGGCAAACAACTGGACAACTGGCAAAACCTGGCAGTAGAAGGCTGGTTTGAAGGAGACAGTCCATGGATGTTTTATCATAAAGAGCTTAAGCAGTTAATGGCACCGATTGTAGGTGCGCTTCCTGCTGAGGTTTGCCCGATGAATACGCTAACGGTTAATCTTCATTTGTTGCTGGTTAGTTTTTATCGACCACAGCAAAAAAGATTTAAGATCATTATGGAGGCCGGTGCTTTTCCTTCTGATCAGTATGCGCTGGAAAGCCAGGTTCGTTTTCATGGATATGATCCTGCAGAGGCTATTATTGAAATTGCGCCCAGAGCCGGTGAATATACTTTGCGCACCGAAGATATTGTTGCCCGCATCGCTGAAAATGCAGATGAGCTGGCACTGGTCTTGTTTGGCGGTATTAACTATTTTACTGGCCAATGGTTTGATATGAAGGCTATTACTGAGGCTGGTCATGCCGCTGGCGCATTGGTTGGATTTGACCTTGCCCATGCTGCAGGAAATGTGCCTGTGCAGTTACATGATTGGGATATAGATTTTGCCTGCTGGTGTTCTTATAAGTACCAGAATAGTGGTCCCGGTGGAATAGGCGGCATTTTTGTTCATGAGAAACATTTTAAAGACGATACACTTAACCGTTTTGCGGGATGGTGGGGCTATCAGGAGTCTACCCGTTTTAAAATGGAAAAGGGCTTTGTACCTGAACCAGGAGCAGATGGCTGGCAAATTAGCTGCTCGCAGGTGATGCCAATGGCTTTATATCATGCTTCACTGCAAATTTTTGAGGCCGCAGGTTTTATGGGTCCGATCAGAGATAAGAGTAAGCTTTTAACTGCTTATCTGATTTATATCATAGACCAGGTAAACCTGGCTATCGGTCATCAGCAGTATAAAGTAATTACGCCCGAAAATGAAAATGACCGGGGTACGCAGGTTTCTATAATTGCTTCAGGAAATGCAAAAGGGGTTTTTGAGAAATTGGTTGCGCATAATGTATTAGGAGATTGGAGAGAGCCGAATGTAATACGTCTGAGCCCTGTACCCTTGTATAATTCTTTTGAGGACGTATTCCTGACGGGTGAGTTGTTATTAAAAATAAGTAAAGAGATAGCTGTATGATAAATTACAATCCTAAAGATTGGTTCACGTTTATTTTTCATATCCATAAAGCAGATACATTCCGGAAGTTATGGCCGCTGATGCTTAGTGTTGCTGTATTTTCTGGCATCATCGCTTATACGGAACTCCATTTCTTAAAACTGGCGCAAACAGCGACGGTCAAGAATATTGGGATGATGCACAGTTTGCTGGGTTTTGTGATTTCCATGTTATTGGTTTTCCGGACGAATACATCCTATGACCGCTGGTGGGAGGGCAGGAGATTATTAGGAGAGCTGACAAATATCAGCCGTAACCTGGCTATCAAGATCAAATCGCTGAAGTTAGGAGAACAGGAATATGAGTATTTCAGCTATGCGATTCCTAAGTACGCTTTTGCATTGAAAGAACACTTGCGGGAAAAGCAGTATTTTGGTAAGAACAGTTTTTTAGTGGAGGTTGATGGAGGGAAGCATATTCCTAACCAGGTCGCAGCGAGTCTTTCTGCACGGGTTTTTGATTTGGAGGCTGCGGGCAAGATTTCTGCAGAACAGTTGATTATATTGAGTGGTGATCTGAACCGCTTTACAGATATTTGCGGAGGTTGTGAGCGGATCAAGAAAACACCTATTCCTTTTTCTTATAGTGCTTTTATCAAAAAATTCTTGTTTATCTATGTAATTACCTTACCATTTGGCTGGGTATTTAGCCTGGGTTATTTCGTAATCCCGATTGTACCTTTTATATTATATGTACTGGCGAGTTTGGAGCTGATTGCTGAGGAAATAGAAAATCCATTTGGACAGGATGCAAATGATTTGCCTGTGGATGAGATCTGTAATAATATTGAAAAACACGTGGGGGAGATTCTGAACTAAATGATAAAAATAGCTTATCATCCTTTGTATGCACATCCTTTACCACAGGGGCATCGTTTTCCTATGTTAAAGTACGAACTCATACCAGAGCAGCTACTACATGAGGGGGTGATTACTGCTGATCAGCTTTTTGCCCCCGAACAGTTGCAGCAAGAGATCGTACTGTTAGCACATGATCTTTCTTATTGGGAGCAGCTGAGGGATTTTACTTTACCACCAAGAGAGCAGCGGAGGATCGGTTTCCCGCTGAATGCGCAATTGCTGGAACGTGAACTGAGGATAGCTCAGGGAACTATTGACGGAGCTTTATTTGCGAAAGAGTATGGTCTGGCTTTTAATATAGCCGGTGGTACGCATCATGCAGGTTCTGATTGGGGAGAAGGATTTTGTTTGCTGAATGATCAGGCAATTGCGGCGAATTATCTGCTGAACAGGGGGATTTATAAACGGATTCTGATTATAGATTTAGATGTGCATCAGGGGAATGGGACAGCCCAGATTTTGGAGAATGAACCGGGGGTATTCACCTTTTCTATGCACGGGGAAAAGAACTTCCCTTTCCGCAAGGAAGTTTCTGATTGGGATATAGGATTGGATGTGGGGACCGGCGATGATGTTTATCTTTCACTGCTTGCGCATGTATTGCCTGAGTTATATGAGCGGCACAGGCCGGAGTTTGTGTTTTATTTATCTGGAGTGGATGTTTTGTCTACAGATAAGTTAGGGAAACTAGGCATGAGTAAACAGGGATGTAAAGAGCGGGACAGCATGGTTTTTCAGTTTTGCAAAGATAAGGGATTGCCGGTACAAGTAAGTATGGGAGGCGGATATTCACCAGCTATTAAAGATATTGTAGACGCACATTGTAATACTTTTAAAGTTGGTTTGGATTTGTTGTCTCCACTATAAAACCACAGGAATATTAAGCCGCTGATTTTTCTTTAGTCCTTAGAATGGAATTCTCTTTCCTGATGATTTCACCTTTTTTTCAACATCCTTTCGTGTTCTTTACAAGTACTTGTTATTGTGTCAGATCTGCTTGATAATGAGAGTTAAAAAGCATATGACCTGTTTATTGACATCATATTCTTTGAGTCCTTTAGGCAGTTGAATACGGCCGGGAAACGAGTTAATGGTTTTTTAATGTGAAGTATTTTGATGAAATTTAGTGATTCTAAAAAAGGAGAATAGATGAAGATTGTAATTGCAGAGAAGCCATCCGTTGCACGTGAATTGGCTAAAGTATTTGGCGCAACGGGTAGAAAAGACGGGTACATTGAGGGGAAAGGTTATACTTTCACCTGGGCATTCGGACATCTGCTGCAACTGGCACCTCCGCAGGAATACGGCTTTATTGGCTGGAGAAGGCAACATCTGCCAATGCTTCCGGCTAAATTTAAACTGGCAATCCGGAAAATTAAAACCAAGGATGGTTTTGTGGAAGATCCCGGGGTCAGAAAACAACTCGATATTATCAAAAAGCTATTTGATGAAGCTACAGAGATTATCGTCGCAACGGATGCCGGGCGGGAAGGTGAACTCATTTTCCGTTATATCTATTATTTCCTGAAATGTAAAAAACCTTTTAAACGACTTTGGATCTCTTCGCAGACTGATGAAGCTATTAAAGAAGGATTCCGGAATCTCAAACCCGGTACTGATTATGATACTTTATTTAATTCAGCACACTGCAGGTCAGAATCTGACTGGCTGGTCGGAATGAATGCCACCCAGGCCTTAAGTATATCGGCCGGTGCAAGGTCAGTGCTTTCCCTGGGCAGGGTACAGACCCCAACTTTAGCAATGATCTGCTCCAGGTTTATTGAAACAAAGAATTTTGTACCCCAATTATATTATCAGCTGGGTATACAGCTGGATAAAGACGGGCAGCTTTTTAAGGCTGTTTCTACGGTCAACTTCAATGTCAAAGAGGAAGCGCAGGTTTTATTTGATAAGATTGAAGATGTAGGCTCTGGATTTTCCACAGGAGGAAAGATCCTGGATGTGGAAGCCAAGCCACGTAAAGAGCCGCCTCCGTTATTGCATGATTTAAGTAGTTTACAGCAGGAAGCTAACAAGCGTAAAGGTTATACCGCAGATCAGACCCTTAATTTGCTGCAGAATTTATATGAAAGTAAGCTGGTTTCCTATCCAAGGACAGGTAGCAGATATATCGGAGACGATGTTTTTGCTGGTGTTCCTCAGTTGATTACGCAGCTAACCACACATCCGGATTTTGGAAAACAGGCAGAGTTTCTGATGACTATACCTTTGAATAAAAGGAGCGTGAATGCGAAAAAAGTTACGGATCACCATGCCATTTTACCAACCGGGGAGCCTGCTGCTCATTTAAGCGCCGATAAACAAGCTGTTTATGATATGGTGGTAGGCCGTATGCTGGAAGCTTTCCATCAGGAATGTGTAAAGGAAGTGACTAAAATTACTATTGAATCCGGTTCTCTGTTTATTGCTAACGGAACAGTTATCCGTTCCGCAGGATGGCGCTCGGTATTAAATGATAAAGAAGAAGATAAAAAAGATGAGGATAACCCTTCTCTTCCAAAGGTTAAAAAGGGAGAGCTGCTGCCTATCGTAGAAAAGGCCTTATTAGAAAAACAGACTAAGCCTAAACCTTTGTATAATGAGGCCTCCTTATTAAAAGCGCTGGAAACTTCCGGGAAAGAGATTGAAGACGAAGAACTTCGTTATGCGATGAAAGATAGCGGACTGGGAACTCCGGCAACCAGGGCCTCAATTATCGAAACCCTGATCACCAGGGAATATATTATGCGGGAGAAAAGAAATCTTGTCCCGACTTTTAAAGGACTGGCAGTTTACGATGTCGTGAAAGACCAGAAGATTGCACAGGCAGAATTGACTGGTTCGTGGGAGAAGAGACTGGAAGAAATCCGGTCTGGTGCCTCGGTTGCAGACTTTAAAGCAGAAATCTCCGAATATACAAGGTCAATTACCAATGAATTGCTTGCCGCAGGAGCTGGTCTGGCAGAAAAACTAGTACCGAAGAAAGAAGATCCGGCAGTGGTATAGTGCTCCCCTTTTTTTAAGATATAAAGACTTATTTGCCCTGATTTAAAGCAAATAAGTCTTTTTTTTAACTTATTTGCTGAATACTGTATTGTTGAGTTTATCCTATTTTTTCCAGCAGCAAATCATATAATTGCGCTGTAACCTTTCCCGCTTTTCCATCACCAATTTCTTTTCCATCTACTTTTAGTACCGGAAGTATGTTTTTGGTTGTACTGGTAATAAAGGCCTCACTTGCATTGTAAAGCTCTTCCAGGCTAAACTCACGTTCGGTCAGTTGAAAAACGGTGTCTTCAAGATTCAGGATGTTTTTGCGGATCACCCCGGCTAAAATATTGTCTTTAGCAGTAACAACTTCGCCTTCAGTAGTCACTATAAAAAAGTTTGCCCTTGGTGTTTCTTTAATAAAGCTATCATACTGATACAATACCTCATCCGCATGATGCTCCTTAATAAACGGTTGTAGCCAGATGGCCATAGAATAATCCAGTGTTTTCATTTCTGCTAACTGTCTTTGATAAGGGTAAGTAACCAAAGTAGTGCCCTGTTCCTGAAGCCCCTTAGGGATACTTAGGGCAGTTTGGGTAATGATCAGATTTTGTGCTGTTGGCAGGGTATAGGCATCCCCGGAATAACCACCAGTTAAAGTCATCTTAATTCCGGAATCCGGTAAATTATTTCTCTGCATCAATTCGGCAATGATACCCTTTAATTCTGCAGGTGTTTGACTAATCTGCAAGTGCATTTTTTTTGCAGAATTATAAAAGCGTGCGATATGATCATCCAAGAAAACGGGCTTGCCATTTATTGTTTTAAAGAAGTCAAATATTCCATAGCCTCTTTGTATAGAAAGGTCAGTCACTAATAAGGAGGCTTGAGTTTCCTCTACAAAAGCATGGTTTAGAAAAACAGTATTAACACTCATTATTTGCGCTGTTTGAAGTTTAGTCGGTGTTTTAAATAAAAAAGGTGCTGCTAATTAACAGGCCCGTGCAATATTAATAAATTTCCGGGGCATGATACTTCATCCAATTGTTATATTCGTTCCGGAATTTCTATGTAAGCATGAATAAACAGATGTTATTACATAGTCTTCATGATTAGCTATTCTAAACCTATGTATATCACTTTATTTATTCTCTGCGCATTATCCATATTGGTTTATGCTATTTTAACCTTACCAGTTTTTGGTCGTTTGCCGCAAGGTGCAAGACTGGAACGTATCCGGCGGCTGCCAAATGCGGAAGGTGATGAACTGCAAAATCAATCTTTAACACCTATGGTGCCCGAAGGTGGCTATCTGGCTATTTTCAAAGCTATGCTGAAGGGCAATCCTGACAGCAGGCCGGCAACTGTTTTACCACATGCTTCACCCCATCTCGATTCCGTATCAGGCGCGAAAGTAACCTGGTTCGGACATTCTTCTTATCTATTACAACTGGATACTTTAAAAGTACTGGTGGACCCGGTATTTAGTAGAACACCTTCTCCGTTTTCTTTTATCGGTAAAAAGCAATACGCGGGTACTGATTTTATCAAGGCAGAAGATTTTCCTGCAATTGATGTGCTGCTGATCACCCATGATCATTATGATCATATGGATTATCAAAGTATATTAAAGCTGAAGGATAGCGTAAAACATTTCCTGACCTCGGCCGGTGCAGGCTCTCATTTAAGCCGCTGGGGAATTCCGGCTGAGAAAATTACAGAACTGGCATGGGAGGAGCAAGCTGTTTTATCTGGTCTTAAATTCACGGCAAAACCGGCAAGACATTTTACGGGGAGATTATTCAAGCGTAACCGGACTTTATGGTCTTCATTTATCCTGGAAACTCCTGAACATAAATTATATTTAGGTGGAGATTCGGGCTATGACAGCCATTTTAAGCTTATTGGCGAAGAACACGGCCCTTTTGATCTGGCAATTTTAGAATGCGGACAGTATAATGAATTATGGCCTCTGATCCATATGTTTCCTGAACAAACAGTGATGGCGGCAAAAGATTTGAAAGCAAAAGTGCTTTTACCTGTGCACTGGGGAAAGTTCACGCTGGCTTTGCATGATTGGAATGACTCTATTATACGCGTTTCTAAAAGTGCTGAAGAATCAGCTCAGCAGATAACCACTCCCTTAATGGGAGAAACCTTTGTGCTGGGTGGAGCTTATCCGGATAAAAAATGGTGGCTAAATGCAGAGAATGGTAAACAATAGTTTTTAATGCTTGTTATACCTGTGAAATTCAAAATATCAAAGCTATGAAAACGGATCTTATAGAAATTTTTCAAACAATCAGGGCAACTTTACAACCATATACCACTTTAGGATTCAATGATGGGGAAAATAGTGATCAGAAATACGATCTTTGGGCCGCTGCGCCTGCGGGGAAAGACGGAGAGGATAAACCAGGCGTGTTTTTTCTCAGTATAGAGATTAAAGACGACCATGTAGCTTTTGAGCTTTTACCTGATACCGTGCCTCAGCATGAGCGGGCTATGCTTATTAAAGAACTGGACGATGTAACTTTGAATTTAATAGAGGATAAAGTTGCTGCTGGTTACAAAATATTCAAAGAGCACGAGTGGGTATAGGGCAGCTTAAAATTGAGCAGAGCTTATAAGAGCAGGTATTGCTATAAATAAAAAACAAGAGTGAGTGTAGAAAAAATAAGCTGGCAACAAGAGCTTAAACAAGCGTTACTGGATATTGGCATGGAGTCAGAACTTTATACTTCTGACTCTTTTCTTTTATTAAAGTTCCGGGATAATGATGAATTGTATCTTAACTTGTTAAGTATAGCCGATCATCCCGGCGTGGCGGAAACGTTAGCATTACAGCAAGCATATGCGGCTTCGGGTAAACAACTCATTCAACTTTGGGAGGATATATGGTTTACTAAACCTGCACAGATTTTGAGCCGGATTAGTGCATTGCTGGGAAAGAATCAAAGAATTCATGGCAGGAAAACTACCGTGTTGAGCATTACTCAGCCAGAAGCTGATACTTTTTTGAAAGAGAATCATCTGCAGGGATCAGCTAAAGCAAGGCATCGGTATGCCTTAGTTTTTGCAGGTCAGTTTGTTGCTGTGGCTACTTTTAGCGGCAAACGGAATATGACCAGGAAACAAGAGGACTATACTTCTGTTGAACTGATCAGGTTTGCTACTGCTGATGGTTTTACGGTACAAGGCGGGTTAAGTAAATTAATCAAACATCTGATCAGAACTATCCTTCCGAGTGATGTGATGACCTATGCAGATTTAGACTGGTCTTATGGCAAAGGTTATACGAAACTTGGTTTTGAGCTGGTCGGACAAATTCCCCCTGCAGAAATATGGCTGGACCGGCTTCATTACATCCGCTATTTTCCTCATCGTCTGCCAGAAGAAATTACGATCGCTACCGAAAAATTAACAGATCCCGGGAAAACAGCCTACTTAAACTCTTTAAACTATAGCCGTATTTTTAATATGGGGAACCTGAAATATATCATACCATGCAAATAGAGAAAAATCTGCTTTTAATCATACTCGGGCCAACAGCTTCAGGAAAAACCAAACTTGCTGTTAGTGTGGCCAATGTATTGGATGGTGAGGTGATCAGTGCAGATAGCAGGCAGGTATTTAAAGATATGGATATTGGAACCGGAAAAGATCTGCATGAATACAAAGCCGGTGAAAAATTCATTCCCTATCATTTGATTAATATCAGAGAAGCAGGAGAGAGTTATAATGTGAATTCATTTAAGGATGACTTCTATCAAATATTTGATGACCTTAACCGGCGGCATAAAGTTCCGGTATTATGTGGGGGCACAGGGATGTACATACATAGTATCCTGCAAAACCATCAATATACAGCTGTTCCTGTCCATGAAGAATTAAGAGCCAGTCTTCCTGCACACGATATTGAAGCATTGCGTAAAATATTGGCTGGTTATCCGGCTGCATTAACATCACATGCAGATCTTTCTTCTGCCAAGAGACTAGTCAGGGCCATTGAAATTGCAGCCTACTTACAGCAACATACCTTAGTGGAAGAAAACCGTCCCTTACTGAATCCTTTGGTCATTGGCCTGGGAGGAGAAGTTGATTCCCGGCGGGAGAAAATTTATAACAGGTTAAATGAACGTTTCGATAACGGATTGATAGAAGAAGTACAAGGGCTTTTACAGCGTGGTGTAAGTGCTGAAATGCTGCTGTTTTATGGTTTGGAATATAAATTCATCACTGAATATCTTCAAAATAAGCTCACTTTACCAGACTTAAAAGAGAAATTGTACATCGCAATCCGTCAATTCGCGAAGCGGCAAATGACTTTTTTCAGAAAAATGGAAAAAGACGGTATTATGATAAACTGGCTTGATTCCGCTATGGATACTGCGCAGTTAACCGATGAAGTTGTTAAATTATACAGCGAATCATTCAAGCGGTAAGGGGCTGTTACAGAAGTGTATCACGCATTCTTTGCTCAGGCTTGAAGGATTTAAGGTTGCTGCTTAAGACCTAAGATCCTTGTATTTTGAAAAATGCCACTTACACAGGTTTCAGGCTTGTTTGATAAGTGAAATAAGCTGCGGATTACCGTAGTGGCATACATTTTGTATTTACCCCATGAAAGGTTGATAAAAATTGTCAATCGTCAAAACACATGAATAAATATAATAAAATGAAAGTTTCTACTAAATTTCTTGCTTCGGCAGCAGCTGTTGTGGCAATATTCTTTACAACTAATGTTAGTGCTCAAAAAATAGGTATCGGTGCAAATATAGGTATCCCTACCAACAACAATTATAGTGTTGCTGCAGGTATCGATGTACGTGCACAGTTTGACGTAACTAAGCAGTTATCGGTTCCGATTGCTACTGGTTATAATCACTATTTTGCTAAAGACCGTGTATATAGTGTTGGCGCTATCAATAATATTGAAGTTCCTGACTATGCTTACATTCCTGTGAAAACTGGTTTAAAGTATTTCTTTGATCCTAGTGGTTCAGGTATCTATGCAATGGGTGAAGTAGGTGCTGCTTTTGGCGTATCTAAAGATTCAAAAACAACTTTCCTTTATGCACCAACTTTAGGTTACTCATGGAGTAATGGTTTAGACTTAGGTTTGAAGTATGAAAATACTGGTAAAGGTGACGCATTACGTTACGCAAATAACTATGATAACAAAAGTGTAGGACAGATCGCTTTGCGTATCGCTTACGGTTTCAAATTATAGTCTTAAAGTATAAGTTAATACAAAAGGGGTGGGTATCTTTAAGATACCCACCCCTTTTTGTTTATAAGCAAGAATTAATCAGTTGATTGTTTCAGTTACGCTAGTATAAGCCAATTAAAACCAGTTGCGTCAACAGGATTATGCTGAACTACCAGAATCACCTTGTTAAACAAGAGTTTAAATCCTGATGCGCATGAAGCCTGTAAAAACCATTTGTGCTCAGGTAGCTTATTTGATCCTGATTGTTAGGGTTTAAACATTCTTAACATCTGGTCCTGCATAATGGAGACTTTGGCTTCCAGGTCATTGAACCTGTTGTAAAGTTCTCCGGGTTCAGGGAATTCAAATATAAACCCGGCCCTTAATTTCCAGACCTCCAGTACATCAGAAACATCTAAAATTATATTAGGATATTCTCTTTTGTTTTGGTTATCAGATAATAAGATAAGTTTTCCTGTTTCATGAATTCTGTTTAATACCCTTTTCATTACAATACCCTCTGAGCTTGTAATTACTATATAAACATATCTGTCACGAATATCATCAAAGCTTTCTACCCACCTCCCTATAGCTATAGAAGAGTTGTGCATGGTGGGTGACATAGAATGGCCTCTGATTTCAAATGCTCTGTGTGAACCACCTTTGATCCCCGGCATACGGATAGTAGGTAAACGCTCAATGTATTCCGGGTCCGCATAACCATTCAGATAACCGGCTGCTGCTTTTACATTGACCAGACTGATCAGCTCCTCATTGTTCTCATTCACCGACACTACTTTTGGTACGCCGAAATTAAGATTTGGGGGGTCAGCTGGGGTGTCATGTTTTTGCAGCGCTGGGGTGTCATTTTTAGACCCTGTTGTTTTTGAATAAACAGCCTGCGGTTCTGCCAGCAGATTTGATGGCTGCACTAAAATATCTGAGGATGTACCAAAGATATAATTAGGGTTTATTCCGAATTTATTAAAGAATATCTGTAGAAAATCTCCGCTGATCTTAATTCTATTATTCAGAATCTCTGAAAGATAAGATTGACTTATACCTAGTTGCAGCGCAATATCCTTCTTACTCTTGACTATTTTATCCCTTGTCAGGAAGTCAACCACCTCTTTAAACCGCTGATTAATTGTTTTCTCCAATTGACTATGTGCTTGTTACAGATATTCTGTACGATTTGAAAATATATTTTCTTTTAATACAGAATATCTGTATAATTGTGAACTTAACCGAACAATAATCGAAGGTAAGAAAAATAAAAACGACATGTGTCAGAAAAACAAAAGACAACACGTATGGAATATATAAGCAATAATAAGATAGCGCTTACCTATGGTGAATATGTTGATCTGTTTGGGCTGGATTCTTATAAGAATGATAAGCGGCGTAATAACATTATCGTCCACGGGCTGGGTGGCAATGGCCGCAAAGTATATATTGAGTATGAAGCACTCAAAGAAAACCGTAAGCAGGTGATCAGGGCGAAATACGGTGATCCTTATGAATACCTGGCTAAAAAGCCTGTGTTGAACTTAATCAACTGGGACTATGAAGCGCAAAAATTCTATGAACATTATGTATTGCCTAATGGATTAAAGCTGCCGGCTTGTGATGAAGATATTAATGGAAAAAGACAAATCAATTATGTAGACCGGTATACCAGGGCCGCGAGCTGGCTGAATATGCTGTCGGACTTTACAAATGATAAAAAAGCACTTAAAAGAGAACTGAAAATTAGTTTAGCTGTGTTTTGGGATATAGTTACAGAACTGATCCGCACGCAAGAGATCGGCATACCCGCGAATGCAAAAAGATTAAAAGAAAAACTTAAACAATATCAGGAGTTAACTGAGCCGGCGCAGCAATATGAGCTATTGATCGAAAAGTTCAGATTTGGAAATGGTAACGCGAAGAAGATTAAAGGAGCAGCAGCAGAAGCTGTTTTACTGAAGCTTTTATCTGATCCCAGGAAGCATGACTATACCGTAGTGGCAGCGGCCTATAATAAATTTGCAGAATCAAATGGTCAGCATCAGGTAACACCAGGAGCTATTGGATACTTTAAAAACAGGAATGAACATATTCTTGCCGCATCCAGAGAAGGTAGGAAAAATGCGTATAGCAAATACAGTAAACATATACAAAGAGACAGGGCTTCAGCGCCACTGCTTTTTGTCAACGCAGATGATAACTGCTTAGACCTGTTTTTTGAAACTGAAACCTGGACAGAGCTTGGCGGTACAAAGAAAAGCAAATACTATCGCCCAATGCTGTACGTAATCACTGATACTTATAATGACTATATACTGGGTTATGCTGTTGGAGATCGGGTAACGCACGAATTGATTTATGAAGCTTTTCGGAATGCAATGAATCACATTCAGACGCTGACGGGCAATTATTATTTGCCGCATCAGCTGCAAACCGATCGCTGGGGACTTGATGTCAAGCTGAAAAACAAACTGGCTGAATTTTATAGTAAAGTAGCAATATTCACTCCGCAGGCTCATGGCGTACCACAAGGAAAGTACATCGAGAGAAGTTTTGGCGTAGAGTGGCACCAGGTGCTAAAAGCAATGCCTTCTAATAATTATGCAGGTAAAAATATCACTGCTAAGGAGCGTTTGAGTGCTGAATATGTGGTACAGGCTTCAAAGGATTATCCTAAAATAGAAGAAATGCCAGCTATCGTGGAAACATTTATCAAGGTGATGCGGATGAAACCTAATCCTAAAACTGGTATAAGCAGACAACAAGAATGGTTGAAAGCTTTCAATGCTTCTGAAAAAAGTAAAGTCAAAATCATTGATACAGCTGTGAAACTTCAGCTCATGGGTAAAAAAAGAGCAGGCGAACCACTAATGCTGACCGCAAGTGGCTTAAGGCCGGTATTGGAAGGAAAGAAGATCAGTTTGGATATTCCTGACCAGGTAATTTATGAGAATCATGGTAAAAAAGTAGAGGTTATTTATGATCCTCAAAATCTTAGTGAGGTTTTAATCACCGATGGTAAAGGGCTGAGGTTTGTTGCCAGGCCTTATCAGAAAGTTCCAGCTGCCATTGCAGATTATCAAACAGGTGACCGGGAAAGAATCGGAGGTTTATTTGAAGCCAAAAAGCAAATAGGAGCGCTTTTAACGCAAACACTGGAGCAAAGGGTAAAGATTTTAGATGAAATTCATATAGATCCTCAAAGTCTTTTACAAGCAGGTATCTTAATTAAGGATTTAAAGCAGGGTGCAGAAACACTTTATCTGGAAGGTCAATATCAGGCTGAGTCCATCAGGCCAAAGGGCCAAAAAGCAGTTAAACAGGCAACAAAACAACAAATAGCAGCGCAAGAGCCAGAAGCTGAAGAGGAATTAAATCCCTACGACTTCTATTAACAAAAAAAGCCGCCTTTGCAGAGGCGGCCATTATAAACATTTTAAAACGACAAAATGAATACAGAAACAAAGCAACGAATTAAAAATGACTTATCCCAGAGCTGGATCGTGTCCAGGGATACGCGCAGAATGAAATTGATAGAAAAAATCTATCAGGACGCTAAGAATTACAGTGAAGTTTTTTGCATTGTAGCAGCCGAAGGAAGTGGTAAATCAGAACCAGCCAGACTTTTTGCCGATCAGCAGAACGTATTTCTGATCAAATGTAAAGAGCATCTGAACCGTAAAACATTCTTAGCAGATTTATTAACGGCAATGGGTAAAAATAGTGGTGGTTATAGTGTTTATGAAATGATGTCTGCCATTCTTGAAACCATTTTAAGTGTAGAAAATCCGATAATCATCATCGATGAAGCGGATAAAATCAGTGATCCGCTGCTTTATTTCTTTATCACGATCTATAATGAAACCGAAGATAAGTGCGGGATTGTTTTACAGGCTACAGATCATTTGAAGAAGAGAATTCTTAAAGGCGTGACCATGAATAAAAAAGGGTATAAGGAAATGTACAGCCGTATCGGCAGAAAGTTCGTTGAGCTTCCTGCGAATAACCAGGGTGAGTTAAAAAGGATTGCGCAGCTTAACGGGGTTTCAGATGATTTTGAATTGAACCGTATTGTCAATGAGAGTGAAGGAGATATCAGAAGGGTAAAACGATTAGTACATGCTTATCACAGGAAAGGAGGGCAGGCAATATGAAACCAGTACATATAATGGAAATGGTAGCAGAAGTTTGCGGAGTTACCACTGCTGATATGCAAGGCGCAAGCCGTTTACCTGATATTTTGTTTGCAAAATATATTACCGTGATGATCTTAACAGAAGACCAGACAGCCGATAGTGAGATTATTGCCCTGTTCCCCAAGCATAACCGGATAGGGATCTTATACCACTGCAGAGACGCTTTTAATGACCTGATTTTATACAACAGGCTTTTTAAAAACTGGTACTTGGAAAGTATCAAAAGATTAGGTGATGATTAACGGCAATGAAGAAAAACTCCCCTCAGGAGTTTTTCTTCATTTAATAACTTTTCTTTAATTTTTACTACCTAATGAGGACATTTGTATTACGATGATCAGAGGCAGCCAGACACTTACTTCAATTTTTCCACCAGCTTTCGAAGCTGATGCAACCCGGAAAGGGAAACGCAATATTTATGCAACAGAACGCAATGATTGTATGGCCCACCGGTTCTATTATTATTACCATATCCTGAAAAAAAGATTTGATGTAGCGGTTGCGGATATGGAAAAGGAATTCTTTATCAGTGGCAGTACCATTATCAGCTGTTTGACCGAAGGGGATGCAAACCTGAAAGAAATTGTGGCCCTGTCTCCCGACAAGACCACATTGAGAAAAAAATATCCGCACCTGAACTGGCAGTAACTACTGAGGGCTTTTCTGATAACCTGTTTTGAACAGGAATCTGAATACGACAAGCCCGTCCAGTCTTGGTTCTTTCACCAGGGATTTACATTCCCAGCGGTTCATTTCCTGATCTCCCCATCCTTGAAATTTCGCTTCCAGGGCTTCCTGAATATCATAAGGCGAAATACTAACATCCTTCCCATAATCCAGTGCCAGCCGCAAGCTGATCTCACAATCACAAACCTGCTTTGTAGCTGTTAGATTTTTGCGGACAGGTTCTGAAATAGAAAAGCCCACAAACGGAAATTTAAGTACTGCAATTTTGTCGCTCTGTTCCAGTTGTCCGTAGTCTTCTTCGACCTGTTTGATTGAAGGCAATTCTTTGAAGCGCTCCAACATTTTTAAATAAACTTTCTTCATTTTTCTGATTTTAAATAAGCTCTCCCGGATTGATTTCCCCGACCCGTTTAAGCGTGATAACAGTTCAAAAATCGGTACTATAAACAGGGCAAAAAAACTGGGTAATTCTATCATGGTAATTACTGCTATATAAACTAAAATCTGTGCTATGATGGTTTTACAGCGTTTTTTTAGGGCTTTTTTCTGCTGTACGTTTGTATCATAATCGAACAGCAAATGAGAAAACAACGACTAAATATCAACCTTAAAACAAGACTTCAAATTGTACAGGCTAATGCAGTTTTTAACCAGAATGCTTAGCTCTTTTGATTACCACAGCTGGTTAGAATTAGGTCAGAGTTTATGGCCGACGACTAAATACCGCTTAACCATTGCCAGTACTATGTTTAGTGTCATGTTTCCTTTGATAGACCGTGTTTTTGGCCTGGATACTTATGCTTTTGCACTGTTGATCCTGGTGTTCATGGCAGAAGTTACCAGCGGGGTAGTCGCGGCGCATATCCGGAAAGAGGGGATCAGCAGCATGAAGCTTAGCCGCTTTAGTTTTAAGGTCTTTTATTACCTCGTTTTGATTGCGCTTCCATATGTGATGTCTCAAAGTTTTAAGGCGCATCAAAGGGCTGCAGCAGCGCTCATGTTCGATTGGCTGCATCTGTTTCTGCTCTCCCAGATTTTACTTGAAAATGTGGTGAGTGTACTTGAAAACCTTGCAGTGATCAGTGGGAAAGAGAAGACCCATTGGATTAGTAAAATACAGGATAAACTTAATAATCTCCTATCGTGAGCAGTGTAAATAGAATAATTGAAATAGCAAGAAGCTATTTAGGGAAATTGGAACTAAAAGGTAACTCAGGCTTTGGGGACGCTGTTTTTGAGCAGCAGATGAAGAATGTGGGCTGGTATAAAGGTGCACCCTGGTGTGCTTTTTTTACCAAGCTGGTTTACAAAGAAGCTTATGGCGGTCATCAAAGCTTCAAGTCGATCGTGAACAGCTGTTGTAGTGGCGGAGCGCTGCAGACCTTACGTAACCACGAGAATAACGGGACTTTTCCTGTCGGGGAAACGCCAAAGCCCGGGGCAATTGTAATCTGGCGGATGGGAAGAGGCACTACAGGCCATGCAGGTATTGTCATCAGCGTTGATCACGCCAAAAACACAATGACAACTATCGAAGGAAATACCAATGCCAGCGGAAGCAGGGAAGGGGACCGTGTGGCGCAGAAACTACGGACGATTACCAGGAATTTCAATGAAAAAGGATTGAACGTAGAGGGGTATATCTATGCCGTAGAGGTCTGATCTGAGTTGACTAATAAAAAGAAAGAGAAATAAATAAACGTGTATTTAAAAGTCGAAAAATGAGAAAAGCAATGGATTGAATGTAACCTGAAACAATGCCTGAGGTTGTCGGCAGATCACTTCAGCAGCAAACAAAAAAAGTCATTAAAAGAGCTGAACAGGTGGGTCAGCAGTTAAACAAATTAAAAGGAAAAGACGACCGTCCGATCCTTCATTAAAAATTAAACCCTTAAAAATCAATATTATGTCACAATTCAGTTTAGATATTAAATCATTAAAAGTAGGAAGTTTAGAAGTAGATGGCGATGCTGGTAAAGTATTAGCTTCTCCGGGAGAGATCAAAGAAAACACGGTAAAAGTTACGCAGGCAGATGCAACGCAGACTAAAATTAAAGCTGCTGGTAAATCCCAGCCTGTTATCGTGATCAATGAGGATGGAGACATCACCGTTGAGTACGACATCATGACTTTTGACGTAGAGGTGATGCAGAATTATATGGGTGGTACCCTGACAGGAACCGGGCCAAATAAGATCTGGAATAAACCTTCTAAATCTCCGATTATTGAGAAAACTCATGAGATCATTGATGCTCAGGGCGCGACCTGGTTATTCCCACGCGTTCATGTTTCAGCAACACTGGTTGGTGTTTTCAGTCCTACAGATGTTAACGTTATCCGCGTAAAAGGTACGGTATTAGAGCCTGCCAAAGCCGGAGTAACTTCTGTAAGTTATGGTAATCCAGCATAACAATGAATACGGTAGAGTTTAGAGCTGCCGAAACATTGCTGGACAGAGGTGTGGCGGTTCATTTCCCCGCACCTCTGTTGCTTCGGCTCTTTGGAAAAAAGAGAATAACAGTAAAGATACAAAACCCTATGGGCGGGACACTGGTACAGATTAGCAGTTACTATTTACAACTGGGGCTTGATGTGGCGAAAGTAAACGAAATTCCATTTAATGAACTCGTAGGCAAGCAGCTCAGACACACCAAAACGATTGCTAAGCTGGTTGCCTGCGCCTTATTAAATGATCGTTTACTAAGCTTGTTATTTACACCTGTACTGGCTTTTTACCTGATGAACAAACTGACCCTGAGAGACATGTGCATGGTGATGGAGATCGTTGTGCTGCAAGGTGGGATTGAGGATTTTACACACATTATCAGCTTGGGAGAGACATTGAATATGATGAAACCAAAGATGAGCCAACAGATCAGTCATACGAGTTAAAAGCCTGTGGCTTAGATAGCGTATGGGGTGTAATATTTTCCATAGCAGAACGGACCGGCTGGACCTTTAAGGATATTTTGTGGGGAACCAGCTGGATAAATATCAGGCTGATGTTAGCCGATGCCCCGACAATGAAACGTATTAAAAAGAAACCTAAAAAAGTTACCGGTGATACACTGGCTGAACGATTGGGATTAAAATAACAAAGCAAATGAACGACTCAAATTTAGACATAACTTTTACTTTCAATGCTGCTCAGATTGAACAGGAACTGAAAGCAACCCGTGAACGGATCAAAGGCATCGGCGATGAGGCAAAAATTCAGGAAGGTTTTTTACAACGCCTTGGAAGTGCGGCCGCATTAGCTCAAAAAGGACCTGATAGCGGCATAGATCCCGAGGCTGATCTAAAAAAGCTTCTGGAAACTTATAAAGCCTATGCGGAAACGCGTGCGGCTATGGTAGCAGAATATCAAAAGGCTGCAGCTTTATTGGAAGCGTCGGGATACAAAGAACAAGCTAAGCTGGCTTTGAAGGTTGGCGACGAGGAGGTGACTAAAACTGACGAAGCAAATGTCAAAAAAATGGCTTCTTATAAAAATCTTTTCAATAACCTGGAGCAGATGACTGTTCAAAACACATTCAAAGCCATTGACTTGCTTGAACAAGAACTGAGTGCTACAAAATTGACTGCTGATGAAAAGAACAAACTGGAGGGTGAAATTTTAAAGGTTAAGAAAACAGCCCAAACCGGCAGTGTCAAAGAACTGACCGACCTGGCAGATAAACTCCGCGCAGTAGGTCAAAGCTTTAGTGGGATCAACAGCAATATTACTGCGATGGTTGGCACAGTAGCAACTGGAGTTGCTGGTGTTGGTGAAATTAAAAAACAAACTGCAGTTTTTAAAGACTCGAAGTCAAGCACGCTGGATAAACTGGGTGCAGGAATGGGGATTGCCTCAGCAGCATTTGGTGTGGTCAATAGTGTGCTGGGTTACTTTGGTGGCTTAAAGGCCGCTAAAGAAGCTGCAGCCAAATATATTAAAGATTACCAGGACGCTGCTACCAAAGGAGAGCTGGCCTACCAGGCTTTGCTCAGAAAAAGAGATCAGGATGAGGTAAAGCGTGGTAAAACAAGTTATCAGGGCATGATTGCCCAGCTTGACCTATTGAAACAACAAAGTCCTGAGTTACAAAAAGCTTACGATAAGGTTTTTACCTCTATTCAAGGGCAGGAGTTTGTAGACGGGGTAGGGTCAAAACATGGTACATGGCTCAGAAAAGCTAAGACATGGGATATTATGGCCAGTCTTGGCGGAAGTGACTATGCGAAGATGGAAGAGCTTTACCTGCAAGGTAAATTAAAAAACCAGGCTAAGTCTGATTTTGAGGCTTTAAAATCACTTCGTGAAGAATTGAAACAATCTGGTATTGATGTTGAAAATCTGCAGGAGAAGATTAACGGTCTTTTAACGGGAACTTCTGTCGAGGGTTTATCAGATGTATTTGCTGACCTGGTAGCAGGTGGTAAATTATCTGCGCAAGACCTGGGCGATAGTTTTGAAAGTATCCTGAAGAAATCAATCGTCAATAGTTTTAAATATAACACCGTACAAAAGGCAATGCAGCCTCTTTATGAGGAGCTTACTGCCTTAACTGCCAATGGTAAAATTCCTTCGGAAGAAGAAATTCAAGGCTGGAAAGACAGGGCTACGGCTTTGGGGCTTAGTTTATCTGCGCAGTGGGATTCAATCTCAAAAACTACCGGGGTAAGTTTTGGAGACAAAAGTTCTGCCGATACCGGAATGGCCAGTTCGATTAAAGGGATTACTTCTGAGGAAGCTAATTTACTGGCCGGCCAGTTTGGTGGCTTACGCTTAGCGCAGATTGAAGGAAATGAGCTGGCGAAACAAAATACATCCAGTATGTCTGAATCTTTAATGGAGATCAGGTCGCAGACCCTTTCTCTGAAAGAGATTGAGCTGAATACTGGCAGATCTGCCGATGTAGAAGAGCGCTTTTTGCCTTATTTAATGAGCATCGACAGTAAATTAACGAATACTAATAACGCAACTAGAGCCGCAGGAATATAATATGGATTTTGCAATAAACAATCTTGATGTAAGACCAAACTACGGTTTGGAAATCGAAGACGCTTCTGCTTTATTAGGGCATGGCGATAGAAAAAACTCTGATTCTTTTGATTATAAAGATGAGAACGGAGAGTATATAGATTTAAGTGATCCCAAGTTTGACGATCTGGAAGTGACTTTGAAATGCTGCATTGTGGCTGATAACCGCTCCGATTTCTGGCTTAAAAGGAATGCGCTTTTTGCGGAACTGCGTAAGCCCGGGTATTCAAGCCTGACAGTCGCAGACCACGCGATGACTTACCAGGTTTATTTTAAGAAAAGTGGAAACTGGAAAAAACTGAATGAGCTTGACAATGGCGGTAAAACGGCAATCATGTTTGATTTAACAATCAAAGTAAAATTTTTATAAGATGAGATACGAGATAAAAAGAACCAATGGTTCTGCAGAGCAGCTCATTGCCACGGTAAGCCCGACAGGTAAACAGAGCAAAAAAGCTATGGGAGAGAACGTGGTGGACTTTTCTTTCACGCTTCCCAGGTATATTGATTTTAAGCTGATGGACTTTGTACTGGTGTATGGAGAGCGTTATCAGCTGAACGTACTTCCTTCGGTAAAAAAAGTCGCGAAGAACAGTTTTGAATATAACATGCAGTTAGAAGCTGTATTTTATGACCTGGCAAAAGTGCAATTGCAGTTCCTGAATACAAAAAATCAGCTTTTAGAGCCGTCTTTTACCCTGATGGGTAATGCGGCGACCATTGTTGGTTTAATTGTAGAAAATGCAAACCGCCACAGTGCTGGCTGGTCTGTAGGTACAGTAGATGATACAGGTTATAAAAATTTCACGTTCAACGCAGAGAACTGTTTGCAGGGATTGAACAGGCTTGCTCAGGACTTTGAAACAGAATTCTGGATTGAGAATAAGACTATCCACCTTCAAAAGCGGGAGCAAAGTAGCGGAATGTCTTTCGGATATGGCCAGGGAAAGGGTTTGTACAGTATCTTCAGAGGTAATAACAAAAGCATCAATATCGTGACGCGCTTGTATGTTCGGGGATCTGCTCAGAATTTACCTGCGGGCTACAGAAATGCTTCTGGCAGTTTGCTGCTGCCTGGTGGTAAAACCTATTATGAAGATCCGGCAAAGATTGCTTTATATGGGCTGATTGAGGCTACACAGGTTTTTGACGTGAAACCAGAACGTGAAGGCGTAGTGAGTGCGATCGTTGCCGGTAGTGGTAACTGGAAGTTCTTTACTGACAATACTTTAGATTTTGACCTGAATACGGTTAAGCTTGATGGTGCTTCGAAAGTAAGATTCAATACCGGGCAATTAGCGGGATATTCTTTTGAAATTTCGGCTTATAATCATCAGACTAAACAGGTGACGATTAAAAAGAACGAGGAAGAAAAGGCTATAGAAATGCCTTCTGATCTATTAAGGCCTGCAGTGGGGGATAAATATGTCCTGGTGGATATAGCGATGCCTGAAAGTTATGTTTTAGCTGCTGAAAACAGGTTGAATCAGGCTGCATTAGCCTATTATGAGAAAAATAGTGACCCTGTTTTAAACTTTGCTTACACTATTGACTGTGATCCGATCTGGTTTAAAAAACTGGGTGTTAAAGTGACGCTTGGGAATACGGTTGTGATCACTGATACAGATATGGGCATCAATGGAGAAATCCGGATCGCTGCGTATAAACGTGATCTTCAAAGTGCTTATAAGTATGAATTTGAAGTAACTGACAGTATTGGCGCGAATGAAATTATCCGCCAGTATGCGCAGCAGCAAAGGACTTTACAGTTGATTGAAAGCAGTGGTTTACTGGACATTAACCAGATCAGGAAAAACATTTTTCTGAACCGTTTATCTGAACAGGATGGGTATTTAATGTTGTCCGGAACTAAAACCAAAGCCGGAGTAGCAGATTATACACCTGAGTCAGGACATGCTTTAAAAGCAGATTATGCTAAAGATAGTGATCAGTGGGATGGTAGACATTTTGATGATTTCATCAGCCAGCCCGTGCGAAAAACTGATGCGGTTACATTTTTATCAGTTGTTGCCGATACAGTAAATAGTAAAGGTTATGTGAGTGGTTTTACAGGGACAGGTTATAAAATAAACCCTGATGGAAGTGCAGAATTCGATAACCTTACCGTGCGTAAGGAATTGAATGTAAATGTGCTTAATGTTCGTGAAATCACTGGTAGCGGAGGTAGTATCGCAATTACAAATGTGGCAAAAATCAAAACGGTAACTGATAATGCTGATTATTGGTCTTGTCAGATTAACACCGATGAGGGAACAATTGCTGTGCAGTTCCGGGTGAATGATATTGTACGTTGCCAGGTTTGGGATGGTAAGCGTTTGAAGTATTATACGGCACGTGTCAGGGCGGTTAGTGCAGGTATTTTTGATCTGGATAAAGCGGGTAAAACCGGCGGGGGTATTCCGGCTGCGGGAGATAGCGTTTTTCAGTTTGGTAATACGACTGATACCAGTCGCCAGGGGTTGATATATTTGACGAATAGTGATACTGGTGCACCTTATATTGATGTTTTAGATGGTATTAATTCGGATAGTTTAGCGGGTAAAACCAAAGTGCGTCTGGGTAAACTTTCAGGGATTAGCGATGCGGATCTTGGTGAGCTGGATGGGTATGGGTTGTATGCTGAGCGCGCATTTATAAAAGGGAAAATAGTCATTACCGGTGGTAATGCTGCTACTAATCAAAGTGTAACAGATAAAATCGGAGCTATACAAGTTGGTGGGGCTAATCTATTTACTGGGGGGAATTTCGATACACAACCTTTACTGGAAGGGAAATACAATTGTAATCCGGGATTGTCAAGTGAATACGGAGGTATCTTACCAAGATTGGGCAGCTATTTTTTATTAGCTGATAATCAAGGTTTGAATCCTATATTCTACTACCAGATGCCAAGAATTAAAGTGGCTGGTAGTACTCAATACATCATATCTTTCTATTCGATTTCACCTTCGGAAGCGAAGGGAATTAATATAGTTCTGGCGTATAATGGAACTGATGTCCAGCCAGCTATTCCTGTAACATATACCAATACAGATTTTTCATGGGGAAAAAGAAATTCAATAACAATTTCAACCCCTGCAGAAGCTAAAACGATGGCGATCAGATTTGATATTAATTCTCCTACTTGGTTTGTTTTAGATGGTCTGCAAGTAGAAATTGGAAATAAAGCAACTGACTGGAAACCTTCAATTGATGATCTTTCTAAAAATGTTACCGATAAAATTGGCGGTATTACACTTGGAACCAGGAATATAGTATTAGATGGAGCATTTAAAAATGGTCTGTCTGGGTGGGAGCAAAATGGAGGGTCAGCAGAAGCCGTAATTGTTGACGGTATTCCTGCTTTGTATATTCAGTCTGCAGCAGATGCAAATGGAATATACGCATTTAATAAATTGACAGTACCTATAAAAGCTAATACAGATTATATCGTTTCCTTCGATATACGAGGTTATGATTATACAGGCGGCCACTATTTGGCTGTTGGAATAAACGGTGTATCTAATGGTATTTCAGTACCTGATACTAATATCTGGAATAGGGTTAGCCAAACAACTAATAGCGGAGCAATCAGTGGAAATCAACCTGTAATTATTTACGGAACTGGTGGCAGACAGGCATTTTACATTAGAAATTTTAAAATAGTAGAAGGTAACAAGGGTGCGGACTGGTCACCGGCACCCGAAGATATTGAAACCAAAGTTGATGGTATACAAATAGGAGGAACTAATACATTTGGGGCGACCTCTCCAATGACAGGTTATACCGGATTAGCCGGCGTGCAATATGTTAAGGATGGCACTGTGTCGGGGTTTAGAATTACTAATGGTATCTTTTCAGTAGGTACACAAGGTCAGAATGATGGACTACTTCGTATAAATTCAGTTATCACATCAAATGGAGAATGGACTGTATCAGGGTACATCAAGAGTAATGGTTCTATAAATATGGGAATTGATATTTGTGACCTAAACAGAATTGTTATACCTATTAGAAAAATTAATGAGTGGGTATATTTTAAGCATACTGTAAATGTCACTAATTACACTCCAGAGTTGTATACGTTTGTTGATTTCGATACGATCGGCTGGCAATATTTCCTTTTACAAGATCTTAATGTTGAAAAAGGAAATAAGCCTACTAGCTGGTCCCCTGCTCCAATTGATGTTTCAAATGAGGCTAATAATTTTGCTAATTCAGTGGCTACTTCGAAAGCAAATGCAGCACAGGCCAATGCGTTATATGGTGCAAGCCAGGATGCACAGGCAAAAGCCAATGCTGCTAAGGCTGCCGCAGATCTAACAGCCAGGCAGTTAGTGGATTCTGTGGATTTTGGCGGAGTTAATATGCTGAAAAATACGGCAAATTTTGTTAATAATAACTATTGGTCTAATACCGTTGTTGCGGGCCAGTTTACTAACGGGTCAACGTGTTTATTTTCGCCCGACATTGCTACAGGTAACGTATCATACAGTGAACCTGTCAGAGTTAGAAGAGGTACTGTTTATACATATTCCGGATGGGTATACTCACAGGACTATTCCGGAGAAGTCGATAACATCGTGCCTATGCACTTCTGGTTGGGGGCTGGGCCAAATACGAATGATTGGAGTTATGAGATAATTGCTTATCAACAAAAAATACAAGTTGATAATTTTAGATTTTGTTATGTGACTTTTAAAACAGGAGGAGTAAATACTGACTATGGTGATTTATTTATAAGACCGTTTATATATGGTGCAGGCGTTTTACATAAGGCTTATTTTACTCAGATGAAGTTGGAGCAAGGAAGCAAACCAACTACTTGGTCCCCTTCGCCTGAAGATGTGAGCGCAGCAATATCAAATGCAAATGATAAAGCAGTATTAGCACAGCAGGCAAATAATGCGTTGACCGACCGGCTGAAAACAATGGCTTATCGTGACATTAATATAGCGGCAAAACAAGGTGTAACTACGATAGATAATGGAAGTGTAGTGACGTTTGCTGTGGATGCAGCTTTTATAACAGCGAATGTCATTAACGTAGGTTACATCACCGGACTTGATTTAAATTTCACTAAAGGTTCAATTGGAGGTATTATAATTCAAGGAAATGCGATTACTTCATCTAATGGATTGTTTTCTGTAAACAGTGCTGGATTTTTAACAGCAACGAATGCCAATATTTCAGGGACCATAAACGCAAGTGCAGGTTCAATAGGTGGAATTTTGATTCAAAATAATTCGATAACATCAATTAACAAATTTTTTTCTGTAACCAGTGAGGGGGTTTTAACAGCGGCAAATGCCAATATTTCAGGAACTATCAATGTAAATGCTGGCTTTATAGGTGGTTTTAATATCAGGAATGGCTATATGGATTATATAAATGAAGGTAACGGCAATCAATTTATATTAAATCCTGGTGGAGGACTTATGGCTTTCTTAAATAACAAAGATGATTCCTTCTCTGGTATCGGTCATACTGTGTATTCGGCAACATCTGGAGTTACTGCGGTGGCAAGGTTTGAAAACAAGATGAATAAATCATCAGGTCTTAATATCGGAATGGTGGCTTCTGCATCAGGAGCGTCAATTAATATTGCGGTAGATATTTTGGCTGGAGATATACGGGTTTCCGGATCAATGGGACAAAGTTTTACTCAAAATATTGGTGGTGGATTTGGTCTTAAATTCGTCAAGGGTATCTGTGTAGGAGCGGTCAGAATTTAAATAATAATATAATTAAAGATGGAAACAACAATAATAGACTTTAAAGAAGTCATCTATCAGGATTTAGAAGGAACGGAATTAGCTCTTCCTGATCAATGGATTAAAGGCTTTGGAAATACAATTTATATCGGGGGGACTATTCCTATGTCTGAATTGGGAAGCAAAATTTATCATTCCTATACTACTGAACGAATAGCAGAACTAAACTCAGATGAGCTTGAACTATTAATTCAGGCCATTGAAATCACAAAAATGCTCGGTACGCCAGCGCACAATGCTTTAAAAGCTTACCTGACTAACAAATTACAAACTTTAAATAAATAATAACATGGCAACAACAACAAAAAGGGTTAATATTTCTACCCGCACACAAAAAAATGATTCAATGGAAGTTAACGGATGGAAATTAAATTTTCAATACTCGTTTGAAGAAGGTAAACCAGTAAAAGATGTGCAAGTGAATGGTAATTTTACCAGTTCGGAGCTGGGAGGAACTCAGCCTTACGTATCTTATTCTAAAAACGGTACGAGTATCAATATCTCATTCAACAATACCGAATGTGATAATGCGCTTGTAGCAGCAATTAAAGCAGAGGTTGATTTGATCACTGCAGCTTAAGGTCTGCAATTAAAAATAAAGGGGCTTTTAATTCAATTAAAAGCCCCTTTTATTTTGACTCAAAACCGCACATCTGGTTTTGAGTTATTGGAATTTTTCAGGCACATATCGATTTGGCGGTGTTATAGGAAAGCTCATCCGATATTGAATAAAGATTACTCTTCCTCTTTTTCTTCCAGTTTCGCTTCTTTGTTTCTTTTTAAAGTAATGATTGGTTTATCCTGTGTTCCGGTAATGGTCAAAGGAATACCAATTAAACCAAAAGGTGGCAAACCTAATCTTCCGCTCATATTCAGGCGGCCATCAAAACTAACCTGTCCTTCGAAACGAGGCCTGAACCCTGCAATCCGCATTTTAAATCTTTCTATAGTAATGATATTCTTATTGATAGTAGATTTGATCTCAACATCACGCAGGTCCGGATTGTTTAAACTATCCCTTCGGGTAGCTTTACTTACCGCATTCATCATTTTAAATCCGCTTAAGCTCACTTTCTTCAAAGACAATACACCAGCACCTTTTAAGGATGGATATACCGGAAGCATATCCTGGTTCAGTTTTCCTGACAATTGATAATCCAGGCCTACTACTCCTTTAACTTTTGAAGCTGAAGTTGCCAGCGTCCGGAAGATTTTAATCTCTTTATAAGCTTTGGCAATATCAAATTCTTTAGCAGAAATATGATAATCAAACAAAGCAGATTCAGGAGTTATACTTTTATAAGTTGCATCCATATTCACCGAAGCATCAATCAGGTTGAAGCTGGTTTGGTTCAATGTCAATGTACCATCCTTTAAAACCAGGTTACCTTTGGCATTTTTAACTTGTAAACCATTGTAATATACAGTACCCGCATTGGCGGATAAAGTTACATCCAGGTTGGCGGGAATTAAAATGACCCCACTGCTTCCCGCAGGAGCTCCGGGAATTGGTTTTGGAGTATTGTAAACCATTAATTCATCTGCAAAAATCTGCTTGCTCTGAAAATTAAAATTACCGGTTAGCTTTGCTTTAGGCGTAAGTACATAGTTAATCACATTGCCCAGCTGACCATCCATCGTAAAATCTGACTTTCCATAACTCGCTTTGAACTTCTCAAATTTCATGTTGTCCTGTGCGAAAGAGAATACGCCGTTTTTGATTAAAAAGGATTTTGGGAAAAGATCTGATTGCAGGCTGATATTATTCACAATCAACTGACCTTTATTATTCAGCTTTTGATAGTTTCCGGAAGTGGCATCACTTTGTAAACCTTTTAAAGATAAATTCGTAAATACTGTTCCATTAACATGGTATCCTTTAATTGCAAAGAATTGATACATTTTACCAATATCTATAAAACCTTTCGAGGTGATATGATAAGCTACATTCTCAAAATTCCTGACTGCGGCTTTCAGCATAAATGGCTGGCCTGCCATTACAAAAGAGATCGGTTTGATATTCACCTGCGTACCTCTTAAGCTTCCATCTTTATTAGTCAGCGTTCCATCTACAATAATATTTTCTAAGGGCTGGTCAAAGTGTGCAGTCTTAATTCTGCCGTTTGCCAGTTTGAAAGACGCTTCGGTTACAGGGAAAGTTTTTCTGGCCTTGTTATATACACCTTTACTTTGCAAATCCAGGTTAAGCTCCCCATTGAGTTCCAGATCCTTTAAGGGATAAAACTGTTTGATTTCGGCAAGATTAATCATCGACTTTAACTTTATGGCTATAGCCATATTACCCGGTTGTATCTTAGCTGACCCTCTGATATAATTACTCAGCGCCTGTAAATTAATATCATTAATATCCAGTTGCGTGTGTTTATAATTTCCGTCACTGTTACGCCCGTTTATTGTAAAATTGATCTTTTCAATGGAAGCATTCAGCGAAGGATATTTAAAATAACCGTCACGCAGTGATGATTTTAATGTGAATTTAGGAATGACACTCACGGTATCTACCTGCCTGATACCAGTTCTTACTATTTTTCTGGTGAATTGTCCGTCAGCTTGCAGATCTATGGTGTAAATACCTTTTAAGTTGCTCACTTCAAATATTTTACCCCATTTCATTAAATCAATCGATCCCCTGGTATTGATAAAGACCTTAGGCTTTTTTAAGCCATTGAGTTTAATTACAGAATTTACATAATCCTTGCCCATATTAAAATATAAGCTGTCCATATCAATATATAAACTATCAGGGTTTAAGCTGGGTAGTTTCAGGTGTAAATTCAAGTACAAATTACTGATGGCTTCCGGCGCTTTGGGATTACTAATATGACCATCGCGTACTTTAATATTAAAAGCCAGGGTAGGCATAACCTTTTGTTTAGCCAGGTATTTTCCTATTAAAGAAGCATTGATTTCGGCATAACCTTTAATCGCTGTTTTCTGCATCCGGTTGGCGATTGATGGAGGCAATACTGTGAAAATATTATGAAGATCGGTTTCTTTAGCAGCGGTCTTAAAATTGATGTCATAACCATCCTTCAGAAAAGAGAACTTGCCCACAAACAAAATCGGCAGGGAGTTTATTTTTAAGTCATTTTCATTAAACATCAGATCGAGCGAGTTGGTATTGATCTTGGTCAGCAGTTTCGCATCTATCTTTTTATTTAACAGATAAGGCGCATTATTATAGTACAGATCCAGCGTATCAATTCTGGCATTACTCTTTAAGTCGAAAATCGCCTTGCTCAGATCTCCATTACCTATATAATTCAATCCTTTAGCACTAACCTTCATCGGGATCGACTGATCATTATAAGTCAGGTTACTTTTATTGATAAAGATACCTTCAATTTTTATCGACGTAGAACCGCCATCTTCAGCAGCAGCAGGATTGTTATTGCTCTTATAAACGTTATAATTTGCATTTCCTTTTTGATCTACCTGGATATTGATATTGGCCTGGTCTAAAAAGATCTGATCAATTTTTACCTGTTTTGACAAAACAGTACTCAGGTCTAAGCGAAATGATAATTGCTTTGCCTGGATCAGAGTTTCCTTTTCAAACGGGGCAGAGCCTTTTAAAGTGAAGTTATTTAGGCTAAGGGTTAAAGAGGGAAAGTGTTTAAAGAATGATAAACTGGTGTTTTCAAATTCAACCTTTCCATTGATATTCTGGTTGATCCTGTTTTCTATCTCTTTAGAAATGGTATTGGGTATTAAATAGGGGAGGAGTAATATCAGCAGAATTAAAGACGCAATGCTTATTCCGGTGATCTTAAGTGCTTTCTTCAAGGGAGGCGAGTAATTAGAATGTGTGTGGCGCAAAGATATATTTTATTTATTATTTCATTAATGAATGAATATTCACTTATATTTGATTAATCATTTGATAATTATGCGCACAAGAGATACAGAGAAAGAGAAGCTGGTTAAAAAAATTGCAGTAGAAACTATAGCAAAAGGTGGTTTTGAAAGTTTTAGTATGAATAAGCTCGCCAAAGCCTGTGGCATTTCCGTAGCCACACTTTACATTTACTACAAGGACAAGGATGATCTTCTTTCACAGCTTGCAGTGGAGCATGGTAAGATGCTGGCAAAATCAATGCTTCACAATTTTGATGCGGAAGCTTCTTTTGAAGCCGGGTTACGTCAGCAGTGGGAAAACCGGTATCGGGAACTTATCAATAACCCAACGCTGAGCAAGTTTAATGACCAGTTGAGGGCTTCGGTTTACCAGGACCAGTTTCTCTCCACTTTAATGGAAGATGCCTTAGTTCAATTCAAAAGGTTCAATGACAATATTATCTCTCGCGGAGAAGTCCGGGAAATGCCATTCGAAGTTTACTGGTCAGTTGCTTTCGCGCCGCTTTACGCTTTAATTAAGTTTAACAATGAAGGACAGAGCTTGGGTGGTAAGCCATTCAAGATGACCGATGAAATGTTGTGGGAAGCTTTTGATCTGGTAGTCAAGGGACTGAAAAAATAAATATCAATGATTTTAAACAATTATTTAAATAGAATTAAGAATGACAGCAAATGGAAAATTTCAATCATATCCTTCTTTTTAGAACGGATATAAAATCTGAAGAGGATAAACAGGCTTTGCAGCCTTTATTGGACAAAAACAAGAATATTGAACAATGGAATGTAGATCTCGATGATGAGGACTATGTTTTAAGGATAGTCTCTTATACCTTAAAACACGACCAGGTTATCGAAATGGTACAAGATCGCGGCTACAATTGCTGTGAATTAACTTAATTTTATGAAAACTGAAGGAACTATACCTTTTTCGGGCTATCAAAAGATAGTAATCTTTATTTTAGCAATGACTCAATTTACTGTTATACTTGACTTTATGGTCATGTCTCCTTTAGGAGATATGCTGATTAAGTCTTTAAGTATGAAGCCTTCCTCTTTCGGGATTGCAGTTTCTGCTTATGCTTTCAGCGCGGGTATTTCAGGTTTATTAACCGCAGGATTTGCAGATCGTTTTGATCGTAAGAAACTGCTTTTATTCTTTTACAGTGGTTTCATTGTTGGAACCTTTTTATGCAGTTTAGCCAATTCCTTTGAACTATTGGTTGCTGCACGTATTATCACGGGCTTATTTGGCGGGGTGATCAGTTCTATCTCTATGGCCATTATTACCGATCTTTTCAGTTTACAGCAAAGAGGGAGAGTAATGGGTTTTATACAGATGGGTTTTGGCGCAAGCCAGGTACTGGGCATTCCGATTGGTTTGTATATCGCTAACAAATGGGGCTGGGAATCTCCTTTTGTAATGGTTGCAGCGGTGGCAATAATCATTGCCGTATTGATCGTGGTAGTTTTAAAACCCATTAACAAGCATCTTGGTTTGCAACATGACCGTTCAGCATTCAAACACCTTTGGCATACCTTGTCCAAAAAGAATTACAGGATTGGTTTTGCCGCAACAGCTGCACTGTCCATAGGTGGTTTCATGATGATGCCATTTGGAAGTGTATTTGCGGTTAATAACCTGCATGTTACAGCAGAGGAGCTACCTGTATTATTCATGGTTTCCGGCATAAGTTCATTAATCATCATGCCTTTAATCGGGAAGTTAAGTGATACGGTCAGTAAATTCAAAATTTTCAGTATTGCCTCCATCTGGACTATGCTGATCTGTGTGGCTTATACCAATTTATCTGCCACATCATTCTGGATCGTAATTGGTCTTAACGTTTTGATGATGATCGGAATTATGAGCCGGATGGTTCCTTCTTCTGCTTTAACAAGCGCAATTCCTGATATGGAAGACAGAGGTGCATTTATGAGCATTAACTCTTCTATGCAGCAAATTGCAGGTGGTGTAGCAGCGGCAGTTTCAGGGATGATCGTTGTTCAGCAAACGAAATTCAGTCCTATAGAACATTATGATACTGTTGGTTACGTGGTGGCTGTAGTCACTTTGATTAGTATATTTTTAATGTACAGGGTGAACCAGCTGGCTAAAAAGAAACCAGCTACGGTATCGCCTAAGGCAGAAGAACCTGAACTGGTTATGTCGGAGTTTTAACAGTATTTACGTCTTTTTCGGCCAGTCTGTCAAAGTAAATTGACAGGTCGTATTGTGTTCGGTGTTGAGAAGGGGTTGGTAAGGCCAATGGCCTTACCAACCCCTTCTCAACACCGAACCCTGATACTTGCTGAATAGTTCATTATCTTTTGTGAAACGATGATGATTAATTGATCTCTTTTGTTATTTATAACAGTATCATATCAGCTCCTTCTGATACCGGATTTGTCTATCATTTGATTAAAAGTATCCTGAATAACACGGTTTAACTCTTGCTGTTTATAACCGGCTGTCAATTGATCAAGCTGATGTAAAACAGAAAGGCTTAACCTTGTATCCTGCAGATAAGCTTGCTGGAATTCCGGAGCAAGCGTACAGACATAGCTGAATTCTTGCGCAAGAAAGCCCGTTGTCTCTTTGGCAAGCTGATTCGCCTCTTTGATCCGGTTCAGCGCATATAGATTCTGAATAGTACTGATCCGGTTCACCGTATCCCTTACGGAATAATTAGTAAGTGGTAAATCTCTCAGACATTTCTGCATCAACAGCTTAGCCTTCGCAGATTTTCCTTCCATAATCAGGTTACCGGCCAATGTATTGTTAAACCCCCAGGTAGAAAATACGATCCTTTTGGATTCCTGGTCCAGATAAGAAGCCTTATGGAATGCCGTATAATCTATTTTGTCCATCACATTTGCGTACATCACATCCGAATTTGTTTTCTCAGTTTTATCTCTGAAATCACCTGCTGCAGTTTTAAAAGGAAGTAACCGGTACGCATATCCTTCCAAATAAAGGTATTGATCAAGACCTATATAAGTATCCTGTGATACGGAAGTTGCAAAATATACCGGGCGTTCCCAATTGTTATGAATGAGAATATCAAATAAGGCTAAATCACCTTTACTGGCATAAGATTTATTAAAGTTCCATTCCATCGTTTTGCTTACCAGCGCTTTCTGAGCAGGAGTGATGGTCTGTGTTTTAACGAGCTGTTCAGGATCTATAGTAAGTTTGAGCTTTTTAGTGGGCAGGAAATTCATAAATGTGCCATCAGTCATCTGTACCTGATCTTCTTTATTTTCAGAAGTCATGACAGCAAACAGATCCTTCAATTCTACACTATCAGTTAATCCATAATCAACATAGGGAAGATAATCCCTGACTCCGGAAACATACTTTTCTTCAGCCATAGTGATCGGTAATGGGGCAGATGTATTCATTTGCTTCTTCAATTGATTAATGAAAGAAGCATCGGGCAAAAACTGCATACAAATTACGCGTACATCTGTTCTGAAACCCTCTACTTCTTGTGCATACCAAAGCGGGAAGGTATCATTATCTGCATTGGTGAAAAGAATCGCATTGGGCGCACAGGAGTTTAAATAATTCTTCGCCCAATCTGTTGCCGTGTTTTTATGAGAACGGTCATGGTCATCCCAGCCTTGTACACCCATCAAAACTGGTGCGGCCAGTAAACAAATTCCTGTAGCCATGATCAGGCTTAATTTCTGCTTTGCTATTTTAGCGAACAAATCTTGAAGTGCGAGTACACCAAAACCAATACAAATGGCAAAAGCATAAAAAGAGCCTGCATAGGCATAATCTCTCTCTCTTGGCTGTAATGGATCTTGATTCAGGTAGAGAATAATCGCTATCCCGGTGAAGAAAAACAAAGTAATGACAACGATTCCATCTGTTTTATTTCTGCGGTAAAGCCAGATCAGCCCGGCAATTCCCATCAGCAATGGAAATCCATAATATACGTTATGCCCGGCATTGGTGGTAATTGTGGCGGGAAGGTCAGACTGGCTGCCCAGACGCAGGCTATCCAATGGTTTGATCCCGGTAATCCAGTTCCCGTCTTGTACATTTCCAACACCCTGAACATCATTTTGTCTGCCAGCAAAATTCCACAAGAAATAACGCCAGTACATAAATCCCAGTTGCCATGAAGTGAAAAAGCTCAGATTCTGGGTAAATGTTGGTGTTTGTCCTTCATTCAGGTTTAGCCATTGCTGGTAATATTTATCGTGTCCCGCTTTCTGACTGAAAGTTCTTGGAAAGAGGATATTTTTATCATAAGTGGTTTTATAGGTTTTTCCGGATACTTCGTATTTGGAAGCACCTTTACGGTAGGTATTTCCGGTTTCTTTGTTCTCTACTACTTTAGCATCAAAGGTATTCCCGTAAATTAATGGGGTAGATCCATAATTTGTACGTCCGAGGTAATCGTAAAGCGAAAATGGCTGATCCGGATTGCTTAAATTGATATTGGTTTTCGCATCCGCCCTGATCAGGATCATCAGGTAAGAGCTAAAGCCAAAAAGGACAAATACCAGGCAAAGCAGCCCCATGTTCAGGTTGTATTTTTGGTGACGTATGGAGTAATTTATCGCGCCATATAAAATTACGGCAAAGAGTAAAACGAAACTTATAGCGCCTGAGCCAAAGAAAAGCCCCAGATTATTCACAAAAAGCAGGTCAGCTTCTGCTGCGAAAAGTACAAAGTACTGGATCAGGACAAACTGAACAATCCCTACGATCAAACAACCAATGAAGAAGGCTTTAATTGTTCCCAGGACTCCGGGTTTCTCTGCCTTTTTAAAGTAATAAACAAGGGTTACAGCTGGTATGGTCAATAGACTTAAAAGATGGACCCCGATAGAAAGTCCGACAATAAAGGAAATAAAAACCAGCCAGCGGTTATTGGTTTCGCTCTCCCATCTTAAGATAGCCCAGAAAGTAACAGCGGTGAATAAAGAGGAAAGTGCATATACTTCTGACTCTACTGCTGAAAACCAAAAGGTATCGGAGAAAGTATAGGCAAGCGCACCTATAGCTCCCGCAGCAAGAATGCTGAAGGTTTTACTGCCAATTTTCTCTTTGCTGTAAACTTTGGCAGCAAGCGCTGTAATGGTCCAGAAAAGAAACATAATCGTAGCCGCACTGGCAAGTACAGCACTAAAATTGATCCAGTAAGCGATTTTCGCAGGGTTACCCATCGCCAGTAAACTGAACATTTTACCAATCATCAGAAAAAGCGGGGCACCCGGCTGGTGTCCAACCTGTAACTTGTTCGCGGTTGCAATAAATTCTCCGCAGTCGTAGAAACTTGCAGTAGGTTCCATGGTAAGCCAGTAGGTAAGCAGGGCAATGCCAAAAATCACAAAGCCGGTGACCCTGTTAAACAGGCGATATTTCTTTTTCTCTTCTGGCGTATTGATCAGTTCATGGAATTCTGTATCAAGCAGCTCACGTACATCTGCCATATTGAATTTAGCGGAAGCCGGTTGCTGTTCCAGAGAAGTAAGCAGGTGATCGTATAATTCGTCGAGCATGTCTTCGGTGAGTGATAAACCCAGAAGATGCTGCCGTATTTCTAAATGCTGTTGTGCGGTTAGCTTCATGAGAGTTTAGATTTGAGGTTAAGCAGTAATTGCAGATTCCCAATAAAACTCTCGGCTTCCTGAAGTTTATTCTCTACTTCTTTCTTGCCTGCGGTAGTTAGCGCATAATATTTGCGGACCCTGTTGTCCACTAATTCTGTACTGGTGCTTAACATACCTTCGGCTTCCATTTTATGTAAGCTGGGGTACATTGCACCTTCTGTCAGTTTAATTTCCCCACTGGTGATTTCCTTCACTTTCTGGGTGATCTCATAACCATACATCTTCTCATTTTCCTGAAGAAGTTTCAAAATGATAGTTTGCAGGCTGCCTTTTAACATTCCGTTTGCTGTACTCATAAAGCAAATATATAATTTTCTTACATACATAGGAAAATTATGTATACTGATTTTTAGTTATTTAATATACTTTGCGAACGGAAAATGTAAAAGGCAGCTATTTTAAACGGGAAAACGGGGTTCCGGTTTACTTTATCTAGGGTTCTGCTTTACTTTATTTTAGTATAGATTTCCACGATTTCCTGGTTGATATTCAGACTATCAATTTTCTCAATGCCCTTTTGCGTAATCGTATCATTCTTTAAAGTCAGTGTGAATTTAAAATCTCTGTTTTCCCAATCGCGGTAGTTACAATATTCTAAATGTTCCTGGTACTGATCACCTTGAAGTGAAAAGGTTCCTGCACCGGTATCATAAACCGGAACGGGAACAGCACCTTTAGCTAAGTCATGTTTGAAAAACGCAAAGTGTGTCCCATTGAATAACTTAATCATTTCCTGTCCTTTTACGGGGTAGGTAACTTCTGTTTTTGCCCCTGTAGTTACTTTACTGGAAACCAGTTTCCAGGTTCCTGCAATAGATTGATTGGTTAACTCAGAGGAAGAAGGAGCCTTGTTTGTGCAGGCAGCCAGGCTGGTAAGGCCGGCGAGTATTAATAATTGAAATTTCATTTAATTTGGTTAAGGGGTTAATTTAGGTTAAAACGTTGTTTTAATTGAAAAGTTAAAACAGATACAATCTAGTAAAATAATTGTATAGCAAGGAATTTTAATTAAATGAAGGTTAGCTGATTATGGAACTCTTAAAACAAGAGATCGGTTAATGATAAATTCCGATTTTATGTGTCCTTAGCTGATAAGCTGAAATATCATTTTTTCCGGCCTGCTGAAAGGTGATGACCCCGGATACCTGTTTGGGCATGTGGCAGTCTATGCAATTTGTTTTGACTACCGCATTTTTTAAGGTTAACGGACTGTGTTTGATCGTTGCATGGCAATTGATACAACGTTGAGAATAACTTGTCAGCTTCCCTTTCAGGTTTTCATGTGTGCGGTGGCACGAAGAGCAATCCATTGTTTTACTTTGAATAAAGCATTTGCTGTTTGCTAACATTTCACTTTGGTTGCCATGTACATCCGGTGCTTTTTTGGCGTTATTGCCTGACGCATGGCTATAATAATCACGGAGATCGTCACCGGGTTTAAAAGCAAATATTGATTTTAGTATTTCCATATCATTTCCTCCATGACAAGTTGCACAAGCATCAGTCTTTTGCTTCCTGGTCAGGGTTTGATAAAGCGCAATATATTTGGCAGCTTTTTCCGCAGGATGTTCCAAATGAAATTCTACATGTTTTCCTGCCGGGCCATGGCAACGCTCGCAGTCAATTCCATAAACAACAGACCCTTTAAACAGTTCTTCTTTAACCTTTAACGGGCCATCCTGAACTATTTTACGGTCTGTAAAAGAGCTGTGGCATTCCATGCAGCGCACATCAATTGTCCGGCTAAAGTGTGCTGTATTTTGTGGGAAACCCGGGCTGTTTACCCAGCTCTTTACCTGCCTGAAATAGGAGAGGGGAAGTTGTTTGAGCTGATCTCCTTCCCATGTACCATAGGTGACCGCCTTTTCTCCTGAACCAAAAGAAATATCAAAACCACGGGCAATGGTTTCTTTATTATCCCTGTAAGCTACCTGGTACATATTGCCATTGCGCTTTTCTATTTTCACTTTTAAGTGTTCATCAAAAGCATAAACCGGCGAATGTGGTAATGGACCATCCATGAGTTTAGTGCCTGTAATACTATGGGAGGTTTGCTGATGCGGATTCTGAAGATAAGTGTCTGAGATCTGCTGATGACATTGTTTGCAAGTTGCAGCGCCGGCGATAGTTTTTTCAGTTGCAGGAGTGGCTTTTTTGAAATCCATACATTGAACAAGCAGTACCACGATGATAGTTATCAGGCTTAAAATGTAAATTGAGCGTCTTTTCAATGTTTAACGAATTGTATATTGCTGACAGAGGTTAAATAAGGAAGGTGAATGTTTTACATTCACCTTCCTTTTAAAATAATTAGTAGTGCTATTTATTTAGTACCGCCCCATTCTTTACTTTGAACGAGTTTAGTATTTTCCAGTTCTTTCAATGGAATAGGTAAAATTTCATGCTTCCCTGCGATAAAGCCTTTTGAAGCTAAAACAGTAGCTGCTTTACCCCATCTGATTAAATCAAACCATCTTTGACCTTCAAAAGCAAGCTCTGCACGTCTTTCTGTAATGATGTTCTCCAGTGTTGCGTCAATTGCGTGATCTTTTCCGTCTTTATAGGCACGGTTTCTTACCGCTGCAATTAAAGCTCTTGCCCTGGAAAGATTTCCTCCGCCAAGTACTATAGCTTCAGCTTCCATCAGGTAAGTATCTGCTAACCTGATTTCATACGTGTTTTGAGGATAGTTTAATTCTGCATTTCCTCCTCCGGTAGATCTGTCTGATGCTCTTCCTGCAAATTTCTCTACAAAAAAGCCTGTGTTTTCATAGCTGTTATCGTATTTAGCAATCCCTGCCTTTTTCAAACTGTCCAGGTTAGCTACAGATGCCTTATTACGCGGGTCAAGATGAATAAAGTCAAAAAAGTTTTTAGTAACTATAATCGCACCGTATCCGGATATATAATCTGGTGCGCCAGGTAATAAAGTGCTATAGGCTCTTGGTGCAAGCATAATACTCAACAAATTTCCTTCCGTACATTCAATACAAGACCAGGCACCGTTACCTTTAGAAGTATGGGAAATTTCCAGTATGGATTCTGTATTAAATTTATTGGTTGCCTTCCATAAAGAAGCAAAGTCATCCAGTAATTTATAACCATAAACTGCGTTCAGTTCTCCTGGAACTCCATTTACCAAGGCTAGTTCAGCAGCAGATTCTGTGTACTTTTTCTCATAAAGATATACCTTGCCTAACAGGGCATGCGCAATACCTTTAGTGATTCTGCCTGCTTCCGTTTTTAAAGGAACAAGATTAGGCAGTTTCTCTTCTGCTATAGCTTCCTTCAGATCTTTTTCAATCTGTACATAAACTGCTTCCGGCGCAACTTGCAGCACATTATAGGCCTGATCTGGTTCAACCGGGGTAAGCATGAGCGGGATGTTCTTAAACAAGCGGACCAAATCGAAATAGTAATAAGCTCTTAATGCTTTAAGCTCAGCTTTATATCTCGCTCTGATGTCATCAGGCATCGTTGCTGCATCTATTTTAGAAAGCAGAATGTTTACTCTGTATACGCCTAAAAATCCACCTTTCCATAAGGCATCTTGCGGGCCGTTGGCTGGGATTAATGAATAATTAGAGATCGCCTGCAGCGGCGTAAAATCACTTGAACCTCCACCACCAGCAAGGTTGTCATCCGAACCTGCATTCATCGCCGTAATTTTACTTACATAATCACCACCCTGAAAACCAAGCGGGTCATAAGCAGCAACCAGGCCATTGAAAACTTCTGCCTGATTTCTGTAATAACCTTCCTGAGTAAATTGCCCTCTGGGATCAGTTTCTACGAATTTTTTGCAAGAGCTGAACAATGAAAGTACAATTGAAATCCCTGCTGTATATGTTATATATCTTTTCATTTCTGTTTTTTTATTAAAATCCAATATTTAAACCAAGCATAAATGATCTTGCCTGAGGATAGATACCTCTGTCAATACTTAATACGCCACCACCAATTTCCGGGTCATATCCTGAGTATCCCGTAAAAGTTACCAGGTTTTCGCTCATCACATAAACACGTGCACGTTGCAGACCCATTTTGCTGATTGAAGTTTTTGGCAGGTTGTAGCCTATCTGAAGAACTTTTATTCTAAAATAATCACCCTTCTCTAAATAGAAGTCTGAAGGATTAGTGAAGTTTTTATTAGGATCTCCGTCTACAACTCTTGGATAAGTATTGCTTGTTCCAGGGCCTGTCCAGCGGTTTAATACGCTTGTTTGATAATTGGCATTGTTGATGTCCAGACGACGTAAGCCCTGGAAAATTTTGTTACCTGCAACTCCTTGTCCGAAAACGCTGATGTCAAATCCTTTGTAAGCTGCATTTAAGGTAATACCGAATGAATATTTCGGGGTAGGGTTACCAATAAACTGGCGGTCATTTTCACTGATCACACCGTCTCCGTCTGTATCCACCCAGCGGAAATCTCCAGGTTTTGCATTTGGTTGTATTTTTCCTTTTGAACCTACATAACTATCTACTTCGGCCTGTGTCTGGAAAATACCTGCGGTTTTAAAACCATAGAATGAATTATAGGCTTGTCCTACAGCAGTACGGGTAATAGGGTAGGTCGTGGCTTTAAAACTCTGGCCTCCTGATAGGAAATCAATACCACTGCCCAGATTAGTCACTACATTTTTCAGGTAAGAGAAATTACCACTTGCACTAAAGTTAACTTCTCCGATTTTTTTACGGTAGCCCAGTTCAATTTCTATCCCGCTGTTTTTCATATCTGCAATGTTTTCAGCCGGGTTATTTGCTGATCCCAAATAAGAAGGAATACGAGGTTTCTGAAGAATATCTTTAGTTAATTTATTGTACCATTCTACGGTTAAAGTGAAGTCTTTGAAAAGTGTTAAGTCCATACCAATATTGGTTGCTCTTGTCTCTTCCCATTTCAAATTAGGACTCGCATACGCGGCTTGAGGGCTGTAACCGATGTTATAAACCTGATCTGTACCGAAAGTATAATCGCGGCCATCACCTATCAATTGAACATATTGGAAATCATCAATGTTATCATTACCTACAACACCATATCCACCTCTGAATTTTAAACTGTTGATGACATCGTTTTTAGGGAAGAAATCTTCTTTGGAAACTACCCATCCTGCGGAAACTGACGGGAAAACCCCAAACTTATAGTTGGCACCAAAGCGTGAAGAACCGTCTCTGCGGACTACCCCTTCAACAATATATTTCTCATCATAATTGTAATTTAAACGGGCAAATACGGAAGCCACTTTATGGATATTTCCTTCTGAGCCTAAAGCTACTTTCTTTTCATTAGGAACTTTGAAATTTAAGGAAGCTTCTTTAAATGTAGTTACAGGGATTCCGAAATAGGTTATATCTGTACCGATATTGTTATTGTCTGAATATAGACCTTGTCCTACTAAGACACCAAAATTGTGTTTGTCAAATGCTTTGGTATAAGCAGCTGTATTTTCTAAGTTCCAGCTGATACTGCGGTTTAGTTTACGGTTAAAAGAGGTTTGAACATTAATGGAAGAAGAATTCAGGTATGACATTGGAGAGAAGTTCTCGTTGCCATAATAAGCAAGTTTAGTACCCAATGTAGATCTTAATGTTAAGCCTGCAATTGGTTTTAATTCAGCATAAACGTTTCCTACAATATTGTCAGCCCAGCTATTGTTACCTTGTCTTACCTGCATATAGGCAAGTGGGTTGGTCATTTCCTGTACTACAGCCTGTGAGATCCCATAAGGACGGCCCAGCGCATCTCTTATAATATCAGTTCTATTATATGGCGATAAAGCTGCTGCTGCAGGATCTGTGATTACTGCTTGTGTAATCGGGTCCAGGTTAATTGCCGAACTTAATGGGCCTCCAAATTCAGAATTGGTGTTCCCAAGTCCGAGTGATTTATCATGCGAATAACCCAGGTTCTGTCCAAGAGTTAACCATTTAGCTAATTTATGGGTAGAGTTTAAACGAATATTTGTTCTTTTATATTTAGAAATATCCGTGGCTACAATTCCGTCCTGCTGTAAATAACCGACAGAAGAATAGAAGGTCGATACATCATTACCTCCGCTTAAACTGAATTCCTGTGATTGTCTTTTTGCACTATTGTTAAAGATCAGGTCCTGCCAATCTGTTCCTTTACCTAAAGATTGTGGGTCTGGATAAATAGCAGCTTTACCGGCATTTGTTTTAGTCTCGTTCTGAATGATGGCATATTGTGTGGCATCCAGCAGTTTTAATTTTTTCGCTGGTCCTGATAAGCCATAATATCCGCTGTAATTTACGCGGATGCCACCTGCTTTACCTTTTTTGGTCGTTACCAAAATTACACCTGCTGCTGCTCTTGCACCATAAATTGCCTGTGATGCGGCATCTTTCAGCACTTCAATAGATTCAATATCCGATTGATTGATAAAACCGATTCCTCCGTTATCTATCACCACACCGTCAACTACCCATAATGGCTGATTGTTGTCGCCGCTTCCATCTTTGTTGAAAGAACTGATACCCCTTACTCTTACCGTTGCTGCTGAGCCTGGCTGGCCTGAGCTGCTTGCAATAGTGATTCCTGAAGTTCTTCCCTGTAAAGATTGTTCAATACGTGTAACAGGCTGATTTTCCAGATCTGAAGCTTTAACACCAGATATTGCACCGGTCACCACACTTTTTTTCTGTACACCGTAACCTACAACAACAACCTCTGCCAGGGCTTTGGTGTCTTCTGTTAAAGATATATTAAGGATTGCATTGTCTATTACTGTGATTGTTTTAGCAGACATTCCGACAAGTCTGATCAACAATTTTGCGCCAATAGGGGCTGATATAGTGAATTTACCATTAGAATCTGTTGAGGTTGCCTTGTTGGTACCTTCTATGGTAATTGAAACACCGGGAAGCGGTAATCCGTCTACCTGGTCTGTGACTTTACCTAGTACCTTAATATCCTGCGCAAATAATGCTGCGGGGAAAAAGAGTACACAGGTAATCAAGAAAATAAGAGTAAATCTTCCTTTCATACTTTGGGAATTTAAAAAGTAAATATTTGATTAGTTAATAGTTGCACGTTTGCGTAAACCGTGTTGTTTTATTTAGTTATTTATGATCATTATTTAGTGAATTGGTTTCAAAAATGTTAATCATTTAATCCTTAAAATAAAAACAATTCGTTAACGCTGGCGCAATTTAGAAAAGGCAATAAGGAACTCCTGAAATAAATGTATTGTAACAGCTGATTATACGCTTGTTTCTTTATTTCAAACGTTTGAAATAAATCAGGGTTATGGTGCTTCTAAAGGAAGCTTATGGGGAAATTCTCTAGTGTGTAGTTTGTACATTTAGTCCTGTGTTTTTCTGGAATTCTGCCAACTTGGAATCTGGTTTGAAAACAGCCGGATTTCAGGGCATAATTATTCCCGGTTTATTTTCTTTACTGGAAAATAAATCAGGAATAATCTGGAAACTCAGTTTGATTTTTCAGGAATGCAGAACCAGCTCACAGTCTACCATAACTTCCTGGTATTCGGTGGCTTCTGTTTTCTGGTCAATTAATTTTAATAGTAGTTTAATCGCATTCTCACCCATAGACTCCGGGTTCTCTTCAATAGAGGCCAGCGGCGGGTTGTCCAGGTAGCGGATAAATGGCATATTGCCGAAACCAATGAAATCTGTTTGATCCATTTTTTCATAATGGTTGGCACGAAGGTATTTCATGGCATCAAATAAAATCTGTTCTTTAAAAGCTACCAGTGCTGTAGGCGGGTTTTCACTCTTATAAAACAGCTCTTTAATTGCACTGTTGGTATTCTCTTTATCAAAATCTGTATAAGCGACCAGGCTGGCATCAAAAGGAATCTGGTTATCATTCAATGCGTTGATATACCCTTTAAACCTGTCATGTGTAAAGCTGATCATTTTCGGGCCACCCAGATAAGCGACTCTTTGATGTCCGCGTTTGATTAAAAAATCAGTGGCTTTATAACATCCCTGGTAAGTATTACTTAATACTTTATGACAACTTAAATTAAAACTCGGGTTTCTGCCGTAATAAATAATTGGCAGGCCGAGGTTTTCAAACATATCTAAATGATCAAAGTTCTGTGTGTTTTTGGAAATGGCAATAATTAAACCATCAATACGACTTTTCAATAACATATTGGCCAGGTCAACTTCCTTCTTCAGGTCGTCATAAGATTGGCCGATAATTACATTGTAGCCATACTGCCGGGCGTGTTGCTCTATTCCGAAAATACTCCTGGTAAAATAATGATCCATCAGATCTGGTAAAATGATCCCAATGGTATAAGATTTCTGAATCTGTAAGTTAAGCGCCGATTTGTTGGGCGTAAAATGCAGTTCTGCAGCCATTTGCTTTACCCGTTCTTTGGTATACGCATTAATGGTAGGGTAGTCGTTAAGCGCTTTGGATACTGTAGATATAGATATTTTTAGCTTTTGGGCTAAAAGTTTCAGGGTTACGGGCGTTTTTGTACTCATTAGGTTAGTTAACGATCGCCTAAATATAAAGATAATAAACTATATCAAACGTTTGATAAGCTGGACAGGCTTATTTATCGCCTGGAAATTAATAATTAAAATTTGCGTACTCTATTTTAATTATTAAATAAATCTGATATTGAGTAACCATTGCAGAGGCTGTTAACGGGCTATAAAACCTGATTTATTTCAAACGTTTGAAACGGAGAATCAAACGTTTGATAGCCTATTGTAACAGATTTTATGAAGGATATACCTTTGCCCTTTTATAAATTGCGTCCACCTAATAATTGTTTTTTAGAATTATTTTATTGAAAAGATTTGAATAATGAATGTAACAGGAAAATCAGTTATTTATAAAATGATACAGACCATGCGCTGGTTTGGCCCGAATGATCCGGTGATCCTGAGTGATATTTTGCAGGCCGGCTGCAGCGGCATTGTCAGTGCTTTACACCATATTCCGAATGGGGTAGTCTGGGAGACTGAAGAGATTATCAAGCATAAACAGCTGATTGAAAATGCAGGTTTGAGCTGGGATGTAGTGGAAAGTTTACCAGTACATGAGGCGATTAAAACGCAGGCTGAAAACTTTGAATACTATATTAATAATTACAAACAATCTTTAAAAAATCTTGCGGCTTGCGGCATTCATACGGTTACTTATAACTTTATGCCGGTGCTGGACTGGACACGCACCAACCTGGCTTTTGAATTGCCAAACGGTGCAAAGGCCCTGAAATTTGAGAAAGCCGCAGTCTGTGCATTTGATGTTTTTATTTTAAAAAGACCGGACGCTGCAAAGGCTTATACCGCTGAAGAGCTCATTAAAGGTGAAGCTTGGTTTAACCTGGCTGATGCCGAACAGAAAACACTGTTACAGCGCAATATCATAGCTGGCTTGCCGGGAAGTGAGGAGAGTTTTACGCTGAAACAATTTCAAGCTGCTTTAGATGAGTATCATGGAATAGATGAAGAGAAACTGAGTAATCATCTGATATACTTTCTTTCGGAAATTATGCCTGTGGCTGATGCGGTTGGAATTAAAATGGTTGTACATCCGGATGATCCGCCTTATGCAATTTTTGGTTTGCCCCGTGTAGTCAGTACTGCGCAACATTTACGTAAAATATTTTCAGCTGTACCGTCTTTAAATAATGGTTTATGTTTTTGCACGGGTTCTTTTGGTGTTCGTGAAGATAATGACCTGCCAGAAATGATCAGAGAATTTGCAGAGCGGATCAATTTCATTCATTTGAGAAGTACGAAAAGAAATGCGGAAGGTGATTTCTTTGAAGACAATCATTTGGAGGGTGATGTGGATATGTACCAGGTGGTTAAAGAAATATTTAATCAGCAGCAATTACGGCAGCTCAGTATCCCTGTTCGCCCTGATCATGGGCATCAGCTACTGGATGACTTACGCAAGAAAACTAATCCTGGTTATTCAGCAATTGGTCGTTTAAAAGGCCTGGCAGAATTAAGAGGACTTGAATTTGGGATCTTTAATGAATACCTGCTGAAGAACAAATTATAAAAGTCTGTGCCCCTTAAAAAAACGGCAAGACAAATATTACAACCAAATATTAAACCGAAAAATAGCTGATATGACGGAAAGTACGATCATTACTGATAACTTTTTATTGAGTAATAAAAAGGCAGTTTTGCTTTATCATGAATATGCAAAGCATTTGCCTGTAATTGATTTTCATAATCATTTATCCCCGCAGCAGATCGCAGAAGATAAGAAATTTGATAATCTGACCGATATATGGCTAAAAGGTGATCATTATAAATGGAGAGCAATGCGGGCATTGGGCGTAGATGAAGCGCTGATTACCGGACAGGCCAGTGATGCAGAGAAATTTAAAGCCTGGGCAAGGGTTGTACCTGCAACCTTAAGAAACCCATTATTTCACTGGACGCATATGGAACTTAAAAATCCATTCGGAATCAACAGGTATTTAGATAATTATTCGGCAGACGGGATTTATCAGCAGGCCAATGAGTACTTAACTCAGGATGGATTTTCGGCCCGTGGGTTATTGAAGAACTTCAAGGTAGAAATGTTAAGTACAACTGATGATCCTTGTGATGATTTAACATATCATCAGCAATTAATCAAAGAAGGGTATGAAATTAAGGTTAAACCTTCCTTTCGCCCCGATAAGGTTTTTATGATTGGAGAGCCGGCTGCATTTAAAGCCTATCTTAAAGTGTTGGGTGAAAAAGCAGGAGTTGAAATTACAACTATAGATTCTCTTTTGGAGGCGCTGAAAAATAGGGTTGACTTTTTTGATTTACACCAATGTTCTATATCAGATCATGGTTTAAGTACTTTACCAACCCGCTTTACATTAACTACTGAGCAGGAACAAGAGTTCAAAACGTTCCTTAAATCTGATCAGGCCGTGTTTTCTGCTCCTGATGCTTTTGCTGGCTTTATTTTAACTGAGCTTTGCAAAATGTATGATGAAAGGGGTTGGGTACAACAATTTCATGTAGGTGCGATCCGCAATAACAATAAAGGAATGTTATCTAAACTAGGGCCTGATACTGGTTTTGATTCTATCGGGGATTATAAACATGCAGAGAATTTAACCGCATTTTTAAGCCACCTGACTTTAACAGACCAGCTGGCAAAAACTGTAGTTTACAACCTGAATCCTGCAGATAATGAGGTGATTGCAACCATGCTTGGTAATTTCGCAGATGGCAGGATCAAAGGGAAAATGCAGTTTGGATCAGGCTGGTGGTTTTTAGATCAGAAAGATGGGATAGAGAAGCAGCTCAATGCTTTATCTAATATGGGAGTGGTCAGCACATTTATCGGGATGCTGACAGATTCGCGTAGTTTCCTTTCTTACTCCCGTCATGAATATTTCAGAAGAATTATGTGTAATCTATTCGGCTCAGAAATGGAAGCGGGTTTATTGCCGGATGATGAAAAATGGGTAGGGGAAATGATCCAGAATATCTGCTATTACAATGCTAAGAACTATTTCGGGTTAAACCGGGCTAATCAATAATGGGGGCAATGATCTGTATAGATAGGGGATTCACTGTCTTTGGCGGAGCCTGATAAATTATAACCAACCTAAACCAAAAAACAAACCAAATATAATGAGCGAACAAAAAGTGGGTAACTACCGCTGGACAATCTGTGCCCTGTTATTTTTTGCAACCACTGTAAATTACCTGGACAGACAGGTTTTAAGTCTTTTACATACCAGGCTTGAAGCCGAGTTTCACTGGACAAACAGTGATTACGCCAATATTACTTCTGCCTTTCAATTGGTATATGCTATTTCGATGTTATTTGCAGGATGCATAGTTGACCGCCTGGGCACAAAATGGGGATATGCTGCAGCCCTGATTATCTGGTGTTTAGGCGCAATTCTACATGCTAAAGCTATTTTCCTGGGCGAAGGGCTTTCTTCGTTATTAGCCGTTTTAGGAATTACCGGTATCTCGGTTTCTGTACTCGGATTTATCTGTGCAAGGGCGGTACTGGGCTTTGGAGAGTCAGGTAATTTTCCTGCTGCTATCAAAGCCACAGCAGAATATTTTCCTAAAAAAGAACGTTCACTAGCTACTGGTGTTTTCAATTCCGGGGCCAATGTCGGGGCTATTCTTGCGCCATTAACCGTACCCTGGATTGCTGAAAAGTGGGGTTGGGAGTCTGCGTTTATGATCATTGGTGCTATTGGTTTCTTATGGTTGTTTTTCTGGTTCATCTTTTATGAAAAGCCGGAAGCCCAAAAGCGTTTATCCAAAGCAGAACTGGAATATATCCAGTATGACCCTGATGAGCAGGTGGCGAGCGTAGCTGAAACTGAAAAAGTGTCCTGGTTTAAATTACTGGGTTATAAACAGACCTGGGCATTTACTTTTGGTAAGTTTATGACAGACGGGGTGTGGTGGTTTTTCCTGTTCTGGTTACCTTCTTATCTTAAAGTTCAGTACGGAATGGACAATACCGACATCATGGTTCCATTAGCCGTTTTGTATAGTATGACTATGATTGGAAGTATAGGTGGCGGATGGTTCCCTATGTATTTTATGAAAAAAGGATATACACCCTATGATGGAAGGATGAAAGCGATGTTTATTATTGCACTTTTTCCTTTAGTCGTGTTATTGGCACAACCTCTTGGGCATATTAGTGTCTGGATCCCTGTTATCTTAATCGGTATTGGTGCGTCTGCGCATCAGGCCTGGTCGGCTAATATCTTTACGACAGTTTCTGATATGTTCCCCAAAAAATGTATTGGTTCTGTAATTGGTATTGGCAGTATGGCCGGAGGCCTTGGAGGGGTATTCATGTCTAAATTAGGCGGCGGACTTTTTGATTATTATAAATCTTTAGGCCATATTCAAACAGGTTATACGATCATGTTTACGATTTGTGCTTTAACTTATGTGATCGCCTGGGCAGTGATGAAATTTCTGGTTCCAAAATATAAAGTGATTACTGATTTATAGTTTTTAATAACCAGTAGAGTTTTTAATAACCAGTAGAGTTTCTAATGATAAGTTCAGAAGGTATTACCGTAATATCTTGCTGAACTTTATTGTTTTTGGGATCAAGAGAATTCAGGAGCAGAGTTGCCGCGGTTTGTCCAATCAGAAATGCGGGCTGGGAAACAGTGGTTAAAGATGGATTCAAAATTCCGGCTGTCGGGTTATTGGAAAAACTAATCACTTTCAGGTCTTCAGGGATTTTTAAATTTAATTGTTCGCAGGCCAGGTAAATAGGTAAGGTAAGTTTATCGACAATTGCAATGATGCCATCAGGTCTGTTTGTTGCTTGTAAACTGTTATAGAGCTTCGCATAACATTGTGCATCATCATCGCAAATCAGGACCTGGTTTTTTTCAATAGAGATATTGTGGTCTGACATTGCCTTTTGATACCCAAGGATTCTCTGTTTGCTGATCTCCAGATTTGTAGAAATCGTACAGACATTTATCTTTTTACAGCCGCAATCCAAAAGATGCTGAGTGGCCAGATAACAGCTCTCAAAATCATTGGTTACTACCTTTGGCAGCTGCATTTGCTCCATAACTCTATCAAAAAATATGACAGGGATATTTTCCTGCTCCATAACTGCAATGTGTTCCGTGGCTGTCGAGTTTTTGGTAACGGAGATCAATAATCCGTCTATTCTTCCTTTTTTGATATATTCCAGGATTTCTTTTTCGCGGTGATAATCTTCGTGCGTTAAATAGATAAGTACATGATAACCTTTTTCCCTGGCTACAGCTTCTATACCATTGATGACCAGTGCGAAAAAGTGGTCTGCAATTTCGGGTAAAACGACAGCTATGGTTTCGCTTTTTCTTGTTCTTAAGCTTCTGGCATAGGTGTTCGGGGTGTAATTGAGTGCTGCTGCCAGTTCCCTTACCCGCTGTTTTGTAGGTTCACTGATCTCATGGCTATCTTGTAAGGCTTTTGAAATAGTCGTAGCGGATAAATTCAGTCTGCTGGCCAGTACTTTAATGGTTATGTTTTCCATAAGAAGATCAAGTTTACCCAAAAAATACAGAAAAATAACTGATTATTTACTTTATCGTTAACGTAAATAATTCATAGTGTTTATGTTGGTTTGAGGAAACAAATCGTGATATTTAAATAAGGTAATTGTTTAATAACCAGATCAGTTAATGGTCGGAATCTTAAAATTTGTAATATGAAAGAAGCAATCAGAACAGACCAGGAAAATCCGTTAAATTCACTCGATCAATGGGAAGACGATTTATTAGCGCGTTACCCTGATCCCAAAGGGATCGCTCAGGAAAAAGATACTGCTGCATTCCGGAATTATGAAACACCTGAAAAGGCATCTGTAAAAGAATTTTACAGATTACAGCATCTTAACCAGACTTATGATTTTGTACAACAGAAAAGAGCAGAATACCTGAAGTTTGCTCAAATGGAAATGTCGGTTTGGGAAGCTTTTGATTTTTTAAATCAGCTGGTAGATGACTCAGATCCGGATACTGACCTGGATCAGTTGCAACATTTATTACAAACCAGTGAGGCAATCCGGGCAGAGGGGCATCCCGATTGGATGGTTCTGACAGGGCTTTTTCATGATATGGGAAAAGTACTTTGTTTATTTGGTGAGCCACAATGGGCAGTAGTAGGAGACAGTTATCCTGTGGGCTGCGCTTATTCTGATAAAATAGTTTTCTCTGAGTTTTTTGCAGATAACCCTGATTTTAAAAACCCATTATACAATACTAAATATGGGATTTATGAACCCGGATGTGGATTGGATAACGTCACCATGACCTGGGGGCATGATGAATATGTTTATCATTTATTGAAAGATTATATGCCGGAACAAGCTTTGTATATGCTTCGTTATCATTCATTTTATCCTCAGCACCGCGAAAATGCTTATGCGCATCTGATGACCAGTCATGATAAGGAAATGTTTAAATGGGTAGATCTGTTTAATCCTTTTGACCTTTATTCTAAAAGTGCGGTTCCGCCAGACTGGAAAGCGCTAAAACCTTATTATGAAGACCTGGTTGCTAAATATCTGCCCGCTAAATTGCGGTTTTAAGCAAAGCTATACCTATCATTTCTTTTAGATTCATTACATTTACCTAACACGGTTAGCTGTTAATGTAATGAATCTAATCCCCTCAATTCTACAACCAAATATCAAACTATGAACTCGACACTCTCAATGGGGGGTATTAGCGTCTTTGTAATTTATTTTATCATCGTCGCTTTATATGGATACTACGTTTACAAAAAGAAAAGTAAGGTTAATGATTCCAAGAATTTCTTTTTAGCCGAAGGGTCACTGACCTGGTGGGCAATAGGGGCTTCAATTATTGCCTCTAACATATCAGCAGAACAATTTATTGGAATGAGTGGCGAAGGATTTTTCGCTGGCATAGCAGTTGCTGTCTATGAATGGCTGGGTGCTGCGGTACTGATCCTTGTTGCGGTGTTTTTTATGCCGGTATATATTAAGAACAAGATCTATACGATGCCTCAGTTCCTTAAAAACAGGTACAATGGCAGTGTAGCGCTGATCATGAGTGTATTCTGGATTTTCCTGTACGTTTTTATCAATTTAACTTCTATTTTATACCTTGGGGCCTTAGCGATCAATGGATTGATAGGTGGTGATTATTTCCATATCGTGATGATCTGCCTGGCTGTATTTGCGATTATAATTACACTGGGAGGTATGCGCGTAATTGGCTACACAGATGTAATTCAGGTTGGGGTATTGATTATCGGCGGGCTGGCTACAACATACATGACCTTAACTATTGTTGGCGAAAAATTTGGTGTGGGCAGTGAAGCTATTGCTGGTTTTAAAGTGTTGCTTAGAGAAGCGCCGGAACATTTTCACCTGATGCTGGCCAAACCTAAACCGGGTGCTTCACAGGTGGATATTAATAAATACCTGATTCTCCCTGCTGTGGGTATGTATGCGGCAGGACAATGGATCAGTAATCTGAATTATTGGGGTTGTAATCAATATATCACGCAACGTGCATTAGGTGCAGATTTGCAAACTGCCCGTACTGGTATTCTTTTTGCAAGTCTGCTCAAAATATTAATGCCGGTGATTGTTATGCTGCCGGGAATTATAGCTTATGTGTTATATAAAGGTGGCCATTTGCAATTGACAGGAGGCAAAGACAGTGCATATTCTGCTATTCTTAGTCTTTTACCTCCTGAGTTAAAAGGTTTGGCCGCTGCTGCTTTAACAGCTGCTATTGTGGCTTCTCTGGCTGGAAAATGTAATAGTATATCTACTATTTTCACGCTTGATATTTATAAAAAACATATAAATACACTATCAAGTGAGCAGCGCATGGTCTGGACAGGGCGTATTGCGATTGTAATTTCCATGGTAGTTGCTGTACTTTTTACGTGGAATGATTTACTGGGGATCGGCCGGGCAGGTGGTTATACCTTCGTTCAAAAATATACCAGTTATATCAGTCCCGGGGTTTTTGCCACTTTCATTTTAGGAATGTTCTGGAAACGTACCAATAGTATAGCTGCTTTTACGGGCATTATTTTCGGGTTTGTGATCTCTGTTTTCTTTAACGAATTCGCTGTGAAAGTATTTGGTCCGGAGACAATTTTGTACACAGCTTTCCCGAATATGGACGGCATATATGAAATCCCATTCTTTATTTGTCTGAGCTGGTCTTTCATCATCACTGTGCTGGTGATGGTAGGTACGAGTATTTTAGGCCCGCGTATCAATCCAAAAGCTTTTGAACTGGATGCGGAAATGTTTAAATTAAAGCCTTCTTCAATTGTACTAATCGTATCTATTATGCTGCTGCTGATTGCTATATATGCACGTTTCTGGTAACTAATCGTATTTCAGCCCCGGGTAGCCCAATAGTCTTCGCCATAAAGCAATCTGGCCAATGCAGCTGGCTTCCCGGTAGGTGGTAAAGGAGATCAGGTGATAAATACTCATTTTATAACCGGGCATCATTTCGAAAATGCTGTCCAGTTTTTCATCGCTGACCTTCAGGAGCAGGTCTTTTAATACGGGGCTGATTTTATCCCAGTCTTGCTGAAATGTTTCCAGAGAGGGGTAGGTAACTTCATCCTGAATTCCCTGATGGTCTTTAAACAGGTCATGGGCAGTTTGCTGTAGTTTTGTTCCCAGAATTCCTGCTAATTCGTACCTTTCCTGAACAAGACTTCCTGTGATCCAGGCTATGTGGTTTGCTTTTGTACCCAATCTGTTTTGCGCGTCCTGCGCTGAAATACCGTCTAAAGCTTTAGGGAAAAATGTGGTATACATATCGTATAAAACGAGTAGTGAATTCATTCTGTCGCTTGCTGTTTTCATGAGACTAAGATTTAACTAATGGATTAATATTTAGTTGTTTATAATGTAAATCTAAGCGGTTTTATTGGCAGCAAGGGGGTGCAGATAAGGCAATTTCAGGGGGTAATCAGGACATGGTTTATTAGTTTTTTTCCAGGAGTATCAGATTTGGTCAGGAAATAAAAATATCTGGCGTGTCTTTTCCCGGACGCTGGTGATCGGTTGATTTTTGATCTTTTGTTTTACCCCAGTCCCAATCTTCTCTGAAATCTTCATCCGCGTGAAAATAATATCCGCGTTTACGATAAGAATAATCTCTAACAGGGTCAAATCTTTCTTTTTCTTTAGGTTTTGCTTTCATATGTCAATAATTTTTGATTGTAGATTCCGGGCTATAACAACCTCTGTTATAAATAGTTTGTCATAAAATTAAATTGAAGAATTCTTGAATCTGGTCACCTTTCTGCTACAGTTTATTAAAGTATACTGTTTTATAGATTATTTGATATTTTCGCTTATGAAACATAAAAAAGCAGTTATTAAAGGAGTTCTTATTTATTTATCTCTAATCTTTTCTGTAAATATTTATGCGCAGCAGCGGCCTAATATCATTTTTGTATTGGCTGATGATATGGGCCACTCAGACCTTAGCTGTTACGGTAATCCGGTAATTATGACTCCTTTTTTGGATAAAATGGCCCAAAGGGGAGTGAAGGCAACCAATTATGTAGTTTCCAGTCCTTCATGTACACCTTCCAGAGCGTCATTACTTACAGGAAGATACGCGACAAGAATGAATTTGCCTATCGTAATTGGCCCTGGATCTGTATTGGGGCTGCCTGATCAGGAAGTGACCATTGCAGAAGTGTTAAAGAAAACCGGTTATAATACGGCAATGATCGGTAAATGGCATCTTGGTGATCATGAACGCTATAATCATCCTATTGCCCAGGGTTTTGATTCTTATTACGGCATGTTATACAGCCATGATTATCATGCGCCATATGTGAAGACGGATACTACGCTGAAAATTTTCAGGAACCGCAGAGCGGAAGTCATCAAACCTGCTGATTTGTCCATCACCGAACTCTATAAAAATGAAGCGGTGAAATATATCAAAGCGCAGCAAAAGGATAAACCATTCTTTCTGTATTTAGCGCATAATATGCCACATTTACCCGTAGCCTTTGCTTCTTCTGAAAAGAATAAAGGGCGTTCTGAAGGCGGGCCATTAGGTGATGTGGTTGAACAACTGGATGCAAGCCTGGCTGAAGTCTGGGCCGCTTTGGAAAAACAAGGCTTAGCTGATAATACTATATTTATTTTTTCCAGTGATAACGGACCGTGGATAGATTTTCCTGAGCGAATGTCTGCAGATGGTGCTACAAAACGCTGGCATGCAGGAACAGCAGGAGTTTTCAGGGGAAGTAAGGGAGAAAGTTATGAAGGCGGGGTGCGCGAACCTTTCATCGTCTACTGGAAAAATCATACCCCTGTGGGAGCGACAATTACTGATATGATGAGCAATCTGGATGTACTGCCTACGCTGGCCAGGTGGGTGAATGCCCCCTTGCCGGAGAATCGTACACTTGATGGGCAGGATATTGGTAATGTTTTACTTCAGAAAGGGGCGAAACATCCCGCACACAGAGAGATTTATATCGTTAATAGTGGTATTTGTGAGGCCGTTAAAAAGGGCGTATGGAAGTATAGAAAAGTTAAAGGAGGAAAACCGGACAATGGTATTTCAGAAAAAACGACCGAAGATAAAATTGAACTATTTAACCTGGCTTATGATCCTGGAGAACGAAGTAACGTGATCGCAGAAAATCCGGAAATTGCAAAGCAGATGAAAGTTCTGTTTGATCAATATCCTGGTCAAACGGAAAATTAAGGAATTTAATATAGGGACAACCGAAAAGCGATGCTGCTTTACCATTTTTGAAACAGCAAAAGAAATAAGGCTGCGGGGAATTCAGATAACTCCGAAACTAACCGGGTAGAACAGAAAAATTAAAGTAAAAATATCATTGCTAAAAAAGAGGTTTTATTGCTAAGATAGGATCTCTTTTTTGTGTATTTTAAGCTGTTTAAAATTGTATCTGATTCAAAATTTATGAAAGTGAAAAAAATAATTGGTTTATTGGTTATACCAGTGAGTATAGGCTTAATATTTTCTGTACAGGGTGTCCGCGCAGAAAAAAAACCAGAAAATAATCGGCAGTTTTCTCTGCAGACAGATAGTGTAAAAGAAAAATTTAATTATGCTGCCCAGGATTCAACGAAGTGGAATAAGCATAAGTCAATAGTAGCATTATATGGCAAAGCAACATTTAGCTGTGAAAATTTTGACTTAACTGCGAACGAAATTGTCTTCAATAAAAACACATAAAAAGTAACAGCGAAAAACTTTACAATTTTTAATAAACGAAATAAAAAAACAACTACGGGAGAACGTGGGGAATTTGATGTGAATTCCAAAAATCAGGATTGGCCGGTTACAAATAATCCGTAAAAAGAATACAACTTCCCTGAATTAATGTTAGCCGCAGAATGGGCTGTATCCGGATCTTTTCAACGCTTACAGCATATAGTTTTATATCATCAATTGATAACCTTTGAATGTCCGTTACTGCACATAGACCTGTTCAAAAACGAACAGCATACGATAATCACTTGTCCGTACTTCTCTATAAAACAGCATATTAATGTGTTTTTAGCCCTGTGGTATGAAAATGGCATATCGGAATTTATTGATCAGATTTAAATCACACCATTATGTTTAAGCTAAACTTTAAAGTGGCCCTTCGTAACCTTTGGAAAAACAAAGGCTTTGCCTTGATTAATATCGGCGGGTTAGCTATTGGCTTAACCTGCTGTCTTTTGTTACTCCTTTATGTGAATTACGAGTGGGGATATGATAAGCAGTTCAAAAATATAGACCGTATCTATGGTGTGCCCAAACATGCGGCCAATACGGCTGGTTTTGATCGTACACTCGGGCCGCTGGACAATGGCTTGCCTGCAACACTGGCTCCAGAAGCTCAGGGGAAAATACAAGGTGTTGAAGCAGTGAGTCGTTTAGTAAAGGTTTACAAATTAGCTAATTACAAGAATAACAGTTTCAAAATAGATACCTGGGCAGTTGACCCCCAGTTTCTGCAAATATTTGATTATAAATTTATAAGAGGCAATGCGCAAACTGCTTTTACAGATCCGAAATCAATACTGATCACGGCAAAAACTGCCAGCAAACTTTTTGGGGAAGCCAACCCAATTGGACAGGTTATCAAGTGGGATAACCGGGAAGCACTTAAAGTAACGGCAGTTATTGAAGATTTACCTGGTAATCAGACTTTACAATTTGAAGCATTAACGACATGGACTTTCTTTTTGATGGATAATCCCGGGTTTAAGGATTTGGGCTGGTCTACCGGATATGCCAATACTATCATTAAATTAAAGGATAACAAGTATTTCGAGTCTGCCGATGCCTCTTTAAGAAAAATGATTATTAATCATTCAACAGATCAACACGATCGTACCGAAGCTTTTCTGTTCCCTTTCAGTAAAACACATCTGTACACACAATTTGAAAACGGAAAATCAGTTGGTGGAAAGATCGATCAGGTCAAACTATTTCTGTTCCTTGCTTTTTGTGTTTTGGCTATCGCCTGTATCAATTATATGAACCTTTCAACGGCAAGATCTGAAAAAAGAGCGCGCGAAGTAGGGGTAAGAAAGGCTTTGGGATCTACCAGGAAAGCTATTGCCGGACAATTTATGGTAGAATCATTGGTACTATCATTTATCGCCATGATAATTGCTTTCGTCCTGCTCGAATTTTGCCTTCCCTATTTCAACCATCTGCTGAATATTGAAATGATCATCAATTATTCTTCAGTACCCTTCTGGTCAGCACTACTGGCACTAGTTCTGATTACAGGAGTTCTTGCTGGCAGTTATCCATCATTCTATCTCTCTTCGTTCGTACCTGTAAAAGTTTTGAAAGGCTTCACTGGAATTGGAAAAACATCCTTGCCTATTCGTAAGATCCTGGTTGTTGTACAATTTGGCTGCTCAGTTTGTATGATCATCTGTGCGGTCATTATTTATAAACAAATCAGCTATATCAGGAATAAACCTTTAGGATTTAATAAAGAAAACCTGGTTGAGCTGGAAACTACCGGGGAGTTCAGCAAACCGGGAAAACGCGAGGTATTCAGGAAAGAACTGATCAGATCGGGTGCTGTCCTTTCAGCAACGGATTATTCTACAGGATTAACGAATAATGGCAACAACTCTTCGGATGTTACCTGGCCCGGAAATAATGACAACTGGAAATATTCGTGGAACAACAGGGTTGCCGGGTATGATTTTACCAAAACTATCGGCGCTGAATTATTAGCGGGCAGAGATTTCGCCGAAGAGTTTGGTACTGACACCAGCAGTGTGTTATTGAACGAAAGTGCAGTTAAAGCGATGGAATTGAAAAATCCGGTGGGAACCATCATTACTAAATCAGGAAGCCCGTTCAAAATTATAGGCGTTATCAAAGATTATAGTTATGAGTCGCCAGCTTATAAAGTATCACCAACACTTACCTTTCTGGGAACAGCCGCCACACCTAAAAGGGAAACTTACATAGCACTATTGAGGCTGAACCCTGCACAGAATTTGAGTACTTCTATACAAATGATCAAAGACCTGAGTTTAAAGATGAACCCGGCATATCCTGTGGAATTATACTTTGTGAACAAAGAAATGGAAGATAAACTGGCAAATGAGCATTTATTGAGCGTTTTGTCGAATCTATTTGGAGGATTTGCCATCTTGATTTCGTGCCTGGGATTATTAGGGCTGGCTTTATATATGGCTGAGCAAAGAAGCAAAGAGATCAGTATACGTAAGGTATTGGGCGCAGATCCAGGCCATTTACTGATCCTTTTGAATAAAGATTTCATGAAACTGGTGCTGATCTCCAATTTAATCGCCTGTCCGCTGGCCTATATCATAAGTTATCAATGGATACAGCAATTTGATTACAGGGCGGAGATAACATTATGGCCAATGATAGCCACGATAGGATTATCAATTGGTGTTGCGCTGCTCACTGTTAGCTTACAGACTTTTAAAGTTGCCCGGGCGAATCCTGTTGATGCCTTAAAATATGAATAACTATCTTAAGGCTGCATCCACACTTTGCTTGTACATGGGGCCAATAGGGATTTCTTTTTTACCTATCTCAATCATTGATGGAGAAAAAGAGGTTATTTTTTCCGTATTGACAATAAATGGATCAAGCAAAAAAGTTGGGGAGTGACTATGCATATATTTTAGATAGCCTAAAAAGAAAGAACTTGACATTTCTCACCCCTCTAAACTGTGATCTAAAGGCTTTTATCTTTGCGTTAAATGATTCTGCAGAAGCATTCGTGGATCTGTTATCAAAATAATTCAATATCGTTTCGTAGTTGTTCTGAACAGTCCTTGCGATTGTATTAAATGACTTGCACCCCGCTTCTTCTATCCTGTTGTACCATATCGCCAGTTTCTTAAATGCGACCAACCTGTCTTTTGAGTGGCTAAGTATG
>NZ_QLLR01000001.1:422781-662490 GCF_003259615.1 Pedobacter cryoconitis | reverse complement strand
GTAAGCCACTTTTCCTGTGGTATGGTTCAGCCATCTGCGTCGTTTGATATGAAAAAAGACCTGATGTCCGCGCATGGGGAAATCCTGGACGGTGATGGTAGGAAAGAAACCTTTGGACTCCAGCTTATCCTTTTCAAATGCCACTGGAATAGAATTCAGCTCTTCCAGATCAATATGTAAAATATCACGCTCTTTACGAGCAGATTTCAACTCAAAATTCTCTAATATAAACTCGGGTAATAATAAACGTAGGAGCTCTTCGTAACTTGATAACATCTGTAAAATTCAAAGCCCAAAACTAAAAATTTTCACGCTTCCCCACAAGTTTTGGTATTGATCCCTATTTAACAAGTTTAGCAAAACGCTGATAAAATGCAGTAGGGCTGTTCTCATGTTTAGGCTCATATTTACCTGCAATGATTGGCAAATAGATCACCCTTCTGCGGCTTTGTTCTCCGCTGATAGCAGATTGAGCAACACGATGCCATAAACGGCCATCATGAATAGTCAGATCTCCGGCTTCAGGCACAATCGCTACTTCCTTTAAATCGGCTTTATGGTCTAAGAAATATTTCTTACGGAATAACAACTGGTAAAGACTCTGTTTATGTGTTCCTGGCAGCACCCTTAATCCGCCATTTTCTGGTTTCAGACTACTCAGATGAATCCCCACATTCAACATCGGATTTAATTTTTGCCCCTGAAAGATGTCACGTAAACCATCTGTATGCCATCCCATTTGCGTAAACTTACTTTTCGGCCCATTGACATAATGATTCAAAACCATTCCATCTTTTTCTTCCGTACCTAATCTTGCACCCGGGCCGATCAGACTTAATAAAGTATCAAACCTCGGATCATGGGTCAACCCGGCAAACAATGGGTGTTGCTGATTCAAAAAGGCAAAGCGCTGCACAATAGCTGAACCGTCAAGGTCTTTACCATATTTAATAGGGATACCGTTTACTTTAATTTTTTCCTGTTCAATCCAATGCTGCTGGACTTTTAAAGAAGCCTGTATAATGTCATTTACCGTTTCTGGCTGAATGAAGTTTTTAAAATGAATGAAGCCATTTTTATTGAAAAAGTAACGCTGTTCATCAGTAATGGTTTCGCCTAAAGTGAATCTGGTATAAGAAGTATTCATGGTTGCTGAGGTTTAGAGGTTGAAAATAGGGTATAGCAAATCCTGCTGCGGGAATTAGCAGGTGTTAAGGGTATTAATCAGTGAAATTTTTTCAGTGGATTAACAACAACAATAGCAACAACCTGCCCCTGGAGAGAGGGGCATTCGCATGATATGCGCGCTATGGGTAAGGTTGTTGATCATATATAATAATGTATACCATTTTAGTATACATTACAAATGTAGGAAAATATTCTGTTTATAAAAATATTTGAAAATAAATATTGATTCTTTTTTTATTGCTTGTATAATCCTGCTGTAATGCTTTCAATCAATGCCTTAGGAAGTAGCCAGGTTCCAAAAACAGAAACCTTATTTAAGAAGCCCGGGATGATTTCAGCTTTCTTTTTGAACATACCTTTTAAGCCTGCTTCTGCCACAGTTGCTGAAGTCATGTTGAATTTTTCTGCAAGTTCTGCTAAAGCATCCATTCCGGCGCGGCTTGAAAATCCGGTGGCCGTGGGGCCGGGGCATAAACAAGAAACAGCAACCGGACTATCTTTTAATTCATAGCGCAGGGCACGGCTATAAGAAAGTATGAAAGATTTACTGGCGGCATAAAGCGCGAGGGTGGGCACGGCCTGGTAGGCAGCTGTACTGGATATATTTAAAATGTGGGACTGTTTTTGTTTCCTTAAAACTGGTAACAGGTGGTGGGTCAGTTCAATGACTGCATCTATATTCAACTTGAGCATATTGAGTTGTTCGGGAAGACTTAAAACCTCAAAATCTGCCCATAATCCATAACCAGCATTGTTAATCAGGATGGATAAATCTGAAGTGATACCCGTACACCACTCTTTTACCTGGTTAGCGGATGTACTGAGCGAGAGATCGGCAGATAAATAATGTGCCTTAACTTTATATTCCTGTTCAATACTTTGTGAAAGCAGCTGAAGTTCAGTTTCATTGCGCGCAACAAGCAGTAAATGATAACCGGAACTGGCCAGTGAAAGTGCTATAGCTTTTCCTATTCCTTTACTTGCACCAGTTATTAAAGCGTATTCATTCATAAAAGATCTGTAATCGGGTGTAAAATAGTATTTTTTTTGGAGTTAACAGTTTATCCACATTAACTGTTGATAAACTGTTGGTTACGCCATGTTTATTGTGGGTAAGTGCCAGAAGATGGGGTTGGAATACAGTTTTTGCAGTTAAAAGTATCTGTTTGGGTATCAGAATCGTACTTATTGACAATAATTGTTGATAAATATGTTAAGTAGTTGATGTTCAGTGTTTTGTTTATATGGATAACCTGTTTGGGTTTTGGTGAAATTGAAGCTGGATTCCTGAAAATAGTGTCGGGTTTTTAAAAGCGTGGCCTTGGCGTATAGAACAGGTGTTGAAACCGGGTTGGATAGTGCCTTGAAACGACATTGGAATGAGGTTGGAATGACGTTGGAATGACCTTGCAATGACCACAGTCATTCCAACCTCATTGCAACGACATTTTAAGGTCGTTAGAAAGGTTAAGCAGAGTACTGTTTAACTATAACTGAAACTATTCTCAACGGGTTAAGAGCTTGATTTTTGTTTTTCTAATCAGTTAACATAAATAAATATGTATTAATTGATTTTTTTATGTAACTTGTTTTTGTTCTGTATTTATTTAATAGTTTATTAATTGTTAAAATATACGGTAAAACCCCTTTGATTAATATTCACAGCATTTTTCACCTTAATAAAAAGTTATGGCTATTGTTACAAACAGTTATTTAGGAACATTCACTGGAAGAATAGGAAATATGGTTATTTATCCTCTTGCAGGACAGATAGTTGCCAGAACTATAGGTATATCCTATAAAAAACCCACAAATAATCAGCTGAATTCAAGGATGGCGCTTAAAAAGATGAATGTTTTTTTACAGGACATCAAGGGGTTTCTCAAAGTCGGTTTTGAATTAGAAGCTAAAGGTACGTCAGCTAATTCATTCAATCACGCGCTTAAATATAACCGAAAACACGTTACAGGTACATTTCCGGACATCGCAATTGATTATGCAAAAATACTGGTCACCAAAGGAAAGATGCCCATTGTAGAGAAGGCAAAAGCCAGTCTCCTGACCGACAGACTTAAAGTGAGCTGGGATACTCAGGTCATTAACGGGAAAACACATCAGGATGACCAGGTATTGCTATTGGCCTATTTTCCGGGGGAAAACGGTAAGACCCGTATTTTTACCACCTCGGTCAGAAGATCAGCGGGTACTTATAAGTTCAACCTGAACAGGAGTGCTAGAATGCGCAACGCACATTTGTATCTATCCTTTGTCTCAGATGATTATAAAAGTATTTCTGACAGTGTTTATCTTGGAGAGGTTTCGTGGGATAAAGTGGCTAAATAGCTGGAGTTCTTCCCCCGTCTACTGGAATACTAACTCCTGTAACGTAGGAAGCAGCGGGTGAAGCAAGGAAAGCAATTACATTTCCGATTTCTTCCGGCTGTCCAATTCTTTTCATAGGAATGGAATTGGTTAGCTGTTTTTCTACGTCGTCCTTATTGGTGGCATCAGAAAGACTATCCAGCAGTTTTGTATACCGCGTGGTCTGCGTTAAACCCGGCAATACATTGTTCACTGTAATATTATATTCTCCCACTTCATTTGATAAGGTTTTTGCCCAACCAGCTACGGCAGCCCTGATCGTATTGGATACGCCAAGATTCGGAAGAGGTGTTTTTACCGAAGTGGAGACAATGTTGATGATCCGTCCATAACCTGCTGCTTTCATTCCGGGCAAAACTGCCTGAACTAATATATGATTACAAACCAGGTGCTGACTGAAAGCCTGTTCAAAATCATCGGTTAATGCTGCTGTAATCGGGCCGGGTTTTGGTCCGCCACTGTTATTGATCAGAATTTCTACCTGATCGGCTGCAACGATTTTTTGGATTGCAGTACTGACCGTTGCCGGGTCGGAGAAATCTGCAACGGCATAGGCATGTTGTTGTCCATCAGCTAATGGCAATTCCTTTAAAGCATTGATTAATGATTCATCATTTCTTGCGATTAAAACACAGTTTGCACCTAAGCGGGCAAGAATAATGGCTGTAGCCAATCCGATACCCTGTGTACTTCCGCAAATTACTGCGGTTTTATTTAAAAGAGATAAGTTCATTGTAATCAGATTAATTAGGTTATACCCGTACCATCAACAGGCTTACAGGTAAAAATATCAAAAAAAAGCCGGCCCTTGTGTAAGGCCGGCAATTTTAATTGTGTGTGCGTGTTATCTTTCTCTACCACCTCTTTGTGGCTGGTTATTGTTATTTCCTCTGTGGTCATCCCTTCCGTTTCCCTGCTCATGGCCAGTTCTGCCTTTCATTTGCGATCTTTCATTGGGACGGGGACTTACATTTTGACCCGGTCTGTTATTTCTTGCAGCAACGTACCTTTTGTCTTTGCTATCCCTGATATTTCCCTGTTTACCATGGTAATTTTTGTATTTACCATATTGTTTAACGTTTTGGACATGATTTAAATAGGGGTTCGGCGTATTCATGACTACCTTATAACCGTTGTACAAATTATAATTGCTGTATCTGGCTGGTAAAGTCCTTTTGGATACCCATTTTCCATTGACCAGGTAAGTATAGTTTTGTGAAGACACGTTATAATAAGAATCTACATCTGGCAGATAGTAGTTATCAACATGGTTATATCCTGTAGGTCCCCAGGCAGGTTGAGATCCTATATTTATATTCAGACTTATTTGTGCACTGGCTTTGATGCTGCTAAACGAAGCTACTCCGATAATGACAGCTAATACAATTTTTTTCATTTGTGTGGTTGTGTTATCTGCTGAGGTTATTCCAAACCAGGTGCCATCATTCGGTGTATCAGCCTGTTCATCCATGAGCAAAGGTTATTTGCCGACCAGGGGGGGATTCTTATCGCCCTTGGCAGATTTTTTTAATATTTTAGCGTGATGATAGATGTATCCTGTGCCCTGATTATTAGTCAGAACGGACAAGTTTTGGTCGCTCAAAGAAGTTTGACGATGCAGTTGCCGCTTAAATGGGAGTTTCCCGGGGGGAAAGTGGAGCCGGGCGAAACTGCTGAAGATTGCCTGATCCGGGAAATCCGGGAGGAACTGGGGGTGGAAATCCGTGTGGTGAAAAAGATGGAGCCTTCTGTTTATGACCAGGGTAAACAGGTTATCCGCTTGCTTCCTTTTCAGTGTGAGCTGCTCACAGGAGAAATCAAATTGACTGAACATGCTGCTTTTCAGTGGTTGTTTCCTGATGAATTAATGAAACTGGACTGGGCAGCAGCAGATATTCCAATCGTAAAAAACTTTATGGATGAAATGATGTTGTAAAGAAAATCTATATTATGAACTCATTTTTCAAAACAATCATCGCAGGCTGGGGCGCTAAAAAACTTGGCGGAGGCTGTCTGTCTACCATCCTTATTTTCGTCCTTATTTATGTTGCTTTAGGTCAATGCAGCAGAACGCCTCAACGTAGTGCTGCATTGCACAAAACTGTACCCGTTATAGAAAACAGGGAGTAATTCTTTATTTTGCGATAGCTGCAAAAAGCTTGGGCAACTCAGTGTCACCGCTTGTTTTGAAGGTAAGCGCATGTTTTGGAGAGTATAAAAACAAAGAGGGGTATTTTGTAGGCTGAAATAATGGGATAAATACATGATCGCGATCTTCCAGCAGCAATACATTTTTCTTTCCAACCAGGTTCTTACCGTATTTACTCATGAAATCATTCATGGTAATATGCTGATCAAGGGAAACAAGATAGATATTCAGGTTTTTTAAGTCATTGTATTTCTTAGAGAGTTCAAGCATTGTTTTTTGACAATGCACACAGGTAGCATCAAAAAATACAAAAAGAGATTTGTGTGCCGGAACAATCTGTGCTTTCGTGAAGGCTTTTCCATCTGCTTTATAGAACTGGAAATTCGGAATATCAGTAGCTGGCATTTGTGCTGCAGCAGTCAGAGAAAGGAAGGCTATCAAAAAGCCGAATAAGTATTTTTTCATAAGGATCAGATGTTTTTCAATAGTCAATAGTTAGGATGCCAGGCGCATTGATACAGGGCTTCATGACTATTGTTCAGGTAATCAAATATAATAATAATTGGGATTGTCGGAAATGATAAGAAAATTAATTTTTACTGGAAAAAGAAACGGGGACCATCCAGGCGGACGGTCCCCGTTATCTAATTAACGCTCTCGTATATAAGACGACCAAATCTTCAATTTATTGTGTACGATTAAAATAATTTGAGAAATTTAATTAGCACGGAAAGAAGCATCAGGTCTGGCCAGTTCATATTTGATCCAGAAATCGGCAGCTGCTGTGCGCTGATCGTTAGCACCTTCTGCACTATGGCCTCCTTTACCACCACCCATACCGCCGCCGCCGTGTCTTCCGCCACCGCCACCTCCTCGCATACCACCACCCATTCCACCACCTTTTCCGGACATGCCACGGCCGCCGCCAGTTGCGCCTTCGCCCGCTGGCATATCTTTATGATGATGTTCCGGGCCGCTGTTTATTTTGATATTATAGGCAACCGCCTTGGTTTCGTTTCCCTTTAAACCAAGCTGATTTAATGGAATTGCCAGCTCACAGATATAGTCTCTCTGCTTATTGAAAGCTGCTGCGACTTCTATACCATCTTTATTAGGCATGGTTAAAGCTCCATCCGGGATGTTTTTAAAGCCCGAAACCTGTATAGTATGTACTCCGCCGTGTTCGAATTCATTGGTTTCGTCTGCCGGATGTGATAAAGTGTCGTTTTGTTCATGGGGAGCAGGAGGCTGGTTCATCCCTAAAAAGTTAAGCTTTATACCATCTTTCTTTTTTCCTGCGGTATTAATATCCAGGGTAAGCCCTCCGGACATCAGTTTCCTGGTGGTCACTTCGTCGAGTGATTCAATGATGAGATAAAGATTCTGCTGGTCATTGGCCAGTGCAAATGCTAGTTTGGTATCCGTATTGTAATTGTTGAGCGGCTCGTGCCATTCGTCCGATACGCCGTCTACTTTGACGGGCTGTTGTACCCATAAATTTACGTCCGCATCGGGGTCTGTTTTTTGCGCATAAAGCGATGTGGATGAAAGGCAGCTTATACTGCCAAAGAGCGCTAAACTCAGGATGGTTTTCAAATCCATTTCTTTGCAGCGGGGGGGATAAAATAACCTCGCTTAACAAAGCTATTTGATCAGTTAGATATTCGGAATAAATTAACATTTTTTAACGCATCAAATCCCTAACAAAAGGGCTTATCATTTTGTTCCTTTTATTCATAATACACTTATGGGACTATTGTCTATTGTGTAATTTATGGGTTCAGTGTATCTTGGCTTAAATACTAAATATAAACATGACAGCTGTTGACCTCCAAAAGAGACAGAAATTATTCTATAGTATTATAGATCAGGTGGAGAAGGATTATCACTTATACTTTGGTCTTAAATCTATTCAAAAGAGATTAAGCCAGACAGAGCGCATCTATGATCATTTTATACTGGATCATCAATCTCTGGAAATATCTTTTTATCCGGAAAGTGACTTACCTCAGGAAATCAGGGATCTGGTTTTAGACGCGCATCATCAGATATTTTCTGAGCCGATACAGCTGCGCTAAAATTGACTTTATGATTACTTTGCTAAAGTCTTTTAGGGTTTAATCGTAGTTGAAATTTGAGGTTTTTCTTTAATTTAGGTTCCTGAATCTTACCTGATTTCTGAGCATATGAAACCTCTCATTTTAATTATTTTATGGTTATTTATACTGGATGCTTCGGCACAAAACAAAGACAGGGTTTTGTTGAGCGATTTGTACCAGATCAAGATAGCTGCTAATGTGCAATTTTCTCCTGATGGGAAATGGATTACCTACAGTGTTCAGGCTATAGTGGCCAATGAAGCGAAAACCGGGGAATATGATTACCAGCGGCAATGGTTTCTGGCTGGTTCCAATTCTAGTGCAGCGCCACGAGCAATAACCAGTCAGAAAGAAAATAGCAGTAGTGTTTGCTGGTCGGGAGATAGTCAGCAGCTATTTTTCACCAGAGTTGTTAAAGGGAAATCTCAGGTGTTCAGACTACCTTTAAATGGTGGTGAAGCGGTACAGTTAACTGATTTTCAATATGGGGCGGAGCGTCCGGTGGTGAGTAAAGATGGGAAAACATTGTTTTTTTCTGCTTCACTGAGCCTGGCCGAACTGGAAAAAGATTCGGTTATGAACCCACGAAAGGAATCCCCGCTTTGGAATCTGGAAAAGCCGGAGGTTACTGCCAATGATATTTATACAAATTCAGTAAAGGGAAATGCCGATGGTAGTTTAAAGGAAATCAGGGCCTATTTGCAACAGAATGAAAAAGAGAAAAAAGCAAAAGTTTTTAACAGGTTAGATTTTCAGGACGAAGCAGCTACCAATCCTGAGCTGAGTTTTACCCAAATATTTACTTTATCATTGGCTCATGCTGATGCAGTTCCTCTGCCTTTGACCAGCGGTTTTTATAGTTATGAATTGATAGCGGTAAGCCCGGACAACAAGTCTGTGCTGGTGAATGCTGATCTTAATCCTTCGGTACATCCTGACAGAAGTATTGAATCTGCTATTTACTGGTTAACTACAAGCGGAGGAAAACCAGAACTGATTTTGAGCGGCATTGGTCAGCAGTTTAAGGCAACCAGTATCTCTGGTGATGGCAACTGGATGAGTTTTACACAGACTCCTGGAAAAGGGGTAAATATCGGGAAAACCTTTGTCTATAACTTTAAATCGAAGAAACAGTTTCAAGTACCACTGGAGCGTAATTTCAACAGGGCTACCTGGAACAGGGAGAGTACGCAGCTTTATTTTACAGCCAGTTCCAATGGAGGCAATGTATTATACAATTATAAGTTAGGTGATCATGCTGTAAAGCGTCTTTCTGCTTTTGATAGCGGAATAACATCATTTGATATTAATAAAACACAATTGGTTTATTCACAAACGAACGTTTCAGATCCTTCGGAAGTTTTTGCTGCAGATCTGCTGAATAAAAAGACACAAAGGATTACCAGCCTCAATACAGGGTGGCTTGCAGGAAAAAAAATGAGTTATCCGGTTAAAAAAACGTTTACCAATGACCAGGGGATGGAGGTGGAGTACTGGGTGATGAAACCTGCCGGAGCAGCGGCGGGTCAAAAGTATCCTGTGATGCTGGAAATCCATGGTGGGCCAGCAGCGATGTGGGGACCGGGTGAACCGGGTATGTGGCACGAATTCCAATATTATACTGGTTTGGGTTATGGCGTTGTGTATGCTAATCCCCGCGGGTCGGGTGGTTATAGTGAAGTTTTTTTACGTGCGAATGTTAAGGATTGGGGAGCAGGGCCAATGCGGGATGTGATCAAAGCGCTTGATCTGACTATAGCAGAGGGCTGGGCTGATCCAGCTAAACAGTTCATTACCGGCGGTTCTTATGCAGGGTATCTGACCACCTGGATTATTGCGCATACCGACCGTTTTAAAGCAGCTTGTGCGCAGCGTGGTGTTTACGATCTGACTACATTTTTTGGAGAAGGGAATGCGTGGCGGCTGGTACCGGAATATTTTGGGGGTTATCCCTGGGAAAAGGAAGCGGGAAAATTGCTCAGGGCGGAATCTCCGTTTACCTATGTAGATCAGATCCATACGCCACTAATTATTTTTCATGGGGAAACGGATTTAAGGACTGGTGTTGTGCAATCTGAAATGCTTTATAAGGCACTTAAAGTTTTAGGCAGACCAGTAGAATATGTAAGACATCCGGGGGGCACGCATGAGCTCACCAGATCCGGAAACAACAGGCAGCGTACTGACCAGATGTTAAGGACGATGGAATTTTTTGAACGATACAAACAATAATGATTAAAAAAGTATATACTACCTATAAAGATTCTTTCTCTGGATTAAGCGCTGAAACCTGGTTATTAAGTATAGTGATGCTCATCAACAGGAGCAGCAGCATGGCTGTACCGTTTATGAGTTTATATATGACACAATACCTGCACAGACCACCGTCTGATGCGGGACTGATTATCACCCTTTTTGGGGTGGGGTCTATTCTGGGGGCAACTGCAGGCGGGAAACTGACTGATGTAATTGGCTTCAGAGCTGTACAAATTATTTCTTCGATTGTTGGCGGGATATTTTTTATCCTGTATTCTACGATTACACATTTTGATACTTTGTGTATGCTGACTATCGTGATCAGCTTCTTTTCTGAGGCCTTCAGACCAGCAAATTTTGCTGCGATTGCAACTTATGCGAAAGAAGGTACGCAAACGCGTTCTTATTCGCTGAACAGGTTAGCAACGAATATGGGGTGGGCGGTAGGTAGTGCTGTAGGAGGAATTGTCGCATCTTTTAGTTATCCGATGCTGTTTGTGCTGGATGGTTCGGTAAGTGCACTTTCCGGTCTTTCTATTTTATTGCTTTTGCCTGCAACTGCTAAGGGTGCGCGTAAAGCGGTAGCTGAAAAGATTAAGGGAATGCAGGTGCGCAAGCCCTGGGAGGATACGCTGTTCATCAAGTTTTTATTGCTGACCACCATGCTGACTACTTGTTTCTTCCTGATGTTCAGGGTGGTGCCTTTATTTTACAAGGAGGTTTGGCATATCAACGAAATGCAAATCGGTTTGATATTGGGAATGAATGGTTTGATCATCGCACTTTTTGAAATGATCATGATCAGCAGGATTGAGAATAAGCGTTCTCCGATCCATTATATTGTTAAAGGGGTATTGTTCATCGCCGGTGCTTATGTGATGTTATTATTGCCTGGAATTACCCCGGTTATGGTTGCTGTTTTATCTGTGCTGCTGTTTACGATCGGGGAAATGTTTGCGCTTCCTTTCATCAATACTTTTGTAATGAGCAGAACGAATGAGTTTAACCGCGGACAGTATGCGGCGGGATATACGTTAAGCTGGTCAGTATCACAGGTGATCGGCCCTTCAGCAGGTTTTTATCTGGCCGAAAAATACGGGTATAACTGGTTGTGGATTATGCTGATCTTGTTATTAGTCGTTTGTGCGTCAGGTTTTAAATTACTGAAACATAAAATGGATTAAACTGTCTTTAATAGTGAGCAGGATTTTGTAATATTATTTAATAGAACAAAATGATAGGAACCTTTGATTTATCAGGGGTTCATCTGACAAAAAATAAACAATTAAAACTAAACAGATGAAACGTAATGCAACAGCCGTTTGGAATGGCACAATTAAAGAAGGTAAAGGTCATTTAACAACTGACAGCACTGTACTAAACCAAACTCAATATTCATTTAGCAGCCGTTTTGAGGATGGTGTAGGTACTAATCCAGAAGAACTGATGGCAGCTGCACACGCAGGATGTTTTACCATGAAATTAAGTCTTGATTTGACTGAAGCTGGTTTTAACCCAACGTCACTGGAAACTAAAGGAACAGTATCTTTAGATAACGGAGTGATCACCAGTTCTAACCTGGTACTAAAAGCAACTATCCCTGGTATTACAGAAGAACAATTTCAGGAAATTGCTGCTGGCGCAAAAGAAAACTGCCCGGTAAGTAAGGCCTATAATGTGGCTATCTCTCTGGAAGCTACGTTAGTTTAAAAGAATAGTCAACCTGATATTTTAAGGAACTGTTGAAACGGTTTCTATGAAATGCTTTCTGTAAAGAAGGCATTTTTTTTAGGTTAGAATTTGTGGTGGCTGGTATTGCAGTGATTGATATTATTGTGATTAGTATTGTTATAGTTAGTATTGTTATTGTTAGTATTGCTGAAGTTAGGGTTGTTGGAGTTAATATCGCTGGAGTTAGTATTTAGGCGGAGCGATAAGATTACGCATCACTAAAAAGATAACAAGTAGTGCCAGTAGAATGATCATAATTTCTGATAATCCTATTTTAATGTTATATACCATATATAATATTGTATTCATCTTATTGTTTGGTTTAAGGAAGGTGGTTTACCTTCTTGTTTACGTAAGTTGGATGTCTATGGATTTCAATGTATTGAATATTATAGTAAACGAGCTTTTATATTTAATCTTTAACCAAACAATAAGTCTTTTCATTCCTTTTTAAGGTATAGATTTCTAAAAAATTAAATTATGGACAGGTTAGTTATAGAATCAATCCTCGCGGAGACTGAAAAAATATATGTATCAAATGATGACGAAAGTGCTGAATTAGGTACGATACTGATGCTTGGCTTTAAAGCTGATCATGCGGAACAAGTTGTGAATGCTTTTACAGCTTTAAAGAACATAACACATGACAAGGCGGTGGAGCTTGTAATTTGTAAAACATTAGCTTCAGGAATTTATGATCTGGAATTGAAAACAGATGCGCTGGATGAACCAGTCAGGATCTTAAATAAGGCAATACCAGATGATTTACTCCTGCGCCTTGAAAGCCAATTACAAAAAGATCAGAAAGTTTTGCTTGGTACAAATGTATCGGAGCAGGAAAGCTGGATTACTTTAACCAATGCACAGGTGAAAGAGTGTGCAGTGAAAGAAAAATAACGTATTTCTTCGATACGGCCGTGACATAACCACCTTCAGCGTTTAGCTGAGGGTGAGTTATAAGTTATCTTTTCATCAGCAGTATTTTTATCATTCAATATTATTGCATCATTTAGCACGATTATTAATGAGTGCCGTTGCTGTGCTGAAATCCCTTTCTTTAGTATTCTTTTTTATAAAATAACGGCAAAATCAGGTCATGTTTTTCGGGTAAAATACCTTGTTAAATAAATCAGCTGGTTATCTCTGTTTTTTGTTATTTTCGTAACAGATAAATTTAATTATGAGTGAGGAATCAGCTAATAACTCCTTTGGGATTTTAAGAAGCTTAAAGAAATTAATCTTTGAGGACAGCCCTGAGCCGTTTGTCCCGGAATCAAAACAGGCAGTTGCACCCCCGGTGACGGAAACTAAAAAAGGTGAAAGTGTAACTAACAACCCTCAGACTAATCTAACACAAAATACTTCTGATCTGCCGCCGACAGATGTCAAGCAGATGAAGCTTAAAGTGCTGGAAATATTGGAAAGGATTAATGAACCGGGTTTGGACTTTTTTGAAGTTTGGAATGCTGCTGCTGAAATGGGCAGTGTGGATGCGGGCTCTATAAAAGCGGCTTTTACTTCTTTGAAGTATGTAGATAAAACTCTGGATAAGGATAAACTGGTCAGGACGGGTCAGAATTATGCGGCCGGGCTGCAAAGGGTTATTGATAAGGAAACAAGTCAAAAACAACTGCAAAAGGAGAACATTGAGCAGAATCAGGTAGCAGAAAAGGCGAGCCTGACTGCGGAAATCCAGCGGCTTGAACAGAATATGGAAGAGTTGCGTGAAAAGCTGGGCTCCAGACAAAAAGAACTTAAAGAAATCAACAGTAAATATGAACCTCAGCTGAAAGATATAGATGCAAAAATTGCCGTTGGGAACACGGCAGTTGCGGAAGTGATCACTGATATTAAAAATGCACTTAACATAATCCAAACCAATATAAACTAAAAATTACGATGGAAAATAAGTCCCAATTTGTAAACATACCGGCCGAACTGAAAAGCCAGTTGCCGATATTCCAGGTGCTGGGTGATCATTTACCCAGCCAGATGCAAACACCAGAAGCCAAAAAGACAATGGCTAATATTTTTTTCTGGGTCATTGTTTTAGGCGGAGCTTTTGCCTTTTTTAAATTCCTGCCATTAATGTTGGAATATGCTGCTAAAAGCATTCTGCTGGTAATTTTTAGTATTATCCTGATTGTGCTATTGTTATTGGCACCAAAAATTATTGCTTTACTGCACCGTCTGGGGACGATCCTGATTTTTAAAGGGGAAAAGGCCATTATCCGCAACAATCCGATTGAAACATTGCAATTGTTATCAAAAGATGCTAAAGATACTTTGAAGCGGGTAAAAGAGAAGATTACCAATGTAGACGGTGTGCGTATTGATATGATCCAAAGTGGAGAGACTGCTCAGAAAACAGCAGAGGAAAAATATACCTATGCAAAGCGCTTTACGGTTGAGGCGGCTAACCTGGATGAAAAAGGAAAACAAGAAGCGGCCAATAACAATACAGAAAAAGCAAATGGATATGGCAGGGATGCGAAAGAAACACGTACTAAAGCATTTTTATTAGGAAAAGAGGGAGAGTCGGAAGAACAGAATGCCAGAAGCTACGTTCAGTATGCCAATCAATTTGCCAAAGTACTGGAAGTTCTGAAAGACAATGAAAGTGCTGCCCGTATTTATGTGAGCACGCTTGATAGTAGTATTTCTATCATTTCCAAGAAATTGGAAGCGACCCAGAAAATGAAGAATGCAACCGATGGTTTAGCAGAAGTCTTTAATATCAAAGACAGCTGGGTATTTCAGGAGGCAATGAATGCGGCAACCGGAGCAATCAGTCAGAATATTGCTTCCATCCGTTCTAATCTTGATTTCCTGGATCAGAACAATAATATCACTGTGGGTGGTGCACCTACACAAGGTGAGTTGGAAGAGTTCATCCAAAAAGTGGATCAGCGTAATCTTAAAATGCTTAATGTTAGTCAGATGTCGGATGCTGCTTATGAATTGAAAGCGGAAGAAAAAGTGGACAAGGGTTTTACTTTGCTGGATTAGAGGTGTAAAACGGGATTAGAGATAAAACCGGGTTAAATAGAAAACGGGATTAAAGATATAGCTGGATTAGAGCTAAAACGGCTTAAATATATAAAAACCAGATTTGACTTAAAGCTGGAGAACTGGCTTTAAAAGGGCAGTCTTAAATTGAATTATTAACAACAAAATATAAAAAAAGAATATGGAAGAGAAATCTACATGGGGCAGATTACGCTGGCCAATTAAAGCAATAATAATTGCGATTCCAATTATAGGGTTAGGTTACTGGGCATCTGAAAGTGGTAAACTGGATGGTCCGGCCACTAAAACAACTCAGGATAGTACTGGTATTAGCCGTAGTACAAGTACTTCGGGTTCTTCTTCCGCAACGAGTGATGAAAAGCGTAGTTTCAATTATACACCTGAAAAGCCAGTTAATGGGGAGTACAAAGGTGTGGTTGAAGTAGGTGCTTCTGGCTTTAATTCTTTTGTAGTTAATATTGATAAGGAAAAGCGCTGGGAGATTATCTCTAAGGATTTTGGGAAATCTTTTGTGTATGAGGGGATGGCAACTACAACTGATATTCGTACTGGATTAAAAGATTATATAGGTGCTATGTTTGATAAGGGCGTAAAGTCTAAGAACATACATTTTGTGATTAGCTCTGGTGCACAAAAAGAACCTAAAACTGCTGCCATTACTTCTGAATTGAAGAAAATGGGCTATGTAGTGAATTTGGTTACTGCGGAGCAGGAAGGTAAACTGGCTTTAAAATGTGTATTGCCTGCTTCTTATTATGATAACTCTTTTGTAGTTGATATTGGTTCTGGTAATACTAAGATTTCCTGGATGGATGGCATTGTTAAATCTGCTGAGGCCCCGGGAGCGAAGTATTATGAGAAGGATTTAAAAGATGCTGCAGTTTATGATCAGGTTAAAGCGATTGCAGAAAAGATCCCTTCGGCTAAGCGTGAGGTTTGTTTTATCATTGGCGGTGTTCCGTTTGAACTGGCTAAACAAACGCGTAATGGAGAGGAAAGATTTACAGTATTAAATAATCCTGAAAAGTATAATACTGATAAGGTAAAGATTAAAAGTGGTGTAAATATTTACAAAGCGATCAAGTATGCAACGCATTGTGATACTTTCGTTTTTGACTGGGATGCTAATTTTACAATTGGTTTCTTATTGTCAGTTAAATAAGCTTACAAAATTTCAAAAAAGAAAGCTGCCTTGTCATTAATGACAAGGCAGCTTTCTTTTTTGAAGGCTGATGATTTTAAAAAGATAGTCGTTTTAAAATGGTAATGATTTTAAAAGGGGACAGGGGATAGTTATTTCACAAACTCCATTAAAGGTTCGAGTATTGTGGTTTCAAACTCTAACTGTTCTCTATGCCCTTTCTTCGTATCTGAAAATGGCTCGCTGATTGGATAGTTTTTCACAAAACGCGTGCTCTTAGCGCCAATAGTATATACCAATAGACCATAACTTGTATCATTGACCAACCTGATTTCTTCAAAGTCCATCAGTGTTTTTGTGTAAATTCCGGGTATCTTTTTATATACTTTCCGGGTGCTTTGGTCAAAAATGATTTTTACATTCGCTAAAAACAGGAATTCATAGACTACATAAAAGCAGAGCCCTCCGCCAATTAAATACAGTACAAATTTTATGTCATGAGCAATAGGTACGAACGGAACGACTGCAAAGCATAAAAATATTCCTGCTAAAAAGATCTTAATTTTAGTATAATAACTCAGGTTGGGTTGAATACTGAACTGACCATCCGAGATTTCCAGGTTATAAAGCGCCATATTTCTTCTTTTCTATTTAATCTTCAATTTTCATGATATGCAGCGCCTCATTAATCATGTTATTGAGTGGTACTGTGGAAAATAAGGATTGGTTCAACATTAGATTTTTCTCTTTTCCGTCGATGTTTAAAACCATAGTTGCGGTTGCATTCATCGTCATTCCAAATACTGACACAGTTTTGGCAACTAGAAAAGTTTCGAAATAGTCCAGACTATAGGCCACCTCGGAAGCAAACAGGTTCCTTTTTAGAAGTACCTGGCGGGATTCCATGTCGATGGCAGTTTTTGAGGTAAGGCGGAGTAAGACCATCGCACCGAGTATTGCCAAACCATAACCAACCCATCTGTTGGCTTTATCAGTTGCGCCTACTGTAAAGGCAAGAACAAGTCCTCCTATCAGGAAAAGGCCACCCAGAAAGCCAATAAATACGAATTGTGCTTTCAAATGATATTTACTGCCATCCTGTTCAAAGTATTTGTAGTTTTCCATGTTGTTTGTGTTTAGAGGTTAATTGGGTTATGTAAACAATAGTATATTTATTTTGGTTTATTTATTGTATTGTTAAAATTTATTTATTTTATCAGATAAATAAAATTTGACGACAAAATTAATGCCATCTGTTTTGATCTGGAGAATTAAATTTTGAAGTTGGTAATAACTATTTGATTTATTGGTAAATAGGAATGATAGATAATGCTGTGATAGCGAATTATCTGTTACTCGTTATTTGATAAATCGTAGTAATTTCTGGTCTGAAAACAGAAATGTGAAAGGATAAGATTCTTGAAAGCTTATTCAGATTGGAGGGAATAGTTTAACCGCGAATTTTGTAACCAGGAATTATTTCAGGCTTAACTTCCTTATTTTAAATATATATATGTTTTAAATTAAAAACAAGGTGGTGTTGGTGATTTACTATTATTGAACAAATCTGTGCTATAATTCGTTTAATAAATAAAATTTATGAAGCCGTTTCTAAGAATAGAAACGGCTTCGTAAATAACTGATATGCTTTTAATTCACATTAATTTTCACCTTAATCATATCGGTAATTGCAGGTAAAGTTGTAAACTGATTTGGATTTGGTACCCCGGCAATCACATTACTTTGTGATGCAGTAGCTCCGCCTAAATTGAACTGGTTATTTCCTGCGCCAGGAAACTGATCAACAGCAGTGCCATTATCATATAACTTGATAGAACTTGAAATATCTGCTGTTTGTGTGGCATCAGAACCGTTTTCTGATGAAGCAAAAAACCAGTCATTTGAAAAACCATACATCGTTGCAATAGCAATACGATCACCTTTAGCTACTGAAAGTTCCTGTGAAACAGCTCCTCCTGATTGGTTGAATATTATTGGAAGCAGAACTGTTGAGTTTGGTGCTGGTAATACATATACGTTTTTAACCCCTGGCCTGCCTTTTAATGCTGCGGCCAATAAAGTCGCATTTCCTTGTTGAGCCAGATCTTTTAATCCTTCATTACGGTCTTTTTCGCCGGTTTTGAAAATTGGGTTGTCTATACCGTTATACACAACAACTAAAATTGGAGATAGTGGAGTGAAGATCCCGGTATTACTTTTGATATAAGTATAAAGTGGCGCATTATTTCCTGCTTCAGCAAGTTGCGTCAAGCCATTGGCTGTTGGCTGTCCGCTGGTAAAAATAGGTGCTGAATTAAGCAATTTACCACCTGCGATGTAAGAGACTGCCCACACACCAGGACTTAAAGGAGTTTCGTTAGCGGTACCACCCGAAGTATTCTGTAAAGTCAAAGTGAAATAAGAATCACCTTCATATTTTAGAGTTGCTTTAACCAGGGATGATGCTGGAAGATAAGTATTGCCCTGAGCGTCTTTTCCGTTCACTTCTGTAATTGCATTATTTTCTGCTATACCTGGATGAACAACGTTCGCACCTGGTGTCTGATTTACGCGGGTCCCATTATCCCATAGTTTGATTTGTGTCGAAACATCACCTTCAATTGGTTTTTTATTCTGGTCATAAAGCGCAATCCCCGGATTTGCTGGTGCAAAGAACAAGTCGTTAGACCAGCCATACATACTAGAGAAGGTTACAGCCTGCCCGATAGAAGCGGAAAAGCGAAAGGAAACAGTTTGTCCGGGAAGTATAACAGGAGGCGTACCTGTGCCCTGAAAAGTACCTGATTCGACAAGACTGCTTGAGTTCAATACGTTTTCTACGGTGATTGTTGTTTTGTTACTGATTGGAGGGGTTACGGAGTCTTTTTTACAAGCTGTAAATGTTAATGGTAAGATGGCCGCAATAAGCCATTTCCAATTGTTTTGAATTGAAGTCATTTTGTGTTTGTTTTTGTTTATACCACTTTGTCGGGGGTATTTCTAAAACCTTACAGCAGATATGAAATTAATTTCAGGGATCGGATCTGCGTAAATTATAGCACAGCTATTTAGATACGCGGTTTTGATTTCAGACACGCGGGGTTTTATTACAAATAGATTTTAAGCGGGTATTTCTTCTGCTTTCCAGATTTTCCTGAATTGTGCGATACTGTTTGTGGTACTACTGAAAAAGCCGAATATGCGGGGTAACAGCAACAATAGGAGTATGAATAGTGGGGATACGCCAAGTACGGTCAGGAAATAATCCCATCCTGCATTTTCGGGATTTGTTCCGGATATAGTGTTATAGGCAATGTCAGCAAGGGTGATTATAAAATTGGCAAGGGGAAACCAGAACAGGGCCCTGAAAAGTTTATGGACTCTGAAGGTCAGAATTATTTCAGTTTGAGTACGGGGTGAACCAGTCTGAGCTGAGCTGATATGGCCAGTAATCACCGGATAAAAGGAGCTGCGGTTAGCACCCTGGGCCCTGGTGATCTTAAATTCATCTGCGGTTATTGTTCCGTAATATTCTTTATCTGCTTTCTCCAGCAGGGAAGGGTTTTGCACAAGTTGACTAAGCTGCTGATTGATCTCAACAGCAGTCATAGGGGTGGATAACCGGATTGTCCTGGTATTTGGGGTAAACCTCATTTTTTCACAATAGTCAAGACATAAAAAAAGCCCCTGTACGGAGCTTCTAAAAGTTCTTTAATCCTATCCTAGAAAGAAAAGTCATCATTCTGGCCCTTTGCAGCACCTTCATGGTTTTCTGAATATTCATAGCGTTTTTCAACAACTTCCTGGTGATTCTTGATGTAATCAACCGTCTCATTTAATCCTTCAGCGAATTTCTCAAAATCTTCTTTGTATAAAAAGATCTTATGTTTTACAAATACACCGTCTTCCAGTCTTTTCTTGCTTTCAGTAAGGGTTAAATAATAATCTCCTGAACGTGTTGCTTTAACGTCGAAAAAATAAGTTCTTTTACCGGCCCTTACTTTTTTAGAAAAAACCTCTTCTCTCTCTTTGTTGTCAAATTCTCCCATGTTTGGTATCGCTGTTGGTTTTTGGTTCGGGTAAATATAAAGTATTAATTAGATAAGATCAAAATAGAAATTAAAGAGATTTATTTTCTTCTTCCAATAACTGGTTCTGATACATTTCTTCGTAAATCCCATGAAGGCTAATTAGTTCATCATGAGTGCCTTGTTCTGCAATACGGCCTTCTTCAAGCACCAGAATCCTGTCTGCTTTTTTGATCGTAGAAATCCTGTGTGCAATTAATATGCTGGTCTTTCCTTTCATGACATTACCCAGATTATTTAATATTTCCTCCTCAGTTTTCGTATCTACTGCGGAAAGACAATCGTCAAAAATCAATATTTTAGGCTCTTTTATTAGTGCTCTTGCTATAGATACACGCTGTTTCTGTCCGCCGGAAAGGGTAATCCCCCGCTCGCCAAGCATAGTATCAAACTTCAGCTCAAAGTCCATTATATTATGATATACGGCCGCATTTCGTGCTGCATTTTCAATCTCCAGATCTGTAACCTGATCCAGTCCAAAGGCAATATTGTTCTTAATGTTATCAGAAAAGAGAAAAACTTCTTGCGGAACGAAACCGACTTGACCTCTGAAGGAATTCAGGTTGACTTTCTTGAGTGAAGTCCCATCAATTGAAATCTGACCTGAATCAGTATCATACATCCTCATAATCAGATTGGCCAGCGTAGATTTCCCTGATCCGGTACGTCCGATGATCGCAACGAATTGCCCGGCTTTAATATCAAAACTTACATCTTGTAATGCTTTGATACCTGTATCCTGATAAGTAAAGTTAACATGATCGAATTTGATATTTCCGCTAATTTCCCCGGCAGGTGCGTCCCCGCTTTGTATATCTGATTGTAATTCGAGGAATTCATTGATCCTTTTCTGTGAAGCTGAAGCACGCTGAATTAATGTAGTTACCCAGCCCAGCATAGTTACCGGGAAGGTAAGCTGGTTGACATAAACAATGAATTCTGCAATATTCCCTGCGGTAATGGAGCCGTCGAGTACTTGCTCTCCACCTATATATACGGTAAGAATAGTACTCAGGCCAACTAAAAGAAGCATGGTCGGGTAAAAGAGTGCCTGTACACGTACCAGACCCATAGAACTGTTTTTATAGGCGCTGCTTTCATTGGCGAAAATTTCCCTGGTATAATCTTCTCTGACGTATGATTTGATAACCCTGATGCCTGAAAATCTTTCCTGCACGAAACTTGATAACCGGGATAGCTGCTCCTGGATCTGCTCACTTTTATTATTGATCTGCGTGTTGACAAAATAAATAATCACAACCAGTACAGGTAGCGGCAATAAAGAGAAAGTAGCGAGTTTAGCGTTCACTGAATACATGGAAGTAATAATCAGCAGAAATAAAACAAGGGTATTGATGGTATACATAATTGCAGGGCCAACATACATTCTTACTCTGTTTACATCTTCTGTAGCCCGGTTCATTAAATCACCGGTATTGTTACGGCGGTAAAAGCCCAGACTTAGCTTTTGATAGTGTGCGTAAATCTCATTTTTCATATCAAATTCAATATGCCTGGACATCAGAATCAGGGTCTGTCGCATAAAGAACAGGAATAAACCCCTGATCAGGTACAGGACCAGGACGAGTGAGCCGAAGTAGAGCAGACTGTAACTGAAGATGTCATAAATGATCTGCTGTCTTTCGAAACCGCTGAAAAGGCCATAAATCTGGATATTCTCGGTAATAAGGTTGAAGGCATGGCCAATAACCTGGGCTGGAATTACACCGAAAATATTAGAGATAATAACGAAAAACACCCCGGGTATGATCCACCATTTATATTTATAGAAATGTTTATTTAAAAAACGAAGGTGCTTCATGTGGCGTAAAGTTAGCCAATTGCACATGATTTTTGAAAACTGTTTGGTTAAAACAATGTAAATAATGTTTTTTATCCTTAGTTTTGCGGGCTGTCTGATAAACGAAATCTTATGTCTGGTAATAGTTCTGCGGTAACCTCAATTTTAGATCAACTAAGTGCTTTAGGACACAAAAAAGTTGTTTTTTGTAATGATCCCGATACCGGTTTAAAAGCCATTATTGCTATTCATGATACGACACTGGGCCCTGCTTTAGGTGGTACAAGGATGTTAAATTATGCTACAGAGACTGAAGCACTGGAAGATGTGCTGCGGTTATCAAGGAGTATGACCTATAAAGCTGCAATTACCGGGTTAAACCTGGGGGGTGGTAAAGCGGTCATCATTGGTGATTCCCGCAAAGGAAAATCTGAAGCGATGATGCGCAGTTTTGGCCGTTTTATCCAAAATCTGAATGGGGAGTTTATTACCGCTGAAGATGTAGGGACAACGACCAAAGACATGGAGTATATCAGCATGGAAACCAAATATGTGACGGGTGTTCCTGAATCAATTGGCGGAATGGGCGATCCTTCTCCTACGACTGCGAAAGGTGTTTTCCTTGGAATAAAAGCTTGTGTGAAGGAAGTTTTTGGTACGGATATGCTGGCAGGACGTTCTGTTGTGGTACAGGGTATTGGTAATGTAGGGGAGCAGCTTGTTGAATTGCTGAGAAATGAAAATGTAGAAGTTTTTATCAGTGATATTAATGAGGAACGTTTACACCATATCGCAAGAAAATATAAAGCAAAACCTGTAGAGGCCAATAAAGTATTCGGTCTTGACGTTGATATTTATGCGCCTTGTGCGTTAGGTGCTACGGTAAATGATGTAACTATTCCAAGAATGAAGTTTGCGATTATCGCAGGTTCAGCCAATAACCAGCTTGCAGATGAGCAGGTACATGGTAAATTGCTTTTGGAAAAGAACATCCTTTTTGCACCGGATTACCTGATTAATGCAGGAGGACTGATTAATTGTTATTCGGAATTAACAGGTTTCGGAAGAAAACGCACCATGCAGCTGACAGAAAATATCTACCAGGCAACGCGTAATGTAATTAAACTGTCCAAGGCAGAAAATATCCCAACAATCCTGGCAGCAAACAGGATTGCAGAACAAAGAATAATAGACATCAAAAAAATAAAATCATCATTTTAATAACCGGTATATTACCAACTCGTTCTTACATTCATGTTAAATAGAAGGCACCTACGAATTAAAGTCCTGCAAAACATCTTTGCGTGGCAAATGACAGACAAAAAGGATCTACTTTCTGCAAAGAAAGAATTGATGCACAGTATTGACCAGGTTTATGAAATGTATGTCAGAATGCTGGCATTACTTTCTGAGATCACGGAATATACCTCAGTTGATGCTATTGAAAGAGCTAACAAGCACTTTCCTACTGCGGAAGATCTGAATCCTAACAAAAAGTTACTGCGCAACAAGTTCATTGTTTTGCTGCAGGAAAATCCTGAATTTAAATCGGCTGTAAACAAATACCAGATTAACTGGCATGCAGATCCTGAATTCATCAGAACAATCTACAATAAGCTGAAAGCTACCCCTGAGTACCTTGCTTATCTGGCAGATACTGATGATAGCCTGGAAGGATCAAAAGAAATCATCAAATTTATCTTTAGAAAAATCATTTTGAAGAGTCAGAATATCATTCAGGCTTTTGAAGACAAGTTTATCAACTGGCCTGTAGATAAAGAAGTAATGCAGGGTATGGTTGCAAAAACCCTGAAGAACTTTACGTCTGAGGATCCGTTTAAAAACAAACTGACCCCGATCAGTGTGGATTGGAAAGAAGACAGCAAATTTGTGGAAGATCTTTTCACTTACACGCTGAAAAATAATACGGAATACCAGAATTTAATCGCTGAGCGTACTAAAAACTGGGAGTCGGAACGTATTGCGTTAATGGATACTATCCTGATGAAGATGGCTATTTGTGAGCTGATGAATTTCCCTTCGATTCCGGTGAAAGTTACCATTAATGAGTATCTTGACTTATCAAAAGATTACAGTACTCCGAAAAGTAATTCATTTATTAACGGTATATTGGACAAAATCTTAGGTGATTTAAAGCGTTCAAACAGTATCAAGAAAATTGGCCGCGGATTAATAGAAGAATAAAAAAATATATTAATGAAGAAGATATTTTTACTTGCATTTGCAGCAGCTACATTAGCTGCTTGCCAAACAAAACCTACTGCAGTTGCTGCTGACAGTGTAGTTAAAACTACGGAAACTAAAACAGTGGCTTCACCTGATGCACCTGTAATCAGTTTCAAACAGGGAATGTACAATTTCGGTAAAATCGTACAGGGTGAGTCGGTACATTATGAATTCAAATTTACAAACACTGGAAAAAGCCCGTTGATTATTACCAATGCGACTGCAACTTGTGGTTGTACAATCCCTGAAATTCCTAAAGAGCCGATTAAACCAGGAGCTGACGGCGTAATTAAAGTAGTTTTTAATAGTGCCGGCAAAATGGGAATGCAGGATAAAGTTGTCACTATCACTTCAAACGGTAATCCTTCCACTACAGAAGTACATCTGATTGGTGAGGTTAAAGAAAGAACATAATTTTATAATAATACAATCAATATGACATTAACAGTAATTTTAGATGCTGCTGCCGGCGGAAGCAGTATGTTAAGTACCTTGGTTCCAATGGTATTAATCATGGTAGTTTTCTATTTCTTCATGATCAGACCACAGGTTAAAAAAGCTAAAGACCACAAGAAATTAGTTGCAGACTTGAAAAAAGGTGATAAAATAGTTACTACTGCTGGTATTCATGGCAGAATCATTGATATGAATGAACTTACTTTTCTAATCGAAGTTGAAGGCGGTACTAAAATCCGTTTTGACAAGTCAGCGATTTCTCTGGATGCAACTAAAGCATCTGCTGAATTGCCTAAGGCTTAATTCGCTAATAGACATCAAAAAGCCGCTCCATTATTGGCGCGGCTTTTTTGTTTAGTGATAAAACCTTAAATTTGATTAATTACAGCCCGTATGCCATTCATTAAACTTACAAAAATAGAGCGAAAGCGCTTTTTAGTATTGATCACTTGTGTGCTTCTGGCTATTGCAGGATGGCTGTTTCTGGCGTTGAACAATAAATATGTTTATACGGCCAAGACAGTCCTGATTTACAAGAATTTTCCGCAGAAAAAGGCTTTTCATCCTTTACAGTCTGATACGGTAGATTTACAGGTGGAAGGAACGGGCTGGCAACTGTTGTTTGCCAGGTTAAGGGTGAACCCGCAGTTTATCAGCATTAATCTTGAAAAACTGAATAACAGGAATTATATTCTTTTTTCTGAACAGCTCTATAGTGTGAACAATCAGCTGGAAACTTCACAGAAAATTATATCTGTACGTCCGGATACGCTATACTTTGATTTTTCTAAAAGAACGGTCAAAAGGGTTCCGGTCAGATTAGTATCTAATTTATCTTTTGTGAAGCAGTTTGGTATTTCTGACGTGATCCAGTGTACGCCTGATTATGTGACGGTATCTGGTCCTCAGGAAGATCTGGAAAAGATTACTGAATGGAAAACTGATACTTTAGTGTTGCATAATATTCAGAACCAGGCGGTAACGCGGGTAGGGATGAAACAGAACCTGTTCAAGAATGTAAATATATTCCCTGCGAGTGTCGAGGTTAAATTACCGGTAGATGAGTTTACGGAAAAAACACTGGAAGTGCCGCTGAAGGTTATCAATAATGGTGAATATTATAATGTGAAGCTTTATCCGAAAAAGGTAAAGATCACTTTTATGGTTGCCTTATCAAGTTATCAGCAGGTTAATGAGGATTTTATTGAAGCGGTGGTAGATCTGAATGAGTGGAAATTAAAACATCATGCTCAGCTGACTGTGAAGCTGACCCGCTTTCCTGATTATTGCAGAAAGATGAGGATAGACCCTGAGAAAGTTGATTTTATTATAGAGAAATAATGATTAAGATTGGGATTACCGGCGGTATAGGAAGTGGAAAAACCACAGTTTGCAGAATATTTGAGCAGCTGGGAATCCCTGTGTTTTATGCAGATACCGTAGCTAAGGAAATTATGGTGACTGACCCGGTATTAAAGGACGGTGTAATAAAAACCTTTGGAAGCGAAAGTTATGAGCTGTCCGGAAAGCTGAACAATAAACATATCGCGCAAATTGTATTCAATAATAAATCGGAACTGGAAAAGCTGAATGCACTGGTTCATCCGGCAGTATTCAGGGCTTTTGAAAGCTGGCAGTTAACGATACCTGCAGATGTACCTTATAATTTGAAAGAGGCCGCCTTATTATTTGAGAGTGGTTCTTATAAAATGTGTGACCATAGTATTTTAGTCACTGCACCCAAGGCAGTCAAAATACAAAGGGTAATGGAGCGGGACGGGGTAACCAGCGCGCAGGTCGAAGCGCGGATGGATAAACAGCTGAGTGACGAAGAAAAGAATAAAATGGCTGATTTTTTAATTACAAATGATGAAAGCCAATCGGTGATACTCCAGGTATTGGAGCTGCACCATCAATTTATAAACCTTACAAAATAAATGATATTAGAGGATTTTTTAGTGCCAACTAAAATTGGACTGTATTGTGCCTATGGCAATTTTTACCTGGACCCGAAAGAAATGGTAAAGGATGCAGTAATTTCACATGCACATGGTGATCATGCAATTAGTGGTAATTTCAATGTGTATTGTACCAAAGCGACCTCATTGTTCATGATACAGCGGTATAAGAAATTTGCAGCGGGTGAGTTTCATCTGTATGCTTTTCACGCTGAATTTGTATTGAATGGAGTGAAGATCAGCTTTATCCCTGCTGGCCATATTTTAGGCTCGGCATTGGTAATGATGGAATATAAGGGGATTAAATATTTGTATACCGGAGATTATAAGCTGCAGCCGGATACGACCTGCGAGCCTATAGAATTCGCGGAAGCGGATGTACTGATTACGGAAACAACTTTTGCAAATCCTGAAACTAAACATCCGGATGTGGAACTGGAGATCAAAAAACTAAACGCGACAACAAGCAATGTTATGCTGGGCGCTTATGCTTTGGGTAAGAGCCAGCGGTTGATTAAATTGATCAGCGACCTTTGTCCGCAGCGGAGAATCCTGGTACACCATAGCATCCTCCCTTTTGTGAAAATTTATGAGCAGATGGGAATTGATATGGGGAAATATGAGGTTTATGACCGGAAGGTAATGAAGAATACTAAAACTGATATGATTTACCTGGTACCTCCTCTGGTTTACAGAAGTTATATCAAAGCGGTAAATGTGATCAGGGTTTTTGCAACGGGATGGAAACATTTACAGCACAATAATGAGCTGCAATTGTTCATTTCTGACCATGTGGACTGGGATGACATCATTTATACCATTGGAAAAGTTAAGCCAAAAGAAATCTGGACTACACATGGGAGTGGAATTCAACTAAAAAGTTATTATTCAAACATTATTACTGTTAAATTGCTTAACTAATGGAACAGAGTGCCGATTATTATTTCAATGAGCAGGGTTTAATGGTTTTTACAGAAGCATACCACCTTAAACGTGGTTATTGCTGCAAAAATGGTTGCAAGCACTGCCCATGGAAATACGGCAGGAAAAAGAACAATGGGAATGATAGTGAACTAACTTCAGAAAAAAGATAACGTGATACAGTTGCAGAAAGAAATAAAAGCTCCCCGCTATGAAAGCATATTCCACGAGGCTATGGTCAACGTGGCGTTTACGCAGAATTGGTGTAATGATCAGGTGAAACAGGCTGTTTCATTGTATGATATTACCAATCAGCAGTTTAATGTGCTCAGAATTTTACGCGGCCAGCATCCGGAGCCTTCGACTATCAATCTGCTTAAATCCAGAATGCTTGATAAGATGTGTGATGCTTCGCGGATTGTTGACCGGCTGGTGCAGAAGGATTTGATTTGTAAAAAGACCAATACTTATGATAAACGCGCGGTTGATATATCAATTAATGAGAAGGGACTGGCGCTGTTAAAGAAAATGGATAAGGAAATGGATCTGTCTGCTATTCTCTCTGCGAATTTAACACGTCAGGAAGCGGAACAATTGACTTCTTTACTGGAAAAAGCAAGAGGCAAGGCTTAAATACCCTGCCTGTTTTTTATATCTAGTGACTATGCCCTGAGGTGTAAAATCCAATCAGGGCAATCCCAATACCCAATAAAACAGCAACCATCTTTCTTTTGGAAACTTTATGGTCTACGCTGGATTCGAATAAGATCGTGGTAGAGATATGTAAAAATATCCCGATCACAATTCCCATCATTTTATGAAAGTATACTTCTATCCCGCCAATACTTCCTGTACTGATGCCGTTACTGACCCAGAACCCTAAAGGAGCCATGATCGCAAAAACAGCCAGGTAGAAGACAATTCCGGCAGGCTTAAATTTGTTTTGCATCAATATGCTCGCCAGTGCAAATGCAGCGGGAATATGATGCAGGGAAATACCAAAGATTAAGGCATTGTGCTGATCTGCTGCAAGCGGCATCCCTTCTAAAAATGCGTGTAAACACAAACTGATCATGATTCCATAAGGAAAGATCTGCGTATCATTGTGTTTGTGGATATGGCCATGTTCTACGCCTTCAGAGAATTGTTCTAACAGGATCTGTAAAAGGAATCCGATTAAGATGTAAATCCCTATTTCTGCGTGATCAGGCCCGCTGTAAGCATCGGGGATCAGGTGTAGTACAGTGATCGCAAATAAATAAGCACCACTAAAAGAAAGTATAAGTTTCAGCAATTGTGACTTATCACTTTTAACTAAAAAAATTGATAGCCCTCCTAAAAAGGCGCAAAAGAACAGGATTAAGATTTTCCAAACTTCCATTAAAGTGCTGGTTGTAGTTTTTTATAAATCAGGGACACTAAAAATCCGATAGTTGAGCCTAAAGCAGCACCTGCTATGGTATCAATCGGATAATGTACGCCAACGTATATTTGTGCAAAAGAAATAATAAATGCCCAGGCCAGGCCAACAGGCAGAATTGGCTTCCATCGTGGATAGAAAACCATAATTAAAAACACGGCAATACCGAAATGGTTTGTTGCATGTGCGGATGGGAAACTATAGCCGCTGCCGCAGGGCACACGGTGAATTATATCATGAATTAATGTCGGTTCATTGCAGGGCCTCAGCCTGGCCACAAATGGCTTAATGAACCTGGAAGAGATCATATCGCCCAGGGCAAACGTAAGGAGTACCCCTCCGATAATATACCAGCCTCCTTTTTTATATTCTTTGAAACTGAAAATGATAATAAACAGGTATAGTGGAGCCCAGGTGTACCTGTTGCGCATCAATGGTAAAAACCAGTCCAGGAAACCGTTCGATAATCCTCTGTGAATTTTCAGAAACAGTTCTACATCAAAGGTATGCAGGCTTTCTATCATACTTTTTTACAAACAAGGATTAATCTGTCAGATTTAGCGACATCAAAAGGTTCCAGGCTATAACTACCGAATGTTTCCACGATTTTTAGTCCGCTTTTTTCAAGCATCCGTTCAAAATCAGCCAGACTGAATGCTTGTACACGTTCTTCAAAAGCGTAATGTTTGCTTTTGTGTTCGAAGTTGATATGTTTAATGATTTTACCTTCTGCAACAAATTTACGAAGATCAAATTCTATGCCTTCAAGAGTTTTTGTTTCTCTGTGTGTCAGGTTACTGATAATTTTCTGCGTGTTGAAATAATCAATGACTACGGTTCCATCTTCTTTGATACTTTTTCTGAAAGATTTAAGCGCGTTGACGTGATCTTTCTCTGTATCAAAGTATCCGAAACTGGTGAAAAGGTTCAGGGCAATATCATAATAATTGATGTAGCCGAGTTTACGCATATCGTGCACAAAAAAGTGAAGGTGTTTCTGCTCGAATTGTTTGGCGTATTTGATACTTTGTTCAGAAAGGTCAATGCCGGTAACGTCAAATCCTTTTTTGTTTAAATAAACGGAATGACGACCTCTTCCGCAGGCAATATCCAGCATACGGGAATGTAGTGCGGGCTTCAGGTAAGCTGTCAGGTTATCAATTAAAAACTCTGCTTCAGCGTCGTTACGCTGACTATATAAGATATGATAATAGGGAGAATTGAACCAATATTGAAACCACTTTCGCTGCATAAGGACCGTCTTAAATTTAGAAAAAGCAAATATAGTGATTAGGAATGCAACTGGGTGGACATTCAGGCAATAAACATTTTTATTACATTGACATTAAACAGGCTATAATATGACACCGCCTACTTAAATTTTTACTATTTTTGGAAAACAAAATTCATAGCAGTTGACACTTATAAAATCTATTTCAGGAATCAGGGGAACTATCGGCGGAATCGCTGGAAATGGGCTAACACCTATTGATATAGTGAAGTTTACCGCAGCTTATGGCGCGTGGGTAATTAAAAATACGAATATTAAGAAAATCGTACTCGGACGGGATGCACGGATCTCGGGAGACATGGTAAATAACTTAGTGACTGGTACTTTACAGGGACTGGGTATTGAAGTGATAGACCTTGGCTTATCGACTACGCCAACTGTCGAAATTGCTGTCCCGATGGAAAAAGCGGGTGGTGGAATTATTCTGACAGCCAGCCATAATCCTAAACAGTGGAACGCATTGAAGCTCTTAAATGAGAAGGGTGAGTTTATCAATGATGAAAATGGTAAAGAAGTATTAGAAATTGCTGAAAGAGCTGATTTTTCTTTTGCTGAGGTGAATGACCTTGGAAAAGTTACTTATGATGACTCTTATCTGCAAAAACATATTGATGTAATCCTGGCTTTGCCGCTGGTTGATGTTGAATTGATCAAAAAGGCAAATTTCAAAATTGCAATTGACTGTGTGAACTCTACAGGCGGTATTTTTATTCCTGCTTTATTAAAAGCATTAGGGGTGGAGACGGTGTTCGAACTGTATTGTGAGCCAAATGGTGAGTTCCCGCACAATCCGGAGCCGTTACCTGAAAATCTGACTGAAATTGCTAAGGTAGTACAAAGCAAACAGGCAGATCTGGGTATTGTAGTAGATCCTGATGTAGACCGTTTATGTTTTGTTTGTGAAGACGGAACGATGTTCGGTGAGGAGTATACTCTGGTTGCTGTGGCGGATTATATTTTGAAGAATCAGGTGGGCAACACGGTTTCTAATTTATCATCAACAAGAGCTTTAAAAGATGTAACCCTCAGAGCGGGCGGAGAATACCATGCTGCTGCTGTGGGTGAAGTGAATGTAGTGAACCAGATGAAAGCAACCAATGCAATTATTGGTGGTGAGGGTAATGGCGGGATCATCTATCCTGAATTACACTACGGCCGTGATGCTTTGGTTGGGATCGCTTTGTTTTTAACACATCTTGCGAAATTCGGTAAATCTGTTTCGTTGTTAAGAAGCAGCTATCCGAATTATCATATTTCTAAAAATAAGATCACTTTAACTCCTGAAATGGATATTGATGCTTTGCTGGTTAAAGTACAGGAAAAGTACAAAAATCAACCAAACAGTACTATCGACGGATTGAAAATAGAGTTTGATAACGAGTGGGTTCACCTGCGTAAGTCAAATACAGAACCAATTATCCGTATCTACAGCGAAGCGGAAAATGAAACTGTAGCTGAAAACCTGGCGAACAAAATCATATCAGACATCAAAGAAATTTTAAAATTGAATTAATACAGAATGAACAGGATCTATTTAGATAATGCTGCAACTACACCTCTTGATAAAGAGGTAATGGCTGAAATGATTAATGTGATGGAGAATTATTATGGTAATCCATCTTCAATTCATGCGCAGGGCCGTGAGGTACGTACATTGATTGAAAAGGCCCGTAAAACTGTAGCTGGTTTACTGAATGCGACACCTGCGGAGATATTTTTCACTTCGGGTGGCACAGAGGCTGATAATACAGCTATACGTTGTGGTATTGCAGCTTTTGGAATTAAACATGCCATTACTTCAAAAATTGAGCATCATGCGGTTGAGCATACGCTTGGCCAGTTATTAAAAGATGGTGTTATTGATAAGCTGAGCTTTGTAAATATTGATGCGAAGGGTAATGTTGATTATGATCATCTGGAGCAACTGTTAAAAGAGAATTCACGTTCTTTTGTTTCTTTAATGCACGCAAACAATGAATTGGCAACTTTAACCGATATGGAAAAGGTTGGTGATATTTGTGAACGTTATGAGGCTATTTATCATTGTGATACGGTACAGACCATGGGTCATTATGTACATGATGTAAGAAAGATTAAAGCACACTTTATGGTTTGTGCAGCACATAAGCTGCATGGTCCGAAAGGGGTAGGCTTTTTATTTGTAAACCATACAGTAAAAATCAGTCCGATGATTTTTGGTGGTGCGCAGGAACGTAATATGCGTGGCGGAACTGAAAATGTATATGGAATTGTAGGATTGGCAAAAGCATTGGAAATAGCTTATAGTCATATGGAAGCGCACCAGACTTATATTCAGGATTTGAAAACTTACATGAAAGATAAACTGGTTGCAGAAATTCCTGCGATTAGCTTTAATGGAGAAACTGATCCTGAGAAAAGTTTATATACGGTTCTGAATGTATCATTCCCTGCAATGGATATGTCAGATATGTTATTGTTTAACCTTGATATTAACGGTATTTCTGCATCTGGCGGAAGTGCTTGTTCTTCAGGTTCCAATATCGGATCTCATGTGTTAACTGCTGTAGGTACTGATCCGAACCGTCCATCGGTCAGGTTCTCTTTCAGCAAGTTGAATACGAAAGAGGAAATTGATTATGTGATAGAAAAAGTGAAACATATTGTAGAGCAGAATATCGCAGTTTAAGAATTTTATTGATTACAAAAAGCTCTGGCCGGCGGTCAGAGCTTTTTTTTTACCACAATTATGCAATATATAGCTATAGAGAATAGTACGAGTCCATATCTGGCCTTTGTAGAGGAGTTGTATCATGCTGCTTTTCCAATGGAGGAGCGAAGGAACTGGGAGCAATTGCTGAAAATGATCGGCACAGTTCCGGAAATGACGATGCAGGTAGTTTTGGAAGAGGAAAAAGCTATTGGTTTTGTAACCAGCTGGAAGTTTGAGGACTGGTGTTTTATTGAACATCTGGCGATTGATCCGGTAAACAGGGGAAAGAAGTTCGGTGAGCGGGTGATGAAAGATTTCATGGTTAGCCGGAAGTTGCTGCTGGAGGTTGAGCCTCCTGCTTCTGTGGATGCGATACGCAGAATTGGTTTTTATGAAAGACTAGGGCTGGTTTGTTTACCTTTTGATTATCTCCATCCTTCTTATCATGATTCTCATGTTTCTCATTCTTTAGTGTTGATGACCAATGTGACAGAAAGAGAAGAACTGTATTTTAATGACATCATCCGCAAGGTTAAAAAACAGGTTTATTTATATCATCCTTTGTAGTGATTGATGATTCTCCTGATTTATTATAAAATAATATAAACTATATTTTTTCCGGCTTGTTGTGTATTCAATTGTCAATAATTTTTAATTAAAACATTGGTTATGAATACTCCGGAAAAGCACGATCACGAAGAAGAAAAAAAGAAAACGGTTTATAAAGAAACTGACAGTGATGAAGATTTGAGCAGTGGCGAAACATCTTCTGAGTCAGAATCTGGAAGATCTGCATTTGCGAACAGACCTGAAAGAAAGAATAAGCCTTTAGGTGCAGGGCATGAGCCTGGTACTACGCCTGGAAGAGATTTCTGATAAAAATATTATTTCTAAAGAAAAACCCTGATTCAACAGCTGATTCAGGGTTTTTTGTTTATAAACGGGAATTTAATAGATTCTATCCTGTAAATATTACCGGATTTATTTGTCTGTTAAGGTTTTCTCCATTACATTAGGGGATAGATTTAGCTTGGACTTGAAAAGGATAATAGGTGTTTATTGATTTGCTAAATCGTTTTTAATTTGATAACCATATATGAACCTTATCCGGACTATCGCTGTAACCAGCTCACTATTCTTCTCCATCACAGGCATTGTTTCTGCTCAGCAAAAGGCTGTTTTTAAAGACAAAGAGGTCGTCTATAAAAAAGGATTGAAATTAACCTTTATCAATCAGGACAAAAGTTTCTCACCGGTAGTCAAACAAAGAATGATCGGGACTTTTTTTAAAGTCTATCCTGCTTTGAAGGCGGAATACAATGAAAAGACGGCAAAAGAAGTCACTTTTGTAATCGATACCACTTATAAAGGAGTGGCCGCGACCCAGGGAACAATTGTTGCTTTTAGCCCGGTCTGGTTCAGACAGCATCCCGGAGATATAGATGTGGTAACGCATGAGGTGATGCACATTGTACAAAATTATGGCAGCAATGCCGGCCCGTGGTGGATCACAGAAGGGATTGCAGATTATGTACGTTATCAATATGGAGTTGATAATGCGGGTGCTAAATGGACGCTTCCTGATTATAAATCCGGGCAGAACTATGATAACGGCTATCGTATTACCGCAAGATTTCTGGCCTGGCTGGAGAAACATGAGCACCAGGGAATCGTAAAAAACCTTGACCAGCAAATGAGGGCCCATACTTACAAAGAAGAATTCTGGAAAACACAAACGACAAAAACTTTACCTGAATTATGGGCTGCTTATGTGCAAAATCCAATAATTTAGAATAATATTATACGCTATAAAACCACACAAAACTAATGATGAAACATTTCTTATCAGCATTACTTATTTCTGCGGCTATGCCTGTACTGGCACAGCAAGCGGGTAAAGTAACAGACCCGGTAGACTGGGTTAATCCGCTAATGGGGACGGCAAGTAAACCAAGCCTGTCTAATGGTAATACCTATCCTACAATTGCAGTTCCATGGGGAATGAATTTCTGGACTCCGCAGACCGGTAAAATGGGTGACGGATGGGCTTATACTTATGATGCTGATAAAATAAGAGGATTCAAGCAAACGCATCAGCCTTCTCCATGGATGAATGATTACGGACAGTTTTCAGTAATGCCGGTAACTGGTAAAATGAAATTCAACCAGGATGAGCGGGCAAGCTGGTTCTCTCACAAGACAGAAATTGTAAAGCCATATTATTACAGTGTTTACCTGGCTGATGCGAACGTAACTACTGAAATCACACCGACAGAGCGTGCGGCGCAGTTCCGTTTTACTTTCCCGAAGTCTGATAGTTCTTATGTGGTTATTGATGCTTTTGATAAAGGATCATATATCAAAGTTATCCCTAAGGAAAGAAAAGTTATCGGATACAGCACGCGTTATGCAAGTGGCCCGCTGCCTGCTAATTTTAAAAATTACTTTGTTATATACTTCGATAAGGCTATTTCTTCTGCAAATACATGGCATGGGAATACTTTGGCAAAGGACACGCTGGAGCTAAAAAGTGATCATTCCGGTGCAATCATAGGATTTAAAACTGAAAAGGGTGAAAAGGTGGGGATGAAAGTCGCTTCGTCTTTTATCAGCGTGGAGCAGGCCGAGATCAGTTTGAAGAGAGAATTGGCAAATGATACTTTTGAAGCTACACAGCAAAAATCAAGAGCGATATGGAACAAGACTTTAGGTAAGATTTCTATTGAAGGCGGAACTGTTGATCAGACGCGTACTTTTTATTCAAGTTTATACCGGACTTTATTTTTCCCGAATAAGTTATATGAGATCGACGCGAATAATAAAATTGTTCACTGGAGCCCGTATAATGGTAAAACTATGCCAGGATATATGTTTGCTGGTACTGGATTCTGGGATACCTTCAGAGCGCTTTATCCTTTCTTAAACCTGGTATATCCTGCGATTAATAAAGAAATGCAGGAAGGCCTGGTGAATGATTATAAAGAAGGCGGCTGGTTGCCTGAATGGTCAAGTCCGGGTTATGCAAATTGTATGATTGGTAACAATTCAGCTTCTGTAGTAGCGGATGCTTATATCAAAGGATTACGCGGATATGATATTGAGAGTTTATTTGAAGCGCTGAAACATGGTGCGAATAATGAAGGGCCAAATGAAGCGGTCGGAAGGGCAGGCGTGAAGTATTACAATGAGTTAGGTTATGTGCCTTATGATGTTAAACTGAATGAGAATGCAGCCAGAACATTAGAGTATGCTTATGATGATTTTACGATTTATCAATTGGGAAGAGCGCTGAATAAACCAGCTGCCGAAATTGATATTTATAAGAAAAGAGCGATGAATTATAAAAACATCTTTGATCCTTCGTCAGGCTTAATGCGCGGGAAAAATAAAGATGGTTCATTCCAATCACCTTTTAACCCGTTTAAATGGGGAGATGCTTTTACAGAAGGAAACAGCTGGCATTATTCATGGTCAGTTTTCCAGGACGTAAATGGTCTGGTTGGACTGATGGGTGGTAAAAACAAGTTTGTTGAGAAACTGGATTCTGTATTTACGATGCCTCCTGTATTTGATGCAAGTTATTATGGTTCTGTGATCCACGAAATCAGAGAAATGCAGATTGCAAATATGGGTCAGTATGCGCATGGTAATCAGCCGATACAACACATGATTTACTTGTATAATTATGCCGGACAACCTTGGAAAGCGCAGTACTGGTTAAGAGAAACAATGGACAGAATGTATAAGGCTACGCCTGATGGTTATTGCGGAGACGAAGATAACGGACAAACTTCTGCCTGGTATGTTTTCTCTTCGATGGGTTTCTATCCGGTGACTCCTGCTACAGATCAGTATGTGGTGGGCGCGCCTTTATTCAAAAAGGTAACGGTGAACCTGGATAATGGAAAACAGATCGTGATCAATGCTGCTGCAAACAGTGCAGATAACAAGTATATCAACGCGCTGAAGTACAATGGTAAGGCTTATGGTAAAAACTGGTTAAGTCACTCTGATTTAGTTAAAGGGGCTACATTGGATTTCGATATGACTGCTTCACCTAATAAAACCAGGGGAACTGCAGAAAGTGATTTTCCTTATTCTATGTCTACAGAGACAAAATAGGCCGGTTTGCTGGCATGATAGCTCAGCAGAACGAATTATAATATAAAACCGGTTTGCAAAGAGCAAATAAAAATCCCCTGCGGAATGGAAGTTTAAACTTACCTTCTGCAGGGGATTTCTTAATTTATAGCGGAGCCTTTTAACAGGCAGCCGGGTTTTTAGTTCTTTACCATTTTCAGGAAAGTGGCCAGCTTGGCTTTCATCGCCCTGCGGTCTACAATAAAGTCAAGGAAACCATGTTCCTGCACGAATTCGGCAGTCTGGAAACCTTTTGGTAAGTCTTTTTTGATAGTTTCTTTAATTACTCTTGGACCTGCAAATCCGATCAGTGCTCCTGGTTCTGCAATATTAATATCACCAAGCATCGCATAGGAAGCGGTTACACCACCTGTAGTCGGATCAGTTAATAAAGAGATATATGGTATTTTTGCCTGGTTAAGCAAAGCTAATTTAGCAGACGTTTTAGCCATTTGCATCAGTGAGAATGCGGCTTCCATCATTCTGGCTCCTCCTGATTTGGAGATCATCAGGAATGGAATTTTATGTTTAATACTGTAATCGATAGATCTCGCGATTTTCTCTCCTACTACAGAACCCATAGAACCACCGATGAAGTTGAAATCCATACAGGCAATTACTAATTCTTCTCCTTCAATTTTACCTACTGCTGCACGGATAGCGTCTTTCAGGCCTGTTTTAGCCATTGTGTCAACCAAACGTTCTGTATAAGGTTTGCTGTCTGTAAAGTTTAGCGGATCTCCTGAAGTCAGGTCAGCAAAAAGTTCTTTAAACTCATTGTTATCAAATAATACCTGAAAGTATTCTTTAGAACCAACTCTCAAATGATAATCACAATAGTGACAAACGTATTTATTTTCGATAAGGTCTGCGCTGTGTAATGCTTTCTTACAGTTAGGACACTTGTTCCATAAGCCATCCGGCGCTTCTTTTTTTTCTTCTGTCAGCGTACTGATACCTTTTTTTTCTCTCTTAAACCAAGCCATGTTATTCGTTGAAAAATGCGATTACAAAGAAACGAAAAAAAATCAGAACAGCTTAACCTAGATTTCGTATAAATTCAATAGGTTATAATTTATAAAATACTAAGGTATTACCTGTTGCTATATTGATATAGCTAATGGAATTAATACCTGCGGTCATTGGGCCGATTAATGAAAATAATAACATGATTGGTTTGTCCGGGCTAATATTTTTCCTAACTTCGGCTTACATAAAATCTAATAACAATGAGTTTAAAAGGCTATAAAGGCGTAATTTACGGAGATGCTGTTCAGGAATTATTTGAGCAGGCTAAAAAACATCAGTTTGCATTGCCTGCTGTTAATGTTACCGGAACTAATACCATCAATGCGGTTATGGAAACTGCTAAAGCGGTGAATTCACCAGTAATGATCCAGTTATCAAATGGTGGCGCGCAATTTTATGCAGGTAAGACATTGAACAATGATAACTTAAATGCGTGTGTATTAGGCGCAGTATCTGCCGCAAAACATGTTCATTTATTAGCGGAACACTATGGTGTTGCGGTAGTATTACATACTGACCATGCAGCTAAAAAATTATTGCCATGGATTGACGGTCTGTTAGATCACGGTGAAAAATTCTTCGCTGAAACTGGTAAACCATTATTCTCTTCACATATGCTGGATCTTTCTGAAGAATCAATTGAAGAAAATATGGAGATCTCAGCTAAATATTTAGCACGTATGGCTAAAATGGGCATGACTATCGAAATCGAACTGGGTGTAACTGGTGGTGAAGAAGATGGTGTGGACAATAGCGATGTGGATAGCTCTAAATTATACACTCAGCCTTCTGAAGTAGCTTATGCTTATGAAGAATTGAGTAAAGTAAGTGATAAATTTACTGTTGCTGCTGCTTTTGGTAATGTTCACGGTGTTTATAAACCAGGTAACGTTAAATTGCAACCGGTAATCCTTAAAAACTCTCAGGATTATATCAAAGAGAAATTAGGATTAACAGCTGAAAAACCAATCAACTTTGTATTCCATGGCGGATCAGGTTCTTCTCAGGAAGAAATCAGAGAAGCTATTTCTTATGGTGCAATCAAAATGAACATTGATACTGATATGCAATGGGCATTATGGGAAGGCGTTCTGGATTACTACAAAGCGAATGAAGCTTATCTTCAGGGACAAATCGGAAATCCTGATGGGGACGATAAACCAAACAAAAAATATTATGACCCGCGTGTTTGGTTGCGCAAAGGTGAAGAAGCATTTGTTAAACGTTTAACTCAGGCTTTTGAAGATTTGAACTGCAGAAACGCAAGTGATAAATTATAAGTAAAGAAAAGAATTCTTTAAGGCGCTTCAGAGTCAATCTGAGGCGCTTTTTTTTATGATTTATTTTCTGCAGTTATACCTTGTAAATGCGTTTTAATCGTCAAATTAGCTGCAAAACTTAGCTATGAAAACTTCAGGAAAGAAAAACAACTTATTTGAAACGTTCTCGAACGCTGCGACCAAGTTCACAGGCAGTTCTTCGGCCTTTATTATTGCGCTGCTGATTGTGATTGTATGGGGAATCAGCGGCCCTGTTTTTCATTATTCGGAAACCTGGCAGCTGGTGATCAATACCGGAACAACAATCATTACTTTTTTAATGGTCTTTTTAATCCAGAAAGCCCAGAATAAAGACGGAAAAGCAATACAACTTAAATTGAATGAACTTTTGGCTGCGCATGAACGTGCGAGCAACAGAATGGTTGATATTGAGGACTTAACGGAAGCTGAGTTAGATCAGCTGCATAAGTTCTATGTCACATTATCGGCATTGGCAAAACAAGAAACCAATATTCATTGTTCTCACTCTATCGATGCGGCGCAGGCAGTGAGTGCAATTAAAGCGAAGCATTTATTTAAACCCAAACATCATGGAACTACTTCAGGTAAATAAGATCAGGACGCAGGAAGAATTGGAAAGTGCATTTGCAATTCGTAAACAAGTCTTTGTGGTGGAACAGGGCTGTCCGCCGGAGCTGGAATGGGAAAATGAAGATGTCTCTCATCATTTCCTGGCTTTGCTGGATAATCACCCTTGTGGGGCTTGCCGATGGCGGAAAACTGAGAATGGCTATAAATTAGAACGGTTCGCCGTATTGAAAGAGTACAGGGGTAAAAGGGTAGGGCAGGCACTTGTAGCGGCTGCTTTAGCTGATATACCGGATAGTGCCGACTCGATCTATTTAAACGCGCAGGTAGAAGCTGTTAGCCTGTATGCTAAGTTTGGCTTTGCAGTAGAAGGCGAACAGTTTGAAGAAGCTGGGATACAGCACTTCAGAATGGTTAAGAAATAAATAATTGGTAGCAGGTGAGGTTACATTCCTTGAAATACTTTCGAGGACAATAACATCGCCTGCTGCCATTTATCCAGATTCAGGTTTAATGTTTCCCCTTGCTGCTGAAGGTAAGCGATGAGCTCTTCAGTAGCCAGATTGCCTGTCAGGTCATCGGCCGCCATCGGGCAACCTCCAAAGCCTTTTAAGGCACTATCAAAACGTCTGCACCCATTGCGGTAAGCAGCTTCTATTTTTTCTTTACGCGTCCTGGGAGTGCTGTGCAAGTGCAGTCCTATTTCTGTTTGCGGAAAACTCCGGATCAGCAGTGGCAGTAATTCCTCAATTTTCTCTGGCGTGGAAACTCCGGTGGTATCTGATAGCGAGAGTATCTTAGTCCCTCTTTCGACCAATGCTGATGCCCACTGTTCTACAATTTCTGTGTTGTAAGCGTCGCCATAAGGGTTGCCAAAACCCATAGACAGGTAAACTACAGCGGTCTTTTGATTTTTATCGCATAATTCCAGCATTTGTTCTACGGTAGCTAAAGATTCCTGAATACTGGAATTGGTATTCCTTTGCTGAAAAGTTTCAGAGATAGAAAATGGAAAGCCTACGTAATCGATCTCAGGATAGAGCATAGCGTTTTCAGCGCCACGCAGATTGGCTACAATAGCCAGTAATTTACTTTGGGTATTGCCAAGGTCCAGTTGTGCTAAAACTTCTTTGGTATCGGTAAGCTGAGGGATGGCCTTTGGCGAAACGAAACTGCCAAAATCTATGGTATCAAAACCAACCTGCAAAAGCAAATTGATATAAGCTGCTTTTAAGTCTGTAGGAATAAAATCATGAATGCCTTGCATGGCATCTCTCGGACATTCGATTAGTTTAATAGCTTTCTGGCTCATACATTTTAGCGCACGCTGGTTATTTGTGCAACGGCTCAATGTAAGTAAAAATACGAAATAACAGAAATAAGGCAGCTTTTCGCGGTGGAAAAACTGCCTTTTATTAAGGTGGGTTTATTGCAGGATCAATTCAATTACAGGAATTGAAAAGTCAGGTTTTTTACTGGGCATGGTAACGACCAGGTCATCCGATCCTTTATCTTTATAAAGCAGCTCGGAACTATCATTTAAAAACTGGACATACTTAACTTTGCCCTGATAGCCTGGTAGTACCAGTTTGCCATTGGCAGGGTAGTCAAACAGGTGTACGTATAAGCGTTTTGTGGTCGGGTTATAAGTAAGCTTACTGTCTTCTGGGGCCTTATATCCTTCAGGCGCATAAGTACAGTTGTAAATGGATTTGTTGTTCGCGTGCATCCATTGGCTCAGGCTATCCAGTGCGCTGGTAGCTCTGTGGTCAAATTCACCCCTTGCAGTAGGGCCGACATTCAGGATCAGGTTACCGCCATTGCTGACCGAAGTAATCAGCAGATCCAATAACTGTTTATGCGTTTTCCAGCTGTTCTCGTCGCGGTGGTATCCCCAGGAACCAGAAAAGGTCTGGCAGGTTTCCCAGGTTTTCCCTTTGTATTTGGCAAGCTCTGCTGTGCTCACCTGTTCTGGAGTTTCAAAATCAGCGCCATCTTTATAGTCGCCAAGATCCAGCCTGTTGTCTACTATGATACCGGGTTGTAATTTTCTGATCAATTTGAGCAGTTCCACTGAGGCCCAGTCATCTTTACCTTTGCCTCTTCCGTTTGGCTTAGGGAAAGAGAAGTCTAGCCATAGAATATCTATCTTCCCATAATTGGTTAATAACTCGGTAATCTGGTTGCGCATATAGGCTCTGTACTTCGCCATGTCTCTGCCTTTGTTTAAGCGGGCATAAGCTTCGTCACTTTTATCTTTCCTGACCAGCGGGTGGTTTTCATCCATCGTATAATCCGGGTGGTGCCAGTCTAACAGGGAATAGTAAAAGCCAACTTTAATTCCTTCTGCTCTGAAAGCATCTACGTATTCTTTAACAAGGTCACGTTTGGCTTGTATATTAGTCGCTTTGTAGTCGGTGAATTTCGTATCGAACAGGCAGAATCCTTCATGGTGTTTGGTGGTAAGCACGGCATATTTCATCCCTGCTGCTTTAGCTTGCTTAGCCCATTTTTTGGGTTCAAACTGATCGGGGTTAAACTGATCAAAGTATTTCTGGTATTGCTCATTTGATATACCTTCTATACTTTTTACCCATTCGTGCCTGGCTGGTTGTGCGTAAAGGCCCCAATGGATAAACATTCCGAAACGGTCTTGTGTCCACCATTCCATACGTTTCTGTTTTTGTGCTGCAGTTTCATTACCGATCATCTTTTGTGCGAAAAGACTGGTGCTGGTGAGCAGGGTGATCAGTAGCAATAGCTTTAATTTCTTTACTATCATTTTTCTAAGATTTAGGTTATCTGGTTAGGTTTTGTATTATAAAATGATTTAGCTTCTATACAAAAGAAAACAAATCCTGCCTGAAAAGATTAACTGAAATTAGCTAAATGATCAACGCTATTGGGATGGAATGAGTTGGTAATAAATAGGTTGAAAACAAAAAAAGCCTTCTTCTGATTTCCAGAAGAAGGCTTTTAAATAATATTGTGTTACTTATGCGTGTTTTTTGCCTAAGTCGATTACAATTGGAGTAGAGATACATAATGAAGAGTATGTACCGATTACACGACCAATTAATAACGCGAAGATAAATCCACGGATACTTTCTCCACCAAAGATGAAGACTACAAGTAATACGAAGAATACCGTTAATGAAGTTAAGATGGTACGACTTAATGTACTGTTCAACGCGAAGTTGATTAGTGTATTACGTTCTTCACCATATAAGTCATCTTTACCAGTCTCTGCAAGTTTCTCACGGATACGGTCAAATACAACTACTGTTTCAGTCATGGTATAAGACATAACCGTTAAGATCGCCGCGATGAAATCCTGACCAATCTCTAATGAGAATGGTAAAACACCATCAAGGATAGTATAGAATGATAATACCAGTAACACGTCATGGAATAACGCGATAACCGCTCCTAAACCATAGTTTACTTTCTTAAATCTGACGATGATATAAACAAACATCAGCAGACACGAGAACAAGATTGCAGTATAAGCACTTGAAACAAGATCACTCGCAATGATTGGCCCTACTTTCTGGTTACTTTCAATGGTGTATTTAACTCCTGTTGTCGCTAAACCAGCTTTTAAAGCATCTTCTACAATCTTATCAGCACCAGCATTCTGGTCAGCGATATGGTAAGTAGTCGTGATTTTTAATTCGTTGTCAGCACCAGCAGTTTTAACCTGAATTTCTTCATTCTGGAAGCTTGGGGCTAATTTCGCTTTTACATCTTCAGTATCCATTCCTTTATCGAAATGAACGATGTAAGTTCTTCCTCCTTTAAAATCAATACCTAATCTTAATCCACCGTTTTTGAAGTAGAAAATGATACCTAAGATGATGATGATAGAAGAGATTGTATAATAAATCTTTCTGCGGCCAACAAAGTTAAACGCGATGTTTTTAAAGGCGTGAATGGTTGCTTTGTTACCGAAAGTGATGTTTGCATTTTTGTTCAGTAAGCCTTCGAACACTAAACGTGAGATTAATACTGCACAGAATAAAGATGAAAGGATACCGATACATAAAGTAGTTGCAAAACCCTGAACCGGACCGCTACCGAATGCGTAAAGGATAACACCTAAAATTAATACGGTAACGTTCGAGTCAATGATAGATGGCATTGCATGTTTGAAACCTTCTTTGATGGCAACAGCAGTTGATTTACCATGTGCTAATTCCTCTCTTACACGTTCGAAGATCAGGATGTTCGCATCGACCGATAAACCAATTACCAGGATAATACCAGCAATACCAGGTAAAGTCAGTACCGCACCCAGCGAAACCAGGATACCCATGATGAACAATAAGTTGATCACTAAGGCAAGGTTAGCTACCCAGCCTGCTTTGTTGTAATACAAGGCCATGAACACAAGGATCACGATGAATGCCAATACAAATGATAATAAACCATTGTGGATCGCTGCTTCTCCTAAAGATGGACCAACCACAAACTCACCCACGATACGTGCCGGAGCTGGTAATTTACCTGCTTTTAAGATGTTTGCTAAATCTTGTGTTTCATTCACTGTAAAGTTACCAGTGATAGAAGAGATACCGTTAGGGATTTCATTCTGAACAGTAGGAGCAGAGTAAACTGCGTTATCCAGAACGATTGCAATAGATTTTTTATTCTGTGCATCAGCTGAAGCTTCAGCAGTAATTTTTTTCCATTTCTGCGCACCTTCACCAGTCATATACATGGTCACTTCAGGTTTACCTTTCTGATCGTAATCATGACGGGCATCACTGATAGCTTCTCCGCCTAAATCTGGTTTTCCATCTGGAGATACAGATTTGATCGCATAAAGTTCAAAAACTTTAGTGCCGTCCATTGGTCTTACACTCCACATGAATTTGAAACTCTGAGGAATGATAGAAACAACTTCTGGTCTTCTGAAGTAAGAGTTTACTTTAGCAGTATCTTTTTGTGCAACCCATCCAACAGTTGGACCAGGACGTAAAGCAGGCTGTCCTTTTTCATTCTGGTAAGTAGGGATATTTAATAAAGCGAATAATGGATTGGTTTTAGAAAGTTCTTTTGTTTTTAAGTCAGCAGAATCTTTTCCGGTAGTGCTTTTCTTAGCTAAGTTAGCCAATGCACTTTTTCCTTTAGCAGCAGTATCTTTTACAGTGGTTACTGCAGCAGTATCTTTTAAAGTAGAGGCAAGGGTTTTGTTGATGTTCTCCATGATCGAGTAAACCTCTTCATTTTGATACACCTGCCAGAATTGTAATTCTGCAGAGCCTTGTAATAATTTATGAACCCTTTCTTTATCCTGAACACCTGGCATTTCAATCAGGATACGGTTGGTACCTTCTTGTTTCTGCATGTTAGGACTTACCACACCAAATCCGTCAATACGACTTCTGATAATGATAAATGAACGGTCAATTGCGCTGGTTGCTTCTTTCGATAAGTAATTCTTAACGTCAGCATTGCTTGCATTCGCTTTTAACTGTTGCGCGTTATCCTGGTTAGAGAAATAATCTGCAAGTTTTACGTTCGGGCTGATTTTTTCAAATTCATTGACAAACAAACTGATGAAATCTTTACCACCAGCATTCAGCTGAGTTTGGGCAGTAGCAAGTGCTTTGTTAAAATTAGCATCGTCTGTATGATTCGCTAATGATTTTACTAACTCACCTAACGATATTTCCATCGTTACGTTCATACCACCTTTAAGGTCAAGACCTAAATTGATTTCTTTCCCTTTACAGAACTGATAGTCAAACCCGAATATCGGATAAACCGGGACGGTTGACATGGAGTCCAAATAAGCTTTTTCCTTAGTCAGATCGCCTTTAGCATACGCTTTAGCGTCTTTTTCTACCTTCGACGTAACGAAATTGAACGAGAGGGAATACACGCAGACAATACCTAATAGTATTGCCATAAATTTAATGAAACCTTTACCTTGCATTTTTGTTTGTAATTATTTGTCTATGCTGTATATTTTTTTCAACAAGTCGGCAAATCTAATTAATTTTTTAATTAATAGTCAGCCTTATATAATATTTATTGAGGATTGGGAACTATTTACGAACAAGGGTTGAAATTGTATAACCACTTGCGTTTTTTTCGTCCTGCTCATAGCTGGTACTGCTTTCCTCTTTCCATATATCCGGGTCTATGGCCGGGAAAAATGTATCTGCATCAAAATGGCCTTTAACAACCGTCAGATAGATTTTATCGGTAATATCCATCGCCATTTTATAGATCTGTGCCCCACCTACAATAAACACTTCTTCTTCCGGGTCGCAAAGCGCGATTGCCGCTTCTAGTGTATTCACCACTTCCACCCCTGGTATTTCCAGATCAGCAGCGCGGGTAATTATAATGTTACGGCGATTGGGAAGCGGTTTCCCTACAGAATCGAATGTTTTACGGCCCATGATCACAGTATGACCGCTGGTTGTATTTTTAAAGTGTTTCAGATCACCAGGCAGATGCCACAGCAGTTGATTATCTTTTCCTATTCCATTATTTTCAGCAATGGCAACAATGATAGAGACGATCATACGGCAACAGCTCCTTTAATGTGCGGATGTGGTTCGTAGTTTTTCAGGTTGAAGTCTTCAAACTTGAAACTGAAAATGTCTTTGACTTCCGGGTTGATTTCCATGACAGGTAAAGTTTTGGTATCCCTGCTTAATTGCAGTTTTGCCTGTTCAATATGATTATTATATAAATGTGCGTCACCCAGGGTGTGGATGAATTCACCATATTCAAGATTGCATACTTGTGCGACCATCATGGTTAACAGGGCATAGGAGGCTATATTAAAGGGTACACCCAGAAATATATCAGCACTGCGCTGATACAGCTGACAGCTTAATTTGCCATCGGCAACATAAAATTGAAAGAGCGCATGACATGGAGGAAGTGCCATCTGGTCAATATCAGCTACATTCCACGCGGAAACAATAATCCTTCTTGAATCCGGATTCGTTTTGATGGTATGGATGATATTACTGATCTGATCGATAAGCCTGCCGTCTGGCGTAGGCCATGACCGCCACTGCGAGCCATAAACAGGGCCTAAATTCCCGTTCTCATCTGCCCACTCATCCCATATTTTGACGTTATTGTCTTTGAGGTATTTGATGTTGGTGTCACCTTTCAAAAACCAGATCAGCTCGTGGATGATTGATTTAAGGTGTAATTTTTTTGTGGTCACCATAGGAAAACCTTCCTGAAGGTTAAAACGCATCTGATAGCCAAATGTACTGATGGTCCCTGTTCCCGTCCGGTCGTGTTTCTGTGCCCCATGGTCCAGCACGTATTGCATTAAGTCCAGATATTGTTTCATGTTGGAGGATAATTTCGCTTAAAATACAAAACTAAAACAAATAATGTAAAAAATAGGGGAATATAATAGGGCAGAATATTCCTTCCTTTTGTAAGTTTGTGATCCATACCTTTAAAAACACGCTAATGCTCGCATTTGCCAATGCCAAAATAAATCTCGGCTTAAATGTTATTGAGAAAAGAGCTGACGGATACCATAACCTGGAAACAGTTTTTTACCCGGTCAGATTATATGATGTATTAGAGATTACTGATGCAGCGGAAACTTCCTGTCAGATCAGAGGAATTGATGTTCCCGGAGAACTGACTGATAATATCTGCTTGAAAGCTTTCAAATTGATACAGCAGGATTTCGATATACCTGCACAGCAGATTACTTTATTAAAGAATATACCTGTTGGTGCAGGTTTGGGCGGAGGTTCTGCTGATGCTGCATTCTTGATTAAATTGTTGAATACTAAATTTAAATTAGGTTTAACAGTAGGGGCGATGGAAGATTACGCGAGAATTCTGGGCGCGGATTGTGCTTTCTTTATCAGGAATGAGCCTGTTTTTGCAACAGAAAAGGGGGATCAGTTTTCTCCTTTAACTATAGATTTATCGGGATATTTCATGGTTTTAGTCAAACCTCCGGTACATGTTTCTACGGCCACAGCATTTGGTACGCTGCAGCCTGCCTTTCCGGAAACAGATTTGAAGGAATTGATTCAACTTCCTGTTAGTGAATGGAAAAAATCCTTGAAAAATGATTTTGAACAGCCTGTTTTCTCCAAATACCCTGAAATTTCTCAAATAAAAGAGCAGCTTTATCATGCGGGTGCTACATTTGCACTCCTGAGTGGCAGTGGTTCAAGTGTATTTGCGATATTTGAGGAGGCAGTAACTTTACCGCAACTGGAAAAAGATAATAAAGTGTTTTACAATATTTAGCTAACAATGGAAATCAACTTAATACGTAAGAACGATAAATTCAACTTTGAGGCCGAAAATTCGGGAGGAATAACAGTAGAACTGGATGCAAACCCGAAAATTGGCGGGGAAGGCAAAGGTTTCAGACCTATGGAAATGTTGCTGGTTGGCTTAGGCGGATGCAGTGGGATTGACGTAGTCAATGTATTGACCAAACAGAAGGAACCACTGGATGATATTAAAATTAAGATCAATGCAACCCGCAAAGACGAGGAAATGCCCCCGATTTTTGATGTCATTGATATTCATTTTAATCTTTACGGAAATCTGAATGAACAAAAGGTAGAAAGGGCTTTAGCACTTACTTTTGAGAAATACTGTTCAGTTTCAAATATATTAGGCCGTTCTGCGACCATCAACTTTTCGTACACTATCCATAACTAATATCATGCAAGAAGATAATTTTGAAACCCTGGCCATCCGTTTGCAAACTGAACGCAGTCAGTATAAAGAACATTCAGTACCCCTTTACTTAACTTCGAGTTATAAGTTTGATGATGCCGAAGAAATGCGGGCATTGTTTGCAAATGAGAAAGAAGGGAATGTTTACAGCCGTTATGCAAATCCGAATACTTCAGAGCTGATTGAAAAGATGGCAGCGCTGGAAGGGGCAGAAACAGGCTGGGTAACTGCTACAGGTATGGCCGCCATTTTTACCACCTTTGCGACATTTCTGAGTGCAGGAGATCATATTTTATCAAGCCGCTCTGTTTTCGGTTCTTCTCACCAGTTGTTAAACGGGATCTTTCCTAAATGGAATATTTCCTATACTTATGCTGATCTGGATAACAAAGAACAATGGGAAAATGGGATACAGCCAAATACTAAAGTAATCTTTGTAGAAACACCTTCTAATCCTGGAATTGATATTATCGATTTAGAGTGGATTGGTCAGCTGGCTAAAAAACATGGAATCTTACTGATCGTTGATAACTGTTTTGCAACTCCTTATTTACAGCAGCCACTAAAATATGGTGCTGATATTTCTATACACTCTGCTACGAAATTTATCGATGGTCAGGGACGTACTTTAGGTGGCGTGATTTTGGGTTCTGATAAATTAATCAGACAAATTGAAGGTTTCGCGAGACACAGCGGGCCGGCAATGTCACCATTTAACGCATGGATACTTTCTAAAAGTTTAGAAACACTGGCTGTTCGTATGGACAGACATTGTGAAAGCGCTTTAAAAGTAGCTGAATTTTTAGAAGCACATGCTAAAGTTAAACAGGTTAGATACCCGTTTTTACCTTCACACCCGCAATATGAGATTGCTAAAAAGCAAATGAAATTGGGTGGCGGTATTGTAACGTTAACTATCAATGGTGGTGTAACAGCGGCAGGCAGCTTTATGGATAAACTGAAGATGTTTTCTATTTCAGCAAACCTTGGTGATACCCGTTCTATTGCTACACATCCGGCAACAAGTACGCATGCGAAACTGACTGAGGAGGAAAGATTGCAGGTGGGTATTGAGCAGGGAACTGTGCGCCTTTCGATCGGACTGGAACATATCAATGATATTATTGCTGATATTGAGCAGGCATTGAGCTAAAATAATATGGAAATGGTTATCCTCGTTTTGAGGATAACCACTTTTAATCTGTTACTTCTTACCTTTGAATATATTGATGAACTTATCCAGAAGGGTTTGTTTCGATACCGGGATCTCAAATCCGGAAGCTTTTAATTTTCTGCTATATTCTTCTGCTAAAATCTTGTTTTCAAAACCAGGTACATAAGTGTAAACTTCATATAAATTCAGGTTAGCCTCTGCGTAACCTAATTCTGCTGCTTTTTTATAACGGTCAATGGCCAGTGGAATGTTAACTTTCATTTCTATTCCATCTTGGGCATAAGTACCGAGTTGCCAATGGGCATAACTTTCATTATCGGCAGCTGCCTTTACTAAATAAGACAGTGCTTTGGTTGTATCATTCAAATGGTTATATAACCATCCTAATTCAACATTTACGGTTTCGCCTTCTCTTTCTGCTATTAAATAATACTTTAAAGCCAATTCGTAATTTTCATGGGTTCTTGGCATCACGTCATAGTAATAGGTCCCGAGCTTAAAAGCTGCTGGCTGATAACCTGCTTCAAAGGCCTTTGTATACCAATAGCACATTTGCAGCTCATCCGGCGGAATTCCCATACCAGCCGAATAACAAAGACCTGTGTTGTACATTCCAACAACAGAACCTGCTTTTGCTGAGCTCAGAAATAATTGAAAGGATGCTTCTTCGTTTTTATATTCCGGGTAAAGGTCATCTGCATCTTCATAAATAAGAGCCAGATCATTCATCGAATACGCGTGATTCAGTGTTACGGCCTCCTGGAAAAGTCTGACAGCTTTTGCTATATCCGCTTTTTTTGTTGTTGCAAGCAATGCTTTTGCCTGGTTATAAAGCGAATCTCCCGGCGGAAGATCTTTATTGATGAAGGCTTGAAGCTGAGTAGCCTGATCTTCATTGAAATAGTAATACTCATAGGCGCTGTTCGAATCAATATAATCCTGCAATATTTGCGGGTCGGCATCAGTGATCATATCTTGATGAATCAAATATACTTTATTGTCTTTATAAGCATAACAAGAGTCTTCGTGATCATTGCTGCTGATGATAAAATCATAAATAACAGGTGATTGAGGTTTCCCGAATGGATTAATTACACCCCATAAACCATTTTGCTGAATAGCAAGGGTAGTCTGATTCAGTGGAGTGATTTTATCATAACACATTTCAGTGATTTGCTGATTAAAGTTACCCACTGAAAGATAAATTCCATATTTCTTACCTTTCTTGATTTTGAGAAATGTGCAATATTCATCTTTGACTTCATCAGGTATTGCAGGATATAAAAGCTGAATTGGTTCGTTTAAAACCAGGTCAAGTTTTTCAATTTTATCATATACGAAATCAAGAAGCAGCTCGCCTTTATAATTGATTAAACCTTGTTTTTTCTGCTTTTTAAGGATGAAAATGGTATACAGGTTCTCTTTTATCTTTTCATAACCGCTGATCAGCAGTTGTGCCTGATCATTGTATAATAAATTCTCTGTTGTGTTTTCGCTTTTGATGAGTTCATAGAGATAAGATTCCTCAGGGATATTAAAGCTGTTTACAAAATGCGGGTCACCCTCAGTTAGCCGGGAAAAACGGTTGGTATAGATTAATTTAGTCTCTTTACCTGGAACAGGAACAATAAAAGTTGACCCGTAATCATCCGAGGTTATAGACTCTTCATGTTCAAAAGGAATGAGAATTGTATTTTTTATATCAATCACTCCCCATTTATCATTTAACCTGGCCGTGAAATAACTGCCGTCTGAAAGAATATCTGTGAGATCCTGATATTGGAAATCAAGAACCACTGCTCCTTTTTTATCAATTAAGCCATACTGCTTTGCTTTGACTACAGTTGCATATTCGCCTTCAAAATCAAAGGCATCGTCAAACTGAGGCTTTATAAATTCCTGACCACTTTTATTCACATAGCCAAACTGACCGCCTGTGGAGACTACAGCAATAGCATCATAGCTAAAATCATAAATTTGCTCATAAACCGGAGCAATTAAGATTTTTCCTGCTGCATCCTTTAGACCTTTCAGCCCATTTTCTTCGAAAATCTCAGCATCTTCGGGTTCTGGATGGTCAATCATTGCCCATCCATAATCAAATCCTTCGTAATTCAACAATGCTTTGAAATCTGTGAAACCCTGACCCGTGAACTTGGAGAACAAAGAAAGTTTTAACTGCGAGACATCATCAGTATCCATCGCATTGGTGAGAATTGCATTGTTGTACCTGATATTTTCCAGCCATTCCTGTGCCTGATCGCCATGTGTTTCCTCACTCATGTTAAATACATCAGAGGCATTGAGTAAGAAGTAAGGCTGGTCCAAGCCATCCAGGTATTTAAAAATATTTTCTTTAGCGAGTTGAAAAGCTTCGGTATTGTCAATTAATTCATCCTGATATTTTTCGATGAAATTGTAGAACCTTTTGAAATTTTCTATACCTGTTGCAGCGTGGTAAAAAAGAACGGGACTATCTTCTGGTTCCTCTGGATTAAAACTAAGATGGACATCAAAACTACCGTCCGCAATGATACGACCGTCACTGACTAATAATGGGTGAAGCAGAATAGAAAGTTCATATCCCCATTCCATCATTTCTATGCTTTGGTCATTATAAGCATCCGGTTCACTGGTGTTATACAAGTATACTCTGTGGGACATAGGTTAAATAATTATTTTTATCTACTTTGGCGAAACTATGAAAATATCATCTGCTATAGTACTACTTTCATTGATTTTTATTCAGGCCAAAGGACAGTCTATCATCCATCCGCAGGCTAAATTAAAAGTTGTTACCCCATCTATTATTGTATTGGGCAATGTGCAGGATGGAGGATCACCACATATTGGCTGTACGAAGGCGTGTTGTAAAGAGCTATTTATAAATCCAGACCCAACCCGTATGGTTTCTTCTTTAGGGGTTATTGATCCGGAGAATAAATTAAATTGGTTATTTGACGCTACACCGGATTTTACCTTTCAGCTGAAAGCATTAAAAAAAGCTTCTGAATTTAGTACGAAAGAAGTTCCTGACGGCATTTTTCTCACACATGCCCACATTGGTCATTATACAGGTTTAATGTACCTGGGCAAAGAAGCTTTGAATTCCAAACAAGTACCTGTTTATGCGATGCCAAAAATGAAGTCGTTTTTAGAACATAACGGGCCATGGAGTCAGCTGGTTACTTTGAATAACATCAGTATCATGCCTATTCAGAACGCGCAGACAATTACCTTGTCGTCCAATATTAAAGTAACAGCTTTTAAGGTTCCTCACCGGGATGAATTTTCTGAAACGGTAGGTTATCAGATTGAAGGGCCGGATAAAAAAGCATTATTTATTCCGGATATTGACAAATGGTCAAAATGGGATAAAAATATTGTGGATGAAATCAGAAAAGTAGATTACGCGTTTATTGACGCTACATTTTACGATGCCACTGAAATGAACAACAGGCCAATTACTGAAATCCCGCATCCTTTGGTAGTGGAAAGTATGGAACTCTTCAAAAACCTGCCTTTAAAGGAAAAAGATAAGATCTATTTTATTCATTTGAACCATACCAATCCTTTATTAAATCCGGAAAGCGGACAAACCAAAACTGTTCTTAAAAAGGGATTTCATATTGCGCGGTATGACGACGTATTTGAGCTTTAAAAAGTATTAACTGATATAATCTCTGTCTTCATCGCTCAATGTACCTTTTACAGGAGGTGAATTAACGGGAAGGATTTCATCTTCATTTCTATCATAAGTACTGATCACAGTTCTCGGACGACCTGCCCAATATCCCAGCAGAAAGCCTGCAAAAGTGCATATCCCTACCACCAGTAATTTAGAAATGTCCTTTTTAACGAATATAAAGTCGAATTGTACTGCGTCTGTATTCATCATCAGAAAAATGGTGATTAATACGGTTATAATGATGATAAGGATGGTTTTAGTACGCATGAGCTTTTAGAAGGTATAGTTAACAATTAATTCAAAGATAGGATTATGATGATATTCCTTATTTACAAACACAAATCTTGTACCTAAATCAACATTTGGCTGATAACGCAGCAAATTCATATTGCCATGTAGTTCAAATCCATAAGTTTTAGGCTGGGACATATTGCTGTCTGTACCCAGGTTCTCATAATGGCAAAATACCCCGCCTCTTACATTTCTGATATAAGCCAGCGGCCCGATTTCTGCGTCAGGATAGAAAAGGGGGAAGCGGTAATTGAAAAGCAAAGTGTTTTTAAGCCTGCTTTTCGCCATGATATTGTTGTAACCGTAAACGGTATTGATGTCGTTGTTATAAGTCCGGATTCCGGTAGCTTCCTGGTAATTGAAGTTAGCCAGGAAGGAATGGTTTTTAGCCAGTCCGGGGAAATAAAGAAAACCTGCTACTGCAAATAAGTCTCCGCTTAACTGTTTATCGAAAGGCTGGCTATAATAAGAAAACCTTACAATTTGTGCCCATTTTGGTGCAATATCTCTTTCAGCAGTTCTGGTGGTATGGGTAAATGTGAAACCCGTTTCTAAGGGAAAGCGGATTGCGGTTACAAAATTGGAAGGTAGGTTTTGTGTATCATACCTTTGGGTATAACTGGTCCCGGCATTCACTGAAAAATTATAATTGTGATTTTGTGCGCTCAGGTTGATGGGAACAACTGCTTGAAGCCGGACATAATTCTCTCTCCAGTCTCCCTGCCTGGTACCTGTAGCTGAGCCATAAAAAGTTCTGCGCGGACGGTTGCTGTAAGTCAGGTTGAAAATAGGGTATAAACTTTTGAAACTTGCACCCGCATTGTATTCAAAACGGCCAAGATCACGCTGGTAATTTACGCCGGCATAAGCATCAAAAGTATTCAGCAGATTATTTGACCTGAACTGCAAGCCTCCTTTGTATTCATCTTCGACCACCGGAATTAAGCTGTGCACATTGATCAGGTGACCGAGTTTATGATAAGGTGCAGAGGTAAAGCTGCTATCAGGAATGTTATCAAACACATTACCTGTATTTTCTTGTTTTTCGGCAGCCGCGCCAAAGAAAACAAAATTGTCTTTACCCGGTTTTTGCTTCTCGATTTTTGTTTGCGCAATTTCATAGCCAAACAGGTTATAGTTATTAAATAAGATGCTGTCTGTTCCTTTAATGACCGAAGGATTGAAAGCACCATATTTAGAAGCGCTTAGTGCACTTATATTTTTAGTACGGACATTGATGCTGTAAATATTGTTGATTCCGTTATAATGCGCATTAAATGCAATGTCTGATCCTATGAATACCGGCCTGCTTAATTGCTGCGGGGTTTCACTGATCAGTTTAGTAGTTTTACCATTGCTGTCTACTGTCCACAGTGCTTTACCGGCCTCTTTTACGCTGATATAAGTAATTACAGAGCCGTCGTTATTGAAAGCGGGGGTTTGTATTAACAGGTTTTCAGGATTTGGAAATGTCCGGATAATTTTGCCGTTTGCAGCATCCATAATGATTAACTGAACCTTATTGCTCAGGTCAATTTGTACGGCTGCAATCCTGGAACCATCGGCAGAAAGTGCAGGGGAGAAGATCCTTGATTTAGAACTTAACTTATTTAGTTTTTTTGTGTTCAGGTTATAAGTACAGATTACGCTGTAACTCCTTTGTTGAAATCTCGGGTCGAGTCTGACTTCATCCCAAATGATCAAATCATTCGCATAACTGAACCAGGGCTGTTCTTGCTGGCCTATTCCTTGTACCCTGTGCTCTTTTTTATCTTGATCTATCAGTACTAAAGCTGCTGCCATGGCTTTACTTTGCTTCAATGCCAGGATTTTTCCGTCAGGCATTCTTACAGGAAGAGAATAGTCTGTCGCATATTTCGCCTCCTGATTCAATACCGGGTAATCTTTAGCGGGGCTAAGCTGCGCTTGTTTTTCCCAGTCTGCTTTGACTTTTGCTGAAGTATATTCGTACCATTGCTTCCCATTTTTACCACTGTATTTTTTAAGACTTTTGGCAAATGGGTATATACGTACCGGGCGATCTTTAATATCAGTTAATACACTGTCGAATACAAATTTTCCGGCAGCTTGCCTGATTTCGGAAGCCATCAGGTAACCGAGCTGATAATAACCCGGGGTTACATCTTTTTGAGAGCCGAAATTTGCCTTGCTGTAAGAAAGATCTTTTCCTTGCAATAACGAAGTCCGGTAAGGCATAATCCAGTTGGGCTGTCTGCCGCGGCCTACATTTGTGAGGGAAGTTTCATTGGATACTGCATCCCCTTCAAAGAACCACAGGGGGATACTTACACCCATCCATGCAAAGTATACTTCTTCGGGGAATGGATAAGGCCTGCCACTGGTCAGTTTATCAAACTGGGCTGCGTGGCGTAATTCGTGGACGGCGAGGTTATTCAGCCAGTCCTGACTATCAAATTGTTGAGGTGGTGTGGTGTTGAATTCCGATTTTTTAGGGCCAAGCTGAACGAAGCCATTCGCAATTACTCCCTGATTTTGAAATACAATCGGAATCGTAGTTTTTCTGACATTCAGACTCCGGCCTACTTTAGGAAAGATGTAACGGATATTATTGGCCATCCGCTGTGCTTCGGTTTCCATTTCTACAGGATAAATGATCTGGAAGCCTGAGGTGTTAATTTGTCTCCAGTTTACACTAAACGGGTTCTGTTCTCCTCCAAAAATCTGGGCAGTCGCTTTATCTGTGACAGAAAATGAAATTATGAGTATTAAGGCGGTGATTAGAAGTTTGTTATTCTTTATTTTATAGTGCATTATTTTATTGTACTAAAAGAATTATTTTTTTGAGTGGTCCTTGTTCTTTGTGCTCAATATACAGTTATTCCGCACAATTTGTAAACAAATTTATCAGCTAAATTTAAATGGAGGTTCTGGTTATCCGGGAAGGTAATTAGCTTTTGCTCTGGCGTTTCTTATAGATAGGATAGAGAAATACAGCGCCTAAAATTAATGCAGAACCCATATAGAATCCAACGGACATCGTTTCTTTGTGGCCAAAGAAAAGGAAGGCCAAAATGATTCCGTAAACGGGCTCCAGATTACTGATCAGGGCAACGCGGAAAGCTGAAAGTGTGCGCATCACAGAAACACCTGCAATGTAAGCAAGCGCAGTACAGACTGTTCCTAATATCATTAAATAAATCCAGTCTGATACACTCAGATTGAAGCTTTCATTGAGCAGGCTATGGTCAAATAAGCGGTAAATGGTAATCCAGAAAAAAGCACCTGAAAGCTCATAAAAGCTAATCACTTTGGCATCGCTTTTTTGTGCAAAATTAGAATTGATAATAGAGAATAAACTCGACGCTACTGCAGCGGAAAGACCGAAAATGATACCAGCTGTATAATTGGATTCAAAATGAAAGATCAGATAAATTCCAAAAATGATTACTATTCCTATAAATATATCACTGATCTGAACAGCGGTCTTTTTAATGATAGGTTCAAGGATAGCAGTAAACAGCGTGAAAGAGGAGAGGCAGACCAGCGTTACTGATACTGTTGATACTTTGATGGCCTGAAAGAAAAGAATCCAGTGAAGGGCCACAATACTACCTGTAAAGAAGAATTGCAGAAATTCCTTTTTGGTTACCCTGATACTGAATTTTGTAGCTTTAAAATAAATCAGCAAAGTGATACTCGCAATTAAAACCCGGTACCAGACCATTTCTACTGAGCCCACCGAAATCAGTGCACCCAGAATTCCGGTAAATCCCCAGATAAAGACAGTAGCATGAAGGATCAGCAGGTTTCTGTTGATTTCCGAAGGAGAGAGCGGTTTCATTATTTAGGTGCTTTTTTTAACAGGTAAAGACCCAGTAATCCGAAAAATATAGTGGGGATCAATACAGCCAGCAGGGGAGGAATTCCGCCTTTCAGCGAGAACATCTTCGCAAACTGGTTCATCACGATATAAAGGAAACTCAGAATAATCCCGATTCCCAGTGGCAGTCCAACCCCGCCTCTAACCTTACGGGAAGAAAGGGCGACTCCGATCAGGGTTAATACAAACGCAGATAAAGGTTGCAGCCAGCGTTTATACTGTTCGAACAGCAAATCGTTCTCTATCCCTGTACCTCTTGTTTTTTCCTTCTTGATCTTATCAGAAAGTTCCTTATTGGTTAATATTTCATAAATGTTATCATAAGCAGAGAAATCATCCGGGCGCATATCCAGAATAGTATCTTTAGGCTTATCAATGCTTTTAAACATATTTTCTTTCAGCCCGTTGATCGTTCTGATGGAATAGTTGGTTAGTTTCCAGCTGTGTTTTAGCGAATCCCATTTAATCTGATCTGCAATCACCTTTTTGGTCAGTACATCACCTTTAAAATTATCCAGCATAAAGCGGTATCCGGTTTTGGTTTTATTCTCAAAACTCTCCATATAGATGTAAGTATTATCATCTAATTTCATGTGAATCTGGAGCTTGCTGGTGGGGTCGTTCTTTTTCACATACGTGTTTTCGAACGTATTTTTGAGCTGGTTGGTGTAGGGGAGAACGTACAGATTTGAGCCCAGATTAGCTGCAAATATGATAAATGCAGAAATAAAATAGGGTAGCAGAAAACGGTTGAAACTTACTCCCCCGCTTAAAATCGGGACAATCTCAGTCTGATCGGCCATCTTTGCGGTAAAGAAAATTACCGCAATGAAATTGATCAGCGGTGAAAGCATATTCACGTAAAACGGAATAGAACCCGCGTAATATTGGGAAAGAACCTGCCAGGCAGACAACTTACTTCTTAAGAAGTCGTCCATCTTTTCTGATAAATCAAAAATTACAATAATGACCACGAAAATACTCAGGGTATAAATAAATGTACCCAGGTATTTCCCAATAATATAACGGTCAATAATTTTAAATCTGCCTTTGAGGATATTCATTTATAATTTATTCCCTAATATAGTCACCATTTTGTTCTTCCAGGCGTAAAACTCGCCACTGATGATTTTCTCTCTGGCTTCTTTAACTAACCACAGGTAGAAGTGAAGATTATGCAAAGTCGCAATCTGTGCACCTAACATTTCTTTCGAGTGCATTAAGTGTCTCAGGTATGCTTTTGAATAAACCTGGTCAGCGTATAAATCACTTTCTGCATCGATAGGAGAAAAATCATCAGCCCATTTTTTGTTGCCAATGTTAATAATCCCGTTTCTGGTGAAAAGCATCCCGTTTCTCGCATTTCTGGTCGGCATTACGCAGTCGAACATATCTACTCCTAACGCTATATTCTCTAAAATATTGATCGGTGTACCCACACCCATTAAATAACGAGGTTTATCAGCTGGTAAAATATCGCAGACTACTTCGGTCATGCCATACATTTCTTCTGCTGGTTCTCCTACTGAAAGACCGCCAATTGCATTTCCTTCACGCCCCATTGAGGCAATAAATTCTGCTGATTTCTTTCTCAGGTCTTTGTAAACAGAACCTTGAACGATAGGGAACAGGGTCTGATCGAAACCATATTTAGGCTCAGTCGTATCAAAACGTGTACAGCAGCGCTTTAACCAGCGGTGAGTCATGTTGATCGAATTCGCTGCATATTTATAATCACATGGATAAGGCGTACATTCATCAAATGCCATAATAATATCGGCACCGATAGTCCGTTGAATATCCATTGCATATTCAGGAGTGAAAAGATGTTTTGAACCGTCAATATGTGAACGGAAAGTTACGCCTTCTTCCTTGATCTTGTTTACTTTACTCAAAGAGTAGACCTGGTAGCCTCCGCTATCTGTTAAAATAGGGCGGTCCCAACCTATAAATTTATGCAATCCACCCGCACCTTCCAGCACGTCAAGTCCTGGTCGCAAGTATAAATGATAAGTATTTCCAAGAATGATCTGTGCATCAATATCATTTTTAAGCTCGCGCTGATGAACAGCTTTCACCGTTCCTGCAGTGCCCACGGGCATAAAAATCGGTGTTTGGATGTCTCCGTGAGCAGTAGTAACTGTTCCTGCCCTTGCTTTTGACTGAGGGTCGTTTGCCTGTAAGGTAAATTTCATAAATGTGTGTACGCTTCAAAAAATCTCGGCAAAAGTATGAAAAAACACCCGGTTCTCGATTTTTTTATCAATATATGGCTGCATTACAGATTAAAAATCAGAAATTTGACGCTTGTCAAAAAAACCATTGTGGAATTAACCTTACTAGAGAGTTGCCTGCTGGGTGCCCTCGTTTTTTGTTTTGCCGTTCAGCTGTATTTTAGTTTATTTATACATTTAAAACTGGCCTTGATTAAAGTAGAAGAGCTGCCAGCACAGGCTTCTAAGCCATTGAGTGTAATTATTTGCGCACGTAACGAGGCGGAAAACCTGACGCAGTATTTACCTGCAGTTTTACAACAGAACTACCCTGATTTTGAGGTTATTGTCGTGAACGATCGTTCCTGGGACCAAACCCGGGAAGTACTGAAAGGTTTCGTTGCACAATATAAAAACCTTAAAGTAGTAACGGTTGCTGAAGGAGAAAAGTTCATTGCTGGTAAAAAATTCGCTGTGACTATGGGGATCAAGGCAGCTTCGAATGAATGGCTGGTCTTTACCGATGCAGATTGCGTGCCTGCTTCAGAGAACTGGTTATCAGGAATGCAGCAGCCTGAAAATGATGAGACTGCGATTGTACTGGGTTATTCCCCATATATTCGTAAACGTGGTTTATTGAACAGCCTGATTCGTTTTGAAACCTTTTTTACCGCTGTCAACTATCTTGCTTTTGCTATTCAAGGTATGCCTTATATGGGTGTGGGCAGGAATATGGCTTATAAAAAGTCTCTGTTTTTTAAGAATAAAGGTTTTGCCGCACATATGCACATCCCATCGGGGGATGATGATTTATTTGTGAATGCACACGCTACACGCCATAATACCGAGATCCGGTTAAATCGGCTTACCCATGTCTGGTCTGCGCCGAATACGAGCTTCTCGGGTTACCTCAGACAGAAGAAAAGACATTTTGGTGCCGGTAAATTCTATAAGGCCAAACATAAATTTATTTTATCCGTACAGATCATATTTCAGTTTTTGTTTTATGCGCTGTTCATCGTATTAATGTTTTTTAAACCTGCTAATTACCTGGCCGGCGGTGTTTTTGCACTGAGCCTGATCATTAGAAGTTTTATTTATCCCCGTTTGCTCAAACGCTTGAATTACCCTGATTTAAGGTGGTGGTTTCCTATTTTGGATATTCTGCTGTTCATTTTTCTGGTGTTTAATGGCATTCTGTCTATATTTGTTAAAAAAGTAAAGTGGAAATAACTTCAACCCTCGTACAAAAGTATTTTAAAGATCTCAGTGCAGATCAGATCTCAAAGTTTGATCAGTTATTTGATTTATATAGTTTCTGGAATGCGCAGATCAATGTGATCTCCAGGAAGGATATTGAAGAATTATATGAACGTCATATTCTGCATTCTTTAGGAATTGCTAAATTCTGTACATTCAAACCGGGGGAGAAAGTCCTTGATGTAGGTACTGGTGGCGGTTTTCCAGGTATTCCTTTAGCTATACTATTTCCTGAAACAGAATTTCACCTGGTAGATTCTATCGGTAAAAAGATCAAAGTTGTAACTGAAGTTGCCGCTGCACTGGGCTTGAAGAATGTGAAAGCATCGCATTTAAGAGCAGAGCAGGTGGATGATAAATACGATTTCGTGGTTTCCCGTGCGGTTACGCGTCTGATAGATTTTTACCCGTGGATCAAAGATAAATTCAATAAAAACTCTAAAAATGCAATTGCCAACGGTATTTTGTATTTAAAAGGGGGAGAATTGGAAGAAGAAATTAAAGAATCAAGGTTAAAAGCTGAACTATATCCTTTAGCTGCTTATTTTGAGGAAGAGTTTTTCGAAACTAAATTCGTGGTTTATATCCCTTGTTAATTAGGGGATAATAAATTACCAGTATCAATGGGCTAAGTATTAATTTAGCCCATGAGTTTAATCCATCAAATCGCGCTGACCCTGCTCAAAAATGTGGGGCCGGTAACTGCTAAACATTTACTGTCCCATTTTGGAAGCCCTGAAGCTATTTTTGCTGCCAGCAGGACACAATTAACGGAGGTGGAGGGTTTAAGTCTTTCCAAAATTACCGGTATTCTTCAGACCAATGCGCTTGAACTTGCTGCGGAGCAACTAGAGTTGTTACAGCGCCACCAGGTTAAGATCCTTTTTTATACGGATGAAAGTTATCCCCGGCGGCTAAAGGAATGCGCGGATGCTCCGGTGCTGTTATATTATAAAGGTGTGGCAGACCTGAATCATCCGAGGATAGTTAGTATTGTAGGTTCCAGAAAAGCCACACCTTACGGGAAAATGCTCTGTCAGCAGCTGGTTGCTTTATTACAACATTATGATGTACTGGTGGTGAGTGGGCTGGCTTATGGAATTGATGTTGCGGCACACCAGCAAAGTTTATCCTATGGCATTCCAACGGTGGGCGTATTAGGGCACGGACTGGCTTGTATTTATCCGGCTGACCATCATCAAACGGCACAACACATGCTTGAACAGGGCGGTCTGCTTTCTGATTTTCCACTGCTTGCTACTCCTGAAAAGGGAAACTTTCCAAAACGCAACCGGATTATTGCCGGACTGGCCGATGTGGTCGTAGTCATTGAGGCTGCAATTAAAGGAGGCGCATTAATTACTGCCGGAATTGCGAATTCTTATCACAGAGAGGTTTACGCTTTTCCTGGCCGCACAACTGATGAATATAGTCAGGGCTGTAATTTTCTGATTAAAACAAACCGGGCAGGAATGATCAATGAAGCCAAAGATCTGGTTTATTATATGGGCTGGGAAGCTGCTGAAACCGTAAGCCCTGTAAAACAAGGGACTTTGCCCTCCGGACTTTCGGGTATAGAACATGTGCTGATTAACCTGCTTAAAACAGCTCCGCACAGCATAGATGAACTTGGGCTAAAAGCTGATATTCAACAGGGTAAGCTTGCGTTGCATTTGCTGAATTTAGAGTTAAAAGGTGTCCTGATTTCTCTTCCCGGAAAGATTTATCAGCTGATTTAGGACTTGGTTAGGTTTGTTTTGCCATATAAAAGCTAGGTGAAGACTGTGTTAAGAAGGTCAATTCAGAATATAATTTTATTAAATTGATATATTCAAAATATGATTACGAATATTTAATAGAAATAAAATTCTAGGAATCAAGTCGTACTTTTGTAACATGTGGTATAATAATATATTAGAAACTATTGGCAATACACCATTGGTGCGATTGAATAACGTTACGAAAGAAATTCAGGCGACTGTACTGGCTAAGGTGGAAACCACCAATCCTGGTAACTCTATTAAAGACCGTATGGCTTTAAAAATGATAGAAGACGCAGAAAAAAGCGGCAAGCTTAAACCTGGTGGAACAATCATTGAAGGAACTTCCGGAAATACCGGGATGGGCCTTGCTATGGCTGCCATTATTAAAGGATACAAGTGTATTTTCACGACCACAGATAAACAATCTAAGGAAAAAGTGGATGCTTTACGCGCTTTCGGTGCAGAAGTAATCGTTTGTCCTACTAATGTAGAGCCTGAAGATCCTCGTTCTTATTATTCAGTTTCTTCACGTTTAGAGCGTGAAGTGCCGAATTCATGGAAACCTAATCAATATGATAACCTGGCTAACACTGAAGCTCATTATGAGCAGACAGGACCAGAGATCTGGGCACAGACTGAAGGTAAAATTACCCACCTTGTAGTAGGTGTAGGTACTGGCGGAACAATATCTGGTACAGGAAAATATTTAAAAGAACAAAATCCTGATATTAAAGTATGGGGAATTGATACTTATGGATCAGTTTTCAAAAAATACAAAGAGACAGGTATTTTAGATAAAAATGAGATCTATCCTTATATCACTGAAGGAATCGGAGAAGATTTTCTTCCGAAGAATGTGAACTTTGATATTATTGATCTTTTTGAAAAAGTAACAGATAAAGATGCGGCATTAATGACGCGTGATATTGCCCGTAAAGAAGGAATATTTGTAGGTAACTCTGCTGGTTCTGCAATTGCCGGACTATTACAGTTAAAAGATAAATTGAAACCTGAAGATGTTGTCGTTGTGATTTTTCATGATCACGGTAGCCGTTATATGGGTAAAATGTATAATGAAGACTGGTTAAGAGAACGCGGTTTCCTTACGGATGAAAAGTTAACTGCCAAATCTATCCTGGCTAAGAAAGAGCAGTCTGAGATTGTAACTATTGATTGTGAGAAAACGATTTTAGAAGCTATCAATACAATGAACATGCTGAATATTTCTCAGATCCCGGTTACACAGCAGGGAATGGTTGTTGGTAAATTAGCTGAAGGAGATATTCTGAAAGCATTACTGGAAAATCCTTCGTTGAAATCTGCTCCGGTAAAAGAAATTATGTCTGCTACTTTCCCGTTTGTGGATATGAATACTTCAATTGATAAGATCTCTTCATTAATTAATAAAGAGAACAGTGCGGTACTTGTTGAAGATGAGAACGGTAATTTTGAAATTATTACGCAGTATGATATTATCAATGCAATTTCTGCATAAGTTATAGTATTAAACATAAAAATCCCAGCCTGAATTTTCAGGCTGGGATTTTTTAGTGTTATGATGTTGTTTTATTTTGCACCGCCAAGCCATAACAGCCCGTCAATGATAAACTTGTTCTGTGTTTCACTTCCAAATGTAGATGACTTGCCTACATTGGCCGCATAATCCATTGCATTGTGGCCAAAGTTAGCATAGATCATTTTATAGTTTTTATTAGTCCAGATCACCGGATAATAGCCACTATACCAGCTTTGATTTGGGTCAGTACCTAATGGGAAACTGCTGTTATCAATTGAACACAAGATTTTAATATCCGCATTCTGACGTAAATCTTTTGTCCAGCTATACCATTCGCTTACTGCAGAAGTAAATTTTTGAGGCAGACGCTGGGTAGACGGGTGAGTTTGATCTTCACATTTCAAGATCGCAGTAGTAGGCCCCCAGGTATTACTCTTAAAGCTGCCCACACCTAAGAATTTATTGTAATACCAATCCCATTCCGCAGAATTCGTATTGAATGCGCAAACATGAAAGCCCATCCATGCACCACCATTGTCCATGTATTGTTTAAATGCAGCTTCCTGAGCTTTAGGCGGATGATCGTCTAAGAAAAGAATAACTTGATATTTAGCAAGATTTGCTGCATTCAGTTTACTCCAGTCGTTTGTAGAAGTATAAGTGAAATTATTCTGAGCTGCTGTTTTTGGAAACCATATGTTAGCTTCTTTCACAAAATTAATATGGGCGGCATCCCATGTTCCATTGTAGAAGGCAATTACATTAAAGCTTTTAGCTGCCTTAGCTGGAATTGCCGTTTCCTTTTTGGAAGCGTTTAAGTCATTTTGATTAGACAGGTTAGTACTGGCATCACTTTTTTTGCATCCCGACAGGCCACAGAGGAGTAATACCACGAAGGTTAATAGAGGGTTTTTGGTTTTCATAAGGTTTATATTTGGTTGGTTTTTTCTTGCCGCAGGTATTTTATTCATTGCATAATAAAATACTATCACTAATATATAATTATAATATTAATATTTAATATACTATTATCATTTTATATTATGGTGAAATCTGGTGCGGTGAAGAAACTTGCCAGGGTGACAAAATGTGTTATGATGCCTAAATCTGGTCTGTTGCCTAGTTTATAGTACTCACCGAAGTGGAAACTTGTTGAATAGGGGATGAATACCACGTTAATAGTTTTCAGCCAATTATGCTAAAAAACGGCATAAAAAAAGGCCAGGGTTTAAGTCCCGGCCTGTTAAATATTTTTAAAGAATTAAATTAGTGTGATGGAGAATTTGCATCAACACGTTTAATCTGTGCACCTAATGCACGTAAACGAGTGTCAATATCCTGGTAACCACGCTCAATTTGTTCAATATTATAGATTGTTGAAGTACCTTCAGCAGATAAAGCTGCGATCAATAATGAGACTCCAGCTCTGATGTCAGGAGAAGTCATACTGATACCTCTTAATTTATATTGTTTGTTGATTCCGTTTACAGTAGCTCTGTGCGGATCACATAAAATGATCTGAGCACCCATTTCGATCAGTTTATCCACGAAGAATAAACGGCTTTCGAACATTTTCTGGTGAATAAGGATTGAACCTTTAGCCTGAGTTGCAATAACCAGTACAATGCTCAACAAGTCAGGGGTGAAACCTGGCCATGGTGAATCTGCGATAGTCAGGATAGAACCATCGATAAAAGTATCAATGATATAGTGTTTTTGAGAAGGGATGTAAATATCATCGCCTCTGCGCTCAAAATTGATCCCTAACTTTCTGAATACATCAGGTATAACACCTAATTCATCATAACATACATTTTTGATCGTGATCTCTGATTCAGTCATGGCAGCAAGGCCGATGAAAGAACCAATTTCAATCATATCAGGTAACATTCTATGTTCAGTACCCCCTAATTTAGTCACCCCTTCGATAGTCAGCAGGTTAGAGCCAATTCCGGATATTTTGGCACCCATGCGGTTAAGCATCTTACATAACTGCTGTAAATAAGGCTCACAGGCAGCGTTATAAATCGTTGTAATTCCTTTTGCCAGTACTGCAGCCATTACAATGTTTGCTGTACCAGTTACAGAAGCTTCATCTAACAGGATATAAGCACCTTTAAGGTTAGTCGCATCTACGTTAAAGAAAGATTCTTTAGCATCATATACAAACTTGGCCCCTAATTTTTCAAAGCCCAGAAAGTGAGTGTCCAGTCTTCTGCGTCCAATTTTATCACCACCTGGTTTAGGGATGGCTGCTTGTCCGAAACGCGCAAGAAGCGGACCTACGATCATGATTGAACCTCTTAAACTTCCGCCTTTAGCTTTAAAAGTAGCTGATTTAAAGAATTCAAGATTGATGTTTTTGGCTTCAAACGTGTAAGTATCTTTTGATAAACGGTTTACTTCAACGCCCAGATCACCCAGAAGTTCAATCAGTTTATTTACATCTTTGATGTCAGGGATATTACTTACAGTGATTTTCTCTTCTGTTAGTAAAACGGCAGATATAATCTGCAGCGCCTCATTTTTGGCCCCCTGCGGATGGATTTCACCTTTTAACTTCTTCCCACCTATAATTTCAAATGCGTTCATGTGCTATTAACCTATATTATTTAAATCTGCTCGTTTAATGTCTTTGTTTTGGATTGGGATTGCTGCTGCGCGGGCGGTTATTATTGTTGTTGTTATTGTTGTTTTGCCTTCCCTTATTATTATTGTTGTTGTTATTATTGCGTCCGCGGTTGGTATTCGTAGAGGCTCTGTTTACCGGAGGTCTGAATTCTACCTTGTTCAGGTTAATGTTTTCTTCCAGTTGCAGTAAACCACCTGATAACTCACTCAGGTTCTTTAGAATAGTCTCATCCGCCACACTGTCTTTATTCCAGGTTACGTAAGCCATTTTCATAAAGTTAGCAATGCCCTGTACCAATGCTGCTCTGCGTTCAGGTTCTTCTACTGCGATGGCTCTTTCGATCATCACCTCAACAGTTTTACCGTAATGCTTGTATTTGATCCTCTGCTGCGGATAACCGATATGCGAAGGTTTAACCAATGCCATTTCAGGAGTTGGTTTTGGATAGGGACTATCTACGTCGATTTTATAACCGGAGATAATGTGTAAATGATCCCATAATTTATGCTTGAAATCGGCAACATCCCTTAGATGAGGGTTCAAAAAACCCATCAGATCTATCACTGCCTGAGCATATTTATTGCGTTCTTCCAGATCCGGCAGCTCGCAAATGTACTTCACCATGTTCTGTACATTACGTCCGTATTCTGCAAGAATTAACTCGTTTCTTGTGGTATTGTAATCGAAATTCATTCTATTTATTTCTTGTGGTATTCGCTGAAGGAGGATTATAAGGGCCGCTGGCCCTGTTTATTGTAATAAGGTTTAAAGATAAAGCTTATTTTACAATCCGCAATTTAGCAAATTTTAATAACAATTGCTTGTTTCCTAGTCCCTGAAAAAATACCGTCGCTTTAACGTCGGGCAAAGTACCTTCCAGATTGATGATTTTTCCGAATCCAAACTTCTCATGTTCCACTTCCATTCCGTTCTGGAATGCACTTGCTGCATCAGGAGCAAAACCTGGTGTGGGGATGTGCGCAGTAGGGAGCATCGTACTGGTTTTAGGTCTTACGGGAGCGGTCTGAGTAGCTGAACCTGAGGCTGCTGGCTTGGGTTTGCTGAAAGAATCTCTCTGCTGTGTCCATGACCTGCGTTCTCCGTCAAAACTATCAGATGATAAACTTGTTTTAGGGGCTTTGACTACTTCCAGTTCCAGGAATTTTGCACTGATCTCACTGATAAAACGGCTCGGTTCACAGTTGGTCAGCGTTCCCCAGCGGTAACGTGAAGTGGCATAGGTCAGCGTCAGTTTCTTCTCTGCACGGGTAATTGCCACATAGAATAAACGGCGTTCTTCTTCCAGGTCAGTTCTTGAATTCAGGGACATTTGGGAAGGGAACAGGTTTTCTTCCAGTCCTACCACGAAAACATTCTTGAATTCCAGTCCTTTTGCAGAGTGGATCGTCATCATGGAAACGGTATCTTTCTCTTTATCATCCTGACGGTCATCGTTTGTTAACAGCGCAATATCCTGCATGAAAATAGCAAGGCTTCTGTCTTCAATGTCTTCACGCTCAGCGAATTCTTTGATACCATTCAGTAATTCCTGGATGTTTTCGTACCTGCTGCGGCCTTCTACACTATCATCGGTATGCAGTTCTTTCAGAATACCAGAGTGTTGTGCGATATATAAAGCAGTTTCATAAGCATCCAGCTTTTTTGCTTCGGCCTGAAAACTTTGGATCAGTACGGAGAAATCATTCAGCTGGTTGGCAATACGGCCTGCAATATAAGTTTGCGGCTCACAGACTACCTGCCACATCGTAATGTTATGCTGATCTGCGGCCACTATAATTTTATCAACCGTAGTATCACCTAACCCTCTTTTAGGATAGTTGATAACTCTTTTGATAGCTTCTTCGTCACTCGGATTGAAAGTCAGACGGAAGTAAGCAATTAAATCTTTGATCTCTTTACGCTGATAGAAAGATAATCCTCCGAAGATTTTATAAGGTACATTGAGTTTTCTCAAACCTTCCTCCATTGCTCTTGACTGAGCATTGGTCCGGTAAAGAATAGCGAAATCACTGTAATTTAAACCTTTCGAACTTCTATCCTGAACAATGGATTCGGCAACTATTTTACCTTCCTCATTGTCAGTAAATGCTCTTGATACTTTAATTCTGTCGCCAGATTCATTCTCAGAAAATACGTTTTTCTCCAGCTGATTTTTGTTGTTTGCAATGATACTATTTGCAACATCAACGATATTTTGTGTAGAGCGGTAATTCTGCTCTAGTTTATAGACTTTTAAATCAGGATAATCCTTCTCAAAATTCAGGATGTTCTGAATGTTTGCCCCACGGAAACCATAAATACTTTGCGCATCATCACCTACTACACAGATATTCTGATAAGCTGCTGCCAGTTTTTTTACGATTGTATATTGTGAAAAGTTAGTATCCTGGTACTCATCAACCATCAGGTATTTAAATTTCTGCTGGTATTTATTTAATACATCCGGATGATCTTTTAATAAAACATTGGTTTTGAAAAGCAAATCATCGAAATCCATTGCACCTGCTTTGAAACAACGTTTAGTATAAGTTTCATAGATAGCACCTATCAAAGGACGTTTATTGCTAATGTCCTCTGCTTGAATTTCGGCACTTTTCATATATTCTATATGACTGACCAGGTTGTTTTTTGCAGACGATATGCGGTTATATACGAAGTTCGCATTGTATAACTTATCATCTAATTGCATTTCGCGCAGAATAGATCTGATCAGACTTTTACTATCATCGGTATCATAGATCGTAAAATTGGAAGGATAACCTATCTTTTCTGCTTCAACACGTAGTATTTTGGCAAAAACAGAGTGAAATGTTCCCATCCACAAATTTTTTGCTTCTGTGCCCACAACTTTTGAGATACGCTCACGCATATCCTTAGAAGCTTTGTTCGTAAAGGTCAATACTAAAATGTTAAAGGCATCTACACCTTTTTCAATAAGATGTGCGACCCTGTATGTAATTACCCTTGTTTTACCTGATCCCGCACCAGCGACAATCATTGCCGGTCCTTTAGTATTCTCTACTGCTGCACGTTGCTGAGGGTTTAATCCTGCTAAATAATCCAAATTGAAATACTGTTTTGCGTATGAAAAGGTACAAAAATAACAAAACTATACCTCTTATTTTAATCAGGTCATGTTTTATTTTTTATCTTTCGATGAAGCTTACAACAGTATCGTCTGGCTTAATTAGTGAGGTCCGATTTCCTGGTTAACAGGCTCCCATCTTACAATTTCTGACCATAGATCATACCAGACCTCATTGTTCACTTTGAAAATATCTTCGTCAGCAATATATACTCCTTCGTGCCAGATCCCATAGAGCTCTTGAACAACAATTTGAAACCGGATGTGTTGTTGGTCTGCAGGCAGACTGTTTTGATCTAGTTTAATTTCCATATGCTATATATTTAATTACTAAACCTATAATTTTTATCCTTTAATAAAAAGTACAGTTCTGTACTTTTTACCTGTGTTTTTTTTGCTTCATTCGTATTAAATGGCTAAAGCAACTTTTAAGAAAAGGCGAAATCAAGAGGCAATCTTAATCGTTGGGAACAATGTCAGGAAATTGCGAAAAATTAAAGGCTGGACAATTTCTGAGTTCGCCTTTAGATGTGACGTAGATCCCCACCAGATCAGCAGGATAGAGCTTGGATTAACGGATGCGAATATCACAATGCTGACCCTGATTGCCGAAAAATTAGAAGTTGATATTTGCCTTTTTTTTAACAGGGACCGGTAATGCCATCCGTTAAAGAAAGGATCTTTTTACCGCTATTCTGGGAATTTTTTTCTAGTTTTAACCGCTTAAATACGTGGCTTAATTTATAGAAAAAACAAGGCCCCGGGTTTTAAATTATAAACAATCATTTGTTATGCAAGAGATCAAAAAATATGTAGAAGACAACAAACAACGCTTTTTAGACGAGTTGTTTGAATTATTACGTTTTCCTTCAGTAAGTGCAGACCCGAAATATAAAGGTGATGTATTGAAAACTGCTGCTTTTGTTGCAGAAAAGCTGAAAGAAGCGGGTGCAGATAAAGTGGAGATTTGTGAAACTGCCGGATACCCGATCATCTATGGAGAGAAAATTATTGATGCAGCATTACCTACTGTTTTAATTTATGGCCATTATGATGTGCAGCCAGCAGATCCATTGGAATTATGGCATACGCCTCCTTTTGAGCCTACAGTTCGTGATGGTAAAATCTATGCACGTGGTGCTTGTGATGATAAAGGACAGTTCTACATGCACGTGAAGGCTTTCGAATTGATGATGAAAACCAACACGCTTGCTTGTAATGTGAAATTTATGATTGAAGGCGAAGAAGAGGTAGGGTCGAGTAACCTTGGCGTTTTCGTCAAAGCAAATACGGAACGTTTGAAAGCTGATGTCGTTTTGATTTCTGATACTTCAATGATCAGCATGGAAAATCCTTCTATTGAAACCGGTTTACGTGGTTTAGCTTATATGGAAGTGGAAGTGACAGGTCCTAACAGAGATCTTCACTCGGGTGTTTATGGTGGTGCGGTTGCCAATCCAATCACTATTTTATGTAAAATGATAGCTTCATTACATGATGAGAACAATCATATTACTATTCCTGCTTTTTATGATAAAGTGGTGGACTTGACAGCGGATGAAAAAGCTGCTTTAAATTCGGCTCCTTTTGATTTGAATGACTATAAAAAAGATCTTGATATTAATGCGGAATGGGGTGAAAAAGGGTATTCTACTTTAGAGCGTACGGGTACAAGACCAACCTTGGAAGTGAATGGTATCTGGGGTGGTTATATTGGTGAAGGTGCTAAAACAGTATTGCCTTCTAAAGCAAATGCTAAAATTTCTATGCGCCTGGTTCCTCACCAGAGTTCTGATGAAATATCTGCTATTTTCCAAAAGCATTTTGAAAGTATCGCTCCTGATTTTGTAAAGGTAAAAGTTACTGCGCATCATGGTGGCGAGCCGGTAGTGACACCTACTGATAGTATTGCTTACCGTGCCGCTGAAAAAGCAATCTTAACGAGCTTTGGTAAAAAACCAATCCCAACAAGAGGTGGTGGTAGTATTCCTATCGTTGCTTTGTTTGAAGATGTACTGGGTATTAAATCTGTCTTGTTAGGCTTTGGTCTTGATAGTGATGCTTTACACTCACCAAATGAGAAATATGACATCTTCAATTACTATAAAGGAATTGAAACTTTGCCTTTATTCCACAAGTATTTTGCGGAACTAAGCAAATAATTTTAGATAATTCTATCCACAAAGGGCGGCCAAATGGCTGCCCTTTTGTATTTTTACCCCGTGCCTCCACCTATAAAGAAAACACCTTCCAACCAGGGAAAGCTTATTTTTGATCAGCCGCTTGTACCCAAAGCGACTCCAAAGATGGCTCCAAAAACACCTCCGAAGCGGAGAAAGCCTGCTGCAAAGAAGAAAAAAGGGCTTTCATTGCAATGGAAGTTTGTCATTGCAGGATTACTGCTCATTCTATTCTCCCCGCTATATTATGGGTATGTGCTGAAGCTTTTTACTTCGACAACCCGTTGGATACTCGATATTGGGGAAGATCCGAATTACCGGACTTATAAGAGTTTTGATATTCAAATTCCTAAAAGATATACGATTCACGGCATTGATGTTTCTTCTTATCAGGGTAAAATTGACTGGACTAAGGTAAAAGCGATGAAGGACGATGATGTCAGTATCAAATTTGCTTTCATCAAGGCTACGGAAGGAGTTTCAAGTGTTGATCCTTACTTTCAGCGCAATTGGCGGGAAGCTCCAAAAGCGGGTATTATTTGTGGTGCTTATCATTATTTTATTCCTAAAAAATCGGGTGTATGGCAGGCCAGGTTTTTCTTGCAGACAGTTAAGTATGAGTCTGGAGATTTACCTCCGGTAATTGATATTGAAACTTTAAGCGGTGTATCTCCGGAGAAAATGCGTGTAGAACTAAGGGATTTTATCACCCACGTAGAAAGAAAAACGGGCGTAAAACCTATCATTTATTCCGGGCTGGTCTTTTATAAAGATTACCTGAAAGGGCATTTTGATGGGTATCCTTTATGGATAGCACATTATTATAAAGCAGAGCTGAAAGCTGGTGCAAACACCAAATGGTCTTTTTGGCAGCATTCTGATAAAGCCAGGATTACAGGAATTAATCATGTGGTAGATTTTAATGCTTTTAGGGGAGACAGCTTATCTTTTCAGCAGCTGCTGATAAAATAGTGGTGTTTCATGCAGGTTAAATGGGTTTTTTTTATTCAGGAATAATAAAATGATCATATACATTAAAAGAATGCTGCTCATTATTGCTGGCTTTTTGCTTTCTGCAGGAGTTGACGCGCAAATTAAACCTGGTTTGCTTCAGGAAGGCGATCTTATTTTTCAAACGTCTTTATCTGCACAAAGCAAAGCTATTCAGCTGGCTACCAAGTCTAAATATTCTCATTGTGGAATCATTTTCAAGGATAAGAATGGATATTATGTATTGGAAGCAGTAAGCCAGGTGAAACGTACACCATTAGCGCAGTGGATAGCCAGAGGGAAAGGAAAGAATTTCGTAGTCAAGAGACTCAAAAATGCGGACCGGGTAATTAACGGAGCAACGCTGGTCAAAATGAAACAGGTGGGGCAGGAATTTACTGGTAAAGCTTATGATCTGACTTTTGAATGGTCGGATGCTCAAATCTATTGTTCTGAACTGATCTGGAAAATCTATGAACGTTCAACTGGTATCAGGATCGGAAAACTGGAAAAACTCCATGATTTCGATTTATCAAATGATATTGTTAAAAAGAAAATGAAAACCAGATATGGGAATAAGGTTCCAATGAATGAAACGGTTATTTCACCCGTCTCAATTTTTAACAGTAAATTACTTAAAACGGTCAGTTTGAAAGAGCCGGTTTAATCAGGTAAAATTATCTCAGGTGAAAGAATGGAAGATACAGGTGAAAGAACGGAAAATATCAGGTGAAAGAAACGGGAAATGTCAAATGAAAGAAATAGAAAAAGCACTGGTCTTCAATAAATTGCTCGATCAATATAATTATCTGGGATTACCGAAAGAATCAATTGATGAGGATGCTGATTTTACAATTCATAACCTGAAAGATATTCATCTGATTATTCCTTATCAATCGCCGGTCTACCGGACAAATTTCTTCTCTTTTGTTTTTGTGAAAAATGGCTCAGGGAAGTATACAACGGATGAACAGCTGTTTGAAATCAGCCCGGGCACTGTATACTTTACCAATCCCGGACATTTCAAATCTTATGGATGGCGTACCCTGGAAGAAGTTTACCTGGTCACTTTAAGTGAGTCTTTTCTGAAAGAGAATGTACATGCTGATATTTTTGATGAATTCCCCTTTCTTTTAGCGGAAACAGTGCCACCCAGAGTTTTGGAACCTTTGGTATTTGCAGAATTTGAACAGTTGTATCAGCAAATTAACACGGCTTACTTTTCTGATTCAGTTTATAAGAACAGGATGATAGGAAGTCTGTTTGTTGTGCTGCTCTTAAAGGTTAAAGAATATTTCTGGAAGGATTATAACCCAATATATGAGGGAAACCGAAGTTCTCAGATTGTTAAGGATTTCAAAAGAACGCTTGAAAAACATTATAGACAACTCGCAGCAGGCGAAGTGGAGCTGCTGTTCAGAGTTCAGGACTATGCAGATGCACAACATCTGCATCCTAATTACCTGAATAATGTAATTAAAAGTAAAACAGGTAAAGCAGCTGGCACCTGGATCTCGGAAAAAACTATTGCCGAAGCTAAAGCTATGCTTCAGAATTCTGCTATTTCTATCAAGGAAGTTGCTTACCGTTTGGGGTTTAGTGAGGCTACAAACTTCAGTAACTACTTTAAAAAGCATACCGATCTTTCCCCTGTTTTGTATCGGAAACAACAATCCGGTGCTGCATCTTAGAGATTCATATCTTATCCTATAATCTTCATATTTTTCGGAGCTGACAGAATAGTCATATTTGTCTTGTCATTAAAAACAAGGCAATTATGAAAACGTTAAACGGAAAAGTAATCTTAGTCACAGGCGCATCAAGAGGAATAGGTGCAGCTATAGCTCATCAACTGGCAGCCGCTGGTGCAAAAGTAATCGTTAATTATGCTGGTAGTAAACAGGCTGCTGATGAAACAGTTGCCAGTATCCAGGCTCTTGGAGGTGACGCGTTCGCAGTTCAGGCCGATGTGAGTAAAACGGATGAGGTAAAAAATCTCTTTGATGTGGCAATTGCACATTATGGCCGGCTGGATGTACTGGTTAACAATGCTGGTATTATGATTACTAAATTAATCAAAGATACCACTGATGAAGATTTTACCCGTCAGTTTGATATTAATGTTAAAGGTACTTTTAATACAATGCGTGAAGCTGCAACGCAGTTAGCTGATCAGGGAAGTATTATTAATTTCTCAACTTCTGTGAATCGTATTATGTTGCCTGGTTATGCGACTTATGTGGCAACTAAAGCGGCTGTAGAACAATTAACCCGTGTATTTTCTAAAGAGGTGGGCAGCCGCGGGATTAATGTCAACTCAATTTCTCCAGGCCCGACCAATACAGAACTGTTTACAAAAGGGAAACCACAGGAAGTGATTGACAGGTTAGCCTCTCTTTCTGCTTTCAACAGGATCGGTGAACCTGATGATATTGCAAAATTGGTTGTATTTCTGGCAAGTGATGAAGCGAAATGGATTAATGCACAGAATATTGGCGCTAATGGCGGAATGGCTTAGTACAGTTGTTTTTCTTAACAATTATATCATTGATAAGTATGTACGATTTAAAAAATAAAGTAGCCTTAATTACAGGCTCGGCAAGAGGTTTAGGTAAAGCTATAGCAGAACGTTATGCGGCATTAGGGGCTGATATTGTGCTCAACTATTCAAGAGATCAGGCATCAGCGGATGAAGTCGTGAGCAATATCAAAGCAATGGGAGCGAAGGTAATAGCCGTTAAAGCTGATGTCAGCAAAGTGGCAGAACTGGAAAGGTTATTCGCTGAAGCCATTGCAGCCTTTGGTAAAATTGATATTGTGGTAGCCAATGCGGGAATAGAAATGGTAGAAATGCCAGTGCTTGATTTTACGGAAGAGCAGTTTGACAGGCTGTTTGCAATCAATACCAAAGGCAGTTATTTTACGATGCAGCAGGCGGCTGAACATGTGTCGGATAATGGCAGGATCATTTATATTGCTTCCAGTACGACTGCGTTTCCGGTAGCGGGGATGGCTATTTATGGAGGAAGTAAAAGTACACCGCGTTATTTAGTAGACGTACTTTCTAAAGAAATAGGGCACAGAGGGGTCACTGTAAATTCTATCATCCCATTCGCAGTTGATAAGTCAGGTATTTTTGCAGAGGCCGATAGTTATCCTGAATTGAGAAAACAACTCGTAGCTAGCTGTCCGATGGGCAGACTTGCAGAAGTTGAAGATGTAGCAAACCTTGCCGAGTTCTTTGCAAGCGGACTTTCTTCGTTTGTTTCCGGGCAACACTTACTGGTGAACGGGGGAGCAACCAATTAAACTAAGAAACCCATTTTTGCACTGCCCCCAAATAGTGTCTAACTTTTTGGGGGCAGTGCAAAAATGGGCTCCTTAGTTATCAAAGGAAAGGTTTATTGATCAATTAGAAAGGATTAATACTATCATCTAATATCCTGTTCCAATCCGTATGGCGTTTAAGATACGCCACTACCAGCGGACATAAAGGAATCAATTTATACGCGTTTTCTTCCATATAGGCCAGGGTCTTTTCGATCACTGCGGTTGCTGCACCTTTGCCTTTCAATTCTTCCGGTGCTTCGGTATGAATGAGCCAGATTTTTTTACTTCTTTCTTTATAGTCTATAAATGCGGTATAATCACCCACTTTAAGTTCGAAACGGTTCTTATCCTGGTTCTTAATCAGGGGCAGATTTACATATTCTTCATTCATATCTTTCTATAATTAATTCAATACACCAAATTTTCCAGCATTGAAATCTTCAATTGCCTGATGAATTTCTTCTTCTGTATTCATTACAAAAGGGCCGTAACTTACTATCGGTTCATCAATTGGTACTCCGCTTAATAACAAGATAACACTTTTCTGATTCGCCTTGATATGGATTTCTTCTCCTGTATTCTCAAATAATACAAAACTGTGTGCGGTTACAATTTCATCATTCACAAGGATACTCCCATTCACAACTAACAACGCGGTGTTATGCGCGGCATCGATCGTGGTAGTTAGTTCCCCACCTTCATTCAATTGAATGTCGAACAAATTTACGGGGGTATAGGTTTCAGCTGGTCCGGTTACTCCGTTGAAGTTTCCGGCAATCACATTGACCAGGCCAGCCTGATCTGCTAATTCAACTTTACCCATCCCCGCAGCTTTTAATTCCTGGTAATGCGCGGGAACACATTTGTCTTTTTTAGGAAGATTTACCCATAACTGAACCATTTCAAAAGGGCCTCCTGTTTTAGAGAAGGTTTCTTCGTGATATTCTTTATGTAAAATCCCTTCTCCGGCAGTCATCCATTGTACATCACCAGCATTGATAATTCCGCTATTTCCGGCGCTATCATGATGTGCAATACTACCTTGATAAGCAATAGTTACGGTTTCAAAGCCTTTATGCGGGTGCACATCTACTCCTCTGATATGATCCGAAGGGCCAAAATCATATGCTGCATTAAAATCCATTAATAAAAACGGACTGATTCTTCTTTTAGAAATATCAGCACCAGGTATATAATTAAATACCCTGAACCCGTCACCCACCATGCCTGGCTGACCAGGTTTTGCCACGATTTTTTCAATTAACTTCTTCATTTTATTTCTCCTTTTTTGAGGTAATCAAAACGATTGTGTTAAAACATTTTAACAACAACGTGCGTTGATTTTCGTTATACAAATATACCCTGAACAGCGTCCGCATCAGTTGATGTAGGATAAGAAGTGACGTGCCCGTACAGAATTGTTTTTATCTTTGTAGTATGAATCTGGAACCTAATAGTTTAATCCGCGCCTCTTCTCCTTATCTTTTGCAGCATGCTTATAATCCTGTAAACTGGTATGAATGGGGGGAAGAAGCGTTAGCAAAAGCGAAGCGGGAAAACAAACTGATTTTGGTCAGTATTGGTTATTCTGCGTGCCACTGGTGCCATGTAATGGAACGGGAGAGCTTTGAATTACATGAAGTCGCAGAGGTCATGAACAAACATTTTGTTTGTATTAAAGTAGACCGGGAAGAAAGGCCTGACATTGATCAGATCTATATGCTGGCCATCCAGCTGATGACTGGCAGTGGCGGGTGGCCATTGAATTGTATCTGTTTACCGGATCAGCGGCCAATCTATGGAGGCACTTATTTTAAGAAAGAAGACTGGATCAATATTTTGTTAAACGTTGCCGATTTATGGCAAACTGAACCGGGTAAAGCAGAACAATATGCTGTTCAGCTAACTGAAGGTATCCGTAACTCAGAGAAAGTTATCCCTAATATCAGAACGACACCCTATACAGAAAAGGATCTGCAGGATATTACTACACCCTGGAAGCGTAATTTCGATATGACCGAAGGGGGATATAACCGGGCACCTAAATTTCCTTTACCAAATAACTGGCAGTTTTTATTGCGTTACAGTCATTTAATGAACGAAAATGCAACGCATGTGTCTACGCTGCTGACTTTGGAAAAGATGGCTTTTGGTGGCATTTACGATCAGATAGGAGGTGGTTTCGCCAGGTATTCGGTAGATAGCAACTGGCATGTACCTCACTTTGAAAAGATGTTATATGATAATGCACAGCTGATCAGTTTGTATGCGGAAGCTTATCAATTTTCGGGTATGCAGTTATTTAAGGAGGTTGCTATAGAATCCATCACCTGGATAGAGCGTGAAATGACTTCTCCTGAAGGATTATTCTATTCCGCATTGGATGCCGACAGTGAAGGAGTGGAAGGCAAATTCTACGTTTGGGATTTATTGGAGTTCGAGAAAATACTGGGCACTGATGCTACTTTAATGGCAGATTATTTCAATGTGACTGCGCAGGGGAATTGGGAAGAGGAAGAAATCAATATCCTGCTGAGAAAATATACACCAGAGGAATATGCGGAATTAAAAGGTATTCCGATTGCTGATTTTACAACCAGGCTGAACCTGGCAAAAGAGAAATTACTGGCAGTACGGAGTAAAAGAATGCACCCGGGTTTAGATGATAAGTGCCTGACTGCTTGGAATGCGATGATGATCAAAGCATTGGCAGAAAGCAGCCAGATTTTTGACCGGGAAGAGTTTTACCTGGCTGCAAAAAAAGCGGCAGATTTTATTCTGGCTAATATGACTACCGAAAATGGTGGATTGTACCGGAATTATAAACACAATAAAGCTTCGATTACAGGTTTTCTTGATGATTATGCTTTTTTTATAGCCGCACTGATTGCTTTATATGAAGCGGATTTTGAAGACCGCTGGTTATTAGAGGCCAGGAAACTGACGGAATCGGTATTGAGCAATTTCCGCGACCTGGATAGTCCGATGTTATTCTATACCCCCGCAAACGGAGAGTCTCTGATTGCGCGTAAGCACGAGATTATGGACAATGTAATTCCTGCCGCGAACTCTGTTATGGCGCAGAATTTAAAACATCTGGGTTTATTATTTGACGAAGCCCGGTATACAGAAAGAGCAGATGCTATGCTGGCTGCGGTACATCCTCAAATTAAAACTTATGGCTCTGCTTATTCCAACTGGGCGATTCAAATGATGAATGAAGTGTTTGGAATTAATGAAATTGCATTAACCGGAGATTCGATCACCCAGGTAAGGAAAAGTCTGAACCAGAGATACATCCCAAACAAAATTTTATTAGCAGGAACAAATTCTGTACTTCCTTTGTTAAAAGATAAGCAAAGCATTGAAACAAAAATCTATATTTGCCGAAATAAATCATGTCAGCTGCCTGTAACAACAGTTGAAGAAGCATTAAAATTAATTAACTAAATAAGATTCCAATGAGTATTAAACCCAATACAGTAGTTTCATTAACGTACGAACTGCATACGACTAATGAAGAGGGACAACAAGTTTTCGTAGAAAAAGCTGATGAGCAAAACGCATTGGTATTCTTATACGGTGCAGGCATGATGTTGCCTAAATTTGAAGAGCATTTGACTGGATTAAATGTTGGTGATGAATATAAATTTGAGCTGAGTGCGGCTGATGGTTACGGAGATTTAGATCCGGGGGCTTTCGCTGACTTACCAAAAGATATGTTCAAAGAAGTTGATCTGCCAAATGTAGGTGATGTTATTCCTTTACAGGATAATGAAGGAAATCACTTCAGAGCAGGTGTTACTGCTATTCATGATACTACTATTTCAGTAGATTTGAACCACCCTATGGCTGGTAAAAACCTGATTTTCGGTGGTAAAATCCTTTCGGTACGTGAAGCAACTGAAGAAGAATTAAGTCATGGTCACGCACATGGTGCTGACGGACACGCAGGGCACTAGTCCTGATAAATTATACTGAAAAAGGTGCGGAGGTTTTAACTTCTGCACCTTTTTTTATGGCTTTTTAATTCTTTTTAACGGCAAGGTTACATTTTTCACAAATCCCGTAAGCAGTTGTATTTACTGTTTTAGCCGTAAACCCTTTTGGCATCGTGCTGTGAGGCACTGCAACATCCAGGCAGTATATTTTATTGCAGGTGGTACAGTTAAAGTGAATATGTTCATCGTGGTGATGCTCTGCTGAACAGGAAGAAGAGCAGATCGCATAATTAGCCGTTCCGTTCATATCCATAATCCGGTGCAGAATTCCTTTATCCTCATAGATGTTTAAGATGCGGTAAAGTGTTACCCTGTCAATTTCTTTACCGAGCTTTTTTTCCAGTTCAGGTTGCGAAATCGCGACAGTATCTAAAGCTATCTCTTCTAAAACACGAACTCTTTGTTTAGTATGTTTTAGTGCGTGTTCTTTGAGTATGTTAGTTGGATCGATTTTCATGTTCGTTAAATTGACTTTGCATTCACTAGTGCTATTGGTGGGTTGTCCATTGCATTTCCGGTGTTTAGTTTCAGCGTTCCTTTAATGGTTATAGTTTGATAGGTGAATTTAATCGGTTCAGCAAGCTCAACCATTACCATAATCGGTACGCCATTTTTCCCGCAGAAATAACATTGGTTAATCGGAAGGGTCGAAAGCATAAATTTAGTTTGTTTCATCCCATCTTTAATAGGAACTAAATATCCTTCCAGTTCAAATGGTTTATTTGCATATTTTTTAATATCAGCATTGTAAATAGCATACATCTGTGTATCCTTCACAATTTTAAAATCTACTCCTCCAATCACGTCCCAATTCGAAGAGCTGATCTGATCATTCGGATTATGCTGAGCTTTCACTGCAAAACCTGAAAGTAGTAAAAGTATAATAACCAGTGATTTCATTCGTATGTTCATATTTAGTTTTTAGACAATATCTTAGAGATATTTGACCGGTAAGCCTGCAAGGCAGGAATTACAGCTGCAAATATACCAATCGCCAGCCCGGCAACAAATAAATAAATTTCATCCTTCAGTAAGATAAAGCCACTTAACCTGGCCTGACTGCTTTCCTGATAATTTCCAATGAGCTGCAGGACTAAATGTCCCAAAACTATTCCAATAATTGTACCAGCTAAAGTAAGCAGGACCCCTTCAAAAATAACGATACAAAATAACTGGCCTCTGGAAGCGCCCAATGTCCGCATGATGGCCAGATCGTAACTTCTTTCTTTTAAAGAGTTGTATAGATTAACAAATACACTGATGGCAGCGATCAGCATAATCAGGACAGCAAACCATTGCAGCGTATCTACGCCAACACCAATCAGGGAGAATAAACGGGTGCTTTCCATTGCAGGAGAGGCCGCTTGCAGGTTAGTAGACTGATTCACCATCCTTGGAAACATCACTACAGACATCGGTGACCTGTATTGAATAAGCAGCGCTGTAATTTCCTTTTCATCGTTATGCCCGGTTTGATCTGGCCGGTGATCTTTATGGTCATGATGTTCTGCGGCTTCTTCTTTTTCATGGTCTTCGTGCATTTTCCATACACTGGAAATATTAGTCAGGATCAGGTTATCTGTCACATTTCCCTGAGGGGTTAAAATTCCAACTACTTTATAAGCATGTGTTTTATGAATGTCTGAGCTGCCTGTAAGTCCGTGGGCACCGAAAAAGGTGTCTCCGATTTTTAGTTTCTGGTTGATAGCTACGGTGGAGCCTATGGTGACTTCAAAATCAGCCTTCCAGAATTTCCCGGTACTGGTTTTTAGTTTATAGATGCTGACGAAATTGCTATCTGTACCCACAATTCTGATGCCCTGGTAATTATCGCCCTGCGCTAAAGGAACGGCTTTTTTAACAAATGGACTGCGCGCTAATTCCTGTGCTTCTTTCAAAGGAATGTTTCCGGTAGGGAAGTCGATATAATAAATACTGCTTAGAATAAGCTGTAACGGGCTTCCTTTGGCACCAACCACCAGGTCGATGTCTTTCGCATTGTTATCTAATTTCTCCCCGATTTGGGTGGAAGCTAAAAGCAGAATTGTCAATATACCCGTACCAAAGGCAATGAGCATAATATTTAGTGCGGAGGATAGTGGTTTAGACCACAAACTTTTCCAGCTGATTTTTAATGGGCTCATTTTAATTCGTAAGTATTTGTAAATGCGTCTTTAACTCTTTTATCATGGGTAGCTACGATTAATGTAGCCTGGTTTAAACCCGATTGCTGTTGCAATAGTTCAAGCGCAGCCTGCGCATTTTTATCATCCAGACTGGAAGTCGGCTCATCGGCAATTAATAAGGCCGGTTTATTGATTACTGCCCTTGCGATAGAGACTCTTTGCAATTGTCCCTGGCTTAATTCACTGGGATAACTATTTTTCTTAGCTGCAATGCCTAAGGAAGTTAAGACTTCATTTACTCTTTTAAGGTCTTGTGGAAGACGGGCAAAACTCTGGGCCATGATCAGATTTTCTGCAATAGTCAGACTTTTAATTAAATGGGGACGCTGAAAGATGATTCCTATATTTCTTCCTCTAAACTGGTCGAGTTCGCGGGAGGATAAGGAGTAGATCGACGTACCATTCATATTTACTGCTCCGGCAGCAGGTTTTAATATCCCGGTGAGGATGTGCAGCAAGGTTGTCTTTCCGCTGCCCGATTCTCCTAAGAGTAACCACTGCTCGCCATTGTTGATTTCCCAGTCTTTAAAGCCGATACGATGGGCATTGCTGTAACTGTGTGCAACTGATTTGATGGATACCATTTGTAGGGTTCTGTTTATTTTTTAACAAAAGTACTACATGCAAGTTTATTGCATATAGAATGTATGTAAAGAGTTTGCTACTGCAATTGAATAGGTAAACGTGCTGTTTTTCGGATTGTTGTCTCTTGGTAAATATAAATGCAATTATATTGCATTTATATTAGAGTATCTTATATTTGCAACTCAATTGCATTAATATACACGTCAAATGAAAGCTAAATTATTACCTGTAACAGTGCTCAGTGGGTTCCTTGGAAGTGGGAAAACCACATTGTTGAACCATATTCTCCACAATAAACAAAACTTGCGGGTGGCGTTGATTGTCAATGATATGGGCGAAATAAATATCGATGCCAATGCGGTTCAGCGGGAGAATATGTTATCCCGGACAGAAGAGAAGCTGGTAGAAATGAGCAATGGTTGCATTTGCTGCACGCTGCGGGAAGATTTGATTGCTGAAGTAGAGAAATTGGCGAAGGAAGACCGGTTTGATTACCTGATTATCGAAAGTACGGGTATTTCTGAGCCTGTTCCGGTAGCACAAACCTTCAGTTATGTAGATCTGGCGATGAATATTGACTTAAGTAAGTTCAGTAAACTGGATACGATGGTCACGGTAGTAGACTGTTTTAATTTTAAGAAAGATTTTGGAACGAATGAATTACTGGTAGACAGGGGATGGATAGATGACAATGCAGACCGGCGGACCATCGTTAATTTGTTAACGGATCAGATTGAATTTGCGAATGTAATTATCCTGAATAAAACAGATTTGGTTTCAGCGGAAGATTTATTGCTGTTGAAAGCTGTGGTCAGGAAATTGAATCCTTCAGCCAAATTAATTGATACTTCTTTTAGCCAGGTCGATTTGAAAGAGATATTAAATACGGGTTTGTTTGATTTTGATGAGGCTTCACAAGGGGCTGGATGGATTAAAGAGTTAAATGCAGAACATCTGCCCGAAACAGAGGAATATGGGATTAGCAGTACGGTATTTCGTTCTTCCAAACCTTTTCATCCGGAGCGTTTGTGGGATTATCTGAATAAACAGTTTCCTCCGAATGTGATCAGAACAAAAGGATTATTCTGGTTAGCGCCTATGCCAGACCGTGCTTTGAATTTTTCACAGGCGGGAGGCTCGCTGCGGATTGAGAGCGCCGGAACCTGGTGGGCAAGTATGCTGCCGTCTGAAAGATTGAATTACCAGGATTTTACAGAAAACAGGAAGGAAATTGAGAACCGCTGGGATGCAAATTATGGTGACCGGATGAATGAGCTGGTATTTATTGCGCAGGATCTTCAAAAGGAGCAGTTACATGAGGAATTGAACGCTTGTTTACTGACTGTGGAAGAAGAGCATCAACAGCAGGTATTTGTAAATCCTTTCGAAAACGTAATTCAGTAACCTTTACATTTAAATGCAATATAGTTGCAATTTTGTTGCTTTAGTATTATATTTGATCTTCATTATTTAGTTAACAGGTAAGCACTTGTAACGGGATTCATCACCCTGTTACAGTGCTTTTAAATTTTAATATCAGATCCTACCCGTATATTAGAGGTTTAACCAATCCTCTAAATCGTTATGATCAAAAAGATATGCTGTTTACTATCTTTATTCCTTATGCTAACTTTCAACGGCTTTTCACAGCAGTTTAAAGTATCTTATTCTCCTGTTTCACTGAATCAGCCTTTTACAGGAAAGGTTTTTCTCTACTTATCAAAGAATAATCCTGAACCTTTAACCGCATCTATTGGTATAGAGCCATTAAATTGCTTTGCTGTGGAAGTTAAGGGGATTAAACCGGGGGAAAGTATTGTTATTGATGATCTGGCAACGGCCTATCCTGTGCTCCCTTCAGAAATGGAGCGTGGAACTTACTATGTTCAGGCAGTATGGGACTTAAATTTGGGTGGAAGAGCTATTGCAGCGAGTCCTGGGAATATCTTTAGTCAACCACAAAAAATAGTAATAGGTAAAGACTTAAAGCAGTCTTTTACGTTATTGGCCGATCAGGTGGTTCCTGAACTTGTATTTCAGGAAACGGAATTTATTAAAGAGTTTAAGGCTCCTTCCAGGTTATTGAGTGATTTTTATCAGAAGAAATTTACTTTAGATGCAGCTGTTCAGTTGCCTGCTGAATATTATAAAAATCCGTCAGCTAAATTTCCAGTATTGTTTGTGGTGACTGGTTTTGGAGCCGATCATCACTATATGTCTGTACAGGGTAAATTGCCTTCAGTAATCGGGTCTACTCCGGTTATCCGGGTATTTCTGGATGGCAATTGTTCTCTGGGACATTCTGCTTATGCGAATAGCGATAATAATGGCCCCTGGGGGGATGCGCTGACCCAGGAATTTATTCCTCTGCTGGAAAAGCAGTATCGCTGTAATGGGGCAAGAATGCTGACTGGACATAGTAGCGGCGGCTGGTCTGTTTTATGGCTGCAAACCCATTATCCCAAGCTATTTTTAGCTACCGCTTCCAGCAGTCCTGATTATGTGGATTTCCGCAGGTTTCTAAACGTGAACTTATACAAAGATAGTAACCTGTTTTATGATGCTAAAGGGCAGATCAATCCGGGTGGAACGGTGGCTGGCAGATTTCCTTTTTCTTATTTGAAAGAAATGTACCAGGTAGAAAATGTGATTTCAAGAGGGCAGCAGCAGCGTTCCTTTGAAGCCGTATTTAGTAAAAAAGGCAAAGATGGGTTGCCGGAATTAATTTGTGATTCTAAAACGGGATTGATCAATCAACGTACTGCTGAAGACTGGAAAAGGTATGATATTTCTCTATATCTAAGAAATAACTGGAAAGATTTAAAGAAAGATCTGGATGGGAAAATACGGATTTCTATAGGGGACGAGGATAATTTTATGCTGAATTATCCGGTCAGATTAATGAACGAAGAAATGAAAGCGGTTTCGGCAGATATGCTTTTTAAATATTATCCGGGGGATCATTTTACGGTAAAAACAGCAGGATATATGGCTGATTTGTCCGGGTTCCTGGAAGAAAAGTATAAACAATGGTTACTTCAATCCGGAAAGCGAACAAAATAATAAAGAAGGTCTGATCAGGTTTTATTCATTCAGACCTTCTTTTTTTATTTCCTGGCTAGTAATTCTCCAGGAAATCTTCTCCCTTTTGGGTAATTGTTGCAGAGGGATGGGCGCTATCCGGATGAATAAGGATATAACCCAGGCGCTCCAGTTCTTCATAAGCTTCTTCCATTCCTCCAAGAATAGAAGAACTTACTTGTTGTTCAACTGTTTCCAGTATTCTTTTGATTTCTTCTTTTTCCATACTTAAATTTAACAATTTTTATCGTAAGGTTGTTTGGTAATTTTAATAGGGTTCATAAAATATATTTATTTTTGTGTCCATGAAAACATACCCTAATTCGTTATTTATCTTCCTTTTATTGTTTCTTTTCGCTTGTCATTCCGATTCTGAACAACAGAAAGCTAAAACTGCTGCGGACACCTTAAGCAGTACTCAGCAATCAACAGCTCCTGTAAAATCTTCTCCGGCAGATGCTAAAACGATTCTTTCGCGTAAAGAAGTTCCCGTGTTATGTTACCACCAGATCAGGGACTGGAAAGCTTCAGATTCTCAAAGAGCACATGATGATATTATTCCCCCTGCTAATTTCAGGGATCATATGAAAATGCTGGCAGATAGTGGGTACCATACTATTTTACCTGATCAGTTATACGATTATTTAAATTATGGGACGAAACTGCCTTCAAAGCCGATCATGATTTCTTTTGATGATACCGATCTGGATCAATATACAGTTGGTGCTTCGGAGTTAAAAAAGCATGGCTTTAAAGGGGTATTTTTTATCATGACTGTATCTATCGGCAGACCAAGATATATGAGTAAAGCGCAAATTAAAGAGCTATCGGATGATGGGCATGTAATAGCCAGTCATACCTGGAACCACAAGAACTTTGCGCAGTTTACCGACCAGGACTGGACAATCCAGATTGATAAGCCTACACAGACTTTAGAAAAGATTACCGGGAAAAAGGTGGAGTATTTCGCTTATCCTTATGGAGTTTTCAAAGCAGCTAACCTGCATAAATTAAAAGAACATGGGTTTAAGGCGGCATTTATTTTGTCTACGCCAATGGATGAGGTGAATCCGGTTTATACAATCAGAAGGATTATTGACCCGGGACGTTATACCGCTAAAAATCTATACAATAGTTTACAGAAGAGCTTTAATAAGAAAAAGGTAGTTGCGCCTGGTTCTTAAACAGGTCAATTTATAAATGTAAAAAAGGGTTGTCTGAAATTTTCAGACAACCCTTTTTTATATGATCAAATCAGGAGCTTATTTATATAATTCGGCTCTGATTTGTGCTACATCGTCACTGTTGATATAATCATCATAGCTCATCATCTTATCAATTGATCCGTTAGGTGTCAATTCGATAACCCTTGTCGCTACAGATTCAGTTAAGGCATGATCTCGTGAGGTAAATAAAACAGTTCCTTTGAAATCTTTAAGTCCGTTGTTCAATGCAGTGATTGATTCCAGATCCAGGTGATTCGTCGGCTCATCAAATAATAACAAGTTAGCTTGTCTTAACATCATCTGAGAGAACATACAACGCATTTTCTCTCCACCTGACAATACTTTACAGTTCTTTAATACTTCTTCTCCGGAGAACAGCATTCTACCCAGGAAACTTCTTACAAACTGCTCGTCTTTATCTGTGTCAGAGTATTCTCTTAACCAGTCAACCAGGTTCATATCTTTTCCTTCGAAATAAGAAGAGTTATCATTTGGAATATCTGCTGTATTGATAGTTACACCATATTTGAATTCTCCGGTATAGTTTTTATCACGACCTGTCAGTACATTATAAAAAGCAGTAGTCGCTAAACTGTTCTGAGAAACAACAGCAATTTTATCGCCTTTGTTCACCATGAAGTTTACGCCTTTAAACAAGACTTCGCCATGGCTGCTCAGGGCAAGATTTTCTACCTGAAGGATCTGGTCACCAGCTTCTCTGCCACCTACGTTGTTAAACATAATTGCAGGGTATTTACGGCTGGATGGCTTAATCTCAGTCAGGTCAATTTTATCAAGGGCTTTCTTACGGGAAGTAGCCTGTTTTGATTTGGAAGCATTCGCACTGAAACGCTGGATAAATTCCTGCAGTTCCTTTACTTTCTCTTCTAATTTTTTATTTTGATCACCACGTTGTTTTAAGGCAAGCTGACTTGACTCATACCAGAACGTATAGTTACCAGAGTAAGTAGTCATTTTGGCAAAGTCAATATCCACAATATGCGTACAAACCGCGTCTAAAAAGTGTCTATCGTGAGATACCACCAATACTGTACTTTGATAGTCAGCCAGGAAGTTTTCTAACCAGGCGATAGTTTCTATATCCAGGTCATTCGTTGGCTCATCCAGTAACAAAATGTCAGGGTTACCAAAAAGCGCTTGTGCAAGTAATACACGTACTTTTTGTTTACCGTCTAATTCAGTAATTTGTTTGTGGTGGAATTCTTCTTTAATTCCAAGATTGCTTAACATGGTTGCTGCATTGCTTTCCATATTCCAGCCGTCCATTTCAGCAAATCTGTTTTCCAGTTCACCTGCACGTTCACCGTCTTTATCAGAGAAATCTTCTTTCAGATAGATAGCGTCTTTCTCCTTCATGATGTCATATAATTCTTTATGACCGATCATAACGGTTTCAATAACTGAGAAATCATCATATTCATGGTGATTTTGTTTTAAAACCGCCATACGTTCTCCAGGCGTAAAAGCTACGCTGCCCGAGGTCTGATTAACTTCACCAGACAGGATTTTTAAGAAAGTTGATTTACCCGCGCCATTAGCTCCAATTACACCGTAACAGTTGCCAGGAGTGAATTTTAGGTTAACATCTTCAAATAGGGTACGTTTTCCGTAACGCAGGGATAAATTAGAAACTGAAATCATATTGCACAAAAATAAGCCGCAAAGGTAACGATAATTTAATAAAATGTTTTGTCTGGCAAAGGATTCAGTGGCTGAATTACATAGATTTATTGTAATATTCACCTGATGAAGCAGGAGCCTGTTAAAATTGTTATTTTTGTACACAATTATGGAAAGCGAAATAAATATACTTAGTTCTATTATACAGCGCAGACGGAGCATTTTCCCGCCAAGTTATACACAGGAAGAAATTCCTGAGGAGTTGATTACCCAGGTACTGGAAAGTGCAAATTATGCACCTACGCATAAATTAACGCAGCCGTGGAGGTTTATCGTTTACCGGAATGAGGGAAAACGTAAACTGGGAACGGAGCTTGCACGTTTGTATAAGCAGGGGACACCTGAGGCGCAGTTCCTGCAAAAGAAATATGATGGGATCATCGAGAAAGCAGTGCAGTCAAGTTGTGTGATTGTGTTAAATGCGCAATTGCATCCTGATATTATTCCGGAATGGGAAGAAATTGCGGCCTTTGCGTGTGCGGTGCAGAATATGGCATTAACGGCAGAAGCATTGAAGATTGGTGCGTACTGGAGTTCGCCGGGAATGATTACTCAAATGGATGAGTATTTGGAACTGGCACCGAATGAAAAATGTTTTGGGTTGTTTTATATGGGTTTTCATAATGAGGAACCGCGTGCACCAAAACGCACACCGATGACAGAAAAAGTAAGATGGATCAATGGGTAATATGGAAGGGTTAAAAGCGAAATTATATCAGTCTTGTATGGATTTTATCATGCAAAGGATCAATACTGCCGAAACTGCTTTAGAGCAGGCACAAGAGGCGAGTAATGATGATACAAAAAGCAGTGCGGGTGATAAGTTTGAGACTACACGGGAAATGATGCAGCAGGATATTGGCAGAAATAAAAGCTTATTAATGGATGCAAAGCAGAACCTGGCTTTGTTATCTTCTCTGGAAGAGGCTGTTCATAGTGATGTGGTTAGAAATGGAGCTCTGGTTTATACTTCTAACGGGATATTTTATATCAGTATTAGTGCAGGGCAGTTGAAAGTTGATCAGCAGCAGGTGTTTGCGATTTCAGCAGTTTCTCCAATTGGGCAGTTACTGGTGGGCAAGAAGGTTGGAGAGTCTTTCAGTTTTAATAAGAATGAGTATACGATTAAGGAAATAGTATAGGAATTGATAGATATTAATGAAATGGGCAGGTGATTAATTACCTGCCCATTTTGTTTAAAAGCTGTTTTTAATGCTATTACTTAAAGTTTTTGGTGTCCAGTAACCACTGGCAATAATCCTTCTGATCGTAAACAGCGGATCTTTTTCATCCCGTTTAGTAGATAAAATAAACGCACTCTTGAATCCTCTTTTCTTCAACTCAGGAATAGCCTCCGGGTTCCATAAACCAAATGGATAAGCGAAATGGTGAATGTTTTTACCAGTAATTTCTTGTAATGTCTTGGTTGGTTTGTCAATTTGGATTTCCCAATCTTTACCCTGGTATTTTTTCACGTTGTGGTGATCCCAGGTATGAGAACCAATATCATTTCCTTTATCTGAAAGATCTTTAACCTGCGCTCTGCTCATGTAATTTGGTCTGCCGAGAGAAACGGTCATCACGAAGAAAGCACCTTTGAAACCATATTTTTTCATAGTAGGTTCAGCAATAGTATACTGATCCAGATCGGTATCATCAAAAGTTAATAAGATAGGCTTCGAAGGCAGTGGTGTACCGTTATTCAGGTAATCATATAACTGATCCAGCAAAATCGTGTGATAACCACTATCTGCCAGCATTTTCATGTGGCCTTTAAATACATCTATTGGAATAATATAATCTTTAGCTGCTTTGGAATCTTTAGGTCTCCAATCACGGATCTGGTGATAACATAATACCGGAACTTGTTTACGCGCAAGAATTGTTTTGGCATCAGCCACCTTGATCTTCGAAATATCTACAGCCTTATTCGGGGCAGCAGGTTCATTGGAAGTAGTAGTAGCTACATTAGCAGTGCTGTCTTTGGTATCTTCTTTTTTGTTTTGAGATTTGGACTGGCAGCCGGCACTTAATAATAGTGCAGCAGCAGTTAAGGATAGGATATAGTGTTTCATTCAGAGATTTTATGTGTTGGTTGCTAAATTAGGAAATCAACTGACATTTTTATTATTAAAAGCAAAAAAGGCAAGACAATATTGCCTGGCCTTTTTTGTATAAAAAGTTGTGTAGAGTATTTACATACTATAAGTAGAACTGAACACCGATTTTTGGAGCGAAGAAGTTTGCACCAATGTTGAATTCTTTGTTACCGCCACCGATTTTATTACCATCGTTGTCTTTATTAGTGTTGTCGTTGTAGCTAATACCTCTAACAGAGAATTCGATACCGAATTTTTTGCTTGGGAAAAATGCAAAACCTGGAGATAAAGCAACACCTACGTTGTTAAATTTAGAAGTTTTTACATAGTTGTTACCATCGTTGTCACCAGTTTTGTTGTTACCAAATGCCATAGGAACTGATAATTGTCCGAAGAATTTGAATGACTCATTGATACCTTTGTAGTAACGTGCAAATGGAGCGACTACGAAAGCTTGAGTTTTTTGAGTTATACCTGCAGCGTCATTAACGTTTACATGGAATTTAGAAGACTCAAAACCAACACCTGTACCGATTGCGAAGTTATCAGTTACAAAATAACCAACACTAGGAACGATATTAAAAGATGTGTTTGATTTATTTGCACCATTTGGTTTGTTAGAATCAAATTCAACGTTACCACCTAACATGAATTTACCTTTTTCAGTTTGAGCTTGAGTTGTGAATGCTAATGCTGAAACTGCGATTAATGATAATAATAATTTTTTCATTTTGTTGCTTTTTTAATTTATATCAAGCCAGAATTTTTATTTTTAGTATCTGACTATGTTTGTCATATAGTCAATACCGGTGCCAAAGAAATGTTTAGCATACAAACTGGAAACGAGGTTTTTTGTAAATGCTTATCGGATAGTAAGATAAAATGTTTTATGTTTCTCTTTATTATTTTGTGATGACAATTAACAAAAACCTCACATTAAATTAACATTAAAATTAGCAAGACAGTTTGACTTTATTTGTTAGAATGTCAGTTTGTTTAATGCCATTTCTGTCAGTTTTCTGCATATTTTTAATTTGCTCTGGCATTAATGTGGCACGCGTTTTTAAATAAATAACCAAGAAAACCTCTTTTTGATAAAAAAAAACTAAATTCATTAAACCTTTATGTCCGTTTAAAACGTTATTTAATTATGAGACTATTAATAGAGCGCAAACCGATAAAAGTATATCCTGATCCCAAACGTGTAATAGCCAGGTTTTTTTTTAATGGTGAGGATAGAGCGAAAGAAGTAATCAAAAGAGTTTTAACCTTATCAGATCAGGAAGTATTTGGTTTGATTTCCCCAATTTTACAAGAGTATTCCAAAAGACACCGGAACATTACCAAGATTCTTGCACGGCATTGTAAACAGATCAAACACTGTATAGAGGAAATGGAGATTGATTATGAGTCCCTGAGTAAATATCAGCGGCTTTTATTGGGCTCCTACTTCACACACGAGTATTCTATAGAATCTGCGGCCTTTTTTAATCCATCGGTAGTAGAAGATCCTGATCAATCAGAACTGGTTGAAGGGGAGAAAAGATTAATCATTAGTTTCAGAGCAGTAGGGGAAGGACATATTTCTTCTGTCGTGTTCAGAAGGGCATTGATAGACTGTAATGGGAATATCACAGTAAATCCTTCCGGAAATTATGTTGACGAAGCAGAAGTAGTCCGCAATGCAGTATATAATAAAAAACTCTTTTTCAAAAGAGCTGCGGATGCCATGATTGATCTGAATATTCTGGATGAAGTCGGTTTGAAATTAGAAGAAAAGTTCGACTATGCCATTCTAAGAAGAGTAATTGTCGATTCTAAAAATCTGCAGACTGATGATCTGAAGAAATTAGAATATGATAAAATACTCTGGCTTTCTGATACTTATCATGAGATTAGTTTTTCAAGGGATACTGACATTTCGGACCGTGTTATTTTTCCTATCTCAGAATTTGAACGTAAAGGGATAGAGGATGCGCGATTTGTCAGGTTTATCAAAGATGATGGGTCAGTGATCTATTATGCAACTTACACTGCATTTGATGGCGCTATGATCTTACCTAAACTCTTGCAAACTACTGATTTTTATGACTTTAAGGTAAGTCCGCTTCATGGAGCAGGCGCACAAAATAAAAACTTAGCCTTATTTCCGCGAAAAATTAATGGCAAATACGCCATGATGTCAAGAATTGACGGCTGGAACAACTACCTGATGTATTCAGATAAACTTACCGTATGGGATCATCCTGTGAAATTGCAGCAACCTCAGTTTCCGTGGGAATTTATTCAGATTGGAAATTGCGGCTCCCCAATTGAAACAGAAGCTGGCTGGTTAGTGATTACGCATGGCGTAGGTCCAATGCGCCGCTACTGTTTAGGGGCAAGTTTACTGGATCTGGAAGACCCTTCTATAGAAATTGGCAGGCTTACAGAGCCCCTTGTGATCCCTAATAACGATGAAAGAGAAGGATATGTGCCGAATGTCTTATATTCTTGCGGTTCAATTATCCACAATGGAGAATTGATTATTCCTTACGGATTATCGGATTACTGTTCTTCGTTCGCTTCAGTAAAAATAGAATTGTTACTCGCCAAACTTTTAAGTTCAGCTAGTGACAGGAAAACATCAAATGAAAATAAAACACCTGGTGAAAATAAAACACCGGGCGAAAACATAACACCGAATGAATATAAAACACTGAATGAAAATGAAGCAGCTAATAAAGCTGAAGAAAAACTATAGGATTTTCTGGTAGAGGCTTAAATAGTCCTCTACCATTTTCTCTTTAGAAAACTTGCGTTTCGCCCATTTGTGGCAGTCCATTCTTTGCAATTCAGACACCTTTGCCACCGCATCCACTGCTTCCTCTATATCTGCTACCAGGAAACCTGTTTTTCCGTGTTCGATCAGTTCCGGCATCGAGCCTTTATTGAAAGCGATTACCGGAGTTCCGCATAACATCGCTTCTGCTACACTTAATCCAAAGGGTTCAGCAAAATTAATCGGATGTAAAAGTGCTAATGCTCCTTTCAAAAGTTCATTGCGCTGATCCGGGCCGGCAGATCCCAGAAATACAATCTCTTCATTCAAATAAGGTTCAACGGCTTCTTGATAATAACGTTCATCCTGAATAATTCCGGCGATTAAAAGTCTTTTTTTACTCTTTATCGCGATTTGTATAGCTTCAGCCGTTCCTTTATCAGGATGAATCCTTCCGAAAAATAAGAGGTAATCATCAGGGGTGTCATTAAATTGAAAATCCTGGGTAACCAGGCCATTGTATACTGTGCCTAAATAATTGAGGGACGGATGGCGGTTCGCATCGCTGATCGATACATAATGGTTATGCCGGTTATATTTCTGGTAGACCTTTACAATTTTTTCTGATGAAAACCCATGAATTGTAGTTAACACCGGAGTTCTGATTAATCCGGAATAACTTAAAGGCAGGAAGTCAAAATGATTGTGAATTAAATCAAAATCATCTGATTGCTCCATCAGGTTACTAATATGAAGGCACTCTATGACTTTTGCATCCTGATGGCGATCTTCCTCGTAACCTGTCTTCACAACGCTTCTTAACTCGGCTGAAGTGATAGAATCGCCAGTGGCAAATAATACAACTTCGATTCCGGCAGCATGCAAGCCTTCTGTTAAATTAGAGGCCATTTGCTCCCACGGGCCATAATGACGGGGCGGTGTTCTCCAGGCTACGGGCGATAAAACAGCAACTTTCATTAAATAACCTCCTCTTTAGCTGTTACAGCATCAGGTTTAACACTATACTCATACTCAAATTCAAGTGATTTCAAGATCATCAGGTGAGAAATCCAGTAGGCCAGTGTACTTTCCGCGCCCTGATTTCTATTCACCCCATAATTCTGCAATCCGTCTCCGCAACCTTTGGTTTCATAATCATAAAGAGGCAGTCTGAGACTGTTCTCCCCTAAGAACCACTGATAGCTTAAATACATTTGGCGGATATATTTCAGATCGTGTGTAATCTCATAAGCCTTGAAATACAAGAGAACGATTGCCATAGTTTCTATCGCCTGCTGATCGTACTGCGCCATTTCCTTTTTATCTTTGAACAACCAGCCATCATTACCAACCGGGTTTAGATAGCCTTTCTCCAATGTTTTAGAAGTCAGGAATTCCATACTTTCCAGTCCGATAGCCAGAGAGTCCTGGTCATGGGTAGTCTCATAATGACACAGTAAAGCCAATGGTAAAATCGCATTGTCATAGGTCATTTTTTCTTCAAACCAATTCCACTGATCTGCTTTATGCGCTTTATAAGAGGCTTTTAAAGGGATAGCCAGTTGATTCAGTTCGTTAATAATATGTTCATCGCTCGGGTGAGCTTTTAAGAAACTGCTTAAACCAATCATGGTATTTGCCAGTCCTCTTAAATGTTTCAGCTGAGAGAAATGAGGAATAGATTTAATAAATAATTCAGTGGCAAATTCTCTGTAAGAATTATTAGGCGCATTGTTAATCAGGTAGCCTAGTGCCCAGATAGTCCTGCCGAAAGAATCTTCTGACCCCACTTCATCCAAATACTCCCTTTTAAAGCTCAGGAAATTTCTGAAATTACCATCATCGCACTGCATATATTGAATATAACTCAGGTAAACAGGCAGTAATTCTAAAGCTGCTTTACTCTTATTTTGCTGCCAGGCCAGGATCACCATAATCAACGCACGGGCATTGTCATCCAGACAATAACCTTCTTTGAGGTTAGGAATACCATATTTGGCATGTTGAACAATTCCAGTATCATCCGTTAAAAGCTTGATATGTGCCATACTAAAAGCAGGCATCATATCAGGGTCTATAATAGGTCTGATTTCCTCTTTCGCCTGGTTCGCATCTAATATGGCCTCATTTAAGGTTTCAATAAATACGTTACCTGTACTCGGCCAGCGCAAATGCAGCCCGTAGTTATAAGCATTTTCTTTCAGTTCTTTCAGTTGCTGCTGATTAGCAAACAGATCATTGACAATATTTGCCAGGGCATCTGAATCTTTAAAATCAAACAGTTTTCCGCGGTTATCTGCTAATAATTCCTGTGCATGCCAGTAGGGGGTAGAAATCACTGCAGCTCCTGCGCCAACAGCATAGGATAATGTCCCACTGGTAATTTGCGCCTCATTCAAATACGGGGTAATATACATGTCCGCTGCGGTGAGATAATCATATAATTCCTCTTCAGAAACAAATTTATTGATGAAGATCAGGTGATTTTCAACATTTAGTTTTTTTGCCAGGCGTTTCAGGCTGTCTCTGTATTCTTCGCCCGAGTTCCTGATTACACCAGGGTGTGTAGTTCCCAAGATAGCATATAACACATCCGGATTTTGGGCTGCTATTTTAGGGAGTGCTTCAATCACGGTTTCGAGCCCCTTATTCCGGCTGATCAGACCAAATGTGAACAATACCTTCCTGTTTTTAAAGGCAGGGGAGTTCTTGATCTCGTTCTCGCTTTTTGGTTCCAGATCAGGCACTCCATGTTCGATGAGTTTAATTTTATCTTCTGCTATTCCATAAATACTGGTCAGAAAATGTACCGCCCGGTTACTCATGACCACAATTTTCGAAGAATACTTTGCAATTTCCCTGATAATGGTCAGCTGCATATAAGACGGATCTTTGAGTATGGTATGGAGAATGGTAATGAGGGGTTTTTGTAAACGGGCAATCAGTGGTAAGATATATACGCCATTATCACCTCCATAAATGCCAAATTCATGCTCTAAAATGCACACATCTGTTAAGCTGGTATTGATATAATCGGCTGCTCTGATATAATCTTTTTGATTCTCTTGTCTGATGATGAACTGAACTTCCGGAGGATATTCGTAAGTAGTCAGGTCTTCAGTATCTGTCATTGCCACAACAAAGCTGTCTTTGGAAACTACTTCAGTATGGTGACCGATTGCTTTTAAAAGATTATTATTGAATGTAGCAATACCACATTCGCGCGGAGGGTAAGTCGATATATAAGCTATTTTCATTTTTGAAGTTATTGAGCCATTGTAAACGTTAGGTTTTAGAATTAATGGTGGTAGAAAGGGTTTTCTGATACAAATTGTTCAACAAAAACTATTGATTGATAGCTTTTGTTGAATGTTCGCTTTAATTGGAACGTATTTATCCCATAAAAGATAAGTTCAAGCCCTTACTTCTCTATAAAGCGAAATTTTGCGTTATTGTTTTGAATATTTCCTGCTGATGAGCAGATTAAACAATAGTGTGACACCAAGTGCTACAATACAGCCAGTTACTACGCATGATACCCGCTCTAAGGCCACATACCAGTGTTTCTCCTGTTCTTCTTGCAAAGTGATAATGACCACAGCAGCTAAAGCACTTTTTAAGGTATTGGTCATCCGCAGCGCAATGCCAATAAAGATGGTTAAAGACACGCCCAGACATAAAATAATCAAGCCAGAAGTATGTAGTGGATAAAGCGCAATTCCGGCCGCACAACCAATCATATTGGCTTTCATGCGGTCATAAGCCAGGGTATTGCTGTTGTCGGGAGAAAGGGATACGGCAACAGAGACCAGCGACCAGTAAAACGGATATTGGGGGAAATAATAATAGAGTGCGTAACAAATGATAACTCCGGTCAGACATTTTAATAAATAAATGAAATTGGTAGCGTATGCCTCCTTATTAATCTCTATGCTGTTCATTGCTTAAATCAATTGCGATGGCAATTTAGTAAAAAAAGAATGCTGATCTGCTATTCCTTAAACCGCCGGATGGCAAATTAAGGGAGAACTGATCAGCATTCTTCAGGAGACTATCTTAGGAAGCTGGTGTTTCTTTTTTATTATTCAGAAATACGAACTTGTTATCAAACATATCTAGTTTTATCCTACTGTCCTTATCAATTTTTCCAGCCAGTATCTCTTTAGATAGTTCATTTAATACACGTTTTTGAATCACTCTTTTTAAAGGTCGTGCTCCAAACTGCGGATCATAACCGAGTTCTGCCAGCCAGTCAAGCGCTTCGGGAGTAGCTTCAATTTCAACACCCATTTCAGCAAGTGTATCCTGAACGTGTCTGAATTGCAGTTCTGCGATATTTCTTACTTCAGAACGATTCAAAGGCGTGAACATGATCAATTCATCAATTCTGTTCAAAAACTCCGGTCTGATCGTCTGTTTTAATAATTCAAACAGCTCATTTTTGGTTTTCGCAATCACCTCGTCTCTGTTCGAATCATCCAGGTCCTTAAAGTTCTCTTGTATCAAATGAGAACCAATGTTGGAAGTCATGATGATAATCGTGTTTTTAAAGTTAACCAGCCGCCCTTTATTATCGGTTAAACGGCCGTCATCCAGTACTTGCAGTAAAATGTTAAACACATCAGGATGTGCTTTTTCAATTTCATCCAGCAGGACTACAGAGTATGGTTTACGGCGAACGGCTTCAGTAAGCTGACCCCCTTCATCATAGCCTACATATCCCGGAGGCGCTCCGATTAATCTGGAAACAGAATGCCTTTCCTGGTATTCACTCATATCAATTCTGGTCAATGCGTTATCATCGTTGAACAGGAATTCTGCCAGTGCTTTGGCTAACTCTGTTTTTCCGACACCAGTTGTACCTAAGAAAATGAAAGAACCTATTGGTTTACGTTTATCCTGCAAACCAGCACGGGAACGACGTATCGCATCAGATATGGCTTCAATAGCTTCATCCTGTCCGGCTACACGTTTATGCAGCTCATCTTCCAGATTTAAGAGTTTTTCACGCTCACTGGACACTAATTTCGTTACCGGAATTCCTGTCCAGCGGGCTACAACACCTGCAATATCATCCGCAGTAACTTCTTCTTTCAGCATACGGCCTTCGCCCTGCTGACTTTCAAGCACTACTTTTAGTTTTTCTACTTTATCCTGTGCTTCTTTGATTTTACCATAACGGATCTCTGCAACTTTTCCATAATCACCTGCACGTTCTGCCTGATCAGCCTCTAATTTATAGTTCTCAATCTGCTCCAATTCGTTATTAATGCCGTCAACGACATCTTTCTCTCCTTGCCATTTTGCTTTCAGCTCATCGCGTTCCGCAGAAAGGTTAGCAATTTCTTCCCCAAGAGATTTTACTTTTTTATCGTCATTTTCTCTTCTGATCGCTTCTCTTTCAATTTCAAGCTGCATAATCTTACGGTCCAGCTCATCTACATTTTCTGGTACACTGTCCATTTCTAAACGTAATTTAGAAGCGGCTTCATCCATTAAATCGATCGCTTTATCCGGAAGGAAACGGTCACTGATATAACGCTGAGATAATTCGACTGCAGCAATAATTGCCTCATCACGGATTCTCACCTTATGGTGTGTCTCATATCTTTCTTTTAATCCCCTTAAAATTGAAATTGCATCCTGGGTATCAGGCTCATCTACAACTACTTTTTGAAAACGACGTTCCAGCGCTTTATCTTTTTCCAGATATTTCTGATACTCGTTTAATGTAGTTGCACCGATGGCACGTAATTCACCACGCGCTAAAGCAGGCTTCAGGATATTTGCAGCATCCATCGCACCTTCGCCACCACCAGCGCCTACCAGTGTATGTATCTCATCTATAAACAGGATAATATCACCTTCACTTTGAGTCACTTCTTTCACCACAGCTTTCAGGCGCTCTTCAAATTCTCCTTTATATTTTGCACCAGCAATCAAAGAGCCCATATCCAGTGAATACACTGTTTTTGTTTTCAGGTTTTCGGGTACGTCACCTTTAATAATCCGGAAGGCAATACCTTCTGCAATGGCAGTTTTACCTACCCCGGGTTCACCGATTAGAATCGGGTTGTTTTTAGTTCTTCTGGAAAGAATCTGAATCACGCGGCGAATTTCTTCATCACGGCCAATCACAGGGTCCAGTTTTCCGGATTCTGCATATTCATTTAAATTCCTTGCGTATTTATTTAAAGCATTATAACTTGCCTCAGCATTCTGGTCAGTTACCCTGTTATCACCACGTAAAGCCGCAATAGCTTTTTTGAGGTCCTTTTCATTTACGCCCTGATCTTTTAATAGTTTAGAGGTACTGTCATTCACAGAAAGGATACCCAGTAATAAATGTTCTACAGAGACAAATTCATCCTTAAATTCTTTCAGATAATTTTGTGCTTTTTGCAGGGCAGAATTTGCACCGGATGATAAATAGCCATTGCTGCCACTTACTTTAGGGAATTTCGCGATCTGCTCATCCAGATTTATGTTGAGCGTATTTAAATTAACATTTAGCTTCTTTAAAACATAAGAAACTACATTTTCATCAACAGTAAGCAACCCTTTTAGCAAATGGGCCGTTTCAATAGCCTGTTGCTGATTACCCTGGGCTATTTCGGAAGCCTGTTGAACTGCTTCCTGGGCTTTTATAGTAAAGTTGTTGAAGTTCATGCAAATGTGCGAACAAAAGAAATGCCATAGTACAGGATCTGTGAACATCGGAAATAATGTCGCTAAAAGATATTTTTTACTGAATAAATGACTGGTTTTTAACGTTTTGTACTGAATTTTTGTCTGATTTTAAAAATAATTAAGATGCGTCTCCTGCTTTGTCTTTAATTTGAAAGCACAGACCAGTATTCAGGAAAGATGATGAATTTAAATTTTGAATGAGTTTCTTTGCATCAGAATGATTACGATTACCAATTAAAAAATAATACGAATACAATATAATGGAAAAAAACTTACTCAAAGGTGCCTTATTAGTAGGACTTGGTGCCTCAAGTTACGGTGCGTTGGCAACAGTGGTGAAGATGGCTTATGCGCATGGATTCAATACTGCGGAGGTGACAACTTCTCAGTTTACAATTGGATTTACGGGAATGCTTTTATTAAATATACTGATCAAAAATAAATCAAAAGCAAAAGAAGAAGCGCAGAAGGAGAAGGGATCAATTTTAAAATTAATGCTGGGTGGTACTTCTTTAGGGCTGACTAGTGTATTTTATTATTTTGCAGTGAAATATATCCCTGTATCTGTAGGGATTGTTTTATTAATGCAGTCTGTTTGGATGGGATTATTACTGGAAGCTGTACTGGAGAAAAAAGTACCTTCAGGCAGAAAAATAGTAGCAACAGTTATTGTGTTAATGGGAACAGCACTGGCCACCAATATATTCTCGAGTGTCCATAGTCTGGACTGGAGAGGGGTAGCCTGGGGTCTGGCAGCAGGAATATCTTATACTATATCTTTATTTGCTTCAAATAGTATCGCGACCCATATGCGTCCTTTAAAAAGAAGTTTATGGTTGCTTGCTGGTGGGTTAATTGCTATTGTTCTGATTTTCTGTACCAACTCTTATTCGAATTTTAACTTCGGTATTTTCTGGCCGTGGGGTTTGTTCCTTGCTTTTTTCGGAACAATTCTTCCTCCGATACTTTTTACCAGCGGAATGCCGCACACCGGGATCAGCCTGGGTACAATTGTAGCTTCTGTAGAACTTCCGGTTTCTGTGATGTTCGCTTATATTTTGTTAAGAGAGCCTGTTAATCTGCTGCAGTGGATTGGGATTCTGATGATTATCAGCGCCATTGTACTGATGAATGTGCAGAATTTAAAAAAGAAACCTTTGACCAGTTCTTAAGCTCCTTCTACAAAACCAATTATTCATTCTTAAAAGAAAGACTACAATTTGAAACGATTTACAATTGTGGTTTTCCTGCTTTTTTCATTTGCCGCATTTGGACAGACGCTAACTGTTTGTTCGTGGAATTTGAAAGATTTTGGAAAATCAAAGACCGATATACAAATAGATTTTATCGCACAGACACTCAGAAACTGTGACGTGGTTGCCATTCAGGAAGTCGTAGCCGGGCCGGGCGGGCCAATGGCGGTTGCGCGTTTAAGCGATGCGCTGAACCGTACAGGAACCAAATGGGCGTATACGATCAGCCATGGTACTTCGAGTGACAGGTATAGCAAAGAGCGTTATGCTTTTATCTGGAAAACCAGCAGAACTGAAAAAATAGGAGAGGCCTGGCTGGAGAAAAAATATAACCTTGAAATTACCAGGGAGCCTTATTTTGCAAGGTTCAAACTCGGCAAAAAACAGTTTACGCTGGTTACCATGCACGCGATTCCAAAAGCAAAACAACCAGAAACTGAGATTAAATATTTAAAGTATTTGCCAGAAAATTACCCTTCAGATGTATTGATTTTTTGCGGAGATTTTAATTTACCAGAATCACATTCGGTATTTAATCCATTGAAAGGGATGGGGTATCGTCCTGCTTTTACGAATCAAAAGACTTCCTTAAAGCAGAAATGTATCAATGGCAATTGTCTTGCTTCCGCTTATGATAACTTTTTCTATAACCAGGCGAAGATTAATTGTATCAATGCAGGGATTATTCCTTTTTTTACAGCGTTCGATGATTTGAAGGAAGCAAGAAGGGTTTCTGATCACGTGCCTGTGTTTTTTAAGTTTTCCTTGCTGTAAAAAGGGAAGGATAGTTTAACAACTGTCAGAGATCTATGTTGGGAAGGGGTTGGTAAGGCCAATAGCCTAACCAACCCCTTCCCAATATAGATCACTTCTACATCTTTAACTTATAAGTCTCAATTGACCGATTAATGTTATTACTTTGTAACAAAAATCTGTTTAAATGAATAAAGTTACGCCTAAGATCGATCAGGATATTAAAGTCACAGTTGATGCTATTGTTTTTGGATACAATCAGGAAAATGGTATCTCTGTGTTACTGATTAAGCGTAAAATTGAGCCTTTTCTCAATGAGTGGGCACTTCCGGGTGGTTTTGTACTGAATCATGAAACACTGGAAGAGGCTGTGGAAAGGGAATTACTCGAAGAAGCAGGGGTTTCTATAAATTATCTGGAACAACTCTTTACTTTCGGTAAGCCATCACGTGACCCGCGGATGCGCATTATTTCTGTTGCTTATTTTGGGCTGGTCAAATCTTCAGACTTCAGCTTATTTGCTTCCACAGATGCCTCAGAAGCTGCCTGGTTTAATAGTTATGATCTTCCGCCATTAGCTTTTGACCATAAAGAAGTGGTTGAAAAAGCTATTGCCCGTTTAAGAGCAAAAATCACTTACGAGCCCATCGGATTTGAACTGCTGGATTGCAAATTTCTTTTCTCTCATCTGGAGCAATTATACATGGAATTGTTAGGTCATGAAATTGACCGCCGTAACTTTAAACGTAAAGTCATGTCTTTAGGCCTGGTTATTGAACTAGATGAAAAGGCCCCGGCTTTAAGTGCCGGACGACCAGGAAAACTTTACTCTTTTGACAAAGAGAAATATAAGCAGCTTAAAGTTAATGGTTTCGATCTCAATAAACTCCTTTAGTATCAGTTGTTTATGAGTTGTTGATTTAATTTGCGTTAAAATAACGCAAATTAAATTTGCATAAGAAAAAATAAAGACTTTAATTTGTGTCATTATAACGCAAATAGATATGAAAGTATTAAATTTATCAAACGGATTTAAACCCTTCAATTCCTCTTTAGAGGAAATAGATGCTAAAAGCTTTTTATTTAGCGGTGGGGAAGTACACATCAAGTTACAGGGGAAAGCAGAAGAAGTGATGATTGCTGCGAGGCTTAATAATTCTGATGACATCATGAAGTTATTGCTGACTGTTGATGCACTACGCGGCAGCGGCAGTAAAAAAATCAGCGTACTGATACCTTATTTACCTTATGCCCGTCAGGACAGGGTGATGGTGGCAGGTGAGCCGCTATCAATTAAAGTGATGTGTAACCTGATTAACAGCTGCGGTTTTGATAAGGTGTATATCTTTGATGTACACTCAGAAGTATCTCTTGCCTTACTGGACAATTGTGAACTGATCACTAATTCAAGCCTGGCTAAACAAGTGCTGCAAGACCACACAGATTACCTGCTGGTTTCCCCTGATGCGGGTGCGCTTAAAAAAATCTATAAACTGGCAGAAGCTTTACAGTATACCAGTGACATCGTTTTGTGTAATAAGGTAAGGGATGTGAGCAACGGAAAAATCAAACAGATTACGGTTGATCAGGATGACCTTGGTGGTAAAGCTTGTTTTATCATAGATGATATTTGTGATGGTGGGGCCACCTTTATCGGAGTAGCTAAAGAATTAAAGAAACGCAATGCTGGTAAAGTCAGCCTGATTGTTTCTCATGGTATTATGTCTCATGGAGAAACGGAGCTTGCGGAGTGGATAGATCATATCTATACCACAGACTCTATTAAAGATAGTGAATCAACATTGATCAGCAGAATTCCATTAGCTGATCTGATCGAATTATAACTTAAAGAAATTAAAGATGAATAATATCCTCTTACAAACCGATGTTTACAAAATGGGCCATATGGAGCAATATGCTCCAGGATGTAATAAAGTATATTCTTATTTGACTGCAAGAAGTGATAAGAATTTTAAGGAGACTGTGTTCTTCGGACTTCAATATTATATCAAACAATATCTTTCTGAACCTATCACCAAAGAAATGGGTGAGGAGTTTCTGACTTACCGTAAACTGATTTTAGGAAGTAATTCTCCTGAAGTAGAAAGTAAAATCAGGGCACTGTGTGCATTAGGTTACTTGCCAATAGAAATCAAAGCTGTTGAAGAAGGCACGATTATGCCGGTTCAGAATGTGCTGATGACCATTACCAATACACACCCTGATTTTTACTGGGTAGTTGGATTTATGGAAAGCCTGCTGTTGAAATTATGGTACACGATTACTGTTGCTACCTGCAGTCATCAGTACCGTAAAATTGTAACCCGTTATTTCAATGAAACTGATGAGGTTGAAATGGAAGGCGCAAAAGATTTCCAGGTACATGATTTTGGATACCGTGGAGACGCGTCTGAAGAAGGTGCAGCAATTAGCGGGGTTGCGCATTTATTATCATTCCTGGGCAGTGATAATGTACCTGCACTGCCATGTGCGGTTGAGTATTATAATGCTGATATTAACGGGGCTCCGATTATGCTCTCTGTACCTGCAAGTGAACATAGTGTGATGTGTTCTTTTGGCAGAGAAGATGAAATCGGCGCTTTCCGTCATATGCTGGAATTATATCCAACAGGAATTGTATCTATTGTATCTGATACTTTTGATGTTTATAAAGTATTAACAGAGTTTGCTGAAATCCTGAAAGAAGATATTCTGAAAAGAGAAGGTAAAGTTGTTTTCAGACCTGATAGCGGAAATCCTGAATATATTATTTGTGGAAATCCGGAGGCAGAGCCAGGAACCAATGAATGGAAAGGTGCCATTCGTTTACTGGATGAGAAGTTCGGTTCTTCTTTAAATAGCAGAGGATACAAAGTATTGAATCCAAAAGTAGGGTTGATCTATGGGGATGGGATGTACCTGGAAAGATATATCAGAACGCTTGACCGTTTGAAAGAAATGGGTTATGCAGCCAGTAACCTTGTTATCGGAGTTGGTGGTATTTTAAGAAACCATAGCCGTGATACTTTAGGTTTCGCAATCAAAGCAACTTATGTAGAAGTTAACGGGGAACCAAGAGAAATTGAGAAAGATCCGATAACTGACCATAAAAAGAAATCATTGAAAGGAATGCTTTGCCTGAAAAAAGAAGGAAATGAATACCTGACTAAAGATCAGTGCAGCGCGGCTGAAGAAGCTGATTCTTTATTACAAGTGGTTTACAAAGACGGAAAACTGATGAAAGAAACCAATTTAGCGGAGATCAGGGAGCTGGTTAAAGCACAGGAAGAGGTTTTAACCGGCCAGGTATAAACTCCTGTTAAAAAAAAGAGCAAATAACTTATTCAGCTATTTGCTCTTTTTATACAATCCCGTTCAAAAGATGGGATTTTTTTTATTTTAATATCTCGCTTAAACGTTCAGTCTGATGATCTGCAAGTTTCTTTAAAGGCCCCGCAGCCAGCATTTTCATCATCATATTCAGGTCTGCTGAAATGATATGTGTAGCTGTTGTTGTACCATCACCATTATCCGCTACTGTCCATTTCAATTCTAAGTCGAAAGGAGCTTTCTCAGAAGGAATTGCAATTAATTCCTGGTTTTCCACTCTGCTGGAAATCTTAATCGCCAGTTTAGCCATATTTTGAATGGTAAAACTAGCATCATCTGCTGTAGAAGTCCAGTTGTAAATGTTTTCAGGCATTAACTGCTGGTGATTGTTCATGTCGGCTAAAAAAGCGTAAACTTTCTCTACCGGCTGGTTTACTGTGGTGGCACTTTCAATAACGGTCATTTTATACTGGGTTTTGGTCAAAATTCTGTCCCCACTCTGATGGGTTTCTGCGCCATTGGTTAAGAATATCTACATCACTTTGTGCGATAAAACTATTCTCGGCAGCGTACTGTATCAAGGTATTGTAGTTAGATAACGTTGCAAAACGACATTTAGCCTCTTTAAAGTTTTCTTCCGCAATGTCGAAGCCATAAGTGAAGATAGAAACTAAACCTGCAACAGACAAACCAGCATTTTTTAATGCGTGTACAGCCTGTAAACTACTTTTACCAGTAGAAACTAAATCTTCTACTACAACTACGCGCTGACCTTCAATGATTTCTCCTTCAATCAGGCTACCCGTTCCATGTTCTTTAGCTTTTGCTCTTACATAAACAAATGGTAATCCTAATTCCTGAGCAACTAATACACCCTGAGGAATACCAGCAGTGGCAACTCCGGCAATCACATCCACAGAACCAAATTCTTCCTGTATCAGCTGCGTAAGTTTCTGTCTGATGTATGTTCGAACTGACGGATGGGAGAGCGTTATCCTATTATCACAATAAATTGGGGATTTCCAGCCTGATGCCCAGGTAAAAGGGTTATTCGGCTGTAACTTTATTGCTTTAATTTGAAGTAAAAATTCAGCTACCTTTAATTCAATATCACTTTTATTATACATGCTCCAAAATTACTCAAAATAATACCTTTATTCCACAAAGGATTTGTCCTTTTTTTGCCACCGATTGATTATCAATGTGATAATTAGAAACCAGTGGGATTAAAACTAAATAATATTCGATTCCTCTTTGTATCGTGCATAATTTTTATACTTTTATTTCATAAACAAGCACACTGAACCAGCTTTTGGAAGCTGACATACTAACGATCATACCCATGAAAACTTACACCATTTACATAAACGACAATACACTGCTCATCGCGAACAAAGTGCCATCGCACACGGAACCTGTTGAACTGGTGGAGGAAAATGGATTTAACTTTGAAGCTTTCTATGAAGGCTTAAGTAAATTATCCGCCAAACAGTATGTATTGATAACTGCTGATCCAAAATCACTTTTTAAACAAATGAAAGCCGGCTTAACTGTGATTAAAGCAGCTGGCGGCCTGGTCATGAATGCAAAAGAAGAATACCTGTTTATCTTCAGAAATAAAAAGTGGGACCTGCCAAAAGGTAAAGTCGAAAAAGGAGAGGGTATTAAAGATGCAGGAAGACGCGAAGTTGAAGAAGAATGCGGCGTAAAAATCAATACGAACGATGAAAGGTTGTGCAAAACCTACCATGTATATGAAATGGGAACCAGGTTAGTCCTGAAAAGAACGAACTGGTACAGCATGACTGTGAAAGGAAACCCAAAACTGGTTCCGCAGAAAGAAGAAGGCATTACTAAAGCAGAATGGCTTACCGCAGCTGACCTTAAGCCAGTACTGAAAAATACTTACCCTTCTATTATTGACGTGCTCAAAGCAGGCAAACTGATCAAAGAGGAAGTGTCTAAAGAAAAAATAAAGCTTCCTTAGGAAGAAAAGGCGTTACATCACCATGGTTCCGGAGAATATCCCGGACTATGGTGGAGCTAATGGCCGAGTATTCAGGTTTGCTCAAAATAAAGATCGTTTCCATTTCCGGCATCATTGTCTGGTTAATCTGCGCGATGGCCCTTTCATATTCAAAATCACCCACAGAACGAATCCCGCGAATCATATAGGACGCATTGATCTTTCTGCAAAAATCTACCGTTAAACCCTCATAAGACTGAACTTCAATAGTATCGTAATCTGCAAATACCGCTTTTACGATTTCCTCCCGCACTTGTCCGGATAAAAAGCTCTGTTTAGAGCTGTTCAGCCCTATACCCACAATTACTTTATCAAATAATGGCAAGGCACGCTTCAAAATATCAGCATGTGCGATGGTTAATGGATCAAATGATCCCGGGAACAGGGCTATTCTCATAGTCTACGGCGTATAGTTAAAAAAGCTGAAAGAAGAATTGCCATAACGGCGGGTTTCTTTATAACCTGGCTGATCTTTTAATTTTAATAGAGAAGGATGTTCTACCACCAGTAATCCGTTTTCAGTCAGTAACTTATTTTTCGCTACCAATTGAGGGATCTGCGGAATAGTTGTTAAATCATAAGGAGGATCTGCAAATATGATCTGATAACTTTTAGTATGCTGTTCCAGAAATTTGAATACATCTGCTTTCTGCAGAGTAATTTCATTCAGCTCATACTTTTCAATAACTGATTTCAGCCAGAAGATACAGCCGGAGTGTTTATCGACAGCAGTTACTTCTTTTATCCCGCGTGATGCGAATTCAATACTGATATTTCCGGTGCCACTGAATAAATCCAGGACACTGCAGCTGTCAAAATCATAAGTATTGTATAAGATGTTGAAAAGGGCTTCTTTAGCCATGTCTGTAGTAGGTCTTACAGGAAGACTGGCAGGCGCATTCATGCGGATACCTTTTAATTTACCGCCAATTATACGCATAAGTCTAGAGCTAATAAGCTGCTGTAATAGTGAGCAGGCATATCATCTAAGATAGCATGATCAATATCATTGGCAGGAGGAAGGTTAAAATGGATGTGATTGAAATATTTATGCAGACAGGTATGGTAACCATCGTTCTGATGAATAATTCCACTGATTAATACAGGTGTGGTTGCCGGATCTAACTTTAATTCCTGGATCAATAAGACCAGGTAATAGTTAAATTCTTCCGCATTTTCCATCTGATAGGTATTCTGGAAGTGCATTCTGCCTTTATCCAGCAACAGGGCATTAAAAGAACCAACCGTGAAGTCCAGCAGTAAGGCATTGCCCTCCACACTTGTTGCCAATGCTAAAACAGGTGCATTCTGCTCGTAACGTGCAGCACTGGCCAGGAAGGTGTTTAAAGTTTGCTCCGTGAATTTCTCCAGGTTGAACACCGAAGTGAAACCAAAGCGCGCAAAAGCACGTGTATATAAAGTAGCTGACTGGTCTTCGCTGAAAAAGTTAGCGTAGGCATTCAGGTCCTGCTTACAGAAAAATTCATTGGGAACGGCAATAGTATTTGGCGTATAAACAGAAACCTTTATTTCCCTGAATGGTAATTTAAGATAGCTGTCATTTTTTAAAATAGTGGCCAGATCAGCACTGATGTCTTCACATTCCTGCTGATCAAATACAGCTTTTAACTGCTTGCTGTTTTTATCAATTATGGCATATGAAAAACTATCACCAGTAATTTTTAACAACAAATTACAGGCTGAGGCAGTATTAGGATCAAATTCCGGATCCACTAATAAAATGCTGTTTTTACTATTGTTCATCTTAGCAAAATTAATTCTTTTTTCTATAACAACACCATTGCATATTTGTAAAATGGATAAAGCCTCAATAATTGCCCAGTCTTACCAATTTCAACCCACTGCTGAACAGTTTGTTTTTTGCCAGCAAATGGCTGATTTTTTGTCTGGAGAGCTGGATAACAGGTGTTTCATCCTTAGAGGATATGCCGGTACGGGTAAAACTACTTCGGTTGCAGCACTGGTAAAGGTTTTGCCGAAATTTAAGCTCAGAGCGATTTTACTCGCTCCAACAGGGCGCGCTGCAAAGGTGATGACCAGTTATTCGGGACGGACTGCCTTAACTATTCACAAAAAAATATATCGGAAAAGGTCTGCCGTAGGGCTGGATATGTCATTTCAGCTCGCACCAAACCTTGCAGAAAATACTTTATTCATTATTGATGAGGCTTCGATGATCGCCGATGAGTGGAACACTAAAAATGGCTCTTCTTTTCTGAAAGATGTGATGGAGTTTATCTATAATGGTAAAAACTGTGCTGTACTTTTTGTCGGTGATACCGCGCAGCTGCCCCCGGTTGGGAGCATGGATTCTCCGGCACTGAATAAAGATTATGTAGCTCAGAACTTTGGATTAAGAGTTACAGAAACAGAATTGAGAGAAGTTGTCCGCCAGGGGAGGGAGTCGGGAATATTAGCGAATGCTTCCATGCTGCGGGACCTGATCAATGCCCATATTGAAAATATATCAGAAGGAAATGGCGAGGAGAAAGTAGCCTTGCCGCAGTTTTTTACAAAAGGCTATAAAGATATTTTCAGAATGACTGGAGTGAAGCTTGTCGAAGGCCTGGAATATGCTTACAGGAAATTTGATATTGAAAATTCGCTGGTGGTTTGCCGTTCTAATAAATCTGCGAATGTTTACAATCAGCAAATCAGGGCGCGATTATTATACCGGGAAGAAGAACTGACAGGCGGAGATCAGATCATGGTTGTCCGGAATAATTACTTCTGGTTGCCAGATAATGAATCGACTTCTTTTATTGCGAATGGTGATATGGCGAGGATCGTCAGGGTAAGAAATGAAGAAGAAAGATATGGTTTCAGATTTTCTGAAGTACAGCTTGAGTTTCTGGATTATCCGGAAGCTGGTCAGGTCACTTGTAAAGTCATGTTAGATACCTTACAGGCAGAAACACCTAATTTGCCTTATGAAGACAGCAAAAAGTTATTCGAAGGTTTAGTAGAAGATTATGAGCACATTACCAATAAGCGGGAACGGATGCTGGCCATTAAAGAAGACCCGTATTATAACGCCTTGCAAATTAAATTTGCGTATGCAGTAACCTGCCACAAAGCACAGGGTGGTCAATGGGATGCGGTATTTGTAGATCAGGGATACCTGACCGACGAAATGGTAGATCTAGAGTTTCTGCGCTGGTTATATACTGCCATTACCAGGGCTAAACAGGAATTGTTCCTGGTTAACTTTGCGCAGAACTTATTTAGAGATCCATCCGAAGAGCAGTACTAAAATCAGAAAACGGCTTAGTGTTTTGCGTCTTCAGTATGAGCAGCTTTTCTAAGAAAAGAAAAGTAGATTGCTGTAGTTGCTATAATTACGCATAAAGCAAGAACTATGAAAGTAACTTCTGCCGTTCCTAAACGTTCCGTATGTGCTGAAATCTCGTGATTTTCTAAAACTGTGGAAATAGTCATATTGTTTTTTTTTGTGAAGGTAATAAATATAAATTATTACCCCGTCATAAATAATACAATATGGGTATTGCGGCGAACAGGTTGGGTAATAAAATCAACGGTATGTGGCTGATTAATATCTAGTTTACAATACCCAGTTTTCCTCTATTGCTTTTCCTATTGGCGCAATTGGTAAGGTCACTGAGTTATTTGTTTGCAGCAAAACCTTCCATTCTCCGGTATATCTTCTTCTTGTAATCTCAAATGAGCCCTTTGGATGTAAGATTTTATAAAGATTAATGGTAGCTATTGGCTGTAATATACTGTATACATCATCTTCGATGTTAATTTTTAGAGTTCTCATAATTGGCTGTTAATAAATTGATTCCCATTGATATACGCAGGAACCTTGCCATGATCAGGTTTCTTAACATGACTGCTACAGAATATTAGTATTAATTTACGCATTTTTGTTACAAGTATTTTTAAGCTACAATGATTTAGCCATACGACATATTCAGACCGCGTAAATCATATATAAAACTATAAAGATAAATTGGAATTTTATCAAATGTTATCAACCTATGAATAAGAAATTATACTTTCTCCTTTTGCTATTATCAAACCTTGTTTTTAGTGAAGGGTTTGCACAAGATCAAAAATTTTTTAAAGTTATCCCGTTGGGTACCAGGGGCGGGCTGGATGAAAGTAATTTATCAGCTTACCTGATCGCACCAATTGGAAGTGATCATTTTATAGCGGCAGATGCAGGAACGATAAGACATGGAATAGATGTAGCGATCAGCAATCAATTATTTAAAGGACCTGCCGATGAAGTCTTACAAAATAACATTAAAGGTTACCTGGTATCTCATGCACATCTGGACCATGTAGCCGGATTAATCATGAACTCTCCCGATGATTCGAAGAAAAATATTTATGCTTTCCCGTCTGTCATTGAGGTATTGAGGGACAAATATTTTACGTGGAAGGCCTGGGCTAATTTTGCGAATGAAGGAGAAGCGCCACGTTTAAATAAATATACCTATGTGCCGCTTGAAGCGCAGGTAAAAAGAGACTTGACAGGGACAGAAATGCAGGTCACAGCTTTTCCTTTGAGTCATGGGCCTGGCTATGAAAGCACAGCTTTTTTAATCGGTCATCAGGAGCATTCCATATTATACCTGGGAGATACAGGAGCAGACGAAATTGAGAAAAATACACAATTAGAGAAACTCTGGAAACAGGTTGCCCCTTTGATTGTAAAGAACCAGCTTAAAGCCATATTCATTGAAACTTCTTTCTCTGATAAACAGCCAGAGAATCAATTATTCGGACATTTAACGCCACGTTTGCTGATGGTAGAATTAGCCAGACTGAGTAAACTCACAGGGGTTGAGGCTTTGCAAAAAGTTTCCATTGTGATTACACACATCAAGGCATGGGATAAAGAAGAAGCGTACCTGGTCAATGAACTGAAACAGAAAAATCAACTGAGCTTGAAACTCGTTTTCCCGGAACAGGGGAAATACCTGGAGTTTTAATGGTTTCTGCCACGCTCATCTTCATTTCCTGTTTCTCTGGTTTTGGCAGGTTTACTTCCAAAACGGTAACTCATGCTTAACTGTGCATAACGGTTAATCTGGAAGTTGGTAAACTGCTGTTTGATGCCATTCACATAAGTGGTTACAGAAGTTGCACTGCTTCTGAAAATATCATTGACATTAAAGGTGATGTTCAGGTTCTTTTTAAGCGCTAAGGCAGTTATGCCCAGGTCTAATTTATAAGAAGTCCCTGACCTGCTGATATGATCAATTTCCGGGAATTGATACCAGAAGTTAGCAGCCAGGGCAAAGGTTTTCTCTGCATTCAAATAAAAGGTATTGTTACTGGCGAGGTATAGGCCATAGCCTTTGATATTATTGAAACTGCTATTGCTGGAATTCGCATTGGTATGGTAAAAGGTGGCCTGGTTATTATTATCCAGCCAGCTGAAAAGTTTTAAAGCATAACTCTCAGTAATACCATATCTATAAGTTTTAATGAAGTTTAACGGGGTGGTATAAACCAGGTTGGTATCTGGTCTTGCAATCGTGACGTTTGTAAATCCATTATCGGTTACATTCAAAAACAGGGAAGAGGTCAGGTTGCTTTTATAGGTATGAGCGAGCTCGAAATTATTATTGTATTCGGGCTGTAAATAAGGATTACCCTGGCCATAACTATAAGCTGTAAATAACGACTTAAATGGATTAAGACTCCAGAAGGAAGGCCGGTTGATCCGCTTGCCGAGCGTAAAAGAGAAACTATCATCTTTGTCTGCCTGATAGGCAATTAATAAAGAAGGGAATAGTTTAACATAACTGTTATTTGTCGTTTGATTAATGGTATAAGAGTAGCCTTTAGTTTGTGTGAATTCGGTTCTCAGACCGCCCTGATACCTCCATTTGCCCTTTTCTTTATTCAGACTGGCATACAAGGATTGCGTGTTTTCTGTATAGTCGAACTCATTACTCAGGTTTGTATTGTAAACCAGCTCATTCGCATTTATCTTATTATAATAAAAAGCATTGCTGTAGTTATCAATAAAGCTCAGTTTACCACCAAATGATAATAAACCATAGCGGGTTGGCAATTCGGCATCGGCCTTAAAAGTATAAATATTGATATTTTGTTTATTCGTATCATAATACCGGGTATTGTTTACTGCATTGGATTGTCCGGGTAAATAACTGTTACTTTCAAAGTCAGAACGATCTGTGCGGTAATAATTGTAATAATCTGCATTTAAAGAAAGCTTTTTTCCGGTAGTATCAAATTTCACAATGGTGTGCATATTAACCGAATTGCTCAAAGCTACCGGATGATAAGTTGCATAGGTTTTTAATGTTGAATCCAGCTCCCCGGAATTGTTGTAAACCGGATTGTTCACGTGATCCGAGCCATCATAAACACCGCGGCCACCAAGATAGGATAGCCCGATAGTAGTTTTAGGGCTTAGTTTGTAATCGGCCCCTGCAATCACATTAATGTTATGATAGGTATAATCTCCGGTATCAGTTTGCAGCCAGGTTTGTTTAGGATAATATAAGTCGGTTTGGAACCCTTCTAAGTGGTGGTCTTTATCCAGGTTTACACTGCTGTAAACAGAGAGCTTTTCCGAGTTGTAGTTCAGGTTAGCACTACCATTCAGGGCGTAAAAATTACTTGTTCCATAAATGGTTTTCTGGTCATGTATCCAATGTTTACCATTCAGTTGTACGTTTCCGGAATAACCTTGTTTTTTGCTTTGTTTAGTTACAATATTAATCAGACCAGCATTTCCGTCTGCGTCAAAGTTTGCAGATGGATTTTTAATCAGCTCTATTTTTGAAATCTGGTTGGCAGACATCGATTTTAAATACCGCATCAGGTCTAAACCTGCAAGCTGAATAACTTGTCCATTGACCATTACTTTGAGCTGCCCTTTACCTGCACTGGAGATTTCGTTATTGCTCACTTTCACGCCCGGAATCTGGCTGACTGCGGTTAATCCATCGGTTCCTGTAGCGGTCACACTGCCGGAAACATTATAGGTGAGTTTTTCCGTATTCTGAATTAAAGCAGCAGGTTGGCCAGCGGTAACTGTCACTTCGCTCAGCTGATTATTTAAGGATTGTAACACTATTTTTATAGAGGTGTCGGCAGAAATAATCAGGTCAATAGTGCTTTTCTGAAAACCAATATAACTTGAACTCAGCTGATATTTACCTTTTTTTAAATTTCTGAAGACAAACAGACTTGAACTATCCGTAGTTACGGTCTGACTTTTTAAACGGGTTAAATCTGATAAAATGACTCCTGAGTAGGGTAGAGATAGGTTTTTCTGATCATTTACAGTGCCTGTAAGTTTATATTGGGCGAAAAGACTGCCACTTAAAAGCAGAAGTAACGTAACGGTAAGTATAGCTTTCAAAAGGATATATATTTGGATCGGTGAGCGAAAATTAAATATATAAAAAAACAGGAAACTTATGGTCTTGCTTAGCTGTAGATTTTATCCTTAATGTAGATAATCGGAAAGAAAATATAGAAAAAGAAAGAAGGGAGGTTTTCAGTAGCTATCAGAAAAAGATAAAGCGGCCATTTGGCCGCTTTATCTTTCTTAAGCTGCATAAGCAGCAATAAAAAGGGAAGAGCGCAATTAGAATTAAAGTTTGTCTAAACGTGATAAAGATGTAATCCCTTCGAGTTTTAAGCCTTTGGTAACCGCAGAAGTTGATGGGTTATATTGGTAGATATAGTATCCATCTGCCGTTTGTGCTGCAATAGAAACTAATCCATTTTCAACCAGGACATTTTCTGTAAAACTACCACTGATACTTTTAGGGATATTCAACTTGGTTTTAGTTTGGTTCACCACGTCTACTACGTAGTAATCTGCGATAAATCCAACGCTATAAGATTTATAGTCGGTAATCTGAGTTTTATCAATGAATTTTACGATTGCTTTTCCGTTACCGATATAAAATAATCCCATTGCTTCTTCTTTATTTCTGTCTGTTATTTCATAGAAATAATCAGGATCAATTTGTGAAGCTCCATTTTTTACACGGTAGATACCGAATGGCTTATTTTTATTCGAAGTTGTCCAGATATTTGGAGACGCAATAAAATAAGAGTTCCCATTTTCTACAAATGAGTTTGGCATATTTAAAGAATAATGTTCAGGTAAAGTGAATCTTGTATCTTTTGTTACCTTCACGTTATTCATTGCAGGATAATCAAATGTTGCCAGGTAAGTTGTATCTACTGAAAGGTTGTCACCAGCATTTGCATTTTGTGTATAGGTAAGATTTACCTTGTTGTCAGTAATTGTAGCGGCATACCCCCAGAAATAGTGATCTTTAAGTAGTCCCGGAACATTTATTTTACCGCTGGCAGTAATGGCCATCGTTTCTACATTAAGAATGGCGTATTCAAATTGTATTGATCCGTTCGAACTAAAAAGAACAAGCGTTTTATCATCCTTCCATTTGTAGAAACTAGCATAATATGCCCAGCTGATCTGAGTAAAAGGAATTTCTTTAACAATAGTATTGATCTTATTGTTAGAAGTATACTTAACCAGGTTGCCTGCATCGTTCAATCCATAATAAAATCCGTTTCTGGCGGTAATTGTAGTCAAAGTCGTTGCTACTCCTGTTCCTACCAGTGTTGCAGTGCCACTTGTTAAAGAGCCTGCCTGCAAAATATATTCAGCAGCAGGTGATCCTGAGGATACTCTCAGACTGTAAGTACTTTGAACTACAGGAGGATTTTCATCCGTTGTTTTGCTGTCGTTTTTTTTACAAGCGGAGAGTCCTGAGATAAGTACGACTGACGCGAGTAAAGGGAAAAATTTATTGACTGTTTTTAACATGATGTTGAGTTGGTTTTAAGAATAAAATGGTATTTGTTTATTGATTATTTAATGAAGTAGCGCAGTTTTACATAAAATGACCTGCCTGGTTTTTGCAATCTGAAATTATCATAAGCGATCACATTGGTGACGTTAAAAGACTCGGCAGAAATATTATACCTGCCACCCTTAAATGAATAGGCAAGGCTTGCATTATGTGTTAATTGACTTGGGATTTTATTATTGGATTCCTTGCTGCCCAGTGATTCCCAGGTCAGATAAAACCAATGTACATACTGAGTTGACCAGTTAAACTGCAGGCGCGAATCTTTGCCCAGCAAATCATTTTTACCAATGCCAATGCTGGCATTTCCATATACCCACGGCTGATTAGGTATTTTATCCCTGAAGGTAGCATCTTTAATTGTCGTGCTACCAGCCTGAAATTCCTGATTATTTCTCGCATTCTGATAAGTTGCATTTACAGAAAACTCCAATAGCTGGCGGTAGTTATAACTGACTTCACCTTCTACTCCACTAATTTCTGCTTTGCCTACGTTCAGATAGTTAGAATATCTGCCAGCAGGTACAGCCATATAAATAAAGTCTTTTGCATTTCTATAGAAGTAAGAAGCATCAAAAGCAATTCTATGGTCATTCAGCTGATAGTGATAATATAAGCCAACATTGATATTGTCACTTTTCTCAGGCTTTAAAGCAGTATTTGAAACTACATTTATACCATCACCAAATAACTCATCAGGCTCTTGCAGACGATAAGCATGCTCAAACGAAGCTTTGATCCCTGCATTTTCATTGATTTTAAATCTGGAAGCTATTCCATAACCGAAATTGTCCTGATGCGTCCGGCTATCTGCGTTTTCCCATCCGTTGGAACCCCCTAAAGAAACTGCATTCGGCACAAAAGCATCGTATCCGTAGTATTTTGCAAAAGGTGTAATAGTCAGTTTGTCCTTCCATAAAGTACGCTGATAAGCCAGCCCCAGAATGTTTTTTGTGATCGTATTCGGAATAGCGAATGGATTATCTTTTAGTCTGCCCAACTCCTCTTTTGCAGAGCGGCTGAAATGACTATAACTGTAATTTAGATTAATACTTTGCTGGTCATCAATTTTATAGGCCAGGTTTATTCTTCCGATAGCCGTATTATTCTTATAGCGGTAGATAGTTTTTACACCTCCGATTTCGCCAGCAATCTCTTCTGGTTTTACAATCCCTCCCCATCCATATTTATAACCAGAAGTATCTGTTACATGTGATTTTGTGGTAGAATAAGAAGCTGTTGCATTTACTGACAAGCCCTTTAACAGAAAATCATTTTTCTTGTATTTAAGGCTGGGCATGAAAAATTGCTCATTATTAGTCGCGCCACCGTAAACAATATTCTGACTTGCGCCAGTTTGTATTTCCTTGTACAAGGAAGAGTAAAGAAAACCAAGGGATAATTGGTCTGCCCATGATTTATTAACGACACCCACATCCATCTGTCCCATTGTAGATTTATAGGCATCATGGAAACGATAAGCATCTTTCTGGACAACAACGCCACCTTCGTTGACCTGTATTGGTGCACCGTATTCCGGATTGTTGCGCATTAAATAATCATTGTCCGAGTAATTATGATACCCGCTGAAATTGAAAATAAGCCCGCTTTTATCCGTAGTAAACCTACCTGCCAGCGCAGCACGGCTCGTATTGAAAGAGCCATAGCTATAACTTGCATCCAGAAACTTTTTAGTATGCTGGTCAGTGACTATATTGATAGCGCCACCTAATGCGTCAGAACCCAGCTCTACTGGTACAACACCTTTATAAATCTCAATTCTTTCAGCAAGGTTGACCGGGATATTGTTGAGTGACATTGCACTTCCAAAGGTTTCCATTGGGATGCCATCCAGAAAGAATTTAACTTGTTTGCCAGAAAGGCCATTCATTGTGAATTTGAAATCAGAACCTAATCCGCCTTGCTCTCTGATTTTAATACCAGCACTTCTGTTCAGTACCTGGTTAAGATCGGCAGTTGTGTTGGCGAACTTTTTAAGGTCAATCGCATTAACAGCGAAACCAGATTCTTTAATTTCCTGACTTTTTGTTTTCCCGGTAATGGCAACATTGTCAAGTTCCTGATAATTCTTTTTTAAAGTAAATGATAAATTGAATTGTTGACCAGGTTTTAAAAACACCTGCTTTGAGCTGGTTACATAACCCATGTAAGAAGCGATAATCGTATAATTACCGGGTAATACCCCCTTAAGTTCATAGTATCCGTCGTTGCCGGTAACGGCCCCTGTTTTCGTGTTTTTTAAGAACAGCGTAGCACCTGTAATTACCGATGTACTGTCTTTGACATATCCTGAAATTGTAGCTGAGTTTTGTGCGTAAGCAGCGAAGGATAGTGCCGTTATAGCTAATGAAAGTAGAATTTTTCGAAATGACATTATTTTAATATGGGTGTGTTTATACTGTTAGTAGCATAAGAACTACTTTTCCGAAGGTGTAACAGTAAAAAAATATTAAAATAAATTAAGGCGCTAATTCAATTTGTCTGCTCTCATGATGAAATCCGTGTCTCCTGCCAATTGAAGACCTTTTTTTAACGTACCATCGCTAATGTTATACAGCCAGATATAATTGCCATTTAAGGTGGAGTTTACTGCGATAAAGGCTATATTATCCTTAACAATTACACACTCTCTTCTTGTTCCTTTGTCCAGCGGAAGAGCGAGTTTTTTTATATCTTTTTTGATCAGGTCGATCACATAAAATTCAAAATGAGCTGTACTGTAATGATCACTTAAACCTTTAAATAAGTCCTTTCTTTCACTTCTGATGATAGCTTTATGATGACCAAGATACCAGATACCATAAGCATGATTTTGAATTATGGAGCCGGAAATATCAAAAAAGTATGATTTATCTATCGTTTCCTGTCCGGCATTGATCCGGAATATTCCAGTCGGTAATTCCGGTCGGTTGCCTAAAGCGATTCCGGGACAAGACATGAAATAATAGTTCCCCTGTTCATCATTGAAAGAATAAGACTGTATCGTATTGGTCCCTCCCGGGGAAGTGGAGCGGGTATCTTTATCAGTTTTGATTAACCGCATTTCCGGATATTTGATAACTGATACATAGGTTGTATCACTGGTACTATAATTTGAAGAGCTCAACTGCTCATTATAAGTATAGCCCAACAACATCTTATCTTTTCTCAATTCAGCGAAACCGATTGATACAGAAGTGAATTTTCCACTGGGGCGGGGGATGTTAATATCACCAGCAGATACTTTTAACATCTTATCTGTATTCACCAATATATATTTGACTTGTGTATAATCACTTTTGTTCAAGCCAGTCAGTAATAAAGTGTCCTTGGAAACCCAGTTGAAATTTTCGATAGAGAAATCTTTCAGCGGCATCGCAGCCAAAAGAGTCAATGTGCTGCCATTCAGTTTGTACTTTTCGAAAGATGCTTTTTTCCTGCTCAAATGATAATAATAACCCTTATGTACGATAACATCACGATCCATTACCTCTCCGTCCAGTAAAGCACCTTTTTCTTCCGGCCGTAAAGATCCGCTGTTTAAAGAATCCGTTTCCAGTAAATATTCTTTTCCGTCTTTACCGAGAATATAGACGCTGTATTTTTTCTTTGACGGGCTTAAATCCTGGTGATTATTTTGATGACAGGAAGAGCAAAAGAATAAGCTCAGTAAGCAGGGCAGCAGAAAAGTTTTAAACGGATGATACATTATGGTTTCTTAGGAGAGAATTAGATGCTAAACTTGTTGATAAGCTGTTTTTGAAGTACTGGCGGCAGATCCATCAAGTTTCTTTCATTGATCAGGATAAACCTGTCGTATCCTGATTTGCCGTTCATAGCGATATAGGTTTGCCCGGTTTTAAAGGTCATTTTGCCTTCGCTTCCACCGATACTTAATTCAATATCTTTTTTTGGAGAGATAATGATACTTCCGGAGAAGTCAATATTGCCCGTTTGATAGTTGATTTTTGCAGTCGATTCTGGTGCCAGCGAAATGCAGTACGCTTTGGAATCGATATGTCTTACTTCCAGTAAAGAAGTGTTATTTATGGAAACCAGCCCTAAAGGATCATCAGGTGTAAAATATAAATGATAACCGATGAGTGAAGAGAGTCCCAGGATTAAAATAGCTGCGGTCCTGCTTGCCCAGTATATAATTTTTGAAGATTTATTAGCAAGCATACGTACTGGTACTGCTTTTGGGGCAGGTAATCCGGATGGTAAAACCTGCTGGATTTCTTCCCATAGCTGGGTTTTAAGATCAGCTTTGTTTTCATGTGAAGGAAGTTCCAGTTCCTGGTCGGTTTCTTCAGAAAATAGCCATTCCTCCACGAATTTGCTTTCCTGCAGATCGCATTCGCCAAGGTGATATTTTTCGATAAGTTCTTTACTTATTTTCATGCAGGCTATTCTTAATACAAACTTAGACAAAATATAAGAGCCTGTTTAAATTAATTAGCGTAATTAGCAAGATTGAGTTTCAGCATATTGGTTGCTTTAGAGATATGATATTCCACAGCCCTTTCCGAGATCAGCAGGTTAGAAGCAATTTCCTTATTGCCCAAACCATCTTCTCTGCTCATTTTATAAACCCTCCTGCATTGGCATGGGAGCCGTTCGACCAGCAGATTTACTTTTTCTTTCAGGCTGTTAAACAGGATATGTTCTTCGGTGCAATTGGTAGACATCGTGCAGCTTTGCATTTTCATTCCTATATGTTTTTCTCTGCTGACTTTATTTCTGATGTACTCAAAAGTCTTGAACTTCGCAGAACGAACAAGATAATGCTCTGCTTTTTCAAGCTCAAGGTTTTCCCTTCTTTCCCAAAGTGATTTGAAAATATCCTGAACCATTTCTTTAGCAGGCTCCATTTCACGAATGTTATTGTAACAGATCGCATAAACTTTTTCCCAATAAAGCGTGTAAATCCATTCGAAAGTTTCCTTGTCGATATGAAGCGTACCGGATGAGTTTATGTCTTTTATTGCTGCCAAGTTGGATTGGATAATATTCGCCAAATATATATTATTTATAATGATTATAAATAAATTAGTTGAATTATCTTATTTAATCAGATAGGCGGGCTTACAGCCTGTTCATTTATAGTGAATTACAAAATAAGCTGCCCGGAGTTTAGCATTAACCGTTAACAATAATTAACATTCAGGTTAAAGAGTGTTAATTATTGAAAGTTTTTTTTTCTTGTGCCTATTTTTAGAGAATGAAGCTAATTTTCGTACAGATATTATTGGTATTTACCTTAATGTTATCCTTCGTGCCGGTGAAAGGCCAATCTCAAAAAATGCTAAGCGGAGTTATATTTGAAGAGGGGTCAAAAACAAGAGTGGCAGGGGCATCGGTTCATAATCAAAGAACCGGTTATACAAATCCAACTAACAACTTTGGTTTATTTGATATTTAGCACAAGAAGGCGATACACTTCAGATTTCACTGGATGGGTATTTGGATAAGAAGATCAGTGTCAGTAATTTAAAAGACCTGGTTATTTATCTCAGAGCTTCCTCAACTCAGTTAAGGGAAGTGAAAATAACAGGACAATCCAGGTTGCAGGGTTTACGGGATGCTCAGGCAGACTTCAAAGCTAAAGGGATTTTTACAAATGGTAAGCCATCCATTGGAATGTTATCACCACTAGGTGGTAGTCCGCTGACTTATTTATATGAGACTTTTAGTCAGGATGGCAAGCGGGCAAAGAGATTAGGGCAATTTATCACCCGTGAATCTGATTATACAGAAGTGGCCAGCAGGTTCAATAAGGAAAAGATTAAGCTGATCGTTCCGATCAAAGATGAAGATCTGGAAGAGTTTAAATCAGCTTACTGGCCAAAGAATGAAGACATCCGGAAATGGGGCGATTATGATCTTCATAATTATATCAAAAGATCTTTTGAAGAATTTAAAAAAACCAAAGACTATTTGTAGTCCCATCTGTATCAGACAAAGTAAATATAAGCTTCAATTTGCAGAAGCTTACTAAAAGGGCCGTTTTGTTGCTTTATTGTATATTATTCTAACTATTTAGATGAACTGAATAAAAAAGCAGCAAGGAATGGATTTATTAAAAACAATTTGGCTTTAATATTCTTTATGCTTTATAACCACGCTGTTTATTAGTCAATTACTGATTATCCGATCCTTTTCTGCAAAGATATAGACTATTAAAAAACAGGCATAATAAGTCCTGACTTCTGCATTACCAGTGGCCTATGAGCCTGGTAATTATTCTTTAGACATCCCATCATTTTACTTGCCCGCAATGACCTTTTCATTAGCCTGCGGGTTGGCTATTTAGTGCCTCAAAACTGAGTAATCAATCTCTTATAATTTTAATCAATTCCAAAATATATGAAGAAGTTCTCCAAAATCGAATTCGCCATTTTGACAATGACGATTATCGTTATTTTCTTATCTGAATACTATTTCATGGTATTAAAAGATCACGATCGGGCAATATTTATCGGGTTATGGCCACCAACAATGATAGGCTTGTTAATATATTTTAACATGAAAAAACCAAATTAACATGGAAAATTTAGATCTGATTGTCCTTACGGCCATTGTTTCAATTCTATATATTGGTTTTGCGATTACGTTGTTTTTTGCCCAAAACAGGCAGCAACATCATGATAAATAATCAAGTAAACCACCGACAAAAAATAGTTGAAATCACATTTATACTATGCTAAAACAACTCTGATGATTAACCTTTCTAATTTTGCTCAGCTCATAATTGCCTTATCAATCTGTTTGGTCTGGATTGGCCGTTTTGATAACATTGTTAAAGAATTTAAACAATATGGTATTCCGGATCTTGTCAGGAATATGGTAGGCGCTACGAAAATTGCCCTGTCAACGCTATTGGTTGTGGGTATATGGTATGAATCGCCGGTATTTTCGGCTGCATTACTAATGGCTTTGTTAATGATTTGTGCCCAAATTGCTCATCTAAAGGTTAGAAATCCTTTACGAAAATTCATTCCATCATTTATTTTATTGATGCTGTCAATATTTGTAGCAGGCGTTCATTCTGGTTATTTTTTTAAATGTTGTTGATCATTTTAACCTTCATTTCGAGTTTATCTTTCCTTTATTATGGAGTTATATTCTTTTTGAATGCTGGAATGACCAATGAATTTGAACGATATGGATTGAGGGAATTTAGAAATCTGGTAGGTGGCTTACAGTTGCTTGGGGGGATAGGTTTATTAGTTGGATTTGTATGGCATCCAATTGCAATAATTTCAGCGGGAGGACTTGCATTACTGATGTTGATTGGCTTTGGTGTACGTATTAAAATGAAGGATGGGTTTTTACTTTCGTTGCCTTCCTTCATCTTTTTCGTCTTGAATGGAGTCATCTTCTTATTGAGACTCCTGGAAATAAATTAAGGCACCGTAATCCGGTGCCTTAATTTTAGTATATCATTTAAGTCTTAAAATAATTACCTTAAATCAAACCTGTCCAGGTTCATCACTTTATTCCATGCTGCCACGAAGTCTGCTTTAAATTTATCCTGAGCATCAGCACTTCCATATATTTCTGCAACAGCTCTTAATTCTGAATTAGAGCCAAAAACAAGGTCTGCGCGACTAGCTTTCCACTTGACTTCACCAGTTGCACGGTTGCTGCCCTGGTAAAGTTCTTTGTCGGCAGATACTGCTTTCCATATGGTGTTCATATCGAGCAGGTTTACAAAGAAATCATTGGTAAGCTGTCCCGGATTTGAGGTTAAAACACCAGTCCCGGACCCATCGAAATTAGTATTCAAGACACGTAAACCGCCTACTAGTACGGTTAATTCCGGTGCTGTAAGTGTAAGTAAATGAGCCTTGTCAATCAGTAATTCTTCAGTAGATACCGGAACTTTTGTTTTACGGTAGTTACGGAAGCCATCTGCGGCAGGTTCCAGGTAGCCGAATGATTCTACGTCAGTTTGTTCCTGCGAGGCATCGGTACGACCGGGCTTAAAAGGAACCGCTATCGAAGCTGCTTTTTCAACACCTGCGTTACCAGCGAGTACGATTAAATCTGCCAATGAAACTTTTTTGCCATCCCCCTGGGCAACATTAAATTCTTTCTGAATCCCTTCAAGTATATCCAATACTTTTTGTAATTGTGACGGATTATTCACCTGCCAGTATTTTTGCGGGGCAAGACGAATGCGTCCGCCATTGGCACCGCCACGTTTATCAGAACCACGGAAGGTCGAAGCCGAAGCCCATGCTGTGGAAACCAGCTCAGATACAGTTAAACCTGATCCCAATACTTTTGCTTTTAATACTGAAATATCACTTTCGCTGATCAATACGTGGTCAACTGCCGGAACAGGATCTTGCCAAAGTAATTCCTCCTGTGGTACATCAGGGCCGAGATAACGGGCAACAGGGCCCATATCGCGGTGTGTTAATTTATACCATGCACGTGAAAAAGCAGCTGCAAACTCTTCCGGATTTTCGAAAAAGCGTCTTGATATTTTTTCATAAGCCGGATCAAGCCTTAGTGCAAGATCGGTCGTCAGCATTGTTGGCAGATGTTTTTTTGTGCTATCAAACGCGTCAGGAATAATAGCTTCTGCATTTTTAGCTACCCATTGGTGTGCACCTGCAGGGCTTTTTGAGAGTTGCCACTCAAAGCCAAACAGGTTTTCAAAGAAGTTATTGCTCCATTGAGTCGGTGTTTTAGTCCAGGTTACTTCCAGTCCACTGGTAATTGTATCGGGTCCTTTGCCAGAACCATAACTGTTGCTCCAGCCTAAGCCTTGCATTTCGGTATCAACAGATTCGGGCTCTTTACCTACATGATCGGCAGATGCCGCGCCGTGTGTTTTACCGAAACTGTGACCACCAGCTATTAGCGCGACTGTTTCTTCGTCGTTCATGGCCATCCTGCCAAATGTATCGCGAATATCTTTAGCTGCAGCAACAGGATCAGGGTTACCGTCAGGACCTTCGGGATTCACGTAGATTAATCCCATTTGCACTGCTGCAAGTGGTTTTTCCAGATTGCGGGAGTGAACATCGCCGTCGGCATCATCGTCTGACACTAATACCCCGTGACCTTCTTCTACGCCAGGTGAACCATGCGCATAACGCAGATCGCCACCCAGCCAGGTAGTTTCAGAACCCCAATAAACGGATTCGTCTGCTTCCCATACGTCTTCACGTCCGCCTGCATAGCCAAATGTTTTAAAACCCATTGATTCCAGCGCAATATTTCCGGTCAGGATCATCAGATCGGCCCAGGAGATTTTGTTGCCATATTTTTGTTTGATCGGCCAAAGTAGTCTGCGGGCTTTATCAAGGCTTACATTATCGGGCCAGCTGTTAAGAGGCGCGAAACGTTGCAAGCCTGCACCTGCACCACCACGACCGTCGCCTACACGGTAGGTTCCTGCACTGTGCCATGCCATGCGAATGAACAGGCCGCCGTAGTGTCCAAAGTCTGCCGGCCACCAGTCTTGCGAATCTGTCATAAGTGCATGAAGGTCTTTTTTGACTGCTGCAAGATCGAGGCTTTTGAAAGCTTCGGCATAATTAAAATCTTTACCCATCGGATTTGATAAAGAGGAGTGCTGACGCAGAATACTCAGCTTTAGTTGGTTAGGCCACCAATCGTTGTTTCGGGTGCCGCCGCCACCAACATTGTGCTTCATACTGCCATTATGAAATGGGCATTTACTGATGTCATTTGATTCACTTTCCATAAGTTTATAATTTTAATATATCAGATACTTTCTTGTGCCCCGGTAATTGCAAAGCAGTATAAATTTATGATATTGGATGAAATAATCACAATCATTTATTTCTATGTTAAATAGTTAACGTCTATAATGTAAGCTACTGATTATTAACTGAATTCCCGATTTATGGCTTAAATGACTCTTTTATATAGAAATTGGCATAATATTTCGTAAATTTGTAATGGATATTTGAAAAGGAGTAGTTAACCACAAATATTTGTACGTATTGGGGCCGTTTTGGATTTGACAGGGCGGAGGTACGTATGTTAGCATGCAGTGCGTTGTACGGGGAGCACTTTAAAGTGAACGTTCACACTTTGATTGGCGAAAATAACTACGCCTTAGCTGCTTAATTTAGAATTAAATAGCTTTTGTCCCTCTGGCTGCCGCGTTTTTAGGCCGGAATCAGGGGCATCGAAATAATTACGCTGGCAATTGTAAGGTATGGTACAGTTGTAAGATAAAATACCTAAGGAGAAAGGCAAGGTAGGTTTCCGGCCCGTCTGATCCCGAAAATAGAGTGGAAAATAAGCATGTAGAAGGCATAATTTGCCACGCAACTGGACAAGGGTTCGAACCCCTTCGGCTCCACACAGGCCTCTGAGATTATCTCAGAGGCCTTTTTTAATGCTTTTTATAGTATTGTTAACTTGGAAAATGGATACGTCAACGCCGTTGAGACTTTTGAATTTCCTATCATAGTTCTTTCAAATATACCAGATGTAATCTGGCGTTCAAGTTCCCTAAAACTATAGTTCTCATTTTTAGCTATTCTCAGATAGAATTCTCTTTCTTCAGTAGTTTTACATCTAGAGAATATAGATAAATTATGTGACCAGCTTATTTCTCTCAACAGTGTTGAGAGTTTTGGCGAATCCTTATAGCTTTCATAGAACTGCTTCATTCTCCAAAGGTTTTTGTTAGAAAATCCTTTTAAATCCGGCTCGTTTCGATTTAAGTATTTGGCCAATTGATCTACAATCGATTGACCCCATTCAGCAGTTTCAATCTTTTTACTAATATATTCCCCAATTTTCCAGTAAGATCTATTAGTTCTGTATTAACAGATTTGATAGCATTGAATCTGGCCTGTTTAATAAATTGAATAACCTCTGTAAATTGTTTTTCTAGCATATTAAGTTAATTGGAAGCAAATACTTTTACCAAAATTACATAGAATATGGCAGATTAATTATTATCAGAGGCTGCGTAAAAATATTGTCTCTCTTCTTATGTGATAAAGAGAATTATGTACTCAGATATGATCACACATTATTCTGGCAAATTGGGTTCGACATGATCCCTCTTAACTCTCAAAACAGATCAATATTCAATTTTTTCTTCCACAAAATTTACCAAAACATTTTCCTCATTAACCGCCCTTACCAGCATCAAAAGCCGCACAAAGGGTTCATTTAAATCATCCTCAACTCCACAAAACGCCTCTGAGGTCATCTTAGAGGCGTTTTTTTAATGTTTGAAGGTGCGTTTATAGTGTGTTATTATTCGATAATTACTATCCGAAAATCTCCTTATACTTGTTTTCAATAACAATAATTTCCTCGTTTTTTAATTCTTGAAATTCCTTTGTTTTTGCTCTCTCAGACAACTCGCCATTGTTTTGTTCAAGAAAACGTACAAGAAGTGCAACAATCTTATCCGGCATCTCAAAATGATCATCTAAATATTCCTTCATCAGATCGTATTTTTCAAGATAGGAGACTTCCTCAGGGATTGTCTTTTCTACAGTTTGTAAAACGCACTTATATAAAAATTCCGCTTGTTTAGTTGCATCAAAATATCGGTATAGATCAATTGTATCGTTTAGTATTTCTACATTGTTATCTCGGGTTGGTTTCCAGTCTATTTGATCAAGACGTGGTTTTGAATAGTTTTCTAAGACGCGACGGTATTCATCCAATTCATTTAGGATTATTGCAGAAACCGGAAAAATAATTCCTTTAGAAACGTATTCCTTTCTGAGTAGGACATGATGTATGAGATATCTATGTATCCTTCCATTACCATCTACGAATGGATGAATAAACACAAATCCAAAAGCGATCATTGCTGCGGCAACTACGGCGTCAAATGAATCGTCCTTCTCCAATTTTTGATCAGTGTCAATCAGGCCTTGTATAAGTGAACTAACGTCTTGCCATTTAGAAGATAAGTGATCTGGGATTGGCGTTCCATACCTTCTGTCATGTTCTCCGATAAAACCTTCATCTGTACGCCATCCCATTTTAGTAAATCTGGAATTATCAATCACAATTTCCTGTAGTCTGAGCAGTTCATTTTTATCTATAGGTTTAAGCCCAGCTTGTCCAATTGCCCGTCCCCATCTTTGAGCACGGTTTTGTGGAGGCTTTTCTCCCTCTATAGCATAAGATGCTTTTGAATCCTTAAGCAAAAGAAAAGCCGCTGTTCTAGCCATTACATCTGGATGAATTTTTCCAATGATAACTTTTATCTGCTGTGCTAAATCCAATTCAATTAAATTTTTAAGGAAGGAGGTTTTGCGAACAAGAGGACAAAATTCCCGCACTCCAGGAAGGTTATTCCGAATACGATGTCTTTTTGAGGGAAGGGGATGGCTGCCAAATTGTAGCTTTGTATCTACCAAATCAACATAATTACCAGCCGACAAATCCTTCAAATCTAAATTGACTCCCATTAGCCATTCGTATAAAAACCATATTCTTTTACTGTATTGTCCCGTAGGTTCAAGTGAAATAATAGATTCTATATCAATAGGGGCAACCGATGCAAATATTTTTTTTAATACACCTAACTCTATACCTTCATATTTCAAAGCAAATGTCAAATGCCCCATTAATGATTCCTCAGGCTGATGTCTCGGCGTAAAGACAATCCATTCTTGCGTTTCATATTGCTTGTGCTTCTGACTTATTAATGCTAGTCTGTCGGGCAATGGCACTTCTAACTTAAAGAAACCAATCAAAGCGGCATAACCGACTATCGATCCCTCTTCAGGAGCGGTTCTTTCATGAAAAACAGTTATTTTTTGTGAAAAATGATTATTATTTGACGCCATTTGTGAATTTTGATTATTCAAATATAGGAAACGAAGGGGATTTCGCATATATTAAAACTTATGATTCTGAAATCAGCACAAATGCAGCACGTTCATAGCTACATTTTACTGGTTTTCAACACAGTATCGTATGGTTTATCACATCTGGTACAGGCTCAAACTTGTATCATGTAAAGACTTCTGGATATTTTATACATGATAAGCTTCTCATGTATAAACTCTTTACATGAGAAATTTAAGTATTCTATAATTTTAAACAAATAAGGGTCGATAAAATCCCCTTTGCCTCTGAAAAAGAGATCAAAATGTACTTCCATTTTCAATACTTTTTTACCAAAACATTTTCCTCACTAACCGCCCTTACCAGCATCAAAAGCCGTATAAAGGGTTCGTTTAAATCATCCTCAGCTCCACTAAGGCCTTTGAAATACTCTCAAAGGCCTTTTTTATTGGTTCATTAATTTGGTAATTCTATACATGATAATTATTTGGCATTTATATCTGCCATAAAATCGAGGAGACTTTTATTAAGGTAATAATTATCCTTCCATAGTTTTTCTTTATGTAGAAAGCCTGTACTGGTAAGCTGATCAAAATAACGTGTAGCAATAATTCTGCTTATATCCAACTCTTTCATTGTAAACTCAATCTTAGTGTAAGGGTTTCTAGAGATTTTATTTAAATCCTGACTACCAATTTTGGGCAGTTCGCTTAATCTATTGCTGTCACTGTTCTAGTTGACTTATCGAAATTACATATGTTAATATTTCTAATTGTTGCGTTATATGAATTTTTACCTCTATACTTCATTTTAATTTCTAAGTAATCACCTTTATCATTATATGTGGTTTCAATGTGTTCAAAACTATCAGGATCATTCATTCTATTTTTTATAGCTGCAACAAATTCCGGATTGGATCCGTCCCAACCAGAAAAATACTCTTGATTAGCTGGCTGTTGTGCTTCCTGTGGTGGTGTATACGTGATTGGGCCAGACGCAGTATCATTTTCAAATGTAGTGCTGTCGAGTGATTCGGTGACAGTTTCTGATATTTCATTTTCCTTTTTTAGATGAACGTCGTCTACTCTGCTATTGAAAAATAAGATTATGCAACATAATAATATAATGATGATTATAATTGAATAGAAGACTATGTAGTGTTTCAATTTCATATTGATGCTGTTACTCTTTGATTTTGTATCTTATAATATAGCTTTTTCACTTAATTGCAAATCTCTTTTAAAGTTATGGTTACTTGTACTTGGTGTATTACATGATATTAATATGCTCCCTGCAACTTGTAGTTTACATTTGCCAGTTATAATAAACCATAAATAGCTCTCATTTTTAATTTACCTGCTCATTATCTTAAAGGAGATTCTGATTTAGGATCAATTTCCACCTGGAGGACGGTATATACCTAAAAGTTGTTTTTTCTTTACTTCAAATTCCTGGGATGTTATAACTCCTTCATCTAGAAGAGTCTTGTACTGCTTTATCTCTTCTGCTGTAGTCAACTTTGTTTGATTATTTCTATTTATAAAGTTATCCTGAGTTGAAATCAATTTATTCTTCAACTCCACGTCAATATTCTTCGATGATGCTAAAGCTACTATGATTCCAATAACAGGACTTAAGATCAAGGCTATGAAAAATGCCCATCCTGCTCCAATCTGTCTGTTATCTGCTATAGCCGCGGCTATTATAGCGCCAAGAAACCAAGCCATTAATAATCCCATAATTTTGTTTTTAAACTTTGAGCAAAATACAACTGTTTGATAACTCAAAATTCTGGGTTCCCGTAAATATGAATAATTTGATAATTTCAGATATAATGATATTGCAAAATTTAATTATTCATTTCGTCGTCAAAATTCACCAACTGACAGGTGATATTTAAAACAATATGGTGTAATTTGTAGATCTGATCTGCTATAACTTATCCAATTTATTTATCGCAATCACAAGAAAAACAAAATGGAAAATATCGATCCCTTTATTGAAAATGTATCCGGGAAAATCAAACTTTCTCCTGAGAACCTGGGAAATCTTGTGGCTGCTTTTAAATTAATAAAAGTGAGTAAGAAACAGTTTGTTATTCAGCCCGGTTTTATAGCTAAATATCGGTTTTATATATTAAAAGGTGCATTTCGTGCTTACGTAATTGATGAAAAAGGCAACGATCATACTATCCAGTTTGCTATAGAAGATTGGTGGATTTCAGATTACAATAGCTATATCTATCAATCCCCGGCAACGCAATTTGTAGTTGCCCTGGAAGATAGCCTGGTATTACAGATCGATCACGATACTGAACAGCAATTGAAAGCATCCAGTCACGAACTCGAAACGCTATTTCGTATAATGGCTGAAAAATCAACCGCTTTCTATGCCCGCCGTATTATCGCAAATCTTACACAAAATGCAGAACAGCGGTATACCGAATTCGTTGAAAAATTCCCTAAAGTCACTCAACGCCTTCCACAATATGCCTTAGCGTCATATCTGAATATGACCAGGGAGTTTTTATCCAAGATCCGCAACGACAAAGTCAGAAAAAAGTAAACTGGTTCACCTATATTTCATAAGATAGTTCATCTTTTTTTTAACGGCTTCCCGGCAACTTTGTGTTATAAAAACATCAAGAAATGTCACAAAAATTAAAAGATAAAGTAGCTGTTGTTACTGGGGGTAGCAGCGGTATCGGATTAGGAATAGCAAAACGTTTTGCAGAAGAGGGTGCCAGAGTGGCCATCACTGGCCGTAATCAGGCAACTATTAACGAAGCCTTGGTGGCAATTGGTCCAAACGGACTGGGTATTCAAGGTGACGTTTCCAACTTAAACGATCTTACCAGGATCTACCAGACCGTGGAAGAGAAATTTGGAAAAGTAGATATACTGATCGTTAACGCAGGTGTATACATACTTGGCCCATTAGCAGATTTTACCGAAGAGCAATTTGATAAAGTAAGCGACATTAACTTCAAAGGCGCATTCTTCTCTGTTCAAAAGGCACTTCCAGTGTTAAAAGACGGTGCTTCAGTTGTGCTGGTATCTTCAACTGTAAATGGAAAAGGTATGCCCAATCATGCAGCTTACTCAGCAACTAAAGCTGCTGTACGCTCATTGGCAAGAAGCTTTTCTGCTGATCTGCTGGAACGTAAAATTCGTGTGAATACCTTAACTCCTGGTCCGGTTGATACACCTGTATTCAATACAATTACGACCAATGCTGAGGACGCAAAAGCAATGAAGGAATCGTTCGGTAATTTTACCCCTCTTAAACGTATAGGTACTCCTGAAGAGCTGGCAGCCGCTGCGCTTTACCTGGCTTCCGATGACTCTGCATTTATGCTGGGTGCTGAATTGTTGCTGGACGGTGGTTTGAGAGATTTATAATTCTAAAAAGTATTTTATGAAATTGTAAAACAATACAATGGCAGGAAAGGGCCCTGCTATTGTATTTGTATTGTTCCTGAGCATATCTGTATCACTGAACTGCAGACAAGAAATTGGGAATAGTAAAAGATTGGCGTTAAAAAAATAAGCAGTTTAACTCATAGGATCACTCTCCTGATCGCTCACCTCATCATTTGTCATTCGCTTCAAAATATATGACAACAACATTTCAAACATTACGTAAACTACAAATATGAAATAACCAGGTTGTAAAGAAGTATCATTTACCGTTGTGGTCGTTAACAAACTGTTATGGATATTCAAATTCGACAACTGGCTCTTTAAAATTCCGTTTAAGCCAATATAGGTCATCAAAATACCTACGACCATTACATCCGCCATATCCCATTTACCAGACTCGAATGTCAAATATCTTACCACTCTGTTTTCGGCTAATTTTTTGCCGCTTAACAAATGAATACCCTTAGCAATCAGTCTTAAAACAGGCAGGATAATGATGAAGACGAACATTAATATACCTACCACAATCGCATCGGGCTTAGGCTGCTTTACTAATACCTCAACGATGTCCAATATACTTTTACTCTGGAAGAATAACACCTGATTCTCAAAAGTAACCTTCTCACCCAATAACATAAAATTCAGTGTTTCTATACGCGCATCAACCTCTATAATAGAGGCTGTTATACCTACCGCTAACAAGATAAAAGCGAACAATAGCGACATAACAAAAAGTGTGGTCTGCAACTGTACCTGCTTTCTCATGAGCCACCATAAACCAAGTGCAACCAAAACGCAGCCCAGCATAGCATAAGCATAATTGTAGGTCACAGTCCGAATGGCCGCTAACCGGGAATTAATCTCCCGATTAAAATCAGCTGTGTTAGAAACATGGTACTTTTTATACAGGTGTTTTGTAACCGCAATATTAGCAACAGAAGTACTATCATAAGTTTGATCCGCAAGCTGATCAATTTTACTGGTAGCAATACTCTTTAACCTCTTATGACTTGCAGGGCTATTCACCTTATCAATGATTGTTTTTGCAAAAGATGGCACCTGTGCTTGTATATCATCGGCATCCACAAAGCTATTAAATGCGAGTTTTTTCAATTTGCCGCCTAAAGATTTTTGTGGTTTGTTAATCTCCGCAACTGCCTTGGCGATCAGACCATGAAGCTCTTCCTCCACTTCTTTCTGCAAATCTTTCTTTTGTGCGCTCGTCATTGTAAAATCATGCACCTGGTGATTGACAACCTCAATCATCCTGTCGCGCCACTGATCAACAGAAAACAGTCCGAATGTGATATTATTCGACATACTGTAATCCTCTTTAATCTGCTCCTGTTCCATTGAATCTGTATGCAGGCGATAACCGAAATAAGCTTCTCCACAAAGTAGTATACTTAATCCAAGAATAAGTATCAGATTAGGCAGGCCGTATTTTTTAACCGTTATATTTTTTTGCTGAGTCATCAATATATTAATTAATTAGCTTATGAATTTGATAGCTTTTAATGCGAATCATACGGTGTTATAAACTTCAGGATGGTGGACAAAATGAGCCCGTACAATACAAAACTGATGAATATGATATAGCCAGGCTGTAAAGCCGTATTGTTAGTCGTGAGGATAGTTAAAAAATCACTTTGAATGTTGAGGCTTGACAATTGGCTCTCTAATAAACCATTTAAACCTATATAGGTCATCAATATGGCAATGACAATCACGTCTGCCATACTCCATTTACCCGATTGAAACGCGAAGTATTTGATGAATTTATTTTCAGCCAGCTTCCTTTTACTTAACAAATGGATACCAGTAGAGCTTAATTTCATGATCGGAAACAAGATGCTGAAAACGAGGATTAAGATGCCGACAAGTATGGAATCAATAGCAGGCTGCTTTACCAAAACTTCTACGACATCAAGGATACTTTTACTTTGAAAGAACAATACCTGGTTTTTGAAAATCACATGTTCCCCTAATAATACACAGTCAAGCGATTTGATACGTGCATCAACTTCTATCATGGATGCAGTTAAACCCACTGCCAGCAGAACAAACGCAAACATTAGCGACATGACAAAGAGGATAGCGTGAAGCTCTACTTTTTTCCGGAATATCCACCATAACGATAACACGATCGCGATGCAGCCAAGCATCCCAAAAGAATAATTATAAGTAACCGTCCTGATGCTGTTTAATGATGCCGTAAGCTTATCATTAAATTCATCACGAGTAGAAACATGATACTTACGATACATTTTACTGATCGCCATGTTATTTGCCTTTGTCGTACTGTCAGTTTTCTCAATCGCAGTGAATTTCCCCATTGCCATTGCACTCAGCTGCTTTTTACTTTTCGGGTTATCTATCTTGGCGATGATAGTTTTAGCAAACTCAGGAGCCTGAGCTTTAATTTTATCAGTGTTTACAAATGTTTTGACGGCCAGTTTCTTCAACTTCCCACCTATAGATTTTTGTGGTTTATTAACCAGCGCTTCTGCTTTGTTGATTAATGCCAGGACGATTTGTTCAACTTCTACCTGAAGCTGCTTTTTTTGTTTCGGGGTCATGGTAAAATGACGGACCTGGTGGTTAATAATGCCCGCTACCTTGTCATGCCATTGATCGACTGAAAACAGCCCGAAAGTGATGTTATTAAGATCGGAATAATCTTCTTTGATTTCTTCCTGCTGATTTGAAAGTGTGTGTAACCGGAAACCAAAATAGCCTTCGCCAACCAAAAGCAGACCCAGGCCTAAGATGAGTAATAATTTGGAGACGTTAAATCCCTTAACGGCTTTTTTTTGTTGTTCTGCAGCCAATCGGTTTAGAATTAAATAATGGAATAATCATAATAACTAAAATCTGCTGAAAATGTTTTACAGCAGATATGTTACTTTAAACCGTCTTCAACTTCACAAAAAAAGGGGGAGAATTTTTCAATTCTCCCCCTTTTTATCATAAAATAACATCAGCTCAATGTCCGCTTTCAGAATTGCCCCGTTGCTGAACAACTTGTATAACATAGTCAGTGGTATGCACTATGTCTTCAGTCTGAAATTGTATCCAGCCTCTGTAGATACCCGGTTTAGGAAAAGAAGCATGTAACTTATATCTTCCATTTTCCACCTCAGGATGGGCGTGAATATATTCTTTATCATCAACACTGATTAATACCACATGCGCTTTTGCACCCAAATAATTAGCTAATGTTAACGGATCAATCTCTTTTCCATCCTTCTTTAAAATACCAGCTATCATCATATGACCGCTCGTAAACTTACCCTGATCAGCAACCAGGGTAATAGAATAAGCTCCTGAATTACCAGTTAACTTTTCTTTGTTGTATTCTTCAGCAGATGGCGCTTTACCCGGCACACTCACTTCCAGTTTATTCACTACCTGGTCACTTCCAGAAGGTTTGTAATCTGCAAAAAGATGAAATTTACCACTGGAAGGGAACTTTGTTTTAACCGTATAACCCTTTTCAGTTTCAACCGGATGAATGTGGTTAAAGTAGGAGAGGTCTTCGTTTACAATAATCAGATGAATTTTCTTTTCATGCGATATTTCTAATTTTAACGGCTTTTCATGCGTTAAAGTTAACACTGTATCCTGTGCTGGAACAATGTGCTGTGGCTCTGATGTGAGCTGTATACTATATTCGCTATTTTCCATATCATTATATTTTATTGAACTATCTTTTTAATCTTATACCCAAGGCGCGTTACAGCTCTCATTATCTTTTCGACTGATGTTAGCAGTGGCTCATAGGAGATCACCATAATACCAGGCAGTACAGCGATCAGATATGCTCCCGGAGTATTTAATACCGAAAGTGTTACTGTTGAAATGCAATAACCATCCTTCAGGTTGCTGATTTCCAGGCCAAGCATTTTCATTTCCATTTTAAATTAAGTGTTTCCATGATCAATAATTTTATAAGACAAAGTTATGGATAGGATCAGGCCAGGCATTACACAATTACAGCATTCTTTTATAAAATCTCAGTCAAATTCAATGGTTATATCGGCACTTAAAGGATAACTCTGACACAGCAAAATCATACCCTGCGCCACTTCTTTTTCTGTTAATGCGCGATTTTTAACCATACTTACCTTTCCTGAAGTTAATAGTGCTACACAAGAACCACAGGTTCCTGACTTACAAGAATGACCGAAAGAAATACCCTCTTTCAATGCAGCACTCAATAGCGTCGTTCCCGGCGGTATTTCGATCAGATGAGTTTGCTCATAAAAATGAACCAGAACTTCAAGCGTAATTTCAGGCAGGTTGAGCAACTGCTCAGCAGCTTCATCGTCAGCGGTAAACCGCTCCATGAAAATCCCGCTCTCAGGAACCTTTAAAGACTCCAATACCTGGTAATACATTTTCATCAGTCCGTTAGGGCCGCAAATAAAGAAATGAGCGGCTGATAGTTCCCCTGCTGTTGCCTGCTTCAATAGTTTTTTGACGACTACCTTGCTCAATCTGCCTTCAATTAAAGTCCCGGTAAATGCGGGCTTTGTTCCATCATACTGTGACAGCGCATGGATAACAGTTAACCGCTCTTTATACTGTAACGCTAACGCTTCCAGTGTATCCGTGAAAATCACATCATGCCAATAATGATTTGCATAAAGTATGGTAAGCTGAACATCAGGCGATTTACTTAATAATGATTTAGCGATGGAAAGCAGGGGGGCTATTCCACTTCCCCCCGATAATAAAACAACATTCCTGCTTTGATAACTACTTTCAGCAGGTACAAACGAACCGTATGGCCCTTCTATTTCCCATGAACTGATTTGTTCAGCGGAATTAACAAGGTAATTACTCAGCAAACCATCTTTTACCCGCTTTACAGTGATAGCGGGACAGGAATTCAGCTCTGGGGAGGAAGAGAAGGAATAAGAACGGGTTAACCTTTCTTCATTCACAACCTGGCTGACATTGATGAATTGTCCGGGTAAGTAGTTGAATACTGATCCGGCGATGTCAAATTCAATGGTAACCGCATCCTTTGTTTCCCGAATTACTTTATGGGTTGTCCAGATAAATTTACGCTTTTGCATTGTTCAGCTACTTGAAGGTCTTAATGGAAAAAATAGCAATTAAGGTGGCTATACCACTTACTACAGCTGCAGATTTGAAAGCTGTTCGAAAACCTTCATTCAGTGCACCCACTTCTGTTGCGCCCTGAGTTTGTAGTATATCAGTTTTTGCAGCTACAATGGCAACTATAATCGCAAGCCCCAGTGCTGAACCAATCTGATAACTGGTATTCACAAGGCCGGAAGCCAGTCCGGTTTCTTCCGGTTTAGCACCTGACATAGAAGCGATGGTTCCGGGGATATAAGCCAGTGACATACCTAGTGCCCCTAACAGGGATGCAGGTAATACATTGAGCAGAAAAGATCCATCGGCAGGAATAGTACTAAAAAGAACCAGGGAAGCCGTAAGCGCTATAAGTCCGGCTATAAGATTCATTTTAAAGCCAAATTTTGCTACCATATTTCCGGTAACACCCATCATAAGGACCATGATGGTAAAGGTCATTGGCAATAACGCAAGGCCGCTATTGAAAGCTGAATAATGCAATACCTGTTGTAAATAAAGATTAAGGAAAAACCATAGTGGAATCCATGCTCCCGCCAATAAGCCCATAACCAGGTTACCAGCTGAAAGGTTAGGGACCTTGAAAATGGATAAGGGTACAAGTGGCTCCTTTTTGTTTTTTTGCATGATTAAGAAGACAACAAACAGTGCTATAGCTAACCCCAGTAACCCAAGTGTTTGAAATGAACTCCAACCCGCACTTTCGGCCGAAACGATGGCATATACCATCAATACCAATGCTGCTGTGGCCAGAATAGCACCGAGAATATCTACTTTTCCTTTTCGTGTTGTTCCTTTAAGCAGTAAATTAGGACTTAAAACCAGCACGATCAGACCCAAAGGAATATTGATCAGGAAAACCCACTGCCAGGAAAGCCATTGCGTAATAGCACCGCCGAAGAATACACCAGCAGAGCCTCCTGCAGCAGCTGCCGCACCCCAAAAACCCAGGGCCTTATTCAATTCTTTTGGATCGGTAAATTTGGTTAAAACCAGCGTCAGTGCTGCTGGCGCGATGAAAGCAGAGCCCAAACCTTGCAATGCTCTGCCAGTGTTTAAAACCGCTTCTGACCAGGCCATACCAGCTAAAAGGGAGGCTCCGGTTAAGATAGCGAACCCCCACATGAAAACCTTGCGGGAGCCAAACAGATCTGACAAACGGCCACCTAAAAGCAGGAAACCGCCAAAAACAATTACATAGGCATTAAATATCCACTGAAGGCCAGTTTGTGAATAACCCAGATCGGTTTTGATTGCAGGTAAGGCTACGCCGATGATGGACGTGTCCATAATTACAATGAATTGCGCCATACAGAGCAAGGAAAGCGCTGCCCATCGCTTAGCGTAGGGCACCGCTTTTACTATTGGTTGTGTTGTATCTTTAGACATAAAATTTATTATTTGTGCCCAAAATTAGCCAACACCGACTGCCGGATTTTATACAATTACCGGAATATGTTACAGAGTTTTGGTATCCCGGTAATAGTTTTGGTATTTCTATAATTTTAACAAACCTAAAGATCGCTGTAACTCAACATACAGCACCTTAAGATTATATACCGCCTGTAAATAATTAATCTTGCCCTGCGTCAGGGACAATTCGGCATCGGTTAATTCAAGCCTGGAACTTAACCCGTTCTTGTAGCGATCATTCATCATAGTATAATTTAATTCTGCAGCTTCTACCGTTGTTTTTTGAACAATCAGTTGCGCATTTGCCTCCTTCCACCTGCTGATGATGGCTGCTAATTCTGCATTCATTTCCTCCTGCAGATCACTTAGCCTGATTTTTTCCTGCCGCACTTTAATCCTGGCCTGGTTGAGCTGAGCGTTGGTGCGGTTTCCGTTAAAAATCGGAATTGTAAGCTGTAATCCCAGGAATGAAGTGCGCGGTAAGCTATAATTGCCGAAGTTCAAATTATCCGCTTGTGCCTGCACCTGGTACTGACCTACCACTGAAATCTGTGGCAGATATTCTGCTTTGCGTACAGACAATTGCTTTTGTCCGTGTTCAATCGAAAGTTTTTGCAGATTAATATCATGGCGGTTTAGCGCAGCAGTCTGTAAAGCCTGATCCAGCGTGTAAAAGCCGGCTTGATCGTGTTCAATATTCAGGCTATCGGTTGGTTTGATTTCTGACACCTCATTTAAACCCATCAGCCTTTTTAACCGGATACCACTTACCTCGATGTTGTTCTTTAAATAGGATATAGAAGATTTTAAGTTTTCTACCGCAATATAACTTCTTAAAGTATCTACTTTCAGGCCTCGTCCCTGTGCAAACAAAGCTCTGGTATCTATCAATGCCCTGATATTCCGCGATAAACTTTGCTGCTGTAAACTGAGTTGACTATTCATTAACAGCAGCTCAAAATAACTCGCAGAAATCTGAAACGCCAGCTGGCTTTGCAGGTCGATCGTTCTTTCTTTCTGAATTCTTTCATTGATCAGAGCTGCTTGTTTTTCGCGACGCACACTTTCCATAAATAAAGGCTGACTTAGTGATAAAAAGCCATTGAAAGCATTTTTTCCACCCACTGCAACTTCCTGTACAGGCTTATTGGTTCCTGCAAATGAACCCGGAAGAAAGATTACCTGACGGTCAAAGTAACGCGAATACGCTGCATTTGCTGAAATATTGGGTAACAAATAACTCTGCGTTTCCCGGGTAATCTCTTGAAAGCGAATTTCTTCCAGCATTTGTACCTGAAGTTCCTTATTGCCTTTTGCAGCCAATGCTAATGCTTCTGCAAGACTTAAGTCTCTTTTTTGCGCATGCAAAGCCTTACCCGAAAACAGCAATAGCAAAACCAGCATTATATTTAAAAATTTCCTTTTCATCTATTTATATATTGTTATCTGTTAGTTGAAGCCAGCAGCATTGAAATAATTATCGCTGCTGGCTTCATTATTTTAATAAGTCATCATTAGCTGATTTCCGTTTCCTCATTTTCTTCTTCAACCATTGGTTTACGCTTGGTTCCTGACAGGTATGAATAAACCGCAGGGATAATAAACAGGGTCAGAATCCCTGCGAATGTCAATCCTCCTGCAATTACAATCCCAAGCGACTGGCGGCTGTTCACCGTCATGGCAATTGGCAGTGCACCGAATATCATCGCCAGAGAAGTCATCAGAATTGGCCGGAAACGTTGTATGGCTGCTTGTATGGCCGCATCATATTTTGAAAGTCCTGTTTCTTTCAGGTGATTTGCAAATTCCACGATCAGGATACCATTTTTAGTGATTAATCCCACCAGGGTGATAATCCCGATCTGGCTGAAGACATTTAAGCTCTGGTCAAACCAGTACAGGCTAAGTATTGCACCTGTTACCGCCATGGGTACAGTAAGCATAATAATGAGCGGATCACGCAGGCTTTCGAACTGGGCGGCCATAATCATGTAAACCAGGAGCAAAGCCAGAATGAGTGTAGAACCGATATTACCCTGACTTTCTTCGTAATCTCTGGATTGCCCTGCTAAACTCGTTTTGAAATTTTCATTCAGCACCTCCTTTTTAATACGGGCCATTTCTTCAATACCCGCTTCTAAACTTACCCCTGGTGCCAGTCCTGCAGAAATGGAAGCTGAAGTATACTGATCATAGCGGTAAATCGCAGCCGGACTAATTCCTTCCTCAATCGTAACCAGGTTATCCAGAGAGATCATCTGGTTATGCGCAGAACGGACATAAATAGAGCGCAGATCGCTGATGTCGTTCCTGTTTTTGCGTTCCACCTGACCGATCACTTCGTACTGCCTGTCTGAGCGTAAAAAATAGCCATAACGCTGACCAGAGAACGAAAGCTGTAAAGCCCTTGATACTTCCTGTATAGAAACACCCATTAATGCTGCTTTTTGCCTGTCTATATTTATTTTTAGTTCAGGCTTATTGATTTTTAAGTCGGCATCTACAAACATCAGTTTTTTACTCTGCCTTGCTGCAGCCAGAAATTTAGGAAGCACCTGTTTAAGGCTATCCAGAGTTGGGGCCTGAAGTACATACTGAACCGGCATACCACCACCATAACGTGTACCGATTGTTGGCGGCATGTAGGGAAATAAAAGGAAACCCCTGAACTTACCTGATGCCTTCCCATATTGATTGTATAAATCCTGAGCAGTGGCTTTGCCTTTTTCAGGATCTTTCAGATAAATACTCTGCACAGCGATGTTAACTGGTGCCGGTGCTGGAATAAAAGAAATACCTACCATAGAATAGGTTTGATATAATCTGCTGCCTGTAGAGTCATTTACATATTTTCCTACTTCGGCCATTCGCTTTTGCATATACTCAAAAGAAACACCCTCTGGTGCAATAGCAATCAAGCTCATGTTAGAACGGTCTTCTATTGGTGCAAGCTCAGAAGGAAGCTTTTTCCCGACAAAATAAATGAGACTGGCAGTACCGATCAAGAATATAGGGGCTAACCAGCGACGTTTCATAAAAGCGATTAATAAATTCGCATATCCCTTATTTAAGCGGATAAAAAACGGCTCTGTATTCCGGTATAACCAATTAGGCTTTTCACTCTTTTTTAATAACAATGCACTTAACATAGGTGAAAGCGTTAAGGCCACAAAAGCAGATACCAGTACCGAGCCCGATACTACAATGGCAAACTCTTTAAACAACTGACCGCTAATACCGCCCATAAAAATAATTGGCATAAATACAGCAGCCAGGGTAATGGTCGTGGAGATTACCGCGAAATAGATTTCTTTAGATCCTTTGAAAGCAGCCTGAATTGGCGACATACCTTCTTCGATTTTTTTATAGATATTTTCCAGTACAACGATCGCATCATCAACCACTAAACCTATGGAAAGTACTAATCCGAGCAGGGTGAGCACATTGATAGAAAAACCGGCTACATACATAATGAAAAATGCCGAAAGAATAGAAACAGGAATAGCCAGCACCGGTATAATAGTAGAGCGCCAGTCACGGAGAAAAAGAAAGATGATCAGCACAACTAAACCAAAGGCTATAAAAAGTGTTTCTTCTACTTCTTTAATAGATTTGCGTACAGGGCTGGTGAAATCGAAACCAACAATCAGCCGGTATTCCTTTGGAACTTCTTTGCGCAATTGATCTAGTCTTTTATAAAACTCATCCACTACCTTAATCGCATTAGCGCCCCGTTGGATCTGGACAGCAATACCCACCCCAATCCGGTTTAAATTACCGGTTTCATTGATAATTGCGGTTCGCTCATTTTCTTCTCCCAGTTTCGCAGAGCCAATATCTTTTAACCTTATTACCGTGTTGCCCTCTCGCTTAATGATCATTTCATTAAAATCTTCTACGGTAGTTAAACGGCCTAGCATACGTACACTAAGTTCATTGTTCGCACCTTCTATTCTTCCAGAAGGCAGGTCAAGGTTCTCTCTGGCCAATGCCTGACGGATGTCTTCAGGAGTAAGCAGATAAGCAGCCAGTTTAGTAGGGTCAAACCTTAGCCGCATGGCATACTTATGTTCCCCGACAACTGCAACACTGTTTACCCCGGGAATAGATTGCATTTTGTCTTTGATCACCGTAGAAGCCAGATGACTCACCTCTCTGATGTCTTTGGTGTCGCTTTCTACCTCTAAAAAGGCAACCAGGTTATCTGGTGAAGAAGCCTTTTCAACAACAGGAGGATCTACATCAGCAGGAAGCTGTTTCCTGGACTTGGCTACTTTATCACGAACATCGTTTAAGGCATCTTCCAGGTTAACATCACGGTTAAATTCTATAGAAATTACACTCACCTGCTCCCTGGATTCAGAAGAAATTGTTCTTACACCATTGGATTCAGCAATAGACTCTTCCATCGGTTTGGTAATCTTGGAAGCAATCACATCGGGACTTGCCCCCGGATAATAGGTGACCACTGAGATCACTGGTGGTTCTGTCAGGGGATATTCTCTGACTCCTAAATAATTCCACCCAACAATGCCCATAATAACGATAAAGGCAGAAAAAACTCCTGCCAGAACCGGTTTTTTTATACTTAATGATGATAAACTCATGCTTGTAAATTTGAAATAGATTATTTGGAAACAACAGCCTGAACCGGCATGCCATCCCCAAGACGAAGAATATTAGAAACAATAACACTGTCGCCGTTATTTAAACCAGAGGTAACAATGGCCGCGGTTTCAGTTCTGTTGCCGATGCTGACAGGCTTTGATTGCGCAAGACCATTTTTAATCACGAAAACATTGTATCCATCTCCGCTTGGGATAAGTGCTTCTGTTGGTAAATTAATCGCTTTTGCATTTTTTGCTGAGGTCTGGAAACGAATTTTGACAGATAAACCTGCCCTGAATTTTCCGCCAGGATTATCTGCCATAGCCTGTACCTTTAATGCTCTGTTTTGAGCGTTAAGCCCCGGTTCAGTAGCTTTAATAGTGGCTGTTTGCTGCTGACCAGAAAGTGCTGTTGTAAAATTAATTTTACTGCCTGTTTTGACCAGCGGAAGATACTTTTCTGAGACAGAAAACTCTATCTTAATAGTGCCGTGGTCCTGCAGGCTTACCAGTTCGGTACCCGGGGATATGTAAAAACCCGGATCTGCATTTGAAATACCGATATTCCCTGAAAAAGGAGCTCTGATCTCTGTCTTGTTTAATTCCACCTGCAGCAGTTCGCGCTGAGCTTCCAGGGATTGTAATTTTACCGCTGTTTCATCGTATTGCTGCTGATTTACAGTTTCCGTTTTCAGCAGGTTACCTATTCTTTGCTCATTCAGCCGGGCTAATTTCAGTTCGGAATTTAATCCCTTTAACCGGGCTTTCAGGTCAGCATCATTTAACTTATAAAGTAATTGTCCTTTACTGACATGTCCTCCGTCCTGAAAAGCAACCCGAACAATTTTCTGGGCAATTTCACTGACGATGGCTACCTCCCGGTAGGGAGCCATAGTGCCGACAATCACTTCCTCCTGATTCAGATCTTCTTCATTGACCACGATTGCGTCCACCTCTAATTTACTGGCATCAGCGCCAGGTCCGGCTGACATCTTTTTCTTTTTTTCCTGATCACCAGCACAGGCCATCAGCAACATACTACAGAGTACAGGCAGGAAAATAACTTTTAGTTTACTTATGTTTTTTAACATTTTTTATGAGGAATAATTGTGGAATAAATAGTCGTTTTAAAGGATATAAATTTAGCGGCAAGCTTGCCTTATGCTTTATACTATTGCAGGTAAGAATTATAGAATTTCTGTAGGGATATTTCATAAAAAAGCCCGGCTTTAAGCCAGGCATTAACTCTAGTATCCAGTAAGAATTTATTGAGCAGGGTAGGGCGAACCGGCTATAACGGCAAGCTTGTCTTGCCTTATCTTTTTATAATAGGCAAAATCGAATCCAGTAAGCTGTTTCAGCTGCCGCGAAAGATAGGCCACACTGCTGTAACCTAAAATATTGGCTATTTCAGTTAATGATTTATCACTATACACCAAAAACTCTTTCACTTTTTCCATTTTCTCAGCAATGATAAATTTTTCAAGTGTGTTCCCCTGTGTAAGGGAAAATATGGCGCTCATAGTATCATAATCTCTGTGTAATTCATCACTAATCAGCTTTGAAAATTTAACCGGGTTTCCTGTTTCAAACTGGTCGTTGATACCGCGTTCAACAACAAGTTTTATCTGGCTGATCAGTTGTTCATTTTTATCATAAAGAAGATCGAATCCATTTTTCTGTAAAACTATCTTTAAGGTTTTTTCATCAACAGAAGTTTTGTTAGTCTCTTTTAAGATGACCTCTCCCAGATTTATACTCGAAATATCTAAACCGAGTTTGGACAGTTCCTCATTTAACACGGTAATACACCGGTTACAAACCATTCCTTTAATGAGTAATTTGTTGTTCTTTTTCATCACAAAAATTTATACTCAAAAATAAGATGGAGATTAATGTTTCTGTTACATTATTCAGTGAAATGTTTATAAAATTTACATAGTATTACAAAAATTTAATCACTTTAGAAAAAACGCAATGACAATCAATCACAATAGTATGCCGGATATTCGTTACTGCGAAGTTGATGGGGTTACAATGCAATACTATGAACAAGGCGAAGGGCCGGTAATTTTACTCTTACCCGGATGGCCGCAAACGGCTTATGCCTGGAGAAAAATGATCCCGTTGCTTTCACCAAACTATCGTGTAATCGCAATGGAGCTTCCGGGAATGGGCAATTCAAACCCGCTGCCCGAATCAGATACTTTAACAGCAGCGAAGTATATCAGTAAATTTTGCCGGCAGCTGGAAATTACGGACATTCATTTAGTCGGGCATGATGTAGGCGCATGGGTGGCCGCTACATTTGCACTGGAATTTCAAGATCAGCTTAGCTCGCTGACTATCATGGATGCAGGAATTCCAGGATTAATTCCTGATGAAGTCTTTAAACCAGAAAATGCGGCTAAAATATGGCAGTTTTATTTCCATGCAGTGACCGATATACCTGAATTTTTGATTGAGGGGAAAGAAGAAGCTTACCTGGACTGGTATTTTACAACTAAGTCGGGCGTTAAAGATGCCATCACAAAAGCAGATCTGGATTACTACGTGAAAGCTTATCAGGGCCAGGAGCGGTTGGCAAACGGATTCGCTTACTACCGTGCATTTTCCATAAGCGCAGCCTTTAACCGTAATCATCCAGCCCGCCTGCACATACCTGTTATGGCTATTGGTGGTGCGAAAGCACAAGGAGAAAATGTTGGTAAAGCCCTGCAGAAAATCTCTGAAAAGGAAGTTCGTACCGTAGTTATGCCAGAAACCGGGCATTACATTCCAGAAGAACAGCCAATAGTTTCTGCTGCTTTGTTGTCAACATTCATAAGGCATCTCAATCAAGAATAAATAAATGTATCAAGATATCAAACTATCAATATATAAATACAAATAATTGTGCTATAAATTAGTTACTTATGTTCATATATTAATGATCATTTGATACAGTATTTCTATTATTTTTCTTATGTTGCTGCTACAACCAACGTATGAACCGACAAACTGACCTATCCGCAATCCAACCCTTAACAGGTGAAAATCAGGAATCGCCTAAGCTCTCTAAACAACGGCTGAAAGCTATTTTTGGAGGCTCTGTAGGGAACCTGGTAGAATGGTACGACTGGTATGCTTATTCAGCATTTTCCATTTACTTTTCTTCCTCGTTTTTTCCCTCCGGTAACCTAACAGCCCAACTGATGAATACTACAGGTATTTTTGCCCTCGGTTTTCTCATGCGTCCAATCGGCGGATGGATGTTTGGCCGTATTGCCGACCAGGTAGGGCGTAAACAAAGTATGACGCTTTCCGTATTACTCATGTCCCTGGGCTCTTTACTAATCGCATTAACACCTACTTACAAAACCATAGGACTCGTAGCTCCGGTACTGCTATTGGTTGCCAGGTTATTACAAGGGTTAAGCGTTGGAGGAGAATACGGAGTCTCTGCAACCTACTTAAGTGAAATGGCCTCTAAAAACCGCCGTGGCTTTTATTCCAGCTTTCAGTATGTCACGCTAATCGGAGGACAACTGATTGCCCTGGGTATACAGATCATCCTTCAAAAAGTACTCACAGAAGACCAGCTGATCTCCTGGGGATGGCGTATTCCATTTGTCATAGGCGCTATACTTTCCGTGGTCGCCCTTTATCTTCGTAAAAATCTGCATGAAACAAAAGCCTTTGAAGCCCGCAAGGGTAAAAAAGATAGCGGAACGATCAGAGAATTACTCAAACACCCCAAAGCTATACTTACCGTAGTTGGAATGACACTGGGCGGGACACTGGCATTTTATACCTACACCACCTATATGCAGAAATTCCTGGTCAATACCGTTCATCTGTCCAAAACGGATGCTACGCTGCTATCCTTCTTCTCCCTGCTCATTTTTGCCCTGTTACAACCCTTTTTCGGCAGTCTTTCTGACCGTATCGGCCGGAAACCACTGCTGCTGGGGTTTGGCGTATTGGGCACTATTTTTACCGTCCCGTTACTCACCACATTAAGCAATACAACCTCACAATGGAGCGCCTTTTTTCTGTTAATGGCAGGTTTGATTATTGTAAGTGGATACACTAGTATTAATGCGATTGTTAAAGCAGAATTATTTCCGGCACAAATCCGGGCACTGGGCGTTGGTTTACCCTATGGAATAACCGTTGCTGTATTTGGAGGAACAGTGGAATACTTAGCGCTATGGTTTAAAAAGATAGGACATGAACCTTATTTCTACTGGTATATCACCGCTTGTATCTTCTTCTCTCTGGTAGTTTATGTATTCATGAGAGATTCTATAGAAAACTCAAAATTGAACGAAGATCCTGAAAACTAATATATAGGTGTATCGAATGTCACCATTTAATATTATTTATTCCAACCAGCCGCTATCCTGCACAACTTATACAGCAGATTTATCAAAGTTTCGTTAAAAAACGTTAAATTAACTGAAACAAATACGCAGAACGATACAGTCAATCCAATTTTTGCTTATTTTTGTTATACTTTAAATTTAAGGTCATGAAAAGGAATTCAGTCATTATTTCAAGCCTGCTGTTCGGTGCTCTTTACGCTGGAACAGCAAGCGCACAACAGTCAGGTTTAGCTCCGGATCAAAACCCGAGGTATAAAGAAAGCCAGGAGAAATACTTTAAAGTTGCAGACTCTCTGACTAGTAAACAGGGAACTACTGTCCAGAACACTTATAAAGCATACGACTGGTATGAAGCCAAATTAGAACGCCGTCGTCAGCGCCGTGAATGGAGACATGAAGAGAGAATGAATGGTTACTACGGTGACTTTTATCCTTCATTAAGCTTCGGCAGCAGCTATTACCCTTATGGAGGCTATAACTATGGAAACTATTACGGAGGACGTAGTAATTTCTGGTTCGGCTGGTAACAAATCCCCGGAAATACGATCTAACAATTATAAAAAAACAGAATAACACAGATGAAATTCAATAGATTATTAACGGTTACAGCGCTTGCCGCTTCAGGAATGATGATTGCATCATGCTCATCCAGACAAGTAACACGTGTAAGTACAGATCAGACCATTGACATTAGCGGATCATGGAATAACAGTGATTCCAGAATGGTAGCAGATGAACTGACTAAAAACGTTCTGAATGCGAACTGGTTAAGCACACATCAGGATGAACATCAAGGCAAAAAACCAGTAGTAATTGTTGGATTTGTTCAGAATAAAAGCCATGAGCATATTGATGCTGAAACTTTTGTAAAAGACATCGAAAGCTCTTTCGTTCAAACCCAAAGAGTACGTTTAGTACAAGGTGGTAAAAAACGTGAAGAATTGCGTGCAGAAAAAGCAGATCAGCAAACGAACTCTTCTAACTCAACTATCAAAAAGTTCGGTTTGGAAAATGGTGCTGATTATATCCTTCAGGGATCGATCAACTCTATCGTAGATGCACACAAACGTCAAAAAGTAGTTTATTACCAGGTAAATCTTGAACTGACCAATATTCAGACGAATGAAGTAGTTTGGATCGGTGAGAAGAAAATAGCCAAATACGTTAAAAACTAATCCCGTAATTTCTCCTTGCTCTGAAGATCATCCGCTGATGTTCAGGGCAATTTATAACTCATATGACAACCATTCGTACGTATACTCTTCGGGCATCAGTTGTAGGATTGATGCTTTTTTTATTTGGTTGCGCAAGTTATAACGACCGTATTACCCCGTATTATAAAAATATTTCTACAGGGAATTACAAAGAAGCACAAATTGAACTCGACAAAAACAGCCTGATTCAGAAACCAAGAAATAAACTGCTTTTTTTGATGGAGAAGGGTAGAGTAAGCCACTTGCTTGGAGATTATGAAAACAGTAACCGGTACTTTAACGAAGCCGATCAAATGCTGGAAATCGGATTAACAGGAACTTTGGATGCAACTGTCGGCGTATTGGTAAATCCAATGACACAACGTTATAAAGGGGAGGATTTCGAGAAATTCATGATCCATTACTATAAGGCGCTTAACTACTTGTATCTGCACAATACAGATGAAGCGGTTGTAGAAGCCAGAAGGATCAGTTTGCAAGCACAGGAACAAGGAGATAAATTCAATAATAAAGACAAACGTTACGCTCAGGATGCTTTTTCGTTAATGCTGCAAGGCATGATTTACGAGAGCAATAAAGACATCAATAACGCTTTTATCTCTTATCGGAATGCTGTTGAGATCTATCAGAAAAGCCCGGATAAGACCTATTACGGTACACAAATGCCTTTAGGACTTCAACAAGATGTAATCAGAACAGCTTATTTAAACGGGTTTACTTCAGAAGCTGTACAATTTGAAACCGCATTTGGTATTAAATATAAACCAGAGAAAACACCAGAAGGCGGCGAACTGATCTTCTTTTGGGAGAATGGTTTAGCACCTGTTAAAAAACAAGAAGATCTGTTCTTTACCTTAACCAGAGGCGACGGCGGAAACCTGTTTTTCAGCAATGCAGCTGGCGGATTACTTATTCCATTTGTCTATAGTGGTGACCGTGATAAACTAAATATTAAGGCTGTAGAGAGCTTAAGGGCTTCCTTCCCTAAATATGTAGCGCAACCGTCGTCTTATTCGTCTGCAGTTATTAAGAATACGCAGGGCGATGTACCTCTTGAAAAAGCAGAAGACATTAATGAACTTGCTTTCAGAACGCTTCAGCAACGCACACTGAAGGAAATGAGTAAAGTGCTTTCCAGGCTGGCAGTGAAGAAAATAGCAGAATACGCTTTACGCGAGAGTGCAAAAAGAGAAGGTCAGAAAAACAACACCTTACTGGAAGGTCTTGGTTATGGGATGCAGCTGTATAGCCTGCTATCTGAAAAAGCCGATACCCGTAACTGGCAATCACTTCCGGGCAGTATTTCTTATGCCCGTATACCCCTGAAAACGGGTGAAAACGAAATTACCCTAACACTTAAAAATGCACAGGGAGCAGATGAAACTAAAACCATTAAAATTAATGGCAATGGTGGGATTCAATTCTATAACTACTCTACCTTACGCTAATACTGACGTATATTCTAAAAAAAGAAGCCCTGCAAACTAAATTTGCAGGGCTTCTTTTATAGTTAAAAATCTTAGTTCGTTTTACCAGGATATTGTTTCAACGCCAATGTCAGACAATCCATTGCCTTGTTTAAATCATCAGTATTCAATACATAGGCCATTCTCACTTCATCTTTACCTGAGCCAGGGCTGGAGTAAAAACCAGTTGCAGGGGCCATCATAACCGTTTCGCCGTTATTGTCGAAACTTTCCAGCATCCATTGGCAGAATACATCTGCATCATCAATAGGGAATTTGGCAACTACATAAAATGCGCCACCCGGATTAGGGCAGAAAACACCATCAATAGCATTCAGTCTGGCTACTAAAGTATCTCTGCGTAAAGTATATTCCTTATTTACTTCTTCAAAATAACTATCAGGCGTATCAACAGCAGCAGTACCAGCAATCTGTTCTACCATACCAGGGCTTAATCTTGCTTGTGCAAACTTCAATCCTGATTTGATTACTTCTTTATTCTTAGTGATTAAACAACCTAAACGCGCACCACAAGCACTGTATCTTTTAGAAACAGTATCCAATATCACCACATTTTCATCTAAACCATCAAAGTGCATCGGAGAAATGAACTCCCTGCCATCATAGCAGAACTCACGGTAAGCCTCATCAGAGAATAAGAATAAATCATACTTTAAGCATAATTCTTTCAAAGCCTGCAGCTCTTCTCTTGAATAGAGGTATCCTGTCGGGTTATTTGGGTTACAAATAATGATTGCTTTAGTTTTGGCAGTGATCAGTTTTTCAAATTCTGCAATCGCTGGTAAAGCAAAACCATTCTCAATATAAGATAAAATAGGTTTCACAACCACATTACTCATACAAGCAAAACCATTGTAATTTGCATAAAAAGGTTCAGGAATGATAATTTCATCACCTTCATTCACGCAAGTCTGCATAGCGATTGTGATAGCCTCAGAACCACCTACAGTGACTAAGATGTCTTCAGGAGTAATGTTGTACCCCAGTTTATTGTAATATTCAGTAAGTTTTGTTCTGTAGCTTAATGTTCCTTCAGAAGGCGTATAAGCCCAAACATCGAAATCAATATTTTTAATTGCATTTAACATGACCTCTGGTGTGGCAATGTCTGGCTGGCCGATATTTAAATGATAAACTTTTTTACCGTCCTTTTTTGCCTGATCTGCAAATGGAGTTAGTTTTCTAATAGGCGATGCGGGCATTTGTATCCCTTTTTCTGAAATATGTGGCATGGGTCAAAAATAAAAAACCTCGTTGATTTAACGAGGTTTTATTGATAATAATATTTTGCTGCAGATTATTTTCCTGCTACTGTTTCCCCTTTAATGTATAACACTTTAGTAGGTGTTTTAGCATTAGAGTTGATGGTGATACTTTTGCTGAAAGGCAATGGTGAACCTGCAGGTGTATAAGTAACTTTAATTAAACCAGCTTCTCCTTTTTTAATAGGTGTTTGTGTGTAAGTTGGTACAGTACAGCCGCAAGTAGTCTCTACTTTTGTTAAAATCAAAGGCTCATCACCAACATTTACAAACTTAAATTCTACAGAAACAGGGCTTGTCAATGGAATTTTCCCAAAATCATGCGTTTCTTTTTCGAATTTAAATTCAGCTGGTTTGCTTTGCGCAAATGAAGTAACGGTAACACCTAAGACAAAGGTTAATAGTATAATTAGCTTTTTCATGAGTTATTTATTTTTTTTTAATGGTTATGAATCTTACATGAACCTGATAATCTAATGCAGTGAATTGTAGGCTCATGCAGGTTTCATATTCAAATATTTTAAACAAATTTAATGTTTTCATTAACATTTCAAAGTCAAAAGCTAATATATATATTACACTTGGGTAAGGGACGGAAAATAGAAAATACGTATCTTTGCCCAATAAACTTTTGTGCTTATGATGCTAAATAACAAACTTACGACGAACCCCATCGATGCCTCAGAATTAAGTTTTGACGACTTCAAGACTATAGTAATCGATGATTACAGGATTGCATTCGAGAGCAGACAGGCTAGTTTACTAGGCCGTAAAGAGGTTTTAACAGGTAAGGCTAAGTTTGGCATTTTTGGCGACGGAAAGGAACTTCCACAAATTGCAATGGCCAAAGCCTTTAAAAATGGCGATTGGCGTTCTGGTTACTACCGTGATCAGACTTTTGCTTTTGCGACAGGTATATGTACCATTAAGGAGTTTTTTGCTCAATTATACGCTAATCCAAGCGTAGAAGCAGACCCGGCATCTGCGGGCCGTCAAATGAACTGCCATTTTTCCACCCGTTCACTTAACGAAGACGGTTCATGGAAAAACTTAACAGAAATGAAGAATTCTTCTTCTGATATTGCACCAACAGGCGGCCAGATGGCACGTTTGGTAGGTTTGGCTTATGCTTCCAAATTATACAGACAAAATCCGGAATTAAATTACCTGAAAAACTTCTCCGTTAATGGAAATGAAGTTGGCTTTGGTACCATCGGAAATGCCTCTACTTCTGAAGGGGTGTTTTTTGAAGCGATCAATGCTGCAGGGGTTTTACAGATTCCAATGGCGATGTCTGTTTGGGATGATGCTTACGGAATCTCAGTTCCGGCGAAATATCAGACCACTAAAGAAGATATTTCAGAGATCTTAAAAGGTTTCCAGCGTGATGAAAATAACGCAGGTTACGAAATATATAAAGTAAGAGGCTGGGATTATCCTGCCCTTTGTGAAACCTATCAGCAGGCTATTCAGATCTGCCGTGAAGAACATGTACCTGTTTTAATCCACGTAACTGAAGTTACACAACCTCAGGGACATTCCACTTCAGGTTCACATGAACGCTATAAAGACAAAGCAAGATTAGAATGGGAGAAAGAATTTGACTGTATCCGCCAAATGCGTCTCTGGATGCTTGAATCTGCTATTGTGACCGAAGAAGAATTAGTGATATTAGAAGATACCGCTAAAAAACTGGTTCGTGAAGCGCAGAAAGAAGCGTGGAATGAATTCCTTGGAGATATTAAAACAGAAAAAGATCAGGTGATCAGTTTGATCAATAACCTTTCTGATTCAAACCAGGCTTTATCAAAAATTGCAGGTACGCTGGGCGGAACACCGGATGCACAACGTAAAGAAGTTATTTCTTCTGCAAGAAAAGCACTTCGCTTAACCTTAAACCAGCCTTCTGAAGAAAGAAACCAGTTATTAAGCTGGTATCAGAAAGAAAAAGAAAACAACGAAGAGCGTTATAATTCCAAACTGTTTACAGATGGTAAAGAAAGTCCTTCTTTAGTGAATATCGTACCAGCCTCTTACCAGGACAATAGTAAAATGGTAGATGGCCGCGAATTACTGAATGCCTGTTTTGACGCTAACTTTGCACGCGATCAGCGTCTGGTCGCATTTGGTGAAGACTTAGGAAATATCGGTGATGTGAACCAGGGCTTTGCAGGCTTACAGGCTAAATATGGTGAATTAAGAATTACCGATACAGGGATCAGGGAAATGACTATTGCAGGTCAGGGGATCGGGTTGGCTTTGCGTGGTTTAAGACCAATTGCAGAGATTCAATACCTGGACTACCTGTTATATGCACTGAATGTTCTGAGTGATGATCTGGCTAGTTTATCTTACCGGACCAAAGGCGGACAAAAAGCACCGGTAATTATCAGGACCCGCGGGCACCGTTTAGAAGGGGTATGGCATTCAGGGTCACCAATCGGTATGATCTTAGGCTCTTTACGCGGATTACACCTGTGTGTGCCCCGTAATATGACTCAGGCTGCGGGAATGTACAATACCTTGTTCAGAGCAGATGAGCCAGCTTTAATGATCGAATGTCTGAATGGATACCGCTTAAAAGAAATGTTGCCTGATAACGTTGGGGAATATACAGTGCCTTTAGGAAAAGCTGAAATCGTAAGAGAAGGAACGGATATTACCGTAGTATCTTACGGATCGACTTTGAGAATTGTTGAAGAAGCAGCTGAAGAACTGGCAGCTTACGGAATTTCTGTAGAGATCATTGACCCTCAAACCTTACTTCCTTTTGATACAGATCATTTATGCGCATCTTCTTTACAGAAAACGAATAAATTATTAGTGGTAGATGAAGACGTTCCGGGTGGCGGAACAGCTTATATCCTGCAACAGATTTTAGAAAATCAGGGCGGATACTACCATTTAGATGCACAACCACAAACTTTATCTGCGAAAGCTCACCGTCCTCCATATGGATCTGACGGAGATTATTTCACTAAACCATCTGTTGATGATGTCCTGGAAACAATTTACCAGATGATGAATGCACATAATGCAGCAAAATATCCTGCAATTTTCTAATTCAGGACTCCATATTATATCACAAAGCCTGGTCCTTAAAGGAACCAGGCTTTGTTGTTTCCGGATGTTTCTAAGGCTGAACAGCTTTTAAAACGTTGATCGGGCCATAGCCTAGTTTTGAGTCTTTATTTGGATATAATTTAGCAGACTCTACCATTCTTTGTAATACCTGTTTATCATTCCACGATGGATGCGCAGACCAAACCAGTGCTGCGATACCTGCATTGATGGCTGTAGCTGCCGAAGAAGAACCTGAGAAACCATATTGACCTGGTGTATCATGGTAAACTGCTACCGCATTGTTTACGCCCGCTGAAGTTGCCGTAGTGGTTGTAAAATAAACCTTATCACCTTCATGGCACTCTTTACAACTCACCAGGCTTCCTGTAGTGCTGTAATCAGTACCTGTAACCGCAACAGTTTCACTCATCGAAGCCGGGAATATAACACCCACACTTTTAGGAATATCAATTACGAAGAAACCCAGATTAATTGGTTTAATAGACGTTCCGGCAGCAGCAAAGATCAGTTTGCCCTTACTTTTAGCATATTTTACTGCGTCTGCCAAAACAGATACATTAAAAATCCAGCCATTAGACATCGAGATTACCTTGACATTGTTATCATCAGCCAGCTTAGTTAAAGCACTGGCTACACCTTGCTGTTGTTTAGAACTCCATAAAGCGACAAAATCAGTTGCCCTGTAGCTCACCAGGTTACAATTATAGGCAATCCCAACTGGCAGGTTTACTTTTTTAGGCGCAGCAATCAAAGAAGCCATGCCCGTACCATGATCGGCGCTCATATCGTCTTTATTTGCGTATACGTCATTTGAACCCTTAAAAGTGCCAAAAAGTGTAATCGTTCTTCCAGCACCAAACTCCTGCGAGCTGAATGCAGTTTGAGCTTGATAAATTCCGTTATCAATTAAGCCAATGGTGATACCTTTTCCGGTGCTTACTTTCCACGCATCAGGGATTTTCTGATCTCCGTAACTTTTAGGAATTAATGGTTCACCGCTGCCTTGAATAAACCAGCCCGGAAGTTCTGCAGGATCTCCGCCACCAGAGCTCAGACTTTCTGTAGCAATAGCTGATCTGCTCTTCAACAGGAACTTATTATAATCTGCAGGTTCCACATAACGGATTACTTTAGATTTACGTAACTCCTGAAGCGTGCTTAAATTTCCGATTTTAACTACCATATTGGTCAGTACAGGACTTTCATATTGCAGCACGTTCTGTTTAGCCTCAGCAGTCTTTACCTGCTGCAGAATGCCGCTTTTGATGCCGTCAATATTCACTCCTGCTTTCTTTGCTTCTGATACACTAATGTTTGCCATTTGAGTTTCAGCATTTAAACTCTCCGTAACGGTATTGGACGACTGCGGATTTCCATAACCCACAGACAGTAAGCTATCCCCGTGGATAACCGCACTGTATAACAATTCATCACTTTGTTCATTCCATTTAAAATCGCCTGTTTTCTGCAAACTGGACTGAATAACTGCATTAATTTCCTGAACGGAATAAAGTTTGTCTTTTGGATGGAGCGCATCCTGATTGTTGTTGGTCAGGTTATCCTTACGACAGGATACCAAAACGACTAAAAATGTGGCGCACAGCAATGCCGCCCTCTTGTTGTTGGTTTTCATAGAAGCTTGTTTTTTATAGGTTAGATGGTATTCAATAGATGTATGTAAAGTAGAAATAATTAACCATTTAATTTAAATTCAGATAGTCTTAGTGAAAGATTTAACATAAAAAAAACGCCCTGTTATTTTTTAGATAACAGGGCGTTCGAAAGAGCAGGTTTTTAACTTATAACCTGCTCGATTTATTTCTTAATAACTGATCGGCAAGAACTAAAGCTGCCATCGCCTCGACGATTACAACTGCTCTTGGCACCACACAAGGGTCATGTCTGCCTTTGCCTTTGATCTCTGCGGCTTCACCAGCAGCGTTTACCGTTTGCTGATTGTGCATAATGGTTGCCACAGGTTTAAAAGCTACTGTAAAGTTGATTTCCATTCCATTAGAAATCCCTCCTTGTATACCACCAGAGAAATTAGTTAATGTTTTTGGCGCATGCGCTCCGTCTGTCAGGAAAATATCATTGTGTGCTGATCCCCTCATCTCACTTCCTGAAAATCCTGAGCCATATTCAAAACCATGTACCGCATTAATGCTTAACATCGCTTTACCCAGATCGGCATGCAGCTTATCAAAAACAGGCTCTCCTAACCCCGGAGGGCAATTGTGAATGATACAGCTGATTTTTCCACCTACAGTATCCCCATCTTTTCTCACGCTGTCAATAAATTCAATCATTTCATTTGCTGTTGCCGGATCTGCACAGCGCACGATATTTTCTTCCCGCTGTGCCAACAACTCAGCAATAGGCAAAGCCTCTAAATTAGGTGCATTGATGGTTCCTACAGCAGAAACGTGCGCAAAAATACTGATGCCATAATGTTGAAGTAACAGCTTGGCAATCGCGCCTGCCGCTACCCTGGCAGCAGTTTCCCTTGCAGATGAACGCCCGCCACCACGGTGATCCCGGATACCATATTTAGCATCATAAGTATAATCAGCATGCGAAGGACGATAAACAGTCTTATTATGTTCATAATCTTTCGAACGGTGATCTTCATTCGGAATTAAAAGTGCAATAGGCGTACCCGTACTCTGTCCTTCGAAAATACCCGATAAGATTTGTACCGTATCGCTCTCTTTACGCTGTGTAGTTATCTTGGATTGTCCCGGACGGCGTTTATCTAACTCCGACTGGATGAACTCCAAATCGATAGGCAATCCGGCAGGACAGCCATCTACGATAACGCCGATAGCCTCGCCATGTGATTCTCCAAAAGTTGAAATCCTGAATAAGTGTCCGAAGGTATTCCCTGCCATGTTTTTAATTTAAATTTGTAAACTATTCTATCAAACTAATTCCTGAACTGTGAAACCTGCTTCTTGCAAATGTTTCCAGAAATCAGGATATGACTTCTCTACCACGTGGAAATCTTCAATTTCTACTTCTTTGATTAACAGACTTAAAGGCGCAAAGGCCATCGCCATCCGGTGATCATCATAAGTTGAGAAACTTACCTTTTCCGGGAAGTTTAATCCTTCACAGTTTAAGGTATAAACCTCATTTTCTTCATTTAAAGTCACGCCAATTTTGGCCAGTTCATTCTGTAAAGCCAGAATTCTGTTGGTTTCTTTAATTTTAAGCGTTTCCAGGCCCGTAAAAGCAAGGTTTAATCCTTTAGCAGCAGCACAAACGATAATAGTTTGCGCCAGATCAGGACAGTCTTTTAAGTTTAGGATTGCAGAGGTTTGTGGTTCATTTGGAGTGGCCTTTAAAGCTATACCATTTACGGTTCTTTGTGTATTTACACCAAGGCCAGCCATAATGTCCTGGATTTTGCTATCTCCCTGTAAGCTTTCCTCTTTCAAGTTAGGCAGTTCAATAGCCGCCTGATCAGCGAGTGCAGCAATACTATACCAGTAAGATGCAGCGCTCCAGTCTGGTTCAACAGTCAGCGTTGCTGCCTGATATTGTTGAGGCCCTATATAGATATTATCGCCTGTCCAGCTATGTGAAACCCCTGCGGAAGCTAATAAAGCCAGTGTCATTTCAACATAAGGTCTGGAAGTTAACCCACCTTCAATATTTAAAGAAAGACCAGCAAGTAATTTTGGCGCAATAATCAGCAAGGCTGATAAATACTGACTGCTTACATTTCCTTTGATAGAAACCTCAGCGCGTACATTATTTAAACCTCCGTTGATAGACAAAGGAGGAAAGCCTTCATTTTTAGCATAGGATATATCAGCACCCAGACTTTTTAAAGCATCTACTAAGATACCAATCGGGCGCTCCTGCATTCTGGCAGATCCTGTAAGTAAAAATTGCTGTGGAATTGTAGACAAATAAGCCGTTAAAAAGCGCATTGCAGTGCCGGCATGGCCAACATCTACTGTTCTTCTTCCTTCAGGTTCAGTTGTATTCAGCTCCGTCAAAATCCTGTTTAAAGTCACTGTATCAGCGGCATCAGAAAGGTTATTCACCTTAACCAGTCCTTTACTGATCGCAGCAATAATTAATGCCCTGTTGCTCTCACTTTTAGAACCGGTCAGGTTTATCGTCGCATGGATATCTTTTTGTCCCTTAAAGGAAACAAGTGCATTCTTTTTCATCGGAGCATTTCGTGTTAATATTTTGTATTCAGAATTTTCGGAAGCTTTTCCTAATCTGCGACTAAGAAAAGCTTTTGAAAATTCAGGTGATTAAGATTTTGCAGCAGCAGTAGCTTCAACGATTTCTTCTTCAGTTTTACCTTCGTTCATGATCTCAGTTTGTTTTCTGATAGACTCACCGTGAACTAATTCTAAGAATTTCTCTGTAAAACCAACGTCTAATTTAAGTGCTCTGGCAAAAGCAGTCCCTTTTTTAAGGATTTCATCCCAGCGGTTAACTTGTAAGATAGTTACTTTGCTATCTCTTTTGTACTGACCGATTTTTTCAACAATAGCCATACGCTCACTTAATTTCTGAAGCATCACATCATCGATTTTATCGATCTGCTTACGTAATTCAGCTAATTTATCAGCAAAAGCTTCATTGTTGGATTCTGGATCACGTAAACTTAATTTAGCGATCAGTTCTTCTAAAGCAGCAGGAGTAACCTGTTGTTTAGCGTCAGTCCATGCAACAGAAGGGTCAATATGTGACTCAATCATTAATCCCTGCATGTCAAGATCTAAAGCTTTTTGAGAAATGTAAGGGATTAATTCACGGTTTCCGCAGATATGAGAAGGGTCATTAATGATTGGCAATTCAGGGCAAAGAGTTTTCAGCTGAATCGCAAGTTCCCACATTGGTTCGTTACGGAAAGAGCTTTTCTCGTAAGAAGAGAAACCACGGTGGATAGCTCCTAATTTAGTGATACCTGCATTGTTGATACGCTCTAAAGCACCAATCCATAGCGAAATATCAGGATTAACCGGGTTTTTAACTAATACAGGGATGTCAACACCTTTTAAAGCGTCAGCAATTTCCTGTACTGTGAAAGGATTAGCTGTTGATCTTGCGCCGATCCATAAAATATCTACGCCTGCTGCCAATGCTTCTTCCACATGTTTCGCGTTTGCTACTTCTACAGCAGTTGGTAATCCAGTTTCAGCTTTAGCTTTTTTCAACCATTCCAGACCGATACTTCCAATTCCTTCGAATTCTCCCGGACGGGTACGTGGTTTCCAGATTCCAGCTCTTAATACAGAAACTTTACCAGTTGCAGCTAATAAGTGTGCAGTAGATAACAATTGATCTTCAGTTTCTGCACTACATGGTCCAGAGATAATAAGCGGTTCGTTTTTAACGTTGATCCAGCTCGATAATGGCTGAATGTTTAAGTTTAATTTCATGATGAGGGGGATTTTAATGTGGTATGTGTTAAATATTTTGATTGCTGATTTGTGGTGTTTTAGACGGTGTCATTCTTTATATATTCGCCCATTATATTAAAGTTTACTGTGTATTTCAGTGCTTTGCGTATAGCTATATCATATTTTTCGCTATCTGCCCATTCCATATCGACGTAGAAATAATACTCACTTCTTTTTCCTAAAACAGGCATAGACTGGATCTTGCTTAAATTCACACTTTGTTCTGCGAAGATGTTCAGCACTTTCGAGAGTGCACCTACATGGTTACCAACCTGGAAACAGATGGAGGATTTATTAATTTCAGTCAAGTCTTCAGTTTTATCGTTTTGAAGGATCAGGAAACGGGTATAGTTCTTTTTATTCGATTCAATTCTTCTTTCTATAATATTCAGTCCATAAAGCTCGGCTGCAAGCGCATTGGCAATGGCAACGGTATCAGTCAATTGTTCGTCTCTGATCTTTTTTGCGCATGCTGCTGTATCTACACTTTCCACTACTTTAAGGTGTGGGAATTCGTCAAAGAAATCAATGCACTGACGAATAGCAATAGGGTGGGAGGTCACGTATTTTACGTCTTCCAATTTCACTCCTGGCAGGGCCATTAAGTGCAATTGTATAGGAAGGTAAACCTCTCCGGTCACTGCAAAATTGTATTCTCTGATCAGCGTGTAGTTTGGTAAAAGGCTGCCAGCAATAGAGTTTTCGATTGCCATCACTACGTAGTCAACTTCCCGTGCCTCAAGCACTTCGCATGTTTGTTTAAAGGAATTGCATTCGACAGTTTTAATGTCATTACCAAAGAATTTGAAAGCAGCTTCTTCATGAAAGGAGGCTTTAATACCTTGTATTGCTACTCTTGTTACTTTTTTCATCAGTATATAATTTTTTTTAATGGTGATGAAGCTATCATGTGCTACCCGGTTTTGTTTATTCCGGTTAGTTTTCTGCTGCACATGATGGTTTCATTTTATAATCTCCTGCGTTAATTTTTGCTTTAAACAAAAAAAGTCCCGGCAGGATGCCGGGACTTTTCATATACAATTTATGTTGATTTTTTTGATTGCATATCAGTCCCGGCTCTTACTAAAATAGTAGAAGTAGCTAAACCAATATGTAGTGATGTTTCTCATTTTTTTCTTTCGTGGACTCTGAAAACAGAACCCTTTATTTTTAATCTTTGTTTTTTCAAATGTAGCAACAAAATTTAATTTGTCAAATTTAATTTAAAAAAAATTATTAATGGTGGCTTAATGCTGTTGAATGGGCATACGAGACAATATGAAGGCTTAGTTTTTAAGGCTGATTTTTAGTTTTTTAAGATTGAAGTTGAATTGTAACAGCGATAATCGTTATCGATTAAGAACTTAAATTCAGGGGTTTCCGAACCTGGAAGATGGAGTAGTGGTTAAGATAAACTCTTTACATTAGGATATTATTCGTTGTAAAAACTCGCTAGAAATCCGGTGAAATTGTTCGAGACTTTATAATATTGTTTTTCCTTTATATTCAAAAATTCGGATTCAACCAGGTAAATAGTCCCATAGTCCTCGCTATCTAAAGAGATTAAATAAATGTTATCACCATTATCAAAGGCGAAAGGGATTTTTGGGCCAAAGGTAATTCCACTTTTTTTATACTCAGAAATCATTTCCTCAATTGGGGCAGTTCCATGTTTTATTTGTATAAACCCACTTATTGTGAATAAGTGATTTATTCCTTTGACATGCTCAAAAGGGGGATAACCACCATTGCTCTTCAAATAATGTTTCTTGAAATCTTCAGGTAATGTTAAATTGATTTTGGTTTCAAAATCTCTTAAATCTTCTAGAGAAAGGTTCTGTGAGGTCTGTTCAAATTCCATTTAAAGCGTATTTCTACATGTGTTTTTTATAACAATTCAAATCCTTCAAAATCATTATCTTCATCATTTTTAATAGTATTTAACTTATTTAAAAATCCTTCGAGATCATTGGAAACTGGCTCTATAATATGTAAATCGAATTCATTTTTAACATCCGGATTTACTATCTGATCGCCCTCAATTATAAATCTTTCTTCATGATTCCAAAATACTATTTGTGGATTCTCCTTATTCATTCTGTAATCAAAGCATATATAATTTCCCCCCGGATCGGCAGCAAAAGGAAAAATATCAGGTGGCAGTTTGTCTTCAATGTTCTTATATTCAGCTAATACATTATCCTTACTATCAAGATTAAAATTTAACAGTTCTCCAAAACTCTTACCTGCTGAAAACTCTGTATCAAATGCTGTCTTTTCCGGCACGCCGGAGTTATAGTTTATTACCAGCCAATAAAAGTCTCAGGGAGTTTTATACCCCATTCTTTTTCAACTAAAAGAATAGCTGATTTGTCTTTTAAGGGCTTTACGAACTTCCAGGTTTTGTTTTTATAATTCATTTCGATAAGTATATCTTAGAAATTCCTATCAGGATAGGGTAGCTACTTTTTAAATGTTTCTATTTTATAACTTATTACAGCATCATTCAGTGGAGTGTTTAAATGAACAATAAGGTCAGGCATAATATGTAGAAGTATATTTTCATCTAATGCCTTAACGTGAAAAATGCCATCATTAACTCTTGCTCCATTATTTTTGATTAGAAAATCTTTATAATCGCCTGGAAGTTTAATATCTGATTTATCTTCAAGTTCTTCAATGGTTTTAATATCTCCTTCTCCAAACCTTTCTATTTCCATTATTATCTATTTGTTTATTAAAGCATACCTTTAATCAGGCAATTTCATTTCTGTTTTTATCAATAAGTGGAAGACCTACTCTTTTTCTTCGCTCGTTAACTGAAGCGAGTTCATCTGCAGATAATTCTGGCTCTTCTTCTTCCTCCTCTTGTCTGAGATATAAGTTATTAATAAACTCTTCAAATGAGTTTGCTATCAATGACTTATCTGCATTGATATCTCCCTCATGATGCCAATAGTATATTTTGCCTTTTGTTTCTGGTTCCAGAGAATAAAATATGATATCTCCGGGATATCCCTCGAACAAAGGGAAAAACTTCCAATTCAATTGCTCTTCTATAAAGTAAGTATCAATAGCATCTTTTACGCTATCTGTTCCATCTCCAAAGCCAAAGATCAATCCTAATTCTATCTCTCCACTAGATAAAAAAGAAGATTTCTCAATTGCCTTTATCATCACATAATTCTTAAAAGTAGAGAACCCATATTCCTTGATAAAATCTATCACACGTTGTTCGGGTAGAGCACCGACTACGCTATCAGCATAGGTCAAATTATCATTTGCATTTTGGTTCTTATTTCTTTCATCAAGGAATTTAACTCCTCCCAGATCTGTAATTTTTTTTTGAATGCTGTTCATAGTTAGGGTCTTATAAGCCAAATAATTCTCTCATATCAGATGCACTACCTTTATGAGGGATGTTACCATGTAAGTCTTTAGGTATTAATTGAATTGTTTCATTATCTAGATGGTGAGGAGTTAGTTTTTCTTTTGAAAGCCAATCTGTAACCTCTTTCTGCGTTTTGAATCCATAGTCTTTTTTCATTTGATTATAAATCTTTCCGAAATCGCTTTCGGCACCAGTCATATTTTTTACCTTAAATTCATCTACTTTCCATTCGCTAAAATCTGGTCTTCCATTTTTAAAAGGGATTGGTTTGTTACCAGTTATTGCATTAACCTTAGGTCTGCTCGATTTCCATAAACCGTCACCTGGTTTTCCTTCAACCCATCTACCTTTAGTTTGGGGTAATCTTCCTTTTTGATACCCATTATGTACCAGTACCCCATCCTCGGTAACAAAGTAATTTTCATTGTCTAAAACATCGAAGTTATAAACCACAGCACTTTTGCTGATCAACCCAATGTTCTTAATCCTTACCTTTCCCCCGTCAATTCCTTCCAGTTCATCCAGTGCGGTAATCGACTGGATCTCGCGCCACTCATTTTCTACCAGGAAACGATGTTCCCGTGTTACTTCAAATATAGTTCCATTTCCCAGTTCAACAACCATCATACTCAAGGTTGTGCGACGATGTGTTGCTGTAATCGGTTTCAGCTCTCTTTGTCCGTTTTCTTCATTCAGTGTCCAGACTAATGTCCCAATAGCGATGTCCTCAATAGCCATCACCCCATTCCCTGTATGTACCGGAGTACCTGCAGGGAAACAAACCAGCGAAGCTCCTTTGGCGGCGAAAATTGCTAACACCAATTCCTGACCACTCGCCAATAACTTATCCGTAACACTCATCTCATCGTTCGTCCAGATATCAGCCTGACCCTTATAAGCCCCGAACATACCGAATCCGCGCATTCCTCTGCAAAACCAGCTCATCTTACCAAACAAAGAAGCCGGGTTGAACATAGATCCCATTTCCGTTCGCGCAATAGTTAAAAACTCCGCGCCAGCAGCTCTGATACCTTGTGTACCTAACGTTCCCGCCATGCTGCCCAATCCTCTGCCCGCTAAAAAGCCGAAAGCAAAATTGGCAATATGCCCCACATTATTCATTGTGGTACTCATCATCGCTTCCCAGAAAGTAGCTTTAATATCAATCATCGCCCCTTCCGGAGGGCAACTTAACTGACTTTGACCAACAACCAGCCCTTCATGATGATGTATCACCAGATTAGGAGAGGAGTTGACCCAAATCCTTGCTGCAGCATTTGTTTTACACTTCATATAACCGGCACCAATAGCGAGTAATAAAGCACCGCCGATAATTAAAGCCAATGCCCAGCCTGCTACTGGCACAGCAAGTAACGCTAAAGCAGCAACCAGTAAACCTGCAATCGCTCCCGCCATAAATGCCATACTACCCAGGCAAATAAATACATTACCTAACATCTTATCCTGCGTTGTTGCTGCAAGATTGCCACTAAAAGTAACCTGCTTTTGACTGGTTACTTTCATCTGTTTGAACATTGCACCTTTAGGGCAAACTAAATAATGCTTTTCCGTTAACCATTGTAATTCCTCGTCAGCCATAACTTATACGCTTTCCAGATTTAGATATAAATCTGATTTATAGTCATTATTTATTTGCTCGAATACCTTCATTTCCGCGGATTGTAATACCCCGGTATGGTCATAATTGAAACTGGCCTGTGTATAATGTTTCATATCAAATTCCTTTTGGCCGGTTACTTTTGCGATCATCTGCTTATCAATTTTACCTTTCTCATCTAAAGAAGACTCCACATGAATGATATAACCATTATCCGTCTTTTCAGAAGTATAAGTCTGGTTCACGGGAATTAAAAAACCGATGCCCATCCGATCTCTTTCCTCCTTTTTCTGTTCATAAACAACCCCATCTGCCGTATAATTGAAAGCGTATAAGAACAGGTGCATAAAATGTGTGTTTTCCAGATTTTCAATTAATTCCGGAGGATTAGCCAGCTCACGCTCTTTATGCCTGATAATTTCAAAAGCAGCAATAGGATTGGTCTGCATCAGCTCCTTTTTAAGCTTATCCCATTTTGTTTTGATCTCAGGCATGTTTAATAACCCTTTGATTACTCCGCTGCTATTGATACAGATATGTTGCCTGCTATAGATATAAGCCAGTTTATTTACATATTCTATCAATTGATAGGTATTAGGATCATAATACTCCGTTAACTTTACCTCCCGTTCTTCCAGTACATATTCCTGTAATTCAGGCTTAACTGCATTTTTTCCATAACGTGAAAGCACATAAGTTCCGGTTGTAGAAAAGCTATCCATCATGGTCAGCATTTTTACATTTCCCCTGACAACCAACTGATAACTCTTTTCTGATAGTTTATCCATAAAATTAAGAGTTGATTTTTACTGGTGAACCATCAATTACTGTATTGCTCCCTACTATGCTTACGTCTTTACCATTTACGTTGACCTTACTTTCCCCGCTCATTGATAACTCGCTTTTTGATGAGATTGATAACCTAGTTTCAAATTCCATACTGCCATTCTTGGTAGGGGCACCGTCCCCGGTAAGCTTGAAATCATCTGCCGCACGTATTTCTATATTTTTGGCCTGTATAATAATCTTATCGGCCGCTTTATCCATAATGATCATTACATTACCTGTTTGCAGCTTAACTGTATTGTCAGAAGTAACCGTAATTGCATTATTGCCGTCAATTAAAACATGGTTTAATCCCGTTTTATCTTTCATCAGCATGCCGCCGCCATCGTCGAGTGTAATCGTATGTCCGCTTTTAGAAGTCAGGCTTTTGGTATTATTGCTTCCACTACCTCCACTGCCGCTTTTACCATGGAAAACACTGCCCATCACAATCGGACGTGCAATATTTCCTTCCTCAAAAGCAATTACCACCTGATCACCAATTTCAGGGATAAATACGAACCCTCTGTTTTTACTCACCTTTTCGGAACTTCCCGCATCTGGCGTTAATACCCTGAGCCACTCAGTAACATCGTTACAGCCACATTCCCATTTGAATTTCACCTTGATTCTGCCATTGCCAGAAGGATCATTATTCTCTACCACATTGGCCAGTTGTATATCCGGCTGCGGTTGAGTTGAATCTTTTACCGGAACACGGTCGGTATCTGCAGAAATAGCTTCAAAAGAATTTTGATAATGTCCAACTCCATCTACATGGTGATAAACTGAGGTAACCAGGAATTTTCCGAAATCTTCTACTGAAAAATCATTTAACTTTCTGGTGCTCATACTGATGTCAGCTACACAACCTAAGCTTACCTGCGGATTGTCACCAGTGCCATTGATATGCAAAAGGCCTGCGATCAGCGAATCCTGTTCATTTTTCACAAAGGTGTCTATCTCCATTTTATTATCAACCCTGGTGACCAGCGGTTGGTTAAAAGCTTTGCTATAAACATTATTGGATGCAGCAATAGCATGGGCCATATCTGGTGATCCGGAACTCTGACCTTCTCCGCTGGCAGATAATAACTCGTCTTGTTTCGGGTTATAAGAGAACTTTTTATACTTCAGCGGCGCAATTTGTATCCCATATTGAATATTACTGATGTCCCGTCCATAAATCAACTTTACTTGTTTCAGATCGTCTGGCTTTCCGAAAACCAGTGTTGTCCCATCGTAGAAAAACCACTCATGATATTGAGCAGCAAGCCTGTTGATGAATTCAAAATCACTTTCCCGGTATTGAATCAAATAATCGATAGGTGAGGTGCGGCTTGGCTTTATCTTCATATTCAGATCATTGACAGGGACTTCTTTTGTTGCCTGATCAATGATTGATTTAAGGTCTTTATTCAGGTAAGATCCCAGGTCAGGACCACGGTCAATCAGGATGGTCGGGCTAAATCCTGAAAGGATAATATCTCCCATTAAACCATGTGACTGCGCAATTTCAACCTTGGTAATAATTCCCGAAAAGCGGTTTCCTGTACCCGGCAGCGTACCAAATTCTATAGCTATATTTTTACCTATGAAATCTTTGGAACGGTTCAGCGAAACTGAACCAGGTAATTCAATCTGATCCTGATTAAAGCGAAGTTCGAACGTATGATGCTCATTAAACTTCTGGTATAAATTGAAACTCGAAAAGGTCGGTATAGGTGTACCTTCAATATTGATTTCTACTTTTACTTTATTCTCCATGGTAGTCGTTTTGTAAATGCTTTATAAATATTTTAGTTCTTTACACTTACCCGGTAAATCGCAATTTTGAATACGCCAGGATAAAAATGTACTTCAAAAGGTGGTCTTGCAATGCTCCTTGTTAAACTAACCGGGATCATTCGTTCGCTATAATTATGAACCTCAATAGTATTTCCTTTTTTCAAATAACCATTGCCAATCATCGTATCAATGTCAAGCGGCTTTACATGGATACAACCATGCGATTCTGCCAGTTTGATTTGAGCACCTCTATTGATGCTGGTCAGATATTCATCAGGTGGGGTGGTATGAATAAAATCACCCAGAACCTGTTCCTTACCATCCAGCCTCCAGTTGTGATTGGTGTCTTTGAAATATTTAACGGAAGTATGCCCGAAATCATTGAAGATCCAGCGGTTTGGGAAAGTGTTCCGGTTAGCGATTGCTGTGTATTGCTGCCTGATATATTCGGTAACCTGTTTTTGCTGGTTTTTATATTTGCCCCATTGGGCATTGACAGCTGTTAATCTTACCCAGGCTCCTCCATTTTTGACCATGGTCACCTCACCGTCAAAGCGCATTTCTGTTCCCCAGGCAACGCCGGACCAATACGCATATTTGCCGTAACTTACATGTTTGCCAATACTGTTGATGACATAACGCCCTTCGCGGGTAGCGGTTTTTGCATGACCGTCCCCACCTGGCTTTTCGCTGGAAGGGCCACCGTGCGCATCGTACTCATTGATCTTAGTGATTAAATAAGAAGCCATAAGTGATTCCTCCGGTTATTTAGACCTGACTATTTTAATGGATGAAATTTGATTAGTGAGCGATTCCGGGCTATCAGAAGCCTGTATATTCAGATATACATGTTTTTTCTGATGAGGGAAATGATTTTTCAGTTCAATAATGACTGGAAAAGGCATTTTTGGGGCAGGAAACAACGTATCTCTCGGTGTTACCGGACCAAAATGTGCAATCAGCTCTTTAAAGGAAAGTTTAGTCCCTATGTTTTCTGGTATAGAAAGGCTGACGAGATCGTTCTGATCAGCAGCCGGACTTATACTAAGCTCAGCAGTTATACTACTGTCGGGGATTGCTTCACCACTTTTATAAAATGATAATGGAAAGTAGCGGGAGAAACTATCAGTAAGTACTTTGAGCCGGGCAGCGCTAAATCTTTGATCATCAAATTTACTTGCAATACTATCTATGTAAATGATTACCTGATCATTTGCAGACAACTTAGCGGTTGTTACATCTTGCCGGGTATTTACAGTTTTGGATTCAGGCTGTTTGCAAGCCAGGACCTTGCTGATAAGTAAGGTGGCCACGAGCGCTTTCAGGCAAGTGTATTTAATAACGCGATTTTTCTCTGTTTGATCATCCATGTTTTTCAGGTTGTTAATAGCTTACAAATCCTAAGGAGACTTGAGGGCTTCATACGAAAACTTCACCATGAACAAAATGCTGTTAATGCTGACATTTTAATTAAGGTAAGAACCGGGAAACAGGACCAGTCAATCAGCTGGTATGGAGATTAATTGTGCTTTGAAAGCCATAATTTTAAGATTAATTGTTAAATAATTTAGTGGATATTTTCTATCCCTAAATTCTAATCTACAAAAATAAAGCCAATAATGACCTATTTATCAGTTAGATAAGTCGTTTTATCTGGTTGAATTTGAAAAATAATGTTGTAAATAGCGATAGGGTATTGATTAAGGCGTTATATAATAATTAATGATGCGAATTTTTTTTAATCAATAAATATCTGCTGATGTCATCGGGAAAAATATATGGGATTTTTTGGGCAAGCTGTATAAATATTGGACAATTTTAAAAAAAAAGGAAGGCCGCTGAAATTTGATTTTCAGCGGCCTTCCTTTTTTTTAATTGAGTTGAAATGCTTTAAACTTTAATCAGTTTTTCACGTTCCTCAGCTTCTTTTAACTCCTGTTGCATCACTTTTGCGATTTGCGTACTGCCGTCATGACTCCATCCCGGAGGATTAAACATATACCCGAGTTTGTTCTTTAATCCAGGCGCGCGTTTCACATCTGCTGTCATGGCTTTGAACTCATGAAAAACAATATTTACCGGCCCTGTATCCTCAGGTTGGTGTGTCAAACCATAAACAATTTCATCTTCAGGAAGTTCTTCCTGAAAAGTGCCAAACAACCTGTCCCAGATAATTAAGACCATGCCCATGTTTTTATCCAGATAGCGGATATTGCTGGCATGATGTACCCGGTGGTGAGACGGAGTAACCAGGAAGTATTCTATGATCGGATGTAATTTTCCGACCGCCTGCGTATGCACTGCATTTCCATACAACTGCGTAACCAGGTAGGCAAAAAGGATGTCTATTGCTGAGAAACCCATAAATGCCAGTGGCAAATAAAAGAATACCCGGTACAATGGTTCAAAAACCGTAGACCTGAATCCTGTGGTCAGGTTAAATAGGGGTGACGAATGATGTGTAACGTGCATCGCCCAAAAAAACCTGATATAATGACCTGAAGTATGTAATACCCAATACAACAGGTCTTGTGCAAGTACCAGTACTACCCAGTAGACGAAAAGATTTTTAATTTCGAACAGGTGGAACTGATAACAGTAATTCAATAAAAAGAACGTAGCTGTTTTAGTCGATATATTGATTAAAAAAGCCAGGCCCATCAGGTATACGTTTGTCCACGTATCCCTTTTAGCATATAACTTCCTGTCGTGCATGTAACTGATGTACATTTCCACGACGGAAATCACAATCAGCAGACCGAATAACAGGGAGAGCGTTATATTTCTAGGATCATTTAGCATAAGTTAAATTGTAATATTCCAAACTCTCGACGATGTCGCTTTCTGAAACTCTACAGTTGTAAGTACATTTTCCAATGCTTTGCAATAATGAAAACAGTACATTACCATGTTCATTTTTCTTATCGCTCTGCATTAATACAGAAAGTTGGGCGAACGATTTTTCTTTAATTTTATAAGCAGGGTACACTTTAGAGATATACTGACGTATTTCTTCCAGCTCTTCTGCACTAAGGGTACTGTTTTTATGAGAAAGATAAGCTTCACATATCATTCCGATAGCAATAGCTTCTCCATGAGTCAATGGCTTTTTATCTTTGCTCAAAGAATAACTTTCAACAGCATGGCCGATGGTATGACCAAAGTTTAAGATCTTGCGTAAACCCTTTTCCTGGGGATCAGCGGTTACAACTTCATTTTTAATCTCTACCGAACGGTGTATCGCTGCGGTTGTTATGTTTTTATAGTCAGCAGCCTTTAATTGATGATAGTATTCGTGATCTACAATTAATCCGTGTTTAATCATTTCCGCGAATCCTGAAAGCAATTCCCTTTGTGGTAATGTTTTCAAAAATTCTGCTTCAATGAATACAGCTTGTGGTAAACTGAAAGTACCGACCATGTTTTTTACATTATCAATGTCAATACCAGTTTTCCCGCCCACAGAAGCGTCAACCTGCGAAAGTAATGTGGTAGGGATATTGATAAAATCCACCCCACGCTTGTACGTAGCGGCTACAAAACCACCCATATCCGTAATTACGCCACCACCAAGGTTAATAACCAGGCATTTGCGGTCTGCGCCAAAATCGAGTAAAGTTTTCCAGATACCGATACAAAAATCAATGTTCTTATTCTCTTCACCCGGATCAGTCTCGATCAGGTCAAACCCGCTAAAATCATCCAGCATGTCCCTGAATACAGGCAAACAAAGTTCTGCCGTATTCCGGTCTGCGAAAACAAAGACATTGCTGTACTTTCCGTTTTCAATGATTTCTGCTAAGGGTGCTAACCTGGTATCAAAATATATATTGTGACCAGCACTTTCCAGTTTATTCATTATACTATTTTTATTTGGTTGCCCATAAAATCAACAACATCACCGATACGTACTTTTAAACGCTTGCGGTAATCTACATTGCCGTTATACTTTACCAGACCATCTTCTACCACTGTTTGCGCTTCGCCGCCACTTTGAACAAGTCCGGTAGCTTTTAGCAAAGAAATAAGGGGAATAAATTCGCCTTCTAATTTAAATTCTATCATTGTACTGCAAATTTACAATTATTTATAAAGGGTTTTGCAAATGATAGTCCCGGAATTTATATTTTTGCGTCCGTTTGACTAATACATCAATCCAAATGCAAGTATCCCCAGGGAAAAAACTAAATTTTGACAATACGGAGATAGCTTTTCGTAATAAATCAAAATCAGAACTAAACAGCGCATACTGGTTATTTAAAATAATGAGTAGCAATTTTTTGACGCAGGTAGGCCCGCCTGTGACAAATTTATTTTTAAACATCGGATTACCGATTCAGGGTATCATCAAATCTACCATCTTCAAGCAATTTTGCGGTGGAGAGACTATCGCAGAGTGTGAGCGTACAATCGGTCTGTTAGCTGATGGAAAAGTAGGTACGATCCTGGATTATTCTGTAGAGGGTGAAGAAGAGGAGCACGTATTTGATTTTACCTGTGCAGAGATTATCAGAACGATAGACCGGGCAGCAGGCGATAAACGCGTACCTATTACTGTCTTTAAAGTGACGGGTATCGGACGTTTCGGCTTACTGGAAAAACTGGACGCTAAAGCTGAACTTTCAACAGAAGAGAAAGCTGAGTTTGAAAAAGTAAAGCATCGTTGTGAGCGGATTTGCAGAACAGCATTTGAAAAGGATGTACCTGTAATGATTGACGCGGAAGAAACCTGGATTCAGGACACGATCGATGCGCTGGCTTTAGATATGATGATCTTATTCAACAAAGAAAAACTGATCGTTTACAATACTTATCAATTATATCGTCATGATAAACTTGCGCATTTAAAAGCTGATCATCTGGTTGCTAAAGAAGCAGGTTTTATTTTAGGTGCTAAAATTGTTCGTGGTGCTTATATGGAAAAAGAGCGTAAAAGAGCAGCCGAAAGGGGTTACCCTTCTCCGATTCAGCCAGATAAAGAAACAACAGACAGAGATTATAACGCGGCTATCACTTACTGTGCAGATCATGTAGAGCAGATTGGTGTAGTTTGCGGAACGCATAATGAAGCCAGCTGCAGAGTATTGGCTGAATTGCTTGATGCGCATCAAATTAATCATAACCACCCACACGTTTATTTCGCCCAGTTATTGGGAATGAGCGATAACCTGAGTTTCAATTTATCTGATGCAGGATATAATGTAGCTAAATATGTGCCTTATGGGCCAGTTAAAGCTGTTATGCCGTATTTATTCAGGCGTGCGCAAGAGAATACCTCAGTTGCCGGACAAACCAGCAGAGAGCTTGATTTGATTGCAAGAGAGAAGCAAAGAAGAAACGGGTAATTCCTTAAATTATAATTAAAAACCGTCTTGTATTAAGTTATAAGACGGTTTTTGCTGTTTATAGGTTTTTGTTTGAGCCTGTTATAAGTAGCTTGTACAAGGGAACATTATAAATTCTTCAGGCGCACTAAAAACCCCTGCTTACATGAAGTAAACAGGGGTTTGGAAAAAGAACTAATTGGTGTGTTTGGGGGGGGATTTTAGCCTAGTGCTTTTGCTGCTGCATAGCCTGGTTAGCGTCAATGCCCAATCCGCTTGCAATCGCCATCCCTAAGCCTATATCAGCTCTGAACCAATGGCAAAGCTGCAGGTTGATGATCTGATCTCTTCTTGGGCCGCTAATACCGCTCATCGCGCCAACAATATTGCTGATTAAATTTTTACGGTCAGCATCACTCATTACTTTACGGTATAAATCACCCGGTTGTGTATAATGATCATTATCACCCGGACCTTCGTTTCTATCAAACCAGTCTGCTACGTTAGATTCTAATTCCCAGGCTGGTTCTTTATAACTTTCATCAGGAATTACATCACCAAAGCTATTTGGATAGTAATTAGGTTCCTCATTTCCGTTATCATCTATCCGCATTTGTCCGTCACGGTGGTAATTATTGACCATGAAAGGGCAGGCGTTGACCGGGATCTGCTCATAATTCACACCTAAACGGTGACGGTGTGCATCTGCATAAGATAATATACGGCCCTGTAACATTTTATCAGGAGAGAAACCAATTCCGTCCACCAGGTTAGAAGGGGCGAAAGCTGCCTGTTCTACATGGGCGAAATAATTTCTTGGAACTTGATTTAATTCAATTTCACCTACGTCTATCAATGGAAACTCACCGTGTGGCCATACTTTAGAAAGATCAAATGGATTCCATCTGAAGGTTTTTGCCTCTTCTTCTGTCATCACCTGGATTTTCATGGCCCATTTTGGGAAGTCTTTGTTATCAATTGCCTCTACTAAATCACGTTGCGAGTGATCCATATCCTGTGTACGCATGGCATCTGCTTCAGGGCCTGTAAAGTTTTTAATTCCCTGCTGGGTTTTAAAGTGGAATTTAACCCACACACGTTCGTTATCAGCATTGATCATTGAATAAGTATGGCTACCAAATCCATCCATATGACGATAAGAGAATGGTGTGCCTCTGTCAGACATCAGGATCATGACCTGGTGAAGACTTTCCGGGTTCAATGACCAGAAATCCCACATCATTGTCGGGCTTTTCAGGTTCGTTCTTGGCTCGCGTTTCTGAGTATGAATGAAGTCACTGAATTTTTTAGGGTCTTTGATAAAGAAAACAGGTGTATTGTTTCCTACTAAATCCCAGTTACCATCTTCTGTATAAAACTTAAGTGCAAAGCCACGCGGATCTCTTTCAGAGTCAGCGCTACCTTTTTCGCCACCTACGGTAGAGAAACGTAAAAACATTTTACAGGTATTGCCAATTTGATTGAAAATCTTTGCTTTTGTATACTTTGATATATCATGGGTGATTGTCAGTGTACCATATGCGCCTGTTCCTTTGGCATGCACTACTCTTTCAGGGATACGTTCCCGGTTAAAGTGGGCCATTTTCTCATGTAATACAAAGTCTTGTAATAATAAAGGGCCTCTTCTGCCTACAGACTGAGAGTTCTCATGTTCGGCATAAGGCCTGCCGGATGCAGTTGTTAATTTGCGCGTTGGTTTATTCGTTTCTTCCATGGTTATTTCGTTTTGCTTTGATAAAAGTAGCTAGTATTCTAACGGTATCCCAACACCTAATTTCTATACTGATATAGCGTATGTCTATTAAGTTTTATATTATTATCAATATCAGCTATTTAACTTTGAAGGGCTGCCTGCCCATCATCAAGTCGCCGAATAATAAAAAATCACTTGCCAGGCTGAACAATGGGTATTTAAAGGTGGCTGGCTTATTTTTCTCAAAAAAGAAATGTCCTGCCCATGCAAATCCATAGCCGACAACTGGTATGAGTGCAAAGAAGATGAAATTGTGGAAAAGCATGGCTGTAATAAAGCAGAGGCCGATAAGTCCTGTTCCTATGAAGTGTAATATCCTGTTTGTGGTATTCTGGTGTTCCTGCAGATAAAACGGGTAAAATTCTTTGATTGTTTTGTATTTATGATCGGGCATTTGTTGATTGTTGTTCATCTATATTAATATACCATTACTTTTTAAGAATGCGCCGAGGTTTTCTGGCTTTTCTGTCATGAGTAAGGTTTGTAGTCCTGCTTTCTTTGCGCCTTCCAAATGACCTGGGGTATCGTCTATAAATAACGTCTCTGCGGGATTAAGATTATTTTCTTTAATCACTTGTTCAAATATTTCTATATGTGGCTTACGGAGCTTCATGAGCTGGGAGTAATAGGCTTTCTCGAACAGGTGATCATTGCTGGGTACGTTATGTTCTTTTTGGAGATAGTCCATGATATAGTCGTAATGGATCTGATTAGTGTTGCTCAAAAGAAAAGTTCTGTAATTTTTCTTTGTTTCAAGCAGTACCTGATGCGTATCAGGGTGTACACCGATCAATAAACTGTTCCATGCGCCATCAATTTGCTGGTCAGTTAGTGCTGAATTTTGTGCAATTTCTCTGATTCCGTCTCTGAATTGAGCAGGAGTGATGGCTCCAGTCTCTAATTCATTAAATATTTTATGGTGTCCTGAATGACCGAAAAAAGTTTCTATATTTGGTATACCGATTTGTGCCAGAGAGTTTTGCGTAATTCTGAAGTCGATTTCAAAGATCACATTTCCGTAATCGAAGATTATATTCTTAATTTTTTGCATAAAGTATTTTTAAAATTCGATACAAATATGTAACATTGCACTCGCAAAATCTAATAGATTTTACGCGGGCCATTAGCTCAGCTGGTTAGAGTAGAAGACTCATAATCTTTTGGTCGATGGTTCGAGCCCATCATGGCCCACTGCTTAAAAAGCCGCTTTTCTGAAAAGAGAAGCGGCTTTTTTCGTTTCTAAACGTAGGTATTTTTAGCCTTCAGCACTGGTTTTGGCAGTCGTCCATAAGTCAGGTTCAACAAGGATTTTTGTTTAACTGCACGCAAAAGTGTAACGTAAATGTAACGTAACTTGTGTGCCAAGCAACCATTTTTATGGCAACTGTTAGTGCTAAAATTTATTCCCATCACTCTAGGATTGATGGAACGTTTAATGTTAAAATTTGTGTTTACCACAAAAAGGAAAGAAAATTCTTTGATACCACCCACTATCTTTCCCAGAAACAATTGACAGCAGATTTTACAATTAAAGACAAGTTTATTCTAAAAGTCATCGATGACGAACTTTTAGAACACAGGTCCACAATAAGTAATCTCGGGATTAAGTTAGATTCGCTCTCTTGCGAGGCTCTGAGAGATTATTTGAGTAAAAAAGGAAAAAATATAGATTTTATAGCATTCAGCCGAGAACATATAGCGGTGTTAAGATCGGAGAAACGAAATGGTTCTGCAAATAATTTTCGTACTGTTGTTAATAGCCTTTGTGACTACTTTCGAAGAACAAGCGTGCCGATTGAAGAAATAAATTCAAACATGCTTTTTTCTTATGAAAAGTGGCTTAAAGCTCCAAGGTCCATGGTTAGAATAAATCAGCTCGGTAAAGAAGTTATGTCTACTCAAAATGGGTTAAAAAAAGGAGGGCTTTATAATCATTTGAGAGATCTTAGAACGCTATTCAATGAAGCCAAAAGAACATATAACAACATAGACTTTGGATTAATCTTGATTAAACATTACCCTTTTGATACATACAAACTGGGATCGTCACCAAAAACACAGAAGCGATGTCATACGATTGAGCAAGTACGAGCAATTAAAACTTGCAAACCTAAACCAGGAAGTAGGGCCGAGCTCGCGCGTGACTTTTACATGTTGAGTTTTTATTCATGTGGGGCGAATGCATGTGATTTTTATAACTTTCTCGACTTATTGAAACCGAAAAGTAAAAGGTGGGACTACAACAGGTCAAAAACATCTGGACAGAGAGAGGACAATGCTTTTTTTAGCGTTAGAATTCTCCCGGAAGCAAGGAAGATCATAAACAAATACATTGGCGTTTTGAAGGTCAGATACTGTGCAGAAGACGCCTTTAACACAGCACTATCCATGGGTTTTAGAGACCTGAATAAAATTCTTGGATTTAAAGAAATCACCATGTATTGGGCAAGACATAGTTTTGCCAATATTGCGAGGAATAAATGTGGTATATCTAAGGATGATATTGGAGAAGCTTTAAATCACGTCAACGAAGAACACAAGACAACAGACATTTATCTGGATCGAGATTGGTCTATTGTTGACAAGGTTCAAGAACAGGTTTGTCTCGCTCTGCAAGGTAAACTCAGCCTCGTTAAATCGCTTGAAACGGGATATTTCGAAGATGGCAATTACTTTGAAGAGATAAACATTGAACGAGACACTACTGTATCAGAAGAATATTCAAATCAGAAACATAAACAGTTTGATGAGTTTGTCAATTATCTACTAAGTATTGGTTATGAGAAGCAGCGTGACAACAATTCCTTTGGGCATTTAAAGCTTACAAAGAAAATTGATGAATTTCAGATTTGCTCAATTGCGGTCTATCCAGGAGGTGAGTTACAGATGATTGGTGTTCCGTTATTATGTTCAACTGAAAGTCCAAAGATCCCGGTTGAAAGTAGATCACTTTTTGACACCAAGGTTATAAAACCGAATTTAAGCGAATTTCAAATAGTAGAAAGGGTTATGACCCGAAGTCAAATTAGTTATTCCCCGATCACTAGCAGCCGAATATAAATTTTTTGAATCATAATCACAGCTTTTGTTAGTTCGGTCTCTTTGAAACAGCTGAAATCAAACCTCATGTTGTATACTTTAGGTTGAAGCCTCTGCTTTTCAGGAAACAAAGGGATAGGGAATCCGGCCTTTGACAGGTAATTTTAATTGTTAGGAAGCAGTAGATTAATGAGAATAGCTATCATCTGTACTCATTAATCTACTCTTTTCTCGAAAAAGCGTGTTAGTTCGCTAACCCCCAATTCCAATCATTTCTTTATAAGGAAAATGCACTTTAGTCTGTGACAGCTGAATAAGCAAGACGGATAAGATTCCTATTTAATATAATATCTTTTTTCGATATTAATTATTACTTTTAGTAATCTACTTATAAACATAAATCAACTTGTATGTCATCGTTTAACACACACCTAAGTTTTAAGGATAATCCAGTTGCTAAGTATAGCGTTATGCAATGCAACTATTCATTTCATCAATTGCTAGATGATAAAAGTAGGCCTTCAACACCTGCAAGGGGTGGTAACATAATGGTGCAAATTAGCACTCCACCAGATACTTTACTATTAAAATGGATGGTTGACAGTTATAAAGTCAGGTCGGGAATGATCACATTCTACAAGATTGATGAAGAGACTGCATTCCAGAGAGTTGCTTTTATTGATGCCTATTGTGTTGAGTACCACACTCATTATAATGCAATTGGATCTGCTAGCATGACAACGACGATAATTATAGCCGCAAAAAGTTTAACTATTAATGGTGTTGATCATAACAATGATTGGCCAGTTTAATCTTTATTTATATGGTAAATAAGGGGAAAATTATCTTTGTGAACGGATATTGGAATGGTGGCCCGATTGGTTCGATAATGAAATCAACGGAGCCCGGTAAACGTTATTGGGGCTCTAAAGAAGGAGGTTTCAAAGAATTTGAGAAAGCCGCAGAGCGTTTTTTCAGTTTATATGAAGCTCCTAACACACATATATATCTTGACGGATCATCATTTATGGGTGGGGATAGTGATGGAGCAGACCGGTTTAACAAGGGGCTAACAGATCTTAGAGTTTTTGATGATGCATATTTTAAAAGGTATATTGAAAATGCAGATAAAAAGGGCATTTATTCCGGGGCGAATATTAGCAAAATTGAACAGCATAATAAAAACGCAAGATCTATACATGGTAATTTATTGGAGGGAATGGATAAAAGAAAGCATGCCTTTTATATGGTTACCCATAGTGAAGGTGGTGGATATGGTGCAGGATTAGCAAAGTTCTTAATAAAAGAAGGGTGGAAAGTTGACACTGTTGTGCACCTATCTACCGATGAAGCAGAAGATTTTGATACTCCACCGCAGCCTATGACATATCAGCTAGGTTTTGAAACGGGCTGGCTAAAAGACTACATTACAGGAAACTACAGGATCAAATCCGGAGTCGATAAATGGGGAATTGCAAATGACTCCAATTTAACATGGAAGAGTGTACATGGATATAGTAAAAATGAAGAAGTCTTTCCTTACCTAGAAGATCTAAGGTCAGTTGTTATAGGTATGTTTATGGAAAAGGGAAGAATTATTTGGAAGCAAAAGCCCGAATCTACCCCAAACGGAACAAAATTTGGCTCTGTAAATGGAATTCGATTAAATTATATACCAAAACATTAATATGAAACGAGCAATAATAGTTGTATTGATAATTTTAATTGCCATATTCTCAGTTTTGTTTTTAAATAACTTTTTCCATGGTGTATACCAAACTACTGAATATGGATATAAAGTTAAATTGACTGCCCAAGAATCAACACTAGAAAAACAATTAGCTACCAATTATAAATGCGATGTTTCGTTTACGCATAGTGGGCCTGCAATCGCCAAGAATAGAACGAATGGCACTTTCTATGTTATCCTTGAGAGTAAAAAGAAGGATTTTCTGGAATCCTACTGCCTGAAAGATAGTTTGTTCTTAGATTCTCTGTCCAAGTCAATTGCCAAGAAGGTCTATTCTGCTATAAGTCACAAGAATAATTATGATAAAATCCACATATTTTACAGAGAGTCAAGGGATTCGGAATATTGTAATAAGCTGATCGAAATCCCAACTAAAGACTTGATAGATTAATTTTGATTATCGGAGCAACCTATGTAAATTACTCGTTTCATATTCCGTAAATAAATTGTCAATTGATTTATTAACGAATAGACAAACGCTTATATTCAAATATGAAATTAGAAATAGATACAACGTTTAACCTAATACAAGTAATGTGTTATTCAGTGGCTATGAAAGTCATTTGTCTAAATTTTCCTTCCATATTTAACAATGGTTCAGGTAAAAGGGAAAAAGAAAATTCCGGCATTCAGTCCGAGAACAGAAAACAATGATGAGTTGACCAGGACCATTGTTCAATCAGTAGATGGGGAACTAAAAATTAAATTGGGAAATATAGATGACTTAGTGTATGGTCACGAGAATACAAAACTGTCGGTCCGTTTCCGGATACCATCATTTAAACCATTACATGTTTATAAAGCATTGGTGAAAATTGGCCTTTCCATATTGCCAGTAGATCGTCTAGAAAAATACAGGGCTTTGTTTGACTGGCTACTTGGGAAAACATCTGCGTCGGCTTACATTCCAATTGTTTACATCACTAAAGTAGTCAATAGAAAGTTTGCAGATCCTTTCGCAGAGCTTTATGAAGCAAATTGGATTTTCAAAGATGGTGGTTTTCATCTGAATTAACGCTGATCGTTAATTTTGGTAATATGGTAACACAGATCTTTCTACCCTTGTCTGCTCATTTTGACTACTTAAGATCCAACCAAAAGTCGCCCTGTCTTGAAATATATCCAGCTTCCGCTATATACAATCAAAATAAGGAAGATTATAAGAACGCTAACTTCTTGACGTTGTTAAAATAGATTATAAATTTAAATATGTCGATCTATCCTCTAACGAAACTAAGATTAGAGATGAAGTTATTGATCTTTCCTATATATCTTTTGAACGGACGGTATAGAAAGTACCATAGCGAAAGTTGCGGTTTTTAATCAATTAAGTATTTGATGGGTTGTTGGATTTCTGTGATAACGGAAAATTATCTGGATTGATGATTAATTGAGTAAATTGCTGAATGTTCCATTTGCTTTACAACTGGATCGATCTTGACTGCCCATCGTGTGGCTATAACTTTGATGTAATGGTCAGGGACATTAAATTGGAGGAACTTTGCTTCTGCCATAACTGTAAAAAAATAATTCACCTAGTCGATGCAGACTCCACTTTTCATACAGGATTAAACCAAGTGGATCAAGTCGTGAAGGATTTGGAGAAAGCTTTAAAAAATATGTTTAAATAATGTACTATAATCATAACCTGAGAGTAAATTTGAAAGAGTGGCGGAACCGAGTAATGAAATCCAGCCATGATCAGTTTAACAATTCGCATAAGTATTTTTTGATAAAGTAATAAATACACCCGCTCTGCTGTCGATCTTATCTGAAAGCACTTATGTTCCAAGTGAGACTGTTTTTGTGCTTGATACTGATCAATTTAGTTGTCTAACTTTTGATAGCGAGGAAGAAGAAGCGGTTTACAAATTTCATTTGATTGGATACTTTTTATCAAAACCTAGAACAAATCCACAAGGCCTTCTTTGGGAGTTTTGCACTGCTTCTAATAACAATGATAAGGTGATTGAATATGTCGAGTTGATCATAGATCCCATAGTCAATTATCTTAACGATGTGTTGGGTGAATCCAGTTCTGTACTTTTTTTGCTGGAAAAATATAAACTCAGATGCGAATGGTTTTTTAAAGCAAAACTGAATGTACTATATACATCTAACAGCAAGACTGGGGAAAGCAAACTTGAAGACAATCTAAGGTTATTTCTATTTGATCAGGGTATTGAATTCCCTTTCTCAACACCCTTGTCAGCATCAGGGCGGGCGGATGTCGTGAGTATGTTACACACTGAAGATCCTATTGTGTTGGAGATCAAGATTACGGATGAAAGTAAAGGATATGGACTAAACAGAATAAAAGGAGGTTTTGCCCAAACAGTAAAATATGCAGATGATTATCATAAGAACATCGGATATTGGTTGTGTTTAATTTTGATGCGATAAAATTCGAATTAACAGGGACTGAAAAAGATAATACCTGGCCGCAAAGGGTCAATTTTAGAGATAAGATCTTTTACATCATTTTCATCAATTTGCACGGCGGAGAGTCGGCCAGTAAAGCGGGCGGCATTAAAAAGAAAACCATAACTATAACTGAATTGATTTCTGAAGTCAAGGACTAGGTTAAATCTGGTTCATATCAATTTTGTTATTTGGCATTTATCATAAAGAATCACCGCGTATTTATTATGCAATTTTTTTAGTCAAATCAGTGATTAAACGTAAATCAGACAGGAAATGGTTCGAGAAGCGCCCACTTGGGTCACTGCTTAAAAAGCCGCTTTTCTGAAAAGAGAAGCGGCTTTTTTCGTTTCTAAACGCGGGGTTTTGTGTTTAAGGGCCATTTCTGTTTTGAGGAAGATTTGTCTGATTGAATGGGGGTTATTCTGTTGATTGTAACGGTTTGTATTAATACAGGATCAAGTCATAAACTTGTGGATCAGGGATTAAATTTCAAGTTTTGGGTTTGATATTTTCTTAGTTCAAAGCAGCTGGTTACGATTCGTTAATAAGATGATTACTTACTGATTTTATAGTTCAATTTATCATTATTAAACGTTCAAGAGGGGTAGGAGAGGCATTTAGAACTCTTGATGATGCAAAAATTGTTCGTTTGATTTATCCTACAACAGATATAAATCCTCCATTGAAAACTGATCTGAAAAAAGCTCCACGCTTACAATTCCTGGATACAGGATTAGTTAACTATTCTCTCGGAATACAAGCAGAAATGCTGGCAATGCAAGACTTGAACAGCGCTTATAAAGGTGCGGTTATACCGCACTTAGTTACACAAGAGCTTATATCCCTGCTAAGTATTTCAGCGAAAACGCCCAGTTTTTGGGTTAGAGACAAAAATACTTCAAGCGCTGAAGTTGATTTGCTCTATTCTTATCACGGCTTAATCTTTCCAATAGAGATAAAATCGGGAAGTACAGGGAGTTTAAAATCACTTCACCTGTTCATTGATGCAGTAGATCATCCTTATGCTATTCGAATGTATGCAGGCACATTCAATGTAGAGAAAGCAATCACGCCAAATAAAAAGCCATATCTGCTGATGAATTTACCATATTATGCAGGTACATCTTTACCACAATATATTGAGTGGTTTATTCAGCAGGAACTATAAAGTCCATCGTCTTTTGAGAGATATTCCGAGTTCATGATAGCTAAAGAGTTTGGGTCCCCTGCTTAAAATTAACCACTTTAGCTTGGAATCATAAATTGTTTAATATTTGTTTTTTATAATCTGATGGTGAAATACCTGTTACTTTTTTAAACATCCTGGTAAAGTATGCCGGATCGTCAAAATTAAGTTCATTTGCAATTTCAGCCACATGCTTTCCCATATCCTGAAGTAAAATCCTGCTTTGTAAAACTGTAACTTCAATGATGAATTTTTTTGCTGATTTGTTTAAAATCTGGTTAGAACATCTATTCAGATAGTTTTCAGTAATGGCCATTTCCCTGGCGTAATAGGAAACACTTTTTTCCTGTACAAAATTTCTATAGACCAGCTCCTTAAAGCGAAGGGCGATTAAATGGCTCTGTGAAAGCACAAAATGCCGGTCAGATAAGCTTAACAGTTTTTGGAACATTGCCTGCAGTAATGGGGTAATGACCTGCATGTCCATTTTATTTTCCTGATATTCATGTAATAGGAGCTCACCTAATGCGCCAATATATGCACTTGTTTTTTCATTCAGTTTGATAATAGGGTTGATGTCGAACAATTTAAGCAAATCTTGTCTGGAAAGAATTTCATTTAATATATCGTTCTCAAAGACTACAATTGTTCCCTCCGGATCAGCAGATACTTCATTCATTCCAACTACGTGACCCGCACCAACAAAAACAACTGCAGGAGCCTCAATACATTTTATCTCTGTACCCAGTTGTTTTTTAATGAAACCACTTTTAAGATAAATAACATAGTTGTAATCCGGCCGGAAAAGTGTGGTTGGTGTTTTTAAGAATTTAGAGTGGTTTTGATAATCGTATACCTGTACCATTGCGTTCTTAAACTGCACAGTCGAATAGGTATTTACAAAACGACTGATATATTCAGCGGATGATATGTGTTTAATTCCTTTAGTCTTTGGGGCATCCATTGGCAACAGCTCTAGCAGTACCATGCAAAAGTAGACAATTGGAAAACATAAATCGGTTTGGATGTGGATTGAATGCACGAAAAGTACCAGTATTTTTCGGGTTTGCTCATCAGGCGCGATTGTAATGAGGGTAGTTTTGCACGGACGAAAAATTAATCCGTAATGAAATTTGAAACCCAGTTTATTCTAATACCAATTTTATTATTTAGCGTTTTTACCAGTAAAGGACAAAGTTTTACCCAGGATGAAAATGTAAAACAACTTTCTTTAGAAGAAGCACTTACATTAGCCGGAGCAAAGAATAAATGGATAGATATTGATAAAATAGAAGAATCAGCTGCACAAGCCGAGAAAAAAGATACCAGGCTAATGGCGCTCCCGCAGTTTGAAGCAAAAGCGTCTTATCTTCGTTATTCAAGTCTGTCTGTATATGAAGATGGTTTAGGGGGACGCAACTCTGCTCCAAGGTATCCAACACCAAACGAGGCCAGTTTAGGATTGGAAGGCAATTTTAATGTATATAGTGGAGGGAGAATAAAAGCCATACAAGAGCAGCAATCTGTTAAAACCGATATAGCTTCTTTGAATGTAAAAGAACGATCTGGCAGTATTAAATTACAGGCGGCTTCTTATTATCTGGGACTGATCAGGTTATATGACCTTAAAAGGTTTACCACCGATCAACTTAAGCGGGCAGAGCTTCGCCTGAAGAATATTACAACACTTTACAAAAATCAAAAAGTAACGAAAAGTGATGTATTGAGAGCAGAGGTGATGTTGTCAAATGTTCAGCTTGATTTAGCTTCAACAGAGAATGATATTAAGATCTCGGGTCAAAAGCTAGCCGTTCTGCTGAACCTGTCGCAATCTACCCTTATCCTTCCCAAAGATTCTGCCGCCATGATTAAACCTTCTGCCGATGAATTAGAAGCTTTAGTAAAAACCAAAGGTGAGGGGGCATTTAATATATTAAAATCGGATCAATCGATAGCGTTAAATCAATCTATCCTCAAACTAACCAGGAGCTATAACCTGCCAACTTTAAACCTCGTGACGGCCTATGGTTTCAACTATCCGAATTTTCTTTTTAAACCGGCAGTGGACCAGCTATATGCTATCGGTTTCGTTGGAATAAAAGCGCAGTACAGTATTTCTTCTTTGTACCAGAATAAGCACAAAGTTGCAGCAGTAAAATGGCGTTTAAATAGGGCCGAAAAAGAAAAAGAAGCTCAGCTGGACGATAAACTTCAGGAAATTGAAGGTTATTATATTAAATATAGCGAAGCCCTAAACCGGATCGGGGTGAATCAAAAGTCTATTCAGCAGGCTAAAGCGAATTATGAAATCATGAGCACCAAATACTTTAACCAACTCGCACTACTGACCGACTTACTGGATGCTGATAACCTGTTTCAGGGTTCAAGGTTCAATTTGGTCAATTCACAAGTAGAAGCAATGATGATCTATTACCGGATGCTTTATTCCACAGGAAGACTTTAAAACAGCAGGACAAAATTTAAGAACTATTAGTGATTATAAAAATGGAAAGAAAAAGACCTCATGCAGGTAATATCACACTCTCAATTGTCGCAGCACTGGTCGTTGTAACGGGTATATTTTACGCGGTCAGTTATTTATTGCGAATGCAAAAATATGAAGAAACCAATGATGCGCAGGTGGAAGCAAACATCAATCCGGTTTCCGCAAGGGCGGGAGGGTATATTAAAAAAGTTTGGTTTAACGAACATCTTCCTGTTCAGGCGGGAGATACTTTAATCACAATCGAGGACCGTGAATATAAAGCCAGGTTGCAGGAAGCGCAGGCTGCAGTTGATGATGCCCATGCACAGCTTAAAATGTTAGATGCCAGCGTCTATGCAGCGGAAGTAGCTACTACAGTCAATAAAGATCAGATTGAAGGTGCTAAAGCACGGCAATGGCAAAGTCAGCAGGACATCAACAGATATAAAAACCTGGTAAAGGCAGAAGCCGTAACTGGCGCTGAATTCGAGCAGGTAAAAGCTCATTATGATGTAGCAGTAAGTGATTTTAACGCTTCAAAAAGCAGCTTGACAGCCAGCAAGGCCAGAATTCTGGAACTTAAATCTAAGACAGGTCTGCTATTGGCTGATTTAAAGAAAAAAGAAGCTCAGCTGGAACTGGCCCGCATTAACCTTTCATATACCGTAATCACAGCTCCATACAGTGGGAGATTGGGAAGAAAAACTGTATTGACTGGCCAGCAGATACAACCGGGACAACCTCTGGTCTATATCATCAATGAAAAAGAAAAATGGGTTACTGCTAATTTCCTGGAAACCCAGGTTGGGGGAATGCACATCGGCCAGGTTGTAGATATTAGTGTAGATGCGCTCGATGGCGCACACTACAGCGGTACTATTGAGGCTATATCGGGATCTACCGGCTCTAAATTTTCATTGCTTCCTCCAGATAACTCAAGCGGGAACTTTGTAAAGATAGTTCAACGCATTCCAGTTAAAATTAAACTCAATCAGGACGATATGAATGCTGTTAAAGTGGGGATGAATGTAATCGTATCTATTCAGAAACAAAGAAAATCATGAGGGGGCCTCAATACTTCAAGAACTGGATCATAGATTGGAACTGGGGTGTCCGTATCGCCCTGTTCCTGATCCTGATGTCTTCGCTGGTTCAATTCGGGGTATTTGCGATGACCCAGAATTACCTGATCTCTTTGCTGGGCTTTCAAAGTGAAGATTTGTCGTTTGGCATGCAGATATGTTATGTTGGTATATTGGGCATACTCCCTATACAGTTCCGCTTTTTGCGCTATTTCGAAACGAGAAATTACCTCATCGTCAACATAACAGCAGGAATTCTGCTCAGTCTGGCTTGTCTGTTCATCAGGGACGTTAATGTGTTTTTCGTTGTCCGGTTCTTACAAGGTATTGTAGTTTGTAATATCGCAGGTTGTATGGTCGTGTTGATCTATTCCAGGCTTAAAACAGAACATATGCAGGCCATTGGATCTTCAGTATTTTACGGGTCTATTTTCAGCAATGGGGTAATTATAGGTATCGCCGCTGCCATGGTAGTGAATAGTTCAGACTGGACCCAGGTGTATGTTTATTCCATCATTTTTCAGCTGGCCACCCTGGTTATCGTATTGCTTGCCTTAAAATCAACCTCAGGCCATAAAAAATATCCGCTCTATCAATTAGACTGGATTGGCTTTGTACTGCTCATTGCTGCAGCAACTTCCCTGACTTATACCATGGTTTATGGCTCAAAATATTATTGGTTTCAGGACAGAAGAATTATAATTTCTTCTCTGGCTGCGGCTTCTGGCACATTATGCTTTCTTTTCAGACAATACCTGATCAGAAGGCCCTTAATTGATTTGAGTATTTTTAAATCGCGCAATTTTGTAATTGGGTTGGTGATACTCGCTATTTATTATGGCTTCAAGGATTCTATCAATCTCATTTACAGTTATACAGGAGGTGTCCTTGGTTGGGGCCCTTATCGATTAATGATCTTAGGACTTTGCAATGTAAGCGGTATTATCCTGTTTATGATTTTATCAGGGCAGTTGATCATCAGGAACCGCCATTCTACTAAAGGGTTTCTGATCGTAGGGTTTAGCATCATGATCATATATCACCTATGGATGTATTTTGTATTCACCCCGGACCTTTCCTTTCCAGATTTAATTATCCCTGTGTTCCTTCAGGGGGCATCTGCAGGACTGATTTTCGTTCCGGTAGTTATTTTCATCCTGTCTTCTGCACCGAAACATACGGGGACTACTGGCATTTTTGTTGCCGCATGTACCCGCTTTAATGCCACCCTTCAATCTATTGCAGGATTTTACAACCTGCAGCTTTACTTTAATAAAGACTATAAAACAGGGATTCTAAACCGGGTGAGCTTTCTTGATTTTGCAACCAGCGAACGGCTAAATAGTTATGTACAAATGTTCAGCTCCAAAGGTTACACTACGGAGCAGGCAACTTCTCTTGCTTACAGTTCTTTGGGACGGGCAGTAGACCTTCAGGCACAGATATTAGGTTACAGGGCGATATTTTTGACTATTGCTATCGTGCTGTCCATTGTCTTGTTTTTAATTGCTGTGATGCCTTCACTCCATAAAACTGTGCTGCATTATAGTAAGCGTATGTTTATCTGGGTGTTTCACAAATAGTGGCCGATTAGCCACAGATTCAATGTTACAATCCTTTTTTATTAATGACTTTTCTGAAAATTTGAGTTGATTTTACGTTTCTAAAAATAGGTTTTCAGTCTTCAGCCCCTGTACCGGGCAAGAGTAACCGACAAACTAACAGGACGACACAATAATCAGATAGCTTAAATAAAAAATGATATTTTTGATGTGCGGCAGAGCGTAGCTTAAACTATGGAAATTTATATTAACAGAGAACATTTATTTAAAGAGATTGAATATCCGAACCGCTACCTTCCCGGTAATCTGCTTAAAAATTCAGCTGTTATCTTTGTTGTTATTCTACTATTTCTTTTATTATTTAAGCCCTTTGGTGTGTCTGCACCGGAACAAAAGATAAACTATTTCTTCATATGTGCTCTTCATGCGTTGTCGCCGGCAATAGTTATTTATACTTATTTTAGAACGCTTAATTATTTAAGAAAGCGGTCACAATCAAAAGGCTGGACCTTACTTCAGGAATACAAACATATAGGAATTGTTCTGATCTTAACAGGCATTGCCGGCTTTTTAATGCGCGACATAATTTATCATAACACCGATAATTTGTCGTGGTATTATTTATGGGAAGAATTAAGGAATAGTTTAGTGGCGGGTAGTTTTTTTTATTTGATTTTTCGGGTAGCCAATTTCTATTTTCAATCCAAAAAAGGTGCTCCGTTTGTTGTTCAATTTATTCCGTTGAGTGTTGAACAGCCAAAAATGGTTATTCAATCTCCGGTCTTTATCAAAACACAAGTTAAACAAGACGACTTTAGTTTGTATTTAAGTGATTTGCTTTTCGCTAAAGCAGAAGGCAATTATATTGAACTCACCAGTTATAAAGATGCTCAGCTCAGTACCGAACTCAAAAGGATTTCCCTTACACAGTTTAATTCACAAATTTCCAGTCACCCTAACTTCTTTCGTTGCCATAGAGCTTATTTAGTGAATATGCTCCTGATCGAAAATGTATCAGGTAATGCTCAGGGCTACTTACTTGCTTTCAAAGCTACCGGCGCAAAGGTTCCTGTTTCAAGGGCACAGTTAGACAGTTTTAACAGCTTGTATGAACAGCTCAAGCAAGAGTATATCACTTAGGCTTGTTGTTCATCACAAAGGCTTGTTACCCGTAACAAGTGCTTGGGAATGTGTTTTTGTTGTTTGTAGGTTTGCCATCAGTACAGAGTTAACCTATCAATCTTAAACAAAAATAAATCATGTCATCATCACTAGAGCCAACTCAATCTGACCAGTTAAACAAGTTATTTTACATCGATAATATTAAAATACTGTTGACTGTTCTTGTGGTGCTCCATCACACATTTATTGCCTACAGCTCTTCCACTGGCTGGTATTATACGCAAAAAACAACCCATATTGGTGCGCTTGTTCCCATGACGATGTTTGTGAGTATAAACCAATCTTTCTTTATGGGCTTTTTCTTTCTGCTATCAGCTTACTTTACAGCCCCTTCTTACGATAGGAAAGGATGCCGGCAGTTTATTATTGACCGTTTGCTGAGACTGGGCATCCCTTTGCTGTTTTATTCTTTTGTATTTTCACCCTTTATCAGTTATTTAGTTTATTATTTTGCTAAGGGTCATTATATAACTTACCTGCAATACTTGTCGGGGTATGATTCCTGGGTAGATTTTGGTGTAATGTGGTTTGTTGCAGCTTTATTGATTTTCATTTTGATTTACGTGGCAGGACGAAGCCTGATCAATATTACATTCAAAAATCCGCTGCCTGCGCCGGGTGCTGGTACTATCTTGCTATTTGCTGTTTCATTGGGGGTGGTAAGTTTTTTGACCAGGATATTATTTCCCGGTGGATGGGTGCTTAAGCCATTGGGGTTTCAATTGGGGCATTTTCCGCAATACATCGCATTGTTTATTGTTGGTTTGCTGGCGTGTCGAAATAAATGGTTTGACGGATTATCCGAACGTACTGGAAAATGTCTCCAATGGTCTGCATGGTTATGTTTGTTATTTTTTCCGTTATTTTTCATTATCCGCGTCAAATTGAATATGCCGGTTTCCTGGTATTCTGGCGGTTTTCACTGGCAGTCGCTATTGTATGCTGTATGGGAACAATGGATAGGGATGTCTATCATAACCGCAATGCTGAGTTGGGCAAAGGGATCGTGGAATATTTCATCGCCACTACTTAATGGGTTATCCCGTTGCTCTTTTGCTGTTTATATTTTTCATCCGATGGTCATAGTTTTGCTAACCCTTGCGGTAAGAAACTGGACGGTTGATCCTGCAATTAAGCTGCTGCTGGTAGCTCCTTTAGCTGTGTTGGGCAGCTTTATGCTCGGTAAACTTATTCTATTGATTCCGGGAGTGAAAAGAATTGTTTAAGCTCAAAATCCTCCGGTTATAACCAAATAAGTGCTGTTTTTTTACACTGATCTAATATAAGAGATCTGTTTGCTGTTTTCCTGATAATCAGACCAAAAACGGAAAAAGCTCAGCGTTAGTAGAAACTGTTTATTATTCATAAAGCTCAGTAGACGTGGATATTGGCACTTTCTGTTTCCAAGTGCCAGACACCTCAAAGAGGTTTCCTGAAGATGAATTTTTAATGGTAAAGGTATAATGGCTTTCTCTGGACAAGTAAGTTATCTTTCCCCTGGCCTTAGCGCTTGTGTTGGCTTGAACAAGAATTTCTATTTTACTACCACCGGTTTTTACATAGGGTTCTAAGGACTGCCCTTTTTTATAGGCTACAGGCTGTGACCAGTAAATCTTGCCATCTTTCTTAATTTCATCCATAAATACTGATGTATCTGTTGCATTTACCCAATTAAATGCGTCATCATCGTCACTGGTAAATTCAGACATATGTTTCACATCTTTATAGATGTCCGAAATGTCAACAAACTTTGCTACCCAGTCTGGATTAGTTGCCGTGATTGTATGCAAACCCTCTTCACTGGTATATTCCTTCCTGCTTCCCGGAACCTCTGTAATTTCCTTTTTCACTAGGGTATAACCTTTACCGCGGGTTTGGGTAAAAGAAAGCTGATCCCGATTTCCGTCAGCAAGAATGCCGATCAGGAATTTTCTTGCAGTAGTACCTAAATTCTCCTTCAAGGACAGGGTAAGCTGATCATTTGCTTGCTTTCTTTCTAGTTTCAGCCATCCTTTTTGTAATTCTACATTACCCAGGCCCTTTAAGGCTATAGGTTGTCCGGCCTGATCCAGAAACACCTCTCCTGAGACTGCATCTTTCACATATTCGACCGACCAATCCGTTCCCTTGATGGAGATGCTGTTGTTTTTAAAACCGCTATTCAATTGCATATCCTTGTAATCGGCGCTAAAAAGTTTAATTTCAGGTTGTGAAACTTTTTTTTTACAGCTGAAAATTGAAAGCAGCAATAGTGGCAGGATAAAGAAGCGTTTAGTCATAGTGGTATATTTGGTTTTTGTAAGATAATAATCTTATTTGATTATTAAAAAAATAACATTTTTCTGTATGATGGAGTTAATTTTTTTAAAATTTTGATTCTATCAGGCAAACTGTATAATGCCATTATTCCCCCGTATTCTGATGAAATTTTTTTAAGAGATCGTATTACCTGATACCTCCGATCCTGCTTTTTTCCTCTTCAATTCCTGTTGATCTCCTTCTTGGCTGTCTTACTTCCTTACCACCAAAGGAATAGCTTAAGCCTAACACAATTATCCTTGTTTCTGGTTTATCGTACATCGTGTAATTTAATCCAGGCAGGTTGCTATATATAATTTGTGTTTTTTTGTTAAAGATGTCTTTAACGGAAAGTTTAGCATTTAAACGATTGCCGAAAAATTTATAGGACGTGCCTGCATCTACAAATGAAAATGATTTCAAATAGGAGGTGCCAAAAAGCTGCCTGGATTGATAGCAATAAGAGAGATCGAAGCTGAAATTTTTACTTAGTGAAAATGTAGAATAAGACTTAAAATTCATGGCATTCTGATTACTGTTATAGGTTGTGCCTAAAATATTATTGGAGTAAAAATTCACATGATATGCGCTAAGATCATTATACATAGTCCAGAAACTGGCTATAGTCAGCGGTATACTCAGACTTAAACTGATTGAATTTTGCCTGGCCAGATTCTCAGGAGAAGTAAATAGGGCTTTGCGGACTGTGTCTGGCTTTATAATGTCGGTAATGACATCCTTCGTATGACTATATGCGACTTGCAGCCCATATTTTTGTCGTAAAATATAATTGAAAGACAAGCTGTTAGTGTATTGCGGTTTTAAATCAGGATTGCCGCGTTTATAGGTGTATAAGTCCAGGTAATAAATAAATGGATTCAAAGTGCCATAATTAGGACGATCTATTCGGCTATTGGCTGTTAAACTAACTGTATTATCCTTGTTAATTTTTTTGCTAAAGGTAATGACAGGGAACAAATCCAAATATTCCCTTTTGACCACCTCAGCCATTGTAATAGAATTACCTTTGGTGGATGTATGCTCAGCGCGTACACCCAGCTGCATATTGAAACCAGGCAAATCTTTATTAAGATTTAAATAAGCGGCATTGATAAGTTCTTTATACCGGAATCTATTGCTTTGCTCAAAATCTTTCAACCACGAATTTCCCTCTTTGTTTTCAACCAGAAAATCGTTGTCTGTCTTGACAAGGCTTGATTTAAGACCAATGTCAACGGTTGATGTTTTTGAAAGCGGGAGTGTATAATTAATGGTAAGTGCTTTTATTTTTAAGTCTGTTGGTGATATATTTCTGAATATTGCTGCCTTCATACCAGGGTTTCCATTCTCATCAAAAAAGTTGTTCTCATAAATAACCTGCTCAGCATTATTATAGTTTAAAAGTGCTAAATCAATATCTATTTGCTGACCAAGTGTATCTATTAAAGATTTATAGTTCAGGTTATAAGCTATATTTGAATAGCTGTTTTTCCCCTTATTAAGCGCTATAATTTGGGATGGCTGTGTAACAGAATGATTAATGAACGATTTATTGTTTATTATTTCATCTTGGTCATTGGTATATCCAGCTACAACTAATCCAACCGTATTATTTTTATCAAAATTGTAATCCAGGCCAGCTTTGTAAGTATGATTGTGATTCGTTGTTGTTGAATTACTTTGCTGGACTATATTACTTAGGTTTCCGAGCATATTGGCTGCCCGGTCGAGGTTCAATATTCCGTATCTTTTATTGTCAGCATAATTATAGTTCCCGTAAACGTTTAACTTTTTACTCCTTTGATTTATTGAAAATCCTGTATTAGCCTTTATATATTTTCCAACTGCACCATCTGCAGTAATCGTCCCGTTGCTCCCAAGCTCCTTATTTTTTTTTAAAATGATATTAATTAAACCAGCACTTCCAGACGCATCATATTTAACTGGTGGATGCGTCATGATTTCTATTGATTTAATTTGACTTGAATTTGTGTTACGCAATAAGGAGGTAAGTTGTGAAGATGATAAATAAGTAAGTTTGCCATCTAACATAACTGTAACGCCTTGTTTGCCATTTAATTGGATGGTTCCATCATTTAGAACGGTTAAACCGGGCGCTCTGTTCAATAGATCTAATGCCGTATTACCTATAGCAAGGCTCGTATGCTCAACATTTAAAATAGTTTTATCAATTGATCTCTGGATTAAAGGCTGGGTGCTTTTAATGCTAACTTCTTGTAGTTGTTGTATACTCCGATTTAAGAGAATAGTATCTAAAACAAGACTTTCATTTTTAAGGGGTATCGGTCCGCGCTTTACTTCCCGGATGCCTAAAGATGTAAAAACAATAACATATGTTCCGGGTTTCAAATCCTTAAATAGGTAATAGCCATCTTCTAAAACATTGAGTCTTTGTACTAAAACGGAGTCACTGAACCTTATAAGAGAAACTGTAATGTCTTTTGCAGTCAGACCATCTTTGTATTTTAAATGTCCTGACAGGCTGCTGTTGGACTGGGCAAAGCCTAAGCTACTAATTAGCATGAGCATAAAAAGTATTGATGTTTTCATGAGCAATTGGATTTTTATTGTAATCCAAAACTCGTTGTTATTCCACGAAAGGCCTTCCGGCTAAGCTTAGGCGTATAACCGCATAGGCTTTAGGAATTAACTAATCCTCTTTTTGATAGATTGAAGGAGCCTTGCCCACAATTTCTTTAAAAGCTTTGTTGAAGGTAGACATGGAATTAAAACCAGCTTCAAAGGCTATCGCTTGTATACTATAGTTCCGATAGCGTATATCTTTTAATAATCTTTGGCTTTCAATAATGCGGTAGCGATTTATAAAGGCATAAAAATTCTCTTTGAATTCCTCATTTAAAACCTGTGATAAATGAATCGGTTTTAAATCAAGTTTGTTTGCCATAGAAGTTAAGGTAAGTTCATTATTCAGGTAAGGCTTCTCCGTAGACATAAATTCTTCAATGCTTGCCACATAACCTCTCTTATTAGCTTCAGTAAGTTTTGAATTTCTATATCGATTCTGTTCTGGCATTACAGAATCTATTTTAAAATCTTTTGAAACGTTGTAATAAATGTCTTTTTGATTAATTGCATGTTGCCCCAGCCAATAACTAAATAACAGTAAGGGGATGGCCATTACAGTTCCGTTGATTAATCCTGCATTATCTAATATCCACACTAAAAACAGGATAAATAAGAATATTAACAATTCTTTAATCCACTTTAAATTTCCATTTTCAATCGTAGAGATCAGTTCCTTCGAAACTTTGTCATTTTTCCTTAGAGTGCTAAAGATTAATATGATATAGAACAAGAATTGGATATGATTAAGGTGCCGGTAAAGCAAACTCATAGGCAAGTTTCGGTTCCACAATAAGAAGCTTTCTGGCGGAAATACCCATATAACCAGAAAAAAAACTGCAGGAATACAGTGGAATAAATATCTTTTTTCAAATGCCAGGCGATTATTTGTTAACAAGAGCACATAAAAATATAGGCATGGAAAAGCTAATAAAAGAGAAAATTCGTCTAAAAATCTGAGGTAAAACCCAAAGACATTGTTAAGCGTTAAAATATCATATAAAAGATTTATTGATAAAAAAATGCAGAAAAAAGAAAGAAAAAATGCAGTCAGGCTTTTTCTGCGCTCTTTATTTAAGAGGCTGTAAAGCGCGATGAAAATTAAATTGATGCCAGAAATACCCGTCAAAAGGGTATAGAAGTTAAACACTACCATATCAGGCGCAATAAAAGCTATAATCCATAATGCAATATAGCATTTCAAAATAACTGACTTGTATAGTACTTTTTTATCATATAAGGAATATGTTTTATTATTTTAGCAAATGACGCAAGCTGAATGTGCTGAACTTGCTGAAATAACGCTTATGAAATTTTTTAAATTTTCTTCTTTTTTATTGGGCTTATTCTCTTTAATGGGATGTATGGGAAGTATGAATCCGACAGGAAATTCTTCTCCAGATTATCCTTATTATATGACTACGGAACCAATGGTAGTTAAAAAGATATTAGTTCCGGTGGGAACAACTTTGGTTTATGAGGAACACTTTTTCAAAGAAGGAAAACAAGATAAAATGATGAGTGAGGAAAAACTCAATTCAATAGAGCTTCCAAGTGGTCAAACGATAGATTGGGGAGGTGTGCCCGTAACTTCGATTACGAAATTTTTTAATTCGGAAATGCACGGATTTTCAGTTTATGCAGACTTCGATAAATTAAGCAAAGATAAAAGCACTAAATTCTCCGAGCTGTGGCAAAGCTGCAGTACTGATATAGGAATTACAGTCAAGAACACAGATGATTGGTCTTTTAACACAAAAAATATTTCCGATGTAGAGAGTTGCAGTGTCCTCTATCAGCGATATTTCAAGGAAGATACCAGTCAGCAAAGTTTTTTAAATAATATGTATGCTGAATTATTAAAAATCGGCTCAAAATAAAAACCGTTACAGCTGAGGTAACGGTTTTTGAAATTTTATAATCTTATTTTTATTCCTCCGTTAACTACAAAACCATCAACGGGTGCATAAATATCTCTGAAAACAGGAGCAGTGAGGGTTCCTGTATAGATCGTATCAAACTTAGTCTGGCGGGTATCGCTGAAATTCTCAAAGTTCACAAAAATAGAAAAGCGCTCCCAAAGTTTTTCGGCCATAAATCCTGTAGTCCAGTAACTTTTACCTGTAGTGCCGTCGTTTAGCTGCTGTTTATTGAAGTAATAAGCTTCTAAGCCAATTTTCCATTTATCTTCTATTTCGTACATCAGCACATTATTCAGACGATGTTTAGAAACAAGAGGGTAAACCATGCTTTTGCTTCCCATATGCTGGTTTACATCAGCGAATGTGTAACCAATGAATAATTTGAAATTGCTGTAAGTGATTTTGGCATTGGTTTCCATCCCCTTCGTATCCAGATTTCCGTTAGGCTGAACATAAGCTAAATTGCCGCCTGCATCCGGGGTTAACAAAATCGGGTTATTGATCCGGGTGTAGAAAAACATGTGGTTGATGCTAAATCCGACCTGACCATCAACTATACTGGTGCGGTAGTTTACATCGTAGTTCGCGCCGTAGGAGCGCTCTGCTTTGGTATTCTTCACGTCAATCGGTAACACATTCCGGAATTGAATCCTTTCTGCATCTTCAGTAAACACAGTAGGTGCTTTATAGCCTAATCCTCCGCCTAAGCGCATTGAGAAATGTTGATTGATTTTCAATAGTCCAGAAATCTTCGGCAGGAAAAAAAAGCCGTATTCATTGTGATAATCACCGCGAATACCAGATTCTATACTGAATTTTTCAGCTAAGTTCCAGGTGTTTTGTGCAAATGCCCCAATGGTCGTATAGTGGTAACTTCTTAGTGCTACGCTGCTGTTCTGATGTTCCCTGAAATGGTCAGTCAGGAAATTTACCCCGGCAACCCAGTCTGCTTTCTCACTGTTCCAGCTATAGTTAGCCTCACTATAGGTAGATACCTGTACCCCTGAGAACAGGTAGTCAGGCAGCCCGATACTACGATCGTAGTAACTCACGGAATTACGGATTACGATTTTTTCGCTATCATTTAGTTTATGATCCAGTTCTAATTGTGAGCTGTAACGGCCGGTTTTGTTCTCCTCGAAATAAGAGTGCGCGGCACTGGCGTTTCCTCTTACGTATTCCAGATCACCGCCAATACGTTTTTCAGTCGTAGCATTGATCCCTGCAGAAAGTGTTGTAGCTTCATTAAAATAAAAAAATAGTTTCGGGTTTAAGGTGAAACGGTCAAACTTAGGAATCGCTGTTAAACCAATACCTGACGGATCATAGGCAGTTCCTTTGTTATAGGCTCCGTAAATAGTAATGCCGATTTTGTCAAATTTCTGTGCGTAAAAACTACTGACATCCAAACCCAGAGCAGAAGTTCCATTTAAAAGGAAATTCAGCTGGCGTTCGTTCGTTGGCTTTTTGGATACCAGGTTTACCAGGCCAGCTATCGCACCGCCACCGTATAGGGTAGAGGATGATCCTTTGATCACTTCAACCTGTTGCAGGTCTAACGGTGCTATCTGTAATAAGCCAAGTCCGCCAGAAAAACCTGAATACAGGGGGAAACCGTCCCGTATAATCTGCGTGTATTTTCCGTCCAGTCCCTGAATGCGGATAGCAGAGTTACCACTTGTGGCAGAAGTTTGCTGTGTTTGTATTCCTGTACTTTCAGCCAGCATCATGCGGATGTCGCCAGGCTTCATATTCCCTTTTTCATCGAGCTCTTCGCCTCCAATAACTTCTACGCGGGTTGGAATGCTGGCTATGGTGCGGGTGCTCCTGGTCGCGGAAACAACTACTTCTTCAAGTTCCTCATTTTCTGCCACTGAGGTGAGTGAAATTTCCGCAGGTGTGGTGTTTGAGAGGGGAAAGGTTAAAGTATCAGTTTTGGTCAGAAAGCCGACATAAGTATATTGTATAATCTGCTTACCCGATGGTATATTATTTAGTATAATTGATCCTTTTTCATCTGATGTAGTTTCAAGTGACGTACCTGATATTTTGACAGTTGCGCCAGATAATATCCTATTGGTTTTCGCTTCCTTAATTGTTGCTTTATAAGTATTTTGAGCAAAGGCACCTGCTGTAAATAATAGCATAGCCCAAAGCACAATCGTTCTTTTCATGATTTGATTTTAAATTATTGCATTCGGTAAATATGTCCTGCGGACTTTGGTTGAGGGAACTTAAGATAGCTTGGGCGGTTGCCAGATGAGAACAGAAGGGTTAGTCAGTTTAAAGGGGATGTAAATAGTATTGTGCTGGAACGGTACTGACAGAAAGGTATATGTCCACACAAATTCGCCAGTAAAAGCAAATCCTGTACAAGTGCCGCAAACATAAAAAGGGGAGCAATCTTTACAGCAGTTATCGTCTGTTTCATTGTGCACGCGCACTTTCTTTTGCTCAATTTGATGCGTATGGTTTTCTTTTGCTTCTAACTCACAACAAGGGATGACAGTTAGCAGCAGCGCCATGACAGAAAGAAGAAGTGCTATAAATTTCACGGTGTAAAAAATAAATGAGTTTAGATCAGTTCATTTGACTATGCTTCTTTGCAATGTTACTCATCGGTTAGGTGAAAAGCAAGAGTTTTTAACCTTTATCATTTTCTGAATTGTATAATAAGTTATTTATCATTGATTTATGGTTGTTTAAAAAAGACTTTGTAACTATAAATGGCTGTGTATCTTCATAACTAATTTCTTTTATTCCTGATTCATCGAATTGGTAAATTATTGAATTCGGATAGGCTAATAATATGGGAGAATGTGTTGCAATTATAAATTGTGAGTTCTTTTTTACCAGTGTATCAATTAGGCTCAAGGCGGTTAATTGTCTAGTTGGAGAAAGGGCTGCTTCAGGTTCATCAAAGATATATAAACCATTACCTCCTAATCTATTTGCCATTATAGCTAAAAAAGATTCTCCGTGTGAACATTCGTGTAACGAATTAACTCCGTAATTTTCAGCTACTGATCCCTGGTAGACTTCATCAAGATAAGTGGCTACATTATAAAGACTCTCTGCACGTAAAAAAAAGTAATCCTTTGGTTTACGATAGCTTTTTGAACCTTTCAAATGTCTGGGAAGTAACAGGCCAGCGCTTTCCTCCATATAAACCTGATTTGACCCTCCTTGTGCTGAAATTCCTAACCATTGGGCCAGGGCTTCAATAAATGTAGACTTTCCTGAACCGTTCTCTCCAACAATAAAGGTTACATCTGCATGAAATTTAATTACAGGCATCATTTTTATTGAAGGAATGTTAAATGGATAATTGGCAAAGGACGCAATGCTTCCTTCTTTTAGTCCAATTTCTTGCAAGTATGGTTTAGCCTCCATACATTAATTATGATTGATTAACACTAAGGTTTCCTTGGAACAATAAAGTTTATTCATCAGCTGATATGCGTTTAAATGGGTGAAATTCCCATTGCCTTCTTTACACTTTTGATCTCAAGGTCGATTCCACTTAGTCTGGTTGGATTTTGATTATTATCGCTTGTTAAATTCATTTCATTAAAATTTAATAAATAGTAATAATCTTTTGTGTTCTGCATAAGGAAAAGTTGAGCAGAAACATTTATAATCTCTTTAAACTTCACTACTTCTTCCGCATCAACTACAATATCCTCTATTATACATTGTAAGTCGAATCTATTATGATAGTTCACAAAACACTCATTTGTAATTGGATTTTTGGCGTAGAAAAATATATCATATTGTAAAAGTAAGCTGTTTTCTGCTCCCATTGTCCAGTGGCTCGAAGTATATTGTGTCTGCTTTAACTCTGAATTTTTCTCAAAGTAAAGAAGGTTTATAGAGTATTGCAATAACGTGTTATGCTTCTTTAATATTTTCATGATTTAATTTGTAATCCCAAACAAATATTAAAGCCAATATAAACAAATATTGGCTTTAATATTTGTTTGGGATTATCTACTTGGCTTAAAGCCAAGTAGACATTTGTACTTGTGTAGAATAAAATGCACTTCCATTCCTGGTATATACATAATTTATCTCCCATAACACCGGATTAGTATGTCTTGTAATAAATGGAGTGGCCCGAACAACATAATCATCAACTGGCATTATTGCTGGCCAGACACTTATACTTACGTAGGAGGCTGAAAAACGTGTAAGGGTAAAGGTGAAGTAACTATTTGGCACCTCAATAGAACTTGAAGAAGATGTGTTGAATGAACTGACATTATCTAATTTTATCGGTAATCTAAAAGTCAGTGTAATTGGGGATTTATTTGTAATTGTATCGTTTAATATACCTAGCTCGGATTTTGTAAGTACACTTTGCTTGATTTCCTTCCCTGATTTAGTTTTAATTATTGCAGTGCCATGTTTATCAATAACGATACTTGCGATTGGATCATTTGGAATGATTTTTGAATTTTTCTCAGCGGGATTAATTTTTTCATCCTTTTTACAGGAGGTAATTGTGAGAACACTTAGTAAGAGTAATAAAATTAGTTTCATGTAGGTTTTCATAGTCATTTTTTTATTAGTGAATTTATATTTGGATTTTATTGTTTTTTGGTCTTTCATTGATTGTATATTTGATAATATTTTTATCAAATCATGAAATATAGTATTTGATTTCTTTGCAGTAAATTTTGTATCAAAATATTTTAATTAAATTTCAGGATATTTTTCATTTTCAGGTAGAACAAAAGGGACAAAAAATGGTTAAACACAGTGTTTAAAATGTCCTTAAAGTTCTTTCTAGTATTGAAAAAATTTTATATAAATCGGAAAGAGTTGTCTATTGGTATTCTGAAGGCGGATAGCCAAAAAAAATCTTAAATTGTTTGCTGAAACTTCGTGAATCTGCATAACCAACCTGTTGATAAGTCATGCTTACAGAAACATTATTGTTAAACAACTGCATTGCCTGTTTCATTCTGACGTTTATCAGATATGCGTAAGGAGAGATGCCGAACTCTGTCTTGAAGGTTCTTATAAGTGTTTTTTTTGTTGTATTAAACTCATCTGCTAATTTTTCATTGCTCAATTCAGAATTTCCATAATTTGCATCTAAAAAGTCTTTTACACGATAAGCAGGAAGGTTGGATTTGTATATTAGCGCTGCATGGTAAGCTATTAATAAATATTTACATCTAATAGCTTGGATGTCTTCAAAGATTTCTTTCTCGATAATTGTAGGCTTGCAAAGATTATAAAAAGTTTCTTTTATATGGCCAGTTATTGGGCATTGGGGCATAAAAGCATATAATAAATCATCTGTTTCAATTTTTTGTAAAAAATCAATTAATAATGGGTAACGCTCCGGACTTCTTTTAAGCCAATCTTCCTTAAATACAATGTACAATAAACAATGACTACCTGTGAAAAAATGACTGAGATACTGTCCGGGTTTGTTGGTTGCAGCATAGCAGGTATTCTCATTTGTTTCGGTAATTATCTGTCCATTAACCGTAGTAAACTTAACGACTCCTTTAAGCATTCCGAAAAGAAACATTGTTGGGTGTTCTACGGTATAACTTAAAATAAGTGGAATATGTAGGTTGAGATCATACATTTCCATATAAAAATGATAATTGCTCACATATTGTCTTACTACCGTACCCGCGCTAAGTCTGGTTAATTCTGCATCTGCATAGCTTATAGGAAACAGGCAGTTTTTGGGGAGTCTACCTGTTGCATTCTCTACAGATATGGTTTCTGAGCTGTAACAGGTTCTGATCGGGCTTTCCATCTGTACATATTTTAGATTAAGTGGATTTATGTAGCAAGAGAATAATTTCTCTTCGAAAACAATTATCAGGTTAGTCGATTCTGTTCGTTTAAAATATTGTTTTATTTTACTTATTATTTTAATTTTAACGTTTTATTTTGGAATTTAATTCCATATTGGAAATATAAGGTATTTTTAACGGTTGCCATTATAATACTTGTTACATTTAAATTAATATGTTAATTTGATTGACTATAAGTTTATATATCTACAAGAAAGTGATATAATAAATTTATAATGTAATTTGATATGCCATGTTGATCAGGTCGGATTATATTTCGGTACTACAGTCAAGTAAACTCATAGTCTTGACTGATGATTCGAATCAATCATCAGCTTACTGCTTAAAACCTATTTATATCACATTTCCTTAACATTTTTTGCAATTCTTTAGGTAGGAGCTAATAACAGTTGTGTATTCTGTATTTATACCAAATTCCATTATCTTTACTGCTCAATTTAATATCTTCATTTCGTGATTAATGTAAATAATATCTCCGTTTCATTTGGCGGAACTACCCTGTTTAGTGATGTAACGTTTTCAATTAATGAAAATGATAAAATAGCCCTGATGGGTAAAAATGGTGCCGGCAAATCTACCATCTTAAAGATAATTGCCGATGCTATAAAACCCACTTCGGGTAATGTAACCGGGCCAAAGGATGCTGTAATTGCATATTTGCCACAGCATTTGCTTACGCAAGACAATGTTACTGTTTTTGAAGAAACCTTAAAAGCTTTTCAAGAGGTACATCAGATGCAAAAGGAGCTGGACGAGCTGAATGAGCAGCTGACGATCAGAACCGATTATGAAAGCGACGATTACATGAAGTTAATTGAGCGTGTATCGGAACTGAGTGAGCAGTTCTATTCGGTAGAGGAAGTCAATTACGATGCTGAGGTAGAAAAAGTATTAAAAGGCTTAGGTTTTGAACGTAAGGACTTTACCCGCCAAACTTCTGAGTTTTCGGGCGGATGGCGTATGCGGATCGAACTGGCCAAGATCTTATTAAAGAAACCAGATCTGATTTTACTGGATGAGCCTACCAACCATATGGATATTGAAAGTATTCAATGGCTGGAAGATTTTTTAATCAACTCAGCAAAGGCTGTGATGGTAATTTCACATGACCGTACTTTTATAGATAACGTTACCAATCGTACAATTGAGGTTACGATGGGCCGGATTTACGATTACAAAGCCAAATATAGCCACTACCTGCAGTTGCGTGCCGACCGCCGTGTTCACCTGTTAAAAGCTTACGAAGAACAACAACGATTTATTGCCGATAACCAGGAATTTATAGACCGCTTCCGAGGTACTTACTCAAAGACTCTGCAAGTGCAGTCACGGGTGAAAATGCTTGAAAAACTAGAAGTTATCGAAATAGATGAAGTGGACACTTCGGCATTACGCCTGAAGTTCCCACCATCGCCACGTTCAGGGCAATACCCGTTAATTGTAGAAGAGCTGACCAAAAAGTATGGTGATCATGTAGTCTTCGAAAAAGCATCACTGGTGATTGAACGGGGAGAAAAAGTGGCTTTTGTGGGTAAAAATGGCGAAGGGAAGTCAACCATGATTAAATCAATTATGAATGAGATTGATTTTGAAGGCAGTTTAAAAGTTGGCCATAATGCAAAGATTGGCTACTTTGCTCAAAATCAGGCGGCACTGCTGGATGAGAATTTAACAGTATTTGAAACAATTGATCAGATTCCATTAAGCAGTGGAACCCTGAAAATCAAAGACCTTTTAGGTGCCTTTATGTTTAGTGGTGACGATACAACTAAAAAGGTTAAAGTGCTTTCTGGCGGGGAGAAAACGCGTTTAGCGATGATTAAATTATTGCTTGAACCAGTAAATGTATTGATCCTTGATGAGCCGAGTAATCACCTGGACATGAAGACCAAAGATATTATTAAAGAGGCTTTGCAAGATTTTGATGGTACCTTGATTCTGGTATCGCACGACAGGGATTTCTTAGACGGACTGGCTCAAAAAGTATTCGAATTTGGTAATAAACGTGTCCGTGAGCACTTTGAAGATATTAAGGGGTTCCTGGCCTATAAGAAAATGAGCAGCTTGAAAGAGATTGATAAAATATAAATCAGATAGGAAATAACCAGTTTTACCTAAACATAAAAAGCCGCTTTCTATAAAGAAAAGCGGCTTTTTATGTTAAATGATCTATGTATTTTATTGGAATTATCTGACTACAGTAGCTTCCAGTTCGACCGTCAGGGTTGCAAAAAGACCTTTAACTTCCAGTAAGGTTGTAGCTTGTTTTATGCCATACTTCTGCAAAAAATCCTGATACACATCTGCACATGTACTAAAAAAATCCTGCACAGAAGTAGTGTAAACATTCAAACGGACAATGCCGGAACAATCATACCCGGCACTCTGAATAAGTTCTTCCAGGTTATGAATAGTAAGCAGGAGCTGAGTTCTCATAGCCGCCGCACTAGGCTGCCCATTCCCGTCTATTGCTGCTTGTCCTGAGCAATAAAGTGTGCCCTCCACATTTTTAACCTCAACTGCCTGAGCTGAATTTGTGTATTCACCCCATTTCCACGGGTCAACTGATCTTTTTTCCATTGTTTTTGATTTAAGTATTATTTATTCTACAAACCTAAATCCCAATAGTGACAACTGTTTGTCACACCAAAAACTCAGATCATTTTATATAGGCTATAATTAATTTGAATTTAAGGATGGTTGTGACATACTGTTGTCACTGGTACGCTTAAATTTGTTAATATTAAAATCGCGCGTTACAAGAAATAATGAAGACAATGGCTATGGAAGACAGCTTAACAATATATCCGGCAGACAATATTCAATGGCGCGAATGGTTCGTGTTAAACCATTCAGAATGCAAAGGCATTTGGCTGGTCTATAACAAGAAGGTCAGGGGAAAAGAATTACCAGGGCTTTCCTGGAGCGAGGCTGTAGATACAGCGCTTTGTTTTGGTTGGATAGACAGTAAAAAACTACCTATCGACGAAAAGAAATTTATGCAGTATTTTTCAAAAAGAAAGCCTAAAAGTGGCTGGTCGGGAATTAATAAGCAAAAGGTTGAAAATCTAATTGATCTTGGACTCATGGCAAATGCTGGCTTACAGACCATCAAAGCGGCAAAACTCGATGGCTCCTGGGAAATGCTGGATGCCGTCGAAAGCTCATCATGCCTGAAGACCTGGCTTTAATGCTGAAAACGCATGGCCATTGCAAAGTTTTTTTTAATTCGCTCAGTAAGTCAGTTAAAAAATCTATTCTTTACTGGCTTTTATGTGCAAAAAGAGAGGAGACACGAAATCGGCGGATTGCTGAAATCATCAGGTTTACAAACGAAAGAAAACTGCCCAAACAGTTTTCATAACGATTTCTGTGCACTAAATTATAAAATACAGGCTTAAATGTAATATTGAACCCATAATCATGGAAGATGGAAAACATAAAAAAATTTGAGAGGATAGTTCATATATTTTTTCTGCTTCAATCGAGGTCTGTCTTACCGATCGAAGAATTGATAGAGAAATTTCAGGTAACCAGGCGGACGATTTACAGGGATCTGAATATGCTTGAACGTGCAGGGGTTCCAATGGTCCACACCGCAGGAGCGGGGTATTCAATAGTTGATGGTTTCAGGCTTCCTCCAGCCAGGTTTACAGAAGGGGAGGTATTGAGCGTAATGATCGCAGAGAAAATTATGCGCAATCATGAAACTGAATCTGTCCGAAGAAATTTTGAGCAAGTTCTGACCAAGATCAAGAGTTCATTCCATAGCTACCAGAAAAATGAAATTCTGCACCTTCAGGATAAACTTCTGATTAAGGAAAAATTTGATGCAAAAAACTATGTCCCCAATATTATGGATACTTTGCTCAAAAGTTCTGTAAACAAGAAGCTGACAGGAATCTTATATAAAAATGCAAAGGATGATAAACCAAATTTAAGGACGGTAGAACCAATTGGTGTTTTCAATGAAAATGGGAATTGGTATCTTTTAGCCTACTGCCATTCCAGAGGTGATTATAGGAACTTCAGACTGGATAGAATACAAAAATTAGAGGTACTGGAAAAACATTTTGAGAAAGACCATCCCTCAGTGAACGCATTAAATGAGCTTTATCATTCCCAGTATTTTACGGAAATTACAGTGAGTGTTGATAAAAAATATGCTCATTTTTTATCATTTGAACGTGATAATTTTGGTTACGTCAAAGAAATTATAAATGATGAAACCGTATTGATGTATTTTAATTGTAAATCTCATCCGACATCGTTCGTCAGGTGGTTTTTAAGATTTATTGATGTCGGGGAAATTATAGGACCGATTCATCTTAAAGAAGAACTATTCGTCATATTGAAGGCTGCTATGGTAATCAGGGAGCAGGAATAATACGTTCTCTTAACTTAAAAAACCGCTTTTCTGACAAGAAAGGCGGCTTTTTAAGCTTGAGTATTTTATTTATTTTAGAATTTCATCTTTAATAAACTTGCAGCTTTGTGTAACCGAACCAATCATATCTGGTTTATAGTTAGTTTCATGTTCTACAAAGAAGTATTTCATGCCGGAAAGCTTTGCATGTTTGAAAATATCTTTATAATTGATACTTCCCGAACCAACTTCTGCATTCAAAGCCGGATCTGACTTGTCCATGTCTTTAATATGCCACATCACAAACCTTCCGGGATTAGCCTTAAATAGTGTGTATGGCTGAATACCTGAACGAATAACCCAATAGATGTCCATTTCAAAGTTGACTAATTTTTTATCTGTATTCTTTAGCAGGATGTCCATCCCTGTTTCATTGCCATATTTGATAAACTCAAAATCATGGTTATGATAAGCCAATTTCAGTCCTGCATTTTTGCAAAGCTGACCTGCATAATTGAGCCTTTTAGCCATGGTTCTGTAATCCGCGGCACTGGTTCTGACATCTGGGTTCAACCAGGGAATGGTAACATATTTCAATCCAAGAATTTTAGCGGCATCGATTGCAGCCTTAAGTTCGGCCTGTTCACCTGTCTTAAAGTAGGGAGTCATATTAAAATGACCGCTGATTGGCTTCAAATGGTTTTCGTCAAGGATTTTTTTAAGTTCAGCTGGTTTCAAACCCCAAAATTGATCCTTGATGCTAAAGCCATAAAGTTCGACTTGTGTATAACCTGCCGTGGAAACTTTTTGTAAGGTTCCCTGAACATCTTTGGAAATGAGCTCACGAAGAGAATATAGCTGCAGGCCAACATCTTTTCTTTTTTGGGCATTCGATGCTGCTATCCCTGTGAAGAACAGGATAACAATAAGTAGTATTCCTGATAGTTTTTTCTGTGATTTAAACATATAGATTTTTTTTACGTTAATGATTTAAAAAAGGGTACCGGGGGAAAGATAATGTTTATTAAACTGAATCCCCGGCCCCTTCAACTATTAACCAAAAGTCCTTCGCCTATTGGAAAATTTATAATTATTTGTTTACCCTATGTATTATAAATTATTATTTTTCATTTCACTGACCGCATAATCACAAGCCCTGGCGGTCAAAGCCATAAATGTTAATGAAGGATTCTGGCAAGCGATTGAGGGCATACAGGAACCATCGGTTACAAACACATTGCTCACCTCGTGCATCTGGTTCCATTTGTTCAGTACAGAAGTCTTGGGGTCTTTACCCATTCTTGCCGTTCCCATTTCATGGATAGCCATACCCGGATAACATTCATTATCAAATGTTTTTACATTCTTCATTCCTGACGATTCAAGCATTTCTGCGGCATCATTCATCATATCTATCCGCATCTTTTTCTCGTTTTCCTTGTATTCGCAATCTATTGCCAATACAGGCTGTCCCCATTTATCCTTTTTGGAATGATTGATGTAGACCTTATTTTCATAGTATGGTAACATTTCTCCAAAACCACCCAGTCCAATCGTCCATTTGCCGGGACTGGTCATCTTTTCCTTAAGACCTGATCCAAATGAAAGTTCCGCGACATCATCTTGCCAGTTTTCCCGGCTTGCGCCTCCCTGGTAACCAAAACCACGCAGGTAATCTCTTTTGTCGTGACCGATATTCTGATACCGGGGAATATAAATCCCGTTTGCCCTGCGTCCATAAGTGTATTTATCTTCAAAGCCTGTTGCATCACCTGATGCACCGCATTTGAAATGATGGTCCATCAGGTTATGGCCAAGTTGCCCGCTGCCATTTCCCAGGCCATTGGGGTGAGCCTCAGAGGTCGAGTTAAGCAAGATAAAAGTTGAGCCAAGCGTAGAACCATTCACGAAAATTATCCGTGCATAAAATTCCATCGTTTGCTGCGTCTGTGCATCGATTACCATTACTCCCTTTGCCTTTTTGGTATCCTTATCGTAGATAATATGGTTTACGATTGAATAAGGCCTTAAGGTTAATTTATTGGTTGCAACTGCAGCGGGCAGGGTTGCTGACTGGGTGCTGAAATATGCACCAAAAGGGCAACCACGGCTGCAAAGGTCACGATATTGACAATTGCCCCTGCCTTTATGCGGAACGGTCAGGTTAGCCACACGGCCTATCATCATAATCCGTTCCCTGTTATATTTCTCTTCGATTCTCTTTTTCACCGTTTTTTCCACGATGTTCAGGTCCATTGGAGGCAAAAAGTTTCCATCAGGACATAAGGGCCAGTTTTCTTTTGAGCCACTGATCCCTGCAAATTGTTCAGCATAATCATACCATGGGGCGAGGTCATCATATCGGATCGGCCAATCTGATCCGTATCCGTCTTTAGCATCATCCTCGAAGTTCGCCTGGCCAAAGCGATAACTTTGTCTGCCCCACATCAGGGATTTCCCCCCAACATGAAAGCCTCTGTACCAGTCGAATCTTTTATCTTCTGTATATGGACATTCCAGGTCGTTTACCCACCACTTAGCATTCGCTTCCTGAAAGGGATAGTCCCTTTTCTGGACAGGGTGGGTACTTTTTTGTTCTTCGGTTAACCTCCCCGCATGTTGGAATTCCCAGGGGTTCTTCATGGCCGTGTCGTAATCTTTGATGTGCTCTATGTTCTCTCCACGTTCGAGCATCAGCACACGAAGGCCCTTTTCGGTTAATTCTTTTGCAGCCCATCCGCCACTGATCCCTGAGCCCACAACAATTGCATCGTAAGTATTTTCAGCCTTTAAATTTGTGTTTATATTCATGAGGTGTCGTTCGTTGTTTATAATTAACTTTAAGTTGCCCAGGATTTCTGACCGGGTTTCAATACCGCAGAACCGTCATATCTTCCTGGCACCTGCACATACGCTCTTGCTTGTGTACAGCCTATTTCTGAGGAAAAGTAACCGATTAGCGTCAAGTCCCGTCCAAGTATAAAAAAGGTTTTCAGTGGGCTTAAACCGTCAGTACTGTTCGTGCTTTGGAGAATGACCATTTCCCTGATGCTCCCCACATAGTGGTTTTTCTCTTCCACTGTCATTGCACTAAAATCCTTTTTATAATCACTTATTGCTTTTTGGCGGAACTCCTGCATGCCCTTATAAAATGCCGACCTTTCCTTTTCCGGATAACAGTCTGTAATCATCATTGGAATAAATTCCCCGAGTCCTGCCAGCTTTGCACCTGCAGAATCTTTTGTGGCAGGGATGACTATATCTGCAAAATCCGCGAGTAATTTCCTGTCTTCAGGTGAAAAATTGATTTGCTCACCTGACTCTTGTGGATTGGTACAACTCTTGAACAGAACTCCCATTGTGGTAGCTGAAATTGCACCACCCAGCAGGAGTGCAACGTTCTTCAATGCGTCTCTTCTTTTCATTTATTTATGTAAGTACTAGTATTTGGGAGAAATTAAGCAGTAGGTTTCCTGAACGCATAAGCTATAGCAACACTTAAAAGTAATGCCCCGGTAAAGGCAAGCGCAATGGTCAGGGAAAAGTGATAGGCAATAAATCCAAGCATTGCTGGTCCGGCAAGCTGACCTGCGTAGCCCATAGTGCTTATTGCGGGAATGGCGGCTGAAGCAGGGATACCTTTAAGCCTGCCGCCCTCACTAAAGAATACAGGTACTATATTTGCGGCACCTGCACCCAGGAGTACAAAGCCAAAAAGAGTAGCTGGAATCCATTGGGTTGCTACGGCAATGAAAATCCCCAAGGCAGCGATCAGGCCACCACCAACTACTACGGTTTTTCCACTAAACCGCTCTACTATACGATCCCCCAAAAGTCTCATGGCTGCCATTGCAATGGAGAAGGTTGCATACCCAACCCCTGCAAGTTCTGCGTCTATTCCTCTGTTCTCTTTTAAGAAAAGGGCGCTCCAGTCGAGCATAGCTCCTTCAGATAGAAATACGGCAAAACATGCTGCGCCAAGAAAAATTACGCGGGAACTGAGCCATCCCGGGCTGGTTTTTGTTTTATTTTCCTGATGTATATTATTTTCTGGCAGATTACCTTCCTGCTGTTTGGAGAACAGCAACTGGTATTTCCAGAGCAGAATGACTATAAGCAGTATTGAAATTGAAATTGCGGCGGTTAAGGGATCAAGACCAGCCCTCATCAGTAATCCCAGCCCCAGGGAGCCACATAAGCCACCTACGCTAAAAAGACCGTGGAGGGATGACATAATAGGCCGCCCATATAGATTCTGAACATGGATACCATGGGAATTCATCGCTACATCAATGACACCGATCGCTCCTCCAAAAACAAAGAGTGCGGCTCCCATCATCCATGGATTTGGCATCAATAACAGGATGGGCAGAAAGATAGCAGCGACCAGTCCCGAAATCAATATCACGATCCGTGTACCGTAAAGCTTAGAAAGGTATCCACTCAGGGGCATCATTGAAATGGCACCAGCCCCAAAAAGAAGTAGTAGCAGTCCAAGACTACCATCATTCAAGTGCAGTCTTTCTTTTGCAAAGGGTACCATAGGGGCCCAGCTGGAGAGCGCAAACCCGCACACCAGGAATATATATTGTGTTGCTTTTTTGGCTTTAGTTGTAGCCTGGTTATTATCCATGGGGCAAATTAATGCAATTTATTGCAAATTTGCAAATAGTCGCTAAATCTGTACCTTTAAAAATTACTTTAACAATACAAGTATTTCAGGCAACCAGCTGAAAGAATTATATTTGTAAGGAAATGATCAGAGAAAAACGGTTCGGGCATATAATCTCCAGTTTGAAGAATACAGGTACAGTTACCTATAGTCAAATGTCTATGGATCTGTTAGTTTCTGAAGACACCATTCGCAGGGACATTGATTATCTGGACGAAAATGGCCTTTTGTCAAAAGTTAGGGGGGGAGCAATATCGCGTGATAAAAACCCACTTTCCTTTCAGGACCGCACTGATTTTCATTCTACGGAAAAAGAGATAATCGGAATGAAGGTTCAGCCTTTAATTAAGCCCGGAATGAGCGTGTTCATGGATGGTGGGACTACAGTATGTGCGGTTGCGGAATGTTTACCAACTAATGCTTCATTTAGGGTTATAACAAATAATTTAGCCCTGGTTCCTTTGCTGGCCCGGTTCCGGAATATAGAGATCATCGTACTTGGGGGAAATCATGATAGGGATACACAAACAAACACAGGTGCCAGAACATGTGATGAGGCTGCTGAGTTCGTTGTTGACCTTTACCTGATGGGCACTTGTGCAATCTCAAAGGATTTTGGTATAACTGCTTCCATAAGAGAGGATGGGGCTGTAAAGAAAGCGATGCTGAAAGGTTCGAAAACGGTTATTGTGCTTAGCAATAGCAAAAAAGTAGGCGCAAACGAACCTTTCGTGGTTTGTGGGCTGGAAGGGATTAACGTGTTGGTAACTGAACTTCCAAGTAATGATCCTAAGTTGGATGAGCTGCGTTTTAAGAACCTTAAGATTATCTGATAATGTGCCCGGAACAAGGCGCAGTTACAGGCTGGCTATTGCCTTCTCTACCTTCCTGATCTTAATGTTTTTAAAAGAGATTCCCTTGTTCCAGTCCTGCAGGGCGATACGTCCTTTCAGGTGCTTTCCGAATTCAGGAAAGTTCTTAAAACTGGTGTTGGCAACCGCTTCTTTCCAGTGAATGGAATTAAAGTTTTCTTTAGCGGTTACAATGCCATTAAGCATAAATTCAATCTTCCCATCTTGTTGTCTGATCGCGGAATGGTTCCATTCGTTTGGCGGTTTAACCTCTGCGGCGTTTAACTGGGGGGCGAAATTATAGAGACAACCGGGACGCTTCATTTCCTTTTCGTAATCAAGATGTCCTTTTTCCAGCAGTTGATATTCCGGACCTGAAGCCCAGGCAGTAGGAATATCGGGACGTTCGACTACATTAATGAATACGCCACTATTTCCTTCCCTGGATATTTTCCAGTCGAAGCTAAGTTCATAATTTTCAAAGTCCTGATCGGTTACCAGATCTCCGTGCGTGGCAGCTGTACCGGGAAGACATTTTAATTCACCATCCTGGGCCACCCATACTGAGGAAACATCGCCCTGATTGTAGAGGTGCCAGCCTTTTAAAGTTTTGCCATCGAACAATAATTGATAGCCTTGCTCTTTCTCCTGCCTGGAGAGTTCGTTATCCTTAGGTTTAGTAGAACTGCATGAGGTAATGATGGCAGCGGTCAGTGCTGTGGCAGTGATTATTGTAACGAGCTTCTTCATAGAAAATAATAGATGATAATTATCAAAACGAATACCTTTGTTGCTAATGTAAGCAAATTTGCATTAGTTTGCATAATGTGGAGGTCAAAAATAATATCGGCTTTGGGGATGTTTTGTCTGATTGGAATCCCAGGTATCTGCAGACCTTACATCCTTAAAGGAAAAGCTCAAAAGTTTTAATATTCTTCCTTAATACTAAAGCTAAGCCAAAATCATTTTCTTGTTATTTCTGCTCCACTCGCTCCAACTACCTACATACAATTTCGGTAGGGGCATACCTGCATAATCTATCGCTAAGAGTGTATGACAAGCGGTTACGCCAGAGCCACAATGTACAATCACATTTTCAATTTTATAAGCAGTCAGCGCTTTTGAATATTTTTCTTTTAGAATTTCATGTGCTAAAAAGGCCCCGTCTGCATCCAGATTTTCCGTAAAAGGAATATTTATAGCGTTAGGTATATGGCCAGCAATTAAATCTATAGGCTCGGTTAAGCCTGCAAAGCGATTTGCGTCACGCACATCAATAATTGCATGATTATTACTGTTGCTGGCAACTTCTACTTCAGCTATTGCTGCCAGTGGTAGCTGCCATTCTGTAAATTGATAAGGCGCTGCTGGTTTCACTGACGGAACTTCAGCGTTTACAGCAAAGCCGGCTTTAGTTGCAGCAGTATAACCACCATTTAAAACCTGAACTTTTTCATGACCTATTGACTTTAACATCCACCAGAATCTTGCAGCAGCGTTAGATCCGTTTTTATCGTCATAAACAATTACATGCGTATCTTTTGTGACTCCGTATTTACCTAAAAGCCGGGCAAAATGCTCAAAAGCTGGTAGCGGATGCCTGCCGCCAATAGCGAAATCTTTGATGTCAGCCAGATCACTATTTAAATCCAGGTAAAACGCACCATTTAAGTGTTGTTCATCATACCTTGGTTTCGATCCTGCGCTTACATCAAAAAGGATGAAATCGTTTTTACTTAGTATAATTAATTCCTCAGGTTGTATAATGGATGATAGTTTCATGGCCTTTTTTTAAGTTGTGAATATAATGGAAAAGTAGTTGATTTCTACCTTGTAAAATCCAATCTTATTAATTTCATAATCCTGGAAGGAATTACCAGTACTTCGGCTATTTTTGTAAAAATTGGTAATCCGGATAAGAAATGGAAACTGCCGGAAATTATAACATTACGATCAACAAGCTTAATGCGCTCATTAAGATTCAGTAGATCTGGTAAAAACAACAATATATATGAAGAAGCTAATTTTAATAGCATGTTTATGGGGCAGTTTAACGCTTGCCAAAGCCCAGCAATTGAAGTCCCCGGATGGAAAACTAACGATGACTTTTGCACTGGAAAATGGGGGCCGGCCGGGTTACAGCCTGGTTTACAAAAACAAAGATGTGATTAAACCAAGTAAGCTCGGACTGGAGCTTAAAGATGATAAAAAATCTTTACTATCAGATTTTACTGTTGCTGATACTAAAACTTCCTCTTTTGATGAAAGCTGGAAACCGGTTTGGGGTGAGGTAAAAACTATCCGTAATCATTATAACGAACTGGCAGTTACTTTGAATCAGAAAGAAACAAACAGGGTAATGATTATTCGTTTCCGAATGTTTGATGAGGGATTGGGATTCCGTTATGAATTCCCTTCACAGAAAAATCTGACTTATTTTGTAATTAAAGAAGAGAAAACACAGTTTGCAATGGCAGGGGATCATACTGCATTCTGGATAGCTGGAGATTACGATACACAGGAATATGATTATACGACCTCAAAGCTTTCTGAAATAAGAGAACTGGCTGCAAAAAACAAAACAGAAAACCTTTCTCAGACATCTTTTTCTCCAACTGGTGTCCAGACTTCTTTAATGATGAAAACCAGCAATGGACTATATATCAATTTACATGAAGCTGCATTGATCAATTATGCTTGTATGCACCTGAATCTGGATGATAAAAATATGATTTTTGAATCATGGCTTACCCCAGACGTAAAAGGAGATAAAGGTTATATGCAGGCACCAGCCAATTCACCATGGCGTACGGTGATGGTAAGTGATGATGCCCGTGATATTCTGGCTTCAAAAATGACCTATAACCTGAATGATCCGGGTAAGATAGAAGATACTTCATGGATCAAACCCATCAAATATGTTGGGGTATGGTGGGAAATGATTACCGGAAAGTCTACATGGGCTTATACGGATGAGTACCCTTCTGTACAGCTTGGTATTACTGATTTTTCAAAAGCTAAGCCAAACGGCAAACATGGTGCAAACACTGCTAATGTAAAAAGATACATTGATTTTGCTGCTAAAAATGGTTTTGGTGGCGTACTGGTTGAGGGCTGGAACGAGGGTTGGGAAGATTGGTATGGCCATTCAAAAGATTATGTATTTGACTTTGTAACCCCTTATCCTGATTTTAATGTAACTGAAATCAGAGATTATGCCAAGGCTAAAGGCATAAAAATGATTATGCACCATGAAACGTCAGGTTCAGTACGTAATTATGAGCGTCATATTGATACGGCTTATAAATTTATGAAAGCCAACGGTTATGATGCCGTTAAAAGCGGTTATGTAGGTAATATTCTGCCAAGAGGCGAAAATCATTACAGCCAGTGGATTGTAAACCATTATCAGTATGCCCTGGAAAAAGCTGCTGAATACAAAATAATGGTCAATGCGCACGAAGCTGTCCGCCCAACTGGTATTGCACGTACTTATCCTAACCTGATTGGCAATGAATCTGCAAGAGGTACAGAATATCAGGCTTTTGGAGGGTCTAAGCCAAATCATGTTACTGTACTTCCGTTTACACGTTTGATTGGCGGGCCAATGGATTATACACCTGGGATTTTTGAAATGGACATCAGCAAACTTAATCCTGATAATCATTCTCATGTAAACAGTACGATTGCCAATCAGCTTGCACTTTATTTAACGATGTACAGCCCGCTGCAGATGGCAGCAGATTTACCTGAGAATTATGAAAGGTTCCCTGATGCTTTCCAGTTTATTAAAGATGTGGCAGTGGATTGGGATGATAGTAAATATCTGGAAGCAGAGCCAGGTCAGTATGTAACTGTTGCCCGTATGGCAAAGGGAACCGGACAATGGTTTGCAGGCAGCGTAAATGGTGATCAGGCACGTGTTTCCAATATCTCTTTCAACTTTTTAGCACCTGGTAAAACTTATGAAGCTACTATTTATGCTGATGCAAAAGATGCACATTATAAGACTAATCCTCAGGCCTATACTATCCGTAAGGTCTTAGTAACGAATAAATCGAAACTTGCTCAGCTTTGTGCTCCGGGTGGTGGTTATGCGATCAGCTTTAAAATAGCTGATCAGGCAGCTATTCAAGGGTTAAAAAAACTGTAGTATTGAAAAAACTTTAATTTAGAGCGCCTGTGTCATTTAAAAGATAATACAGGCGTTTTATTTTTTATTACCTGCAGAATACTTCTTTGGTTTTACGCCGATATGCGCTTCAAATAATCTTGTAAAATGGCTAAGGTTTGAAAAACCTAATCGATAACCAGCTTCTGAAACCGACAAGTGTTCCTCTTTGATCAGGTAAGCTGCCTTTTTCATTCTGAAAATCTGGTAATAGTTGTAAATACTGTTGCCAAAGATCTGTTTAAAAAGCCGCTTTAATTTAGATTCGCTCATACCGGAAAGTCTCACAAGTTCAGCAAGGGCAGGGGGAGTGTCAAGATCTGACAGAATTTTATCCTTTATCTCATAGATCTTCTTAACATCAGTAATATTCAATTTTTGCAGTGTAGTATCCTGTCTTTTCAGTAACTCCACAAACAATAAATAAATAAGCTCTTCAGCTTTTATTTTGTAATAAAGTTCTTGTAATTCTTTTGCAGGGTTTGCCGTGACAATTTCACTCCCGGTTTCTTGTATTTGTGGTGAAATTATTTCTTCAAATAAAAAGGGCTGATTGCCAGAAGTTATCATGTGCAAAAGTGTATCTCCAGGCTTTGGTTTCAGCAATTCTTTTAAATAGTTTATACTTACAGTGATCACTATTGAATTAATCTTTTTGTTGGCAGGAAGATATTCAATATTAAATCCAGAAGTGGCTACCTGCACCGAGGGTAACAATTTTCTGCTGGATGATGGTGGTAACAACAAGTTTTTTATAGCGTCTTTTGACTGATAGATATTGTGAAAAGCAATCACTACAAATTTATCTTCTTCTGTACCGATCCCCCTGTCCAGTATCCAGTCCTCTTTCAACTCATATTGCCGCACAATTAGCCGTAATCCAGGATTGATAAAGAAGCCCTTAATATAACCAGTGCCCATATTTGAAGGAATAGGTGTCACACCATTTTCCAGCTTTTCTCCAATTGCCTTTGCCGGGTTTTTTGAAAGCTCAATGTTATCTTCTGAATCTGATCTCATAAGTTTGGCCGAATAGAACTATTATTTGATCAAAACTAGCTATTTTATTTTTTACCGGTCATCTAGATTTGTGTTATTAATTATTTATCAGTTAAAACGTAATTTGAAAAACCAAAGAGAAATGAAACAGCAAATAGAGAAAACGCCGGTATTAATTCTGGGCGGTGGTATCACCGGGCTTACCGCTGCACTGTATTTAGCGCAGCAAGGAGTTGACTTTATCCTGATAGAAAAACATAAAGATACATCTATCTATCCACGGGCAAGAACCATTGATATTAGAACGATGGAGCTATTCAGGGCACTGGGAATCGGTGAAGATTTGCGTGAAGGTGGAAAAGCACTGGCTCCTGCCTGGGGCATTATACGTGGAAATAATTTGATGGAAGCTTTGGGAAATCCTGTAGGAAAAATAACCCCTGCTCAGTTAATGGAGGCACAAAAGGATATGAAGTCTTTTGCCGGAAAATCTCCCGAAACGGTATGTCGTTGTACACAGGATATTAGCGAGGCTATCCTCCGTAAAACCGCGAAAAAGCAAGACTTAAACCTCCGTTTTTATCACCAGATGTTGGCTTTTGAACAGCAAGAAAATGAAGTGCAGATTTTAGTGGAAAATAGAGCAACCGGTGAGCAATATAGGATCATCGCGGACTACATGATTGCGGCGGATGGTGCAAATAGCCTGGTTAGAAAACAGTTGAATATTCCGGTATCTGGCAATGGTTCCTGGAAGGATTTGCTAAACATCTATTTTGAGGCCGATTTAGAACTTTTAGTGAAAGATCGGGAGTTTAGCCAGTTTTTGATAGATACACCTGAAATAACAGGTTTTCTTTTGACCATAAATAACAAAGATAAGTGGGCATTTCATTTACGTTTCTATCCTGAAAATGGTGAAACAACAGCCGATTATCCGGAAGAAAAACTCATCACAATCCTCAGGCATATTTTAGGGATTCCGGACCTGAAGATTTCTATTCTTAAAGTTATGCCATGGCAGCTTACAGTGATAATTGCCAGCCAAATGCGTATCAACAGAACTTTTCTTGCAGGGGATGCCGCGCATACAATGACACCTTATGCAGGTAAGGGCGCAAATTGTGGTGTTCAGGATGTACAGAATTTAGCCTGGAAACTGGCAGCAGTTTTGAAACATGGTGCAGGTGATGCTTTATTGGATACCTACGCTATTGAACGTCAGCGGGTAGGGGCCTATTATGCGGCGCTTTCTGGTGAACTGGCGGATGAAAATGGACTGATAAATAGTGTATTAATGCTTACCAAAGCTAAAGATCTGATGGGATTGCCGGATTATGGTTATTACTCTGCGGCTGTTAAAAGAGAAACTGATTTGCCGTTTACTTATTTTATTGGCGAGCCAGGAACACGCATCCCGCACTTATGGCTCAATGAATCGCAAACGCTGTCTTCGCTTGACTGGATAAGAGGCCAGTTTGTGTTAATCGCGAATAGCAGCGAAGACTGGCAGGTGGAATGTGATCAAGTGGAGCAGCAGCTAAACATCAACATTCAATTGGTAACACTGGATGACGAAAATATAGTAGAAAAATGGAAGACCATTACCCATACAAATGGTCATGAGGCTTTGCTGATCAGACCCGATGATTTCGTAGCAGCAAAATTAACGTCAGGCAATTTACTGGATGTGATATTATCTGTTTTAAGTAAATAAGGTGGATGGCATTAATGGGCGATGCGTAGTTTCGTAAACTTTATTCAGCATGAATTGTATTATTAGTACTGGTTTATAAATTATATCAAATATTTAGATTCATCAAATGGAACTCTTAGTTGAAGAACTCAAAAAACTATTAATTGGTGGCGGCGCTCATGTTGGTGTGAAAGATGCCACAGCAGGTATCCCTTTTAATTTACTTGGCGAAAGGCCGCATGGTTTGCCTTATAGTATCTGGCAGCTTGTTGAGCATATCAGGATTGCGCAGTGGGATATGCTGGAATTTAGTAAAGACGGCAATCATAAATCACCAAAGTGGCCTGATGAATATTGGCCAAAAGAAACTGCTCCTGCAGATAAAAATAGTTGGGATAAAACGCTGAAACAGATTGACGATGATTTAAACGAATTTATTGAACTGATCCAAAAATGTGATCTATATGAGCCCATTCCGCATGGAAGTGGACAAAGTATACTGCGCGAAGCACTTCAGATTGCTGATCATAACGCATATCATACTGCTGAAATTATTGTTATCCGGCGTTTGCTGGGAATCTGGAAATAAGCTGTTCCGGCCTGCGCTGGAATTCATTAATCTGGTCTTTCTCTTCCTTTATTTATAAAACTGCATATTTGTCTTTCAGAGTCTTACTGACTATTATCTGATAAAAATGACATCATGAAAAGGAATAGAATGAAGAGAATGTTGATGATCGCATTCACTTGTATATTTTCTTATGTAACCGGATTCGTCATCTTTCCTTATTCTTATTGGAAAGATTATTTTAATATGCCGGCTCCCAGAATAATGATGGATATTCTGGTCAACCTGTTATTTTATGCGGCAATAGTGGAGTTGAGCCTCTTCATAGAAAAGAGATTGAATAAAAGGGTTTCATGGATGGTAAGCCCCTTAAAACGTTTACTGATCCAGGCATTGTATCAAATTCTGGGGGTATTGCTTATTATCATTTGTATGGCATTAATTTACCTGGTGCTTGCAGATTTTGTAGGTAAGCCTTCCTCTTATATTGGCCTGAGAGAAGCATTTTTTACCCTTATTTTAGTCATGTTCTGGGGATTGATGATCAGCGCAGTGAACACGGGTGATTTTTTACTGAAGAACTGGAAAACTGAAGCCTTGAAAGTAGCTGGATTTGAGATAAAGGAGGCACAAAATAAACAATTAGCAGCTGAAATTGAGTTGCAGGCACTGAAGTTACAACTCGACCCCCATTTTGTTTTCAATAACTTAAGCGTGCTTTCAGAGTTGATATTGAAGGACCAGGAGTTAGGATATGAGTACACAGAGAACTTTGCGAAAGTCTACAGATACCTGTTAATTAATTCAAAAAAGAAACTGATCACGCTGCGGGAAGAGCTTAAATTTCTTGATGCCTATCTCTTTTTGATCAGGAACAGGATGGGAGGTGGTTGTATATTTCAGATTAATATTGACAAATCAAAGCTTGATTTGCTGATCCCGCCTGTTACGCTGCAGCTGTTTATTGAAAATGCTGTGAAATATAACCGCACGGAAGAAGAAAATCCTTTGGTTGTCAGTATTTATTCAAATGATAATAATGAACTGGTTGTGTCTAATACATTATTACCTTTGATAAAAATACCGGATTCTACGGGGCTGGGCTTAAACAATATCATCGGCCGGTATGCCTTGTTAAGTGACAGAAAGCCTGTTATAGAGAAAGACACTCAAAATTTTACCATCAAAGTACCTCTTATCAAATGAATATAATAAAGAAAATATTGATCTTGGAAGATGAGAAGCCCAATGCTGACAGAATACAGCGGCTTATGCTCAAAATAAGACCTGATATTGAAATTATTGGTGTTTTACCAAGTGTTAAAAAGGCGGTGGACTGGTTTTCGAAAAATGAAAGTCCTGATCTGATGTTGATGGATATACAATTGGCAGACGGGGTAAGTTTCGATGTCTTTGAGCTGGCAGATGTTAAATGCCCGGTAATTTTTACAACGGCTTATGACGAATACGCGGTCAAAGCATTTAAATACAATAGTATAGATTACCTGCTTAAGCCCATTGAAAAGGATGAGCTGGAAGCTGCCATTACAAAATTTGAATCTTCAATACACCAGTCTCAACAGCAATATCCTTTGATCGAAGAATTGCTTAATCAGATGCGGCCTAAAGAATATAGAACCCGGTTTTTTCTTCCCTACAGGGATTCTTATAGAAAAATCAAGGTAGAGGACATTGCTTTTTTTTATGCTCACCTGACCATTAACTATGCAAATTTATTTAGCGGAGAAAAAATTGTAGTACCACAGACACTGGAAACTCTGGAACAGGAACTGGAACCCAAAAATTTCTTTAGGGTAAACCGTCAGTATATTGTTCATGTCAATTCCATTGAAAAGGTACATAATTTTTTCAACGGTAAGCTGAAGCTCAAAATCAAAAATCATGAGGACGAACAGGATGTTATTGTTAGCAGAACTAAAGCACCTTTATTTAAAACCTGGTTAGATTATTAATTTCAAATTCATTTCAATATATCCTATCAGCAATTCACCTGACCTTTTCGCTGTTTCACTCAGAAAGCCAAATTGAGAAGCTTGTGTTCGTTATAGTTTTGTGCCATTAAGTCATAAACAAATAACGTATTAAAATGAAAAACACAAATGCAATGACATTGGTGAACTTAGAGACTGGAACAATCGAAGTTGCTAATAGAGGGAAAAATAAGCTTGAAGGAGAAGGTGGTATGATAAAGACATTATTGGTTCTTTTTATTCTGGTGGTATCCACACTCCATGTTTCCGCCCAAAAAACGGTAGTACTGGATGCCTTTTCTAAACACGGGATTGATGCGGGGCTCCTCAATCCGGCCAATCTCAGAGAACCGGATGATTACGCCTTCGACCTCAAGCAAACTACAATAGCTGCAAACAAAACAAATGTTATCATAGCTAAATTTGACCCGTCAGCTCCAAAAGAAGCACAGTGGACGGTAGTCTCTGTGAATGGAAAATCTCCATCTAAGGGTGATATTAGTTCCTTTCGAAAAAATAAAGTTAAATCAGAGTCATCAGAAAAGGCCGATGATGCAAGCTATAGGGTCGAATCAGAATCAGCTGACTATCTTATCATTAGTTATAAGCCTGATGCCACCTCTGTTCCAAAGGATGCTGCCTTTATTAAAGACTGCAGATTGTTCATGACCATTAATCTCAAAAGCTGCAAACTAGAGCAGGTACAGACCCAGAATGAAAAGCCAGTGAAAATTAAGATCCTTAATGTTGACAAGTTTGACCTGATCACCAAATATACATTGGATGAGCAGACAAAGCGTTATTTGCCGGTAAACGAAGATCTTAATATGCAGGCTAAGTTTATTGGGCAGGCAGTAAATGTGCAGACAGCTACAGAACGCTCAAATTTTACCAAAAAGTAATCAGTTTATTATATTCTTATACTCCTGAGAAGCCGCTTTTCTTTTCAAAAAAGCGGCTTCTGCTTTTTATTTGCTTACAAGTGTTTTGTAAGAGCTGATTACCTGCAGGTTAATGTTGAATTCCTGAATCAGAAATAAACCAGCATCCGGCAGCTTTTTGGAATTCGCTGTAATCGGGGTCGTTGTCAGCTACCCAGGCGATAATCCCGTCAGGACGTATCAATACCGCGCTTAAAGCTAACTGGTCTTTTGCGCCAGCTGAAATGTACTTGATCCGGTCACTATATTTACCTGCTAAAGTTTGCAGTGAAGTATTCTTTTTAAAATCAAGAAGTATCCCTTGCCCATCGTGCATTAATCCGCCAATTGTTGTACCGTCTTCGAATTCAAAGTTGGGAACGCTGTAGCCTGTTAGCGGATGATCGCTACCGAGATCGTAATGTGTGGAAAGACCCCAGACCCGCCCTGCAAAATAAGTAGCACCATCGCGCGTATCCATCAGGTCGCGGATAATCGCCTGCAGCGCACGCGCTTGTGGGCTTGGATTCATGATGGCAACCTGTGCACGTGACCAATCCAGAACTTGTGCACCGATTGGGTGCCTTTCGGTATAATAACTATCCAGCAAGCCTTCCGGCGCTTTGTTTTGAATGGTTGCAGCGAGCTTCCAGCCAAGGTTCATCGCGTCGCCAAGGCCCAGGTTAAGCCCCTGTCCTCCCAGAGGTGAATGAATGTGTGCGGCATCGCCAGCTAAAAGCACCCGTCCGTTGCGGTAAGTTGTAGCCTGCCGGGCCCGGTCAGTCCATGTGGTTGCCATGTGCAGGGCGTTGATAGTCACGTCTGTGTTCGAAACGCGGCGTAGTACCTCTTGCACGTGTTCGAGAGTGACCGGCTTTTGTGAATGATGAAATGCCCCGGCATCAAAATCCTGAATTAATACATAACCTGGCTGGGATTGCATGTACATGCCTAGTGAGGTCACATTTCTGCCAGGGCTTAGCTTCTCTGGATCAGCAATGTCAATCTGAGTGGTATAACCTGTAAATTCCGGCTCTGTACCGGCGAATTCAAAACCACCTGCCTTGCGAACCACACTGCGGCTTCCATCGCAACCTACCAGCCATCTGCACTGGAAAGATTGTTCACCTGACTGAACAGTTACTTCATTTGCAGTTTGATGAAAGCCAGTAATGGCCAGCCCGCGCCTGATTTCTACGCCCAGGGATTCCGCGCGGCGGTTCAGAACGTTTTCAAGCTCCTGCATTTCAGAAATTAAACTAGTGTCAGTAGCGCTTGCCAGGCGATATTTCCACTGCGAAGTGTCAATATTGCCATCAAGAAATGGAATGCCGGCAAAGTGGCCTCCCTGACGGCGTGGGCCTTGTACAGGAGCTGAGGTTTTATGCGGATTTTTAATGTGTTTATATAATTCAAGTTCCTGAAGTAAATTACGGCGATAAAGCGATTCAATAGTAGGTGCTGACAGTCCGCGGATACCAAAAGGAAGCTGCTTTAAAGGTGAATCGGGGTGCTCTGTCTTTTCAAGGATCAGGACTGAGCATTTAGCCAGGGCCAGTTCACAGGCGAGGAACAGGCCAACTGGCCCTGCACCAGAAATGATTACGTCGTAAATAGCATATTGCGGTGCGGATTTATTGCTTTCGAGTATAGTTTTCATATCAAATGATTGTGATACAAAATTCTGGAATGCACTTGTATCAGGCTTGTACAAATGCGACAAAATCATTACTCACAGCCTGCTTTGCTTGCTTCGTTTTTCGTGCAAAAGCTGCTGGCGTTGTTCCACTGTAACGCTTAAATTCTCTGCTTAGATGAGATTGATCGGTATAACCCAGTTCATGAGCTAAACCAGCGAGATTAGTAGCTGGATAATGCCATAATTGGTTTCGTACCTGCTCAAAGCGAATCAGGGCAGATACATCTTTAACTGTGTAACCGGAAGATTGCTTGAAGTTCCTTTCCAGTGTACGAACCGTAGCATGAGCAGCAGCTGCGACCTGGCTTACTGGTAAAGTGCCGTTTGCTGCTCTCATTGCAATTCCCGCTTTAAATAGCATACTATCAGTAGGGATGCGTGATCGTGCATCCAGAAAGAATTGTTTTACATGAGCCACCGCTTCCTCTATTTTGCCAGCTTTAACCCATTTGTTCAATGTGGATTGGAGTTGTGCGATAGGGTGTTCGAAAAGCCGTACGCCGTCTTTACCCGAAGGTAGTCCGAGCAAATCAAACACGGTCCAGGGAAAGCATCTTATGGCAATAATTTCAAAACGGCTTTTGGTGTGAAAAATAACTGGCTGATTGAGCAGCCCTATGATAAACGGTGATTGCAACGTTTGCAATTCTCCATGTTTAGCAATGCTGCAGCCGCTTCCGAAATGAAAGATAATTTCAGCATAACCATCAGGGAGTACTTCAAAACCCGATTCTTGTTCTCCAGAGTCTCTTCTGTTATACCAAAAGCATTTTATAGTATCCCGTAGCTCTTCAGGAGGTTCAAATTCTTGGTGCTGCATGTTCAAATATAACATATTTGGAATGGATTGAACAGCGGCACAAAGGAAAGGGACAATATTGTATTTCAACGCTTATTTTTAATGGTTCTCCGGTATTTAGTAAGGAAACTAATGAAGTGATTGGAATACTCGTTTCTGGTATGATGGACTTCGATTGGACGGGCAGTTGTAACACCGTATCGACTTGTCGTTATCCGTACTGTTTTGGAGAGGCTGTATTGCGTTCTGATTTGATCTGCAGTGTATTCTTGTTCGTGAGTAGCACACCGGATCAGAACTGCTTCCTGAAAGCTGGTTGTGAAAATGTGCTGTGAGCATTTAAAAATGAACGGACTGATTTATTTTTATGGTTATTCGAAATCGTATTTATATTTTGCGTTCCTGTAAATGAAATAAATATGGCCTCAGGTTTTTTTGCGATTTTGGATGATATAGCGTCTTTAATGGATGATGTTGCGGTAACGGCTAAATTAGCGGCCAGAAAAACTGCTGGTATTTTAGGCGATGATCTGGCTGTGAACGCAGAAAAAGCTACTGGTTTTTTGTCTTCACGAGAGTTACCTGTACTTTGGTCAATCACTAAAGGATCTTTGGTGAACAAGCTGATCATTGTTCCCATCGCATTATTGCTAAACGCATTTTTTCCGGTGGCTATTAAAGTTATCCTGGTTTTGGGAGGATTTTATCTGGCATATGAGGGCGTTGAGAAGATCATAGAATATTTTTTCCATCGCTCAGAGGTAGCGCATGAAACACCTGCTAAGGTTAAACAGGAGGATAATAATCCGGAAAAAGCAAAGATCAGATCTGCTGTAACAACTGATTTTATTCTATCTGTAGAGATTGTAATTATTGCATTGGGAACTGTTTTAGAAGAAAGTATAATGATACAGATCCTGACGGTTTCAATTGTTGCATTATTGGCAACAATTGGTGTTTATGGTATAGTTGCAATGATTGTAAGAATGGATGATGTTGGCTACAAATTGATCAAACGTTCCAATGAAAAAGGTTTCTTTGCAGGTCTGGGACATTTACTGGTTAAATCGCTCCCTATAATTATCAGGATTCTCGGTGTAGTAGGAACAGTAGCTTTGATCTTGGTTTCGGGTGGTATTTTTGTTCATAATATTGAATATCTGCACCATTTACTTCCGCAGGTATCAGCTATCATTAAGGAATTTACTATTGGGTTAGTGGCTGGATTGATAGTGGTTATGATTACAATAGCTGGCAAAAAGATAGTTTCACTGGTGAAATGATATTGACTTAAAGCGAGATAAACAAATAGCCGGCTAGGATCAGTACAGCTACTATGGTAAAATGGATTGATTTTGAACTTACCACTAAAAACCGGGCGGACCAGTAAAGCGTAATAATAGCTGTTAACATAGTCAATAAACACGCCACAGTTGCCAGGATAAAAAAGGAGAACTGCTGAGAAACGTTTAAATATAAGTCCCAGTAAAACCCATTTTTTTCCTGATTTGCTATATTTCCTGATGACAAATAATACCAGGTAATTTCTTCTTTGGCCGAATTAAGCCTGACACGATCTTCAGCAGTAATATAAAAGCTTACTGGAACGCTGGTAGTATCTGCATTCGTAAATATAGGCATATGACCGTAAATAGCCTTGATGCGATCTTTTGGTGAAGATTTAAACAGGCCATGATAGGCCCGGCTGAAGGTTGCGGGATACTCAGCCACCTTAAAATAATATCGTGGTCTGCCTTTACCAGCAGTTCCCACGTTGAAAGAAGCCATAGTCGCTTCAATTTTAATCAGCGACTTATCCAGGCTTAGGATGCGATTGGCAAGAAAAGCTAAGGTTAGTGCTGGAATCAGTAATGTAACTGCCGCAAAAATATAGTAATTGCGTTTGGCGGTTTTGATTTGATTCAGATAGCTTTCGTTGGTAGTCTGCATGTAGATACGATATGGAGATAAAGATGGTCATTCTGAAGCTCATTTCCTGAGGCTCTCGTTTTCTTACAATTTTTGCCGTTCAGGCTGTTGTAATTTTGGTTAACAAATAAAAAATAAAGCCATGAAATTACATACCATTTTAGGTGCCACTGGTACCATCGCTACAGAACTGATACCAGTTTTAAAATCACACCAATTGAATATCAGGCTGGTATCCAGAACACCACGGCAAATTGAAGGTACAGAAGCTGTAGCTGCCAATATGCTCAATTATGATCAGGTACTGAAAGCTGTAACGGGTTCAGAAGTAGTTTACCTGATTGTTGGTATCACATACAATGCTGAAATATGGAAAAAGGAATGGCCAGTGATTATGCGCAACGTTATTGATGCCTGCATAGCTACAGGAGCTAAACTGATCTTTTTTGATAATGTATATATGTATGGCAGGGTAAACGGAGCCATCACCGAAAATTCGCCCTATTTTCCTTCTAGTAAAAAGGGAAGGGTACGTGTTGAAATTGCCCGTATGTTATTGCAGGAAATGGCTGCCGGAACAATTAAGGCTGCTATAGCCAGAGCTGTAGATTTTTACGGTCCTGGGGTTACAGACAAAAGTGCTGCGGGTATACTGGTTTTTAACAATATGAAAAAAGGAAAAACTGCTCAATGGCCGATAAACGCAGATGTACCACGTTCTTATAACTATACTCCTGATGCGGCTGAGGCACTTTATATCCTTGCAAGCCATGACAAATCTTTCGGGCAGGTCTGGCATTTGCCCTCAGCAAGCCCGCTTACCGGAAGGCAGTTTATTAAGCTGGCAGCAAAGTATATGAATAGTTCTGACCGGGTAACTGTTCTGCCCAAATGGTTGTTAAAAATCATCGGCTTTTTCAACCCTTTCATGAAAGAGGCATACGAAATGAATTACCAGGACGAATTTCCTTTTCAATTCAGCTCGGACAAATTTGAAAAAGCTTTCAACTTTACACCAACATCTTACGAAGATGCAGTGAAAGCTACCGCCGAATGGTTTCTGAAAAATTAAGCCTGTAATGAAGAATTAAAATTGTAAAATTAATATTCATTGATAAATAAACTATAAATTTAGTTATACAATTAACCAAGCTAATTTTTGAAAATGAGATTTAAGTATTTACTATTATTTGCACTATTAATTTTTATAAATATTCATGCGGCTGATGCACAGGGTAAATTAATTGACTATCAGAATGCCGAAGCTTTAAACGGGCTGATGCAGAAAAAAACATACTATACTGCTGAAAATATTCAGTGGTTATCTCAATTGCAAAAATTCTTCTATTCCAGAAGAACGCCGCAGGGAGTTGAATTTCTATTGATTGATACAAAACAGGAGCATAAAAGTCCGGCATTTGACAGGGAAAGATTTGCTGTGGCACTTTCTGTACTGTCAAAATATAAAATTAATGCTGCAGATCTGCCAATCACAAGACCTATTATCATGAGCAGTAATGGAAAGGAACTTCGTTTCACTTATAAAAGAGCTTCCTGGATTTGTAAGCTGGATAATTATACTTTTAGCCAGAATCCTGATGTCCCGCAACACACCGATTCCGGGAGAACTAAATCTCCTGATCAGCAATGGATGAGTTATATCAAAGAATTCAATCTATATATCAGTCCGGTTGACGACCAAACCAGGGAATATCAATTGAGTACAGATGGGGTGGAAGAAAACTCTTATTCTCCTTATATGGCCTGGTCCCCTGATTCAAAAAAGATTGCAGCCTACAAGGTCAAAACCACTAAACCAAGGTTGATTTATCTTATAGAATCTTCACCAGCAGATCAAATACAACCTAAATTACGGCAGAGAGTTTATCCAAAGCCGGGCGATACAATTGATCAGTATACGCCATGTTTGTTTCTTGTTGACTCTAAAAAGCAAATCCCTGTTAATAATTCTATGATTACTGAACAGTTTAGCTTAACAGAACCTGTATGGCGTAGTGATAGCCGGGCTTTCACCTACGAATACAATAAAAGGGGGCATCAAAAATATAACGTGATGGAAGTTAGCAAAACTGGAGAAACCAAGGTACTGATCAACGAGGAAAGTAATACGTTTTTCAACTATAGCCGCAAAAAATACCGGTATGATCTTGCTGATGGCAAAGAAATGATTTGGGCATCTGAAAGAGACGGATGGAATCATTTATACTTATTTGATGAGCACGGAAAATTGAAGAACCAGATTACCAAAGGCAAATGGGTAATGAGAAGGGTAGTTCGGGTCAATGAAAAGGAGCGAAATATAATTTTTGAAGGAAGTGGAATGGAAAAAGGACAAGACCCTTACTTTATCCAGTATTACCAAATCAATCTGGATGGTACAGGTTTAAAGAAATTAACCTGGGAAAATGGGAATCATTCTGCCACATTTAACGCTGATTATTCCATGTTCATTGATGTCTATTCAAGAATTGATGAACCTGCAACTACAGTACTGAGAGTTGTTAAAACGGGTAGCGTTATCAGGGAATTGGAGAAGGCTGATATTAGTGCGCTGTTAAAGACAGGCTGGACATTTCCCGAGGTTTTTAGTGCAAAAGGGCGGGATAGTGAAACAGATATATGGGGTCTGATTATCCGGCCACGAAGTTTTAATCCTTCTAAAAAATATCCTGTTATAGAATATATTTATGCCGGTCCGCATGATTCTTTTGTGCCTAAGAACTTTGCAGCTGACAATATACCCGGATTGCATGAGCTTGCAGAATTAGGCTTTATAGTGGTACAGTGTGATGGAATGGGCACTGCTAACCGTTCTAAAAAATTTCATGATGTATGCTGGAAGAATCTTAAAGATGGAGGTTTCCCCGATCGTATCGCTTTTATCAGGGCTGCGGCGAAAAAGTATGCTTATATGGATACCAGCAGGGTCGGGATATTCGGCAGCTCTGCCGGCGGGCAAAGTGCTATGGGAGCACTGCTTTTTCATCCTGAATTTTATAAAGTCGCTGTGTCATCCTCAGGCTGTCATGATAACCGGATGGATAAACTTTGGTGGAATGAGCAATGGATGGGCTATCCGGTTGGTCCGCAATACGCCGAATCCTCAAATGTAGAACATGCAGCCAATCTGAAAGGAAAATTATTGTTGATTCTTGGAGAACTGGATGAAAATGTTGATCCGTCTTCTACTATGCAGGTTGTCGATAAATTAATCAAAGCCAATAAAAATTTTGATTTCTTAATGGTTCCTGGAATGGGACATTCCTTAGGGGGAGATTACGGTGAACATAAGCGAAGAGACTTTTTTGTCAAATATTTATTAGGTGTTGAGCCGCCAGCATGGGATTGGGTACCAAATATTACGGTTCCCAAATCATAAGCGTAGTAGCGATTTTACACTAAAGATAAAACCCCTCTACAAGCCATAGAGGGGGGGTATTTTTATTTCTTAGCAACTCTATAAAATCTGCCGCTATCAGTTATGGCATATAATGCGCCATCTTTACCTACAGCAACCGCTCTAAAACGTTCACCTTCAGTTTTTAATAACTGCTCTTCACCAACTATCTTATTGTTTTTAATGACTAACCTGGCAATGTGCATACTGCTCAGTCCGCTTACAAACAGGTTGCCTTTCCATTCAGGAATTACATTGCTATTATAAAATGCAATTCCAGCAGGTGAAACTACAGGGTCCCAGTAATAAACAGGTTGTTGAGTACCGGCTTTTTGCTGAATACCAGCGCCTACTTTTTCACCGCTGTATTCTATACCATAAGTAACTACAGGCCATCCGTAATTTTTTCCCGGACGAATAATGTTAATTTCATCACCTCCTCTTGGCCCGAATTCTGATTCCCATAATTCGCCGGTTGCTGGGTTTATGGCTAACCCTTCTGGGTTACGAAGACCATATGCGTAAATTTCAGGTCTTGCATTGGGTGTTTTGGCAAATGGACCACCAGGAACGGCTTTCCCATTTTTAGTGAGGTGAAGGATCTTACCAATAGACGCATTCAATGACTGTGCCTGCATACGAATATCAGCTCCTGAACGTTCACCTGTACTTACAAACAGGTTTCCGCTTTTATCAAATACGATACGGGAGCCAAATTGAAGACTTCCTTTATAGACTGGTGTAGCCCGGTAAATTACTTCAATATTTTCTACCTTACTTTCATCAGCTGCTAATTTGCCTTTAGCAATAGCTAATAAACTGCCTCCTGAAGCCTGCTCTGAATAAGCCCAGTAAATCATCCTGTTAGTGGCAAATTGCGGATCAATATTTACATCCAGCAAACCACCTTGTCCATCAGGTACTACCGCGGGCAAGCCAGTTATTTTCTTTACTATTTTTCCTGCTGTGGTTACAATGGACATCGTACCCATCTTTTCAGAGATTAAAAAACGGCCGTCAGGTAAAAGAGATATTCCCCAGGGATGTTCTAAAGTCTTATTTAAAAGGGTAACAGTATAAGGCGTTTTGGTTTTTACGCCAGCAATTCGTGTCTGTCCGGCAAAAGCAGGCTTATATTTCGTGTTGGCTGGCTGAGTTTCTACAGGTGAATTCAAATTACCGGCAGCTTTACCTTTTACAGTTTGTGCATGACTGCTCATGCCGGCAAATAGTAAAGGCAGGAGGGCGGCACAAATAGCCGGAGCTTTTTTAAAAGAAGATTGCATCATGAGTTAATAAATGTTAAATCGATAAACTAATTAAATCTACAGTTTTTTTATTTCTCTTTCAATTCCTTCGCTACTCCTTTAATAAATAGATAATTGACAGTTCCGCCAATTACACCACCAACCACAGGTACCAGCCGGCGGCTTGCTTTAGTACCTAAACCCATCAGGATTTTCTCTGCAACTTCTTCCATTACGTTCTTGCTGATCGCTAGTTTCGTATCTGCTTTAACTGAAGAGGCTACAATCTTAAAAAAATCATCGAAACTGATTTTATATTTGCCCGTCTTATAATAGGAAATCGCTAATGTTACCCTGAACTGCTGAGCGATAATATTCATCACGTCCAAAGGAGTACCAATCAACATTGTTCCTATACCGCCCACGCCAGTGATTAAACCAGAGCTGGCAGCGAGTAATGCACATTGATTGATAAACTTGTCGACACCCATGGTATCCACACCTTTTTTTATGTTCAATTGATCAATTTGGTTAAAAATCTGCTTAAAACCACCTTCTGCAAGCTGGTTGAACCCTGCTCTGACCTCTTTCTTTACTTTTTTAAAACTGACATGCTTTAGCGATGGTAATTTCATTGTTTTTGATTTGAATTGTATACACTACTTTCATGCCAGAGCAGAGATCAGGACCAGGTGAGTCCGTTTTTTTACAAAGCTTCCAGGAATGAAATATAATCCAGTGTACTCTGCTCTATTCTTTCTGTACTAAGCTGATGCTCTGTTCCATAGAAGGCGAAGAGTGTTTTGTAATCAGCTTTTACATAGTCAAAAGTGATCTCAAATGGAGATGTTAATTGCTCCAGCGTGTATTTGTATCTTCCAGAGGCCTGGTAGTCTTCTTCATTGATGCCCACTGAAATACTTAAGGCAATCTTTTTGCCGCTTAACTGATAAGGACTTCCGTTACCATATGCCCATCCATGAGTTAATACAACATCCAGCCATTTTTTGAAAAAGGGAGGACAGTTAAACCAGTAAAAAGGAAATTGAAATACAATTTGATCATGCGCTGTTAACAATTGCTGTTCTTGCTCAATATTGATCCTTTCATCCGGATATAAACTGTGCAGATCACGTACAGTATACTTTTCTGGATATTTATTTAATTCTTCTATCCACCTTTTGTTGACCACTGAATTTTCAGGATCTGGATGGATGACAATAATCAGAGTTTTCATTTTACAGTTTTTATTATTATTTAAATTTGCCGGGACAAAAGTGAATTTAAAAGGGGAGTGGATCAATAAGGGGTAAATTAATCATTTGGTGATAATTTGATCACCATCCATTAAATTGTTCAATTGCTTACTTTTATAACTTTAAAAATATAATTAAGCAGATGTATCAACGAAAAATTCCAATTGATTATGAATGTGGCCTTAGCGTAGCTATGGAAGTGGTAGGTTCTAAATGGAAATTTTGTTTACTGGATGAAATTGCAAAAGGAAAAACACGTCCCAGAGATCTGGTCAGTGCTATAAACGGAATCACTAAACGGGTGTTGCAAAAGCAATTGAGTGAACTGGAATTACATGGGATTTTGGGAAAAACAATCTATGCCGAGGTTCCGCTGAGGGTAGAATATTTTTTGACCGAATCAGGAAAATCTATTTTACCTTTAGTTTCAGCTGTCGATAAATGGGGATTAGAATTCGCGCCACAGTTGAAAACAATAATGGAAAGAGAAGCATTGTGATTTAAGGTTGTAAATGTTTAACTTGGAGATAAGTTAAATATTTAAAATGAATAAAATTCAAATATTGGCTGTGTTAATTCTTTTTCAAACACCTGCCTATGCACAAAGATCAAGAGCAAGAGATCTTGGAATTCCATTCACAGGTATTCCAGGGAAATTTAATGCGATCACTGACGTAAAAGGTGTGGAAGTAGGTTACAGTACCATTATCTCAGGACAAGGCAAAAACGTACTCGGAAAGGGGCCTGTCAGAACTGGGGTAACAGCTATTCTGCCAAGGGGCCACCACAATAACCCTGTTTTTGCAAATTGGTATTCCCTGAATGGAAACGGTGAAATGACAGGAACTACCTGGATCACGGAATCGGGTTTTTTAGAAACGCCCATTATGATCACTAATTCAAATAGTGTGGGCATTGTGAGAGAAACTGTTCTTAAATGGTTTATAAAAACGAATTGGTTTAAAGAAGATTATTGGTTTGCATATCCGGTTGTTGCAGAGACTTACGACGGTATACTGAATGATATTTATGGATTCCATGTCAAAGAGGAGCATGTATATGAGGCATTAAATACTGCTAAATCCGGTACTGTACAGGAAGGTAATATTGGAGGTGGGACAGGAATGATGTGTTTAGGTTTTAAAGGTGGTACCGGAACTTCATCAAGGGTGGTAAAAATCGGAGATTCAACTTATACTGTTGGGGTTTTAGTGCAATCAAACTTTGGCGCTAAACAGAATTTAACAATTGCAGGTGTTCCTGTTGGAAAGGAACTAAAAGATACGATGAATTATGAGATAAAGTCTCCGCCAGCATCAAGAAAGCCTGGCGATGGCTCTATCATTGTAGTGGTTGCAACAGACGCACCGTTATTACCTCATCAATTGAAAAGATTAGCTGCAAGAGTAGCCCTTGGTGTAGGGATTGTAGGTGGGCATGGCGAAAATGGTTCTGGTGACATCTTTATTGCTTTTTCAACAGCCAATCCAACCGCATTTAAAAGAAATGGTTTGACAAAGGTTGAGCAGCTGCCTAATGACTTAATGGACCCATTATTCGGGGCTACCATTCAAAGTGTAGAAGAATCTGTGATTAATGCAATGGTTGCAGCTGAAACTATGGAAGGTGTCAATGGAAATAAGGCGTATGGATTACCTCACGATTTAGTTATTGACGTTTTGAAAAAGTATAACAGGATCAAATAGAAGGTATGGGAACTTAATCAGATTTTCAGGTCTTCATATTGACTTGCGGTTTCCGGGCGTTTTGTTCTTCATGCTTTAAAGATCGAAAATTCCGGAGGGAGATTTTGACTCATAAAAAAAGCCGCTTATTAAATAAACGGCTTTCTTATAAATATAGAATGACTTAGCTCACTGCTTTCGCTGCATCACGAAGAACTTTAATTGCATCATGTGCCGCTTTAATATCTCCAGCTTGTCTGGTTACTGTTTCTAATGCAGATGCACTTAATTCTCCTTCTTCCAGAGCCAGTTTGTAAGCTGCTTTAATTGCATCTTCACCGCGTTCAGCTTCTGAAAGGATACTTGCACGGTCGCTACCGCCAAATAAAGATTTAACATCAATCCATGCGCGGTGTAAAGTACCTGATACACTATTACCAGTTTCTACATCTTCTCCGTAACCTGCTACAATCGCAGTAAGTTCCTGGCTGAATTTGCGGCTTTGCTCACTGTATTTCAAGAATATTGCTTTCAAGTCGATATTTTCATCCTTGATGTCTGCAATTGCTTTTTCAAATCCCGCTACACGGTCATTGTTGATTTCTGTAAGATCGTTTAAAGTTGCTATTGTTTTTTCTGATACGCTCATAGTAGTAGTATTTGTTTTTGAATTAGAAGAACAACGAAACGCTGTGTTAGTTTTAAAAAAAATCGATTAACTGTTTTAAGGATCTAAATAATCCTGGTGATCAGCTTAAGAAGCTCTGTTGATTACTTTGAGTATAATTGCGATTACAGCAATCACTAAAAGTATGTGTATTAAGCCACCTGCACCCGGTCCGAAACCGTTAAAAAAGAATCCAAAAATCCATAATAAGATTAATATTACGGCGACGAGGTAAAGTAGATTTCCCATAAATTTTTATTTAATAAGTTTGTTCGTCATAGCTCATTTACTTCCTTAATTTTTGTAAATAAAAGCTGACGGATTATTAAACATGGGTATACATTAAATGTTTTATATTTCTTTTGAAACTACTGGTTGTTATTCAACAGGCAAGGTGAACCAGAAAGTGCTTCCCTGGCCCAATTCACTTTCAGCACCAATTTGGCCATGATGTTTTTTAATGATTTCTGAGCAAATGTAAAGTCCAAGTCCCAGCCCGGTATATTTACTCCCAGAGCTTTCTGCCCGGTAATAGCGGTCAAACACATAACGAAGTTTTTCAGGCGGTATACCAGGGCCCCGGTCTATTACTGAGACTTTGACCTGTTTATCTTGCTTATCGATGCGGATGTGTATTTCCTTTGATTCAGGTGCGTATTTTATAGCGTTATTAATGAAATTAACAACTATCTGTTCTATTCTCACAGGATCAGCGAAGATTTCCACCTGCATGTTTCCTTCAACGTGGACCGTATATAAACCGTCTTTGATTATATCCTGATAACAGTCTTTAATGACTTCTGAAAGATTGAAATGCTGCTGGCGGATATGAAGCTGACCCTGATTTGCCATACTTGAATTCAGCAAATCTTCGATCAGCGTATTCACTTTTTCCAAACCTCTGTTCGCCTGGGTAATAAGTTTAGGCAAAGCACCAGCAGGAGGATTATCTTTGATTCTATCCAAAAGCTGAAGGGACCCCCTTAAACTGGTTATCGGGGTTTTTAGCTCGTGACTGGCAATAATAATAAAATCGTCTTTATACTGCTGCAGTAATCTGAGTTCCTGTATATCTGTGGCTGTACCGACCCAAAGCTGCATTAAACCCTGTTGGTCCATGATTGGCATTAAGCGGATCAGGTGCCATCTGTAAAGCTCATCCGCCCGTTTTACGCGAATTTGAAATTCACCACCATTACCAGTTTTAAGTATAGAGCTGAACTGGTCAAACCCAATTTTTAAATCATCAGGATGAACTACGGCTTTAAATCCCAGAGCTCTTGTTTGCTGGTCATTAAAACCGGTATAATCATACCATCGCTGGTTGTAGAAAACGACTTCTCCTTTAATTGTATTTGTCCAGGCAATCTGAGGAATAGTCTCCATCATACTCCTGAACCGGCTTTCACTTTCCGCCAATGCTTCAGTACGGCGGGCAACGCGTGCTTCCAGCTCCTGATTCAGCTCTAAAAGTTCCTGATTAATGAGCTTTAACTTTTCATCAGTGATTATTTTTTCTTTTCGGGCACGCATATCATTTAATGCCCTGTTAATCTTTGTAGATAAGGTAAATAGCTTATTTTTAGAGATATAGTCGGTTACTCCTGCCTTAATCAGTTCTACTGCATTCTCCTCTCCAATAGTACCAGAAATAATGATAAATGGGGTATGAGGATATTTATTCTGTTTGATTTGGAAAGCCTCAGCCGCATCAAAAGATGGGAGTGAGTAATCTGATAAGATCAGATCAGGACCGAAACTATCCAGTGCGTTTTCAAACGTTGTACGCGTCTGTACAATTTCAGCCGTAAAGTTCAATCCTGACTTTTTTAATTCGCGTTTAAGCAGATCAGCATCACTTTCGTTGTCTTCAAGAATAAGTATTTTAAGATTTGGTGCCATTAGGAATACGACGTAAAATTAGATAGAGAGAATCAATCAGGACGATACTAATGCGCAGGCTGGCTTAAAACCATCCAATATAAACCAATCTCTTTTACCGCATTAAAAAAGTTATCACTGTCAACAGGTTTTACGATGTAACTATTTGCACCCAGTGCGAAACATTTTTCTATATCCGGTCCTTCATTGGACGATGTTAACATCACAATAGGGATAGATTTAAGATTTGGATCTGCTTTTAATTTTTCCAGTACTTGTAAACCAGATACCTTTGGCATTTTTAAATCCAGCAAGATCAGTTTAGGAAATTCTTTATCACTTCTATCAGCATAAGCACCTCTGCAATAGATAAAGTCTAAAGCTTCCGCTCCATTGATCACATGATGCAGCTTATTCGTAAAACCGCTTTTTTTAAGCGCGCGAATAGTTAGCGCAGCATCATCAGTACTGTCTTCAACAAATAAAATTTCAACGTTATGGTAGCTCATTTCTCTTTTTTTAATGGTTTATGCCAGCAGACTAAAATAGAAACATGACCCCTCATCTACTTTTGATTCGGCCCAGACTGTTCCATTGTGCCGCTGCACTATTTTTTGTACTATGGCCAGACCTATACCTGTGCCTTCAAACTCTTCCTGAGAATGTAATCTTTGAAAAACCCCGAAAAGCTTATCATAATATTGCATGTCAAATCCAGCTCCGTAATCTTTTACATAATATACAATGAGATTGTCTTTGGTATAAGCACCGATTTCAACCTTCGTTTGTCTTTTATTTCTGGAATATTTAATTGCATTGGAAATCAGGTTAATCCATACCTGTTTAATCAGGGATTTGTCCCCTTTAGCATTTGGAAGTATACCCATTTCAAATTCGGGTATGTTTTCGTCGTCCTCGAAAACAAATTCTTCCGTTACCATCTTTACAAGATCAGTCATCTGGATTTCAGAAACAGTTACCTGTTTTCTTCCGAGTTTTGAGAATGCAAGTAAGTCATCAATCAGCTCACCCATCTTTTTGGAATTGCTGATAATGGATTGAAGTATTTTTACCCCATCTGTATCAAATGTATCTGCATAATCTTCCTTTAGAATTTTTGTGTACCCATTGATCGCTCTGATCGGTGCACGTAAATCGTGTGAAACAGAATAAGAAAAGGATTCTAATTCTTTGTTCACAGACTCCAATTGTGCCGTACGTTCAATTACTTTTTGCTCTAATTCATCATTTAGTTTACGAATGTCATCCTCTGCATTTTTAAGTTCCCTATTCGCAATGCTTAACTCTTCAGCTCTTTTTTCTTTTTCTTCGTTCTGAAAAGCAAGCTCTTTATTGGCGATAATCAGTTCTGCTGCCCTGTTTTCTTTTTCTTCATT
>NZ_QLLR01000001.1:3921-422439 GCF_003259615.1 Pedobacter cryoconitis | reverse complement strand
TGAAAAGCAAGTTCCTTATTGGCGATGATCAGTTCAGCTGCCCGGTTTTCTTTCTCTTCATTTTGAAAAAGCAGTTCCTTGTTGGCGATGACCAACTCTGCTGCCCGGCTTTCTATTTCCTCGCTCTGAAGAACGATTTCTCTGTTAGCAATGATTAATTCATCAGAATCGTTTTTCTTCATGTGCATAACTTAAAAGATCGTATTTAAAATGTGTGAAAATAAATCGGTGGAAACTAAGTACAAGGTCATTCAGGCAGGAATAAAAAACCCTTTTATTAATTTCTAAAGCTACCACAATAATATCCGGTATTTATCTAAAACAATATATATATGTTTTTATGCTCTCCCGGAATTTTAACTTCTGAAAAACGCCGTCTTTATGATTTAAAGAGCGACGTTTTTATGGTCAATAGCTTAAACTAATACCATTCCTCCATTCATGATAATTTCAGTTCCTGTGGTGAATTTTGCCAAATCGGCACACCGGAGAATTATAGCCGGAAAAGACCCGGTTATTGTATAAATTGATTTTATCTGTTTTCAAGCCAGCTTAAAAATCCACTTGTCTTTCCACTTCCATAGCGCCCCTGAAGTTTATTCTGAAATAACATTTTGAATCTCAACATACTTCAAATAAATAAAAATATTTTTATTCGTCTGTTTTTTAGTTAGTTATATAAATATGGCTTTTTAGTTATGAAATAGCCATATAGTATACTTTTTGTCAATTAAATTATACTGATACTTTTGTAACATAAAAATGACATGTTTTGATATTAGAAAAAAATCAATATTTTAGATCAACAGAATTATATTTTTTAACCTAAAATCATTACAAAATGAAAAAAATTAAATTAAATTCAGAAAGATTGCGCTTGAAAAAAGAAAAAGTTGCTTCTTTGACTACCGGTCAAATGGGTAAAGTTTATGGTGGAATACCAATTACAACTGCTACCAGGAAATTCTGCTGCGACTGGTCAGAGGCAATCTGTCCTGAAGTACCTTAGTATTTTACGTTTAAATACGTGAGCTAAACAGCCTTATTTTTAACCTAAAATCATTACCAAATGAAAAAAATTAAATTGAATTCAGAAAGACTGCGCTTAAAAAAAGAAAGAGTTGCTTCATTGACTACAAATCAAATGGGTAAAGTTTATGGAGGACAACCTATTACAACTAGTACCAGGCAATTCTGCTGTCACATTACAGATCCAGTAATCTGCTCTATTGAACCTTAAGCTTTATGCTTAAACATGTCACGTTGAAATTTTAATTAAACAAAATTATCTAACCTAAAATCATTGCCAAATGAAAAAAATTAAATTAAACTCAGAAAGACTACGTTTAAAAAAAGAAAAAGTTGCTTCATTGACCACGGAGCAAATGGGTAAAGTTTATGGTGGAATACCAGTTACGACTATTACCAGAAGATTCTGCTGCGACCTGTCAGATTCGATCTGTCCTGTTGAGCCTTAGTCTTAAGATTTAAACACATCACGTTTAAATCTTCGCAAAACACAATTTTTATTTAACCTAAAATCATTACCAAATGAAAAAAATTAAATTGAATTCAGAAAGACTGCGGCTGAAAAAAGAAAAAGTTGCTTCATTGACCACAGATCAAATGGGTAAAGTTTATGGCGGTGTACCAATTACTACTGAAACCAGAAGAGTTTGCTGCCTGTTGACTATTGAAGCAATTTGCGCTTAAGCCTTTGGCTTTACGTTAAACGTATCCGTTTAAATCTTAACAAAACAAAACTAATTTATCTAACCTAAAATCATTATCAAATGAAAAAAATTAAATTGAATTCAGAAAAACTACGCTTGAAAAAGGAAAAAGTTGCTTCATTGACCACGGAGCAAATGGGCAAAGTTTATGGTGGAATACCATTGACAGCTGCTACCGGAAGATTTTGCTGCGACTTTAGTGATGTGCAAGTTTGCGTTATTTAGCATTAATTTTCCAGTTTTAAACACGTAACGTTGAAGAATAGCCAGCTTATAAACTGGCTATTCTTCCATAGTAAACAGGTGACCGATATTTTTATATGAAAGAAGAAATTCAAATTATACTTGATAAAATATATTTATCACTTAAAAACCGTGATTATTATCAACCATCACTTCTTGACGGGGAAGCCGGATATTGTCTTTTTGATCAATCTTATATCAGTTATACTGGTATTCATGCGGTAAACCACATTGATAATATTGAGCATTTTGAAAATAATCTTCAAACACTTTCTGAAGATTCAATTGGTTGTCAAAGCGCTTTTTTCTCTTCTGGTAAAGCAGGGGTTAACTGGTTTTTTTCCTATTTAAAAGCTAAGGATGTATTAGACGAAGAGAATTGGGAGATACTATGCGATGATGACCCTGAATTATTTGATCAGGCTATTCTTTACCTGAAAGATGGAAATTATGATTTTCTTCATGGTTCCATCGGAATAGCTTATCATTCATTATATGAACAAACAAATCAATATGCCAAGTTTCAGGAAACATTTTTTCAGCTGCTCTATAAGCTTGCTTATCAGTCACCAGATAAAATGTTTATTGCCCATTTTGATCTGACCAATCTAATACCTGTACCCAATAAAATTAACCTGGGTATGGCGCACGGTTTAATCAGTGTTTTAAAATTCTGTCTGCAATGTTATCAAAAGAATATCTGTTCAGAAGCTGCTAAAAAACTGGCACTGGATATAGCAGATCTGTTCAAGTCAACTATCAATAGAAATACTAATAATAGTCTGTTCCCCAATATATTGATGCTCGATGAGCCGACAAGAGGATACAGTCGTGTGGGATGGTGTTACGGAGACTTAAGTATAGGTTTTGTACTCTATCAGGCCGGGGTGGTTTTTGAAGATACTGCCCTGAAAGATTTGGGTACAGAAATACTCATACATACCTCCAAAAGAAGAAGTGAAGAACAAACGATGGTCAGAGATGCCGGGATTTGTCATGGCAGTGCAGGTATAGCCCATGTTTACAATAAAATGTGGCATTATACTAAAAACCCTGTTTTCAAAGAAGCCTGTGACTTCTGGATACAGCAAACATTAGACTTTTCCATCCACCCGGATGGCTATGCAGGTTTCAAATCTTATTCACCAGATGCCAGTGGAAAATATACAAACTCTTATGGATTATTAAATGGAATAAGTGGGATTGGATTGGTGCTCCTCAGTTACCTCACCGGAGATTTTAGCTGGGATTACTGTATCATGCTTAATGATTAAATATATGATTAAAAGTTATTCCTTTGTTTTACTGCGTGCTCCATTGCAGAGCCTGAACTTAGCCAATGACTTTTCGGCAAACAGGCAAACCCTGCTTCAGGAAGGAATCTATTTATCCTCTCCCGAATTCTGGAAAGAACTGTTAAAAGAGAATGATCTTACCGCAAAAGAAAAGGAAAAACTGGAGTTGTCCTTTGCCAAATACTGGCTGCGCAGCTGTAGCAGATGTACACCATATGGTACATTGGCGGGCGTTAAATTGGTAGACATCAAAGCAGAAGAAACTAACCTTCAGCTGGATCATGCCGATCAGCATATCCGTAGTGTGCGTTTGGATATGAACTATCTTAACGAAATTATCACTTACCTGAACACTGTCCCTGAAATTGTCAGACAGCTTAAGTTCTTTACGAATAATAGCTTATACGAACTTCCGGACAGTTATCGCTATGCAACTTATTCTTTGATAGATACGCAGCGCGTTTACGAGCTCACCTCTATAGAAAAGACAAATTATATAAGAGGCATTCTTCTGGCAGCCCAAAAAGGAGCTACACTGGAAAGCCTGGCACAAATACTTAAAGATCATGAAAATATAAGTCTGGAAGAGGCTGCTGAATTTATTACCGATATGGTTGATTCGCAACTTATCTTATCAGACTTAGAACCCTGTGTTACCGGTAAAGATCCCCTGGATCTGTTAATTGAGCGCTTAGAAACGCTTTATCATGTTGATGAATTACTTGTGAAATTGAAGGAAGTTCAACAGCTGATCAAAAACCCGAAGGCAGGAGTGAACTACTATAAAGAAATAGAAAATAGCTTAAAAGCACTCGATTTCCCGATAGAAATTCCACCAAATCTATTGCAAACTGATCTTTTTTTTGCTGCAAAAGCGCAGAAAATCGATCAAGGTATTATTGATCGTATTCTTAAACAAACCGATGACTTATACGCATTGAGTTTGTCGGGTGAAGGCAGGGATCTGAATAACTTTAAAACTAAGTTTTCGGCGCGTTATGAATTTGAAGAAGTCCCGTTATCATTAGCATTAGATGCTGAACTTGGTATAGGCTATGCCGGAAGTGACCAGTCATCAGCTGGTGAAAACAGGTTGGTTGAAAACCTCATTTTAAAAGGCCCTGTTGCCGGAAAAACTATAAATTTTGATTACATACAAGAATTTGTACTGCATAAACATAACGACTATCTTCAACATCAAAAAACAGCTATTGAAATAACTGAAGAAGAATTAAAATTATTCAAACCCAGGATTGCGAATTATAAATTTTCAAACAGCTTACATCTGATGGGAAGTTTGCTGAAATCTGATGGCAAACTGGATGCAGAAAACTTCATTTTTGAGCTTTTCAGTTTTGGAGGAACCTCTTCAGGTAATCTCTTGTCCAGGTTTGCACATGGAGATCAGCAGTTGTGTGATTTTACAAAGTATATCCTTAAAGAAGAAGAAAAGGAATTCCCGGATCATATTTATGCCGATATTGTACATCTTCCGCAAGCCAGAGTCGGTAATGTGCTGCTCAGACCTTTATTGCGCAAGTATGAAATACCTTATATCGGGAAATCTGGCTTAACACCAGAAAATCAAATACCTGTAGAAGATATTATGGTTTGCGTCAAAAATAACAAAGTACTTTTGAGGAGTAAAAAACACAATAAATATATCCTTCCCAAACTTACTTCTGCTCATAATTTCTCCACCCGGAGTTTACCAGTTTATAAATTCTTATGTGACTTGCAAACGCAGGGGCAAGCACAACCTGATGCCTGGAATTGGGGTGTATTATCTTCGCTTGCTTATCTGCCAAGGGTTGTTTACAAAAACTTAATCGTCAGAAAAGCGCGGTGGATTCTTAAAAAAGATGATTTACCGGCCATTCCCAAAGAGAGGAATGACTATTTAAGCTATTGCCAGGCACTGAGAACTCAATATCAGATCCCGCAAAAAGTTGCTTATGTAGAAAGCGACAATAAGCTTTTAATTGATCTGGAACAACAAACAGGTGCCGACTTATTCATTCATTACCTGAAACGTTATGAAAGTGTGCAGCTTGAAGAATTCCTCTTTACCAATGAAAACTGTATCGTATATGATGCAAATGGAAATCCGCACACCAATGAATTGATCATCCCTTTAAAAAGAGAACAAAGCGTTTCAGATCATAATTTGGCAAAACGTACTGTGAAAAATGAATTGACCTCTCCAAAGGATGAAACACAGGTTAAAAGAAAGTTTTCTCCGTTTAGTGAATGGTTGTTTTTCAAAATTTATTGCGGACCGACAGCAGGTGAAAAAATACTGAAAAACGAACTGCTGGAATTTGTGGAAGATGGTATCGAACAAAATTTATTTGAGAAATTTCATTTCATCCGGTACATTGATGAATCTTTTCACATCCGGGTTAGATTTTACAATTCAGACTTAGCAAAGCAATTGAAAGTTCAGCAACAATTCATGGGAAAACTGGAACCGCTGCTTGCCAATAACCTGATCAGTAAAGTAGTACTGGATACTTATTCAAGAGAGCTGGAGCGTTATGGTGCGCCCATTATAACAGAAGTAGAATCTCTGTTTTTCAATGATAGCCTGGCAGTACTCAAATTTGCCAGACTGCTGGATAGTCCTGAATTAGAAGAATACCGGTTTTTATTTGCACTTAGAGGAGCAGATATGCTTTTAACCGATTTTGGTTATACAACTCTTGAGAAAAAAGAGCTGTTAAAAAGGCTCCAAATTGGTTTTTTCAGAGAATTTGGTAGTGATCCAGGATTGCAAAAACAACTCAATGAGAAATATCGCCAAAAACAGAAAAGTATCTTTTTGCATATGAATGCTGATCTGGATGAATTAAATGAGATTGAAGAAGCGGTGGCAGTTTATCAAAAAAGGTCAGCTATGAACAGATTGGTTTATCAAACTATTCTGCTTAAATCGGGGAATCAGACACCTCCAGATGACCTGATGGAAAGCCTCCTGCATATGTATCTGAATCGTTTGCTGGTCAATAATCCCCGGAAACATGAATTGGTTATTTACCATTTTCTGGAAAAATATTACAGCTCACAACTGGCTATCTCAACCCATGTACCTAAATTAGCTATTACTCCATAATAAATACAAAGCGCTTCATGAGTTTTCCTTTTTATAAACAATTCGATCTGATGGACTGTGGTCCCACTTGTCTTCGCATGGTAGCTAAACATTACGGGCGTAGTTTTAAAGTGCAAACATTGAGGCAATACTGCGAAATCAACAGAGAAGGAGTATCCCTGTTAGGTATTCATAATGCTGCGGAAAAGATCGGATTTGAGTCCGATGCTATTATAACCAGTTTGAAGGGATTGGGAGAAACTCAATTACCGGTGATCCTGCACTGGAGACAGAATCATTTTGTAGTACTTTATAAAATAAAGAATGATAAATACTTCATTGTTGACCCTGGGAATGGACATGTCAAACTAAACGCAGAAGACTTTTCCCGGAATTGGATAGATAAGGAAAGTACTGAAGGCATAGCCTTGACCTTAGCTCCAACTCCTGAATTTTATGCACATGAAAATGAAGCAGGCAGTGAGGTTCGCTGGTCATTTTTATTTGGCTATTTCAAGACTTACCGTAAGCTGGTTATTCAATTGGTTTTCGGTCTTGCTGCAGGGAGTATATTACAATTGATTGCCCCGTTTTTAACACAATCCATTGTGGATGTCGGAATCAATACCCGCAATCTTAATTTTATTTATATCATTCTTATCGCACAAGGGGCGTTGATTATTGGACGTATCAGTGTAGACTTTATCCGGTCATGGATATTATTGCATATTAGTATCCGGGTTAATATTTCTATCCTGACCGACTTCATTATCAAGCTGATGAAGCTCCCAATGATCTTTTTTGATACCAAGATGACTGGTGATATTATGCAGCGGATGAATGATCAGAAAAAGATAGAAACCTTTTTAACAGGAACGGCATTAACCACTTTGTTTTCTATCTTTAACTTATTGATTTTCTCGGTAGTGATTGCGTATTACAATCTCACTATCTTTTTTGTCTTTCTGATCAGCAGTACATTATATATGGGCTGGATCGTCCTGTTTCTGAATCGCCGGAAGATACTTAACTATAAAAGTTTTGAAATATCGGCAAAAAACCAAAGCAATGTAGTACAGCTGGTTACCGGGATGCAGGAAATCAAACTCAACAACTGCGAACAGCAGAAACGATGGGAATGGGAAGATATTCAAGCCAGTTTATTTAATGTTAATGTTAAAAACCTGGCTTTGAGCCAATATCAGCAAGGCGGATCAACATTAATTAACGAAGGAAAAAATCTGCTGATTGCATTTTTAAGTGCTAAAGCAGTGATAGACGGAGATATGACGCTGGGTGCTATGGTCGCAGTACAATATATTATTGGACAGCTGAATGGGCCCATAGAACAAATGCTCGGTTTTATACAAGGCTTTCAGGATGCCAGAATCAGTTTGGAACGGCTAAACGAAATTTATCAGATGGATGATGAAGAGCAGCCGGATAAAGAATGGAACGACACCCTTCCAGTTCAGAAAGACATTAGTATTGAGCAGTTATCATTTCGTTATCCCGGTACAGGAAATCTGCCCGTACTCCGGAACATTGATCTGAAAATCCCACAAGGCAAAACAACTGCAATTGTAGGGATGAGCGGTAGTGGAAAAACTACAATCCTGAAGTTGTTATTAAGGTTTTATCAACCCGATCATGGTGAAATCAATATTGGAACTGAATCATTGAACAGTATCAGCTATAAAGCATGGCGTGAGGAATGCGGGGTAGTGATGCAGGATGGCTTTATATTTTCTGATACGATTGAACGTAATATTGCTGTAGGTGAAATCCCTGCCGATCCGGTGAAATTGAACCACGCGATCAGAATAGCTAACATCCAGGATTTTATTGATGGTTTACCGCGTGGCTTAAATACAATGATCGGTGCTGAAGGTAATGGAGTAAGCCAGGGACAACTTCAGCGGATGTTAATAGCCCGTGCCGTATACAAAGATCCTGAATATATCTTTTTTGATGAAGCTACTAATTCACTGGATGCCAATAACGAGTGGACAATCATGAATAACCTCAAAGAATTTTTTACGGGCAGAACAGTAATTATCGTAGCCCACCGGTTGAGTACAGTCAGGGATGCAGATAATATCATTGTACTCGATAAAGGGCGTATCATTGAACAAGGGACACATCAGGAATTAAGTCAGTTAAAAGGCGCTTATTATCTGCTTGTTAAAAATCAGCTGGAGTTAGGAACATAATCAACATTTAAAATGCCATCCGTAAAAAAACAAAATAGTCAGCAGGTAGTTCATAGTCCTGCAATTCAAGCAATTATTACCTCAGTTCCTTCGTGGTTACTGCGCTGGGGAATCTTTATGTTTTTTGTGCTCCTGATTTTAATCGCAGGACTTTCTGCCTTTATCAAATATCCTGACCTTGTGATCACGACATTAAAAATTGATACCTCAGCTGATCAAAAATTCTATGGAGAAATGACTGTTCCTCAAAATATGCTGACTAAAGTTAAAGAAGGGCAGGAAGTTTTGATTAAATTAAGGAGATACCCTTATCAAACTTATGGTACGATCAGAGGCACTATAAAATACATAGATCCTATTCCTCAGCAGGATAGTATTTTTATTTCAAGAGTTGATTTTAACAATAACCTATCAGCATTACCCGGGCATATCCTATTAAAAGATAAAATGATGGCCGATGCAGAAATCATTACACAGGATGTTACTATCTTGCAGCGACTGAGCCGGAGTATATTTAAAAGTGATAATTAAGAAAATATAGTAGTAAAACAGGTAATCAGGAAAGATGTCCGAACAAATTACAACACTGAATCATTACCATTCTATCTGCGATCAGCTTGGGAAAACAGATACGGACCTTGGCAGGATCATCACATCTTATGGGTATCCACATTTGTGGACCAGGCCAAATACTTTTGAAAGTTTAGTGCACATCATCCTGGAGCAACAAGTTTCTCTGGCCTCCGCTTTAGCCGCTTTAAATAAATTAAAAGAACGTTTACCAGAATTTACACCGGCGGCTATATTGTCTTTAACCGATGAAGAATTCCGGACATGTTACTTCAGCCGGCAAAAAACTGCCTATACCAGATTTCTGGCTGATGCCATTTTAAATGGACAAATTGATCTGGAAGAATTTACTCAGCTGGATAATAACCAAGTGCGGAATACGTTAACTCAACTCAAAGGCATTGGTAACTGGACTGTAGATGTATATCTGATGTTTGTGCTGCACCGTGCAGATATTTTTCCAATAGGAGATCTGGCCGCAGTGAATGCGCTGAAAAAGATCAAATCACTTCCATTACATACTATTAAGGATGAAATTCTGGACATTTCCGGAAAATGGAAACCCTACCGGACAGTAGCCAGCATGATGTTGTGGCATTATTACTTAAGTCAAAAAATGCGTTAAGCAAGCTCTTTATCCATCTTTTTCCGATTATTTAAAAGTACTAAAACCCTGATATTACGCAGATAACGACTCTTTGGCTGATTAATTGTTAGATCAATGCGTTGACAACGCAAATCTAATCAGGGAAAATGGAGTATTTACAAGGAATTAGTGAGGCGGGTACTTATGCCGGGCAACCAACCAGGGCAAAGCTTTTGGAAGAGATTGCTATCCTTCAGTCTGTTTTAGAAAGTACAAGTGCCAGTATTTTCGCTTTCGATAAGAACTTTAATTATACAGCCTTTAATAAATCGCATCAGCAGACGGTGAAGATAGGAAGGGGGATTGACCTTAAAATAGGTGATAACTATCTGGAACTGGCCAGAAAGAACGGCGGTACGGATGGAGAGAAGACCCTGGAAATATTCCAGCGGGTAATGGCGGGTGAAACAGTTGAATTGATCGAAGAATTTGGTGACCCGGAATTGCACCGCGCATCCTTCAGCATGATCTGTAATCCGATGTATGATCAAAAAGGTCAGATAAATGGTATGACAGTATTTTGTCAGGATGTTTCAGAAAGAGTAGCGCTGCAAAAAGAAGTAGAAGAGAAGAGCCACTTGTTAAATGGAGTACTGGATAACCTGCCGGTCATTATTTATGAAGTAGATGCGGAAGGAATATTTACGCAGTCTATCGGTTCGGGATTACAAGCCGTAGGTCTGCAGAACAATGAACTTGTTGGCAAAAATGTGTTTGAATCTTTTCCTGCAGCAGCTGCTGAATTACGAAAAGCATTAGCTGGTGAATCCGGTCAGTTTGTGAGTAAACTTGATCAGGATGATAAAGAATTTGTTTATCAGAACACTGTTTTCCCCAGCCCCGATCAGCAAGGCAGTATTACCGGTTTCGCTTTAAATATCACTCAGCAGCACCAGGCGGAAATAGCACTGCTCAAAGCGAAAGAGAAAGCAGAACAGGCGGTATTGGCTAAACAACAATTTCTATCTAATATGAGTCACGAAATCCGCACACCAATGAATGCTGTCATTGGTATGACCCATTTGCTCTTACAGGAAGACCCGAGGAAAGATCAGCTTGAAAATCTGAATATATTAAAATTCTCAAGTGAGAGTCTGTTAAGTCTTATCAATGATATTTTAGACTATAGTAAAATCGAACTGGGTAAAGTTACTCTTGAAAAGATAGATTTTAATTTAATTGAACTGATTAATAGTATCAAACAAGCTCATAATCTCCATGCAGAAGGGAAGGAAATCTTCTTTAATATCAATATAGATGCAGACCTGCCTGAGATTTTGATTGGAGATCCGGTCAGGTTAACCCAGATATTAAATAATTTGATTAGCAATGCTTTGAAGTTTACCAATGAAGGTTATGTGATTGTAGATCTGACGCTGAAGAAAATAACAGGTGATCTGGTTGATATTGGTTTTACCATCACTGACACTGGGATCGGTATTGAACCTGATCTGAAAGATTATATTTTTGAAAGCTTTACACAAGCGAGTGCAGATATTTCCCGGCGCTTTGGAGGAACAGGACTCGGACTGGCCATTACCAAGCGGCTGATAGAGCTAAAAGGCGGCGAAATTTATGTAGATAGTACTCTGGGCAAAGGATCTACCTTCTTTTTTGACTTGCAGTTTAAGAAAAGTCAGAAAAAAGCAGGTTATGTTATGCCGGCTTTAATTTTCGAAAGCCTTGCTGGTTTTAAGGTGCTGCTTGTAGAAGACAATGAAATCAATACCATCGTAGCAGGGAAATTTATGAAGAAATGGGATCTGGATATTGATTACGCAATACATGGAATTGAAGCACTGGAAAAGGTAAAGAAAAATGAATATGATGTGGTCCTGATGGATTTGCAGATGCCAAAAATGGATGGTTATGAAGCCAGTACGGCTATCAGGAATTTACCTGGCAAGCGATTTAAAGAGTTGCCAATTATTGCATTAACGGCTTCTGTTCTGGCAGAAATCAATAATCAGGTGATGGATGCAGGGATGAATGATTATATCTCTAAACCATTTAACCCAATGGAACTTTATTCTAAAATTGCTAAATACGTCAGGAAAAGATAAAAGGGTATTATCCGGAAATTGTGTAAAAAATAATACAATTGAATAGTTGCAGCTCCTAAGCACACAGCTATTCAATTATACATTTAGCTATCATTTACACTTCGTATTCCTTTTCTACGACCGATAGAATCAATTCTTTCACAGTGATACCTCTTTGTGCCCCTAGTATTTTTAATGCCTTTAAAGAGCTCTTTTTAAGCCTTAAAGGATATGTCACTATTTCTTCATCAGGCTGAACAACTTGTTTTTCCTCTTTCGGATTGTTCTCTTTTGATGGAGAATTAAATAAGGCAGATACACCTCCCAAGTTCTTGTTATTATCTTCTATGTCACCTAAGTTCTTCTTTGCCATACGTTTATATTTTAGCTATAATTTCATCTGTCAGATTAGCATAATCTGTTGCAGCATTTGATAAAGGAGCATATTCAAAAATGTCTATTCCTTTCAACTGTGCTTCTACCAGTGCTACATTTATACGGATAGAGGTAGTAAATAACTTATCATTGAAATATTTTTTGATACTCTCGGTAATCTGCTCGGTTATGATTCTTCTTGGGTTTATTTTAGTAATAAACACACCACCAATCGTCAGGTTTTCATTATAGTGTTTTCTGACATCAGAAATAATAGAAACCAGGCGGTCAATTCCTCTATAAGCAAAATACTCTGCTTCTAATGGGATCATAACCGTATCTGCTGCAACCAGTGCATTGACAGTCAGCATTCCTAAAGCAGGAGCGCAGTCGATGAGTATATAATCATACTTTCCTTCCACTGATTTTAGCAATCTTTTCAGAATAGTTTCTCTTCCAAGTCTTGAAACCAATTCAATTTCGGCACCCAATAAATCTAAAGAAGAAGGGATAATATCCAGATATTCCGAAATGGTTTCAATAGGTAATGCAGTATCATCTTTTATACTATCATAAATAGAAACCTTAACATCCCTCAGGCCTAAACCTTCTGTTAAATTTGATTGAGGATCAATATCAATCAATAAAGTTTTCTTCTTTGCACGTGCTAAACCCGCGCCAATATTCAGTGTAGAGGTAGTTTTTCCTGTACCACCTTTATGGTTTATAATCGCTATAATCTTCATGTGAATGTGTCTTTATACAAAGAGGCAATGATACAAAGATGTACTGATATCTAAGTATATTTAAGCTTATTTTTTCTCAGATAATGGGTGTTTATAGTTAATTAGTTATAAATGAGGCCAAAAGAAATTTGGATAGGAGTAAGGCAAAATCAATGTGGCTAAACGAAACAATAAGGATGATACAAGTTATGCCCAATCTTTATAATGTGACTAAAGATCCGCAGGACGTTGGTAAATTCAGGACTCCCGGTTTACGTAAAGTATTGCGTATAAGCCCATGGTTTCATAATGGATTATTTGATAACATCGAAGGTGTGATGAATATGTATAACAACGGTATGCCTCAGCCAAAGCAAAAACCAGATGAACTGAATGATCCGCTTTTTCCAAAAACAGATGTACATATCAAAAGATTAAATCTGACTAAAGCAGAAAGGGATGCTATTATTTCCTTTTTGGCCGCTATTACTACCGAGCCATGGAGAATAACCACACCCGAATTACCTCAATAGAATTTATATAGCTCTTTGGGGTCTGAACTTCTTATGCAGATAATCAGAAAGGATAATCATGACAACTGCAATCAGGATCAGCAACATTCCCAGAACAAGATTTTGTGTAATAGCCTCTTTAAATACGATTACACCTACTGCAACAGCAACCAAAGGCTCCAAAGCTCCAAGTATTGCAGTTACTGTAGAACCCACATACTGCACAGCAAATATCATGGCAACACATGATATTGCTGTGGTGGGTAAGGCCAGCATAACCAGGTCTACAATAGATCTGGTGTCTGGTAATGGCTGTAAACCAACAGTCAATTGTGCTTTAAACAGAAAAAAAACAGCACTGGAAGCCATCACATATAAAGTGAGCTTATATCCCGACATCAATTGTATTCTCGACTTGTTAACTGCTACAATATAAACTGAATAGGCAATTGCTGCAATTAAGATCGCGCCAAGCCCCAGTAGATTCAGTGTTATTCCATTATCACCTTTGTACAATAAGGAGACACCCAAAAAGGCAATCAATATGGCTGCTATAGTGATCAGACTTATCTTTTCCCTAAAGAATACGGCCATTAAAATGGCGACAAATACAGGGTATATAAATAAAATAGTAGAAGCAGTACCTACGCCCAGGTAATCATAACCTACCAGTAAGTATTGTGCCGATAAAGCATATAATATACCCAAAATAGCCATCGGGACAATTTCCCTTTTTGCAATTCTGAAGGACTCCTTTTTAAACAGCATAAAGAGTGCAAGTAATAAAGATGCACAAGCAAAGCGGTAACACAAAATTGAATCATGGGGAATTCCTTTGCGCATTAAAGGTAAGGCAAACAGCGGTATCAGGCCAAAAGTTGCGGACGAAATACATCCCCAAAAATAGCCCTTGACTTTAGTATTCATTCGAATGTCAGGTTAGAGTTTATTGGTGTCGGATTGACGACGAAAGATATAATAATTTTCTGATTATCTTTTCCTTCATCAAGACAATAAAATCTCTTTCATCGTGGCAATAAACTTCCTGTATCAAAACAATAAAACTTCTTACATCAAAAGATTAATATAAAAATAATTGGAACAATCGTTCTAGTTTTATACTTTTGCTTTCAATGGCACGCAATAAAGAATTTGACCCAACAGAGAAATTAGAAAAAGCCCGTGATCTGTTTTGGGAAAGGGGCTATCATGCTACTTCGATGCAAGACTTGGTGAACCAAATGCAGGTTAACCGTGGCAGCATGTATGACACCTATGGAGATAAGCACAAGCTATTTATAGACAGTTTGCAAAGTTACGCTCTGGATACTTACAGTGAATATAAAAAGGCAGCTCTGGGACAAAAATCTCCATTTAAAGCTATTGAGCAAATTGTAAAAAAAGCACTTGAAAGGTCTTTTGAAGAAGGTAAAGTGTGTATGATTGTTAAGTCTTCTTTTGAAATGGCTCCGCTGGATACAGAGATCAGAGAACTTTTAAAACAGTTAACCAATGAGCTGATTTTAATTTTTGAAGACTTAATGCTGAAAGCACAGAAAGCAGGTGAAGTTGACGGAACGAAGAATGTCAGGCAAGCCGCACAATTTATTGCAGGCTCATTTGCGGGACTATGGTATATGCAGTCTTTATACAATGACAGGGCAATGGTAGAACAGATGGCAAAAAATATGATCGACAGTTTGAGATAATATTTTTTTGATTTATAATAGAACGTTCGTTCTATTAATAGACTATAACAATTAACACAACAAATATGGAATTAGGCATAAGTATGTTCGGCGATTTACATGTCGATCCGGCAACAGGTAAAATACAATCTACACAAAAGCGTCTGGCAGAATTGATGGAAGAAATCAAACTCGCTGACGAAGTTGGTTTGGATATTTTAGGCGTAGGGGAGCATCACCGTCCCGAATATGCCATACCGAGTCCCGAAATTATACTGGCAGCAGCGGCTACGGTAACCAAAAACATCAAACTGACCAGTTCAGTGACTGTACTAAGTTCATCAGATCCGGTTAAACTCTATCAGAACTTTGCCATGGTAGACTTGCTTTCTGGAGGCAGGGCCGAAATTATGGCCGGAAGAGGGAGTTTTACTGAATCATTCCCATTATTTGGTTATGACTTACAAGATTATAGTGCCTTGTATGAAGAAAAATTAGACTTATTGCTCAAAATCAATACAGATAAAAAGATAAACTGGGATGGCCGGTTTCGCCCACCCTTAGTGAATCAGGAAATATTACCCAGAGCTACAAATAACAATCTCCCCATTTGGATTGCTGCAGGTGGTACCCCTGAATCGGTATTTCGAGCCGGGCGTTTGGGGTTGCCATTGATTTTTGCTATTGTTGCTGGTACACCACTGGAAAGATTTAAACCTTTATTTGAACTCTATAAAAATACTTATCAGCAATTTGGACATGATATGGACGAATTTAAAGTTGGCATGTTCTCACATGCTTTATTTGGCGAAGACTCCCAGACGACCGGAGATTATTACTATCCGCTTTACTCCAGACAAATGGATAGAATCGGACTAAGCAGAGGCTGGTCACTTTTTCAAAGGCACCAATACGACTACGGGCGTTCTAAAGCCGGGGCTATGTTTGTCGGAAATGCAGCAGAGGCAATCGATAAAATCCTTTATGCTAAAGAGCTTTATGGAATTACTCGTTTTATTGCCCATTTGGACGTTGGCGCACCCTCTCACAGCCATTTAATGAAGGCTATCGAAATATATGGAACTCAGATCGCACCTAAAATCCGGGAGGCATCTTTTAAAAACTGTATTTAAATGCTTACGATACATATTTTCAAATGGAGTAACTCCATCAAATTGCTTTAGTATCAAAACGGGCGAATCTAAAAGGTCTTTACCCTCCAATAATCAAAGAAACTATTTAAATTTATTTGACCTTTTAATAGCTCAAATGGATATAAGTTTACATTTTTGTTGGAATTTAGTATATCGTACCTAATTAACTCTCATTTACAATCAGATTAATTCCATAAAAAATTGAAACAACTCAACGAAAAACCTGAAGATAATAAGCTAAAAAGAGGCTTGCAAAACAGGCATATCCAATTAATTGCACTCGGTGGTGCCATAGGGACAGGCTTGTTTTTAGGAATCGGTCCTGCCGCAGTACTCGCCGGGCCTTCCGTAATTTTAGGTTATGCCTTGGCAGGTATCATTGCCTTTTTTATTATGCGCCAGCTCGGTGAAATGGTCGTAGAAGAACCCGTATCAGGAAGTTTCAGTCACTTTGCCTATAAATATTGGGGCTCATTTTCGGGTTTTGCTTCTGGCTGGAATTACTGGGTACTCTATATTCTGGTCAGTATGTCAGAACTAACAGCTATCGGAATTTATGTACACTTCTGGTGGCCATCTATCCCTTTATGGTCGTCAAGTCTTTTCTTTTTTCTAACCATTAATGCCCTTAATCTCACTTCCGTTAAAGTTTATGGCGAAGTAGAATTCTGGTTCTCCATTGTGAAGGTCGTAGCTATTATTGCGATGATCTTTTTTGGTGTTTATCTTTTGGTTAGCGGATCTGGTGGTGAACAAGCTACCGTACAAAACCTGTGGAATGATGGCGGCTTTTTTGCAAAAGGACTGCTGAGTTCTGATGGTAAAGGCGGATACCAGGGACTGCTCTCCGCAATCGCCCTGATTATGTTTTCATTTGGCGGCCTGGAGCTTATTGGAATTACAGCTGCAGAAGCTGAAAATCCTGAAAAAACTATTCCTAAAGCAACAAATCAGGTTATTTACCGTATTCTTATTTTCTATGTAGGAGCATTGGTTATTCTTTTCTCTTTATCCCCATGGAAAAATATTACAACAGATAGCAGTCCATTCGTTATGGTCTTTGAAAGTCTTAAAGGCTTCCAGTTTGACCTGTTCGGAAAGACTGTATACTTTACCAGTATCATTGCCAACGTATTGAACATGATTGTTTTAACAGCGGCTTTATCCGTATATAATAGCTGTGTATACAGCAACAGCCGGATGCTCTTTGGACTCGCAGAACAAGGAAATGCACCTGCATTTTTATCAAAGCTGAATAAAAACCATGTGCCCTTAAAAGCGATCCTGGTGTCGGGCCTTTTCGTAGCAATCAGTATTGTCATCAATAAACTGATGCCAGAAAAAGCATTGGGTATTTTGATGTCGTTGGTCGTTTCCTCGCTGATGATTAACTGGCTGATGATTAGTATCACGCATTTAAAATTCAGAAAACAAAAACAAGCTGAACAGGTAAAAACCAAATTCCCATCCTTTATCTATCCGTTGTCCAACTACATTTGCCTGATCTTTTTGGTCGGTATTTTAGTGATTATGTGGATTACAGGAATGAAACTTCCTGTAGAACTTATTCCGGGCTGGCTGGTACTTTTATACCTCTGTTACCTGCTCGTTAAACGTAAAAAACAACAACAACAACAAGCCTAAACCAAAAAAGCCTGTAATAATTGAACTGCCCCCAGAAAGTGTCTGACTTTCTGGGGGCAGTTCAATTATTACAGGCTTTTTGATATTGTATAAGAAAATAAATTAGTGCTTACTGATTCTGAGTTCCCCCATCCTGAGTATCAAAAATGATAAATGGATTAAACAGAACCGCCGGATTGCCTAAAACCCCACCAGGCTGTATCATGACTGAAAACTCAGTGAAAAGTAAACCCACACTTCTCCAGTAAATATCGGTGTTGGTATAAAGTGCAGGAGCCACCGCATAGTTTACAAATTGAGAGGCCCTGAAAATGAATCAGAACCTCTTAATGGTTAAATAACGAAACGAAAAAATTTTAATTCGTCACGAACACATAGATACTTTCTAATGTATTTCCATACTGATCTTCCACCCAAATGCGCTGAGAACCTCTTAAATTACTGAAGCTGGAACCGTAAAGTTCAATCTCAGCATTGCCATCCGCATCAGGAAAGACTGCATACTGCTCCCCCTGGATTTTATTCCCACAGATCATGGTATTCCCGTTCTCCGAAATAGGAAGGCTGCTTAGCTTAATCAGGTAAGGACCACCATTAGCACTCACTATATTTGGGCCGCTCATACCAAAGAACACCACTTTTGAACTCTTTAAAGCAGGCAAAAATGAATGGCCTGGAGATACAGGAATAAAGCTGAAAAGAGAAAGAGCCAGCAAACAAGCAGAAAATGTAAATGTAATTTTTTTCATAATTTATCGGTTAAAAGTTCAGGATAATAAGTTAACTACAAATTACTATAATTTATACTATTTTCAAATGATGAATGCGCAATAAATATCAATTGCCATGCAGAAGTAATAAATGATACTGTATTTGTTTTTATAATACCAATCGGTATATATTTGTCCTATGAATAAGTCATATACCAAAGCAGAACGTACCCGGAACTTCATTATTGAAAGTACCTCGGTTGTATTTAACAAAAAAGGGTATGCAGGTACTTCTTTATCCGACCTCACAAAAGCAACCGGATTAACTAAAGGAAGTATTTATGGCAATTTTGAAAATAAAGAAGAAGTTGCGGTTGCAGTCTTTGATTATAACTGTTCAAGAGTCGCTCATTTAACAAGCCTGGAAGTTAACCGGGCAACCACCTGTTACGATAAATTGATGGCCTATGTCAGAGTTTACCGGACAATTATTAGCGAAACTATGAACAGGGGAGGCTGCCCGGTGCTCAATACCGCAACTGAAGCCGATGATACCAATGGACTGTTAAGAAAACGAGCTGCAAATGCTGTATTAACCTGGGAAAGTGATTTAACTGCGATTATCAAAAAAGGCATAGAAAAGAGTGAATTTAAAACCAATGCCGATCCCCGTAAAATAGCCTTGTCCATGATTGCCCTCATCGAAGGAGGTATTATGATTTCCAAAGTAACCGGTGATGTGACTTCAATGGATCTGATACTGAACACCGTAGAAACACTTATTGACCAGATTGAACGTTAAATTTTTTTATTCTAAAATATACCAATCAGTATAATATGAGCCCTTTAAAACGTCAGATCCTGTTGATCACTGTAATTGCAGCCGCAATCATGGAATTAATTGACACCTCCATTGTAAATGTAGCGCTGAATTATATGAGCGGGAACTTAGGGGCAACCTTAGAAGATATTTCCTGGGTGATCACGTCTTACGCTATCGCCAATGTGATTATTATTCCCATGACCAGTTTTTTAGTCAATAACCTCGGCAGGAGAAACTACTATATCGGCTCTATTATCCTGTTTACCTTCTGTTCTTTCATGTGCGGTAATGCAACTGGTATCTGGGAACTGGTCGCCTTTCGATTTCTGCAAGGTTTAGGTGGGGGAGCTTTACTTTCTGTTTCGGCGGTTGTCGTTTATGAACTGTTTCCGAAAGAAAAACAGGCTACTGCCAGTGCATTATTCGGTATTGGTATCTTTATCGGACCAACCATCGGGCCTACTTTAGGAGGTTTTATTACAGAAAACTACTCCTGGCCATGGATCTTTTACATTAATATTCCCATCGGTATTGCAGCAGCAATTTCCTGTATGTTTCTTTTAGGAGAATCACCGATCAAACAGCAATTAAAAAAGATAGACTGGATTGGGATATTTCTACTGATCGCCGGGGTCGGATCACTGCAAACGGTACTGGAAAGAGGAGAGACTGACGACTGGTTTGCAGCAGGCTATATTATTGTACTTTCCATTGTTGCTACACTTTCAATAATTGGGTTTATAATATGGGAACTAAGCATTGAAAACCCTATCATTAACCTGAGAATATTAAAATACAGGTCCTTAAGTATTGCAGCCGTCCTGACTTTTATTACAGGGATGGGCATGTATACCTCTATCTATTTAACGCCCGTAGTAGCACAGCGCTTACTCGGGTTTACCCCAACACAATCTGGTTTACTACTCTTACCAGGCTCTATCGTGGCAGTTCTGGCACTGATCATTACCGGTAAATTACTGCAAAAAGGAGTTGCTCCGGCTTTCATGATTCTGTTAGGCTTTCTCTGCTTTATTTATTTCAACTGGTCTATGTCCAGAATCAACCTGGAAACCCCTGCTATTGACATCACGGTGAACTTAGTATTCAGGGCGATAGGAATGGCGCTGCTTACAGTCCCTTTATCTACGCTCGCGGTGTCTGCACTGGACGCTAAAGACATGCCTCAGGGTACATCCCTGAATAATATGATGCGTCAGCTGGGAGGCTCATTTGGAATCTCTATTATCAACACCTATGTAGCCAGGCGGGTCGCTTTACACCGGATGGATCTGATCACTCACATTAAAGTGGAAAACCCTGTTGCTGTTGAAAGGATCAACACCTATACCCACTACTTTCAGCAGAAAGGCTTTGGACTGCTTGATGCCAAACAAAAAGCAATGCAACTGATTGAAAATGTGGTCGTCAAGCAATCCTTTTTTTCCAGTTATCTCGACGCTTATTTATTAATCGGGCTATTTTTTGCCATCGTGCTGCCCCTGCTAATTTTTGTCGCCAAACGCGATAAAGCCAGGCCCATAGTTATTCCGTCATCCGATCATTAACAAAAAACAATTAAAATATAAATAGAATAAAAAGATGAAATCAACAAATAATACTATTCTGATCGCTGGCGGAACTGCTGGTATCGGATTTGAAATCGCTAAGCTATTAACAGAAAAAGGAAATCATGTGATCATTACTGGACGTGATCAAAAACGCCTTGACACAGCTGTTGCTAAACTAAATAACGTAACAGGTATCTTATTTGACACCACACAAGGAGAGGAAGTTGATCGTTTAGTCAGCAAAATTACTGCAGATTTCCCTGCGTTAAACGTCGTGATCAATAACGCAGGGCTTGCTTATGCTTATGATGTGCTTGCAGGAGAGAAATCCTGGGAAAAAGCAGCAGACGAAATGAATACCAACTATATTTCTCTGATCCGTCTGACAGAAAAACTATTGCCTCAATTGCTTAAACAAGAAAAAGCTGCACTGGTTAATGTCAGCTCTATCGTAGCTATTGCACCAGGACTTCGCTTGTTGACTTACAGCGCAAGTAAAGCTGCAGTTCATTCTTATACACAAGGGTTACGTTTGGCCTTAAAAGACACCAGTGTTAAAGTATTTGAACTGATGCCGCCCTTAGTGAATACTGATTTTTCTAAAGAAATTGGTGGCGCAGAAAATGGTATCCCACCATTACAAGTAGCTACAGAATTTGCTGACGCTTTTGAAAATGACACCTATGAAGTACATGTAGGTGGAACAGCACAAGTTTATGAATTGGCACGTACTTCTCCAGTAAATGCTTTGTATGCCGTAAATGGGATAGAAGCATAAACTGAAAAGATGCCGCTTCCGTTAAACAGGAGCGGCATTTTTTTAGCTAATTGATTACTTGCGCTCATTCTTAAACTTAAGTCTGATTCCGGCATTGACGAAGAAATTTCCTCCTGATTTATTGATCTGTCCTTCGGTGAATAAATTCTTAATACCCCCTTCTTTAAGATCATAATTCCTTAAAATCATATAACCACCACCTATTACAAAATCAAAATGTTTGCTTTTCCACTTTGTTTCCAGGCCAGCAGGTAATTCCATATAGTTTAGATAACGTCTTTTAGGCTCAACTGTGTTTTCGGTATCATAACTTGTATTTCTGTACCTCACTGCTAATTTGACCTCTATTTTTTTTGTAGCGTCATAAGCAGTACTAACCTCAGTAGGCACATCAATATTGAATTTGAATTTACCTTCTGTTTGAAAATGCAGCATCAATCCTGGTAAAATTATAGGCGCGTTGAGTGCATTTACTATAAAACCTCCAAATCCATAAGAGAATCCTGGTCTGGGAGTTTTAATGAAAAGTACGCCGCCAGTGATATATAAATCATGATAATCTATTTTTTTAAGGTCTGAATTGATCCCCGTAGTTAATACGCTGACCATCGCCCAGTTATTTCGCATAGAACGTAAATAAGTTACCCCAAGCATTGAACTAAGTAACTTCTCCGGCATTAAATCTCTATCATTTGCCTTACCAGACATTTGAGTATAACTTCCACTCACTATACCCGTCCATTTTTGCAGCTTTTTGGTTGCAGGGTCGAATTTAGTCGAAATCGGGAAGCTATAATCCAGATCAATTCTTTTTTGAGTTTTTTCTGCATTTTCAACCTGTCCGTCTTTCTGTGTATACTTGCTTTGAGGGACGTAGATAGCATTAATATTCAGCGTATTCTCGGTGCCGAACTGGGCCATTGCATTTGTGCCTGTTAAAAGCATAACAAGGAGAGGTAAGCTGCTGAGAAAGTGATTTTTCTTAAACATAAATTTGAAGGAATGAGGTATTGAATATTTGTTGAACATTTTTTCCTGTTTAGTCATAGGACAACCTCTTTGCATCTTACCCTTACGAGCAGATTGAAAATAAAAAATCCGCCTCTAAAACAGGCCGGAATGGTGTTGCATCTTCCTACAAGCTGTAGAGAATGTCTACAATTGAAAACAGCGAAAGGATTTTAAAACGCTTGAAACGAGTATTTTAATCTCATTTTAATCTGTGGAGCGAAAATTGCTATTGTGCATCTTTAATAACTTGCTCATTACTTAAAGATTTTGTATTTCAGATGAAAAGAAGCCCTTTACCGTACCTCGTATGCTTACTCGCCATGGTATTCAGCACCCATTTTGCACAGGGAGCTGCCCATAGAAAAGACCTGTCAAGTTTCAGGACAGTATTATTCCAAACCGACACCATTCCTAAGGATTCTGTGAAAAAATACTCCATTAAAAAGGATACCGTGAAACGTGCCGTAATCCCGATAATTCAAGCTCCTCAGGATACTACCCGTAAAAAAGTAGTTCAGGATACAACGGTTAAAAAACCTGCTCAGGATACTACTGCTAAAAAAGTAGTTCAGGATACCACTGTTAAAACGATTGTTCAGGATACTGCTGCCAAAAAAGCTGTTCACGATACGACCGTTAAAACAGCCGCACAAGATACAGCCGGCAGCAAAGCCGTTCAGGACTCTATTAGTGGTAAAGTCTCTGACGCTGGCGGACCGCTGATTGGTGTGGTTATCACCGTTAAAGGTGGAAAAGATAAATCCCTTACCGATAGCAAAGGACAATTTAAGATTGCCGCTGGCGATAATGCAATTCTCCTGTTCGCTTATATGGGTTATAAGACTAAACAAGAACCCGTCAATAAACGCAAGACCATTAATGTGGTCATGGCCACAGAATCAAAAGTACTAAGTGAAGTACAAGTTGTGGCGACCGGATATGGAACCGTTAACCGTTCCAAACTGACCAGTTCTGTTTCCAGTATCCAATCTGACCAGATTAAAAATGATGTGATGCCGACTATTACCCAGGCAATTCAGGGTAAAGCAGGAGGAGTGCAGGTTACACAGAAATCAGGCTCACCAGGTGGTGGCTTAAATATCCGGATCAGGGGTACAACTTCGATCAATGCGGGTTCTGATCCATTATACGTAGTAGATGGTATTCCAGTGAACAGTACAACAAATTTTACAGGCGGAAGTAACTTCAACTTCGGTGGCGGAACGCAGGGAATTAATATCCTGGCTTCTATCAACCCATCCGATGTACAATCTGTAGAAATTTTAAAAGATGCAGCTTCTTCTTCAATTTATGGTGCAAGAGCAGCAAATGGTGTCGTTTTGATCACGACTAAAAAAGGTCAGCCAGGTACCAGTACCTTCAGCTTTAATGCGTACGAAGGATTCTCTGAAGTTCCAAATGAGAGAAAATATAAAATGATGAATACTGGCGAATACCAGGATTACATGAAAGACTATTACAAATACCTGCTGGATGCTAACGGTAATCCTACTCCGGTTCCGGCACAAGTATTAGCAAATCCAGAAATCAACACAGACTGGCAGAAACAGATTTTCAGAACAGCACCAACACGTAACTATGAATTGTCTGCACGTGGAGGATCTGAAAAAACACAATACTATACATCCATTGGCTATATGCGCCAGGGAGGTGTAATTCAAAACTCTGACTTCAGCCGTTTAAGCGCCAGAATCAACCTTGACCATCAACACAGTGATAAATTAAAATTCTCTGCCCGTGTGAATCTGACCAGAGCACTGAATGACCGTGTTCAGGAAGAAAACTCTAAAGAAGGTTCTACAAAAACAGGTATTTTTGCACCGCCAAACCTTCCTGTGTATAACCCGGACGGAAGTTATGCTTACGACCAGGTTAATACGAGCCGTGAGAATCCATTGGCAATGTTACTGCTGCCAGTTAATAAATCAGAAACTTTCAGAGTATTGGCAAGTGGATCAGCAGAATACAAATTTATGCCTGAGCTGACTTTAAAAACCAGTTTCGGCGCTGACTTAAGTTATATCGATGAAACCTTCTTTATGCCGCCAAACGGTATCCGTTCATTCGCAGCGCAAGGCGGAATTGGTGCACAAAGAAACACAAGAGATCAATTGTGGATCAATGAAACTACTCTGAGCTATCAGAAATCATTCGGTGAACATCATATCGATGCCCTTGCCGGAGCTTCTGTTCAACAATCACGCGTACAATTTGTAAGCGCAAGCCGTTCTAACTTTCCATCTAATGATATCGAGTATATTTCTGCCGGTGGTTTAGTTACAGGTGCAGACTCTTTCCCTGAAGAATGGAGTATTGCTTCTGGTTTTTCAAGAGTGAACTATGACTACAAAGGAAAATACCTTTTAACAGCAAACTTCAGAGTTGATGGATCTTCACGTTTCGGTACAAACAGCCGTTACGCTACTTTCCCATCTTTTGGTGCTGCATGGCGTGCGTCTGATGAAGACTTCCTGAAAACCAACAAAGTGATCAGCAATCTGAAATTAAGAGCAAGCTGGGGTATCACAGGAAATCAGAACATTCCTAATTACGCGAGTTATTCTTTATACAGCGGAAGTAATAACTATATGGGTAACCCTGGTTATTTACCTAATGTACTGGGTGATAAAAACCTGAAATGGGAGACGACCAAACAATTGGATTTTGGAGTAGATGTAGGCTTGTTTAACAACCGTATCTCGATACTTGCCGATTATTATATTAAAAATACTTCTGACCTTTTGGTTGGTGTTGTTGTGCCGACAAGTTCAGGCTTTGCAAACCGTTTCACCAATGTAGGTAAGATTCAGAATAAAGGATTTGAATTTGAACTGACCACACAGAATCTGGTTGGTGCATTCAAATGGAGCACCTCTTTAAACATGTCCTTTAACCGGAACAAAGTTGTTTCCTTACCAGGCGGAGAATTAAGTGGTGGTGTTGGTGGATTGAATATTGCCAGAGAAGGATTACCTCTTGGGTCATTCTATGGATGGAAAATGTCTGGTGTAAACCCTCAGACTGGTATGATTGATTATATCAAACAAGATGGTAGCCTTGGTGCACCGAATGATCCGAAAGATCGTGGAATCATTGGGAATCCAAATCCTGATTTTTATGGAGGTATTACCAATACATTTACCTATAAAAACTTTGACCTGAGTATTATGGGTCAGTTTTCTTATGGAAATGATGTCTTTAATTATAACCTGGCTTCAGGACTGGACGGAAGTAATAAAACAAGTAACGGTTTCGTAGACTGGAACAGACGCTGGAGAAATCCTGGAGATATTACTGATATTCCAAGACCTACCCCAGGAAACTTTGATAACACGGCCATATCTGACCGTTTTGTACAGGACGGTTCCTTCTTCAGATTGAGAAATATTACGTTTGGTTATACCTTAAGTGATAAAGTTTCAGAGAAACTGAAGATCAAAAGCTTACGTGTATACACTACCGTACAAAATGCTTTCGTATTTACAAAATACAAAGGTTATGATCCTGAAGTAAGCTCTAGTCATGGCGGTGCGAACGCAGGTCTGACTTATGGTTATGATTACGGTAGTTATCCCCAGCCAAGAATCTTTACTGCAGGTATCAATTTAACTTTCTAAGAACAACTCTATAAACAGCACATGAAGACGATTTCAAAATATATTTTACTAGCAGCCGTGTCCTTAAGCTTTACGTCCTGTAAAAAATTCCTGGACAGGGAGCCTATCGCGCAGATTACACCTGATAACCTTTTTACTTCACAACAAGGTGCCCTGTCAGCGGTAATGGGCATGTACAGAACACAATTAGGGGCTAACTCTTACGGACAATCCCTGATTATCGTTCCTGAATTCTCAGCCAGACACGTCAATCACGTGTCCAGCTTTCCTGAATATGCAGACTTTAAGACTAATACGGTTCGTATTGATAATCCATGGGTACAGAATATCTGGACAGCAGGTTATGCAGCCATTAATGCGGCGAATAACATTGTGGTAAAAGTAGCTGCAATGCCAGAAGCTGCAATTGCAACTGATAAAAGACAGCAATTCATCAGAGAAGCACAATTTATCAGAGCTTTGACTTATTTTAACTTAGTCAGAGCATTTGGAGAGGTTCCTTTAATTGTAACACCGACTGGAGAAAACGATAACCTGAAAGTACCCCGTAATACTGTAGCTGAAGTTTATGCTAAAATCATTGCAGATTTAATAGAAGCTTCTAATTTGCCGAATGCTTATGCGAACATTGCAGAAACTAAAGGCAGAGTAACCGGTAACGCAGCTAAAGCTTTACTAGCTAAAGTTTATTTATACAATGGCAGCGTAACGAATACTTATGCAGAAGCAGCAAGATTAGCGAAGGATGTGATTGCAACAAGCGGTGCATCAATGCCTGTTGACTTTGGGTCAGTATGGACCACGAAGAATACAGCAGAATCAATTTTTGAATTGCAGTTTGACGCACAGGCGACCAACCCACTGGCGACGGTGAGTAATCCGAATGCCTCTGCTTTATTTTATGCAGAAGGTAAATCAATCGCTGACTTATATGAAGCAGGTGATAAGAGAAGAGACTTTACCGTTTATCAGAATACACCCGCAGATCCGAGATTTTATATCGGTAAATACAGAATATTTAACCCGGCTATACAAAACGTTCCGGTTATCCGTATTGCAGAGATCTATCTGATCCATGCAGAGGCTCAGGCCCGCCTGGATGGAGGTGTAACTGCAGCAGCTTACGATTCCTATAAAAAGGTACGTGACAGAGCTGGAGTCACTACTCCGGACATTTCTACCTTTGCTACTATAGCTTCCTTCATCACTGCAGTGCAGAAAGAGAAGAGAATGGAAATGATGTTTGAAGGAGAAGCGTGGTTTGACTATTGCAGAACTGGTTTAGCATTGACTGATATGATGACTAAACCAGATGCTAATTACTATTTATACCCTATTCCTGATGCAGAACGCAGAAATAATCCAACTTTAACCCAAAATAAAGGGTATTAGTCTGATTAACAGGTTCATAAAATGAAAAGAGAGGTTTTTGCCTCTCTTTTCATTTAAAGGGAAAATTACTATCGGTCTGAAAACTATGTCATTAGATTTTCATTCCGACCAGCAAAACTCATAGAATTGTAACTCTTTTAGGAGGTTATTGCTGTTTAAACAGATTAAATGCATATTTAGGAAAGAATTAGCCATTATACTATGTTAGGAGAATTAATCGAAAAGGAGTCAATAGACGTAAGTGAAATTATAGCCGCAGATCAGAACCACATCGAGGAATTAAAAGATAAGCTCAGTGGTGCTCAGCGTTTAGGTAATGAATTCAAATCAAAAGCAGACATTACTTTTAATACAAAATTCGGCCCAAAGACTGTGAATACGACAGTATGGTCAGTTACAGAGAAATATATTCAGCTGAAAAATGGAATTCATATTCCTTTGACCAGCCTGATTGATATAGATTTTTAAGCGATGACCTGAGTGAGTACACTTCCGCAGTAAACACTTTTGGAAACAGCATCACTCAGGACATCTTTAAATACCAGGAATACTTCGTAAGTTCGATTCTTCCCATGTAGCAGGCAAGGAAAAGTCTTCCTTCTTTATTGTAAAGCAGGATCATGATTCTGTCGTTTGGAGAACCTATGCCGTCTTATCTTCGCCCCATTCAAAATTAAGGGCGTTTTTATACAGAGTTACCTTCACATTTTCAGGTTTGACCAGTACTCCAAACTGCTGCTTTAAAAATGAAACCGCCCAGGATTCCCTTTGAAAATTTACCCGTTAAACTTCCCATAATAAATAAATGCTTTTCCATCAATGTAAGCTATTCGCGTTAAAGATTATCCTGATGCGTAAAAAATGTCCGCAATTGTCCTCAGCTGTCTGCAATTGTCCGCAGTTGTCCATGGGTTAGTCAAAGGGAAAATTATAATTTCATTAATCTTCAACTAGTTATTGTTTGGTTGTGCCTGAGTGGTGGTCGGGGTGACACCAGGTTGTAAACGGGCTGTAAGCATGGCAACTCTAAGTCATTTCAACTAGTTGTTTTGACTTGGACTTGCCATGCTCTCGCGTTACTTTAGCACTGCTCTTACCCTAACGAGTACCCGACCAGTACTCGGACAGTACCCGGGCAGTACCCGGCCGATATAGATTTATTATTTAGCTATTTTGAATTTATTTGTCAGTAAGTCAGGTAGGTATTTTTATGCTGTTTTTATGGGTGTTTATAGGGTGTTATGTATCAGAAAAAGATAGTGCAGAACTATGATTGCGGACTTGATTTAGTAGGGGAGATCTTATATGGGAAGTGGAAAATAAGATTGCTTTATTTTATCAATGAAGGATATGTTCGTCCAAGCCAGCTGCAAAGAAAAATTCCGGGAGCTTCACGCCGGGTTTTGAATGTTCAGTTAAACGAGCTGGAAAAGCATGAGCTGATTTCAAAGGTTATTTTTCCGGTGCTTCCACCGAAAGTAGAATATAGTTTGACTTCGTTTGGTCAGACCTTAATCCCTTTAATTCATGCTATCGGGTTATGGGGCGATGAACATGAAGAGAAATTAAGGGGAATACTAACAAAAAGTTAAATACAATTAGTTCAGCTTCTTTCTTTTATCAAAGAGAAACCGGTCATATTGGATAACTGCTTAAATCTTGCTTTAAACCTTTTGCGCATTCTTTTCTTCAATCCACAATGACATATATTTCGTGCTGTTTGCGGTATGGTGCTGTAAAATCTGTCCGAAGAAATTGCGCTTGCGATGAGCCGTTAAATTCGGTGACAAAATTTGAAGAAATTCAATAAATGGCTGGGTAAACGTTGATTTCCCATAACGTTCATTAATAATCTTTACCCCATTTTGTTGTGCCCTGAACCACCAGACTTTATCCTGATATAACTGAACTGCCCGGTTAATGAAAAGAAAAGGATCGTCCGCAATCACCCCATTCCACTCCAGGTTTCCTTTCATCGCTTCAGCACCTATAGAAGTAGTCACAGCAGGAGTTCCTACTTGCATGGCATCGACAAATTTTCCTTTAACACCTGCACCAAACTGGATAGGTGCCAGTAATATTTTATGTTTTGCAATTGCTTTCCGGGCATCTTTTGCACGGCCATGAACATAGAATTTTTCTTTTTCATTGTGTAATTGCATCACTTTTTGAGAGGCATAAGCGCCATAAATATGGAGTTTAGCTTGTGGTAGTTTTTTCCTGAGCTCAGGCCACACTTTAGTCTTTAATATTTGAACAGTATTCCAGTTGGGTTCGTGAAGAAAATTGCCAATAAACATAAATCCTTCACGTTCTTCAAATGGTTTCCATTCCTGAATATCTTTTGCGGTCAGTTCTTCCTCTAAAAATGGTAAATAATAAAGTAAAGAAGGATCTATCCGGAACTGCTCTTGTAAGATTTCTATCTCCAGTTCCGAAATCATTAAAGATAAATCACAGCGTAATATCGCGGCGATCTCTCTTTTGGCCAGATCAGTAAACAATTCCAGCGGACTATGTGTTTTCATGGCCTGCTGACGGGCATGACGTAAACAATGCAGATCTTCTGTGTCAAGTATTCTGATGGCATCCGGACATTCCTGCTGTACGCGCCAGCCATACTGTTCTTCGACCATGAAGCGGTCAAAAAGTACGATGTCAGGACTGGTTTCCTGTAGAAAAGTATTAAAGCTGCTATCATTTAATTTAATCTCCCGCTCAGTTGCGCCGATGGCTGGTAAGTCAAAACTAAATTCACTTTTAGAAGCACCAGAAGCAAATATGGCCTCATAGCCCTGAGAAAGAAATAGATTGATTAACTGAATTATTCTTGTACCCGCTGCTGATGAAGTAGGTTCAGGCCACACCAATCCAATAATCAATACCCTCTTTCTGGTCATTCCTTTAAAATTTATGCAAAAATAAAGGTTTTTAGCGCAGATTCTCTAAACAGACCATTAAACAATATGATTATTTGTAATTTTGCAGGAAGAATTTTATTAATAACCTCATGCTTGGATTAAAATTATTAACGGACCCGCGCTGGGCAAATATTGCTGAATCAAATTTAGAAGAGATATTGACTGATCATGCGTGGTGTGAACAGAAAGCAGCAACAAATGCCATTACGCTGATTGCTAATAATTCTGAGCATATGGATTTGGTAGAAGAATTAACAGCTATTGCTATCGAAGAAATGCAGCATTTCCAGATGGTGGTTGAAATTATCAAACAACGCGGTTATACTTTAGGCCGTGAACGTAAGGATGATTACGTGGGGCGTTTAGTGAAATTCAGCCGCAGAGACGGAAGCCGGAACAATGCGTTTATTGACAGGCTGTTATTTGCCGCAATGATTGAAGCCAGAAGCTGTGAACGTTTCCGGGTGTTATCACTGAATATTAAAGACCAGGAGTTAGCGAAGTTTTATCATGATTTAATGATTTCTGAAGCTGGTCATTATACCACGTTTTTAAACTTTGCCAGAAAATATACGATTGATGTGGATGTCGATAAACGATGGAAAGAGTGGCTGGAATTTGAAGGGGAACTGATCCAGAGTTTTGGGAACAAAGAGGCTATCCACGGGTAAAAAGCGCAATCAGAATGTTACTAGTATCCTTGCCCGTCAGCCCGTTTGATTTACTGTCTCTGCAAGCCGCCAATAAAACCCTAAAATAAAGAAGTAGTATTTTAATATATTTCATCCTGAAATTAGAACCGTATCCTGAAATTTCACGATACGGTTCTCTTACTTATGCCTTTGGCTTAGCACCACCCTGTGCATTCAATGCTTTTAACTTGCTCAACTGATCTGGTGTAAGAATAGTTTTATATTGTTCCTGACGATATTGGGCTATCTCTTTACTGCCACCACCTTTTTTCTGATCCGTACCTTTTAACGCATCTTTCCTGGTAATACACTCCGTATTGACCACTAAGATTTTCGCATACTGATCCGCATTTAAACCCAGCTTCGTTTGTAATTCTTTGGAATATGGAATTGCACGCTGTGCTGCGGGAATTGTTGACTTTGATTTTTGAACCTTAACTGCTGGTTGCGGCTTAACTGCAGCCTGTGATTTCGCTGCTGCAACTGGTGTAGCCTGGTTAGCCGTTTGTGCTGAAGCAGTTAATCCTGCGGCAGCAAAGGCGAATGCTAAAAATAACTTTTTCATAGATTTTTGTTTTTTATATAATAATAATGAATATTAACGATTAATTTAAGCCGATCAATATGTGCTGTAAACAATTTGATTTGACCAGCAAAATATCAAACCTGGTAAAGACCTAATCAACATAAAAACTATGAAAAAAATAATCTTATCCCTGCTTTTAATCACCTCCTGTGTATTTGCAAAAGCTCAGGAAACAGCTTCTAAAGAAGAAACCGAAGTTGCAGCGGTCGTAGAGAAATTAAGAGCAGCGATGATCAGCGGCAACAAAGCCGACCTGGAAAGTGTAACCTCAGCTGATTTAACCTATGGACACTCCGGTGGGAAAATTCAGAATAAAGCAACCTTTGTAGATGACATTACTTCGAAAAGATCAGATTTTAAAACGATTGAATTAACCAAACAATCGATTACTGTTCAGAACAATGTAGCTATTGTACGCCATGTTTTAATCGCTGATACCAATGATGGAGGTAAACCTGCTCATATCAGCTTAGGTATAGTTTTAGTGCTGAAAAAAGAGAAAAAAGACTGGAAAATTATCGCGAGACGTGCGTTTCATGTAGATTAACCTGCCACGGAACAAGTTAACTGCCTCTGGATGAGTTAACGACTACGGAATAAATTAACTATTGCGCACCCATAAGCTTGTATCCAGTATTTTCTTTTCGAAGTCATGAACCGGATACTTGCTTTCTATTAAATTCAGCAGCATATCAGTTGCAATCTGCCCCATTTCAAAAGCCGGCTGACGAACCGAAGTCAGCGTTGGGCACATCAGATCAAGCACATCAGAATTACAAAATCCGGCGATAACCATTTCTTGCGGGACTTTGATTTTCAACTCCTTGAATACCGCCAATGCACCAATACTCAGCCGGTCACTGGCTACGAAAATACCATCGGGCTTTTCCTTCAGATTCATCAATTCCTTAATCGCCACTTCTGTCTCCTGCTGAAACATTCCTCCATGTTCACAATACTTGATATAAGCCTCGTTAAAAGGAAGGTTATGCTTCGCTAAAGCCTGTTTATATCCGTTTAACCGTTCCACACTAATAGACAAATGGTCTGAACTGGTTAAATGGGCAATACGCCTGCAACCCTGATTAATCAGGTATTCGGTCGCTTCAAATGAGCCTTTCTCATTGTTGGCAATGATCTGGTGGGTATTGATCTGATCGGTTACCCGGTCAAAAAATACCATAGGTAAACCTCGCTGATGTAAATTCTGAAGATAAGAAGTATCTGTAGTTTCAGCAGATAGAGAAACAAGTAAACCGTCAACAGATCTGGAAGCCAAATGCTGGATGTTCACCTTTTCGCGCTCATAAAACTCATGCGTTTGTGTAATGATAACGTGATAACCGCGGTCATAGGCAATAGATTCAATGCCATTGACCACCTGGGCGAAATACTGGTTTGCTACCTCACTCAAAGAAACTCCGATAGATTTACTTCTGCGCTCCTTTAAACTCAGCGCAATAGGGTTTGGACGATAATTGATTTTCTGTGCATAGTCCAGCACCAGTTTCTTAGTCTCCGGACTGATTTCGTGCGTATCACGCAGTGCTCTGGAAACAGTGGAGGTAGAAAGGCCTAATGCCTTGGCAATATCTTTTAAAGTAAAGGGCTCAAACATGATTCCGTCTCACAGCTAGTAAATCATACAAGTCTACAAATAATTTCTGGTTGTGCCGGGAACGATTGCACAATAATTTATGGCTTTTTGTTTCATTCTGCGCCTAAAACTATGTAGACTTGTTAGTTGTTGCAAACGAAATATAAACCAGATATTTATGAATAAATTACAATGGATAGTTTCCAGTGTTCTCGTTTTTACCACTTTAAACGGTCACGCACAAAGTAAGAAAACAGTAATGCTTGATTCCTACTTCAACAACGAAACTAAAAAAGACAAAGACGGAAAACCCGTTTCCTGGCATTACAAATGGGATGAGCAGACCAATGGCGGTTTCTCTCTGTGGGGAGCCGAATTCAACAAAGCCGGATTTAAAACTTCCACACTCTATGCAGCGCCGACTGCACAAAATCTAAAAAGTTCTGCTGTTTATATTATTGTAGATCCGGATACGGAAAAAGAAAGCAGTGATCCTAAGTTTGTTCAGGCGGCGGATGTTAAAACGATTTCTGAGTGGGTGAAAAAAGGAGGTATCCTGGTATTGATGGGGAATGACATCGGCAATGCTGAATTAGATCATTTCAATACCCTGGCTAAGGTATTTGGTGTGCAGTTTAATCCGGACAGCCAGGGAAAAGTAACTGGTGATCAATTTGATATGGGTAAAATTATGGTGCCTGCAGGAGATCCTGTCTTCAAAACAGCGAAACAACTGTTTATCAAAGAATTCAGTAGTTTAGCAATTAGCGCCCCTGCAAAATCTGTGCTGAAAGATAAAGATGGTTATGACGTGATTGCCTTATCAAAATTTGGTAAAGGATCGGTTATTATCATTGGTGATCCCTGGTTGTACAATGAATATGTAGATGGAAAAAAACTTCCTGCTGCCTATGATAATCTTAAAGCCGGAACTGATTTGATTCACTGGATTTCAAGCTTGATCCCTGCAGAGAAAAAATAGAATAAAAGGGCCTTAAAAAGCCGTCACTATATTAAAATATTACAATGAAAGATATGAAAGTGTTACATGCGGTGCATCCGGATGATTTTAAAACATATGATACGGAGAAAATCAGATCAAGGTTTTTACTGACTGATTTGAAAGAAGAAAATAAGGCTAATTTCGCCTATACACATTACGACAGAATGATTGTCGGGCTGGTACATCCGGTTGCTGAAACCGTTGTCTTAGGGAATTATTCAAACCTGCGTGCCGATTATTTTCTGGAAAGAAGAGAAATAGGGATTATCAATGTTGGCGGTTCAGGTTCAATTGAAGCGGACGGTAAAACATTTGAAGTCAATAAACTGGATGCTTTATACCTTGGGAAAGGGGTGAAGGAAGTGAAATTCAAAAGTGCAGATGCAGCAAATCCGGCAGTATTTTATTGCTTGTCGACACCTGCGCATCAGGCTTATCCTGTAACTTTATTAGTTCATGCAGATGCGGTTTCTACAGAATTAGGTAGCTTAAACACCGCAAATGAACGCAGAATCATTAAATATATTCACCGGGATGGGATTCAAAGCAGCCAATTGGTGATGGGCTTAACGATTCTGGCCAATGGTAGTGTCTGGAATACAATGCCGGCACATACGCATGACAGAAGGATGGAAGCTTATTTCTATTTTGATGTAGCGGCGGATCAGCGGGTGTTCCATTTAATGGGCCAGCCGCAAGAAACCCGTCATGTTTTAATGGGTAACCACGATGCTATTGTTTCTCCGCCATGGAGCATTCATTCTGGAAGTGGTACACAAAATTATAGTTTTATTTGGGGCATGGGAGGTGAAAACCTTGATTATGCAGATATGGACCCTGTTGCAATTCAAGATATACGTTAATGGAAAATACATTCTCTTTAAAAGGAAAGGTTATCATCGTAACCGGAGGTACCGGGATTTTAGGCGGTGCATTTGTAGATGCAGTAGCTGAAGCGGGTGCTTCGGTAGGTATTCTGGGCAGAAATGCTAATATTGCTAACGAACGTGCAGACGCAATTAACCAGACTGGTGGACAGGCGATAGCTTTAGTAGCCGATGTCATGGACGAAAGTCAGTTACTGGAATGCAGAGCGCAAGTATTGGATAAATTTGGCCGCATCGATGGCTTAGTAAACGCTGCTGGTGGAAATCAGCCTGAAGGTGTTTTACAGCCTGAAGAAGATATTTTTAAAATGAACCTGGACGGAATGAAAAAGGTAATGGACTTAAATTTATGGGGAACAGTTATTCCTACACAGGTTTTTGGAGAATCCATTGCTGCCAGTGGTAAGGGGAGTATCGTAAATATCTCTTCTATGAACTCTAAAAGAGTTATTACTAAAGTTTTAGGCTATAATTTAGGGAAAGCTGGTGTTGACTATTATAACCAGTGGTTTGCAGTTGAACTGGCCAACCGTTATGGCGGGGCAATCAGGATGAATGCAATTGCTCCAGGATTTTTCCTGACCGAGCAAAACAGAACGCTGTTAACCAATCCGGATGGCAGTTATACTGACCGCGGAGGATTAGCAATTAAACAAACACCGTTTAAGCGTTTCGGACATCCTGACGAATTAAAAGGTGCGTTAGTTTGGCTATTAAGTGATGCTTCTCAATTTGTAACCGGAGCTATGATTTGTGTGGATGGTGGCTTCTCTGTATTTGGAGGGGTTTAAAAGAATGGGGAAGGTACTGAACTTTGGAGAGTTGTTATTGCGGATTTGTCCGGATGTGGAAGGAAACTGGCTAAAGGAAAATAATTTACCTTTTTTTGTTGGTGGTGCAGAGTTAAATGTCGCCACGGCGCTGGCTTTGTGGAAGATCCCTTCAGCTTATCTGACAGCATTACCTGATAATTCTTTAACGGAGCAATTGGTCGGTTATGTGAAGGGATTAGCTATTGACACTACTGCGATTCAATATACCGGGGAACGGGTAGGTTTATACTATCTGCACCAGGGTAAGGATCTTAAAAATGCGGGCGTGATTTATGACCGGAGTGGTTCTTCCTTTGCAACTTTACAAACCGGAACCATTAATTGGGATGTCGTGCTGAAAGATGTTTCGTGGTTCCATTTCAGTGCTATCTGTCCTGCGGTGAGTTTAGCAGCGGCTGAAGTTTGCCTGGAGGCTTTAAAGGAAGCATCGGCCAGGAATATCACGATCTCGGTGGATCTCAACTACCGGGCGAAACTCTGGAAATATGGTAAAGAACCTATTGATATTTTACCTGGTTTAGTGCAGTACTGTGATGTGGTGATGGGGAATTTATGGGCCGCCGAAAAAATGCTGGGTATCCCTGTTCCTGAAGGATTAGTTGAAGCAGATCAGAAAGAACTTTATTTGGAACAATCGGCAGCAAGCTCCAGAGAACTGATCGCCAGGTTTCCGGAGTGTAAAGTTGTTGCCAATACTTTCCGCTTTGATGAACAGGAAGGGGTAAGGTATTATTCTACCTTGTTTTCGGAGGATGAATTATTGGTGTCAAAGCAATATTCCGCAAAAAATATAATCAATAAGGTAGGCAGTGGTGACTGTTATATGGCGGGTTTGATTTATGGTTTTTATCAGGATCAGCCGGCAGAAGAAATAATTGAGTTTGCAACGGCTGCTGCGTTCTCCAAGCTGTTTGTAGCTGGGGATGCCACTACGGTTGAAGCCAGCCAGGTTAAAGAAAAAGTAAGAAATTATGAAGACTAGAGAGAGTTCTTTAAAAGCGATAACGGAACAAGGTTTATTGCCCTTGTTTTTTTACGAAGATGCAGAGGTGAGTTTAGAAATCATCAGGACTTTGTATAAATCCGGGGTCCGGGTATTGGAATATACGAACAGGGGATTTGCTGCACTGGCTAATTTCCGTTTCCTGATTGATGCGATCGGGATTGAAATGAAGGATCTTCATCTGGGAATAGGAACGATCAAAAACACGGAAGAGGCCAATGATTTTATTAAAGCAGGCGCACATTTTATTGTTTGCCCGGTTGTGGATGCTGAAGTAGGTAAACTGGCACATGATGCAGGTTTGTTATGGATTCCAGGCTGTTTTACGCCAACAGAGATTAATATCGCACATCAGTTAAATGCAGGGATTATTAAACTTTTCCCGGCAAATGTTTTGGGGCCTGTTTATGTGTCTTCTGTCAAAGAGGTTTTTCCGGGACAGCTTTTTATTCCAACTGGCGGTGTAGAAATTGAAGAGGAGAATATGACTAAATGGTTTAAATCAGGGGTCTGTGCAGTAGGGATGGGAAGCAAACTGATCAGTAAAGAGATCTTAGAGAAAAGAGATTATAATGAATTAGCTATACGTACTAAAAAGACTATTGAAATGGTGAAAGCCACGCGATAAAATGGTGAAAGCCATTTGATGAAAAGGTAAAACAACCTTTATCTAATGGGGAAACCAACCGATAAAATCAACCAAACCAACCAAAACCAAATATAATGAAAGAAGCCCGAATGAGCAATTACCGTTGGACGGTCTGTGCCCTGTTGTTTTTTGCGACGACAGTGAATTATCTTGACCGCCAGGTATTGAGTCTGCTGCATTCCCGGTTAGAGGCAGAGTTTAACTGGACAAACAGTGACTATGCAAATATTACTTCGGCCTTTCAATTGGTGTATGCGGTTTCTATGCTTTTTGCGGGCAGGATTGTAGACCGGCTGGGTACTAAATGGGGATATGCGGTGGCTTTGATTGTCTGGTCTTTAGGGGCTATTCTGCATGCTAAAGCTATTCCGGTTGGTCATGGACTGGCCACAATGTTAGGTTTCATTGGGATTACGGGGGTTTCTGTGTCAGTTTTGGGTTTTATCTTTTCCAGAGCAGTTTTAGGCTTCGGGGAGTCGGGTAATTTTCCTGCAGCGATTAAAGCTACGGCAGAATACTTCCCTAAAAAAGAACGTTCCCTGGCAACAGGAATCTTTAATTCCGGGGCAAACGTGGGTGCGGTATTAGCGCCGCTTACGGTTCCCTGGATTGCACATACCTGGGGCTGGGAGTCTGCATTTTTAATTATTGGTGCAGTAGGGTTTTTATGGCTGATCTTCTGGTTCATCTTTTATGAGAAACCGGAAAAGCAAAAGCGTTTATCAAAAGCTGAACTGGATTATATTTTATGTGACCCTGATCAGCAGGCTATTGTACCTTCTCCAACAACTGAGGCGGCCGAGAAAGTGTCGTGGGTTAAGCTGTTAAAGTACAAACAAACCTGGGCATTCAGTTTAGGCAAGTTTATGACAGATGGGGTATGGTGGTTCTTTTTGTTCTGGCTGCCTTCTTATTTAAAGGTGCAGTATGGCATGGGTGATACAGCGATCATGATCCCATTAGCAGTGTTATATAGCATGACAATGATTGGAAGTGTTGGCGGCGGATGGTTCCCGATGTATTTTATGAAAAAAGGATATGCCCCTTATGATGGCAGGATGAAAGCCATGTTAATTATTGCATTATTTCCTTTAGTGGTATTGGCTGCGCAGCCTTTAGGGCATATCAGTGTATGGATCCCAGTAATTCTGATTGGAATCGGGGCTTCAGCACATCAGGCGTGGTCAGCAAATATATTTACTACAGTTTCAGACATGTTCCCTAAAAAAGCGATAGGCTCGGTGATTGGCATTGGTGGAATGGCAGGTGGTTTAGGCGGTGTATTTATGTCGAAGCTCGGCGGTTCACTCTTTGACCATTACAAGGCTTTAGGGCATACACAAACTGGTTATACGATTATGTTTACCATCTGTGCGGTTGCTTATATTCTGGCCTGGACAGTTATGAAAATCTTAGTACCCAAATACAGACCTATTAATGATTTGTAAAATCATCAATTAACAGGTATTCAGTAATCCGTTACTCTTCAGTTGTTTGAAGGATAACGGATTTTATTCGTTTAAGCAATTCTGGATATACTCAGTCGGGCTGATCCCAAATTGCTTTTTGAATTCCAGGCTAAAGTATTTCCGGTCATTAAAGCCTACGCTATAAGCGATTTCAGAAATAGATAAGCCTCCGGCTTTAAGTAACCTTGACGCTTGCTTCAGCCGGAAAGATTTGATAAAGTCATTGACAGACTGATCAGTTAACGACCTGATTTTCTTATACAATACCGGCTGGCTCATGCCTATTTCTGCTGCAAGGGCAGGTACCCCAAAATCAGTATCACTGATATGTTTTTCAATGATTTTGATCAGGCTCGCCAGAAACTGCTGTTCCGTTGTATTGATGATCAGGTTTTTGGGTTCAAGGGTGATCGTCTGCCCGTATTTTAACCTTAATTTTTCCCTTGCATTTAACAGGTTTTCCAGCGTTAATTGCAGCAGCCTGATATTAAAAGGCTTCATGATATAAGCATCCGCCCCGGTTTCCAGACCGTTGATCTGGTGGATATAAGCCGACCTTGCGGTTAACAGAATAACAGGAATATGACTCGTCCTTTCATCCGTTTTAACTCTTCTGCAAAATTCAAGACCGTCCATGTTGGGCATCATTACATCGCTGATAATCAAATCAGGAATTAAATCCGGTGCAGTTTCCCAACCGGCGAGTCCGTCTTCACACTCGTAGATTTGGTAATGCGCTGAGAGCGTATCGCTGAGAAACTTCCTGATTTCTGCATTGTCTTCCGCTAACAGAATAGTGTATTTTTTCACAGGCTGAAGGAGCTGTGAACCCCCAGGTTTACTGGTTGCTGCAGCATTCAGGGTACTGTCAATTTTGGGGTTGGGTCCATTTAAATTTGGAGTCCCATTAAAATCTATCCTTGTATTGTAATTTACAACATCTTCATCATAGCGATAAGCTGAAATCAGCTCTGCAGGTTTAAAATGGTCTTTGCCGATTGGCAGTGCGACAGTAAAACAGGTATGTCCATTTATCCCCTTAACATCTGGCGTACTTTCGAAATAGATTTTTCCGTGATGCAATTCCGTGATGCTCTTTGAAAAGGAAAGCCCTAAACCCGTACCGATATTTCCGGCCGGGGCTACCTGGTAAAAGCTGTTAAACAAATCTGCCTGGTTTTCAAATGGAATCCCTTTTCCACTATTTGTGATTTCAATTTGAACAAGACCAGTTTCAGTTTTAAGGTGAAGGCTGATTTTTCCATTTTTCGGGGTAAACTTGAAAGCATTGGACAGCAGGTTGAACAGCACTTTTTCTAATTGTACTTTATCAAAGTATAATTGGATCTCTGGTTGCGCTGCAGAAAAATTATAAGTAATCTGCTGGCTGATTGCCAGGTTTTGGAAAACCAGGAATAGCTCATAACAGAATTTAACCACGTTACCCGGACTCACCTGCAGCACCATTTTTCCGCTTTCTGCCTTTCTGAAATCAAGCAGTTCTGTGGTCAGGCGCATCAGGCGGTCTGCATTGCTTTTAATTAAGGAAAGCTCCCGGTGCAATTCTGGCTGCGTGATGGTCTGGTCTATGATCTTTTCTAGAGGGCCTGCAATTAATGTTAAGGGAGTTCTTATTTCATGAGAGATATTGGTGAAGAATTCCAGTTTATGCGCATTGGTTTCCTTTTCATTTTTAAGTACTGCCCTGATTAATAAATAACGCAGCAGCAAAACGATGATCCCGGTTGCCAGGCAGCCATAAAATAAATAAGCCCACCAGGTTAAATAAAAAGGAGGGAGGATATTGATTCTGAGTGTTTTAATATTCAAACTTTGTATACCGTCATTATTTGTCCCTTTGACCTGGAAAATATAATCGCCCGGTGGCAGATTGGTATAAGTAGCCGTAGGGGTATTCACAGCGTTCCAGCTTTTCTCAAAACCCTCCAATTTGTAACTGTATTTATTCTTTTCTGGTTTAACGTAATTGAGCAGTGCAAAATTTAAGGTGAAAGTGTTCTGATTATGGTGCAAAGTAAGCTCTTCTGTCAGGCAGATATTTTGCTTCAACAACCCGTCTTTTCCATGAACCTGAACAGATTGATTGTCCAGTTTCAAATCTGTCAGGACAATTTCTGATGGTTTGGTATTGGTTTGAATCTTACTGGTCGAAAAACCTGTAAAGCCATTGTAACCGCCAAAAAACAATTCTCCGTCTGCGCTTTTCAAATACGCATTTTTATTAAACTCATTTCCCGGTAAACCGTCGCTCGAATTATAGTTCTTAAAGGTCTTCCCGACCGGGTTAAACATAGATATGCCATTACTCGTACTGATCCATAAATTGCCGGCATCATCTTCTACGATGCCAAATACATTGTTATTCGGTAAACCATTTTCCTGCGTATAGTTTACAAAGCGGTTATGCTGCTGATCATAATAACTCAATCCACCGTAATAAGTACCGATCCATATTTCGCCATTTTTACGCTGGGTGATACAATTGATATTACTGGATTTTAAACTTTGCGGTAAACCCATTTTGAAGGTAACCAGCAGGTTTTGCGCTTTGTTTAACAGGAACAAACCATCTGATGTTCCAATCCAGGTATCCTGCTGTTGATCTCTGAGCAGTACATAAATGGATCTGTCTTTCAGCTTTTTATTGACTACAGGAAGATTAAGTGGTTTGAATTGTGTCTTTTCAGGGTTGGAATAAAGGATACCGTTCTTTTGCGTGCCTACCCATAAACGCTGTTTTTCATCCTCCATAAAGGTATTCATTTCATCGATCAGCGGATCTTTAGGATGATATAAAAAACGTTTGAAAGATTGTGTAGCAGGGTTGAAGCGGTTTAATCCGCCGCCATGCGTCCCTACCCAAATGACCCCTTTTTTATCTTCATAGATGGATTTAACCAGATTTGAACCTAAGCTGGAAACAGAAGGAGTATTCACGTAAGCTGTGTATTGCCCTGTTTTCCGGTTAAAATAATTCAGGCCGCCCCCTTCAGTACCAATCCACAGGTTTTTCTGCCTGTCTTCTACGAGCGAACTCACTACATTATTACTGATACTGGATTCATATTTGTTTTTCTGATAACTAATAAAGTGCGTAATGTAAGGATAAGCAATATTGACCCCGCCAAAGTATGTCCCGATCCAGATGGACTCATTTTTATCTTTAAACAGACTGTAAACTGAGTTCTGGCTCAAACTCTTTTTATTCTCAGAAGCATTTTGATAAGAAACACAGGTAAATGTTTTTGGGTTCATAATACTGATTCCTTCCAGACTGCCAATCCAAAGGTTTCCGGACTGATCTGTGATGATTTTACGGATCACGTTGCTTACCGGGCTTGTTGGATCATTGGTATGCTTAAAAGCAATGAATTTACCAGCATTGCGATCATAGCGATTTACACCGCCGTTCTGTGTCCCAATCCAGAGGTTTTTCTCTTTGTCTTCCACGATACTTGTAATAAAATTATCGCTGATCTCTCCTTGCTGTCCATTGTTCTTGAAATTCTCAAAGTGATAAATGCCTTTTTGAAGAGTAAGGCGGCATAAACCATTAGAAGTGCCAATCCATAACGCGCCCAGATGATCCTGGTAAATAGTTTTAATATTATTAGATGGAAGCTGCCCGTTAACCGCATAAAAGGAGCGTGCATAAACCCGGTTGTTTTTACCCGCCAGTAATTTCAGGCCATATTCTGTCCCTACCCATAAATTACCTGATTTGTCTTCTTCCATGCAGGTTACTTTTTTTCCTTCGGGATTGCTCATGCTGCCGGAATCGCGTACCAATTCAAAAGACTCTTTTTGACTGTTATATTTTTGCAGACCCGCATCAGTTCCTACCCATAAAGAACCTTTTTGATCTTTATATAAAGCATTGATATAATCATTACGCAGTGAATTGCTATCTGCGGGGTTGTTCAGGTATATTTTAAACCGGTAACCATCATAACGGTTTAAACCGCGCCGCGTACCCAGCCAGATAAAGCCATCCCGATCTTGTGCAATAGAAAGTACCGCATTCTGAGACAGACCTTTTTCAATATTTAAATGGTCAAATAAGATAGGCTGCTGCGCGCTGAGCTGACTACAGATGAAACAAAAAAACAACGCCTGGAAAAGGAAGTAATTTAGTTTGGAGCGCATGGTTTTGTTTTTTCAGTAAAATAGGTTACAAATGGCCTGTTTACGCAATTATAAGCTAAATTATTATAAAATTACCCCTATAAATTTATAAAATTACCCCCTCCGCATCCCCCTTTGCCTATAAGTTTGCTATAGGATGTTACCACCTTGAATGGCCGGAACATTCCTGAAAAACCTAACCAAATAAAAATCAATTATGAAGAAATTATACCTTAATTTAAGAAGGTGTAGCTTAATGTTTACTGTGCTTTTATGCGGCGCATTAACTTTGGTCTCACCTTTAGCTGTATTTGCGCAAAGCAAAGTAATCTCAGGGACAGTTACTGATGAACAGCGGTTACCTGTACCGGGAGTGTCTATCCAGGTCAAAGGCACCTCAAAATCTACCCAATCAGATTCCAATGGAAAGTATAAAATCCAGGCAGACGGGAATGATGAAATTGTATTTACAGCGATTGGTTTTACGACACAAAGTTTAGCTGCTGGCAGTAACGCGATCTTAAATGTAAGCCTGCATGGAACCAGTACAGGTTTGAATGAAGTCGTGGTCGTGGGCTATGGTACACAAAAAAAAGTAAATGTAATCGGTTCCATTGCCACGATCAGTGCGAAATCCTTAGAGAACCGTCCGATCACTAATCTTTCTTCTGGCCTGGCAGGTTTAAGCGCAGGTATAGCAGTGAATCAAAGTTCTGGAAAACCGGGAAGTGACGGAGCTACCATCCGGATCAGGGGAGCAGGTACTTTAAACAACAATAATCCATTGGTGATTATCGATGGGATTGCAGGTACGATGGACGCGGTTAACCCGAATGATGTAGAAAGTATGTCTTTATTGAAGGATGCTGCGGCGGCTTCAATCTATGGCTCATTAGCTGCAAACGGTGTAATTCTGATCACTACTAAAAAAGGGACGAAGAATAAACTCAGTGTCAATTATACCAGTATGTTCTCTGTCGCTACACCCGCTAACATGCCGAAATTCGTGACCGACTATATTACCCATATGGACCTGGTGAATGAAGGCTACCGTAACCTTGGCCAGACTCCTGTTTATACAGATGCCACTAAAGCTTTGTGGACAGCTGCAAACGCTGATCCGGAAGGATTGACCCCACAGGGAATTCCAAACAGGGTTGCTTATCCGAATACAGACTGGGCAAAAGCAATTTTTGAACATAACCTGGTTCAGCAGCATAATATTTCATTAAATGGTGGAACAGAAAACACGCAGTACTTGCTTTCTGCGGGTTATTTAAATAATCCGGGGACGATGGCCAATACTGGAACTGATCGTTTTCAGCTCAGGATTAACTTACAGACTAAAGTCAATAAGTTCCTGACTTTAGGTACACAGACTTTCGCTTCTTTACAAAATTTTGGGATGGCCAGTACAGTAAATGCTTTTAACTTCCTTCGCCAGACCACCCCGGGCGTATACCCGGTTTATAACGGATTATATGGATTTCCGGCAGCTGCTGAAGAGTCTGCTACCGCAAATAACATTTCTACTTATTTATACAGCACAGGCGGAAAAGATCAGGAGTCGAGGTTTAACACGACTGTATTCGCAAACTTTGATATTTATAAAGGATTGAGTTTCGAAACCCGTTTCAATTACCAGACGCGTTTCGAAGAGAAAAACTATTTTAGCAATACCTTCGAAAAATGGAACTTCGCGACCAATACTTTAAAAGTTGCAGCCACTACACCCGACCAGTTGAGTACCTCTTATTTTTTTAATAAAAATTACAGCACCACAATTGATAACGTTTTAAGGTACAATACCACAGTTGCTGAAAAACATGATATTGGTGTTTTACTGGGCTATAACCAGAATTATTTCAATTATTACAATTGGGATGCCACCAAGACAGGTTTGATCGATGCCTCTATTACCACTTTAGGCTCTGCAACCACGATGACTTCTATCAACGGGGATGCTTATGACTATTCGATCCGTTCTTTTTTCGGTCGTTTAAACTATGCTTACCAGAGTAAGTACTTACTGGAAGGTGTTTTCCGTTATGATGGATCTTCCAAATTTGCGCCTGGTAACAGGTGGGGTTTCTTTCCTGCTTTCTCTGCAGGATGGCGTATTTCTCAGGAGCCTTTCATGAAAAATATGAACGATTATGTAAGTAACCTGAAGCTGCGTGCATCCTGGGGTAAAACGGGTAACAACGTGATGAATGCTGATGCTTCCCTGGGAAATTATGATTACAAAGCTGTTTATGGTTCTACACCCTATTCTTTCAATGGATTACCGATTAACGGGTTAATCCAGTCGAAGTTTGCCAATGGAGATTTAAGATGGGAAACGACAACGGTTACCAATCTGGGGCTGGATGGATCGCTTTTTAAAGGTGCGGTTAATTTTGAAGTGGATTTATACAACAAGTTTACAGAAGGAATTTTATATGTCCCAACGATTCCATTAACAGTAGGTACAGCGACAGCGGCCACCAAAAATATAGCGGAAATCTCTAATAAAGGTGTCGAGCTGACTTTGGGTTATAATGGTAAATCTGGTGAATTTAAATACGGGGTGTCTGGAAATTTCGCCTATAACTTTAACCGGGTTAAGAAATATAAAGGTGCTTTACAACAAGGTTATACAACTGATGCGAACGGTAACCAGGTTTATTCGTCAAATTTAGGCAGTGTATCTAATGGGACGATAACCCGTATTCTGGAAGGACAGCAGGCAAATCAATACTATCTGTATAACGTTTACAAAGGAAATGGTTCTTATAAAAATGCCGACGGAAGCCTGAACATCAACGGAGGGCCTAAGGATGGAATGATCCGCACACCTCAGGATCTTGCCTGGTTGCAAAGTATGGTGTCTGCTGGTTATACTTTTCAGCCAACAGGCGGAGCAGCTGGTAAAACTAATATTACTTATGGAGATTTGATTTATGCGGATAACAACGGAGATGGTATTTATGGAAATACTTATGATCAGACTTTCTCTAATGTGTCGGCAACACCAAAATATAACTTCGGTCTGCAACTTAATTTTGCTTACAAAGGTTTTGATTTGTCGATGTTATGGGCAGGTAGTGCAGGTATGAAATACTACTGGAATGCTGCTGGTTACAACAGTTCAATTGTATCTCTTGGTAATGCAGTGAGCACATTAGTTGCCAATGACCACTATTATTACAATGCAGCAAATCCGTCAGATCCGGCAAATAATATCAATGCGCATTATCCAAGGCTTAAAAACACGACCGATGTTCAGAATTCGGGGGTAGCCAGTGATTTCTATTTGTATAACGCTTCTTATGTGAAATTGAAAAACTTGCAGCTGGGTTATACGCTATCATCCAATATTTCTAAAAAAGCAGGGATGAACAGGGTTAGGTTATATGTGTCAGGAGAGAACTTGTTTACAATCACCAAATTCCCGGGACTTGATCCTGAGCTTGGTGTTTCTGGTGGACAGTATGCAGGTGTAGCTTATCCAACAATGCGTCAGTACACATTAGGTTTAAATGTTACTTTTTAAGGGAGAAAGAAATGAGAAAGATTTTATCAATTATACTAACCCTGGTGGTTTTATCGGGGTGTAAAAAAAACTTATTGGAAACCGCGCCTTATTCTGCGGTGGATGCGGAGAAAATGTGGACGACTGATAACCTGACCGATTTGGGGATTACAGGTGTTTACAATGCCTTGCGTTTGGGGATTAATACTTCTGGCGCATCTGGTCTGGAACTTTACCAGTTGGATCGTTTTGGCTTTACCGGGCAAACCAGTGGTTCGGAAGTACTGATGGCAGGAACAGTTACCACGGGTAATTCCATGTTTAGTGATACCTGGAAGAATATGTATGAGGGGATTCAGCGTGCTAATGATGCGATTAAAAACATTCCGCTGAAGTCTCCGTCCGCCGATGCGAAAAAGAGCAGATATATAGCAGAAGCTAAATTTTTAAGAGCTTATTATTATTTCAGGTTAAATCAATTGTACAAGGGTGTACCTATTTACCTGGAGCCGTTTTTAGCGGATGAAGCAGTTAAGGGACGTTCTACTGAAGATGAGGTCTGGACCCAGGTTATTGCCGATTTGACTGCTTGTATTGCGGAGACGAATCTTCCGGACAGGTATACTGCGGGTAATGCTTCTTATGGTCATATTACCAAAGGGGCAGCTTATGCATTGCGCGGTAAGGCCTATTTATATCAACAGAAATGGGCACTGGCCGCCGCTGATTTTAGTAAGGTAAAAGATGCGGGCTATGGTTTATTCAACAATTACACCACGCTATTTAAAACAGCCAATGAGCAAAGTAATGAGATGATTTTCTCTATTCAGAATATTGGGCAGGCGAATGCAGGTTCTACGACGCAGTTTTTTTGTGGTACAAGGTCTTCTTTTGGGTCTTGCTGGAATACTTATCATGTTTCGCCAAACCTGGTTGATTTATATGAAAATGCGGATGGTTCAAAGTTCAACTGGGAGGCTGTGTTACCTGGTTATTCAGCCTTGACTGTGGCGCAGCGGGAGGTTTATTTTTTAAGGAATAACCTGACGGCAGCTGAAATTGCTGCGGCAACAACCAGGGGTGCAAAAATGAGTCTTTATCTGCCTTCGGGTAATGAGGCACGTATTTTACAGGTTTATGCAAATCGCGATCCAAGGTTAGCTGCGAACGTAATTACTCCTTATTCTACCTATGTGGGTGTATATAGCGGGATCAATGCGACGGTAACTTCGAGATGGCCATACCGTTCAGAGGCTGCTTTAAATGGTGATTTACGGACGGATACACAGAGTTATTTCTACTATTTATACCGCAAATTCGTTTATGAGGGTGCTTCGGAGACGTTGAACAGGTCTTATGGGCCTACAGATTTCCCTATTTTAAGATATGCAGATGTACTGCTGATGTGGGCAGAAGCATTAAATCAATTGGGTGCTACTGGTGATGCGATTGCAAAAGTGAATGAGGTGAGAGCAAGAGCGGGTGCGGCTTTACTGCAAATGGGAAATAGTGGATTGCCGACTTATGTAAGCGGTCAGAGTGATTTAACAGAGCGTATCCGTAATGAACGCCGGGTAGAATTCCCGAATGAAGGGATTAATTACTTTGATGAGTTGCGTTGGAAGAGCTGGAAAGACAAAGTTTTCTATACCGATAACGGAGTTAAACAGATCTGGGGAAATACGGTCTATCCTTATTCTTTTAAAGGGGATTATATTTATAACTGGCCTGTTCCACAGGTAGAAATAGAGCGGAATCCTAATTTGAAACAAAATACTGGCTGGATAAATTAGATGAAGGGATATCAATTAGTTGTCTTGTTGCTGCTGGGGGTAAACCTGGCAGCAACCAGCCAGGAAATCAAGAAACGTAAACTTGTTTTTTCGGATGAGTTTAGTGAACAGGGGCTTCCTGATAGTACCAAATGGACTTATGAAGTGGGGTTGGTGCGGAATCAAGAACCACAGTATTATACTTCAAAAAGGTTGGAGAATGCAAGGGTGGAAAATGGAAACTTAGTGATTGAAGCCAGAAAAGAAGATTATAAAGGTTCGGAATATACTTCAGCGAGTTTAATCACTTTGGGTAAAAAGCATTTTAGATACGGTAGGGTAGAAGTGCGGGCCAAAGTTCCTAAAGGTGTGGGGAGCTGGCCCGCCATCTGGATGTTAGGTGAAAACCGGCAGCAGGTAAAATGGCCAAACTGCGGGGAAATTGATATTCTGGAGTATGTAGGTAAGGATTCAACGCAGGTTTATGGAACGGTTCATTATGCAGATTCCGCGGCTAAATATCATTATGTGGGTGAGAAACCGGTGGTAGGGGCACCCAATGAGGACTATCATATTTATGCGGCAGAGTGGGATAAGAGAGGTATTTCCTTTTATTACGATGATTTGAAGTATTTTGTATTTGATTATAAAAAGGCTGCTTATGATCCGGGGAAGAGTTTTAAAAAGCCTTTTTATCTGCTGTTAAATCTGGCATTGGGCAGGGAAGGTACTTTAGGAGGGCCGCTGGATGAACACATTTTACCTTTAAAATATTACGTGGATTATGTCAGGGTTTATAAATAGGGTTGCTGTTCAGTTTAGTTTATGCAGTGCGCTGCTGGTTTGTTTCAGTGGAAGTTTGTCCATTGCTCAGGAGATTCCCGTTCCTTACAGGACAATTATGGGGCGGATCAATGCTGATTTGCAAGGCGGTTCTCCGGATGCTAAGGTGCAGTCTGATCTTGCTGGTTTAAAAGAAGATGGCAGCTGGCCGGATATCAATTATGCGAATCCGGATTACGATCCTTTGCAAAGGATTAAAGGGATTGCGATTGCTTATAGTGGGGCAAATCATCAAGTGTATGGTGATGCAAAGGCTTATGATGGTGTGGTCAGGTCACTTCAGCATTGGCTTAAACTGAATCCTAAAAACAAAAACTGGTGGTACAATGATATCTTTTATCCGAAGACGATTGGTGAAATACTGATCCTGATGCGCTATGGAAAAACTCCTTTGCCAGCAAATTTGGAACAAGCTTTAATTGCCAGGATGATCAGGAAATTAAAGACTGGTGATGGAGCAAATACTTCGGATGAGGCTTTACATTATTTATACCGTGCTTGTTTAACCGAGCGTAAAACTACACTGGATTCTGCTTCAAAATATCTGTTTGAACCTGTTTCGATTACGGATGGCAAGGAAGGGGTGCAGGTAGATAACAGTTACTTTCAACATGGAAAACAGCAAGCAATTGGCAGTTATGGGACTGTGTTTGCCAGCAATTCTGTGAATGCAGCTTTCTATTTGAGAGGTACTGCTTATGCCATGCCTGCCGGTCAGCTGACTATACTGATGACTTATCTGAAGGATACTTTTTTCAGGACTATCCGCGGGAGTTTCTTTGATTTTAATGTGCGTGGCCGCGGAATCAGCAGAAGAGATTCTTTAAAAGGGGTTTTTGGAGGATTGATCGCTAAGATTAAAGTTTTGAACCCGGAAAATACGGCTTATTGGGATGCGGCGGCAAACCGGATGGCGATAGCCGTACCTGCTTCTTATGGGATTATACCGGGTAACAGGGTGTATTGGAAAAGCGGATACACTTTACACGTCCGTCCTGAATATACTTTTAGTGTGCAGACTGCTTCGTCCAGAACATTGAGAACGGAAAGAGGAAATAATGAAAATATACTGGGCAAATTTCTGGCAGATGGCGCAACAAATATCCAGGTTCGTGGTGATGAATATGCAAATGTAATGCCTGTTTGGGAATGGGATAAAGTTCCGGGAACAACCAGCAGGGATTATTCAAATGATGAAGGAGCTACGATTAAGCAGGATTGGGGGATTCCCGGAACAACTGCTTTTGTTGGAGGGGTGAGCAATGGTTTATATGGTTTGTCTGTTTATGCGCAGGATATTGATGGTGTACAGGCTAAAAAAGCATGGTTCTTTTTTGATAAAGAGGTGGTGTGTTTGGGTGCTGGAATCAAAAGTGACGCTGCGGAAGAAGTGAAGACTACATTAAATCAGAGCTGGTTAAAGGGAGACGTTGTTTTGGATAAAGCGAATGCTGCGCCTTGGTGGGTATGGCATGACCATATTGGTTATTTCCTTCCTGATGGAGGTGCCTTTATTGTGAGTGATCAATTACAAAAAGGGAGCTGGTACCGGATCAATCAGTCTCAGTCAAAAGAAGAAATAAGCGGAAAAGTATTTCAGCTTTCTTTAAGTCATGGGGTTAAACCTTCGGCCGGACATTATGAATATATAGTGGTTCCGGGCTTAAAGGATGCAAATGCAATGCGGAGTTATAATATATCCATGATCAGGATTTTAAGCAATACGGCAGATTTACAAGTTGTAGAACACAAGGTGCTGGATCTTTTACAATTGGTTTTTTACAAAGATGGCGTGTTTTCGGCTGGAGATTTCAGCGTTAAGGCTGATAAGGCTTGTACGATCCTGATTCAGGGTTTACATACGGAAAATCCGATTATCAATGTGGCAGATCCAACGCAGGAAAATACGGTTATACAGCTTGAATTGAAATTACCCGGATTAAAAGAGGTAAAGAAATTGAATTGTGTTTTACCAGTTGGCGCACAGCGGGGAGCTACAGTTAGCAATCGTTTAAGCTCTGGACATAATTAAAGATAAATGATTAAGTAAAAACAAAAATAAGATGAAGAAGAAAATCAATTTAATTGCAGGACTACTCTTACTGGCGGGATCTGCCTCTTTTGCGCAGAAATCAGGGACACAATTACAAAATATGAAGCAATTAATTGATGAACAGTTTAATTTTGCTGTAAAACAATATAAAGTTCTGGACAAGAACATCCCTGCTGGCTTAACGCCACAGAGTTATGATGCTAAAACCAATAAACTGGTTGCCTACGATATAAAATGGTGGTGCAGCGGTTTTTATAGCGGTTCATTATGGTATATCTATGAACAAACTAAAGATGCAGCGGTGAAAAAGACGGCTGAAAAAGCATTAAAAGTTATTGAACCAAACCAGCATTACAGTGGTAATCATGACCTTGGATTTATGATGTTCTGCAGTTTTGGGAATGCCTACCGCCTTACCAAAGATCCTGCTTATAAGATAATTATCGACAAGTCGGCTGCTTCACTCGCTAAACGTTACCGTCCGGCAATTGAATCTATCCAGTCGTGGGATAAAAATAAATACTGGAAATGTCCGGTGATCATAGACAATATGATGAACCTGGAAATGTTGAATTGGGTAAGTGATAACGGAGGGGATGCGAAATATAAAGAGATTTCCGTTAAACATGCCAATACGGCTTTAAAGAATCATTTCAGACCTGATTTCAGCTCTTATCATGTAGTAGATTATGATTTGACGACAGGAAAAGTTAACCGCAAAGCGACCTGGCAGGGAGCGGCTGATTGTTCTGCATGGGCACGCGGACAAGCCTGGGCATTGTACGGATATACGATGATGTACCGCGATACTAAAGATCAGAAATACCTGGATCAGGCAAAAGGGATTGCCCATTTTATCCTGAATCATCCCAACCTGCCTGCTGATAAAATCCCTTTCTGGGATTTTGATGCCCCAAAAATCCCTTATGCGGAGCGTGATGCTTCTGCAGGAGCCATCACTGCATCAGCTTTATTGGAGCTGGCACAGTATACTCCGGCAGGTGCAGAGAAAACGGAATTTATAGCTTCAGCAGAAACCATGATCAGATCTCTGTCTACTCCGGTATACCGCGCTAAACTGGGCGAAAACGGCGGCTTTTTATTGCTGCATAGTACAGGTGCGCTTCCTTTGAACAGTGAAATTGATGTACCTTTAGTTTATGCTGATTATTACTTCCTGGAGGCTTTAGGAAGATATAAAAAGTGGTATTTGTAAATGATTAACCAATATAACCTTATGATTTCTTTCCGTACAAAAGCGCTATTGCTCTTGTCTTTCCTGCTTGTTTTTTCTGCGTCTGCACAGCAACGGCAAAAAGGCAAAATTGCTACAGGTGAACAAGACAGACAAGTTTGGGTCAAAGCACTATACAAGATTTCTTACCCGGTAGTTTATAACCTGGCTAATGAAACGTTAAAAAAGAAAATGCCTTTAGAAACAGGGCCTAAATATGCTTTAAACCTCAAAAGTGTGACTTATCTGGAAGCGGTAGGCAGAACAATGGCAGGCATAGCGCCCTGGCTGGCACTGCCTGATGACCGTACTGAGGAAGGAAAAATGCGCAAAGAAATGAGAACCTTGCTTTTAAAGGGGTTAAAGAACGCTGTAAACCCTAAGAGTCCTGACTATCTGAATTTCAGAACTGAAGGTCAGCCGATTGTAGATGCGGCTTATGTGGCCCAGGCATTTATTCGTGCGCCAAAGGCTTTATGGGAACCTTTAGACCAGGAAACCAAGGCACGTTTCGTGGAAGAGTTTAAGTCGTTGCGCAACAGGAGCGGAGCTTATAATAACTGGCTTTTATTCTCCGGTTTAACAGAAGGGTTTTTGTTGAGTATTGGCGAGCAGTATGACCCTGCAAGGGTTCAGTTTGCGGTTAATAAAATGAAAGAGTGGTATGTAGGTGACAGCTGGTATAGTGATGGTGAAAAATTCAGTATGGATTATTATAATTCTTATGTGATTCATACCATGCTGGTAGATCTTGAAAAAATCCTGGCTGATCATAAAAAAGCTCCGGTAAGTGATTACGATCAGGCGTTAAAGCGAATGGTCAGATATTCTGAGTATCTGGAAAGAATTATCTCTCCTGAGGGTACTTATCCTGCTTACGGACGGTCTGTTACTTACCGGACAGCGGCATTTCAAGCACTGACCCAAACCGCGTTACTGGAGAAACTGCCAGCTTATGTGAAGCCCGCGCAGGTTCGTTGCGGATTAACCAAAGTGATTCAGAATATGTTTGCAGGGGATCAGAATTTTGATGATAAAGGATGGCTGGTCTTAGGCTTTAACGGGCATCAGCCTGCTATTGCAGATTATTATACTTCTACAGGAAGTTTATATATGGCAACTTTAGGCTTTTTGACGCTTGGACTTCCCGCAGACAATGAATTCTGGACAGGGCCTGCAGCTCCATGGACTTCTTTAAAAGCATGGACAGGGCAGGAAGTCGTCAAGGATTATAAAGTAGAATATTAAAAAAAAAAGCCTTGATCTAACGAAGATCAAGGCTTTTTTTACAGTTTATGGCTTGTAAAGCAGGTCAGTTAACTGCGTATCCTTATCCTTTGGAAGCGCAGCAGCTTGTTTGAAATAAGCTTCATTTTTGTAGGCTGTACCTGCCAGTGTCAGCAATCTGTACAACTCACTGGTATTGTATGGAATGATTTGTTTGCGGTCTTTCGCCTTTTCATCCATCCCGTATGGAATTAACCAGTCCAGTGCTTTATGTATGCTTCTTCCATCTGAAGTCTGATAATTCCAGACCTCAACGCCAGCATGTTTTCCGAGCAAGGCGAGGTTAAACCAGCCGTCGTTCAGATTCATCGTACTATAACTGTAAGCTTTTGTTCTGGCGAGTTCCAGCGGCTGTTCTCCTTCAGGAGTAATCTGCACCGCTATTCTTTCCAGACTTGCTGTCAATGCCTTTTTTGCCAGTTCCTTCTGGTCTGTAAATAAAGCAAAGGAAACTATCTGAGTATCGTAAATCGTGCCGTGGTTATTTTTGGATTTATGTTCATCTTTTCCGTTTTTGCTGTTTGATAACCAGTCAAGATATTGTTTGTACCAGGTTTTAATCCCTTCAGTTTGTATTGCTGTGATTGATTTTGAGCTGGCCAGAAGACCCATCCAGTCAGCTAATTCCACTAAGGAACGACTTTCAATAATACCAATACCTCTGCCATCGTTCACGCCTGGTATAGCTTGTGCGTAATTCAGGTTAGGATTCATCTTGGTTTCAGGTGCTATGAACCAGACATTCAGCAATTCACTGGCTTTTAAAGCATACTTTTCCTGTCCTGTAAAGTAATAGGCGAGTGAAAGGAATTTACACTGGTCAGTGAGGCCATGCAAAAATACAGCGTCGGTTATTTTATGGATAGCAGGATTACGTTCGCCATCTTTTCTGATATAAGGAGTTCCGTCTGCTTTAGAAGGATCAGGCCAGAAATAAGGTGCCTGACTCATATAGTCATGTTTTGATCCGCTTGGCGGGGTCGATGATTTATCCATCACAGATTTTGGCTTTACGGCCAGGAAAGCATCTGCCTTGCGAATGACCTGATCTACCAAAGGTTTGATTGCCTGATCTTTTTGCTGATAAGCTTCTTTCTTCGCCTTAAGCTGATCGGCATTAATTAAAAATAGTTTTGGGGTTTGTGCGAAAGAAAACTGTCCATACAGGACAGCGAGGATCATATAAAAAAACTTGTTCTTCATCAGTATAAGATTTAGTTACGTTTGGCACTATAACGACCAAATGTAACTAAATCTTATACAAACAAATATGCTTTACTTTTCTTCGTGATGCTCTGCGCGGCGTGCTTTGACTGAACCATCCTCACTTGCTCCGAATTTCCAGTAAGAGTAAGCATATAATTCACTTTGATCCCAATTTTGTTCTTTGCGCAAAAATTGGCGGATGTCTTTTACGGTTGAAAATTCAGCCGCTGCATAACCAAAACGCGTAGTGTTATGCTGCCCGGGTATTTTTGCGGTACGTACAGCATCGGCCAAAAGCGTGTTTTCTCCAGGATGTTCGTTGTAAATCCAGTTGATCTGAATGTTTGCGTCAGTTTTTAATTCCTGCTCGTCTTCTTTGGTGGGTATTTCAATATAGGCCACCCCGGTTGCAGTAGAGGGAAGGGTTTCCAGGATAGTGGCAATAACTGGTATTCCGGTCGCATCTGCAGCCAGTAAATACCAATCTGCTTTTGGATAAATTACTGACTCTTTTGCTTTCATCAGGATGCCCAGAATATCTCCTGGTTTAGCGTGAATAGCCCATGCAGAGGCAGGCCCGCTGTCTCCATGTGCAACAAAATCAATTGTCATTTCCTTTTTCTCCACATCAATAGCCCGATGCGTATAAGTCCGGATAACTGGCTTTAAATGTTCTGGTGCAGGAAACCATTCTCCGGTATTATAGTCGAAATCGGGGAAATGAATTTCGTTAACTCCTGCAGGAGGGATAAAGATTTTATTGTTAATCCCCGGGGTTGTTTCTGCAAAAAGAGGCACATCATCACCAGTCAGGATAATACGAATATAATGGGGGGTGAGATACACCTTATTTTTTACGGCTAATACTCCGCGGACAATGGCAGGTAATTCTTTTTTTGTTTCACTCATCGTAGCTTTTGCTGGTTAACTACGGGTAAAGATATGTTATTTGTAATCTTTCTAAATAACTAAAGCCAGCTATGACAAAGGAATTACATAAAGTTAAAAGTCTGCCCTACAACGAAGTACTGTTCAGTAACTGGAAGTGATCTAGGTTGAGAAGGGGTTGGTAAGGCCAATAGCCTTACCAACCCCTTCTCAACCTAGATCACAACAACCCCACAATAGGTGGAGTTACTTACCTGGTTTCAATTTCAGGAACGCCAATCCAGTGCCAGTTTCTTTTGGTAAATCCCGGGGTCAGATCTCCATCAATATTGAATCTTCTTAAATCAATTAACCGGGTTCCCCTCCAGGATAAGTAGATCCTGCGGATTACCGCGATGTCAGTTAGCGTAAGTGTAATCTGTTTAGATAGGTTTGATTTACCCGTCGCGTCATATTTGGTAATTACAGTATTGATAACGTCAATTGCGTTTCCGGTTAATAAACCACGGACAATCAATTCCGCTCTGATCAATTGCATTTCATCAAAATCAGTAACCAGCAGCGGATCTCTTTCCTTAAAATAGGTTAAAGACCAGTGTCCTTTAGGTGCTTTTACAACCGGGTTACGTGTTTTGTCTGCTGTTGTTATTAATGCGGCAACCAGTGCCGGATCAACCGCTGCGTCTCTTACATTGATACTTAAAGCAGAGAAGAAGGCATTACTGACCGTCCCTACTGTATTTAAGAAAGCAAAGTTTTCTGTTGCTGAAAAAGATTGATTGATATGTGCTGCGGCCAAACCATAGTTTTGGGTATGTATCCCTAATTTGGTTAACAAGGAATGTAACAGTCTTTTTTCCTGGTCATTGGCTATTGGCAATGCCTCTTCCCAATAGCGCTGTGCTTTAGCATAAGCTTGTTCATGTGTAACCAGCATATGGTCTGCATAAACAGCATGATTTGCTTCACTTACGGTGAAATAATCTGCCAGTAACATCCAGGCATAACCTGCGTGTAAACGGGCATTGATTAACGCACCTTGTTTAATTTTCAGCTTATCTTCTTCTGAAGGGTTTTGCTGTGTGGCCAGTTTAATCGCATCTTCTGCCCGCGCTCTGTAGTTCTGAGCGTTTGACCATGCACTAAAAAGAGAAGGGTTATCCGGGCTCAGTTTATCTTCGTCAAGCTCTTTGTAAAAAGGTGAATTGGGTACTGCAGTAGAGGTGATCTCATCTGCAATTGCACCAGAAGCTACAAGTAAATCTGAGGATGCCGTAGCACCAGCACGCCATACCCCTGCAATGATTGGCCCGTTGACGTAAACTCCTTTATCGATGCGGCCTAACATTTCCAGGCTGTTTAGTTGTGATTCATCAACTGTACTGTCTGGTGATTTCGGGTCATTTACCCATTTATTACAAGATGAAAAGGTTAATGCGATGCAAAGTACCGTACTAATTCTAAAAATATATTTTGTGTTCTTTAACATAATCTTTTGATAAACAATGCGTATTAAAATCCAATATTTAAACTAAACGCATAAGTGCGCGGAGCCGGAACAGCTGTCCAGTCTGAAGATAAATAGCTGATTCCTTTAGTTCTTTTGCTGCCACCCTGAGAATCAATCTGAGGTTCAGCGCCGCCATAGTTCGTAGTCAGCCAAAGGTTATTTCCTGTTACTGAGATTACGCAGCGTTTCAATACGCCTTTTGTATAGCGTTTTGCCCAGTCACCCAGATCATAAGACAAGGTTAAATTACTTAACCTGATGAAGTCGGCTTTCTGAATAAAATCACCTCTGACACCTTCAACTTTTGAGAGGGCAGTAGCGGTGGAGATATAATCGGCCGTGCCTGGTGTAAGAGAGGCTAATTGCGTTTTTAAAGTTTCTTTGGCTTCATAGTTATTTCCCTGAGAAGCCACATTTCTTGCTGAAATATTATAAACTTTAGCTCCTTTTGAATAAGTAAAAAGTGATTGTACACGTAAGTTGTCAAACAATTGCAGGCCAAATCCTACTGAGCCGTTGTAGGTAGGAAAGGGTTTGCCTAATTCTTGCAGAGGGCCTTCTTTTGCACCTGTATAAACGCCTTTGGCATCAAATACCGGGCCTTGGGAAAGATTGGAATAAAAAGCAAATGCTGGTAATTCGGCTCTGATCAGGTTCACTGAACTCAGAATATCTTTATCGCCCGAATTGATGACTTTATTAGATTGCTGATTGAAGATGGCATAAATGTCCAGGCTGTGCTTTTTATTGGCGCTGGTAAAGACTCTGCTGTTGTAAGAAATTTCCAGTCCCTGACCTTGTATTTTACCAATATTTTCAGGGTAATCACCGCTTAAACTGGATGGAAAACCTAAGGAAGGTAATAAGGTGGTATAAACGATCGCATCGCGGGTATACTGTCTGTAATAGGTAAAGCTTAATTTCTGATTGAATATTTTTACATCCGTTCCGATTTCAAACTCACCTGTACGCTCTGGTTTAATATCCGGATTTCCTTTCCTTAAAGGTTTTACTATAGTCCCAAAAGAAGAATTCTCCACCAGGTAAGCAGTTTGCGCATCACCCGGATAAGGTAAGCGGCCTGATTCTCCATAGGCAGCTCTGAATTTCCATTCTTCTACTTTGCCTTTCAAGAAGTCCATTCCTGCTACGTTGTAGGCCACACTTACAGTAGGGTACCAGATGCTGGCTACATTTCTTCCGATCATATTGGATACATCACGTCTGAGTCCGGCATTGATAAATAACTTGTTATCATAACTTAGAAATGCTTCTCCATATAAGCCATGGGTACGCTTTTCAAAGGTGTTATCTGTAGTCCCTAAAATTTCTGCTGCGGAAGCGATATTGCTGATGCCTGGAACAGCGAAATTACGCACACTGATTCCGGTAACTTTTTCGGATGCCTGGGTAGTTTGAGACAGGAAAGACAGGTTTAACTGCCATTTCGGGTTGAATACAAAGTTACGGGACAGTTTAAAATCCCAGTTCATGTTTTGATTACGGCGGTTACTGATTTGTTTGCTCCCTGTATTGTTTGTGCCTTGTAAATAGCCGTAAGGAAGATAGTTTAAGCCGTCAATCCGGTTCAGGTCTAAACCGACCAATGTCTCTGCTTTGATTTCGAAAGGAAAAGTATAAGCTAGTTTCAGGCTTCCTGTAAAGCGGTCATTTTCGTATTCTTTTTGAATGGCACGCCAGCTTTCTTCTGCGATAAATGGCCATGGGGTGCGGTCACGCATCAGGTTCCAGATCGCGTCGTCACGTCCTGAAGCTGATTGTGGAATGCTTAATTTCCCTTTAACATATCCTGCAGTAAGAGAGAGTTTAAAACGGTCTTTGGTGAAGTCGTATCCGGTACGGACTGTCTGCCTGTTGTCCTGATTTCCAGGAACGATACCTGCATTTTTATTGGTATTTGCAGAAAGAAAAATACTGTTGTTCTCATCAATTTGTGAGGTAACATTGGCATATAATTGCTGTTCTGTCCCTTTTCTGAAGAAATCATTCAAAGGGTCATTGTTTACGAACTGATCATATTTTCTGGCCAGTTCGCTGAACCCTGCGGTGTATTTTACATTAATGGCTATTCCTTTTTTGCCGTTTAAACCACGTTTAGTTTGAATGACCACTACACCGTTTGCGGCTTCAGCACCATAAGATGCTGCTGCTGCCGGGCCTTTAATGACATCGATAGATTCTATATCGTTTAAGGGTAAGTCGTTCAATGCGCTCATGGCTTCCTGCGAAGAGTTAATGTCTGAGGTATTGCTGCTGCCATAACGTACACCATCTATAAAAATCAGGGGGTCGCGATCCATACTGAAGGTGGCGGATGAACGGATGTCAAAGCGGATCGGCATGCCCACTTTACCATTGGTATTGTAAACCTGTGCGCCGCTGATTCTTCCGTTAACAATGTCTGCAAGTGAGGAAGGGTTACTGGTGGCAACAATTCCTGCTGCATTAATGTGGTCTATGTTTGTTCCAATTGCTTTTTTACTTCTTGAATTGGCTAAACTGGCGGTTACCATAACTTCTTGCAGCTCAACGCCTGGTTCAAGAGCGATATTGATTTGCTGTCCGTCTTTAATTACCGGGTATTGCTTTTGGAAATCTTTATACCCGATCATCTTTACGATCAGGGTTTCGCCAGATTGCAGTTGTAAACTGAACTTGCCCTGTGCATCTGCCATTACACCTTTTCCGGGGTGTTCTTTGACGGAAATGCTGGCTCCTATAACGGTTTCCCTGGTGTTTTTGTCCTGTACTGTGCCTTTGATAACCTGTGCCTGAATTGTGCAACAGAGGAGCATAGCTGTTCCTAATGTGGTAAAGATTTTAATCATATGGTGTGTTTAATAGGGTTGTGCTAATTTGTAATTATCTGATAATGTTTGATTTAGACTACTTGTTTAGTGTTGGTCTAAATAAGAATTGGCGGGCGCAAAGATAGGGATTACTTTAAAAGTGGCAAGGGGTAATGTTAAAACTATATAGACTTTTCAAAATCCTACTCCTTCCGGGGTTGTTTTAGTGGTTTGATTTCTACATCTGCTGCCTGTCATTTCACGTAGATGTTTTGAACCTTCAAACCAAAACCTATGAAAGCACGTGAAATGATCTCAACGATGATCAAAACAGAAAATAAGGCAATAGAATGGAAAGCAAGAAACGGTTTAAACATTTTGCGCGTTTCATTAGGGCTTATTTTTATATGGTTTGGTGTGCTCAAATTTTTCCCTGGTGTTAGTGCAGCTGAGGTGATAGCCGGGCGTACTATAGAAAAACTGACCTTTGGCCTGATTCTTCCTCCGGTTTCCTTGCCTGTTCTTGCGGTTTGGGAATGTATAATTGGTTTGGGGTTAATCTCTAAAAAATTGCTTGGGTTGACCTTATTGTTGCTTTATTTTCAGATGATTGGCACTTTTTTACCACTTGTGTTTTTTCCGGATGAAACTTTTGCACATGGCCTGCTTGTTCCCACTTTATTAGGACAATACATTATTAAAAATATTGTGCTGCTTTCTGGCGGCGTGGTGATTGGAGCAACAGTAAAGATCAGAAAGACGGACATGGAATTCTAATGATAAGCGCTTTAACGAATTAAGTTTCCAATAGTTTTTATGGCATTGCTGAGTTCGGTGGTCCAGGGTAATCCGTAGCTGAGGCGCAAACAGTTATTGTACTGATTTTGTAAGGTAAACATCCTGCCCGGGGCAAAACTAACCTTCCTTTTGATCGTCTGATCATAAAGTTCAGCAGTATTAATCCTGGGGTCCAATTCTATCCATAACATGAAACCACCTTTTGGCCTGCTGATTTTTGTTCCTTCGGGAAAGTATTTCCGGATAGCTTCTGTGTAGTGCAGACTATTACTGCTTAGGGTATTTCTTAGTTTTTTCAGATGACTTTCATAACGTCCTTTTTCCAGAAAATCGGCAACTGCTTCCTGGGTAAGTGTTGTGGATGAAATAGCTGTGGCGAATTTTACGCGCCTGATTTGTTCAGTGAATTTTCCGGGGGTAAGCCAGCCCACACGATAACCCGGAGCCAGTGTTTTGGAAACGGAACTGCATAAGAGTACGAGGCCGCTTTCATCATATGTTTTACAATTTACGGGTCTGTCTGCGCCAAAATACAGATCACCATAGAGGTCATTTTCTATCAAGGGTACATCATAATGTGCCAGGAGCCTGACTGCTTCTTTTTTATGCCCCGCTGGCATCGTACCGCCCATAGGATTACTGAAATTACTGATAAACAGGCATAGCTTGATCTTGTTCTTTTGCAATGCCATTTTTAAGGCTTCCAGTTCAACGCCTGTTTCGGGATGCGTGGGAAGCTCCAGAACTTTTAACCCTAAACTTAATGCCAGCTGAAGAATACCAAAATACACCGGACTCTCTACCGCTATAGTATCACCTCTTTGTGTGAGTGCGATCATTGCCTGGAACATTGCGCCAGTGCAGCCTGCGGTGGTTATAATGTCGTTTTCTGTAAGTTTTCCTCCCCAGGTTGCCGATAAACGTGCAATTTGACGACGCAGTTTAGGATTTCCGGAAACATGTTCATAGCCTGATCCATATTCAGGTAAAGTGTGCAGCGCATGATTTAATGCTTTGTTTAATTTAGGTAATGGTAGCAGTGCGGCCGAGGGAACACCCAGAGAAAGCATGATATGGTCAGAACTGATGCCGTCGTAAACTTTGCTGACTATGCTGGAAGTGTTTTCATTACCGAGGGATAAAGACGGTTTACTGGCATTGGGAAGCGCGTTTGTTTGCAGCGTATAACTTACATAATAACCTGATTGTGGTACAGAACGAATGAGGCTTCTGCTTTCCAGGAGATAGTAAGCCTGTAATGCAGTACTCATACTTACTTTATAATGCTGATGTATAGCTCTTAGTGAAGGAAGTTTATCTCCTGAAACCAATACACCTGAATGAATCTGATGCGTTAGGTCAGCAGCAATAGTTTCATACAAATAACTTTTATTCGCTGTATCAGACTTTGTCATGGGGTATAACTGTTATGGTTAATTTAGATAAAACTGTATCTGTACTGGTTCTTGTAAAATTAGGAAATTTGGTTAAAAGACGAATTTTATATGAAGAAAGATTCCATAGCCGAAGCTATAGTTTTACAGGTCGCCACTACCAACCTGCATTTTAACCAGATCCTTGCCTTGCAGAAAGAGAATCTGTACAGTTCCCTGAGTGCGGCCCAGCAAGAACAACAAGGTTTTGTATTTGCTGAACATAACCTGGCGCTATTAAAAAAGATGGCGGTTTATTTACCACAGGTCATTGCAACTTGTAATGATAAGGTAATTGCTTATAATCTGGCGATGCACGTTTCTTTGAGCAATGACTTATCAAGCCTGTTGCCGATGTTTAAGGAGTTTGAACGTTGTCGCTATCGGGGAAAGTTATTAGCGGATTATACTTACCTGGTAGGTGGACAGGTATGTGTGCACCATGATTTCAGGGGGCGGGGCTTATTGAAAAGTTTATACCAGGAAACCAAAAACAGAACAGGACATCTTTATCAATTGTGTGTAACAGAAATCTCTGCCAGGAATGTTAATTCCTTAAAGGTTCACCAAAGAATGGGATTTGAAATCATTGGTACTTACAGAGACGAAAAGGAATTGTGGAATGTAGTGGTATGGGATTTAATTAAAAGTATATAGTTGTTTTCTTTATTGACCGTCATTAATGAACTGATCTTATTTTCTTGTTTAGCGCAGGTATTGAGGGTTTTACGTTTGTAAATAGCTCATTAATTGCATACTTATGTTGTGTTGGTGTTTTTAAAATAATAATTTCCTGATAGCGATGTCGCTTTAAAATCTAGATTAACTATAAGTAAGGTCATTATTTAGTATATTTAATTCTGTTTTTATAAAATTAATATAGCTGTTAGTTATTAATTTATTGATTAATGGTTATTTATTTTATATTTGTTATATAAATTAATAATCTAAAAACAAATAAACTAAATGAAGACCAGAAAGAAAAGTTACCTGATCCTGCTTTGTAGTATCACATTGCTTGCTGTAAGTTGTAAAAGGGAGGATTTTAAGAAAACTGACGTAGTTAATAACAGCTCCTCAGAAATTAAAGTAGAGGATGGGTATTTGTCATTTTCTAGTTATGAAAATTTCATGAAGGTATTTTTAAATATCTCAAACCTTAACAGTTCAGATAGAGTTAAATGAGAAAAATCAATTGGTTTTACCTCTTTGGGAACTATTTATGACAATTTCAATTCAGAACTGCAAGCGCTGGAAAAGAGTAAACCTCAGGATGCCTTACAGCAGTATTCAAGATTAAAACAAAAGTATGCTGGTCAGTTAACTTTTACAGACAGTACTTATAATCTAAAATGTACCGGAGTTAGAGAGTCTTTCCTGGCTAACAAAGATGGTATTGTGAAAATTGGGGATGAATTTATTCATTTCGGAGTTAACGGGTATGAAACCTTTAAAGCTTCGGCGGGTAAAGGGTATGCTGGTTCAGTTAAGGTAGATGCGATTAACGGATCTCAGCCTAACGCTAATTCCCTAACTGTGACTGCTGGTAATTATGGGATGACCAGCCAGGGAAATGGGCAGTTTTATGCCAGGGTAAAACTTTATAATATACATACAGGCGCTGGTGGATATAGAGGTTTTGTCGCTTTAGAATGTTATGCGAGACATAAAAACTGGATTGGAATTTGGGCCGACAGGAAATCACTTGTTGGAATCTCTGGCGCGGTAGATTTAGAGCTGATTAAAGGTGCTGCAAATAATCCGGTTTCTTCCACTCCGTTCAATGCTTTGATTGGTGGGTCTGTATTTCCTCCTCCTCCATTAGGAACGCCAACTCCAGGTACTGGAAATGAAAATCTTACAGAAAGATATGAAGTTGTTTTAGCTTTGTCTCAATATCTTAAAACTAACGCCCAGCCTATTTTTAATGTAGGAAATAACATAGAGTTAGGTAGTAATCCGGCAATAGTAAATGACGATTTTTTACAGCCTTTAGGCTATTGGAAAACGGCAAAAAGTGTAGAATTTAAAATACCTTTCGCTTATACCCCTATAAAAATTAATGCGATGTCTGGTTTTGACTTGCTTACAAATAATATTACTTATCCTGAGCTTATACTGAACTTCTAATCAGTTCAGTATAGGATTTTTAACCCCGGAACAATTTGTTCCGGGGTTTTTTATTAAAACTTTTTAGTGAATCATCAAAATAAATTTACATTTGCATCCGATGATTAAGATTAAACACCTCATAGTATTACTTGTATGTACAGTAACCGCGTTTACGTCCTGCAAGAAAAAAGAAACTTTTGACGTTGATGCGCAATTCAGAGCGGATACTACGGCAATCAGAGCTTTTATAGTTCTTAACAAAATCCCTGCAATTAAAGATCCTGCATCGGGACTGTTCTATCAGATTATAACCCCTGGATCAGGAACTGCCAAGATCACAACCTCCACTACCGTTTCGGTAAATTATACAGGCCGTTTCCTGAATGGTAATGTTTTTGATCAGAGTAACGGAACACCAATATCGTTTCCTTTAGGTGGCGTTATTGCCGGATGGCAGATTGGCGTACCTCTTATTCAGCCTGGTGGCCGTATCCGTTTGATTATGCCTTCTGTATTAGCTTATGGAAATGAAGGTAAAGGAAGCGTTCAGCCGAATACTGTATTGGATTTTACAATTGATCTGCTCAGTGCTAAATAAGTAATTACAATTATATTATTTAAAGCCACTGTTTATGAAAATAGACAGTGGCTTTTTTATTTTTCATCAGCAGTAGGGGTATTCATGGGTAAGCGCGTCTTATGGGAATAAAAGACATAAATACACTTAATCATGATAGTAGAATCAAGTAAAAATGCCCTGTATATCATTCTTGCGGGAGTAATCATTGCATCGATGGTTGTTTTAATTGGTGGCTAAAAGCACTGTTAAAACTGTTATTTTAGAATACGCTGAATTTTCATTAAAATTAGGTGGAAATTATGGCGCTATTTAAACGTAAATCACAAATTGACGATGATCTCGGATTTGGTACACAACCAATCCTCGGGGATCAGCGAATGATGAATGCAGACGGGTCTTCGAATATAAGGCGAATTGGTTTGCCATTCATCAGGACATCCGATACCTACAACTGGCTGATCTCTATGACCTGGAAGAAATTTCTGTTCATTTTGCTGATGGCCTATTTGCTGGTTAATATCCTCTTTGCTTCCCTATATGTTTTAATCGGTATTGAAAACCTTAAAGGGGCTGACGGAATTACGCCGAGAGATCATTTCTTTGACGCATTTTTCTTCTCCGCACAAACCATTTCTACGGTCGGTTATGGGCATATCAGTCCTGACGGTTTTTTGACGAGCTGTTTGGCTGCCTTTGAGTCTATGTTAGGCTTATTGGCTTTTGCGCTCGCAACAGGTTTATTGTATGGCCGGTTTTCCAGGCCAACGGCTAAAGTTGTTTACAGTGAGAACATGGTGATAGCGCCTTATAAAGAAATTAAAGGGCTGATGTTCAGGTTAGCCAATTTAAGAAATAACCAGCTGATCGAAATAGAAGTGCAGGTGGTACTTTCTTATAATGAGTTGGTTGGGGACCAAAAGAAAAGACGTTTTTATCCTTTAGAACTTGAGCGCGCAAAAATAGGTTTGCTAACCATGAGCTGGACAGTCGTTCACCCTATTGATGAAAATAGCCCGCTGTATCATAAAACTGCAGAAGAATTAGCTGAGGCCGAAGTAGAAATACTGGTTTTACTCAAAGCTTTTGATGATACCTTTTCTCAGACTGTACATACCCGGACTTCCTATAAAGACGAAAACATTATTCACAATGCAAGATTTGTAACTATTTTCTCCAGAGATAGCAATGGTCAGCTTACTTTGGATCTTTCAAAGATAGGAAGTCTGGAATTATTGGATTAAATTCATAAATTAGTTAAAAAATCTAACCCTATGAAAACTTCTTATCTAATGTATTTATTAATCATCCTGGCGATACCTTCTTGTAAAATGAAAAAAGATGCAGTACAGCACATTGCAGCAGCGGATTCTTTCCTGCCGATGCAAATCGGAAATAAATGGTCGCATAGTGCAAGCTCCTACACTGAAATCCAGGATACAGTGAGGATTGATAAAAAACTGTATTACAAATTTTATTCTTTGGTTGGAGGGGACGCAACGGACACCAAATATCTGAGAATAGATGCGCATAACCAGTTATTGGAAGGTTTCCCGGATCAGCCTGGAGTAGTTTATACGCACGCTAAATTTAATGCCAATGTGAATGATGTATTTTTTACCTTAAATGATAAAAGTACAAATGACTACCAGGTTAAACTGGTGGAAAAAACAGCAGACAGAAGGACTTTTGAGTTTGATATGGTGAATCAGCCTAATTTAAAAGGCAGTACGCATCAAGTGAGCTATCTCAAAGGTGTCGGGCTGGATGATGGCTGGAAAAATATAAAAGTAAATGGGAAAATTATTAAGTAATATTTTTTGTCAGGCTATATAAATTGGGTTTTTGATTTAATATAGCACATTTAAACCAGTGTATTTTTAACACTGGTTTAAAATAAATATCAAAAAAGTTACAGGAATAAATGAATGTTCTGTATATTGTAGTGTTACGATCTACCTAACAATCAACCCTATGAGAAAAAATTTGAAAAATTTCACTTTCATTGCGCTGGCCGCAATAGTGATCGCATCGTGTTCTAAAACCAAAGAATCACCTGCAGCCCCTGACCCGCAAACTGAGAAATCTGAAAAGGTATTGTCCTATATTCAGAGCCTTGGTTTTCCTGCATCAGCTATTGTTGAAAATGGCGATCACTATGTAGTGGAGGAAGATATTATCTTCCCGAAAAACATGGTTATCCCTGCTGGTCAGCCAAAAACTGAGCAGTACTATACAGGCAGCCTGGTGAATGCCACCAATAAAAGAAACATACGTGTAAAAGTGGACGCTTCTATGACCAGCATGAATGCAGAGGTGACTTCTGCAGTGAATCAATGGAATGGAATTGCTGGTTCTACCGTTAAATTCTCGATAGTGACAAGCGGAACTTATGACATCCTGATCAAAGATGAAAATCTTGGTAATGGTGTTTGTGGTCAGGGAACATTTCCTTCTGGCGGTGCTGCAGGTAACTTAATTAAAATCAACAAAGCTTATATTGCTGCAAATAGTTTTGCACAGCGTCAAAGAACAATTACGCATGAGCTGGGACACAATATTTCATTGAGACATACAAACTGGTCAGCTATTGGTGAGGGCACTGCCACACCTGTACCAGGAGTTGGAGGAACAGATGCTGCCTCACTAATGAATGGTGGCCAGTGTAATTCGGGTGCTACTGTATTGTCGACAAAAGATAAACAAGCAACCGTTGCGCTATATCCATAATAATTAACTAAGAAAAAAATAACTTAAGGTCGTAACTTATTCAGGATAGATGACTCCGGTAACTTAAGGGCATCTATCCTGCTTAAGATTATTTGGAAATTTCCACCGCTCTTTTTTGAGTGATACTTTGATTTCTGATGAATACAATTAACCAGCTTAAGCCAATAAAAGCATAGATACCCAGAATTACGATCGAAAGCGGCGTTACAGAAGCAGTCACGTTTTTACCGGTCATAAACAGCGTCAGGATTGATAGTCCTATTCCCGCACCAAGAAAATAAGAAGTGGTGGCAAGGCTGGAAGCTAAACCATAATGCTGGCTCGGAATATCCTGAATAGAAAGTACAGACAAGCCGGTATAGCTAATTGTAATTCCCAGTCCTGAAGCAAATGCAGCAGAAAGCAAAATTAGAATTAAAGAGTGGCCGGTCCATAACGACGCTGCGAGTAAAACTGCACTGATTAACATCATTGCCATCCCCAGGAAACCTGTGCGGGCTATATTCAGTCTTTTCATGATGGCAGGTAAAGCAAACTTGGCGACCAGTGCAGAGAGAATACTAAAGGGAACAAGCAGTAAACCAGATTTCGCAGCACTGAAATTCATATCTTTTTGCAGCAATAAGGAAATGATAAACAAATAACCCGTCCAAAAAGAACCCAGTAAAAAGAAGACCCCGTTTGCGGTAACAACCGTTGGAGAGCGGAAAATTGATAAGTCAATTAATGGATCTTTTAATGTCGTTAAACGGGTAAATAAAACCTTCATACAGATTGCAATTGCGACTGCTAAACCAGGTAATAATAAATAGTGTTTTTGAAAATTACCGAGTTCATGTACCCCGTAACTCAGCATCAGTAAAGCTGCGACCAATATAAAACCTGAGATAAGATCTGGTGATTTCTTTCTGTCGCGCGGACTATCTGCATCCAGGTAATACCAGGAGGTGAAAATAACGAGTGCCAGAATAGGAACGTTAATCAGGAAAACCCAGTGCCAGCCCCAGTAGGTACTGATAATCCCGCCTATAGATAAACCACTGCCTGAACCGATAGCTGCAAAAGAGCTGAAAATCCCTATGGCTTTACTACGCTCATTCTTTTCTGTAAAGGTGTGTGTGACAATAGATAAAGCTGAAGGCATAATCAGTGCTGCAGCTAAACCTTGTACAGCGCGGTAAAAAGCAAGCACCGCAAAGGAACCTGAGAGTCCGGCCCCCAAAGAGGTCAGCAGGAACAGGGCAGCGCCTATCATAAAGATTTTCTTTCTGCCGATGACATCGGATAACTTTCCTCCGATGATTAAAAAACCACCATAAAGTAATACGTAAAGTGTTTGCAGCCATTGTACCTGGTCATTGGTGATATTGAACTGCGCTTGTATAGAGGGAATAGTTAAATTAATAATGGCAATATCGAGTGCTTCTACAAAAATACCCATCGAAGCAATGATGAGAATAAAGTTCTTCTTTGAAATCATAAATTGATGTTGTTCTTTCAAAGGTATTTATATGGAATAGATTACGGAAATGATAATAAATATTCAGTACAAGCGTATTGTTTTTGTATATTTAAAAGAACAAATTGCCTATTGAGGCATATAATTTATGATCAATACAGAACAACCGGAAAAGGTTTCCGTAACATTAGATGCGAAAGACTATGAAATACTCAGACTGCTGGAGCAAAATGCCAAACTAACGGTTAGAGAAATAGCTGCGCTTATTCATTTGAGCCCGACACCTACTCATGAGCGGATTAAAAGGATGGAAAAGAGCAAAGTAATTAAACAATATGCGGCTATCCTGGACAGGCAGCTGATCGGGAAGGGGATGATTGTTCTTTGCATGATTACTTTGAAAGAACACAATAAGAAATCAGGTGCGCTTTTTATCAAAGCGATGCTGGAGTTTAAGGAAATCGTAGAATGTTATAATATCTCCGGTGATTTTGATTTTATGGTTAAAATAGTGGCCGAGAGTATGGAAGATTACCACGATTTCTTTGTCAATAAATTGGGAGAAGTGAAAGGGATTGGCCAAACCAAGAGCATTTTTGTGATGGCTACCAATAAAGAAACCCATCAGCTGATTTAGCAGCTGATTTATAACGTTGTCAATAAAGAGTTGGGCCATGCTGCTTTAGGTAGATACTATCTAAGGCAGCATGGCTCAACTCTTTTAGCAAAGGACAGATTATTTTTAAAGCCTGTATTGAAACAAAATATATTCTTTTTTCGTTTTAGTCTACAGAATTCGAACAGAATTTTTGAATATATTTGAACCTTTCAGACATTATACAGTCTATCCTTTGATGAAAATGCAAAAAGCAGTGAATATCTTAATTAAACTTACCCTGATGCTGGTCATTGTTTTTGGCATCAATGGAAGGGTAATTGTAAGATATGCGGATGGTTTTTTTCACAAGGGTGCTTCTACTGAAATTGGAAATTTAAAAACTCCAATGTGCAGAGCTAAGGTTACGCATTGCAGATTACTTTGTTTTGACGAGGATTTTCAACAGATTATACTACCTTCTGCTGGATTTAAAACGGATTTAATACCACCAGTCCTTGTCGTTGTACAAGCCTACCAGGTCTTATATACGACTAAAAGTCTGAGCGGACATGAATTTCAGCTGCTCCCGCTGCGGGCTCCCCCTTACTGTTAAACCAGTTTAACAAGCGGATTCATCTTTCCGTTTCCTTTTTTTTATTCCAGTTAACTCAATGAGCGTTAATATGGTTATCTTGTATATAGTCAATCTTGTTGGCTATGACTCTTTCTAAAGACGACATGAACACTTTCAAAACTCCTTTAGCCATTCTGGCTTCCCTGGTTATCTTTTCCTCTTGTGGAAATAATAAAGGTAAAGATAAAACAGCCGATCAGGTTAAACCCTATCCTGTAATTACGCTCGCTCCTGTAACTGCCAATATCTATTCTGATTATCCTGCGACTATACAGGGAATACAGAATATTGAAATACGCCCAAAAATAGATGGATACGTAGCAGACATCTTTGTTGATGAAGGAGCATCTGTCAAAAAAGGACAGCTTCTTTTTAGAATTAATGCCCCGCAATATGAGCAGGATGTGAAAACAACAGAAGCCAATATAAAAATAGCGCAGGCAGATGTCAACGCCGCAAGGATGAACGTGGACAAAGTAAAGCCATTAGTAGACGAGGATATTGTGAGTCCTTATCAGCTGGAATCAGCAAAATATACCCTGGAGTCCAAACAAGGCGCACTTGCACAAGCCAATGCAGCGATGAATAATGCGAAAACAAACCTAAGCTATACACAGATTTTCAGCCCTGTGGATGGTGTAATTGGTATCCTTCCTTATAAAATCGGAAGTCTGGTGAGCAGTACCACGACCAACCCGCTTACTACGGTGTCAAACATTGAAAGCATTTATGCTTATTTCTCCATTAATGAAAGACAGGGGCTTGACTTTTTTCTTGCCGCTAAAGGCGTAACCATGCAGCAAAAATTAACCACACTGCCACCTGTTAACCTTGTGCTTGCCAATGGAAATGTATTGCCCACTGCAGGAAAGGTAGAAACTGCCAGTGGTTTAATCAATGCACAAACAGGCTCTATTAATATGAGAGCGACTTTCCCTAACCATGATGGACTGGTAAGAAGCGGGAGCAGTGCCGTGGTCCGGATTCCAAGAACAATTAATTCAGCTTTACTCGTACCACAGAAAGCCACTTACCAGATCCAGGGAAAACTATTTGTATACGTACTGGATAAATCAAACAAAGTGAATTCTGTGGAAATTACAACTGCCGCCAGTACAGATGATTCCTATGTGATCCAGAAAGGATTAAAAGCAGGCGATAAAGTAGTAGCAGACGGTATTTCAAACCTCAGAGAAGGATTGGAAATTAAACCAACAAAATAATTTAAGAAATATCAGCATATGTTAAAGCTATTTATTGAACGTCCGGTCTTATCAACCGTGGTTTCTATTATCATAGTTACCCTGGGGATACTCGGCCTGGTTTCCCTCCCGATTTCCCAGTATCCTGATATTGCGCCCCCAACTGTACAAGTTACAGCCAACTATAGCGGTGCGAGTGCCGATGTCGTTTTGAAAAGTGTAATTGTACCTCTTGAACAACAGATCAACGGGGTCGAAGATATGGACTATATTACCTCTACGGCCGGTAACGACGGTTCAGGGAATATAACCGTAAGTTTTAAAATTGGCAGTGATCCGAATATGGCAGCCGTTAATGTGCAGAACGCTGTTTCCCGCGCTACTCCTTTATTGCCTCAGGAAGTAACTAAAGCCGGGGTAACTGTTCAGAAAAAACAAACCAGTACGCTGCTCATCTTTTCGGTTTATAGTGATAACCCGGCTTATGATCAGACCTTTCTGCAGAATTATGTAGATATTAATATTGTACCAGAGGTGAAAAGGATTCAGGGTGTCGGTGATGCTTCTGCCTCCGGTCAAATGGATTATTCTATGCGTATCTGGCTTAATCCACAGGCTATGGCTTCTTATGGATTAGTTCCTAATGATGTAACTGCAGCGCTTTCTGACCAGAATATACAAGCAGCTCCCGGACAATTCGGGGAGCGTGGCGGACAAGCTTTTCAGTATGTGATCAAATATCCGGGTACACTGGTTGATACCGCGCAATTTGGAAACATCGTGATTCGTTCTGCTGACCGCAGCCGCTTATTAAGACTGAAAGATATTGCCAGGATTCAGCTCGGTGCATTGAGTTATTTTAACAGTACAAGAACTAACGGCCATCCTGCGGTATCAATAAATGTGGCGCAGGTTGCAGGTTCCAATGCCCGTGAAGTTATTCAGCAAACCCTTAAAGTGATGGACAAGGCTTCTAAAACCTTTCCTAAGGGGATACATTACGTTGTGTTGCAAAGTGTCGATGATTTCCTGACCGCCTCCATTGAAAAGGTGCTGCATACTTTATTTGAAGCATTTATACTCGTGTTTGTCGTCGTATTTGTCTTCTTGCAGGACTTCCGGTCTACACTTATTCCGGCTATTTCTGTACCGGTGGCCATTATAGGGACATTTTTCTTCCTGAAATTATTCGGGTTTACCATTAATTTACTGACGCTCTTTGCCCTGATTCTTGCGATTGGTATTGTAGTGGATGATGCGATCGTCGTCGTCGAGGCAGTCCATGCGAAACTGGACAGTGGTTATACTTCTGCAAAAGAAGCGAGTATCGACGCACTGGGCGAAATTTCAAGTGCCATCGTTTCTATTACTTTAGTGATGTCTGCGGTATTTATTCCCGTTAGTTTCATTAGCGGGTCATCGGGAGTTTTCTATAAACAATTTGGACTTACCCTGGCTATTGCGATTATCCTGTCGGCCATTAACGCGTTGACACTCAGCCCGGCATTATGTGCTCTGTTTTTAAAGAGCCATCATGAAAAAGGGACGGCCAAAATGAGTTTCATGGAGAAATTCTATACTGCTTTTAATACTGCTTTTGAGCGGATGAGCAACAAGTATGCGAACACGATTGCTTTTTTCAGCCATAAGAAATGGATTCCGCTTTCCATATTGGCCTTCTTTATGGCCGCGCTGTTTTTCCTGGCTAAAAATACAGCAACAGGATTTGTGCCCAACGAAGATTTAGGGGCAGTGAACTGTAATATCACTTTACCGCCCAGTGCTTCGCTGGAAAGGACTGATGTGGTGACCCGAAAAATAGAAAAACTTGCACATACGATCCCGGAAATCAATAACGTACTGGCTATCACCGGGCGTGGTCAGTTATCCGGAACGGGAAGTAATTATGCCACTGTAGTGATGCGGCTTATTCCCTGGAATGAAAGAAAAAGAGACGTGCAGGCGATTATCAGTGAACTGATCAAGAAATCTTCTGATATTACAGAAGCTGAGGTGAAGTTCTTTGCTCCGGCCACCATCCAGGGGTTTGGAACAACCAATGGTTTTGCTTTTCAGCTGCAAGACAGAACAGGTGGGGAAATTCCTCCTTTTTATAAAGCCAGTAAAGACTTTTTAACTGCCTTATCTGAGCGGCCGGAAATACAATTTGCCACGACTTCTTTTAATCCGAACTTCCCTCAATATCTGATGAACATGAATGTGCCGAAGATTAAAGAAGCGGGGCTGAATGTGGTCGATATTACTTCTGCGATGCAAGGTTATTTCGGGGGGATTTATGCCTCAAACTTTAACCAGTTCGGACAGCAGTTCAGGGTAATGGTACAATCTTCACCAGAATACAGGCTGACTCCGGAAAGTTTGAACGGGGTTTTTGTACGTACACCTGATGGACAAATGGTGCCTGTAACAGAGTTCTTTACCCTGACACAGACTTATGGGCCACAAGCGATCACCCGTTTCAATTTGTATAACTCCATCAGTGTCAACGGAACGCCGAATGCCTCATATAGTTCCGGGCAGGCGATTGCTGCGATACAGGAAGTTGCTGCAAAAACATTACCTGCAGGTTATAGTTATGAATATTCAGGAATTACCAGGGAAGAGCTTGCCGGAAACAGCCAGACGATTTTCATCTTCCTGCTTTGCCTGGTCTTTGTTTATTTACTGCTGAGTGCGCAATATGAAAGTTATCTGTTGCCTTTATCTATTTTGCTGACCATACCTGTAGGTACTGCCGGGGCCTTTATGTTTGCCCATTTATTTGGAATCAGTAATAATATTTATGTCCAGATTACCCTGGTCATGCTGATTGGACTGCTGGCTAAAAATGCCATCCTGATCGTAGAGTTTGCTGTGGAAAGAAGGCGCTCAGGTATGGAGATTGTAGAAGCTGCCGTAAAAGGGGCGCAAGCAAGGCTCAGACCTATATTAATGACCTCTTTTGCCTTTATATTAGGACTGGTTCCGTTAATGCTGGCTACAGGCGCAGGCGCGAATGGTAACCGTTCTATTGGTGTGGGCGCTGTTGGCGGGATGCTCATTGGAACAGTGTTCGGGCTGTTTATTACACCGACTTTATTTATCGTGTTTCAGACGCTTCAGGAGAAGTTGAAAAAGAAGAAACCCGAGCACAAATTATAATTTAATTACCGGAACTCGTAATTATGAAAAGATACTTGAAAATACATCTGCCCGTCATTGGGTTGATCATCGTGTTATTTGCTTCCTGCAAAGTCACAAAGCCTTATGAAAAACCGGTTGTGGATATGGAGGGTTTATACAGAGAACATGTAGCTGCTGATACGATTACCATTGCAAACCTGCATTGGAAAGAAATGTTCACGGATACTTTATTACAAAAGCTGATTGGACAAGGTATCCAGCGGAATCTGAACCTGCAAGCTGCGTATTCCCGTATCCGGCAGTCTAAAGCTTATTTTGAACAAAGTAAGCTTGCCTTTTTACCTTCTTTAAATGAGGATGCGAGTGCAATAGCCACTGGCTCTTCTAATCCGAATGAAGCAAAAAGTATTATTCCTTACCAGTACCAGGCCGAGCTGACCACAAGCTGGGAAGCCGATTTATGGGGGAAACTTAGCAGTGCAAAGCGGGCTAATTTAGCGTCTTTATTGCAGGCAGAAGCAAGTGCAAGGGCTGTTCAGACTGAACTTGTTGCCAGTATCGCGACTAATTATTACCGGTTACTAGCCTTGGATGATCAGCTATTGATTACCCAGCAAAGTTTGAAAAACTGGCAGTCTACTGTCGATATTATGAAAAAGCTGAAAATTGCAGATGTGGTGACCGGGGCAGCAGTTGTACAAAGTGAATCCAGTAAATATGCCGTTGCAGTGACTATCCCTGATCTGATGCAGTCGATCCGGGAAACTGAAAACGGACTGAACTTATTGTTAGGCAATGTTCCGGGGCCGATAGCACGCAGCAAATTTGATCAGATCCACCCGATTACCTTGTTGCAAACTGGTGTGCCCGTACAATTATTAGCCAACAGGCCGGATGTACAGGCTGCGGAATATGGTTTTAAAAACGCCTTTGAACTCAGCAATGTGGCGCGGACTTATTTTTATCCTTCGCTAACCATTTCAGCAGCAGGAGGGTATACCAGCTTTAGCAGTTTCTTCGGGCCGGGCTCATGGATCAGCAGTTTAACTGGCGGGTTGACGCAGCCTATATTTAACAAAGGGGCTAACAAAACAAGGTTAAAGGTAGCTTTAGAGCAGCAGCAGCAAGCCGTATTAAGTTTTCAGACGGCGATATTGACTGCAGGGCAGGAGGTTTCCAATGCGATGTATTCTTATCAGAAGGCTTCGGAAAAGAAAATTACCAGGTCCAGCCAATTAGAGAACCTGGAAAAATCAGTTCAATATACACAGGCGCTGGTGCGGTACGGTTCTGCAAACTATACGGAAGTACTGACTGCGCAGCAAAGTTTTCTGGCGGCGCAACTGAGCCAGGTCAATGATCAATTACAGCAATTGCAAGCTACTGTATCTTTATACAGAGCACTTGGAGGAGGATGGAAATAAGGTGTTCATATTTTCATTTTAAACGTGTTATTTCTTCCATCTTTTGTGCGACCATAACCAGTAAGAGGGATCTTTCCTGATGGTCCGCTGAAGCTGGTTTGCAAAACATTTAGTGATTTCCTGGTTACTGGTTTCCTTTGGAGCATCAGTAATCAGGGAAAAACTTATTTCCCAGCAGTGGTCTGGCTTTCTTTTCATTTCCAGGTAAACAACTACTGAATTTGTGGCCATAGCCAGTTTCTCTGCGCCATTAAACATGTTTGTCGATTGATGGAGGAAATCAAATTTCTCCTGTTCACAATTACCCGGAAATTGATCTGCAATGAAAATTGATAATTGTGGTTTATCTTTTTGTTTCAAAAGATGTCTGAGTGCCTGGTTTGCAGGGACAAGCTGCATGCCGAAGCGCCCTCTTACGTAATGAACGAGTCTGTTCATCAGTGGATTAGTGAGTGGTTTATAGATCGCATTTACCGTAAAAGGAAGCTGCGCGGGCAGTATATTCAGATATTCCCAGTTCCCATAGTGCCCAAGAACAGCGATGATGTTCCTGTTTTGCTGATGATACCTGGTTAATAATTCTGTATTCACGAGCTGCACTTTTTTATCGAGATCGTGACTGCTCACAGAAAAAAGTTTGATGGTTTCAATGACCATGGAGATCAGGTGTTTATAAAATTCCTTCGCAATTTCCTGGATCTCCTGATAGGACTTGGCAGGTAAAGACCTGGAGAGATTTTGCAGGACTACATTGTAACGATACCTGAATATGTTGTAGGAAATAAAGTATAGGAATCTTCCAATCGTTGGCGCTGCAATGGAATGCGGGAGCAGGCTAACCAGGTAAATAGGAAAGAAAACAAATGGATACAGCTGATTGAAAAGTTTATTCCTCACAAGATTCATGGACAATTTTTAATAAATAAATGACTATAATAATTGCAATGACCAATGCAATTGATAGAAAGCCGCTGAACATAATACATAATGAATGAGTCTGACCTGTCATAAGATTACTAAATTAGGTGTGAATTGAGGTTGGCAACAAAATGATTGACCAGTGGGGAACAGGCATTGACGGATGAGTCATTTTCTTGTGGTTTATCTTGTGACAACCTGATTGGATTTTACCCTGACTCCGTATTGAAATTAAATAATACTATTTTTATAGCCTGATGTGCAGTTCAGGAAACATTAATTAACAATAGATATGAATATTATAGCACAGGCAACGGAAGAGATTAATCTCTTTATACAAAATATCGGAGAATGGTTTCGCAGTGATGTGGAAGGAAACAAAGCGGGGGAGGATGCAATACTGAGGAAATTTCACCCTGACTTTATCATGATTACACCCGGCGGCGTAGCTGTGAATTTTGAAGAGTTATCTGCATGGTTACCTACAGTTTACGGGGTAAAGCCCGATATTTCTGTAGAAGTGACAGACATCAAAGCACAGTATGTACAAAATGATAGTGTTTTGATGACTTACACAGAATTTCAGTACAGGGAAGAAGGGGATAACAAAAGAATTGCTTCTGCTTTATTTGTCAGAGGTGAGGATGGACAATTGAAATGGCACCATTTGCAAGAAACATGGTCTTCTATGGTGGTGGATTAAAGGATGGTTTTTAGCTGTTCAGGCTGTGGTTTGAAGCTATTCAGACTGTAGTTTTAAACTTCTTAAAATTGTCATAAGTCAGTTGTAAGGTCTTCCAGAATACCTTGTGCTGCGGAAAGATTATTGTATTCCTGTTCATATTTTCTTTTGTCATTCTAAAAGGGAAAATATGAACAGGAATTTGTACTTGTCCGCTATTCCCGGCTTCCACAGCGAGTATATAAACTTCTTTGATCTTATCATCTGTTAGCGGGATACAACCTGCAGTAACCTGGTTGCCGTGAATATAAATATCCGATCCGGGGTCTTGCTGACCGCTTCTTAACAAATCGATTGCATTGGGGTAATTAATTCTTAAGGATAAATAAAATCGGCTCTCAGGATTAAAGCGGTCAATGAAATAGCTTCCTTCTGGAGTCTGCAAGTCATCTTTTTTAGTCTTTGGCCCTAAAATTCCTGAATGTGCGCTGAAAGGATAAGTCTTGAGTAAACTGTATTTAGCCTGATTTTTATTTTTCAACCAGATTTCTACTTTGCCTTCACTTTTATAAGCTTCCAGGTGTAACTCAAATTTATCTTTAAAGCCTTTTTGATGTAATTCGGCCTTTAAATCGGCCCATTTTTCATTGTAAGCATTCTTTACCCTTTCAAAGGTAAGTTGCTGCTGTTTGAAATTATTTTGGGCGGATAAAGAATGAAATAGCATGACGAATAAAATAAGGGAACAAGTGAATCTCATAGCAGGTTTTTATTCCGTGGTGTAATTTGAAAAATCATCGTAGTTTCATCAACTCATCATAATTTCATCAACATATGTAAATGTTTTGCAGCTAAATTAGGCGGTACTTTGTCGCAAATTAATAAATATGAAACAATTATCAGGGCTTTTAATAGCGATGCTGTTTACAGGTTCTGCATTTGCAGCAAAAGTAGATACAGTATCAGTTTATAGTGCGGCTATGAAAAAAGAAATCCGCTGTGTTTTTATCACACCGGATCAGACGAAGGAGATTAAAAAGTTTCCGGTAGTTTATGTATTGCATGGTTACAGTGGGAATTCTATCAGAACTATCAAACAGGATATTCCAGATCTGACCGCACAGGCAGATACTTATCAAATGATTTTTGTACTCGCAGATGGCGGATTTGACAGTTGGTATTTTGATAGTCCTGTTAATGCGCAATTGCGGTACGAAACTTTCCTGAGTAAGGAGCTGGTGAATTACACAGACAAAAATTATCCTTCGCTTGTCCAAAGAGAAAAGAGAGCGATATATGGGTGGAGTATGGGTGGTCATGGAGCACTTTTTATTGCAATAAGGCATAAAGAAACTTTTGGAGCTGCCGGCAGTATTTGCGGAGCAGTAGATTTTACCTCTTTTACCAGCGGTTACAACATTGAAAAGAGCCTTGGTGAGTATAAAGGCCATGAAAAAAATTGGGAAGAACATACGGTGAATTATAATGTGTCTTCTTTGAAGAACAATGAATTAAAGCTGATTATTGATTGCGGTATTGATGATCCTTTGCTGGAAGTCAACAGGGCATTACATCAAAAACTGATCAAACTTAAAATAGCACACGATTATATAGAGCGTCCGGGCGCGCATGATACGGCTTACTGGTCAAAAGCTTCAGCTTTTCAATTACTATTCTTGCATAACTATTTCATCCGGTCTTAAAAATGAAAATCATTCAATCCTTATTAATTATGGCAACATTAGGTTTATTAACTCAACAGGGGATCGCACAGGAAATTACGAATCCGAAAGGCTTATATGATCCCCGTCCGCATGGTTATTCTCACGTGGCTACCGTACCCGCTAACAGTATATTGGTATTTGTTGCCGGACAGGCAGGAACAGATAACAAGGGAGAACTGAGTACAGACTTCAGAACACAGGTAAGGTGTACTTTTGAAAACCTGGCTATTGCCTTAAAAAGTAAAGGCCTTCAAATGCAGCACATTGCTAAATTGACCACACTCGTAGTCGATTATGATGCTGATAAACACAAAATACTCATTGAAGAAGGGAAAAAAGTATGGCCTGATGAGCAGTTCCCGATAAATACGCTGATTCCGGTTCCAAGACTTGCACTGGATGGCATGTTAATTGAAATTGATGCTACCGCAGTGATGGCTGCAGTAAAATAAGCGGGTACTACCATTCAAGGGGGTTATGATTGCAGTAAATTAGGTAGGTACTACCATTCAACAGGTAAAACTAACGTTCAATTTAGGTGATGTTTTGACGTTAAACAAGCATTTGCGGCCGCGTAAACTGATGTATATACCGGATGAAAATACCACCTTTGTATTTACGTAAATACAAGAATGGATTCATTCGTTAAAGCATTAAATAGTTACGCGCCGTTATCTGCTGCCTGTATCACAGAGGTTATCAAAATAGTGCGCCCCAAAACTATTCTCAAACATGACTTCCTGCTCAGAGAAGGAAGCATACCAAGAACAATTGCTTTCGTTAAAAAAGGTCTTTTCTCTTATTATTATACTACTGAAGAAGGAAATGTTGTCATTAAGAAGTTTTTTGCCGAGAACTCATTTGTTGCCTCTACCTCAGCCTTACTTCAAAAGCAACCCAGTTTGTTTAATATCTATGCACTTGAAGATGCAGAAGTTCTGGAATATGACTTTTCTGCCTTCCTGCAGTTGATAGAAAAGTTCCCTGATCTCGCTATGTTTTATATTAAATACATGGAAAAACATTGGATTATTGCTAAAGAAGTGCTGGAAATTACTGCAAAATATCAAAATGCTAAAGAACGATATTTAGCATTTCTGCTTAGGTATCCTGGTCTGAACGAACGTCTTAAACAGCATCATGTCGCTTCTTACCTCGGTATTACACCCACGCAGTTAAGCCGCATCAGAAAAGAATTGTAGTTTGCAATTTGGGCGGAAGCAATTAATCCTATCTTAGTTCTATTCAAAAAACAAGATTAAAGATGTCAAATATCAAACTGATTATAGAAGAAAGAGCAAGCAATATTGGCAATTTTATGGTCGGCAGGCTTTTACCTTTCCGCGAAAAAAGAATGGTTGGCCCGTTTTCTTTTATTGATCATATGGGCCCTGTGTGTTTAAGTGATCATGAAAATCTGGATGTGCCCCCTCATCCGCATATCGGCCTTTCGACACTGACTTATCTTTTTGAAGGCAGTATCATGCACAAAGATAGTTTAGGGAATGAAGTGGAAATTAAACCGGGACAGGTAAACTGGATGACTGCAGGCAGCGGAATTGTACATTCAGAACGCACACCAGGCTATTTGCGCCACTCCGATAAAATGTTGCATGGACTTCAGATTTGGGTAGCACTTCCAAAAGATAAAGAAGAAATGGCTCCTGAATTTGCACATATAGAAGAAAATCAAATGCCGGCCTGGAAATCTGGTGAGGTTTCTTTTAAACTTATTGCCGGAGAAGCTTTTGGTAAAAAATCTCCTGTGCCTGTTTTCAGCCCGCTTTATTTTCTGGAACTGAAAACAACAACTCCTCAGAAGGTAAAAATCGGAGAACACCTTTATGGCGAAAGTGCTTTATATATCCTGGAAGGGGCTATTGAAAGTGAAGGCCATGTTTATGGGCCAAAACAGATCCTGATTGCCAATGACAGCCAGCTTTGTGAATTTGAACTGCAAGAAAATACGACAGTATATATCTTTGGCGGAGAACCATTCCCTGAAGAAAGATTTATATACTGGAATTTTGTGGCCTCCAGCAAAGAAAGGATTGAAGAAGCTAAAACTAAATGGCTGGAACAAGCATTTCCCCCGGTTCCGGGAGAAACAGAATTTGTTCCGCTTCCGCCACAAAGCAAACAAATCAAGCCTTAATATTGTCATTTCCTATAAATAAACTTCTGAAAACCAGATAAAATGAATATTGAACAAACTAACGATGAGAGAAAAGGCCTTTTTAAAGCAATAGAAGAAGGAAAAGTAGCCGGAGAAATGACTTATGTATGGGCAGGGCCAGATAAACTGATTATTGACCATACTGAGGTAAGTCCTGATTTTTCGGGAAAAGGGGTAGGCAAGAAGCTGGTGTTGGAAGCTGTGCAATATGCAAGAACTAAACACGTGAAAATCCTTCCTTTATGCCCTTTTGCAAAAAGTGTTTTTGATAAGAATTCAGACCTGCAGGATGTCCTGTTTTAAAAATAAAAGCAATGAATACCGAATTTTATACACAATTATACAAACGTGATATTATCAAAGTTACTGATGAACTGAAAAAGTATCCTGATGATCAGACCCTATGGGAATTATTACCAGGAACGGCTAATTCAGGCGGTAATCTATTACAGCACTTAATTGGCAATCTGAAAGCCTTTGTAGGTAATCCTTTTGGACATATCAATTATGAAAGAAACCGGGAGGCCGAATTTAAAGACCGCTTATTTACCAAAGAAGAATTAATTATTGAATTTGATCAATTGTCGGAGGTGATCGGGGATGCGATCTCAACATTGACAGATGAAGGTCTGAATGAGGGTTATCCTGCAGAAATCAAACTGGTTAATGAGCAGCAGACTGTAGAATATGTTTTAATTCATCTTTTAGCCCATTTATCTTATCATACCGGGCAGATTAACTACCACAGACGTTATTTCACGACGCAGAAAGCATCAGTTTAACCTGACCGACGCAGGCAAAGCCTTTTGAAATGGGCTGATTCTTAAAGTTTAATATTTATCAAAATGGGCTAACCTTTAAAAGTTAGCCCATTATACTTTTAATTAGAATTAGCAGGATCATTTGATGTTTTAGCATCCACACCAAGACTATCTCTTGTATTCTTTTGCACGGAGATAGCGGCGAAAATTGTCAATACGAATGACATCGCATAAAACCCTTTTTCACTTAAAGCAAGCGTTGCGTTCCAAAGACCGATAGCTAATAATGCGAGTGAAAGCATAGTACAGCACCAGGCTATTCCATAATAAATATTGGTTACCGGAACTCCTTCGAGGCGATCACGCACACATTTTTGTACCGATATGGCAGAAAATATCCCTAAAATAAGGATGGTAAAGTAATACCCTTTTTCATTCAGTAGCATGGTTGCATTGAAAAGTCCGATGTTATAGGCTGCAAATCCTACCATTAAAGCTGCCCAGGAAGCTCCTATAAATGCACTTGATGGTTTTTGGTTCATTGGTTTGGCTGAGATAATAATTGTTGATAATTATAAGTTAATTAGACAAGTATAATTAATTGTACTTATATCTGGCAGGTTTAATTTTTAATAAATTAAAAATGCTAATTTTGATATAGTCACAAAACGCTTTTTATGAAAATTCTTGTAGGTCTGGGAGTTCTGCTACTTCTGCTGGTTGTTGTTTATTTTTCAGGCCCTAAGCCTGCTACTCCTGTTTATGTAAAAGAACTACCACAGGTTCCCGATCAGCTTACTCAGCTCGATACCTTTATTCAGCAAAGAGAAGCCAGACTGCCTGTGAAAACTGATAATGAAGCCAGAATTGTCTGGGCTGACAGTACACATCAGCAAACTGAATATGCTTTAGTCTATCTGCACGGATTTACGGCGAGCCAGGGAGAGGGAGATCCTGTACACCGTGAGTTTGCCAAAAAGTTTGGCTGTAACCTTTACCTTGCCAGGCTGGCAGGGCATGGATTGAAAGATCAGGATGCCATGCTTGAATTTACACCGGAAAAATTGTGGGCTTCCACGCTTGAAGCCTATGCAATTGGTAAAAAACTAGGTAAAAAAGTAATTATCATGGGTACTTCTACCGGAGCTGCACTTGCTGTGAGATTAGCTGCAGACTTCCCCGAGATTAAAGGAATTATTCTTTATTCCCCTAATATTGCAATCAATGACGGTTCTGCCTGGCTGACCAATAAACCCTGGGGGCTGCAACTCATCCGTAAAGTAATGGGAGGGATGTATTCGAAAAAATCTGCAGATACGGACCCGAAAGTCCTTCAATACTGGTATAGTCAATATCGCCTGGAAGCTGTGCCGCAATTGCAGGAGTTTATAGAAACTTCTAATATCAAACAAACTTATCAGCAGGTCAAACAACCCGTATTGATGTTATATTATTATAAGGATGAGCAGCATCAGGATAAAACAGTCAAAATCGATGCGATGTTAAAAATGTTTGATGAACTGGGTACAACTGCCGCACTTAAAGTCAAATCAGCAATCCCTGAAGCAGGAACTCATGTGATCGCTTCTCCATTATTAAGCAAAGGAGTACAGGCTGTAGAAACGAAGACTTTCAGCTTTGCCACGGATATAATGGGCCTGAAAGCTATCCCCGGAAAATCTTAATTAAATATGGTTTTCTAGTAGTAACATGGCGTTGATGTAAGTAAAAGGGTAGTTGACGTATTAAATTTCTTATTTCGGTTTATTATATAAATATTTATTGAACAATGAATTTTTATATAATAAATATGAGACTTTTACTGATGTTATTTGCTTTAATTGTATTTATCAGTTCCGGATGCAAACAAACCACCGATTCTTTTACTTTTGATAGCGTAATTGGGCTGGCTTATTCCAATTTAACCACTATAAATCAGATTGATACTACTGAAAAAGTCGAAAAAGAGAAAGCTTTTAAGCCTGTTAAGGCCAAAAAAGGTTGCAGAAAGGTTGATTCCTGTGATAATAAGGTGAATTGTTATCTTAGGGTAATGTAAACCAGAAAGAAGAGCCCTGACCAACTACACTGTCCACACCGATATTTCCTCCGTGACGTTTAATGATTTCCGAACAGATATAAAGACCTAAACCAAGGCCGGAATATTGTCCGCCCTCATAATCTGTGCGGTAATACCGGTCAAACAGATGTCGTGTTTTCTCTTCTGGAATACCCGGGCCACCATCTTTGATGGATACTTTAGTCATCCCATTCTCTTTTTCAATCAGCAGGTAAATATTTTTAGAAAGTGGTGCATATTTCACGGCATTGTTAACGAAATTGACAATGACCTGGTCTATTCTGTTTTCATCTGCAAAAACCTCAATATCTTCATCGCCCTGCACAATAATTTCATGTTTGCCATCTGCTCTGACGTGTGTGCAACAGGCATTCAGCAGCTCAGCTATATTGAAGGTCGATTTATTCAAATGAATCTGTCCTTCATTGAGGCGGGTTACATTTAATAAATCATCAATCAGACTGGTTACTTTTTCCATACTCTTGGTAGACTGCGCTAAAAGAATCGGAAACATGGTCGGCGATGGATTATCTTTCATCCGCTCTAACAATTGCAGGGCAGCTTTAAGACTGGTTATGGGAGTTTTCAGCTCATGACTTGCAATACTGATAAACTCGTCTTTTCTCAACAGCAGCTCTCTGGTATTTTCTTCCTCAGTTTTCTCACCGGAAACATCCAGTACCGTTCCAATGAAACGGGTAGCTTCATTTTTTGCATTGAAATAAGCCTTTCCTTTTGACTTTATCCAGCGCTGTTTTTGATCCTTAGCAACAACAGCGCGATATTCGGTATTAAATTCACCATCAGCTATGCCACTTAAGGCTTCCTGCATTTTCTCTTCCACCATTTTACGGTCTTCAGCTACAACATGGGCCAGAAATACGGAGTGATCCACATAGTCTCCTGGTACAAGACCGAATAGCTCTTTACAACGGTTATCCCAGATCAGTTCATTCGTCAGCGGGTTAAAATCCCAGGCTCCTATACCAGCAGATTCAATGGCAAAATGTAATCTTTCTTTACTTTCTGCCAATAACCGCTCTGCCACTGCAAGTCCTTCTTCCACTTTGCGTTTATCGGTGATGTCATGCAGGGCCAGTAAGATTAGTTTTTCCTGGTTATGGGTGTCAAACTGTCTGGCAGTAAGCCTTATAATTCTGCGTCCGATCAAGTTAAATACATGGTCAACTTCAAAGGCTTTAAAATTCCCTTTTTGGGGTAAAATAGTATCTAATTGATTACGCAGCGCAGGAATGTCCCATTGTTTATTCCCAAGGTCATATAAAAATGCACCCTTGGTTTCCTCTTCTTTAACCTTAAACATATGGAAGAAGCCCTCAGATGCACGTAATACTTTCAGCTCTTTATCCAAAATAACCAGGGGATCGTGTATCGTATTGAATATCTCTTCTGTGTATTGTTTAGAGTTGCTTAACTGTTCATTGCGCTCTAAAAGCTCTGCATTAACTTCTGTAATTTCTTCATTTTTCTTCAGCAGGTCTTCATTGCTGACTGCTATTTTAGAAGCTAAAGTTTTTAATTCTGTAATGTCATAAAAGCTAATGACTGCTCCGCTTGCTTTTGTACTGTTTTTCCTGATATAAGGCATGGTCATGATCTGGTAGATCTTACCTTTTTCAGATCTGGCTTCTCTGACGATCGTGTTGTTGATGTACATGACTTCTTTAATGTCATCTATCCAGCCATCCATCCTGATATTTGTGGTAATGTTGCTTAACGGACGGCCAATATCACTGTCGCGGATGTTAATATGCTCCACAGCCGAAGGAGAGAACTTTTTAAGCAGTAAATCGTGGTCTACAAATAATTGTCCGTTTAAATTGCTCCGGAAGTAATTATTCAAATCATCATTCAATTCTGCAAGCTCTGTATTGGTATAGTGCTGTTCTTTGTTAATGGTTTGTAATTCCTCATTTAAAGACTGCAATTCTTCATTCGCACTTTGCATTTCTTCATTGGCCGATAAAAGTTCTTCATTAAAAGACTGCATGTTCTCATTTGAGGAAGCAATCCAGTCATGCGCCACTTCCAGCTGATGCTTAGCTTCTGCCAGCTCATTTTCCAGGTTCGTTACATATTCTTTAGTGAGTGGTGAAATATCATCTGCCATTACATAACTATCTCCGTCTTTGTCGTTTTTCTGCTCTAAAAACAGGACCAGTAACAATTGTGTGCTTGATTTTGTAGCTAAAAATGGCTTAATCACCAGATCGACAGTACTTTTTACTGGCTTTTCTTCAAGTTCAAACTCCAGATTTTTGAGGATAATCCTTTGGTTCTGCTTTAGCGCTTTATGCGCAGCAGCCTTAAAAGCAATAGCCAGGTGATCAGGGATCAGGTCATTCAGATCAAAGTTGAACAGTTCATTTTTGAGATAAACTGCGGGATCACCGAAAGAGTAAATAACTTTTAAATTCTCATCAGTACAAACACCTCTGAATCCGGCCTCCTCTAATAACGCTTTATTGATCTCATCTGAGACAGCGAATTTTGAAAGAGGGACTATAGTTTTCTTGCTGATTTCCATGGTAGTATTTTTTATTCCTTCAATCACCGGAGAAGGAAATATATCAAAGCGGATAGTGCTTCCATTTTTATTACGTTTTAGTATATTCCATTTACTGCTGATTTCCGAAAAATTTTTTTGCAGAATTGCAGCACTTTCGCTTGGTCCTAAAAATAGATACCCATCTTTTTTTAAACCGAAATACATCATGGAGAATACTTTTTTCTGCAATGAAGCATTCATGTAAATTAACAGATTCCGGCAGCTGATCAGGTCAATATTACAGTATGGAGGGTTTTTAGCCAGATCATGATGCGCAAAAATGAGCATTTTCCTGATTTCTGGTTTCACTTTATAGTGTTCTCCCTCCCGGGTGAAAAACTTCAGCCTGTCTGGCCTTATTCCTTTGACCAGGGTTTGTGTATAAACTCCTTTTGAAGCGAATTCCAAAGCCGATTTACTAATATCAGTTGCAAATATCTTTACCTCTGCCTGGTGTTGTTTTTTATCCAGATATTCTCTTAATAATATTGCTAAGGAATAGGCTTCTTCACCTGTTGAACAACCTGCAACCCAGATTTTTATCACATCACCGGGTTCTTTATGGTCAATAATATCCTTGATTACCTTTTCTTCAACAATAGCAAAGGCATCCGGGTCCCTGAAAAAGCAGGTTACACCAATTAAGAAATCATTGGCCAGCAGCTCTATTTCTTCGGGATTCTGCTGTAAAAAAGCATAGTACTTTGCAACGTCATCTATATGCTGCTGCTCCATTCTCCTTTTCACTCTGCGTATAATCGTGGGATGCTTATAATCTGTAAAATCAAAAGGCAGGGTATCTTTGATTAAATTGATAATCTCTATATGCCCGTTTTCACTGATTTCTTCCTCTTCAGGATAGATTGTTTCCTGCGCTTCTCCTTCTTTTACATAGGCTTCGATGTATCTGGGCATATCTTTGGGAGATAGGATGTTATCGACAGAATTACTGGCGATTACTGCCATGGGCATTTCCTTATAAGCTGCAGTTGCAGGGTCCTGAGCGATCACAATGCCACCAGCTTTGCGAATAGCTTCTGCTCCTTTGGTCCCATCATTTCCAGACCCGGATAAGATGACAGCGATGGCCTTGTTTCCTTGTTCTTTAGCTAAAGAAATAAAGAAATGATCGATAGTCATATGCGGTCTTGGCTTATCTTTTTTATCAGATAAAAGAAGCCTGCCATCTTTGACCTGCATAAAATCGGAACTGGGTATCAGGTATACCTTATTCGATTCTATTTGAATGCCATGGGTAGCTTCTGCAATATGAAGTTTACTGTGCCTGCTGAGCAATTGTACCATCTGACTTTTGAAATCGGGAGAAAGATGCTGGATTACAATATAAGACACACCATCTAAGGGGGTGTAGTCAAAGAAGGCAGAAATTGCGTCAAGACCACCTGCAGACGCACCTATGGCTATAATATATTGCTTATTAGAATTTATAGCCATGGTAGAGAATAATCAAAGAGAACGCACTTATTTACTCAAATGTAAACATTAATCGCGATGGATTATTTAGTATTTCTTATGTTTGATGGGTAATTTAGTATTCTAGCGAAAAAAAACATTGGTTATATCTAAAGATTCCGCATCGGCAAAGCAGTACTGGTTGTTATTGAAAAATGGAAATGCAGCTGCATTGGAATCGCTCTTTAAGTTGTATTCAAATTCTTTATATAACTATGGGTCAAAGTTTAGCGTGGATAAAGACCTGATCAAAGAATGTATACAAGAACTGTTTGTTAATATCTGGACCAGGAGAGATTTCATCAGTACCCCTGCGGATGTCAAAAATTATCTTTTTAAAGCTTTCAGACTTTCTGTTTTTAAGAAAATAACTCAGCTTCAGAAACATCAGGAGTTTGAGGAAACTGCAGATTATCCATTTTCAATCACCTTAAGTATAGAGGATATAATGGTGGAAGGGGAGCAAAAAGAAGAAGTTAAAAAAAGACTGGAACCGGCTTTGCAAAAACTTACTGACAGACAAAAAGAGGCTATCTTTCTTAAATTTTATGAGAATCTTTCTTACGATGAAATTGCCGGGGTCATGGGGATCTCTGTGAAGGCGACCTATAAAATTATGGCCAGATCATTAGGCTTTCTGAGAGAAAACTTATCAAAAGATGAGTTCCTGATTTTATTATCCTTGTTTTACATGAAATTATTTAACTGATAATCAGTTATTTATTGTTTTTGTGGCGAAATGTGTGCCCGGCGTGGGGTAAAAAAAGAAATAATCAGCTAATAGGAACGAAAACCTGGCTTATGAAGCAATCAAAAAAGATTAATACTTATCAACTCGAAGATTTTATAGCTGACCCCCAATTTATTTCGTGGGTTACTTTGCCGGATGATGCCCTGAATTTATTCTGGCAGCAGGTACAAAATGAATATCCTGAAACTCAGCCAATAATTAAAGATGCCAGGAAGATCATTTTAGCTATGAATATTTCAGTGGAAAGTATGGATCTCAACGAACAGCAGTTGCTTTGGGAAAGTATTGAACTGAAAGTCAAAATGAGCCCGGAAAAGCGCGGAAGAACTTTTTCTCTCTGGTTACGTGCAGCTGCTGCGGTACTGCTGCTGGGTATAGTATCTATTCTTTCTCTATTTTATTATACCCATTATCAAAAGCAGGAAATCAGTACGGTATACGGACAGACCAGGACCCTTGCTTTGCCAGATGGTACAGTGGTTACGTTAAATGCGAATTCCACCTTAAAATATCCTAAAAACTGGGACAAGTCAGCTATCCGCGAAGTCTGGATAGAAGGAGAAGCCTTTTTTAAGGTCAATCATCTGCATCAGTCAGGGCTTATCAAAGATTCCGAAAGATTTATTGTCCATGCACAAAAGCTGAATGTAGAGGTTCTGGGTACCTCTTTTAATGTAAACAACAGAAGGAACCAGGTTAAAGTAGCCTTGCTTACAGGAAAGGTCAGACTTGGGGTAGAAGGTATCCGGGAATCGGAGATCAACCTTCAACCGGGCGAAATGGGTGAATACCTTGGACGTAAAACCGCACTGGTAAAAACCAGGGTACAAGCAGCGGATATTGCCGCCTGGAAAAATGGAGAACTGCATTTCGACAATATGCCGCTCTGGAAAGTGCTGAGCCTGATCGAAGATAACTATGGTTATCAGTCTGTATTAAAAGATAGTTCAATTGGTGATAAAAGATTATCAGGCACTTTCTCTGTAAGTTCGGAAGATGCACTGTTCAAAGCAATTGCCATCTCTCTGGGTATCACCATAGAAAAAGATGAATTAAATCATAAGCTATTTATCAGATAGTATTCAAAAGATAAGCAATCATAGTGCCCGTAGTTTTTTTCTGACTATGCAGATTAAATTATAGCTTTACGGTCTATGAAAAGACCGCTTTCCTCAATTTTGAGCACTGGTTTTTGTACCAGTATTATTTTAGTATTCGCCGTTTTATTGTCCGCTTGCAGTCATTCAGGTACGGCTGAAAATAAGCATACCATTGATAGTACTACTATTGCAAAAGGAGAAACCGGATCGGTTGAAATTAAAAGTGATACGGTGAAAGCTGCAGTGTTGCCTGCCGGTATAACTTATCACGGGAAACCTGTTAAGATAATGAGCTGGAAAGATAAACTGGGGGACAATCTTCTGGTACTGACTGAAACCGGGGAGTTTGCTTCAGCAGATTTGGCAGAATATGAAGACAACAGAGATTCGGAATTGCACGTGTATCACTATGTGAAAACGGATACGGTATGGAAGATAATTGCTGCTGTCAATGATCAGATCAGTTCGTGCCCGGTAGATATTGTGACCAGATTTATTCCCGGTGCTTTGTTTATCACAGATCTCAACGGGGATGGAGTTGCTGAATGTACTTTTGCTTATCATTTAACCTGTACAGGTGGAGTGGATAATAAAGTGATGAAGTTGATTATGCTGGAGAATAAGAACAAATATGTGATCAGAGGGACAACTTCAGTGAATATCGGAGAGGAGATACCTGGAACAATGAAATATGAAGCAGGTATCCCTGAACGCTTTAAAGTCTTTATGATTGAAAAGTGGAAAGCTTTTGAAAGAGAACATTATAATTAATGATTTTCTTTTAAGACAATATGGAGCCGGCTTCCAAAAAACCATCAGCCAATCAGAATGTATACCTGTTGTGAGTTGTTTTTCAATTATAAATTAATTATGTTACTATTAAGCAAATTTAAAAATTAGCTTTTAAATAAAAAATGACCGGAATAAATCCCAGCCATCTGCTCAATTGAGTAATCCTTTTTATTTAAGGTTTAACTTCCGTATAAGGATCAAGCTCTGAATTATATTTTTGTTCTATATCGTCTTTAAAGCGTTTTGCTTTATCTACCCATTCAGGAGCTTTATCCTGAAGATCGTCGACTATAGATCTGCCAAAGGCATCTTTCTTTGTGATATACTTAATTGCACCGTAAACCGCGGCTCCAATTAACGCTGTTTTTAATAATCCCATTCCTTTTAAATTGTTGATATATCCTATTAACAGTATACTACCGGAAATGTTTAGAAAAATTTATTCCATAACTTCTATTATGGAATAACCGCACTGCCCGCATCTGAATAAAAACTACTTTATGAAACTACGATCTATTTTTCAGCCCCTGGTCTTGCTATTCTTTCTTTTGCTTACCCAGTTTACGGATAGTAACGGCCAAACTCCCCAGGTTAAAATTTTGGGTACAACAGCTGCAGCTGCATTAAAAGCAGTCAGCCTGAAATCAGTACATATCGAAGTACAGGTTTATGGAAACATAGCAACTACAATGATGACGATGTCTTTTGTGAATACCAGTTCCCGCATTCTGGAAGGAGAACTTACTTTTCCAATGCCAGATGGAGTGAGTATAACCGGGTATGCGCTGGACATCAATGGTAAAATGAGAGAAGCCGTGCCTGTGGAAAAAGCAAGAGCTACAGAAGTTTTTGAGAGCGTGGAACATCGCAGGGTAGACCCTGGTTTATTGGAAAAGGTGGAAGGAAATAACTTCCGTACCCGTATTTATCCTTTTCCTGCTGGTGGTACCAGAACCGTGAAAATCAGTTATGAACAAGAGCTTCATTTTTCTCCTGAACAAGAACTCCGTTATCACTTGCCATTGGATTATAAAAAGGCAGTTCCTGAATTTTTCCTGAAAGTAAGCGTGTTGGAAAGTAAAGAAAAACCCTCGATGAGTGAGCAGCCTGATGGCAGTTTTAGTTTTCAGCGCAAGGATAAAACTTATATTGCTGAAATGCAGCGTAAGGATTTTTCCCCTCTGCATGGACTGGTTATTAATCTGCCTGCCGGGGATACTGCAATGGATGCCTTGATGCAAAAAGCAGGGCAGAGTTATTATTTTCTGGCCAATGTGCTGGTGAATGCACCAGCACGTACACACCATTGGAGTGATCAGATCGGGCTGATCTGGGATGTATCTTTAAGTGGTTTGCAAAGAGATCAGGCAAAAGAAATCGCCTTGTTAGATGCAGTGATCAAAGAGAAAAAAAACCTGACGATTAACCTGGGCTTATTAAATAATACTTTTAAAAAGGGTGGGATATTTATCATTAAAGACGGAAATTGGAAAGAATTAAAAGCGAAATTAAAGCAACTGGTTTATGATGGAGGTACTGATTACAGTCAGCTCAATCCGGGGTTGCTTCAGGCAGAAGAGTATTTGTTTTTCACAGATGGCTTATCAGGTTTCGGACCGGCTGTAGTATCCCTCAATAAACCTGTATATATGATTAATTCTTCTTTGCGCGCAGATTTTAGCCTGCTAAAAAATATCAGTGCTAAAACAGGCGGACAGTTTATTAATTTAAATGTGTTAACTGCAGCGGCTGCCTGTCAGCAAATGACAAAGGAAGAAATGCAGTTTATAGGTGTCAAAAATAATCCGGGGATCAGTGAGTTGTATCCTGCTTTACCTGTGCGCGTGAATGGTTACCTGAGTATTGCAGGCTTGGCTGCTTCGGGAACTGAAAACCTGGTGTTGCAATTTGGTTATGGTAAAGAAGTAACACTGGAGCGAACTGTGAAGTTAAATGCGGCTGCCCAAAATGCAGGTGTGATTGATGTCAGCAAGATCTGGGCCCAGAAAAAGCTCTCGGATATGGATGTGAATTATGAACAGAATAAAGAGAAAATCAGTCAGCTCGGGCAGCAGTTTGGCATCGTGACCAGGAATACCAGCCTGCTGGTACTGGAATCAGTTGATGATTATATCCGCTATGGGGTCGCACCTCCTGCAGAATTAAGAGCAGCTTATGAGAAAGAAATGAAAGGCAGGATACGGGAAAAAGAGAACCGGAAAAAAGATTTGATGGAAGAAGCTATAGTGATGGCTGCAGAATTGAAAAAATGGTGGAACACCGTTTTTAAACCGCAGAAGTTTTTCCCTAAGCCTGAAAGGGTAAATGCGGCCGGGTATCCGGTAGCTGCAGCTGATCAATCTGAAGCACCATTAGCAAGGCAGAATTCGGCGATCAGGATCAGGGGAAATAATGCCCCGCACAGACAGAACATCACTGAATCCAGAGAAATGTTAGCTGAAGTTGTGGTGAATTCATCGGCAGCGAAAGGTAAATTAAGCAATACTGCTTCAGCTGATGTAACAAGCAGAGCAGCTGCAGAACAACCTGTTATTATCATTCCTGAATTCAAAAGTGATCAGGAATATATGAAAAAGATAAGTGGCAGTCCGGATCAGGCTTATCAGCAATATCTTTCGGTTAGAAAAGATTATCAAACTACACCTTCTTTTTATCTTGATATTTCCAATTGGTTCCAACAGCATCAGGATGTGGACAGAGCATTAATGATTTTGAGTAACCTCGCTGAACTGGATTTGGAAAACGCTGAAATCTATAAAACTTTAACCTGCAAACTTAGAGAAACAGGCCATGTAAAAGCTGAATTGTTTGCCAGCCACAAGGTCCTGGAGTGGAGGCCTATGGATGCGCAAAGTTACCGCGATTATGCACTTGCTTTGGCAGATTGCGGGGAGTATCAACGCGCACTGGATACCTTATATACCGTGTTGAATCAAAGCTACAGTATGGATAATGCAGACCGTGACCATGGTATTGAAGAGATTATCCTGGCGGAAATTAATAACCTGATTAACCTTCATCGCGCAAAGCTGAATAGCAGGAAGATAGACAAAAGAGTTATTTTTAATCTCCCGGTTGACGTTAGAGTAGTGATGAACTGGAATAAAAAGGATACTGATATAGACCTTTGGGTAACAGATCCCAATGGTGATAAGTGTTTTTACGGTAATAAACGGACTAAAGCGGGGGGAAGAATCAGTGATGACTTTACAAGTGGTTATGGGCCTGAACAGTTTATGCTTAAAAAAGCGATCAGGGGCACTTATAAAATTGAAGTAAATTATTATGGGGATAGCCAGCTCAGTATCAGCGGGCCTACTACAATAATGGCTGAGATTTATACGCATTATGGCACTAAAGACCAGGAGCGTAAGATAATTGCATTGCAGCTCTCTGATAAAAAACAGGGTGGTGTATTTATAGGAGAATTTACTTTTTAAGGTAGCTGGTTATCAAATCTGTATAAATAAGTATACCGTCTGCTGAATATGCGGCAGACGGTATACTTATCAATTTGAATTCAGTTATTTTTTCAATGCTTTTAATAATTCTAAGGCTGCTTCCTCCGAAGAACCCGGATTCTGGCCAGTGATTAATAAACCGTCTTTTTTTACATACGGTCCCCAGTCAACCCCTTTGCTATAGCTTCCGCCTAATCTTTTTAATTCGTCTTCTAAAAGGAAAGGAACTACATCCGTCAGTTGAACGGCCTCTTCTTCAGAATTTGAAAAGCCTGTTACCTGTTTACCTTTTACTAAAGGATCGCCATTTTCATCTTTAACTTTTACCAAAGCTGCAGGTGCATGACAAACCAGTGCTATCGGTTTTTGTTGCTGAAGGAAGGTTTCTATCAATTGAATAGAAGTTGTATCATTCGCTAAATCCCACATTGGGCCATGTCCGCCCGGATAAAATACAGCATCATAATCAGCTGCATTCACCTCGCTTAATTTTACAGTTTGTGCTAATTTGCTTTGCAATTCCGTATCCTGATCAAAACGGTGCGTAGCATCGGTCTGGAAATCCGGTAATTCACTTTTAGGGTCAATAGGGGGCTGACCACCTTTTGGAGAGGCCAGCGTTAATGTTGCACCCGCATCTGCCAGTACATAATATGGTGCTGCAAATTCTTCTACCCAAAAGCCTGTTTTTTCACCTGTGTTGCCTAACTCACTATGTGAGGTTAATACGATTAAAACTTTCATATAATTTGTTTTTAGATTTTTACGATCATTTTACCTTCATTCTTACCTTCAAAAAGGTCCATAAAGGCTTCCGGAATGTTGTTGAACCCTTCTACAACAGTCTCTGTATAATTTAGTTTACCATCTTTCAGCCAGTTTGTCAGTTGTGTAATTCCCTGTTGAAATTCAGCAGCAAACTCCGACACGATGAACCCGCGCATCAAGACACTTTTAGTAACCAGGATTGGTTGTAATCTTGGCCCTGTTTGTGCTTCTGTTGCATTGTACAAAGAGATAGCACCACATACCGGAACCCGCGCAAATCTGTTCAGGCTGGCCATTACTGCATCAGAAATATCGCCGCCTACATTGTCAAAATAAATATCTACACCATCCGGACATGCCGCTGCGATGGCTGCTTTCATATCTTTTGTTGTTTTATAATTGATAGCTTCATCAAAGCCAAAACGGTTCTTCAGCAGCGCTGTTTTTTCATCAGTTCCAGCAATTCCAACTACCCGCAGACCCAGTATTTTACCAATCTGTCCAACAATACTGCCTACTGCGCCAGCTGCACCTGAAATAACCAGGGTTTCGCCTGCTTTTGGCGCACCGATTATTGTTAAACCCAGGTAGGCGGTTAAGCCTGTCATACCTAGTGCGCCCAGATAAGCGCTCAGGGGAGCCGCTTCAGCATCAACTTTGGAAAGCCCTTTTCCACTGGAAACCTGAAATTCTTTCCAGGCTAAAGCGCCGGAAACGAAATCGCCTTTAGTGAACCCGGTATGGTTAGATTCAACAACCTCAGCAATAATGCCGGATTGCATTGGCTCATGAAGCTGAAATGGGGGGACATATGATTTTGAATCGTTCATCCTGCCTCTCAGGTAAGGATCAACAGATACATATAGTGTTTTTAGTAAAACTTCATTTTCGCCTGGCACTGGCATAGGCTCAGTGAGAAATTTAAAGTTGCTAAGCTGTGGTTTTCCAACAGGTCTGCTATTTAAAGTGATTACATTATTCATAATTACTGGTATTAATTTAATTATCTATTCTTCTGTTCCCCTGGATTTATAATCCATGGATTATATTTAGGTAAATTTTTTTAAGGACGCATTTTTTCTAAAAGCTCATTTAATAAATTTGCATGTTCATCGCTGATGCCCAGAGAGATATTGTTTAAAATCTGCCTGCCTTGTATTCTTAATTTTTCTCCCGCAGGGGTTAGTTTAATATAAACAACGCGTTGATCGGAAAGGTTTCGTTCCTTTTGAATTAATCCTTTTTCCATCAGCTTATTTAGCAGGCGGGATACATTTGGCATCCGGTCAATTAAACGGTCTTTGATTAAATTAACGGTTGCGCTATGCTGTGGTTGCCCATTTAAGATACTCAGCACATTAAACTGCTGTAACGAGAGCCCGGTTGGTTTTAAAGCAACAGAAATTTTGTTTAAAATCCAGTTTGCCGTGAAGATGATATTAGTACTTACTCTTTGCTGAGCATTTAAAAACTGATGCTGTAATTCATCTTCGATCTTCATGAGGCAAATATATATACCATGGATGATACTTTGGCTAAAAGCATTTGTTTTTTACATTGTATTGATGTTTGAAGGTAAGCAAATCAGTAATTTTAGCTATCAAACTGATCAATTTAAAGATGAGCCAAAATGATTTAACTCTGGATTATGATGGAAATAATGTATGTATTACGATTAAGAGCAGGGTGAGTTTCCCGCACCGGATATTTTTAATCTGTTGTAACCTGGTTTTTTTAGCAATGGGAGTGCTTGCTATAATTTTCCGGATGCCCGCAGTTGCGCTTGCGGCCATATTGTTATTGGCCTTTTATTTAAGGTATAGCTTATGGAAGCTTTACGGGAGGGAGCGATTGACAATCAACAAAAGGCTGGTGACTTACAGCAATAGTTGTCTTTTTTTTAAAACACATTTACAGACCAGGCAGGTCGGTAAAAAAATAACAGTCATCCCTTATGAGCTGCATGGACAACGGAAACCGAAAATGGTCAATGTGATTTTTGAGACTTGTAATATCAACAATGTGCCTGAAAACGTTTATGAGTTTTCTCTGCCTGTCCAGGTAGATCAGGCAGAGATGATCAGTTATATGCTCAGTCTTTTATATTTGAATAAAGTAAGTTTCGATTTTAACAAGACTAAAATCTGTCTGAATTAGTTTCCTTTTTCAGCAAGCTTTTTAGCAAATTCTTCCCCGATTTTCTGACCCCATACCTGTCCGGCCTGCATGGATTCTTGTGTAATGGCAGGGGTTTGTTCTGCAAATCTTTTTCCTGTCGGGGTATCATAAAATGCAGTCATGTTTTTAATATCTTCCAGTGATAAGTGTTTTTGATAAACTGGTAAAAGCAGGTCCAAAAGCTCGTTGATTCCAAGTTTGTGAAATGACTCTGCAAGGCCGTCCCAGATCACTTGTTTTACTTCTGGTCTTTGTGTTTTATAGGATGTGATCATCTGATCAATTACAACCTTAAAAGTTTGCTCCGATCCGTTGGCGATCATCATCTTTCTAAAGCTTTCTCTGTAAGCTGTGTTGTCCTGGCTAAATGATAAGGTAGCAGTTAGTAAGGTAAGCGCAAGTAACAGGACTATTTTCTTCATATTGTTGTTTTTTCGTGCAATGTTAAGGAAAATAACGGTTAATTGGTGCTTTAACTTTATGTTAACAATATGCTTTTTATCAATAATGATACATCGGTTATTCGGTAATAATATTATATTTGGAATAAGAGCGCAGCTGTTTTGAAGGTTGGTGGGGAACGTATTAAAATAAAAAAACTGAACAATACCCGTACAATAATATATATGAAACCTAACCAAATACAATATATATGCAAGCTGAAGAACCAAATTCAAGAAGAAACTTCATCAAAAAAACGGCGGTGGGGCTTGCCGTATTCTCTATTGTCCCGAGATACGTCCTTGGTGGAAATGGATTTATAGCCCCAAGTGACAAACTAACTAAAGCTGTTATCGGTGTCGGCGGAATGGGCCGGAACCATTTTCCTTATGATGGTACACAAGTTGTAGCAATTTGTGATGTGGATCAAAGGCATCTGGCGCTGGCTTTGCCAATGCTGGATAAAGGCGTAAAAACTTTTAGTGATTACAGGGAGCTGCTCAAGCTTTCTGAAGTGGATATTGTCCATATTGCTACCCCTCCGCACTGGCATGGTATTATGTCTGTTGATGCAGCAAATGCAGGCAAAGATGTCTGGTGTGAAAAGCCAATGACTCATAGTATTGGCGAAGGAAAAAGGGTGATGGAAGCTGTACAGCAACATGGCCGGATCTTCCGCCTGAATACCTGGTTCCGTTTTAAAGATGATTTTTATGGCATGGGAACTCCTGTAAAACCGATTAAGAAATTGGTTGACAGCGGACTACTGGGCTGGCCTTTAAAAGTTACGGTTGGTAAACATACTGGTTTTGACTGGAAATTTTACTGGGTAGGAAAAGACAATTTACCTGTCGAGCCTGTGCCCGCAGAACTGGATTACGAAGCCTGGCTGGGACCTGCACAATACAAGCCTTACAGTACGCACCGTGTACACCAGACTTTCAGAGGGTATTGGGATTACGATGGCGGTGGATTAAGCGATATGGGACAGCATTATATCGATCCGATCCAGTATTTTCTGGGTAAGGACGATACCAACCCGGTATCGGTTGAAATAGATGCACCACAACAACATACAGATGCAGTAGGTACCTGGCGCAGAATCACCTATACTTATGCAGATGGTTGCCAGATTATTCTGGATGGGGAAGGAAAAGATACCAACGTACCTTATATCGAAGGGCCAAAAGGTAAACTCTACCCGGGATTTAAGTCAGATATTCCTGATTTGGAAAGAAAACTGGCCAGTTTCCCTGATCCTGCACCACAAATTACTGATTTTACGCAGGCGGTGAAAAGCAGGCAGCAATTTGCATTGAATGAGCAGAATGGTCATCGTTCTTGTAATATCATTAATATGGGATTGATTGCTTTACGCTTAGGACGCTCTTTGAAGTTTGATCCCGTAAAACAGGTATTTATAGATGATGATGCAGCTAACAGGTTAATTAACCCCGTTTTGCGTGCACCATGGACTATTTAAATCACTCATTTTTCTATTTACAAACACGCTAATTATTCCCAGCTCATGATAAAAAAGATATTTTTTATGCTGTTGGCTGTTGCCCTGTTACAAAACAATTGTTTTGCCCAGGAAAAAACAGAGCAGCGCACAACGACTACCCAAATCGCAGATTTATATGCGCAATTACCTGCTCAAAATGCTGAGTTGTTGACAGCAGGCATGCAGGAAATCTCCAATATGGGAGAAGAAGGTTATGCAACAATGATTGGCGGCATGGCGGCCGGGGGAAAAGGCAATAATGCTTTATTGGAATATGCGGTAGGTGGTTACTCTGCTTATGCCAGCAAAACCGGGCGTGAGAGTGCAAAAAAGATGAGCATTGCTGCTTATTGTAAAGCCTTAACGAAATTATCTGATCCTAAAAATAAGGCCTTCATCATCACTCAGCTGGAATTAGTTGGCGATGATAGCGCAATTTCCTGTTTACAAGGATTTTTAAACGACAGTCAGCTTTCAGATCCTGCATCAAGGGCACTGGTGAAAATCAACTCTCCGGCTTCTAAAAACGCGTTATTAACTGGTTTGGCAAAGGCTGCCGGCCCGGCACAAATTGCTATTGTAAATGCTTTAGGGGATAGCCGCTCTAAAGATGCAGCAGCAGCAATCAACAAACTTACAGCTGATGCGCAACCTGAATTAAAGAAAATAGCTTTATATGCACTGGCCAATATCGCTGATCCTTCGTCAGAAAAAATAATGACAGAGGCGGCAGAACAAAGTGGTTTTCGCTATGAAAATACGAATGCTACTGCAGCTGCATTACTTTATGCAGAAAACCTGTTAAAAGAGGGAAACAATACTTTATCTGGTCAGATTGCCGAATCTTTTCTGAAACAGGCATCGGCAGATAACCAGGTCGGTATTCGCTCTGCTGCGCTTAAAATATTAACAGACAGCCGTAAAGGCCAAGGTTCAAATATTTTGATTGAAGCAGTAGCTGACAAAAATAGTCAATACCGTGCTGCGGCATTAAAATTTGCGGTACCTTATTTAAATCCGGCATCTACAGTGCTCTGGATTGCTAAACTGGAAAAATCTGATGCAGTTACCCAGGCAGAAATTATCAATATGCTGGGTGCAAATGAGGTGAAATCGGCCCTGCCTGTCGTCCTTAAATTAGTCAACAGCAATGATCAGGCGGTTAAATATGCAGCGATCAATGCGGCAGCCAATATAGGCCAGAGCCAGGTTCTGGGTGACTTGCTTCGCGTGATGAGTAAAAGCGATGCGGCTACAGCGGCTGTAGTTTCTGATGCGGTTAAAAGAATGAAAGGTGACGGTATTACGTCTCAATTAGCACAATATACAGCGAAATCGAATCCTGCAATGCAAATTGCCTTGCTTAATCTGCTGGCATCACGTGCAGCAAATGATCAGCTGACCACAGTTTCTGAGCTGCTGAAAAGTAAGCAACCAGAAGTCAGACAAACGGCTTTTACGGCTTTGAAATCGGTTGTGACCAGTGCTGACCTTCCTCAGCTGTTCACTTTATTGAACGAAACCTCCGATCAAACGGCATTAATAAGTATCCAGGATGCAATTATTGCAGCTAATCACGGAACAGCAAACAAAGCAGGGCAAACAGATTTGTTATTGCAGCAAATGGATAAGGCTTCTGCTGATAAAAAACCTCTTTTTTATAAAATGCTGGCTAGTTTAGGTGGTACTAAAGGCTTAGAAGCGGTTCAAAATGGGTTTAATACAGGTGATGCGCAACAACAAAAATCGGCCATCGCTGCTTTGGCTTTCTGGGCCGATGGTGAAGCTGCCAGACCGTTGATGCGCATAGGGAGAGAAACTAAAAACAGTGAGCAGGTGAACCAGGCAATTGACGGCTACCTGGCTTTGGTCAGAAAAGGTGATTATCCTGCAGAACAGCGGTTATTGTTGTTGCGTGAAGCGATGAATTTAGCTAAAACTCCTGCACAACAACAGCAGATATTAAAAGATGTAGAAAATGCTAAATGCTTTAACTCGTTAATTTTTGCGGGCAATTATCTTGATGATCCTGCGCTTGGCGCAACAGCTGCCAGTACAGTGATGAACATCGCGTTAGCTGATAAAACTTACCAGGGAGCTTTGGTTAAAGGTTATTTGGCTAAAACAATAGCGAATTTAAAGGGTGCGGATAGTGAATATCAAAAACAGGCTATACAGAAATACCTGGCAGAAATGCCGCAAGGTGAAGGTTTTGTTTCCATGTTTAATGGCAAAGATCTTACTGGCTGGAAAGGTTTAGTAGAAGACCCGGTTAAAAGGTCTAAAATGGAGCCGAAAGATTTAGCGGCTGCACAGGAAAAAGCAAATGCTGAAATGCTGGATAGCTGGCACGTAGTGAATGGTGAACTGCTATTTATGAGCCATGGAAATAACCTGGCGACCATTAAAAAGTATGGTGATTTTGAAATGCTGGTGGACTGGAAAATTATTGACGACCACAAGCAGAAGGGGGATGCCGGGATTTATCTCCGCGGATCTCCACAGGTACAGATTTGGGATAATGCAAGGGTAAATGAAGGTGCACAGGTTGGTTCTGGTGGTTTATATAACAATCAGGTGAATGAAAGCAAGCCTTTAAAAGTCGCTGACAATAAACTGGATGAGTGGAATACCTTCCGCATTTTAATGAAGGGGGATCGGGTAACGGTTTATCTGAACGGTGAACTGGTTACAGATAACGTGATCCTTGAAAATTATTGGGACAGAACGCTCCCAATCTTTGCAGAAGAGCAGATTGAGTTACAGGCACATGGATCTCCGGTTGCATACCGTGATGTATATATCAGGGAGATTCCACGTGTAAAACCTTTTGAATTAAGTTCAGCAGAAAAAAAAGAAGGTTTTAAAGTTTTGTTCGATGGAACGAATATGCACAACTGGATGGGCAATACTACCGATTATGTGATTGAGGATGGCAATATTGCAATTCGTCCGAAACCGGGAAAAGGCTCGGGTGGTAATTTATTCACGAAGCAGGAGTATGGAAATTTTGTATTTCGCTTTGAATTTCAATTGACTCCGGGTGCGAATAATGGACTGGGAATCAGAGCCCCGCTTGAAGGGGATGCAGCTTATGAAGGAATGGAATTGCAGATTTTAGACGATAACGCGCCCATCTATAAAGATTTACACGCTTATCAGTTTCATGGATCAATTTATGGAGCCATTGCTGCAAAAAAAGGGTTCCTGAAACCTGTTGGAGAATGGAATTATGAAGAAGTTATTGTAAAAGGGGCGAAAGTTAAAGTGATCTTAAATGGCACAGCAATTCTGGATGCGGATATTACGGATGCGCGAAAAAATGGGACTGTCGATGGGCAGAAACACCCGGGACTAAGCCGTGAGAGTGGTCATATTGGCTTTCTGGGCCACGGTTCCCCAGTACAGTTCAGAAATATAAGAATCAAGGATTTAGGTAAATAACAAATTTTATGATTGAAGAGCAAAAAGATTCAGCTGCTGATAATTCAAGAAGAGACTTTATTAAAAACTCTGCGATTGCAGCAGCAGCATTTATGATTGTACCCCGCCATGTTTTGGGAGGAAAGGGGTTTTTAGCACCTAGCGACCGTTTAATGGTGGCGGGTGTAGGAGTTGGAGGAAAGGGGGAGAGTAACTTAAGCAATATCTATAAAGGAGGAAAGGCGGATATTGCTTTTCTCTGTGATGTAGATGACCGCAGAGCGGCGAATTCAGTGAAGAGCTTCCCTAAAGCAAAATATTACAAAGATTACCGGGAAATGCTGGATAAAGAAGGCAAAAATATTGATGGCGTAGTTGTTTCTACGCCAGATCATAACCATGCGATGATTGCACTGGCTGCCATGCAGTTAGGGAAACACGTTTATGTAGAGAAGCCTTTATCTCATGACATTTTTGAGGCGCGTAAATTAACTGAAGCAGCAGCACGTTACCGCGTAGTAACTCAAATGGGTAACCAGGGGGCATCAGGCGACGGGGTAAGGCAATTACAGGACTGGTGTGATGATGGAGTGATTGGAAAGGTACATAATGTGTATTGCTGGACGGATCGTCCGATATGGCCACAGGGAATTCCATGGCCGGCAGCAGGTGGTACGCCGGTTCCTAAAGAACTGGATTGGGACCTTTGGCTGGGCAGTGCGCCTAATAAACCTTATATCGATAAGCTGGTTCCCTTTAACTGGCGGGGCTGGTGGGATTACGGGACGGGAGCAATTGGAGACATGGGCTGCCATTTGGTAGAGCCTCCTTTCCGTGTATTGGGTTTAAGTACGCCGATTGATGTACAATGCAGCGTAGGAAGTATTTATATTGATGAATTTAAACGTGGATATTTCCCGGACAGCTGCCCGCCTTCAAGTCATGTGATTATGACTTTTGAGAAAACTAAAAAGACGAAAGGCAATTTGCAGATTCACTGGATGGATGGAGGAATTAAGCCTGCCCGTCCTGAGGAACTGGGTGCAAATGAAAGCTTTGGTGCTAACGGTGTTTTATTTGAGGGAACAAAAGGTAAAATGATGTGTGATGTTTATGGGTCTAATCCAAGGCTTTTACCTTTAACGCGCAACAATGAGGTACATACTAAACAGAGAATAGCGCGCGTGAAAGGCGGGGTAGACGGTCATTACTGGCAATGGGTAGAGGCGGCTATTGCAGGTTATGGAAAAATACAGCTGAGTTCTCCTTTTGATATTGCAGGTCCGCTTACTGAAACGCTTTTGATTGCTAATTTAGCGATCAGAGGTAGTGAAATTCAAAAGCCAAAAGCTGGTGGAACAGGGTTTGACTATCCTGGAAGGGATATTAAATTGCTGTGGGATAAGCAAAATCTGCGGGTAACGAATTTCGATGCGGTAAATCAATATGTGAAAAGAGAATATCGTCAAGGATGGAGTTTAGGTGCTTAATTGAATAAAAATGACTTTAAATAATAAAAATCTACGGGTACTTGTAGTAGGTTGCGGTAACATGGGGGCTTCCCATGCTACCGCTTACCACACTTTAACCGGGTTTGAAATCTGCGGACTGGTTTCCACAGGTAATAGTAAAATAGTTTTAAATGAAAAGCTAGGGGGCAATTATTCGCTGTTTAGTGATTATGAAGAGGCTTTGAAGGCAACCAGTCCCGATGCGGTCTGTATTGCTACTTATCCGGATACCCATGAGGCGTTTGCAATTAAGGCTATGGAAAGCGGCTGTCATGTCTTTATAGAAAAACCCTTAGCAGATACGCTGGAAGGTGCACAGCGTGTAGCGGATGCGGCTCAGAAATTCGGTAAGAAGTTATTAGTGGGGTATATTTTGCGTTACCATCCTTCGTGGAAGAAATTTATTGAATTGTCTTCAGAGCTGGGTAAACCACTGGTGATGCGGATGAATTTAAATCAGCAGAGTCAGGGTGCAAAATGGGCGGTGCACCGTAATTTGTTGAAGAGTTTAAGCCCTATCGTGGACTGTGGGGTACATTATATTGATGTGATGTGCCAGATGACAGGATCTAAGCCCGTCCAGGTCAACGCCATCGGGGCAAGGCTTACGGCTGATATTAGTGAGGATACTTATAACTACGGACAGTTACAGATTCGTTTTCAGGATGGTTCCATAGGTTGGTATGAATCTGGCTGGGGGCCGATGATGAGTGAAACTGCTTTTTTTATCAAGGATGTGATCGGGCCGAAAGGCGCGGTGTCAATTGTAGCAAAGGAGGCAGCAGGGGTGGGTAAATCATCTACTATAGCAGCACATACGCAAACAGAATCTATCAAAGTACATTACGCAGCGCTGGATGATCAGGATCATTTTGCAAAGCAGGATAGCTGGATTGATCTGGTAGATGAGCCTGATCACCAGGAACTTTGTAACCGGGAGCAACGTTATTTTCTGAAATCAATTTTGGAGGATATAGACTTGATAAATCCAACGAATGATGCGATAAACAGTTTGAGAATTGCATTTGCTTGTGATGAATCAGTTAAAACAGGGCAACCGGTAATGCTTTCTTAAGTTTATGAGGTTAAATAATCACTCTTTTTGGGAATAATGCTTGTAATTCTAAGGAAATAATAGATTTTATCAGGCTGTTTTGGATTTCAGGTAGACAATTATTAGTTTAACTTAAATAAAAACGCTTTATTTGTGCAGTTAATTTTGTTTTAGCTATAATTTTGTCGTGATAACTAATCACATTAATCTATTCATCTTATGCTAGTCTTCGGTACGGAAATGGAGCTGATAACCTTCGTTTTTGTGTTATTCGAATGTCTTATATTCTTTTTTCAGTTTATTTATTATTTGTTCAGACCGCAGGACCAGAAGAGGTTACTGTATTTGATCCTGTTATTTTTATTGCTGATCTATAATTTTGGTGCGAATCTCTTTCCTGATGAGCGCATCCCGTTGCCTGTCATTCTTCAGAATATTATTGCTTATAGCAGCGGTTTTTTGATGGCTGCTTACATTCCTTATTACTTTTATAAGGTATATGATTTAAAGAAAATTCGCTTTCTGGCTTTATATGGGACATTGTTGTTTATCGTCGCTCCTTTTATTGTATTCTTTGTAATTGGCTATTCTTTAGATGGCGACCTGGATACCGCGAGTCAGCGGGGGCTGTTTATACCGATGCTGTATGGCGGATATTTTGTTTATGTGATTTTTAAGGAGGTCTATAAAAAGCTCAAAGAGAATGTAAACAATGAAAATATTATCAATGCTGTAATTGTCTGCTGTGCTGTTTTACCGTGGTCAATTTTACCTGTTATTGTTTATATGGATTGCAGCCAGACGGTAGAGGTTCTGGTTTGTAACAGTGGTTTCTGTATCATCACCATAATTTTCATCAGACAGTCTATTAAAGAGTCAAAGGCTGAATACGAGCTATTGCAGCAGATGAATAAAGGACAAGTTAAACAAGAAGAAAGGTATGAGCTGAATTGTAAACTTTACAGTCTGACAGCCAGGGAAACGGGAATTGTAAAACTGATCCATAAAGGATTAAAATATAAATCTATTGCAGAAGAACTGTTTATTTCTGAGCGGACGGTATCCAAACACGTACAGAATATCTTTATAAAAGTGGGTGTATCCAATAAAGTGGAGCTGATCAATAAACTTAATGAATGATCCTGTAATTCAATTTAAATGAGGCTCTGTTTATAAAATACGCTGTTTTACGTATTCGATTTACTTGTTTTTACGTATTTGGTTTTCCATACGATGTGACGAGTTTTGTGAATAGGTATTAACCTCTTGGGGGTGTTTTGAAAATACAGGATTGAAGTGTAGTACCGCTAGGAGCTACACTTCAACCACCTGTATTTATAATTAATCAATTGACTATTTATAAAACGATGATAAAGAGTTTAGTTTTGGAGGCTGCGGATACCTATCCGGGATTTGAATATGCCGCGCATTTATTACATAAGTTCATTTGTGCTGTTGACATTTTTACAATTTTGCTTAAGGATGGAAAAATCGTTCATTATACAGCAGCCGATACTGAGCAGTTCAAAAATTGGCTGATCGCAAACCATATAGAAAATATTAAGCCCGATCAGATTGAGTTCTGATTATCTTACGGGCTGACGTAATATCGTCCTTAATTTTTCAGGAACTGTATTTCGAAAATCACTCAGATAGACTTCGTGATGTAAACCAGTTTTTTGAAGACCCTTTTTCTCTATAAAGGCATGCAGTTGTTGTACAGCTCCAGGTTCTGTACAAAATGATCCGGTATGCAGCACTTGTACTACATTATTTTCCTGCATCGTATAAAGTTCTATTTCTTTGGCCAAGAGTATTTCCTTAGTTGAAACTACGTGTTCAATAGCGGTGTAAAGCGAATCTTTTTGAATATAAGCTGGTATACGGATCAGCAAAATATATTTCCATTTCCGTTGTGGGGGATGTTCGTTGAGATCCCATAAGCCTTCTAATTTAGAAACAATGAAATCCTGTTTGATTGCTTTGTGCATAAATTTAATAGCGTATGCGGTCGCATATAAAGCCTGAACTCTCTCGGCAAAATTGGCATCATTTGTATTTCCAATGCCAGGTATAGCAATGTATTTAGCTTGATCGAGGTCTAATAAAGCAGGAGCCTTACCTGCAGAATAGTAAGTTTTAAAAAGTTTTGTCAAGTCTAATTTTCTCATCTTTTGTTTGAATTGAACTGCGAAGAAACGGCGCTGTAGTGACAGCCCTATGTCAGCAGTTGTGAGAATTATTTGGGGTTTTAGTTATTTAGTGTTAAACAGTGTTAACAGGGACTGGCTATGCTTTAGATAATATTAGATTTGTTGAAATGAAGGTTACTATTCATTTGGATAAGATTTACTATCCTTTATAAAAACAGAGACTAATGAGAAAAAAACTGCGGTTTATTATCGCCATTATGGGACTTTCGCTGATCAGCTTATCTGTTTTTCAGGCGTACTGGTTATATACTTCTTATGGGATAACAAAGCAGCAGTTCAAATGGGATATTGCTGAGGTTTTACAAAGAGCTAACCATGTGATTGCGTTGGATGAAGTACTGCGGGAAAAGATTTTTACGAAGGATAGTTTATTAAGTGATAATGTTTCTGCATCCAAATTGAGCCGTGTATTGCTTTCTATACGTGCTGTCGATAATATGAAAAAATCCAGCGCCGGAAAAAAAGGGGTGGAGATCAATATTGAACTGACCTTACCGGGGGATAGCAGCGCTTCGGCAGACCGGCTTAAAAAAGATCAATCTTATACAATGAAATCTAATGTGGTTTATAGTGTAAATGAATTGGCCGGATTTTACATTCCGCTGCATAAAAAGATTGATTCGTTATTAAAAGAGAAGGGAATTCATAGCCAGTTCGCTATTAAAATCTCTAATACAAATGGTAAGGGTAAACCTTTTATTTCTGACGTTGCAGCTTATCATAAATTCCAGGAAAATTCCAGGCCTGTGAAAATTGGCTTGCTGGATGTTTACGAAGTACGGTTAGCTCTGGATAGCAATACAGGTTATGTGTTTAGAAAGATGCAATGGATTCTGCCGGCTTCTGTGCTTATTTTGCTGATTATCGGCTGGTCTTTTATTTATATGTTACGGACTATATTTCAACAGAAAAAGATTGCTGAAATCAAGAATGATTTTATCAATAACATGACTCATGAGTTTAAAACCCCTATAACAACCGTTGCGTTGGGCATCGAGGCGATGAAGAATTTCGAGGTACTGCATCAGCCAGACCGCGCAATGGAGTACCTGGAAATCTGTGCGCATGAGATCCAGCGGGTAGGAGATATGGTGGAGAAAGTACTGAAAATGTCAGCTTTTGAGCGCAGTGAGATCAAATTGTTATTGCAGTCTGTAGATGTGATTTTACTCATTCAGCGGGTGATCGACAATATGCAGTTACAGCTAAAAAGCAAGGAGGTAAAACTTGTTTTTAAACATGATGAAAAAGCACTTTTTATCAAAGCAGATTGGGTTCATTTGAATAGTGTGATCTATAATATGATTGATAATAGTATCAAATATTCCGGTACGTCTCCGTTGATTGAAATTAGTTGTAGTCAGCAAGGAAACATGGTTTGTATTCAAATTAAAGATAACGGGATTGGTATTGATGAAGTTTATCAGGAAAAGATATTTGATAAGTTTTTTAGGGTACCAAGCGGTAAACTTGCTAATGTAAGTGGTTTTGGCTTGGGACTGAGTTATGCTGCTAACATTATCAATATGCACAATGGAAGTATAGCTTTAAGCAGCAAACCTGGAAGAGGAAGTGTGTTTACAATAAATCTTTATACTGATTATGGGACGAATTAAAATATTACTAGCTGAAGATGAACCTTTTTTGGCCCGTATTGTAAAAGAGAGCCTGGAATCAAGAGGTTTTGAAGTGAAACAGGTAGATAATGGAACAAAAGCGCTTGCACTGTTTGTTGAATATAAACCGGACATCTGTGTTTTTGATGTGACTATGCCTGAAATGGATGGATTTACGCTGACTCAGGATATTAGGAAAATGAATGCTGAAACGCCGATAATCTTTTTAACGGCCAGGTCTTTAACTGAAGATGTGGTGAATGGCTTTGAAATAGGGGGAAATGACTATCTAAAAAAACCATTTAGTATGGAAGAACTGATTGTCCGTATCAATTCTTTACTCAGAATCCCATTCAGGAAAAATCAACAGGCTAACGGAGAGTTAAAGTGTCCGATAGGGGAATATTATTTTAATTCTGTTGCCCAGGAATTGACTAAAGGAAATCAACTGGCTAAGCTGTCTTTCCGGGAATCTAGTTTGTTGAAGCTTTTAGTTGAGAATAAGAATGAGGTTTTATCCAGAAAGACTGCACTTGAATCACTTTGGGGAGCAGATAACTTTTTCAATGCCCGGAGTATGGATGTTTTTATAACCAAACTGCGTAAACACTTAAAAGATGATCCTGATATACAGATTGTCAATATCAGGGGTTTTGGTTATAAATTGATAACAAACTAAGAATACACAAAATTTAATTTAAAGTGAAGATGAGATTGGTTAACTGCGTGAGCTTATCAATAAAGTATAGTCTGTTTTTTATCTTGCTGATGACTGCTCAGGCGGGATTGGCTCAGGATAGGGAGTTATCAAATGAGCAGATAAAAGTATCAGTAAATCCTGAAACATTTGCCGTAACTACAACCGATAAAAAAGGTAATCAATACGTGATTTCAGCTCCATTAGTCAAACGTATTGCACGGCATGTTAAACAAGATAAAACTCATCTTTCCTGGGCCTTTGGAGAAGATTTAACGGTTTTTGTGGAGTTGAATGACGATTATCTTGATGTGACTGTAAAGTCTGCTGATACAGCGCATTTGAGCTGGCCAAAAGTTGAATCCAGGTTTAGTGCTTTTACCATTCCTTTACATCAGGGGAAATACATTCCTGCACAAGACGAAAAATGGCAGGCCCACTTTACAAAAAATCCTTCAGTTTCCGGATCTCAGGATTTGTCTATGCAGTTCTTTGCAACGAATTTTGATGATAAGGCATTGGTCTATGTGATTAAAAACATGTTTAACAATAAATTGGAATTCTATACGCATCAGAAGACACTGGCCCTGCAGTTTAAGCATGAGTTCCCGGCTACGGTAAAGGATAAACAGTTTGGTTTTCGGATATACCTGGTCAATAATGATCCGGTAACTATTGCGAAAACTTATCGGAAATATGTCGAAGAGAAATCACCAATTCTCACACTGGCAGAGAAGGCAAGAGATAATGGTAATATCAGGAAATTATACGGTGCTCCCCATATTTATATCTGGAACAATGAGTTTTTGGTGAATGATGATGTCAAAAACTGGAAACTATTAAAAGATAAAATAATTAAGGAATCTGCTGCCGCCACCATGAACCCGACAAAACATATTTTTGAATTGTTTGGGCATAAAAATGCGGAAGCAGGCCGGGAATTTTTAGCAGCGTTCAGTGAATTTAAAAAGGATGCTTATATCAGCAAGTTCCACAAAAGCTTGTTATTAAGGGCCTTGAATGAAGCCTTGAAAGACGGAGTGGTGAGTTTGAAAAGTGAAGAGGTGAATTTGAAAAGTGGAGAGGTGAATTTGAAAAGTGGAGAGGTGAATTTGAAAAATAGAGAATTAAGTTTAAAAAGCCGGGGTCTGAGTAAGGAAACATTAAATGAAGCCTATCCTTTGTGTTTTCAACCAGTTCAGGATTGGGGTGGAGCTCCGTTAGCGATGTTGGATCAGATGAAGGCCGCCGGTATAAAAGATGCGTGGTTAGGTTTGAATGACTGGGAGGCAGGTGAGATTCATCCGGAGTTTGTGTTGAAGGCTAAGGATAAAGGATATTTAATAGGGCCTTATGATTCTTATCATAGTATACATCCTCCTGGAAAAGAGGTCTGGATAACTGCAAAATTTGAAGATACAACTTTATACAACCGGGCTTATGTAATGAATAAAAACGGCAAACCTGCACATGCTTTTTTAGGGCAGGGGAGACAATTAAGTCCTGTACTGGCAATGCCTGTGGTTAAACAAAGAATAATGGGTTTAATGAAAGGCCCGGCACAGGAATTCAATTCCTGGTTTATTGATTGCGATGGAACAGGTGAAATTCTGGATGATTATACACCGGGCAGAATGACTGATCAGGAGCAGGATCTGGAAGCAAGGTTAATGAGAATGGCCTGGATCAGAGATCAGTATAAACTGGTTATTGGCACTGAGGTCGGAAATGATTACGCTGCCAATACGATTGCTTTCGGGCATGGGATGACCACTCCGGTGATTGCATGGAGTGACCCGGATATGCGGAAAAATAAGAATTCTCCTTATTATATTGGTGCTTATTATTCCAGCGACGGGGGAGTACCGGGCAGATATGGTTTGCAGGCACCCCTAAAGGATGAATATTTGTATATCTATTTTGATAGTCGTTTTAATATCCCTTTGTATCAATTGGTTTATAACAATGCTGTAATTACTTCTCATCATTGGGAATGCGGGAGTTTGAAGATTCCTGGTGAAATTAAAAATACGGCGCTGAAGGAGATTTTATATAATGTACCACCATTGTACCATCTTAATCAGTTGGAATGGATAAAATATAAAAGGATTATCAGTAAACAGGTGAAGGTTTTTTCTAAGACACATGAGCAGGCGGTTCAATTGGAAATGACCGGATTTGATTGGTTAACAAAAGACAGGCTGGTACAGCGAACTACGTTTGGGAAAAACATGGAGATCACCGCCAATTTCAGCAATGTGCCTTTTACAACTCAGGGCAGAACTATTCCGGCGCATGGCCTGCTTATTCATCAATTGTTAACTGGCGAAAAGGAACTCTATATACCAGGATAAGTATATCTTATTCAGGAGTGAGTTTTGTATTATTCAGGAATGGGTTTTGTATTATTCAGGAATGGGTTTTGCATTATTCAGGAATAGGTTTTGCATTATTCAGGAATAGGTTTTGTATTATTTATAGGAGGAATAAAGTTTTCGGGGAGATTCTCTGGTAAAAAAAACAGATAAATCTTATGTTTAGGTTCCAAATAATAAACAACTATGATAAGACGGTTCCTTTTAAGATTAAGCTGTATTTTTTTGATAACGATGTCGCTTTTTACTGCTGCAACAGCACAATCAAAGATTAATCCCGATTCCATCAGGACTAAAATGCAGTGGTTTGCCGATGCAAAACTGGGCATATTCATTCATTGGGGTATTTACTCGGTGAACGGGATTGATGAAAGCTGGAGTTTTTACAATAAAAAGATTAGTTATGCTGATTATATGAAACAGCTAAAAGGCTTTACTTCTGCTAACTATCACCCGGAAGAATGGGCAGCATTAATCAAGGAGAGCGGAGCTAAATATGCAGTGATGACCACCAAACATCATGATGGTGTTGCGCTTTGGAACACGAAACAAAAACATTATAGCGTGGTAAAAAATACGCCAGCAAAAAGAGATCTGCTTACCCCATTTTATGCTTCACTTGATCAGCAGGGTATCAAACGTGGTGCTTATTATTCTTTGATAGATTGGAGTTCGCCCGATTACCCGGCATTTACAAAAGATAGTACGCGTTATAAAATAAGTGACGATCCGGCACGCTGGCAACGTTTTCTTACCTTTAACCAGGCGCAAATAGATGAGCTCAATAAAACATTTAAACCTGATCTGTGGTGGTTTGATGGAGACTGGGAACATTCTGCTGCCGAATGGAAAGCACCATTGATCCGTCAGAATATCTTAAAAATTAAACCAGATGCGATCCTCAACGGACGCTTGCAGGGTTATGGCGATTATGATACACCTGAGCAGAATTTCCCGGTCAGCAGACCTCATTTCAACTGGTGGGAACTTTGTATGACGATCAATAACAACTGGGGTTATCAGCCGCAGGATACCGCCTGGAAAACACCTGCTGAAGTGATTTCTATTTTTGCAGATGCGATCAGTAATGGCGGAAATATGCTTCTTGATATTGGCCCGAAACAAGACGGAACAATACCGGAACAAGAGGTGCATATTTTGAAAGAATTGGGCAAATGGAATAATAAACATGGCGAAGCTATCTTTAGTACGGTAGGTGGTCTGCCTCAGGGTCATTTCTACGGCCCTACCACTTTACCAAAAGATTCTGCTACACTGTATTTATTCCTTCAGGGAAAGGTTTCCGGAAATGTAGTTGTGAAAGGGTTAAAGAATACAATTAAGAAAATTCGTGTAGTGGGTACTTCCAGAACCATTGAGCCTAAAGTTGTTGGCAAGATCTCCTGGAGCCCGGTTCCGGGACTAGTATTTATTAATGTTCCTGAAGATACACAGGATGAATATATGTCAGTGCTGGCACTGGAACTGGATAAACCCGTGAGTTTATATCAGGGGCAGGGTGGACTGAAATAGTAAATCAATATCACTATATAAAGATATCTATACATCTTTATATAGTGATATTGATTATTAGCTGTACGGCGATACCGACTAATTGATCATCAACTATATAATCATAATTAATTATCATCTTTTCATTCTAATGTACAAAGATGTCCTGTACCTCTTCCAGTGACTTTCCCTTAGTTTCTGGTACCATTTTATAAACCACTATAAATGAAACCAGGCAGCAGGCAGCGAAAAACCAGAACGTGACCGCTGCACCCGCAGAACCCAATAACAGCGGCGTGAGTTGCCCTACAATAGTATCTGCAATCCACATGACCATGATACTTAAACCCATAGCTCTCCCGCGAATTCTTGTCGGGAAAATCTCGGAAGCTATTACGAATTTCAATGGCCCTATAGAGAAGGCAAAACAGGCGAGAAACAAAATGATACTTATAACCAGTGCAATATTGTTTGTCGCACCGCTGTAAAAACACCAGCCCGTAAAAAACAAGGAAATAGTCGCACCAATAGCACCAATAATATAAAGAGGCCTGCGTCCTATCTGGTCAACTTTCCATACCGCAATCAGGGTAAAAAGGAAGTTCGCCAGACCGAAAACGATCTGTCCTGATAAAGCATTAGTGATATTAATTCCTGCATCATTTAAAATACGGGGCCCGTAATAGATAATCGCGTTGATCCCGCTAAACTGAGAGAATAAAGGAAGTAATAAACCAATCAATAACGGCCTTCTCATCTCCTTAGCAAATAACTCTTTGTAAGAACCTGATTCTTGTTTTGGCGTTTTTTTAAGCAATACCAGATCGGCAGCTGCACTTGCAGAACCACTGATCCTGCTTAAGATATTGATGCCTTCCTGCTCCCTGCCCTGATAAATCAGCCACCTCGGGCTCTCGGGTACAAACCACAACCCAATTAAAAACAGCAGTGATGGAATTACCCCCAACCCGAGCATCGATCTCCATACTTCCTGAATCACTATATAATTTAATAGTTCTCCTAAAGATTGATTCTGATAGGTAATTGATAAACTTAATAAGCCCGCATTAGTCAGGTAAGCAACCAGAATACCTGCTGTTATAGCCAGTTGATAAAAAGTAACCAACCGGCCGCGGATAGCAGCCGGAGCTATTTCTGAAATATACAAGGGGGCGACTATGGATGCCACACCGACCCCCATGCCGCCCATCATCCTTGCCAGAATTAATAAAGTATAATCAGCAGAACCTGCCGTACCAATTGCTGATAGTAAAAATAATATAGCTGATAACATCAGCATTTTCTTTCTGCCAAAACGGTCACTGAGCTCTCCGGCAAAAGCAACTCCGATAATACAGCCGACCAGTGCCGAAGAAACAAACCAGCCTTCTGCCGCTGGTGATAAACTAAACTGTTGTTTTACAAAAGGCAGTACGCCTGAAATAACGGCCATGTCAAAGCCAAAAAGCAGCCCGCCTAATGTGGCTACCATGGTAATTGCGATTAAAAAAACGGTTGACTTTGGAGCCGAAACCTGTGGTTCATTGTTTAGGTTCATGGTTGTTTAAGGTTAATTCAATTTTCAATACAAACTGTCATGATCTCTTTTGCCGGAAGGATAAATTGGTTCTTCAATGACTTTTTACGTGTTTCTAAAAGATCGCTTTCCCAAATACCCAGGGATGAATTGTTTTTTGGATGGATAATAACTTCACTATCTTTTTCACCGCAATTCACCAGCTGCAGGATAATGCTTTTTCCATCGCCGGCTTTTTTAACAGCTTCCACATAGACATTATTTCCCTGGATAGTAAAAGGCAGGCCTTTTTCAAGAGTTGCGGCAGCAGGAGCGACCAGCAGCGGTTGATGGTTATTTAACCCGGTTTGATTAGCCTGATAGCTATCATACCCGCTTTCATGTGCCTGAATAAAATAGTGGAAAGTAACAGGCCCTTGCTGATCTGCTTTGAAGTTCGTGTGCCATAAATTATTCATTACCCACGAATAAATATGAGAAGATTGTGGCGTAAATGATAACCAAAGTGGTGCATGAGGTAGGCCACCAAGTAAATTGGCTGTAGTTATCTTTCCAATTTCAAATAACGGAGCATCAGGACTGGATAAGGTAATCCCATAACTATTATTTGATATGTCTATCCATCTTTGCATCGTATACCAGTTTCTGTTTGAATAAGGTAACTGATCAGTTTCTGCGGTAATACTTCCCCATGGAATACTGTAACGGACTTTGGCATCCGGTACATGAAAAGGAAAGGCGAAATGAACACTTTCCTTTCTCCGGATTGCCTGCTTATCAATCGTATTAATCAGCTCAATTTGATCAAGGCCAGTAATTAACCGTATTTCCCTGGTAATTCCGTTGGTACCAGGCGCGGCAGAAGTAATCAGTAAACTATTGACCAATGGCCCCTTTTCTTTGAATGTTATACTGGCGTTTGAACTGGATTGAATTTTCTCAATAGAGTCACCCGGCATGTATAAATATTGATTGAGGCCGGCAGAATCTGCAGAAAGATAATTGCGGTTATTCGCCAGCTTGATCAGCTTTTTAATATCTCCGGTTTGTGGGGCCAGCTCAATTTGATAAACTCCGTTGTTTAAGGTGTTTGCAGAGATCTGATTCTTCCCACCACCTTTGTTGTGAGTTTTTTCTGCACGGCTGTAAGCTTTTCCGGGATAAATGCTAAAAGTGCTTTTCCCCATTTGTGGTACCTGATCGGCTATAAAAGCGAGTTCGCCAGTGCTTAAACGTTGAGAAATTACAGGTTTTCCGGATGAATCTTTAACGAGATCACCAGCCTCGCTTAAAGATGCGGGGATATAAACTATGTTTGTACGTGACCAGGAAACCGTATTATAAACATCAACCTGGTTATCTTTACTTCGCTCACTTTTTAAAGACTGTGCAGTTAAAGTATCAATAATATCTTTTGCTTTCAAAACATAAGATTGCTTGACTGCCCATTCACTCTTTACTTTTTCATCATCGGGGTGAGATACACTATTAAAAGCACCCCAGGTATGCTCATTGAATAGTAATAAGTTTTTCCAGCTTTCATCAAAACTTTGCACCGGATAAGAAGATTTATTGCGGATAGCCCAGATTGCATCCGCTTGTTTGAGCTGATCAGATAAATTACGGTTAAGCGCAGTTTCTTTAGCCGCAGAAGATACCCCATCTGTCCAGTACTCGGTATAGTCCCCTGCAAAAGAAGGGATTTTAGCCGCATATTTTTGCTCAAAGTCAGTGAAAAACTGTTTTGTAGAGGTAATAATCAACTGCGGTGACGCATATTTTTCATTCCATGCCTTCACTGCATCTGGTAATTCCGGATCAATTGGTGCATTATCACTCATCGCCCAGGTTAAAATGGACATGTCATAAGGGAAGCCTTTTTGCGCCAGTTCATCCAGATAGTTAAATAAATAAGGGTTCAGGAAGTTTTCTGAAGGATGACCTGTATAGAAAGGTTTCGGATCTTTGATCGTAAAGAAATTAGGTATTTTGTCTCCTTTCAATTGATAACCTAATGAATAAGGCTGACATTGCCAGAACAAGAGTTTTTGTTTGCCGGAAGGGGAGAGCCAGTAGAAAGGTTTATCCTGCCATTTCGCCAGATTTCCTATCCGGTCTGAAGCATTCGGGCCAGAGAGGAAATATCGGATTCCTGTTTGCTCAACCTGCGCCGCCAAACCCCAGGAAGCTCCCGGTACATCACCCTGAAATAAGGTGTTGATCTCAATGCCCTGTTCTTTGGCCAGTTTTTGTGATTTGGCGAACATTTGCATTAATTGTTTGGAATCGGTAAGACTGGTATTGATATTTCCATAAGCACCGTCCAGGCTGATCCATCCTTTTTTTACGGCGTTCCAGAATCTGTCTTTTTTCTCCTGACTGGCAAGCATTAAATAATTATCTACCACCCACATCGCTTCAGTTGTCCATTTGAAGCGTGCAGAAGCCGGATAGTCTTTTGTCTTTTCTGCAAGAGCGATAGATTCGTCAATATTATCCATATGCAGTTTCAGCACTTTAGCCTGTGTATTGGTATAGCCAATATCTACATGAGAATGGGGCAGCACATAGATGTTCCAGCTCCTGGAAGGTTCAACAATGCAGCGTGCTGTATAGGTTTGACGATTAAAGGAAACTGAAACTGTTGCTTGTGTCGCTTTAGTAACCGGAATACCGGGTAGCGGGATCTCCCAATACGCTGCTCCTTGCTTATTTGCAGCGATACTGATCTTTTCCGTTAAGTTATTAAAAGATACAGAGATTTCTCCCTTTTGATAGTTTTTGCCGTTTTTAAAAATCAGCCTGACCATCCTTCTGCTTTCTCCATTATACTTTAAATAAGCTATGGTTGGCTGTAGTTGAATGTCTGTAAAAATAGCCTGCTGCCCAAATACATTGAAGCTGCTTATGGTTATAAAAGCAATAAATAGTATTTTAAATTGATACTTTTCAGGTGTGGTTCCCATGGTGATTGATAGTCTTTAAATTAATTAACAACATTCGTCCTTTACAAAGGCAGTGAGGACTTTAGCCCGTCCCTTTCCTTTATTTATGATTTGGTATTGTACCGCATCAGCAGGAATAATAAAAGTTTCCGCATAATGAATTACCTGTTCCATCTGTCCGGTTCTAACCAAAATAAGATCTCCTTCTACCAGGCTCAGGATATGACATTGCCCATTGGTATGTCCTTCAATAACGGTATCGAATTCAAAGCGGTGAATTGCATAAAAATGATCAGGATGAGTCATCAGGTTGATTACCTGCCAGTCGTCGCCCTGCTTAATGATACTTTGTTTTGCAATCAGGGTGTCTTTAACTACATCACCCTTTCTTTCAAAATTCAGGTTGGCAAAAGCACGTTCGATATTCAATGGCCTTGGTTTACCATTTAAATCAGGGCGCAGCCAATCGTACATTTTAAAGGTGAAAATATAAGGTGTTGCACTAATTTCCAATACCAGGTTGTTCTTGCCAGAACTATGCACAGTGCCATTTGGAATCAGATATAGCTCATGTTTTTTAGAATTAAATGTCTGTACATACGTTTCTACCGCTACAGGTGTATGGTGATTAAAACTGTCTTGCAGAACCCGTTTAAATTCTTGCGGATCAATATTTTCCTGAAAACCTAAATATACTTTGGCTTGCTGCTGATGTTCAAGAATGTAATAAGTTTCATCCTGTGTAAAGTCTTCCCCAAAATGTTCTTTGGTATAAGCTATGGTAGGATGGCACTGTAAGGACAATGGAGCGCCATTCATGGTATCCAGGAAATCAAAGCGTATCGGAAAATGATAACCGAAACGTTTGGCAGCTTTACCTAAGATCGCATTACTGTTATGAAAAAGCAGGGAATCAAAAGAGACTTCCAATAACCGGCCTTCATTTTCCAGTACAATCCCGTTTTCGGGAGCTATCAATTCAAATGACCAGGCATAGTTTATAACGTCCGGATTGAGTCCCGCTATATTGTCTTTAATCCATTGGCCACCCCATACACCAGGTTCAAACCAAGGCCGGGCCCGGAAAGCATGTCTGGACATTTTAGTTAATGAATTGCGAAGCGCTGCCCCAGTCATCCAGGCTATTTCAATGATTCGCTGTTCGTCCACAATAGCATCAATACGCGCTAATAACTGCTGCTTATGTTTATTTAAAACAGGCCAGTCTACAAAATAAAAGCGTTTATACTGTGTTTTAGGATCGGCAGTTTCTGAGGCACCAAGATTACGCAGCACATTTGCTCTGGAACGGAACTGAATCTCATTTTTGGGGACATCAATATAAATTGTTTTAGCATGAATAGGGGCTAATGCAGCTCCACAGCCATAGATAATGGTTAATTCATGGGAATCTGGTTGAATTGAGCGGAGCTTTTTCAAATCAAAAAAGTCTATTAATTCCCCTTCATACCTTTTACCAAATACAGGATCATTTTGCTGTAAATTAACAGCAATTAACTCCTCAATTACTGCGGCGGGTTTTAACGCCGTATCAATTGTTATCCAGCGGACGGTTTTACCTTTTTGCGTTAAATGTTTATGAAGCTGTTTGACGAACTGGTCCCAGCAGACACCGGAATATCCATCAATTACAATATTTTGATCCTGATTAACGATCCATTCAGCCAGGCTGTTGAAACCTGAATAGATGGTGTCTGCAATCTTAAAAGCGGGATAAATATCATATCCCTGCTGAGTGGTTTGAGCTTTTTCTGCTGGAATAATAAATTGCGTTGTATTCCGCAAAGTACCTATATCGGTATTTATTCCGTTTGGGTAAGGATCCGTCATCAGGTTTGATTAGTTATATGTTATAATGTCCAAACATATGACATTTCTCCTGAATATTCAAAGCCCTTTTTAAAATCGATAAAAATCTAGTGATTTCTTCTGCTCTCTACGGTATAGATAAAGCTTTCGGCATTGTAATAGCCTAAGTTATATTCCATTGCACGATCACCCTGATCATAGACGAATCTTTTTCTGAATAAAATAGGGCTTCCGGTTTCCACTTCCAGCTTGCCGGCAATAAATTTGTTTGCCGTGATGGCACTGATCTCTTCCTTCGATAAATTGGCGATGACTGAATGTTCTGTTTCCAGCATTTCATATAAAGGCAGCTTAAAATCTTCCTCTCCTGTAAGGCCTATTCTGGGATGGAAGTAAGAAATGAAATACACAAAAGCACTATCAGCCCCACCGCGCAAACGCTCTAATTTCAAGATCTTTTTATCGGTTTTAATATCGAATAAATTGGCAATCTGTTCATCCGGGTAGACCCAGCTTACATGTAACTCATAGTTTTTGACAGGTACGCCCCTTGCTTTCATTTCCTGAGAAAAACTCAGCCAATTCATTGATTTAGAGCTTATTTTAGAAGGAGCAACCTTGGTTCCATACCCTTTTTTACGCACTAGTAATTCTTCATAAACCAATTTGTTCAAAGCCTGGCGAAGGGTTGTTCTGGAGATCGCCAGTTTCTTGGCAAGATCTACTTCATTCGGTAAGAGTTTACCAGCCTGGTATGCTGGATCTTTGATAAGTTCTCTGAGTAAGAGTTCTGCCTGGATGTGAAGTGGGATATGACTTTTATGGTCAATGGAAATATTCATAGTAGTTTAATAACGATGCGGTGATCGGTTGTAAAATTAAGCTTTTTAGTACATACATAGCAAATAGGAATGTAGGTATATATGTGCTGCAACTTGATACCTGCCGATTACTCATTCAGGTTAAGCGGAATGAACAAAAATAGAAGTCTGACGAAAAGATCATAGTTAGTGAAATTATTCACAACGTTAACTATGAATAATAAGTAAAATGGCAATCAAACCTGGATAAAGCTTAACCGTTTTATCAATATGAAAAAAGATCATCTAAAATTTGGAAATACCTAGAATACTTCTATGTTTGTACATAACTATTAACAACCAAATATAGACGGTAATCATGTTTCCTATTAAAAACAGGGATATGTGCGCTTTTATTTATCGTATTTAAATAAAACTGAATGAAAAAATCTCTACTCCTTTTTTCTGCTGTTTTTTGTTTACTACATCTGAACTCTACCGCACAGGTAGCAGATAGGGCAGCACTCGCGAGGTCCATACGCGCTGATACTCGTTTAGATACGATTCAGGCAAGGGCAATTCAACTACTTACCGGATTTTCTGCTGGTACATCTTATGACGAAGTATGGATCAGAGACTTTAATACCTTTATCAAAGGCTCTTTAAAAATTCAACCCAAAGAGAAAGTGCGGAATATGCTCCTGATGTTCTTTAAAATTCAGGGTGATGATGGTAATATTGTGGATGGTGTAGTGGATAGTGCAAAAGCAAACGGTGGCTATCAGTACCGTTACTCCACTTTATTGCCAGGATGGGCCGCCCATAAAAATACAGTAGAAACTGATCAGGAATCCTCATTGGTACAAGCGGTGAGCAAGTATATTGACGTGACTGGTGATCAAAGTATTCTTTCCGAACGTATCGGAGCTAAAACCATTTTGCAACGTATGGAAGAATCGTTCTCCTATATCTTAAAAGATAGATGGTCAGCTAAATATGGTCTTGTAAAAGGTGCTGCTACGGTTGACTGGGGAGACGTACAACCAGAAAAAGGCTGGGGGGTAGCGATCAATGCACATACCAAATGGGCAGTTGATATTTATGATAATGCCATGTTTGTCATCGCCATAAATGATTTTCTGGCTATGAAACCTGCAAACTACAAAACACAGCAAGATTGGGCGGGCGTGGCCAGTAAAATTAAAGCAAATGTCCGCAAACACCTGTGGATGCCTGAAGCTCAAAAATACAGACCTCATTTGTATTTAAACGGCAGTCCTTTCTCTAAAACATTTGACGAAGACAAGATTTTATACTGTGGTGGCTCTGTATGTGCAATTCTGGCTGGATTTAACACTCCAAAAGAGGTACAACAAATTAACCTTCAAATCGTAGCTGCCGCAGCAAAAGAAAAATTTGCAACGATAGGCTTTACAGTTTATCCCCCTTATCCGGAAAGTGAATTTCCAAATATGCTTCCTTATTCTTATCAAAATGGCGGTGACTGGACCTGGTTCGGTGGCCGGATGATTCCTGGTTTAATCTCTAATCAGCTGATTAAAGAAGCTTATGAAGAATTAATGCCTATGGTAGACCGCGCAATTGCCCATAAAGGATTTTATGAATGGTACAATGTACAAACCGGCGAAGCCAAAGGGTCCGGTGATTTCAGAGGAGAGGCGGGCGTTTTATTCGATGCCGTTGAATCTCTTAAACAATGGGCCGCCAAAAACTAACAACTGAACAGCTTTTAAAACGATCATATAACCACACCAAAAACCAAAAACTAAAAACCAAATTATGAAAAAAGCATTTATTTACTCCATTTTGCTCTCACTGCTTTCCCTGCAGGTGATGGCACAAATTAAAATTACCGGGAAGGTCACCGGTTTAAAGGACAACCTCGCGATCCCCGGGGTTAGTGTCAAAATAAAGGGGGCAGCTGGAGGCGCAATAACTGATGCTGCTGGAAATTACCAAATTCAGGTAGCTGATGATAAGGCTATCCTGGTTTTCTCTTCTACAGGTTTTACAGCACAGGAAAGAACGATCAGCGGTAGAAGTACCATCAACATCCAGCTGGATGAAAAGGCCGATAACCTGAACGAAGTAGTTGTAATTGGTTACGGTACGGTTAAGAAATCAGATTTAACCGGAGCTGTTGCCACCATTAAAGGTGAACAGCTGATGGATAAACCTGTTGCAAATATCTCCCAGGCCCTGCAAGGTAAAATAGCAGGTGTTGAGGTGAGTTTGAACAGTGCAGCTCCAGGAACAGCCGCGAAAGTACGGGTAAGGGGTATTGGATCTATTAACTCCAATATTGATCCTTTATATGTAATTGACGGGGTTGCGGGTGTTGATCCGAATTCGATTAACCCGAATGATGTGGCTTCATTAGAAGTCTTAAAAGACGCTTCTTCTACCGCTATTTATGGTTCAAGAGGTGCAAATGGGGTCATTATGATCACCACAAAAAGAGGGCGCAGAGAGGGAACGCAAATTAGTTACGAGGCGAATGCAAACGTGAGTGAATTATACAGACATGTGAAATCGTTAAATTCAGAAGAATTCCTGAAAGTTTACAATGAGGCTTTCGCGAACGGTACAAAATTTGACCCTGCAGGTGGCGTATGGACTCCTCCAAAAGCCTTGAATTATGCAAATTATCCATTATTATTTGATACCAACAATAAACCTCTTTATGATACAAACTGGGAAAAGGAAACTTATAAACCTGCTTTCTCACAAAATCACCAGTTAAATGTACAAGGTGGTAATGAAAAATCCCTGTACAGTTTATCATTAGGTTATCTGAATCAAAAAGGACTGGCTCCTACTTCAGGCTTTAAGCGCTATTCTGTAAAGATGACCTTAGATAATGATGTGAAAAGCTGGTTAAAATTAGGTGGTAATGTGAACCTGATCAGAAGCATACAACGTTTAGTTACCGATGGTAACGGAAGTTTAAATGTTGCCAGGGCAGTAGGCGAAGAAGTGCCGATTTTACCTGTAAAATATGCTAATGGCCTATATGCAGGGAATTTTGATATTGCTGGTTTAGAGGGTGCACCAAATCCGATAGATATTGCAAACAACAGATATACGATCAATAATACTTTACAAATGCTGGGTAATGTTTATGCTTTAGTTCATATTACCAGCGAACTTGATTTTAAAACTGACTTTGGATATAACCTGAGCTCCAATAAAAATAACTTCTTTTCTTCTCAGAATTTGCAGCATTTATCTGCCGATGAAGGCGGGGTAGCCAATATCAATGCTTATGATAACTATTACTGGCAGACAGAAAATTATTTGACGTGGAACAAAAAAATCAATGAACGTCAAAAATTTACAGCCTTATTAGGCGCATCTTTACAGCAAACTGGTTATGAAAGAGTTCGTGCAGAAACGCAAAACTTTGTAGATGATATTTTTCAATATCATTATCTTCAGGCTGGTTCAGTAAGATCTGCATCTGAATCTTATGATACTAAATCTGCTTTAAGTTCATTCTATGCAAGGGTAAACTATAGTCTGGATGATAAATATTTATTTACAGCTACAGGCCGTTATGATGGTTCTTCGAGATTTGGAAAAAACAATAAATATGCCTTTTTCCCTTCTGTAGGTGCTGCATGGCGCGTTTCACAAGAAGATTTCCTTAAAAACAGTAAAACCGTTTCTAATTTAAAGATCCGTGCAAGTTATGGTACTTCAGGTAACCAGGAAATTGGACAAGCCCGTTCTTTATCACAAATTCAGCCAAGTACAACTGTTTTAGGTGGTTCAGCACAATCAACACTATTGCCTAGTTATATCGGTAATCAGGATTTGAAATGGGAGAGATCAATCCAAGCAGATGCAGGAGTTGAATTAGGGTTATTCAATGATAGAATTAACCTGACTTTTGATTATTATAACCGTGTCACCAAAGATTTATTGTTACAGACCCCAATTCCGTGGTCCGCAGGATTTACCAATGCAAATGTTTACAAAAACGTAGGTTCAGTAAGAAATTCCGGAATAGAGATCAGTTTGAATACGGTCAATGTTAAAACAGATAATTTCACCTGGTCAACCAGCTTCCTGTTCTCTGCGAATAAAAACAAAGTTATCAAGTTGAATGATGGTAACGCTGACATTTTCCCTGGCCCGAACTTCCTTGGTCAGAATTATGTAGTTCGTGTAGGCGAACCAATCGGATCTTTTTACGGAATGACACGTCTGGGCACTTATGGTGAAAATGAAGCAGCTGAGGCCGCATCACATGGCTTAAAAACCGGAGACAGAAAATACCTTTACAATGAGGATGGTAGCGTGAACTATAGTATTATAGGCCGGGCTTATCCAAAATGGACAGGAACATTCAGCAGTAGTTTTAAATATAAAAACTGGGATTTATCATTTGATATTCGTTTTGTTCAGGGTGTCAATACAGCAGCTAACTTTAAACACTCTACTGAAGACAGACAGACGATCTCGAATAGTTTGGCAACAGTGTTAAATGCGTGGACACCACAAAATCAAAATACTTCTATTTCCCAGGTACGTAACTATAAATTCGCTCAGGATTCACACTTTGACAGCTGGTGGGTAGAGGATGGTTCATTTATCCGTGGTCAGAATTTTATCGTGGGTTATAGCTTACCTGCGGCAGTAAATCAGAAGTTGCACATCAATCGTTTAAGAATTTACGCAAACGTTCAGAACTTGTTTATCATCACCAAGTACACAGGATATGATCCGGAGGTAGATACATTTAACCAGACTTACGGTTCAAATGCTTCTTTCTCTCAAAATATTGACTTTTTCGCTACGCCAAGACCTCGTATCTGGAATTTAGGCGTTCAACTTACCTTTTAAAACTGAATCACATGAAAACGACAAAAAATATATTATTTGCGGTACTGGTTTTACTTACCTGTGCTTCTTGTAAAAAATTCCTGGATGAAAAGCCCACCGATTTTATAACTCCGGATTCAGAGCTTTCCAGTGCTAAAGTAGCCAGAGCCTTTGCGAATTCAAGTTATCAATATCTGCAGGGGATGTTGCAGGGACAACCTTCATCATACGGAGGAAATACCTATAACCTGATGGAATTTATGACCGGAAAAGCAAATAGTGATCTTGGACAAACCGGAGCAGTTAATTTCCAGAATCTTTCTTACAATACGACTTCATTTTATATCGATACCTGGTGGCAGAAAATGTACCAGGGAGTTGGTGCATGTAATATCGCTATCGAAAAAATACCTGGTATCAACGCTCCGGGACTTAGTGAAGCAGATAAAACAAACCTGATGGCCGAAGCGCGTACGCTTAGAGCTTTATACTATTTTTTCCTGGTGAGAATGTACGGAGCTGTTCCAAAGGTTACTGAAATTCCTAAAAACCTGAACCTGTCGATTCCAAGAACAGCTGCAAAGGATATTTATGATACCGTGATTATCCCGGATTTACTGGAAGCAGAGAAATCTACTTTACCCTGGAAGGATATTACAGGAAAAGTGTCTATGAGCGCTGTAAAATCAATTCTGGCAGATGTATATTTAACTTATGCTGGTGCAGCAATCAACGGCGGAAAACAATATTATGCTGAATCGGCCAAACGTTCACTGGCGGTTGCGCAAACAGGAGGTTTTTCTTTATTTCCGGAGTATACGGATATGCTGAAACCTGCAAATAAAAACAACGGGGAATTTATTTTCCAGGTTCAGTATGCAGCTTCTGTTCCTTCAAACAATCCATTGACTTCACTGACTATCCCGAATTATTCAGGTATTTCGGGTTATTCGGATGAATATGGTTCAGTTTATCCAACGCCACAGTTTATCAGTTCTTATGCACCTGGTGATAAAAGGGTAGCAGAAAAACAGTTTTTCTATACAAGTTATAAGAGCTATAAGAACAACGATATTGTGCAGTTTAAAGGGAATTATATCTATAAATGGTTTGACTCTACTGCAGTATCTGGTACATTGAAGTCTGATCTTAACTTTACTTTGTACCGTTTAGCGGATGTAGAATTAATGTACGCAGAAGCTTCAAATCAGGCAGAAGGTGCACCTAATGGGACAGCGATTCAGTTTGTGAATGATATTAGAAGAAGAGCTAAACTAGCTCCGATCGGCGCGTTATCATCGGCGGCTTTTGAGCAGGAAGTATGGGCACAACGTTACTATGAATTGTGTTTCGAGAATAAAATGTGGTTTGATATGATTCGTACCAGGAAGGTTCACAATGATGTGACTGGCAACTGGGACAATTTTGTAGGGCACAAAACAGTTTTCGGCGCAACATTCTCAGAGAAGCAATTGTTGTTCCCTTTGCCTAAACAGGAAACGGATGTGAATTCAAGCTTATTACCAAATAATCCTGGATTCTAAACAGCACCAGGTTTTTAAATTGAAATGCCCTGTTAAGCTAATTAACAGGGCATTTTTTATAGGCTTTAACTCGCTTAGCCTTTTTTATGGGTAACCTTTAAAATAGCAAATGTTCTCATGCCATCGGGCATTTCCCATTGAACTTTGGAGCCCACGCGGTAGCCTAATAAGGCGGTGCCGATAGGGGCAAAGACAGACATTTTATTTTCTTTCATATTGGCTTCCGCAGGAAAGACAATTTGAAAAGTATATTTTCTTTCACTTAATTCTTCCTGGATCTCTACTTCTGATCCGATACATACCGCATCATCAGGTAGCTCATCTTCTTTGACAACTTTTGCAGAACCTAACTCTGCAAGTAACTGGTTTTTATTGTATTCGGAAAGATTAGAATCTTTAAGATGTTTTTTTAACAGATCCAGTTCTTTTTTAACGATCATTAATTGTTCCGTTTTCATATGCTTATTTGTTTATTGTTTTTTTTGGTCATATGGAGCCTTTGATCATTAAAATAATGATGTCGGGTCCATATGATATTTATTAGATTTTATTTATTAATTCGCAGCATGCGATTTCTGAAGATTGAGCAGCCGGCTATGGATTTTAAACTTTCGTTGTTGCGGTTTAAGCTTACGATACAGGAATAATTGCAGCACAGTGAACAGGATAGACAGCACAGTTAACCAATCATCATCCAGAAGTAAAGCAGCGAGAACAAGCATTACATTTAAGCCGAAAAGACCTATCAAGCCCAAGCCGATCCATGAAATGGATTTAAATTTATTAATCATATAAACTATTAATTCAGTAAAAAAAGAGAGTGGAGCTGTCTGGTATACAGCTTCATGATTTTCCTGAAGGCCCCAAACCAAATGAGGGTCGGGGCTTACTTAATAAAGTCCTTGCTGGTAGTTTGGGAGTGGAATCCAAAATGATAATGAATAGCTATCATGCGGCAATACATTGCAAATGAAGCGCACATTTCCCTGGTAAAGGAAATTTCGAGCATTGCATAAATAAAGCGGTGTGTAAGGATTGTTTTCATTAACAAAATAAATTAAGATATAAAAAAATAAAGCTTTATCGCTGGCCCCAAACCTGATGCGGGGCCGGGACTTACTGAATAAAGTCTTTGCTATTTTTACGGAAAAAGTATCCTAAATTAGAGTGGTAAGAAACGGGTTGACGTTGCAGAACACGGGCAGGTTGCATTTTTGATGCAATCGCCATTCGAAGCGTGTAAAGTAAGTGTCTGATTAAACCCATTGAAACAAATCTCTACTTTTAAATCACAAAAACAAATATTTCCTGAAATAATATATTATTATCTTAGGAATGTTACATAACTATGATTTTTGATATGATTTTTTCAAAGCGCTTAATCCGTAAATTTGTAACAATGAAGGCTGACATTAAAAACGTGGAAGATATTATGCTGTTCGTAGATAAATTTTACGGGAAAGTTCAGCAGGACGAACTGATCGGGCCTGTTTTCGCAAGTGTACTGCAAGACTGGAACCCTCATCTGCAGCAAATGTACAGGTTTTGGAATGCTGCATTATTCGGGGTTCCTGGTTTTCGGGGAAACCCTTTTGCCAAACACGCTCCACTGGCTATTGAAGCAAAACATTTTGAACGCTGGTTAATCTTGTTCAGGGCAACTATTGAGGAAGATTTCGAAGGGGAAATGGCAGCAGAGGCTAAAAACAGAGCTGAACTCATGGCCGAAATGTTTCTTCGCCGTTTGCGTGGATTAAATGGTGATCCGACTAAAGTCATTGTCTGAATCGGGATTGATAATTCAAAACAAACGTTTGTGCTGAGATTTAACGGCTAACCTCTCAGGTTTTATTTAAAACGTTAAAGCAACTATAATTTTCTTGATTATACATTTATTTTGTATCACATCAGGTAAAAAACATCCGTATCTTCTTATTAAATGGAACTATTATGCAAGCGTTTGCGTAGTTCTCATCCTTTTTAATGGGTTTGCTTGCCAGTATATTAAGATTAAACTTAATAACATGCTGGATTCATTGTTTAACACCAGGCCTACAAAATCTTATGCTACCCTTACAGATCATGAACTGGCTGGTTTGCTTACGGTTGATGATGAAGCCGCATTCAATGAACTTTATCAAAGGTATTGGGAAAGATTATATGTGGTTGCGCGTCAAAGAACCGATGACGCGTATGAAGCAGAAGAAATAGTGCAGGATATTTTCTGTAACCTCTGGAGAAAACGCAGCACATTCGAACTGATGAAAGGATTTCAATACTATTTTTCGGTTGCAGTGAAGTTTGAAGTCATCAACCGGATGGCGAAAAAAAGCAGAGAGAGCAGGGTGAAGAAGGAAATACTGGTTTGGAGCTCTCCGGTCGATGAGTCTACTTCAGACCTGCTGGATTTCAATGAGCTGCAAAATCAACTGGCATTAACCATCCGTGTTTTACCTGAAAAATGTATGCTGGTTTTTAAGCTGAAACATGAACACGGCTATTCTCAGAAACAGATTGCGAAGGAGTTGAATATTGCGGAGAAAACTGTAGAAGCGCATCTTGCTAAAGCACGGAAAACGATCCGGGCAAAATTCGGTTATCTCGCACAAATGGCAAAGTCAGTTCTTTTTTTATACTAATTTCAAAATAGACTAAGGGATTTCCCGGATTGATTTGGCTATCTAATAAACAGCCACTACAATGAGTTCCAATCCGGACAAAGAAAAACTAGCACAGCTTGCCGCAAAGTGGCGTAAAGGTACGATCACAGCAGAGGAAAAAGCGCAGTTTAATAGCTGGTACAATTCCTTTGATGATACAGAGCTTATCCTGAAAGAAGAGGATAATCGTGCTGCGCTGGGCAAAAAGATAAACGAAAAGATAAAGGATAAACTTCTTTTGCCAAAGCGGAGGAACACAGGGTTGATTTATTCAGTTTTAGCAGCAGCGACACTCATTCTGATCTCAGGAACCTTAGTTTATCTTTCTTTGAATACCTCATTATCTCCCCGGAAAAAGGTGGCCAGACAAATAGCTGCCGACATCAAACCGGGTGGCAATAAAGCAACTTTAACACTTGCCAATGGCCGGAAAATCAGTTTAACTGATTCTTCGAATGGTGAAATTGCCGAGCAATCTGGTATAGCTATTACCAAAACTGCCGACGGACAATTAGTTTATACAATTAAGAACTCATCAGCTGCTGCCTCAGCAAATCAGACCACTGAATTTAATACGATAGAAACCCCTGTAGGCGGACAATATCAAATCAATCTGCCTGATGGAACTAAAGTATGGCTCAATGCCGCTTCCTCTCTGAAATATCCTGCACAGTTCGCAGCGCACCAGCGTAAAGTTGAACTCACAGGCGAAGGCTATTTTGAAGTATCAAAAGATAAAAAAAGACCGTTCACCGTAGTCACCGGCAAACAGGAAGTTCAGGTACTGGGCACGCATTTTAATGTCAATGCCTATCCGGAAGAAAAGGCTACAAAAACAACACTTTTAGAAGGTATCGTTAAAGTTTCCAATGCCAGTTCACAGGAACATGGTGATTCAAAGCTACTCCGTCCAGGAGAACAATCCACTTTAACGCAAGCTTCATTCCAGGTAGAAAAGGTTGACATCGAAAATGCAGTGGCCTGGAAAAATGGCTATTTCACTTTTGCAGATGAAGACCTCGAAGTTTCTATGCGTAAACTCAGCAGATGGTACAATGTAGAGATCAGCTATAGCGGGAAATTCGATACCATATCTTTTGGCGGAGCGATTTCAAGATCAAAAAGCCTTGCGGAAGTTCTCCAGATCCTGGAACTAACCCGGAAAATTAAATTTAAGATCGAAGGAAGGAGGATAATATTGATGTCATAACCTTTACTTCTTCTATCAAAAACACTCAGCGCTATAAGCGGGAACGCCTGCTTCTGCTATCAGGCAAACTCAATTCTCCTATTAAAAATACCAAACAAAAATCAACTTAACCAAGATTACCGGGCCTCAAAATCGGGTTATCGCCTAAACACAACCAAATCAATGTATGAAACCCCTGCCCCTGATTCATACGGGAAGCCCTGTAGGAATAGGAAAATTCTTCGTGTGACGAAGTTTACAGCTATTTTAATATTAACAGCCGTACTACAGCTCAATGCAATGGCTTTTGCACAAGGCCGTATTACCCTGTCCCGTAAAAATGCACCATTAGAGAAAATTCTCAATGAAATAAAAAGTCAGAGCGGATATGATATATTCTTTATCAGGAAAGATCTGAAGCTCGCCAGACCAGTGAATATAGAAGTTAAAGAAGCGAGCCTGGAAGATGCACTGCTGCAGGTTTTTGCCAACCAATCCCTTGAATATACGATCGCAGCAAAAACTATAGTTGTACAGGAAAAAAAAGCAAGTTCTCCTGCAGCCGTTAAAGCAAATATCAATGTGACCGGTAAAGTTGTAGATGAAAAGGGAATGGGTATTCCTGGTGCAACAGTTAAAGTCAAAGGCACAGCCCAAGGCGGTATTACCGATAGTGAAGGTCAATTTAAATTGGCCAACCTGGATGAAAAAGCTATTCTTGTCGTTTCTTATTTAGGCTATATCACGCAGGAAATTAGTGCCGGATCGGGAAGCCCGTTAACCATTAAACTGGCCGTACAAGCAAGTAACCTGGACGAAGTAGTTGTCGTTGCTTATGGTACACAAAAGAAAAGCAGCTTAACAGGTGCTATCGCTACAATTAGTGCAAAACAATTGAAAGACAGACCAGTAAGTTCATTGCAAAATGCTTTGCAGGGTGTTTCTCCGGGGCTGACTATTTTACAGCGTCCTGGCGATGTAGGCCGGAATACCAATGGTACTTCCAATAGTACAGGTACAATCTCGATCAGGGGAAGAGCTAGTTTGAGTTCTGCCAGTGAACCGATGTATGTGATTGATGGAATTCCCGCAACCGCAGCAGAATTAAGTGCCATCAATTCAAATGATATTTCCAGTATTTCCGTTTTAAAGGATGCTTCCTCCGCTTCATTATATGGATCAAGAGCTGCAAATGGAGTCATTATGGTGACCACCAAACGTGGTGGCGGAGACAGAACGTTAGTAGAGCTGAATGCAGATTATGGCTGGCAAACCGCTACACGTTTACCGAAATATGCAGGATCATTTGATTATGCCAACCTATACAATGAAGCGTTAACCAATGCCGGCGGACAACCAATTTTCACAGCTGCACAACTTCAGGCCTATCAGGATGGCTCTCAACCTGACTTATACCCCAATACAAACTGGTACAAAGAAGTCGTGCGTCAAAGTGCACCGCAAAGTAATATCAGTCTGAATGTAAACTCACCCGGTAAAGTGACCAGCAGTTATCTGGGCTTGAATTACCTGACGCAATCCTCTTTAGTTCCGGATAAAAAGCAAACTCGTGTGGGTGGTAAATTAAATACAGAAAGTATTATTGTTCCCAATATTTTAAAAATCGGGACCAACCTGTCTTTCACCAGTCAGAATTTTGACCGTAAAGGAGATCTGAACTGGACTGAACTTAACCGTTCTTTGCCAACTTCTGTACTGCGCCAAAGCAATGGAGACTGGGGATCTATGGACAATGGAACAGTCAATTCACAAACTGCCAAACGTAATCAGCTGCGGATGATCGAAGACGGTGGCAGTGCCTGGGATAAAGATAACTATCTGCAAACCGCAGGAAATGTAGTCTTAACACCATTGCCGGGGCTGACGATCAACGGACTGGCCTCGTTCAAATTTACTGATGGAAATTCCTGGGCTTTTACCAGCACACTGGACCCGATCAAGAACTTTCTGACCGGGGCACCCATTTCTTCTACGGCATCGACAGTGAATAATATGAAAGAATATTACCGCAAAAGAAGAGAGACGCTGGTTCAGGGTACTGCAGATTACCAGCGTTCCTTTGGCAAACACTTTGGAAAATTAACTTTAGGCGCAAGTCAGGAAAGTAACACTTACAGAACAGCTTTTCTGGGCAGAAAAAACTTCCCTAACAATGATTTAACTACAGTGGGCAGCGGATCTTCGAATCCTGAAGATATTAACACCGATGACGACGGACAAGCCAACACCTCTGCTGAGCAGCAATGGGCAATACGTTCACTGTTCGGCCGCTTCAACTATGTTTTTAATGACAAATATTTGCTGGAAGCCAATGCGCGTATAGATTATTCTTCGCGTTTTGAAAGCAGTGTCCGCAGAGCCGTATTTCCTTCTTTTTCTGCAGGCTGGATCGTCTCTAAGGAAGACTTTATGAAAAACATCAGCTGGATCTCCAACCTGAAATTACGCGGCTCTTATGGCTCATTAGGGAATGAAAACCCAGTAACGATTGGGAACTATTCTAACCTGCTGAGCAATGGTTATGCTTATAATTTTGAAGGTTTACCACAAGGAGGTGTATGGCAGGACAGGATACCTAATCTGCTGACTTCATGGGAAAGTGTATACATGACCAATTTTGGTTTAGACCTGAGTTTGTTTAACAGCAAATTAGATATTACTGCAGATTACTACATTAAAGACACTGAAGACTTATTATTAAGAGTTTCCACGCTCGAAACAATTGGGGTAAATACCAATACGACTAACGCGAAAACCAGCGGTCTTCCCTTAGTAAATGCAGCTTCCACCCGAAATAAAGGATTTGAACTTGGGCTAACCCATAACAATAAAATAGGGAATGATTTCAGCTATAGTATCGGCGCGAACTTCTCTGTTATCCAGAATAAAATTACAGGACTATCAGACAGCAGAGATAATTTTGACGGCAGATATATCCAGAGAGTAGGAGAATCTATCGGTTCATTTTATGGTTATGAAGCTGACGGTCTTTTCACAGATGCCGCAGACGTAAAAAATCATGCTTTTCAGTCGGCAGCAACCGGCCCTGGTGATATTAAATATAAAGACCTGAATGGAGACGGTAAAATTGATGCTTTAGACCGTAAAGTATTAGGCACTGATGTTCCCTGGTTCAATTATGGCTTTAATATCAGCGCGAGTTATAAGGGATTTGATTTCAGCGTACTTACCTATGGCGTTGCCAATGTGAAGACTTATTTATCGGAAGAGGCCGCTTATCCGTTTTTTAACGGAGGCAGTGTCAAAGAGCAGTGGAAAAACCGATGGACGGCCGCTAATCCTGATCCAAATGCAGATTTCCCACGTATCCTGACTACTGCATCGGGAGGACAAAATTATACCCCAACCTCTTCTTTCTGGTTATTCAGCGGTTCTTATTTCAGGATAAGAGGGATCACTTTAGGGTATACCATCCCACAGCAGGTCAGTAAGAAATTCGGAATGTCCAGGCTGAGATTTTACGGTACAAGCAGTAATCCATTTACGATTATGGCAGATAAACGCCTGGCTGATTATGACCCTGAATCGGGTTCTGGCCGCGGTGGTTATCCAGGGATCAAAACCTGGTCACTCGGTTTAAATGCAAGTTTCTAATCCTAAAAATTAAAGCAATGAAAAAATTATCTCTATATATATTCACGGGCTTATTCGCAACTATTGCGCTGACTTCCTGTAAAAAAGACTTTTTAGAAAGACCACCGCAACAACTCTCAGAACTTAATTTCTGGAAGAATGAAAATGATGTTTACCAGGTAGTAATGGGTGTTTATACAAAACTTCCAGGAGCAGATGGTGCTTTTGGGATGGTGTACGCTGATGGTGCGTCCGACAATGTGCATGCACAATATCCGTGGGAAAGTATTGCAGCTGATGTTTCCTCAGGAGCGATCACTTCGACTATTGATTTGGGATTATCAGGTTGGGATTATACAGGTATCCGCAGAGCAAATTATTTCCTGGATAATGCAGATAAAGTAACTGTGATTGATAAAGCGTTACTAGACCGTTATAAAGCTGAAGTCCGTTTTATGAGAGCTTTCGCTTATTTTAACCTGCTCAGCAGGTTCGGCGCAGTCCCTTTAATCAAAAATGTAGTGGCCATAGGGGATGAAAATATCGCGCAGACTCCAAAAGCAGAAGTTTTAAAATTTGTACTGGACGAACTCGATGCCGTTTCAAAAATCCTGCCTCAATCTTATGCAGGCGGTAAACCAAATGAAAAAGGAAGAATTACAAAAGGTGCAGCTTTAGCATTAAAAGCAAGAGCTTATTTATATGATGGACAGTGGCAACAAGCTGCTGATGCCGCCAGCCAGGTCATGGGCCTGGGTTATAGCCTGTTCAAAGTCACCGCACAAGACCCGTTGCAAGCTCATGACAAGTACACAGACTGGGTAAATTTCAAAGATGCAGCAGATGAAAATAAATTCCGTTTAGGATTAAGCAGCTATGAAGCCATTTTTTATCAGAAGAATAACGGGAATTCTGAAGTTATCCTGGATCAACAGCATATCAAGCAGATCGATGTTAACCCATTGAACACTTTATTGCCTCCGGGTACGATTGGTGGCTGGAGTTCTGTAACGCCGACTCAATCTCTGGTGGATAGTTATGCCAGTTACCAAACAGGGGATGCAGTAGCCCCGACAGATCCGGCAAAGCGGGCTGCCCTTTACCTGGCTAATGATCCGGCCTTTGTCAATGAATATAAAAATCGTGATCCGCGCTTTTATGCCAGTATTTTATTTGAAAAAGCACCTTGGTATGCAGTAGAAGATAATTATCAGTTTAAATGGGTGGAAGGTGCTTCTAATATGTCTCAGACAGGTTATAATTTCCGCAAAATGGTAGATCCATCTATCTTAAGAGAACAGGTTGACAACTACGCGAACGTAATTCTGATTCGTTATGCTGAAATTTTATTGACTTATGCGGAAGCTAAAAATGAAGTGATCGGGCCGGACGGTTCAGTTTATGACGCTTTAGATGCCATTCGTACCCGTTCAGGAATGCCAGTAGTAGACCGCGCAAAATATGCTGATCAGCATACTTTAAGAACATTAATCCGCAACGAACGCAGAGTAGAAATGGCTTTGGAAGGACAACGTTATATGGACATCCGCCGCTGGAAAATTGCACCACAGGTAATGACTACGGTTAACAACATTAAAAATAGCCAGGCACAACAAAGGATTTGGAACGATAAATTATACCTGATGCCAATTCCTCAATCACAAATTGACCTTTCAAAAGGAGTATTGAAACAAAATACAGGATACTAAATATGAAGAAATTAGCTCTGCTTGTCTGTTTAAGCCTGACAATCGTGAATGCGCTGAAAGCTCAGGAGAAACCTAACGTGGTTTTTATCCTGGCTGATGATATGGGCTATGGAGATTTGGGTGCTTATGGACAGCAACTTATTCAGACACCCAACCTGGATAAACTAGCAGAAAACGGGCTGTTATTTACCCAGTTTTATGCCGGGACTTCAGTTTGTGCCCCATCACGTTCTGCGTTAATGACCGGGCAGCATACCGGGCATACACCCATCCGCGGAAACTATGAAATTGAACCGGAAGGGCAGCGGCCATTGCCGGATTCCACCCTCACGCTGGCTAAAATCTTTAAGAAAGCTGGTTATGCAACAGGTGATTTCGGCAAGTGGGGATTAGGATTTGTGGGGTCATCCGGCGATCCGATAAACCAGGGATTCGAAGGCGGAATCCGTGAACCTATGATCGCTTACTAGCCGGGGAAAATCCAAAAAGGTAAGCGCACGCAGCAAACCGGAGCCTTCTGGGACTTCCTGCCTACTTTTGCTGAACTCATACAACAATCCGTTCCTGCAACTGTAGACGGGGTTTCTATTTTGCCAACGCTGTTTTCCAAAGGTCAGCAAAAACAACATGAATTCTTGTATTGGGAATTTCATGAAGACGGCGGAAGGCAGGCTATTAGAAAAGGCAAATGGAAAGGGGTTAGAAATAACGCCGGTACTGCGGCTTCGAAATGGGAACTCTATAACCTGGGAACAGACCCTCAGGAAACCAAGGACCTTGCTGCCATAGAGCCTCTGGTCATTCAACAACTGGAAGAAATTGCCCGCCAATCACATCACCCGTCTGATGTGCCGGCATGGAACTTTAAAAATAACTAAACACACAAATGAGATCTTCACTTCAATCAATGCTTCTGGGGATGATTGTTTTGCTTTCAGGTACGCAAACTGTCAAAGCACAATTAATTCCAACAGAGCTGCAAACGCCCGATATTGTATCAGTTAACCGGATGCCAATGCGCGCGGAAGCCTATGCTTACGAAAACAGTGCAATGGCTGCTCAAAGGAAAAAAGAAAACTCTGCCTATTTCATGTCCCTGAACGGAACATGGAAATTTAACTGGGTACAAGACCCTTCAAAACGTCCTTTGGACTTTTATAAAACAGATTATAACGATGCCGGATGGAAGGACTTTAAAGTTCCTGCGAACTGGGAAACCAATGGGTACGGTTTACCCATTTATGTCAATCAGCCTTATGAATTTGCAGGCCAGACTAAAAGAGGAGCACGCTTAGATCCTCCTTTTGATATTCCGGCAGACAATAACCCGGTGGGCTCTTACCGTAAAACAATTGAAGTGCCTGCAAACTGGGATGGCCGCCAGATATTTATTCATTTAGGTGCTGTAAAATCAGCTTTTTATATCTGGGTGAATGGTAAAAAGGTTGGCTATAGTGAAGACAGCAAGCTTGCTGCTGAATTTGACCTGACTAAATATGTAAAACCAGGCAAAAACCTGGTTGCTTTAGAAGTATACAGATGGAGTGACGGAAGTTACCTGGAATGCCAGGATATGTGGCGTATTTCCGGTATCGAACGTGAGGTCTATTTATATTCTACACCAAAACTGGATATTCGCGATTTCAGGGTAAACGGTAACCTGACCAAAGATTATAACAATGGTATCCTCGATGTACAGCTTAATGTAGACAATTACAGGATGGATCAGCGGACCAACCACAGCAGACCAGATACCTTCTCTGTCGCATTGGATTTAAAAGATGCGGCTGGAAAGTCAATCTGGAAAGAGAACAGCGACCCGCAAACTGTATTGGGTAATTACCAGCAGCAACTGAATTTTAAGAAAGAAATTCCTTTAATTAAACAGTGGTCTGCCGAAATTCCTTACCTGTACACGCTGAATATCATCCTTAAAAACAGCAAAGGGGCAATCATAGAAGTCATTCCCCATCGGGTAGGTTTCCGCAGTGTAGAGATTAAAGGAAGCGATTTCCTGGTGAATGGCAAGCGTGTTTTTATCAAAGGCGTGAACAGGCACGAACATAATCCTAAACAAGGTCATACCTTAACACATGCCGATATGCGTAAGGATATGGAAATGATGAAAAAGCTCAATATCAATGCAGTTCGTCACTCTCATTATCCTCCCGATCCTTACTGGATGGAGCTTTGCGATGAATATGGTTTATATGTAGTTGATGAGGCGAATATTGAATCTCATGGCCGCGGATATGATCTGGCAGTTACTTTTGCGAATGACAAGACCTGGCGTAATGCACATTTTGAACGCATCCGCAGGATGTATGAAAGAGATAAAAACTATCCTTCGATAGTCACCTGGTCATTGGGAAATGAAGCAGGAAACGGAACCAATATGTATGAAGGATATACATGGCTTAAAAACGCAGATACGACGCGTCCGGTACAATATGAGCGGGCAGAAGAAGACTTTAATACCGATATGATTGTACCGCAATACCCAGATCCTGACTGGTTAATTGAGTACTCAAAAAGTAAGGAAACACGCCCTTTAATTATGAGTGAGTTTGCCCACATTATGGGAAATAGTTTAGGGAATTATGATGAATACTGGAATGCTATTGAGCATAATCCCAAGTTGCAGGGAGGTTTTATCTGGGAATGGATCGACCAGGGATTAGATACCGTTAAAAATGGAAAACGTATTTTGGCTTATGGTGGTGATTTTCCTTTAGAAGGGCCTGTGAATGAAAATTTCAGTGATAATAATTTTTGTGTTAAAGGAGTTGTTACTGCTTACCGGGAACTAACGCCAATGGCGGTACAGGTAAAAAAAACACACCAGTTTATCAAAACCGTGTTCCTGGGCAATAACCAGGTTAAAATCACAAACAGTTATTTTTTCAGGGACATCAGCCATACGCAATTAAACTGGGAGATAATCGCGAACGGGAAAATCATACGGCAGGGAACGGTTGCAAATCTTGCAGTTGGCCCGCGTGCAGAAATCACAGTAAACCTGCCTGTTAAATTCAAGCAGCAAGCTGGACAGGAATACTTTCTGAATGTACATTATGTGCTGAAAGAAGCAGAGCCGTTTTTAGAAAAAGGTTATGAAGTTGCCTATGAGCAGTTTGCTTTAAATAAAATAGAGCCTGCCGCACAACCGGTTATCGCTAAAGGAACTTTGCAAGTCCATAAAACTGAAACTATTTATACTGTTTCAGGCAAAGATTTTAAAGTAGAATTTGATGTGAAAGCAGGGGTATTGAAAAGCTATTTTCAGCACAATGAACAGGTATTGGAAAACGGTCCTGTACCAGCTTACTGGAGAGCACCTACGGATAACGATATAGGTGCCGGGTTCAATAAAAACCTGCGTAAATGGCGGAATGCTTATCAGACCGCAAAGCTGACCGGGTCAGATTTAAAACAAAATGCGGATGGTAGTTATACCATGAATTTTAAAAAAGACCTGTTAGACGGGGAGGCTGTACAAGAGTCGGCAATTACTGTCTTTGCTGATGGTACTTTAAAAGTGGATAACCATTTGAAAGCGGTGAAAGGGAAATATCCCTTATTGCTCCGGGTAGGAACTGATCTGGAACTGAAGAAAACTTATGACCGTATTGAATTTTATGGAAGAGGCCCGTGGGAGAACTACGCAGATAGAAAAACAGCTTCCCTGGTTGGCCTGTATCAACAAAAAACTGCAGATCAGTATTTTGCTTATGCCCGTCCGCAGGAAAGTGGTAATAAAACAGATGTACGCTGGGTGAATTTTACGGACCAGAAAGGAAAAGGCTTACAGTTTGTGTATGAAAATAACCTGTTGAGCTTCTCTGCTTTGCCTTACAGCCTGGATGACCTTGATCCTGAACAGGATAAAAAACAGTATCATTCTGGTGAGTTAACAGCAAGAAACAGCATTTATGTCCATATGGATGCGCAGCAATCTGGTGTACAGGGAATTGATAGCTGGGGTTCGAGCCCATTAAAGAAATACCGTGTTCCTTTTGCGGATCAGACCAGTAGCTATTGGATTAAACCGATCAGATAAAGGTTTGCGTATTCAAGGAAACGCGTCAGGCCGAAATCTTGATAACAGAGGATTTAACTAAAATCCTCTGCTATTATTTTCTCTATATTCCTTTCAGCCATTGCTGTAATCGTCACAAAAGGGTTAACCCCGGTACTTCCCGGCAATAAAGAACCATCACAGGTGTACAATTTATGATAGCCCTTGAACCTGCCATATAAATCGGTCGCTTTACCCACTACGCAGCCGCCTAAAGGATGATAACAAATCTCCCCGTTAATACCGTTTTTAAATAATAAACGGGCTGGTGTACCTCCATTTTCCTTGTTTAACTTATCCATCAGGTTTTTGACAGTGGCCAAAGCATCCGTGCTAAAATTTTCAGGGATTTTCAAGACTACCTTATTCGTCAGGCTGTTGTAAGTGAACTTCCCGCGGTTAGGATTTTTGGTAATGGCCAGGTACAAAGAAGTCCAGGTTTCCATTTTCATCGGCATGGGTGAAATTTCAGCGAAAACGGGATGTTCTTTATTATCCCAATCGTCAATGGCCATAGTTGGAATACATGACTGTTTAACGCCGGTACCCTGTTTGATGAAGTTTCTTCCAGCCATTACATTTCCGTTATTTCCCCATCCTTCACCAATTTCCGCATTCAGCTTAGGCAGGGTACCTGTTACTTTTGCTTTCACCATTAATTCCGAAGTTCCCATACTGCCTGCGCAAACGAAAAGATAATCGCAGTTAAAATCCTGTGAAACCTCAGTATTACCTGCTGTATTAATTTTATCGACCTCCAGTTTATACCCTGTATCAGTTTGATGAATAGCGCGTACACTGTGCATTGGCCTGATTTCAACTTTGTTTGTCTTCAAGGCAGCGGCAAGATAAGTTTTGTCCAGACTCTGCTTCCCTGCATTATTTCCGTAAACCACTTCACCATTCAGAGCTGACTGATAAACTTCTTTCCGGCTTTCTTTTTCCATATAACCGAAATCATAGACATTGGGAACAAAAACAGTTTTATAACCCGCATGATGTGCCTGATCTCTGGCGGTACGTGCAAATTTATAATAGGGGGTAGATTCAAAAAATTCTGGTGAAATGGAATTCACTTTCAGCATTTTATTCGCCAGCGGGAAATACTTTTCATACATTTCACCCGCGTTAATATCCGGCAGAATACTTTCAAAATAAGCTCTTTTAGGTACTACAGCCATACCACCATTGACCAGGGAACCGCCACCAACACCTCTGCCGACATAAACTTTCAGGTGGTCAAAGTCCATTCTATCCAGTACGCCCGTATACTTTTTAAATGTAAATACATTGGCAAAAGGCAGAATACTATGCGATTTTAACCAGGTAGACCGTTTATCCGGAAAAATCAGTTTAGAGAAGGTATTGTGATCTTTAGTAGCTGGCCAGTCCATGCCCATTTCCAGCATGAGTACTTTTATCCCTTTTTCCGCCAGTCGTAAAGCTGCAACAGCTGCGCCATATCCAGTGCCGATCACAATTACCCGGTGATGTTCAGCTTCTTTTTTTGCAGGCAAGGGAAAGGCTGATCCTAATTTTGAGGCGGTCAGTCCAATGCCCAGGACAATATTATTTTTTATAAACTGTTTGCGGTCCATCTTTTCTGTTAAATTGTTTGAGAGAAACTATTAAACAAAATTGGTGCCTCAAATGAAGAAGTATTCAGGATATGTTAGTGCTCTATGTTGGAAGGGTCAACTACCCTTCCAACACCCTTCCAACATAGAGCACTAAACGACCCCAGACAGCTGGAGAACTGTTGGTTATGACGTGGCTATCTTTCCGGTAATTTCTTCCAGTTCAGGTTCCAGTTCCAGATACCTTTCCAATAAAGTGACCTGGTTTTTCGTCCGGTCTAAATTATGGCCTTCATACTTTTCTCCATAATAAATATCATTCTGAAGATAATCTGCCAGGAAGCGAATGGCCTGCATATAGATCAGGAATTTTCCGGCATAAGTGAAATAGCTTTTCTCTGTTGCCGTTAAGACATCACCCATTTCCTCCATATAGCCATCATATATCGCTTTAAAGAAGTCCTTTCTGACATTTATCTTAGTCAGATCGGTTTCTTCCTCATTCGCAGAAGACAAATATGTTCTCATCATATCCCCGACATCGCTAATGAAATAACCCGGCATTACGGTATCAAGATCGATCACACAAATCCCTTTATTTTCCTGATCAAAAAGAACATTATTGATTTTAGTATCATGATGAATTACCCGCTGCGGGATCTCCTTGTGTTCTACTATGTTTTTATAAGTAGTGACAATGTCTGCGTGTTTCAGAATGAAAGAAATTAAGTCTTTAGACTTTTCTTTCCGCTGGGCAGAAGCCTGTGCTACGGCAGCAGTGAACTGATCGAAACGTAAGGTCAGGTTGTGGAAATCGGGCAGGGTAATGTGTAATTTTTTAACGTCAAAATCATTCAGCAGCCTGGAGAACCTGCCGAACTGTTTTGCCCCTTCATAAGCCTCTTCCTTTTTATTCAGCACATTCAGTGAATGTGAATTCTCTATAAAAGGAAACAACCTGAAATAGCCCTCTGGTGTTTCCATTAAGGAGTTACCGGATAACCCGGGAAGTGCAGATACAAAAAGATATGCTGGATGGGTTTTGCTTAAATAAGACTTTAGTGCCGCTATATTCTGATCAATATCATGTGGCTTTTTAAAAACAGATTGATTGACCTGCTGTAAAATATAGGCGTTAGCTGGTGTAGTTACTTTCCAGGTACGATTGATCAGACCATCCCCAAATAGTTGTATGTCATTTTCGGCAGGCTGAATCCCATACAACGGTAAAATTTGATCAAGCATAAATTAGATGGGTTTGTTTGTTTTTTCGTAAACTCAAACTTAATCAATTTCGCTATCAGATTGTTGTGCAAACGTTTGTGTAAATTTATTTCTCTTTGCCGATGATGAGTTCAGATTCTACAACTACGTTATAATAAGCGGGTTCCGCATCGGAATCACTCTTTGGTTTATTGATCAGGTCCAGTAAAATGTCGGCAGCCTTCTTTCCTTGTTTATAAGGAAACTGCTCTACTGAAGCAATCGGGGTGAAGTCCATATAATTGATCAGCGGCAGGTTCGCATAACTCACAAAGTCAATATCTTTATTGATCTGTATGTTTAAAGAACGGGCATAACGGATGGCAAATAAAGCCACATAATCATTGAAAGTCACGATCGCTGTCGGTTTGCGTTTATGGTTCAAAAAGTTATCCATTGACTCAATGGTCCCGGCTTCTGTCAAGTCACAGTTAACCATTAAAGAAGGGTCGAATTTTAAGCGGTGAGAGGTCATGGCCTTGATATACCCATTTTTTCTTTCTGTACTGGCAACCAGGTTGGTAGGGCCATTGATCATGCCGATGGTACGGTGACCTTTCTTCAATAAGAAGTTCACGGCCTCAAAAGTACCGGATTCCAGGTTGGAAGCTACAAAATGTATGTTTTTGACCGGAGGGATACGATCAAAAAATACGATAGGGATATTTGATTTCTTAAAGGCCTCAAAATGTTCATACGTGTTGGTGGTCTTGGAAACTGAAATCAGCAGTCCGTCTACACGCTGCATCTTCATCTTTTCGATCAAAAGTTTCTCTCTGTCTGCATCGTCATGAGACTGGGCGAGCAGAACAGTATAATTTCTTTTATAAGCGATGTCTTCAATTCCGCTGATTGCCGCAGAAAAAAAGGATTCAGCCAATTCTGGCAAAATAACGCCTATCGTATGTGATTTACCTTGTAAAAATTGAATAGCTCTCTGATTAGGCTCATAATTCAGCTCTTTGGCCATCTTTTTTACCCGCATTTTAGTGATTAAACCTATGCTTGAATGGTCATTTAAAGCTCTTGAAACGGTTGAAACCGAGATGTCAAGAAGCTTTGCTATCTCTTTTATAGTGGTTGGTTTATCTGACATTTGTTCCAAATGTTGCAATTATCTTTTAATATAAGTAATTAAAATGATTAAATAAAAAGCCCCGGCTATTATAACCAGGGCTAATTGCTGTATATCAAATGATAAATTGACTAAGGTAATTTACTGAAATCAATTACCGGATGTGCAGCACCGCTTGAAGGTCTGTTGAAAGTCTGTTTCAATACACTTGCGTCGCTGAAAAATCCGCCGTTCCTTAAAAAGAACTGATTGCCATTTACACCGCCCCCAACATCTTTTCTATACCCGCGGTTGGCAATATCATCCCCGGTAAATTTCATGGCTGTAATCTCTGTCCAGTTGCCGCCAGTATCCACTGCCCACTGGTTTCCATAATTTGCTTTCCTTTCGATATTTCCCATTTCTGAGTCGAAATTCTCGAGGAAGGAATACAGACTTTTCAACCTTGTGTTCGTTGCAGGGCGTTCAAAACTTGCAATTAAGGTCCAGTTACCATCCGAAGGTTTAAAATAAGAAGTATAAACAGTCTTATTGGTGGCTGCATCTGGTTGTGCCCTGGTTAAAAAAGCATAAGTTTTTCCCGCTACCCAAGGATAAACAAGGTAACTCTGACCACCGGAACCTTCATTACCAAATTCACCGCTATGTACGTCTGTACCTTTCTTAAGCAGTTTAATCTTTTTATCATCTGGTATGGTTGCAGGATCATCCGTAGGAAAAGGGCTCCATAATGAAAATAACACTCTGCGTTCTGTGGCCGAATTTACCTGGATACCGAAATAACCTTCTCCAAAACCGTTAGACATGAAATAAGAACCGACCGGGTCTGAACCTACCGGAACATTAATTTCATTGTAAAACCATTCTACGTTGTTTTTAATTGCGTCAGGGATGGTATAGTTTACATGCACCGAAGGGCCTCTGCGTCCCCAGTAAAAGCGGGAATCAATGTTGTCTTTGACATAAGTTACCGAATCAGTCACCGGTTTTCCGCTGATGATCAGGTCTGAAACATCCCCAAAGTAGTCGCCTGTTTTACTGATACCCTGTATATCAAATTTGATATACCCTTTGGTTGTGATATTGAAATTTCCAACAGCTACTGTATCAAATGATGAATTTGACGCAGTTTTAGTGATTGACTGTGTACCCGTTGATACTTTAAAGGTACTGTTGCCTGAACTGATTTTCATTCTTAAAGCGACCGTTACAATACCCGGCTTCTCCGTTCTGAAGTAAACGCTGGTCACTGCAGCCGTATTTGTCCAGTTAGCCAGGCCATTGGTATTGATCTCTTCACTTGCTGTAGTTTTTACCCAGGCATTTCCGCCTAAAGCAATCGCAATCTTTGGCCCGGTTGCTACAAAATCAGTAATCTCTTTGGGTGTTCTGGTGCTTTGTTCTGCATCAGCAGTACTCTTTTTACAAGAGGTCCCTATCAAAAGAGACAGGAGTGATAAAGATAGAATAATGTTTTTCATAGGTTTATGGTTTTAGGTTAAGGATTTTGAACCAGGTTAGGGTTCAAGGTAATATCATCTTCAGGAATAAAGAAAACAACACGGGGATCTGTATAAGGGATTTCCTGCGTGGTTTGTCCCGAAGCCAGGTGTGTACCCGGATAATCTCTGTTTAATGTTCTTTTATTTCTGAAAACATCAAATTTACGTTGTGTTTCAAAAGCAAATTCCAGTCTGCGTTCATCTAAAACCACGTCCAGCACACTCGTATAACCCATCATATTACCTGATGAAAATAAAGCGTTTCCGGTAAGCCCTGCGCGGCTTCTGATGATGTTCACATCGTTCAGTGCATCATTTGGCCTGCCTAACTGAAAAGCGGCCTCAGCTCTTGTTAAATACATTTCTGCTAATCTCAAGACCACAGGAGAGCTTAATGTCTCATAACCATCCTGAAAAGAATACTTGTTGATGAAATATTTCGGATAGCCATTTCTGGTTTGAAGAACCGGATTTCCATGTACATCTTTTTTAACTGTGCCATCGGCGTTTTTCTCATATTGAGGCACTACAAATGTATTTCTCAAATCTTCCGGGAATTTATTGACTAAAGCTCTGTAAGGCTGGGAAGCATACATTTCACCATAACCAATAGATCCGCCCCAGTACATAGAACCTATAGCGCCATCCAGCTGATCGTCTTTTAAAGTGTGTTTGACCGCGAAAATAGTTTCCAGATTATTCTCAGGGGCACTGGTAAAATACTTTGGATAACTGGTGGCAGGCAGTAACGAATATCTTCCGGTTTTAATGACCTGATCCGCATAGTCGAAAGCGTTTTTATAATCGCCCATATACAAGTATACTCTGCTTAACAGCGCCATTGCTACTTCTTTCGAAGCAAAATTATTGTCTTTAGCACTGGACATTAATTGTGTTGCTTTAAGCAGATCACTAATGACCAAAGCATAAACATCTTTTACTTTGGAACGGGCTGGTAATTCTTTGACATCAGGTTTCGTTTTAATCATTACGCCTAAAGATTCACCATTGTCATCCGTATAAGGTCTTCCAAAGACTTTGACCAGGTCGAAATGTGCAAAAGCTCTTAAGAAATAGTTTTCTCCCAATAACTGATTTTTCACAGCATCATCACTTTCAGCTACTTTTTCGATCACTACATTGGTTCCTGCGATTGCCTGGTAAGCTTTGCGCCAGAAAGCCAGTACGTTCACCTGGTTTTTTTGATGCTGATAGTTATAAGCATAGAACAGTGGATCGGTAGTCGTTCCGCTCAAAGAAACATTATCACTCGCGTACTCCGTGAAAATATGGTAATTACGCACATAATTAGGGTCTTTAATAAAGCTGTACGTACCAATAGTGGCAGATTGCAAACCTTCTAAAGTGGTCACTACTTTGTCATTGGACAGGCCGCTATAAGGCTCTAAAGCCAAATCTTTTTTACAGGCTGTAGCCGAGACAATAAGTGCTATGGCTACAATTGTTTTATATCTAGTAATCATTTTGATCTTTTATTAGAGTTTATCTTAAAAACCTATGTTAACGCCGAATAATATCTTTTTACTGATCGGATATTTCTTTCCGCTGGTACCTACCGTATTTGGATTTGGATTATCGTAGGATGCAGGGTCTAAATTGGCCACTTCAGGGTCCATGCCAGAAAACTTAGTGAAAGTAAGCAGGTTGTCTGCACTTACATAAATTCTAAGGTTGGAAAGCTTAAGCCTTTTAGTAATTGCATCTGAGAAATTGTAACCTACCGTTACGTTACGTAACCTCAGGTAAGATCCATCTTCCAGAAATCTTGATGAAGGTTTGTTAGATAACTTGTTTCCATTCAATACTGCTTTTGGGTGTGTCGCAATATCTCCCGGTTTTTCCCATCTGTTCCATCCATCTGGCAATACAATGCTATTGTACTGAGGATAAGCGCCATCAGCGTCAAATACATCACGGTTGCCATTGTAAATCTTGCTGCCGTAAACGAAATTGAAGAAAGTGTTTAAGCTGAAGTTTTTATAGGTGAACTCATTGCCCATACCTCCTGTAAACTTTGGAGAAGAAGTACCTACAAATCTCTTGTCAGCATCTTTATACTGATTCGTGGTAGTGGTATAGCTATTTCCTGAAGCATCTTTTTTTGTAGTAAACCAAAGTGGGTCACCATTTTGAGGATCAACACCCGCCCATTCATAGGTATACCAGGAATTCATATCGTGGCCTATGGCAATACGCTGATTGTCAAATTTGTCCAGTGGCTGCCCTTCATAAAGTTTGGTTACCCTGTTTTTGTTAAAACCAATATTGAAGTTGGTGTTCCATTTGAAAGCTCCCGTAAAGTTCTTGGTATTCAGCTCAATATCAATTCCCTGGTTTTTAACTGCTCCTATATTCTGCGTGAAAAAGCTGTAACCAGTAGCGGCAGCCTGACGTACATCGATAATCAGATCTTTATTCGTGCGCTGATAGACATCAACATTCAGCTCTATTCTGTTCCATAAACCAATATTTGCACCCAGGTTAATCGTTGTAGGGGTTTCCCACGTTAAATCAGGATTACCAATGCTGGAAGGGGTTGCCCCTGGAATACCAGCGTACTGACTTTTAAGAGAGTAATAAGCAGGCGCTGCATAGTTTGAATTTGGTGTATTTCCGGTCACCCCATAACTTGCGCGCAATTTCAGGTTAGTAATCGTTTTAGATTTGAAGAAGGATTCATTAGAGATTAACCATCCGCCCGCAAAAGAGTAGAATAAACCATAGGGATGATTTGCACCGAATTTGGAAGAACCATCATTCCTTAAGGATGCCGTTGCAAAATAGCGGTTGTCATAATTATAATCAGCCATGAAAAGCTCGGAAATAAAACGATTTTTTCCTTTAAGCCCGGCAAAATCTGCGGCTGTAGCTGCAGCATCAGGCGCAGTGATACCTGATACAATACCATAACCTTTTGCATCCAATCCTTCTGTATAGTTTTGCTGATATTCAAAGCCTGCTATTCCAGATAAATTATGTTTTCCAAAGCTGTGCGCGGCATTAAATAAATTGGAGGTCAGGATCGAATTAGTATAAGTGATCAGGTTTCTTAACTCCCCTTTATTGGCCAGTCCGCCCGGGGTAGCAATGTCTATCGCCGTTTCCCTTTTCGTATTTTCTGTGGTATACCTGTTCGAGGTCGCAAAATTTAACCAGTTATTGATCTTGTATTCCAGTTTTAAATCACCAGCCAGATTTTGAGATCTCTCATTGTCAAGGTTATAGTCTTTTAAAAAGACGAAATTACTCTTGTCACGACCATACCACTGGCTCTCCTGATCAATTCTTCTTGGCGTTCCGTCTGCGTTATAAGGATTGTCCCAGGGCACATTGGTATAAGCCTGGTAAAGGGCACCACTCTGATCATCTGTTCTTTTACCAAAACCAGCATTGATCCTGGTGGTGATCCTGAAACGGTCATTGATTTTATGGTCCAGGTTGACCCTGAAATTGACATTGTTATATCCTGTATTGATTAAAGTACCTTTTTCATCATAATAGTCAGCGCCGATATAGAAACGGGTCTTTTCATCGCCACCCGAGATATTAATATTCTGACTGTTGGTATAAGCTTGTCTGAAGGCCTGATCTCTCCAGTTGGTGTTTTCTGGTGTCGTAGGCAGTGATTGCGCTAAATAAGCCTCACTAGTTAAAGGAAGTCCTTTTTGGGTTAGAAAATCATCAATCTGCTGTGGTGTAGGATTAGGCGTGGTGGCCTGAAGCTGCTTAATATAACTTGCTCTTTTTCCTGTATAATCATTGTTATATAAATAGCTGCTATAGTCCAGTAATTGCTGACCATCCATTAACTTGAAGTTTCCCTGGGTAGCATTGTTAATTCCAAATGATCCGCTGTAATTGACCACCGTTTTACCGCTTTTACCTTGTTTGGTCGTGATAACGATTACCCCATTCGCTGCTCTTGAACCATATAATCCGGTTGCACCAGCATCTTTAAGTACAGTAATAGATTCAATATCTCTTGGATTGGCAGTCCCGCCAATTACCCCATCTACGACAGTAAGTGGTTCATTTCCAGAAGTTATACTTCCAGAACCCCTGATCCGGATGCTTGGAGGTGTTCCCGGTTGCCCTGAAGAAGAGGAAACTGCTACACCCGCTGCCTTTCCTTGTAAAAGGTTTCCAGTACTATTACTGGTTACGTCTAAAAGCTGTTTGGCGGATACTGTAGATACAGAACTTACAATCTGTGATTTACTTTTTGTGGTATAACCTACCACGACCACCTCATCCATTTGCTTTGCATCTGGCTTAAGGCTTACATTAATCACATTTTTACCAGCTATGGCAACATCCTGCTGCGTATAACCGATATAACTGAATTCCAGAGTCACATCGGTCGTTGTTTTTAACGCAAATTGGCCGTTACCATCGGTAATAGTCCCATTCGTCGTCTTTTTAACTTTGACGGAAACACCAGGCATTGGAAGGCCTTGTTCGTCCGTAACTTTTCCGGTAACCGGTGTTTGTGCAAAGGCAATAGCCGAACATAAAGTAAGTGCTAAAGTGGTGATTACAATTGTTAATTGATTTAGCGAAAACTGTTTAAGTTTCGCTAACAGTGGGAAAACCCGGTTTAATCCCGGATTAATCGGTTTGTAGAGTTTTGTCATGCAAGATGAAGGTTAAGACTTGGTTAGTAATCCTTTGAAAAGATATTCCGATAGCTTTTTCAGAAGGAATGATTGAAGGTATAAAGCAATCGGGGTGTGTACCGAATTTGAAACCGTCTAAATCCACGCAAACGTTTGATACGTTTTGTGGATGCGTCTGATAGGCAAAAACAAAAAAAACGGGAAAACGCAGTGTATTTTTACGGCATTTGCGCTATTGAGTTATAATTCGTTGAAAAAAATAAACTTTTTACGCATTAGCCTGATTTTTAGCCCGGGTTTTCTTATAAAACGATTTTTATAAAATGTAATGTGGCTACACAAACCTCCTGTTTGTAGTAAGGCAAACGTTTGCGTGATAATTATGGGCTGTCGCTTACTGGCTTGGAAGGAAAATTTATACCTTGTAATCATCAACAAAGGAGTTTAACCTACGTTGACAAACAGAATCAGCTAACCAAAAATGGACAGGAGAGAAATCTTTAACCTTCTTTTTAGAAGTTCAGTAAATGAACCTATTGTTCTAGAACCAGATCCGGTTCTGGAAACTCCTGCACATTTAAAAACGGATCAAACTATACCTGTATTTAAGGAATGGACAGCGCTACCTGCAGATGGTACTTTTAAACTAGAACTTTCTACGGCCTATGCTTTTACGGTAACGCTGGATCTGAATTATCCTGCGAAAGCAGTAAATCCTGAGCAAATTTTAAGTTTAGGTATTCAGCCAGAGAAAACCTCTTCCATTAAAACCGGGATTAATAGTGAAGGCTATCTTTTTATAGATAACCTGGCTGATTCCAGGCTGATCCCTATGGATAAACTATTAACCGGTATACAGCTGGTTTTAACAGTGAATCCCCTTGGACGTGGAATGAGCTTTACCAAATTGAAAATTATGGATAGCGCCGGACTCACCATCGCTACTTTAAAAACCAGGCAATATACTACTGCAGACTGGGTAGGGGGGATGACGTTATCTGCTCCTCCTTTTAATCTGCTGCGTATACAAGGACTGCATGAAGCAGAACCGCATCAGGAAAATCAGACACAATCGAAATAATAATATAGCTAACCAATTATCTGAACTAAAAAAATTATGAACAGACGAGAATTTGTAACATCAACAACGCTGACTGCAGCTGCACTAACGATCTTGCCGGAAAAATCACTTTTTGCGAATTATGCAGGAGAGAAAGTTAAAATTGCGATGATGGGCGTTGGTCTGCGCGGGCAAAATCACCTTGCTTTACTTTTAAAAAGGGAAGACGTTGACATAGTTGCTATCTGTGATGTGGATTCAAGAATGCTGGACATGGCTAAAGCGATGATTACCAAAAGCGGAAAGCCAATGCCAAAGATCTTCACTGGTGATAACAATGCCTGGAAAAAAATGCTTCAGTTGAAAGAGATAAAATCTGTTTTAATCGCTACTCCATGGGAATGGCATAAACCAATGATTATCGGATCTCTTGAAGCAGGTATAAAATATGTAGCGACCGAAGTTATCCTGGGCATTACCCTGCAAGACCATTGGGACGTGGTGCATGCTGCAGAAAAACATGAAGCACATGTGATGATGCTGGAAAATGTTTGTTACAGAAGAGACGTACTTGCTGTTTTAAATATGGTTAGACAAGGTGTTTTTGGAGAAATCCTGCACTTACAAGGTGGCTATCAGCATGATTTAAGAGAAGTGAAATTTAATGACGGAATCAAACCTTATGGCGGCGGAGTAGAGTTTAATGAAAAAGGATTCTCAGAGGCCAGATGGAGAACAAATCACTCTGTACACCGTAATGGCGAACTATACCCGACACATGGTATCGGCCCGGTTGCGCAGTGTATCAACATTAACAGGGGAAATAAATTCCTTAAATTAAATTCATTTGCGACCAAATCCAGAGGACTGCATAAATATGTGGTTGATAAAGGCGGAGAAAGTCACCCGAATGCGAAAGTCAATTTCCGGTTAGGTGATATTGTAACCACGACTATTGACTGTGCAAATGGCGAGACAATCATTCTTCAGCATGATACGAATTCTCCAAGACCTTATTCTTTAGGTTTCCGCGTACAGGGAACGAATGGTTTATGGATGGATATTAATGAGAGCGTATATGTAGAAGGAGTCAGCAAACCACATCAATGGGACAGTGCAAAAGAATGGTTAGAGAAATATGATCACCCACTTTGGAAAAAATACGGCGATGATGCAAAGGGAGCGGGGCATGGTGGAATGGACTTCTTTGTTTTACATGCTTTTATTGAGTCTGTGAAACGTGGAATACCTACACCATTAGATGTTTATGATGCAGCTGCATGGAGCGCAATTACACCTTTAAGTGAGCAGTCTATAGAATTAGGAAATGAAACGATTGATTTTCCAGATTTCACAGGAGGTCAATGGATGACAAGGAAACCAGTTTTTGCTTTAAATGACGATTACTAAGGAGCTATACACACCCAATTGAACAATAATAGACCGGCCGCTTTTTTGTGGCCGGTCTTGTTTAAACTGATTAATTTGTAATTGTAAGAGACATTCCTATATTTGTGTACACGGAAATGGTGTCTTCCGACTTAACCGCCTTAAAAAGCTGATGGCGCCTGCAAAATTAAGCTGATGAACAATCCCGTTTATTGGCATAAATGATTTGTAGGTATATATGAAAACTTTTAACCATCTGATCCGCTGGACACTTTTAATCTTTCCAATCGCCATTACTATTGGTACTGTGGTTGCCTTTTTTCTCTGGTTACTTTCCGCTGCGATACATTTTCGCTTCGGGCACAGGTGGCTCCTTTTTTTATTGCCTGTAGCAGGTGTACTGATCCATTTAATTTATCAGTCTGTTGGTAAATCTTCTGAAAAAGGAAATAACCTGATTATGGATGAAATCCATGAACCCGGTGGTGGCGTACCCTGGCACATGGCTCCGGTTATTTTAGTAACCACTATTATCACGCATCTTTTTGGAGGCTCGGCAGGCAGAGAAGGTACTGCGGTACAAATTGGGGGCAGTATTGCAGCGGCTTTTGGGAAATGGTTTAAGCTGAATGAACAGGATACAAAAATGATCCTGACTGCGGGTATTGCTGCGGGTTTTGGCGCTGTTTTTGGAACTCCGGTTACCGGGGCAATTTTTGCTTTGGAAGTACTGACCTTGGGAAGAATGAAGTACGATGCTTTATTCCCGGCATTCATTGCCAGCGTAATTGCTGATCTTACCGTTTCCGCGTGGCAAATTCATCACACCGCTTATCATATCGCTGTTATACCTGAAACTGCCTATTTTTTATCGGATTATCTGCCAATTGATCTTTTGTTGCTGAGTAAGGTAATTGCGGCATCAGTAGTATTTGGTCTGGCCAGTTATTTGTTTTCTTTCGCCGTTCATGGAGTTAAAAAAGCTTTTTCCAGATTTTTCACCATCAGCTGGTTCATTCCGATAGCTGGCGGGCTGCTCATTATCGGCTTGACTTTTCTGCTCGGTAAACCAGATTATTTAAGTTTAGGTGTCGATCCTGAATACCCGGATGCAATCACTATTCCTTCTGCTTTTGTTCATGGAGGCGCTGACACCTGGAGCTGGCTTTGGAAAACAGTTTATACGGCTTTGACTTTGGGAACAGGGTTTAAAGGGGGCGAGGTTACGCCTTTATTTTATATCGGTGCAACATTGGGCAATACGCTTTCGGGATTGCTGTATGCCCCGGTAAGTTTATTCGCCGCGCTGGGATTTATTGCTGTTTTTGCAGGGGCGACCAACACCCCGCTGGCCTGTACAATGATGGGCGTTGAATTATTTGGTAGCGAATATATCCTGTTTTTTGCCGTCGCCTGTTTCACTGCTTACTTATTTAGCGGACAATCCGGTATTTACAGCGCACAAAGGACTGCTGTTCCTGGAATACAGGAAGGTCATCTTCCAGGCGGGTCTGTAATTGGGTTGAAAGAGAGTTATTTAGCTCAGAAAATGTCGCGGTATAAAGTTCGTCTGAGACAAAAGTAACAAAGTCAATATTTACAGTTCTTTGTTGGTTTAACAAGGTATTATAGCGATATTACTTCAGGTTATCTGTGATAACTTTTTGTGCTTATGAACCCTGATTTGTTAACCTCACCTTTGATATAGAAAGAAATCTCTGTAAAGTTATGTCAAAGAATAGCCTGGATGAAACCGAAAAAATATTAGTACACAATGCGCGTTCCGCCGTAATCATCGCCTTACTTTTTATAGTTTGCAGCTCAATTCTGCTGAGTGTTTTTTTAGGAGATAACCAGCAGGGCAGCATTGATAATTTATCGGCAGCACAACCAGCAGCAGGACAGTCATCGTCAGCAACATTAGCACAGCCATCAGCATTAACACAGCAGCAGGTGTCGGCTGTGCCGGCAGCAAATTCTGTATCAACTCAAAACTGGAAAGCTCCTGATGAAAATACAATCCCGGCAGGTAAAGCAGGGGCAATGATCAGGTATGGAAAAGAGCTTATTGTGAATACCGCTAAATATTTTGGGCCTGGTGGTTCTATAGCTGCAATTACCAATGGGATGAATTGCCAGAACTGTCACCTGCAGGGGGGGACGAAAATATTTGCCAATAGCTATGCGGTGTTTTTCAGTAGTTATCCTAAAAAAAGTAACCGTTCTGGTCGTATTGTTCCTGCTTCAAACCGTATTGCAGAGTGTTTTGAACGTAGCCTGGCAGGAAAAGTCCCTGATCCGTCCGGCAAAGAAGTACAAGCTATACTCGCTTATTTAAAGTGGGTAGGCGTAGCTAAAAAAGAGAAAGTTTTTGGGGCTGGCTATGAGCATATCAAATATTTGGACAGAGCTGCGGACCCATTGAAAGGAAAAGCCTTATATGCCTCAAAATGTGTTTCCTGTCATGGTCAGCATGGCGAAGGAATGCTGGCAGCAGATCATCAAACTTATACTTATCCGCCATTATGGGGTGATCACAGTTATAATGATGCCGCGGGAATGCACAGGCTTAGCAATTTCGCTGGTTTTGTGAAAAACAATATGCCCTTTGGTGCAAGTTATCAAAATCCGCTGTTAACTGATGAAGAATCCTGGGATGTTGCAGCTTTTGTAAATTCTCAACCCCGTAAACACAAGGATCAGCATCTGGATTACCCTGATTTAACTACAAAACCTATAGATTCACCATTTGGGCCATATGGTGATCAATTTGCAATGGAACAACATAAATACGGCCCCTTTAAACCTATAGCTGATTATTATAAATCCAATAAATAAATAACATATGAACACAAAGATTCTTATTTGCGGCCTTCTTTTGATAATGGGTGGCGTAACTACAGGTTTTGCGCAAACAAAACCACAAGACTTTACCGGGGCGAAAGCGACCTTAAAACATTATAAAGCGCTGTATATTTTGAATAGCGGAGACGAAAAGAAAATGACAGGTACGCTCAGAAATATGAAAAATGCGTTGGATGATCCGCGTCTTAAAGGTAAATTGGACTTAGAACTGATTGTATTTGGGGATGGAGTAGCCGTGTATGATAAGAACGGGGCATTTGAGAAAACATTAAAAGAGTTGCAAACCAGGGGAGTATTACTCGCTCAATGTGAGAATACGCTTAGAGAAAGACATATTGATAAAAGCACACTGTTTGATTTTATCAGTTTTGTACCGAGTGGCAATGGCGAAATTATTATCCGTGAATCCCAGGGATGGGCAGTTGTACATCCATAAATCAGCAGCTGATGAAGATTTTAACACCGGGTTTTTTAACCCTGGCAGCTATTCTGCTGGTTTCAAACCTGACCTTGTTTTCCAATAAAGCAGTGGCACAGGAATATCGTTTTGACCCGCCATGGAATACTCCTCCGGAAAGCGAAGTCCAGTTTACAGTTCCCGGCGTGGATAATGTGCCAGATTTGTTTGGTGATATTAATGATCCGCAGCTTGTTGTCTTTTTCGCAGGAAATCAGTTTATGGTGATTGACGATCTGATTGCTGCATTCAAAAAAGCACATCCTCAATATCAGCGTGTATTTGCAGAAACGCTTCCTCCGGGAATTCTAGCTAAACAGATCGCTACAGGAAGTATTGTGATTGGAAACCTGCGGATTACGTTAAAACCTGATGTTTATACTGCGGGAAAAAACAGGATCGATCAGACTCCCGAATGGTTCAGCAAAACAGCTTTATATGCAAGGAATAAACTGGCTATTATGGTACAAAAAGGGAATCCTAAAAAGGTGAATGGGCTTAAAGATTTAGGTGATAAAGATTTGAGGATCAGTATGCCTAATCCTGATTTTGAAGGTATTGGGAAACGCATAGAGGAAGCATATGTTAAAGCAGGGGGAGTACAGCTTAAAACTACAGTGATGGAAACCAAACTGAAAGCGCAGACTACTTACCTGACTCAGATTCATCACCGTCAGTCTCCGATGCGTATTTTATATAATCAGAGCGATGCGGCTCCGGTTTGGTATAGTGAGGCACATTATCAGAAAATGATTGGTCATCCGGTAGAGCTGATTGAAATTCCGGCGCAGGAAAATATCCAGGCACAATATTTTGCAGGACAGTTGAAAAATGCTCCTCATCCGGCTGCGGCTAAAGATTTTATGGACTTCCTGGTCAGTGCAGAAGCGAATGCTATTTATAAGAAGTTTGGATTTGATTTACCTTAGACAGTAGTTGAACCTACAATAAAGGGGGCCTTAAATATAATTTAAGGCCCCCTTTATTGTAGGTTCAGTTTTAGCTAAAGAGATAGGAAATTTAATTATTGTCCAGTTTCTCTTCAATACGCTTTTGAAGCTGCTTTTTATAGTCATCGTCCAGTTTGAGTTCGCGGTCCGCTGCGGAATGAAAAAGCGCATAAATCATCTTATTGATTCCGATACTCTGTTTTTGAAATAGTCTGCAAAAAGAACAGCCAGTTAAATGAATGCGCAATTCTACTCTTTCCTTAAAAGTTAACGCAGTAAGTTGCTTCTTCTCGATTAAAAAAGTGGCCTTTCTGCAATTGTATATTATATCTTTCAGCTCATTCATATTTTTAAATCCAATTTTTCTGGAGACAGGCTCTCAGGTTAAGTTTAGCGCGGTGAATAATCACCCAGAAATTCGAAGAGGTAACTTTCAGTTCCGCACAAATCAATTCAGTAGATTCTTCCTCCATATGTTTCATCGTGAAAACCGATAACCACAATGCCGGAAGTTTTTGCATACATTTTTGTAAAATGGACTTCAGTTCTTTGTTCATTAAAGGGTCATTTGTATCTATGCCAAACGGTTCGGGGCGGTGTGTTTTTTTCCAATGACCATCATAGGGATCAAAGAAATCCTGATCCTGCTGTTCAGTGTCTAAACTGGTCGTATTTTTCCCTAATCCCGAAGATTTCTTACGGTAAACATCGATCACCTTATTTTTTAAGATGGCAGTGAGCCACGTTCGCTCAGAACTTCTGCCTTCAAATTTATCTATACGTTGCAGCGCAGCTAAAAACGTTTCCTGAACAAGATCTCTCGCCTGTTCTTCTTCATTAATCCTGGTAATCGCATAGCTAAACAAATAATCCGCATGATTTTCCACCCAATGATGAGGGTCAAGAACAGACGGCTCTGCCTGTGGTATTTCTGTGCTTTTAGGTATAGACATTGTATAGTATAAAGTAGTATAGTCGCATTTACCGAAGGAACCTTACAAAATATTTAAGAATTGTTCTTTTCCATCGGCAAACAAGGAAAACTTAGCTAAAATACAATCATTTGGACTAAAAATACAGTTGTTGATCAAAAGAACTGGAACGAGAAATTGCAGTTATGGTTGGCGGGGAGATTATCGGGTAATATAGAATGATTATTCTGGTCTTTTATTTTCTTTCCTGATTATTTCTTTTATAAAAAAATGAGTATTAAAACGAAATATACGAATTATTTAGAGAAACATGTTATAATTTAATAGCAATAATTTAGGTTTTTTGCAATCGTCGTAACCAGGGGGAATCCTGCTGTAAATTACGGTAAAATACTAGTAATCATTAAAATAAATAATTATTTTACTGTTATTTATTTTGCTTTGTATGTATCTTTAATTGTAAATTCAATCCAGGTTATCTAATTATAGCATCGTGGAACAGAAAATATTAACGGAGATTCACATTGAAGGAAAAGAAGTTCTTCATTTTTCCAAACTTGTTATTCATCAGTACTTTAATGCGCATCATGAGTTTGAATTGAATGTAAATCATGATATATTTGAGCTTTTGGGCAGTTACAAAGCTGATAGAAGCAGAGAACTGATCGGTAAAAAACTAGTCATTGTATTAACTGATAGTATAACCCGTAATGAAACCCGCTTTGCCGGAATCATTTGTGAAATCGCCCTGCAGCAAGGTCATGGCTTCCACGGAGAAGTGTTATTAAAGGGGTATAGTTCCAGTATATTGCTGGACAGCGGTCCAAGTCTTAAATCCTTTAAAGGAAAAACATTAGAGGAGATAGCGCATAAGCTGAGTTCCGGCATTGCGAAAAATGATATTAATCTGGCTATAAAACCTGAATACAGGAATACTATCCCCTACATCACTCAGTACAAAGAAAGTGCTTATGCTTTTTTGAACCGTCTTTCTGCTGAATATGGAGAATGGTTTTATTATGAGGCCGACACGCTGTATTTTGGGAAGCCCGATAAACAAGAAGAAGTACAACTGGTTTATGGTCAGGATTTGCACAACCTGAACTGGTCTATGAAAGTTGCCCCGGTAAGTTTCGGTCAGTACAGTTATAACTCAGCACAACATCAGTTTAATAAATCACAAGCACCGGATAGTGTTGCAGGGGCAGATGACCAGACCACTTTTGCACTAGCCAGATCTCAGGGTTTGTATGCAGATAGTTTCGATCTGCCGGTTGGGCCGCGTATTAAAAACAAAAAAGAGTTAGATGATTTGCTTAAACGGCGTAAAGCAGCAGCAGCGGCCGATTTAGTCGCCATCAAAGGACATAGCCGTAATCCTGGCGTAAATTTAGGGAGTATCGCTCATATTGAGGTGTCAAGAAAAGAATTATTAGACTTCGTTAAAGAGAGTTATGGAAGTTATCTGGTAACCCAGGTGACCCATCAGATAGACGGAAATAACCGGTATACAAATGATTTTATCGCTATTCCGGCAACAACTGAAGTTGTTCCGGTAAAAAATGCAGTGTATCCAGTTGCTGAATCGCAGGTGGCAACAGTAACTGCAAACCATGATCCTGAAGGACAAAGCAGGGTACAGGTAAAAATGTTATGGCAAAATGATGGGGAAGCTACTGATTGGATTCGTGTATTACAGCCGGATGCAGGAAGCGGGGATGTAAAGGGTAATAACAGGGGGTTCTTTGTCATACCCGAAATTGATGATCAGGTTATTGTAGGTTTCAGGTACAATGATCCGAACCGTCCTTTTGTAATGGGAAGTATATACCATAGTCAGAATACGGATAGTAGCCCTCAGGCAAATAATCATCTTAAAAGCATGTCTACACGTAGTGGTCATGTTATTGAGTTTGATGATAGCAAAGGTTCTCAGGGAATTACAATTACCGATCAGAATAACAATGTGATCCATATTGATACCCAGGGGAATAATATTACTATTTCTGCATTGGAGACTATGACCTTCAATGCTAAGAACATGAAGTTTAATGTTCAGGAGAACATGGATGTGGCTGTTGGCAAGAATAAGAAGGAAATTATAAGTGAGGACTTTGATTTTCAGGCGAAAAATCTGAAAAGTACGGTGGTCGAAAATTCAGATCAGGTTACCGGGAAGAAATTACAGCACATTGCCGGAGAAATGACGATGCACTCTAACCAGGGGAAAATACTGATTGATGGCACGGGGAAAGTAACCTTGCAAAGTAAGGACCGGATAGATTATGGCGAATAAATATACTGGCTATGATTTATAAAGGGATGGAATATACTTTGCCGGTAACAGCACTTTTAACTGAGCTGAACTACGCGGTAAATATCAGTAATCTGCTGACCGTTGCTGATGCTACTGATACCATGCGTATTGAGCTTACCTGCCGTTTGAGTCCGGCAGAAAGTAATGACGGTGCTGTCTTTAATGTGTTTTTAGATAATCTGGTTATCAATGGACGTTCAGAGGGTGATTATGAACAAACGGAATGGCTGTTTGCAAAATTATTTTCTATTAATAACGAATTGATAGTCAAAACAGACAGACACGGAGCAATTAAAGGGGTGGGCGATAAGAACCGTATTTTATTAGCCTGGGAGATAGCTAAAGCTGATATTAATTATATATACGAAGAGGGTGAGGTGACTGAGATTGTGAATAGCATGGATGCTGCCTTACATGATGATTTAAAGAGTTTATACTATAACGACTTGTTATTGAATCTCTTATTTAATAATATTTATCAAACTTATATTGGAGAGGAAAGTATCGGAACTGATAAGATCCTGCTTAAACATTTTGGGCATACCGTCCTTCCTGTAACAGAATATAAAGAACTGATTGCTATAGCGGATGATCCAAAAATAGCAACAATTGCTATTAGCGGCCATATCAATGCGCAGGAGCTTGATGTAGAGGGAATGAACCATTATTTAGCAGAGATAACTGAGCAAGAGTCTGATGCCGAAATGGATTATTATTTTGATTATCAGGGAATATACACAGTGAAAATTGGAGCGGAGAGTTATATAGAGACAGCAGAGCTAACGATTACGGGGAATTGTGACGGCTATGAAAAACAAGCAGTTTATAAATTAAAATTACTAGGCAATGAGTAGGAAATATGTACTTGATGGCGCTTGTGTGATGTGTTCACTTGGAACAGCAAAGGGAAAACTGAAAGTTACTTCACAGCGAAAGGTATTTATACAGGGAAAATTAAAGGTTACTGACGAAGATAAAACGCTGCTGCCAAACTTTGGTTCTTGTAAACGTTCTTCCAATCAGCCGCCCTGTTCGCCGGCATTGCAAAAGTGGAAGCAAACCAGTAAAAAGGTAGTGATGGGCAGTAAGAAATTTGTTATGGACAATTCTACCATCCAATGTAGTAACGGTGGGACAATCCTTATTGATGATGATCTGCAAAGAGCTACTGCAGGAGGTGCAAGCCCTAAAAAGATAAGTCAGTTATCAGATAGTATGCCATTGATACCTTATCAATCGGGTTATAATAAAGGAGCAGTTTAGTTATGGGAAAGAAAGAAACAGTATCAGGTAAATCGCAGCCTCCAATTAAGGTTAAGCCAAAGTTGAAAGCGACTGACGATAACCAAAAATCTTCCCGTCAGGATATGAAGGCTCAGCAGTATAATGATTATAAGACTAAGGTTGATAATACTTATGTGTCCAAAGCCAGGCAGGTCCCTGTGTTTAAGCCCGGGCAAAACTCCAGGTTTAAAGTTAATCCAATAAAGTATAAGGATGTTAATTTCGGAAGCAGAATTGATAATACCTATGTTTATCAGCCAAATCGGAGTTTAGTGGGAACCGGCGGGTTAAAACTGAAACTTAAGAGCGGGCCTCCGGAATTCAAAGGTTATATCATTTTTATCAATGGTTTCTGGGGTGCGCCAATTGAAAATATGGGTGCTGTGGCTTGGAATAGTGTAATGGATAAGGTACCGGAGCGAGGAGATCCTTATAGTATGAGGGGGGCTGAGAATACGAATGAAAAAAATTGGGAGGATTCTGACGATAGGTATACACCAGATGAATATAAAGAAGATATTGGGCATCCTGTAAAGAATACAATAAAAGAAGTTTTATATCATAGTATTGTTCCTCCAGGAAGGGCAGTTTATAATTGGCTGCATGCTACGAAAATCGAGAGGTATCCGAAATACTGGAATGTTAAACAAAATAATTATAAGTTTACTGAAAGATATGCGGCACATTTCGATGCGAAAGATAATATCCATTATCTTAATGGGTCGCATGGACTTGAATCTAATCCGGGCCACCGCATGAAGCATGGGCGTAAACAGGGGCTAACCTGGGCGAAGTTAAATCTGCATTATATGGAAAAACCCACTTATGATACTTTTTCCCCATATGTGCCAGGACTAAGTACACCAGAATATAATCCGATTACTATTGTTATGCACAGTCAGGGCAATGCTTTTGGAGTAGGAGTTGCTAAAGGGATAATCGATTATCTGAAATTATTGAAATGGGATAAAGTAGCGATTAATATGGTTTATCTCGCTTTACATCAGAATATGGGTTATAAAGGTGATGAGTATAAGAATTATAAGACCATGAAATTAGATATGCTGGCGAACAGACCCATGAAAGCCAGTATGGGAGAATTTTTTGAAAGGGATAAAATTAAACTGCCCAGGGGCATAGATGATTATGCTAAAGACGGCGATGGTGGCAGTAGCTGGAATAAGTTAAAAACCAGGGGAGTTCAGTTTACGTTTTCAAATGACAGAGCCGATGTGGTAAGCCGTATGGGAGATATTCATGGTATTGCTAATGCGTGTAATAGTGATGGTGATGATGTGCACCCAACAGCGTTTGAATTGGTAGGTGGTTCGTATAAGATTTATTCAAAGCACATTATGAATAAGTTATTGAAATCTAATGGAGTGGATAAAAATGGGGAAGTTAAAATAGATCCTGACCAAACAGTGCTTTATACAAACCTTGTTGCAAACTACGCGAAAGTATATTATGCTTGCAAAAAGTTAAAAGCTGATATTCAATCTGGAAAAAAGGAGCGTTATTCTCCTTATATTGTTTCATATAATTCATATAATTCAGTTTCTGCTACTAGAGATTATTTAGGTGAGGCTGAATCGTTAGTTGTAGAGGCATATACTGCTCTATTTGATGCTGAATTAAAAGCCCATTCTGGCCCAACAGCTTGGGGATTAAGCCATGAACTATTAGAATGGTCAAATGGAAAATCTGTATTTGAGCTAATAAAGGAAAAAGGTTCAGGTATATTTTATCGTAAAACCAATAAAAAGCCTAATTTACTGCTTAATCCACTAACCATAAGTTAAAGTGTAACTTCTTTTATTAAAGACTAATATATATGACAACACAATTAAAGAGAAGCTTTAAACAACCGTTAATTATTTTTTCTATTTTGGGATTACTCGTCTTTTGGCGATATAGTTATTTTATTCTTGTCCCCAATGTATCAGACGCGATGGAATCCGTTTCTAAAAAAAATATTTCTCCTGGAATTATTAATGGTTTATCAATTGATAGAGATACAATTAAAAACATTGATCCTGATGGGCAGTATCTGCCACCTGACGCATTTAAAGACAAATCTCTGACGAAAGTAAAAGTCGAGCGTAGGCTTGATTTCGCTGGGCTAGCAAAGGTAAATACAGTTACTTCTAGCGAATTTAGCTGGAAACGAGAATTTAGTGACTATTATGGTATGGGAGGGATTATATCTTCAAGTGATAAATATCTGGTTATTCTGCTTAATAGGAAATCTGGTTTTGATTTTGATGAATCTATAAATGTTCTAAGTGGTTATTCTGGACCTCCTGCAACTATTTATTTGTTCTATAATACTTCAAAAATTGGTTATGACGATATTTATATATTAAATCGAAAAACAGGAAAAACAGTAAAGCGCTACAGATCTGACCTTGTGTTTTTTAGGTCTTTTTATAATAACACTGATGATACATTTTATTTTAGATTCTCTGATAAGATTATTTATCGTCGCTTAAAACTGGATTAGATGATTTATAATACTGGCGATACTTGCTTATTCATAACAATCTCACGAACCAAACCTGAAATGAAAAAATCTTATTTCTAACCTAATTCTCAAGATTCAGATCTTTAAGTGAATCATTTATTTTCAGGAGAATCTCATCAAGTTCAGTCGCAGACTTTCCCAGCATATTCAGCAACTTTGCCTGAGCTTCTGAAGTATCAGGATCTGTATTCAGTAGTTCCGCTAAACCCAGTATATTACTTAAAGGACGGCGGATTTCATGAGAATTATTCCAGGCAATTTCTTTTAACATGCTATTTTTAAGCAATAAACGTTTCTCATAATCTTTTCTGACTGTAATGTCCCGTAAAGCACCTACCATTTTTTCTGTTTTCCCCTGTTTGTCCAGCAAAATAAACGCCTGATTAGAAACCTCTTTGTAATTTCCATCAGCACATAAAAACCGGTACTCGCAGCGCCAGGAAGTACTCAGCTCTTTAAAGGCCAGTTCCATGGATTCAACGACCCTGTTCTTATCCTCAGGATGTATCTTATCCAATACCCATTCCCCGGAATCCTCCCGGAGATCATCCGTATAACCGAAAATTTCTGAAAAACCATTCATCCATTGAATCCTGTCCGTATAAGGAGAATACTCCCAGATTACATCATTGGTTACGCTGGTTACCGTTTCATAAGTATTTAGTAATTCCTTAATCTTTTCTTCAGCTTTGATATGCTGTTCTACATCAATAGCGATTACCGTATAAGCAGGTTTACCCTCATAAACAGTACTATGATGTGAAATTAACTGATGAAATGACTCTCCGTTTTTCTTTCGGTGCAACCATATTCCAGTCTCAGACCCTTCATCATGCTTGGTTAATAAGTAGTCCTTTAGCCTGGAACTCTCTTCCTGAGGCCGGATGTCCAGCACTGTCATCGCTAACAATTCCTTTTCGTTATACCCATACTTGCGCGTCATGACATTGTTTACTTTCAAAAACTGAAAATTGGTCTTATCGAAAACATAAATGACCGCAGGAGAACCTTCAAATAGCTGCTGGTAATTTTTTTCTACTTTGGACAAACTGGCGCGGTACATTTCTATCAGCAGAAATAAAATGACCCCGGAAACAAACAGGAAAAATATGTTTTTATAAGTATACAGCCAGCTTAAATCTCTGCCAGGTGTCAGCCGGTTTAAATTGTCTATCCAACGGGCTCCCATCACCAGCCAGATTCCTCCAAATACCAGATAAATCAGAACTATAAGAGCTGTACGTTTACGCATGATTTGTTAAAGGTAAGGCATTCTCCCTAAAACCTGTTTGTTTAACTATATTTTCATTTATCTTTAAAAGTATTTATTTAAACCTGTCTTTAATTAAAGAACAGTTAAAAAGCTAATAAGTACATTTATGCTGATTTATGATAGCTAAAACAATTTTAAATTGCTGAAGGGTTAATTTTTTAATTCACTGTCAAATCATATAAAGCTGAGCTTTTATCTGGCCATCGTTAAAGAATGCTAAAAATTATACATAATATTGATTTGACATTGAACTAAAAATTATTCTGATAAAAGCGGATGTACACAGAAAGACCATACAAAAATGTATTGGAAAGTGAACTGTTGGTTCAGGTTGCCGCCGGAGATCAAAAAGCTTTCGCAGAATTATTTGAACGTTATCAGGCCCTGGTCTATGATTTTTCCAGCAAGCTTACCCGCTCAAAACTACAAGCAGAAGAAATTGTTCAGAATGTATTTATCAGGATCTGGATTAAAAGAGATCACCTGGTCAATATTGAAAATTTTGGCGCTTATCTTAATCGTGCCACCAGAAATCATAGCTATACAGCCTTAAAAAAAATAGCCGCGCAAACACTCCGGGAAGTAGAACTTACCGAACAGGTCATCACCGGAGGAACTAATGCAGAGCACCTGCTCTTATATAATGATTCGGCAAAAATATTAAAGGCTGCTGTCGACGCGCTTCCGCCGCAACGTAAATTAGTTTATGAATTATGCCACGAACAAGGACTTAAATATGAAGAAGCAGCGGCAAAAATGAATATATCGCCAGGCACTGTTCATACCCATATGAAATTAGCACTCAAAGCTATACGCGCGCATTTTAAGTATATGGATGCCCTGATGATCGTTTTAGTGCTGATGAAGAAATAACCTGCACTCCAACTCTGAATAATTTATTCTCCATTTGCTTACCCCGGTTATGATTTCCAGGAGTCAGTAGAACAAAAGACAGCTCAATTTATGGCAGTTGCGGAAGCAAGATTACAAGTTTTATTTCAACAATATATGAATGGATCTGCTTCTGAAAAAGAAGTGAAAGAATTTATGCGTATCGTAGACAGTGAGCAGCAGAAAGAAACACTGCTCGGTTTAATGGACCGTTACCTGGAAGAAGAGAAATATTCACAAGAGCTTTCAGCAGACCAGAAAACAAGCATTCTCCAGGTTATTTTTCAACCCGTACATACAAAAACCTTATTCTCTTTATGGACCAAAGTACTGACGGCGGCGATGCTGCTGATCATGCTATCGGTAGGTACTTATTTTATTAAAAAGCAGTATACACCCATTGTTTACAGCCAATATACCGGTGAGCTGCTTCCGGGCGGTAATAAAGCTACTTTGACCTTAGCCGATGGTACAAAATTATCATTAACCGATGCTGTAAACGGGAAGGTTGCTGAACAGGCAGGAGTGAGTATCCGGAAAACAGCTGCCGGACAACTGCTTTATGAGCTCAAAGAAACAACCACTAACCAATCAGCAATACTTTACAATACCATTTCAACTCCCGCAGGTGGCCAGTATCAGGTGATTTTGCCCGATGGAACACATGTCTGGCTGAATGCCGAATCTTCTTTAAGATACCCCGCTTCTTTTGCTGCATTAAAAAAGCGCAGGGTAGAGTTAAAAGGAGAGGGCTACTTTGAAGTCGCCAAATTCAACGTTAAGGCTGTGCGTATTCCATTTATCGTGGTCAGCAGAAATCAGGAAGTCGAGGTATTAGGGACACACTTTAACATCAACAGCTATGAAGACGAAGGTCTTTGCGCGACCACTTTGTTAGAAGGTAGTATAAAAGTAAGCCGTCCGGCGGTATTTGAACGGCTCATTTCTCCTGGAGAGCAAGCTTTGACAGGATCAGAGCTGCAGGTCATCAAAGTAGATCCGCTCACTGCTGTAGCCTGGAAAAACGGGCTTTTTAAATTTGAGAACGCTAATATCTATACCATCATGAAACAGTTTTCAAGATGGTATAATGTGGATGTCGCTTATGAAGGTAAAATACCTGATAATAAATTTACAGGCGAAGTTTACAGGAATATGGATGCCTCTAAAGCACTTCGGATTTTAAGTTATGCAAAGATAAAATTCAGAGTGGAAACCCCTGACCAGCAACACAACAGAAGAAAAATAATTATCACCTCTAATTAAGAATGAACCATGACCTGGCCCGAAACGCCAGGATAATATAATAAACCTTTACCTAACCAAATTAAACAGATGAGCATGATGAAACACCTACCTTGACGTAGCAACGCTACTGTGGGTGGCTGAATAATGAAGCCGGACAATGATTGGACCCATTGCCCGGCCGAAGATTTGAGCCTACCCATCCGATTTTATCGGAAAAATTAAGCTGAACCAATTTCTGTAATTACTCAAACCCAATCAAAAGTATGAAATTAAATGCTTTTCACCCCGGTATGTCCTTTCGCAGGATATATCCTAAACTGCTATTGATAATGAAATTAACCACTTTCATCCTCATGATAGCCCTTGTACAGGCAAGCGCCAGCGTTTCGGCGCAGAAAATTAGTCTCCATCAAAAAAACAAATCACTTTCTGCCGTTTTAAAAGCCATCAAAGAACAAACAGGCTATGTATTTCTGAGTAATAACTTTGACCCGGCCAAAGAAATCGTAACCGTTAATTTGAAAGATGCAACCCTGGAAGAAGCTTTAAAATCTTCTTTAGATAAACTTTCTATTTTTTATAATATAGTTGATAAAACGATTTTATTGTCTAAAAAGGAGGTTTTGTCTACTAAAGCAGACCCGATTGTAATTCGTGGGATTGTAACCGATGAAAAGGGAATGGGAATTCCCGGAGCAGGTATTAAAGTTAAAGGAAGCCTGGTTTCCACCTCTACAGATGTGAACGGAAGTTTTAGTATTAATGTGCCTTCTGCCGAAGCCGTGCTGATCATTAGTTATGTAGGTTATCTACCTCAGGAAGTTACGGTGAAAAATCAGAAAAACCTAAAAATAAGTCTTTTACCAAGTGATAATGCACTGGAAGAAGTTGCGGTAGTAGGTTTTGGTGTACAACGTAAAGTTTCTTTGATTGGCGCACAATCTACACTCAGTTCCAAAGAACTTAAACAGCCCGTTAACAGCATTACACAATCACTTTCCGGCAGAATTGCTGGTGTAGTAGGCGTACAACGCAGTGGAGAACCCGGCAGAAGCACAGCTGATATATGGATCAGGGGTATTTCTACCTTTGGAGGCAATTCCAGCTCTCCGCTGGTGCTGGTCGATGGTGTGGAACGCTCTATAGATAACCTGGACGCTGAAGATATAGAATCTTTCACTGTACTTAAAGATGCCTCCGGAACCGCAGTTTACGGCGTAAGAGGTGCAAATGGGGTAATCCTGGTGAAAACAAAAACTGGTAAAGCCGGTAAAACCTCCATCTTTCTGGACTATAACGAAGGAGTCAGCACCTTCACCAGAAGACCTGAAATGGCAGATGGAATTACTTTCATGAACATGGCCAATGAAGCCAGTATAGGAAGAGGTTTAGGTGAAAAATACAGCAAGGACTATATTGACAAAACAGCCTCTGGAATTGATCCGCTGCTTTATCCAAATGTAAACTGGATGAACGAAATATTTAACAAATACAGCCGTAACCGCAGGGCGAACCTGAATGCAAGCGGCGGAACAGACAATGCACAATATTACGTCTCGCTGGCCTATTACAATGAAACAGGTTTTCTAAAGACCGATCAGCTCTCTCAATACAACTCCTCCCTTGACTTTAAACGGTATAATTTCACGTCTAACCTGAACATGAAATTGACAGGAACTACAAAAATGGATCTGGGTATACAAGGATATGTGTCAACAGGCAATTATCCGGGAGAGAATACAGAAAGCATATTTGGATCTGCCATGGACATTTCTCCCGTTGAATATCCGGTAATGTACCCCGGAAACTTTATACCCGGCAAAGCCTCAAACGGTGGTTTCAGAAACCCTTATGCCGATTTAACCAGGCGCGGCTACCGGACGGAATTCGAAAATCAATTGTATACGAATTTAAGGTTAACGCAAGATTTGAAGTTTTTGACCGAAGGGTTAACGGCTACAGCAATGATTGCCTTTGATACCAAAAATACCAGTAGTGCAAAGCGCTCTAAAAGAGAAAGCACCTATTTTCCTGATTCCAGCAAACCCTACAACGAAGATGGTACTTTAAACCTGATTAAAACTTTCAACAGCTCAGGTAATTATCTGAGCTACGAACCTAACAGAGGCGGAAACAGGAAATTATACAATGAAGCCGCCCTTAACTACGATCGCGCATTTGGCAAACACAGGGTTGGTGGACTGATTTTGGGCTATACCCAGGATTATACCAATCCCTTTGCAGGTGATTTTACTTCTTCCATTCCGGAAAGATTTGTAGGAATTGCAGCAAGAGCTACCTATTCTTATGATGACCGTTACTTCGGAGAATTCAATTATGGCTATAATGGCTCAGAATTATTTGCTCCGGCCAACAGATACGGCTCTTTTCCGGCAATTGGCTTTGGCTGGATTCCTTCGAACGAGAAATTCTTTGAGCCTTTAAAAAAGGTTATTTCTTTCCTGAAATTCAGATATTCTGTAGGAACGACCGGCATCGGGAAGATTTCAAATGAAGATTTAGTGGGGAGACGTTTTGCCTATTTAACACTGGTTACAGATGGAGCGGCTGGTTATCAGTTAGGTAAGAACTTTACAAACACAGGTGGAATCAATGTAACCGATTACGGGGTGGATATAAGATGGGCTGAATCCAAAAAACAGGATTTGGGCGTGGAAATAAGAACACTGAATGACAGGCTCAGTTTAATGGTAGACATATTCCGCGAGAAACGTACAGGGATATTCTTACAAAGGCAATCTGTACCCGGATTTATTGGATTAGTCAATTCACCTTACGGAAACCTGGGTGTGGTGGACAACAAAGGTATCGATGCGACACTGGAGTATAACATGAAAATAGGGCAGGTAGATGTCGGCTTAAGAGGTAACCTGACTTATAACAAAGACGTATTGGTTAACGACGATCGTCCTGCTCAGAAATATCCGTGGATGACTCATGTTGGCAATAACATCTTGTCCAGATATGGGTATATAGCCGAAAAGCTATTTGATAACCAGGCAGAGATTGACGCAAGTGCAGCTCCCGGATCAAAAAAACTATTAAAGCCTGGTGATATTAAATACAAAGACCTGAATGGTGACGGGTTAATCAATGACTATGATAAAACCAGGATTGGCAGAGGTGATGTACCTAACCTGGTGATGGGATTTGGCTTTAGCGTGGCCTATAAAGGATTTGCGCTTAGTACACTTTTTCAAGCCTTGCAACACTCAGATGTGATGCTTGGAGGATCTGCTATTTATCCATTTAATGGCGGTGGCGGATTGAGTAATGCCTTTAGCAATGTCACAGACCGCTGGACACCTGAAAACCCAAGACAAGATGCTTTTTATCCGCGGTTAGCCTATGGAGAAGATCAGAACTTTAACAACACGCAGCCGAGTTCATGGTGGGTGAAAGACAACAGCTTTATCCGATTGAAAAGTGCGCAGCTGAGCTATAACTTTTCCAAAGAAGCTTCTGCCAGATTACACCTTAAAAATATGTCCGTTTACCTGATTGGGACGAACCTTTTGACCTTCAGTAAATTCAAGCTCTGGGACCCCGAGTTGCTGACTGGAAACGGAACCAGATACCCGTTGACCGCAAATTTGTCAGTAGGATTAAATGTTAAATTTTAAAAGCCGGAAATCATGAAAAAATATATATGTATACTAAGTCTTATCGCCCTTTTCACTCTTTCTTGTAAAAAAGGATTTCTGGATCAGGTGCCTAATGACAGGTTAACGCTGGATGAAACCTTCTCGAACAGGCTGACAGCCGAGAAATTCTTAAATAATATTTACAGTAGCGTACCTGATGAATTCGGACAACGAAATCCCGGAAGTGCTAATGCTGGCTTATGGACAGGAGGTTCTGATGAAGCGGAATTTACCTGGGGAGGTGTGGCCAGCAACGCCTTAAATATTGGAAACTGGGATGCTAACTCCGGTTTTGTTTATGCCTATTGGAATAATTACTACAGAGGGATACGTTCCGCTACTTTCTTTATGGCAAATATTGAAAAAGTAAAGAATGACCTTTCTCCCCAGTTGATTACCCAGTACCGGGCAGAAGCAAGGGCATTAAGAGCCATGTATTATTTCTACCTCTTGCGTTTATACGGGCCTGTTATCCTTTTAGGCGATAAAGTCGTTGCCCCGGATGTACCCAGTTCTGAAGTACAATTGCCAAGGAGCTCTATGGATGAATGTGTCACTTATATTACGACAGAGCTGGATGCCGCAGCTAAGGATTTGCCTGTTAGCCCTGCAAATGATGATAGTTATGGCAGAATAACAAAAGGTATCGCACTTGCCTTCAAAGCACAGACCTTGTTTTTGGCAGCCAGTCCGCTGTATAACGGTAACAATGACTTCTCCTCTTTGAAAAATAAAGACGGTAAAGCACTGATAAGCCCGGGTTTTGACGTTAATAAATGGAAAATTACAGCCGATGCTTATAAATCTTTTATCACTCAATTTGTACCCGGAACTTATGACTTATTTAAAAAGACAGATGGCAACGGTAACTTTGATCCTTATCTCTCTTGCAGAGACGTTTTCTTAACCGACTGGAATAAAGAAGTGATTTTAGCAAGGCCAGAATCCTCTTTATCGGCCAGGCAATATGAAATGACCCCGTATCATCGGGGAGCAAACTCTGCATCCAGAGGCGGGGGAGCACTCGGGGCCACTCAAAATCAAGTAGATGCCTTTTTTATGCAGAATGGTAAAAGTATCAATGATCCAGGTTCAGGTTATATCAGCACCGGGTTTGCTGCTACAGCGACAAAATATACCAAAGCAGGGATTTATAACCCATGGGTGAACCGTGAACCGCGTTTTTATGTGAATATCACCTACAATGGAAGTACCTGGTTAAATACAAACGATGGATTGATTTCCACAGAATTATTTAATACCGGTAATTCAGGTAAAGAAACCGGAGGCAATGATTACAGTACCACGGGTTATGTAGTCAGGAAAGCCATGGGATTAGGAAATTGGAACATAGACAGAAGACCCGTCATCTTATATCGTCTGGCCAATGTTTTTATGGACTATGCAGAAGCATTGAATGAAGCCAGTCCCGGTGATCCCGATATTCTGAAATACCTGAACTTAATCAGGGAAAGAGCAGGGGTGCCACTTTACGGATCTGCGGAATTACCTGTTCCCGCCGGACAAACCGAAATGTCTGCAGCATTGCGAAAAGAAAGAAGAGTAGAGCTTGCTTTTGAGAACGTCAGGTTTTTTGATACCCGCAGATGGAAAATTGCAGAAACTACTGATAACGGGCCGATGTACGGCTTGAATATCAGTAAAAACTTACCCGATTTCCTGCAGGTTGTTACTTTTGAAAGCAGGGTCTTTAACAAAAGACATTACCTGTTTCCTATTCCTTCGAATGATGTCAATGTAGATGAAAACCTGGTGCAAAACCCAGGATGGTAAAATCAGGCACGATGAAATTTAAACTACTCACTATCTCATTTTGTTTCCTGTGCATTTCAACGTATGCACAGGAAACAAACCTGGTCAGGTATGTCAATACTTTACAAGGTACAAATTCAAGCCACGAACTGACCAGGGGCAATACTTATCCGACTACAGCATTACCCTTTGGCATGCACACCTGGACTCCGCAGACCGGGAAAAACGGAGACGGCTGGAAATATCAGTATCAGAAAGGTAAGATCAGAGGATTTCAACAGGCTCATCAATGCAGCTCCTGGACAAGGGACTATGCAGTTTTCTCTTTGATGCCCGTAATTGATGAACTGGTGGTGGATGAAAATAAGCGGGAAGCTCAATTCAATCATGCGGACGAAATAGCGAAGCCCAATTACTATAAAGTAAGCTTTGCGAATAAGATCACCACAGAAATTTCCCCAACAGAACGTGGTGCACATTTGAGGTTCAGCTATCCGAAAAACAAGAAAAGCTATTTGGTTTTGGACGGTTATACGCAGATCAGCAGTATCCGGATCTTTCCTGAGCAGCGGAAAATAACCGGTTATGTGAATAACGGAGAGGGGTTTAAAGAAGGGTTCAAAAGCTTTTTTGTCATTCAGTTTGATCAGCCCTTTAAAGCTTATGGAACCTGGGAGAATAAACAAAATAGCTTACAAGCAGGTGAAAAAACGGCAGACGGAGCAGGTAAAGGCGCTTACCTTGAATTTAACGCAGGTGCAAAAGTGCAGGTGAAGGTCGCTTCTTCCTATATCAGCCAGGAACAGGCAGAACTGAATCTGACCACAGAATCAGGGGCGGATCAAACGCTCGAACAAACTAAAGCCAAAGCCGCAAAAATCTGGAATGAAACCTTAGGGAAGGTAGTGGTAGAAGGCGGATCAGAAGAAGATAAAGCTACTTTCTATTCCTGTTTGTTCAGGGCCAGCTTGTTTTCCAGAAAGTTTTATGAACTGGATAAAAATGGTAAGCCCTATTACTTTAGCCCTTATGATGGGAAAGTACATTCAGGTTACCTATTTACGGATACTGGTTTTTGGGATACCTTCAGAGCACAATTTCCTTTAAACACCTTGCTTCATCCGCAAATGCACGGAAGATATATGCAGTCACTGCTTTCTTCCTGGGAACAATGCGGCTGGTTGCCTTCCTGGTCTTTCCCCAGTGAAGCAGGTTCTATGATTGGTAACCATGCTATTTCCCTGTTGACTGATGCCTGGGTAAAGGGAATCCGGACTTTCGATCCTGCAACGGTATTGAAAGCTTACCTGCATGAAGCCACTCAAAAAGGGCCATGGGGGCCTGCAAACGGCAGAGACGGCTGGAAAGAATATTTTCAATTGGGTTATGTCCCTTATCCGCAGTACAGAGAAGCTACTGCAAAAACGCTGGAATATGCTTATGATGATTTCTGCGGTTATAACCTGGCAAAAATGACTGGTAATGATTTTTATGCCGGGATATTTGAAAGGCAGATGTTTAACTATAAAAACGTGTATGACCCTGCGTCAGGTTTTATGCGCGGCAGAGATCAGCACGGAAAATGGAGCCCCGATTTTGATCCCGCAGAATGGGGTGGCCCTTTTACTGAAGGAAATGCCTGGCATTGGGAATGGTCTGTTTTTCAGGATATTAATGGGCTGATTAAATTAACAGGAGGTCAGGAGAACTTTACTAAAAAACTGGATTCTGTATTCTCCGTACCTAACCGGGTAAATACAGGTAGCTATGGCGGAATGATTCATGAAATGACGGAAATGGTGATGGCGAATATGGGTCAATATGCACATGGTAACCAGCCTATACAGCATATGCCTTATTTGTATAATTATGCCGGTCAGCCCTGGAAATCACAGTTTCATACGCGTAATATCATGTATAAACTGTACAACTCCACAGAAAACGGATACCCCGGAGACGAAGATCAGGGGCAAACTTCTTCATGGTTTGTACTCAGTGCAATGGGAATTTACAGTGTAACCCCGGGGACAGATGAGTATGTATTGGGCAGTCCGATGTTTAAAAAGATTACCTTGAATCTAGAGAACGGTAAACAGTTCATTATAGATGCAGCGGCCAACAGCCGGGAAAATCTATATATTAAAGCTGCGACTTTAAATGGTAAAAATTATACCGCCAACTTTATCAGGCACAGTGATCTTGTGAACGGAGGAATCCTGAAATTAGAAATGACGAACCAGCCGGAATTAACCCGCGGACTTGCTGCTGCGGACCGGCCATTTTCTTTAACGCCTTAAAATAATAGCGGGGTTTTCTGACCCGCTATTATTTTATCATGCAGGTGTTTCGTCTCAAAACGTTTATTTTTGCCACAGATTTATGAGACATCAAATAAGAAGGCACGTCAGGAAAGCGAAATATATCTTTTATAAGGAAACACTGGTCGATTTCAGAGAGCATTTATGGACCTTTATGGGGGCGTTTTTGGGGATAGGGATTATCGGATTTATAAACAGTAAATATTTCACAGCCTATGAAAACCTTTTTATGATCGGTTCTTTTGGTGCGTCTTCTGTATTGATTTATGGGATTATCAACAGTCCTTTAGCGCAGCCCCGGAATTTAATCGGCGGGCATGTATTTTCTGCAATAGTAGGGGTAACCATGCACAAGCTGATTCCCGGAGAAATCTGGTTAAGTTCTGCCCTTGCGGTTTCACTTTCTATTGTAGTGATGCAGATGACTAAAACCCTGCATCCTCCGGGTGGAGCAACCGCATTGATTGCGACTACCGGAACAGCTAAAATTAACGCATTAGGTTATTTCTATGTACTGAGCCCAATATTTACAGGGGTAATGATCCTGTTTATCGTTGCTGTTATTTGTAACAATGCCACACCCCACCGCAGGTATCCCGCCAATAAAAACTGGTATAAGTTCTGGAAAGGGAAACACAGAAATCCAAAAGCATAGTTGTTTAATTCGTAGTATTGTATCACGATGTATCAGGAGCTTTTAGACCATATCAAAAAGTACGTACAGTTAGCCCCCCGGGAAGAACAGCAGTTCTGTGAAAAGCTGAAGTTCAAAAAACTGAAGAAGAAAGAGTTTTTGCTTGAACCCGGCAAATTATGCAAAGGCAATTACTTTATCCTTAAGGGCTGCATACGTCAATACCTGATCAATAAGAAACTCAATGAACAGATTATCCATTTTGGAATTGAGCACTGGTGGATTGCAGATCAGGACAGTTTGCTGAATAATCAGCCTTCAGCTTGTTATATTCAGGCTCTGGAGGAAACTGATTTACTTTTAATTCATGAGAAAGACCGGATAAGTCTGGCTAAAGAGGTCCCGCCTTTAGAAACCTATTTCAGGATCATGATGCAGAAATCGTTTGTTGCTTCTCAGCGCAGAATAGGATTCATCTTTAACCAGACCGAGGAAGAGCGTTACCGGTTTTTCTCTAAGCTCTATCCTGGTTTTGTTCAGCGCGTTCCGCAATATATGCTGGCTTCTTATCTTGGCTTTACCCCGCAGTTTTTAAGTCGTTTGCGCGCTAAAAAGGATTTGTAATTTCTTAACCGCAGTTCATTTTTTTGAGCCCCTTTGTTCCTGATCTTTGTTTTAATCTTTATAAGAGCCTATTCGGTTAGCTTCTTAATTATCAAATAAGGATCAAAGTAATTATCTAAAAAACAAAGACATGAGCAATAGAAGTAAAATCAACGAAGTACTGCCGGCAGGATACCGGGCCATCATGGCTCTTGAAAAATATATTGAAAGTACCAGCCTGACTGCTAAACACAAAGACCTGATCAAAATCAGAGCTTCACAAATTAACGGATGCGCTTTTTGCATTGATATGCACACCAAGGATGCACGTAAAGAAGGAGAGACTGAACAAAGGATCTATGCGCTTTCCGCATGGCGTGATACTCCTTTTTTCGATGAACAAGAACGTGCTTTACTAGCATTAACAGAAGAAGTTACTTTAATTAGTAACCACGTATCTGATGAAACCTATAAAAATGCAGCAGCTGTTTTCGAACCTGCCCACCTTGCAGAAATTATTCTGGCCATTATTACCATCAATGCCTGGAACAGACTTGCGATTACTACAGGATTGGAGCCAGTGCTTTAATCCTAAAATAGAAACGGCAAAGGTGCTGTAATACCTTTGCCGTTATATAGTGATTGTTAAAGTTAGTGTAAGCGTTAAAAACCAGTAGCTATTATAAAGATATAAACCAGCAACTATTAAAAAGCAGCCGCGAACTCTTTCGCAAAATCTTCCAGTTTTGTTGCTGAAAACTCCGGCTGGTTCAATTTAAAATCTTCCCATAAAACCCCGCTTCTGATTGCTGTTCCCATTTCTACAAAGTTCTTAGCCAATTCCGGAGGTAAACCAGCCTGGATCATTCCATCATAAGCCTGTTCATCCGTAAACTCTACCCATTTCAAATCAGGCTTTCCGATCGCTGTTCCTAAGGCAGTTGCCACTTCAGCAAGGTTACGTACATCACTGGTCACATAACGAATACTTTTTCCAGTAAACGGCTGCTGTAACTCCTCTGCTATCGCTAAGGCAATATCTTTCGGATGAACCAGTACTAATTCAGCTGCTTCTCCATAATTAGCCCCAATAATACCCGCATGTTTAATCATATCGGCACTGCCATATAAGTTGACATAAAAATAAGCAGGACGCATGTGTTTAACCGAAACACCTTCCAGCTTATTGAACAATTGTTCTACATCATGCAAGCCTTTAATCGGCCCGGTGCCAGCTGATAAATGTGCCCCGATACTGCTTAAATTTACAACTTGTTTCACTCCGGACGCACGAATAGCTGCGGCATAATTCTGACCAACTGTATTCATGTAGCTTCTGAAATCGGCAGCTGCATAATTTGGCGGGCACATCGTATAAATTGCATCTGCGCCCTTAAAGGCCTTTGTTAAAAAATCAAGATCGTCTACTGAGCCGATTGCCGCTGTAGCACCTAACTCTTCAATTGCTTTTACTTTATCAGCGTTGCTGCTGATAACAGTTACCTGGTGACCCGCACTAACTAAGGTTTGCGCTAATGGTTTGCTTATATTTCCTAAAGAACCTGTTATGGTAATGTTCATATTTTTATCTTTTATTATTGACAAGACAAAGGTATATTTGTACTTACTTTTTTACAAGTACTTACCCCAAAGTATGTATCATGACCAAGATTAAAGAAAGCTCAAGTATCAGCCTGAACAAAGGATTAGCAGAACTGACCTGTCCGGTTACCTATGTGATGAATAAAATTGGTGGTCACTGGAAACCGATTATTATTTATCAGCTTAGAGAAGACGCTAAACGTTACAGCGAGCTGAGAAGGGCAATTCCTATCATTACCGAAAAGATGCTGATTCAGAGTTTAAAACAACTGGAAGCCGATAACCTGGTGATCAGGAAAGCTGAGCCCGTAGTTCCTCCTTTTGTTACTTATAGTTTAAGCCCTTCAGGTCGGGAATTAGTTCCTTTAATGAACATGATGGCTGAATGGGCTATTCAGGACAGCGGCAGGGTTATGCTTTAACCCGTGCCAAGCAATGATTTAACCGGATATTCCAAGGTAATAATTCAGGTCCATGTCATCCATATAGTTTTCAGGATGAAAAGTATTTCCCATTAACATCACATTCATTGCAGCGGATATACCTTTAAGCTGCACAGATTTGAGCTCGGCATCTTTAGGGTCAGTCAGTAAATCATAAGTGAGCTTAGAAACTATCAGATTGTTATGAAGCCCTTTAGTTTCTCCCTGCAAACGTGAAGCAATGTTGACAGGCAAACCCATTACAGTCAGCTGTTCTTTACTGGTCAGATCATATTGGCCCACTACAACTTTGCCATGATGTACCCCGATACCAATCTCATAACTCAGGTTAAAGTAGGGCTGGGCATAAGAAGCATTGAAAACTTCCACATCACGCAGTAAAGCATAAGCAGTATCAACAGCAGCTTGTACTGCCATTTTTAAGTTCGTGTCTAACCCGAAAACTGCATAGATACTATCACCATTGGTTTCAACAATCCGGCCCCCGGCCTCAGTAATGGAGCGGTTAAATAAAACAAACAGTTTTCTGATCATATAAATAACCTCATACGAAGATCTGATCTCCATGGCAGCTGTGAAATTCCGGATGTCCAGGAATAAAAGAGCCAGTTCACGCTCTTCGCCCAGAGCAGTGTAAATCTCTTTCATCTTATCCGGAGATTTACAGACAATAGTCTGGTCAGTAAGGCGTGTGCATGAAATCTGGTGTGTTGGAAGTGTAGAAGGAATGTAGCTGTTCTGAGTTTTCATAAGGTGATCTTTAAATGGTGGGTTTACATTTATTTCTGAATGTAAATTTAAGCAGATCCTGCGCGATGAGGCTACGAGAATCAAACCGATAATTGCGAAATTCAAACGTTTTATACAGCCTCATTCTATCGGGATAATAAATAATTAAGTTGTTCCTGATTTCTTTAAATTTGCTAAGACAAACTTACCGAGGCCGATCTTCTTAAGATTGGAAGTAAACGAAAAAGCTATGAAAGACGCAGCGATGGACGGAGATTTATATGAGGTTCAGAAGCCTTTAAGTGATGTAGTCAGTCATTTTTATCATGTGCATACTCCAGCAGATGCAGAAGTTGTCGTGAATCATCTTTCTCCCAATTTTGATATGTTAATGCTTTTCAATTTTGGAACACCTATCCGGTATTCATTTAATAATGCGGCTTTGAACGACACTCCGATCCATCGGGTTGCGGTTATCGGGCCGCTCAAAAAGATGCTGAATTACGAATTGCAGCCAGCAGCAGATGCCATTGTTGTAAATTTCACGTTGAACGGCTTTTACAGGTTATTTAAAATTCCGATCAATGAATTAGCCTCATCGGAAGTGATGGACCCGGATATATTAATTGATAAGACCTGTTTTGCAGAGTTCTGGGAGCAGTTAGCTGTTTTACCCATCCTGATAGACAGAATGCAATCAATTGAAGCTTATGCGGCTTCTTTTATGACAGAAAATGAACCCTTCACTATCCCTTTGTTAAATGGATTGTCTTATTTCCAGAATCCGGCGGTAGCACCTGTTAAAGCAATAGCCGCAAATGCTGCCTTAAGCGAGAGAACTATACAACAGCGTTTTCAAAAATTTACAGGTTACTCTCCTAAAGAAATGCTCCGTTTTATGCGTTTCAAAGAAGTCATCAATCAGCTTGTCAGCCAAAAAGAAGAAGAAATTGATCTTTTTGCACTTATAGAAAAACATGGTTATCATGACCAGAGTCATTTGATTAAAGATTTTAATCATTTTTTAGGCACTACACCCCGGAAATTTCTCAAAGATATAGCTGGTAAAGGTTTTTGTATCACCAGGCCCGGCAAACACTATTAGCGCAAACAATTGTATTTGTCAGATTGTTCTTTAATTGAGCCTGATCAGATCAGGGCCCGCAGTAATAATTATGGAGCATATAACCAAACAACTGATCAATACCGCCAAAGCTATGGTGGCCGATTTCAAAGGCCTAGTTGCTATAGATGAAAGTGTTGCTACACTTAACAAACGTTTTGAACTCGCAGGTATACCACAGACCGAAGCATACAGAAGAGCCTATCGCGAAGTATTAATTACTACGCCGGGAATAGGAAATTATATCAACGGCGCAATATTATTTGATGAAACCGTTCATCAGCAAACCCTCGCAGGTGTTCCATTTCTGGAGGAACTCAAAAAAGCAGGCGTTATCCCGGGAATCAAACTGGATGAAGGAACTGAAGACCTGGCAGGTTTCCCCAAAGAAAAGGTAACCAAAGGACTGGACGATCTGCAGGAAAGACTGGCCACTTATGCCGCATTGGGCTTAAAGTTCGCTAAATGGAGAGGAGTAATCCTGATTGATGGAGCGCTGCCTTCCAAGGCTTGCATTGTCAGTAATACCCATGCCCTTGCCCGTTACGCTGCTGCTTGTCAGCAAGCAGGGATTGTACCCATTGTAGAACCGGAAGTGATTATGGATGGTAACCATACCATTGAACGTTGTGCTGAAGTTACTGAGAAAGTGCTGCGTTCTTTATTTCAGGAGCTGCATTTACTCAATGTAGAGCTCGGCGGACTGATTTTAAAACCCAATATGATCCTTGCAGGTAAAGATGCCCCTCAAAAAGCTGATTCAGCTTTGGTAGCTAAATTAACTGTAAACTGTCTGCGTAATGCTGTTCCTGCTGCAGTTGCAGGAATCGCATTTCTTTCTGGTGGCCAGGACCCGGAAACCGCTTCACAAAATTTAAATGCAATTAACTCCGGTTATCCAGCACAATTGCCATGGCCGGTTACTTATTCTTTCTCCAGAGCCTTACATCAGCCTGCCTTGGAAATATGGAAAGGTAAACCTGAAAACGTGAAAGCCGCGCAGGATTCTTTTCTGGAACTGGCGAAGGCTAATCACGAAGCAAGAAAAGGAGAGTTTAAAGCATAAGTGGTTGTTTGTGAGTGACTAAACAGTTGTGGATGATATTCCTCAATATGAATTATTTATTCCACAACTTCTTAATATAAAAAATCCCGGAGCGTTTAAAACTCCGGGATTTTTTTATTGAAATACCAGGCTAACCTGATTATTGGATTTTAATTTTAAAACTATCAGTTTTAGGTTCTCCCGCATCAATCGCAGTCAGCTCATTAGAAACCGTTCTGCCGTAAGAATCCATGACAATCAATCTGATCAGTTGTTTCTTTGGAGATTGTATCGTTGTTTTTAGTTCAAAATCAGACACATAGCTAAATTTAACGTCTTCACTGTTTTTAATACCTACAGCATACTTATCGTTAATAACCGTGTAATTTAATGTGCAATCTGCACACTCCACTCTGATCACACCATCTTTTGCAAACAATACATTAGACAACGGATCAAGACCCGAATCTTTTTTACAGCTTGTAAAAGCAAGAGAAAGACAGAAAAATGCAGCGATAACTTTTAACCCGTTCATACTTATAGCAGGCATTAATAATGCCATAAACAGGATCTATTTTACGACAGAGAAATTCGCCTTGAACAATTCTTCCAGATGTGCAGGATAAAGAGGCTTTTTAAGGAGTTTAATCACATAAGGATTTGCTTCTGCTTTTCGGATGTCACCAAAATCAAGCGTAGAAGAAAGCATGGCGACCACACAATTATCTTTCAGCTCAGGAGGGAAGCGCTTATAGTTCTCCAGGAATTCAAAACCATCCATTTCAGGCATCTGAATATCCAAAAGAATTAGGTTTGGTAATTTATCCAGTTGATTCGAATGGGTATTGAAATAGCTGAGCGCCTCTTCTCCAGATTGGCACTGAATGATTTCGTCGAATAATTTAGAGATAAAAATGATCTTTGAATTGATCTTCAGGTCAATGATATTATCATCGATCAGCATCACTTTTATTGCGCTCTCGAGTTTATTTGGCATTGGGAATAGTAATTTTAAACGTAGTACCATGATTCAGAGACGAACTGACAGATATTTTTCCGTCAATCTTGTTTAAGGCTTCCTTCACGATAAACAATCCCAAACCACTTCCTTTGTTATTTTTTGCTTTAAAGAACTGCGTAAATATCTTTTCAAGGTGTTCATTGAGAATACCCAGTCCATTGTCAGTAATTGATATTTCGGCAGATAACAAATTGGCCTCTATCGAAATATCCACGACCTTATGATGTCCGCTTTCTTTCTGGTATTTGATCGCATTGGAAATCAGGTTACCCAAAATTACCTCAATCCGGAACGAATCCCCCATAAACTGATGCGTCTGGTTAATATTCAGGTTGAATTGCGTATCCCTGTCACTGTAAGCATATAAGTCAATCATTTCATCGACCAGGGTCTTGAAATTAATATCCGAATTTTCAGAAATGTTCTTATTGTTTTTATAATATTGAAGCGTCTTCTGGATATAATAATCCAGCTTATTAGAGCAGGATTCTATCAGTTCCCAGTATTCTCCGCTCGAATTGTATAACCCTTCCATTTTAACCAGGTTTACAATACCGATGACTGAAACCAGCGGAGCTCTTAATTCATGAGAAATACTGTAAATAAACCGGTTAAGCTCATCATTAGTCTTTTCCAGCTCTTTTACCTTATTTCTCAAATCAATTTTGGACTTGTAAGCGTCATGTGCATTTTTGATAGAATTATGCAGTTCCAGATCATTCCATGGTTTAGTGATATATCTGTAAATATCACCATGATTAATCGCATCCGCTAATGCAGCAATATCTGTATAACCAGTCAAAAGTATACGGATAGGGTCCGGATAGGTATGCGCGATACTCTTAAAAAATTCTACACCTGTAGTTTCGGGCATCTTTTGATCCGCAATAATCACTTCGACCGGAAGGTTCTCTAATACCTTTAAACCTTCGGCCGCGGAGATCGCCGTGTAAATCTCATATTGTCTCCTAAAACTTGCTTTGAATGCGAGGAGGTTGTTCTCTTCATCGTCAATATATAAAACTTTAACAGGCGAGCGAGTCATATTATTGTATGTTTAGAGGCAAGGTAATAATAAATTCTGTACCTAGATTCACTTTTGTAACAACATCTATATGGCCTTTATGTTTTTCTATGATGCTGAAAACAATTGAAAGGCCTAAACCTGTTCCTTCGCCAACTTGTTTTGTGGTAAAGAAAGGCTCAAATATCTTCTGTTTAATCTCATCCGTCATTCCCGATCCGGTATCCTTAATGCTGATGACTACGTGCTCATTTACGGAAGAAGTGGTGATATAAATATACTCTTCTTCTGCCGGATTTTCTTTCACTTTCAGCGCATGTATGGCATTAGTAATCAGGTTCATGAAAACCTGGTTTATTTTACCGGGCAAACACTCTACCAACGGGATCGGCTGCAGATCTTTAATAATTTTTATATAAGGAGGAACCGTGCTCCTGAGTAAAACCAGGGTAGATTCCAGTCCTTCATTTAAGTCTACAGGCTTGGTATCACTCTCATCCAGTCTGCTGAAATTTTTCAGGCTCCTGATAATTTCCGCTGTCCTTTTCGCACCTTCCCCAATTCCTGAAAGTAAAGAATTAATTTCTGTTTTGATAAAATCAATATCAATTTGTTTTTTAAACCTGTCTATTGCCAGGATCTGTTCCCTTATATCCTGATCAGGATCGAGTTCTTCATACTTCTGGATCACATCATACAGATCATTAATATCCAGCCCGAGCGGTTTAATATTGGAAGTTACAAAATTGATAGGATTGTTGATCTCATGCGCAATACCGGCAGTCAGCTGACCCAGACCAGCCATCTTTTCGGCATCAACCAATTGTGATTGCGCTTCTTTTAATTCTTTCAGCGTCAGGTTTAAAGTCACATTCGAATTCTGTAATTCCTCTGTCCGCTTATTCACCTGGATTTCCAGTTCAATATTTTGTTCACGGATCAGTCTTTCGTTCTCTTTGGAGATTTTAAGTGCTTGTTCCTGAGACTGTTCTTTGTCTTTCCGGTAGACGTTTATTTTATCCGCCAGTGCGAAAGAAAGTAACGTGATTTGTATAACAGAACCGATTTCTAAAATATAAGAAGTAAATAGATTGTACTCAATTAAGTTGAAATTCCTTAAAACAAAGATCACCACACACAGCAGGAATATCGTATAGGCAACCAGAAAGAACAGGGCAGGGCGGGAACCTTTCCTGCGGATCACATTGGCCACATACAAGAAGTAAAGTGAACCGAGTAAAGCCAGTGTCTGCAAACATTTAATACTAGTAGTATGTGCGCCGGAAATCCATGCCCCTAGTGCTATAAAGTATAAGAAAACAAATATATCTATCCCGATATGTAGTTTTGGCGTATGTAATTTGGTTTGTAAAAACCGCTTTAAGAACAATGCCGTAGTGATACCAGAGAAAAATGGCACCAGAAAAGAGCTGTTTATGGCTAACCACGGGCTATCCGGCCATAGAAACTTAAAAGCGTAACCCTGGAAAGTTGCCTGTGTTAAGCCTACAAAGAAGATATAAATGATGTAGTAAATATAACTTGGATCTTTGACCGTAAAGGAGATAAACAGGTTATACAAAATCATGATAATGCCGGCATAAATCCCGAAGAGTATATTTTTGCTGTTATCATTGACCAGTACTACTTTTGGAGTACCTAAAGAGATCGGCAATTGAATCTGATCCGTAGAACTAATGCTGATATAAAATGTCTCCTTTTTATTCCTGGCGATGTTTATCGGAAATATATAGTTCGGGTTATTGACTAATCTGGCATGAAAGGCTTTAAACTTCCCTAATTTTGAAGAGGCATAAAGCTTATGATCATCCAGTCTGTACAAGGTAATACTATCAATGGCCGGCTGCGCAACAACGAGCATTAAATTCTCCGCAGGGCTTTGATTGTCTACCGTAAATTTTATCCATATCTTATCTGAAGTTATGCCCAGGTTAGGGACTTTCTGATTGAGATAGTCGAATTTACGGCCGATTACCTCATGGATAGTTAATGATTTTGCAGGATCCCTGAAAATGGATATACCATGTTCAATCTTTAAAACCGTGTTTTCGTTTTTAAAGACAAGCGTACTGTCCGGTGTCGCTGAATAGGTGAGAGCGCTGCTGAATACGAGCGCTATTAATAAAAAAAGTAATTTTTTAAACAGGATCATGCAGATTTGGGATGTCTAAATTATATTCTAACTGGTACATACCTTTTGGGCCTCTTTCTTCAAAAAGCTGATGTGGATTGTCACGCAGGGAAAGAATTTTTTCGCGTTCTGAATCGTCCGCATTACTCAGATCAAAAGGATTTCTTAAACGCATGGCAGTAGCTACCAGATCATCTTTAGGATAATAAAACAAACCGTTATTCCCTAAGGAAGTTTCAATCACGCAGCCGACTCTTTTTCCCATTCTCACTGTCACAGGGGCACACAATACAAATAAGCTTACGATAGGCAGTTTTGCAGCAAGTACAGAACCAACCCTGGCCAGTACGTGACTTCCAATTCCCATACCCGCAACCTCTCTGGAGTTCCATAACCCGCATAATTCGCAAGTACCACCACGTTCCTCATCCGCGTTGATCATGTCATATATTTTCGGATCGTATTTACCAATTGCAGAGGCAATAGGCAATTCATACTGATCAGTTTTAACCTGGATTCTTGCACCTCCGTAGACAAATTTAGTTTCTTTGTCTTCCACTAAAATTACCATGGTCTTCGGGTCTTCTACCCAATCCTGTTTATTTGAAGTGATTTGGGTGATGCCATAAAGTTCAAGTAAGCGTTTGTGGCCGACAATAAATTTTGAGCAAGCTTCCGGATCATCCGGAGCTCTGAATGTTCTAATGTGTATCATTGTCTCCGTTTATATTAGTAATTGTATTAAATTCATCATTAAACAGCTCATCGAAATCAACGAAGTATCTTCCTGAATCACTAAATTGTTTAAGCAGTATCCGGCGGCTGATGTCAGTGATCATTGCCCCGCCTAAAGTAACTGCCGAAGCAAGCTGCGGCCAGCCAACAATAGTTTTGTTCATTTCACCTACCGATCTCATCATGGCCGGAGATAAATTCTCAAAGCCAATGATTTTTCCGAGGTAGCCTATTTTTTCAGGAATAGTCAGTTTATTTAAAGTTTCTGTCAGCTGATCTGCACTTAAGGCTTCCAGTTCCGCAACTTTTCCATGGAAGATAGGTCTTTCAGGCTCCAGGTCGAAACGTTCCACATCCAGCATCCCTTTGTCGTTGGTATCCATCACTACAGGAATTCCTAAAGCTTTGGCTTTGATGCGGGCAAGAATTTTGATGTCAATACCATCACATTCTTCTACCAGGATGTCCAGTTTTCCGTTTCCGGTAAAAAACTCATCGATAGTACTCAGTGTGATGCCTTCGGTAAAGCAGATCACGTTGATAAAAGGGTCAAGTTCGGCAATCTGTCTGGCCGCTACAATCGCTTTATTTAAACCAAGGTCTTGTACATTGACCTTGATCCTGTTCATATTGCTCAGTTCAATTTCATCGAAATCTGCCAGGCGAAGCTCTCCGCAGGTTCTTTCCATAGCCAGGGTTAAAGCAATGCTCTGTCCTACAGATAAGCCGATAATCCCGATCTTTTTCTGCTTCAGGATATTTATTTCCTCAGGTGTAATCTTATAGACATTTCTGCTCGTTCTTACCTGTGCAAATTCCTGTTCATCAAGTGTATGGACCAGCTTGTTTGCCCATGGATAATATACCCATACCCCATATTGATCTGCATCAGTTTTGAGGTGTGCTGCAATTAACGCGGCCGATTCTTCCGGAGTTAATTTTTGCTGCGGATTATTTAGTTTAATAAGTTCTGCAAGCTGACTTAAAATGGTATCATAAATGAGCAGGGTAGGGTTGCTGCTGATTAAAGCTTTTAGCTTTTCTCCTTCCTCCGGATTGATTAATCTGAAATAAACGGGGCGGTATATCATTGAATGGTCGGGAGCATTAACACTAGAATTAATCTTATCCATTTTTGCTTTATTGTGTGAGCTTTTGTGTAAAATTGATCAATTATTATTTAGAAATAATTTTTATCCGAAATTAGTTTTTTAGAATTTATAAAAGCAATATATTTAACAAAAAAATCCAATAAATAACAATGAATTCCGACGCCCCAATTAATGTGCTTTATGTGGATGATGAAGTTCATAATCTTAACTCTTTTAAAGCTGGCTTTAGAAGGAAATTCAACATTTTTACTGCAGAATCTGCGGTAGAGGGACGGAAAGTATTAGAAACTGAACTTATTCATGTAATTATTACCGATCAACGCATGCCAGTCACCACTGGTATAGAATTTCTGGAATCAATAATTCCTGATTTTCCTGATCCGATCCGAATATTATTGACTGGTTACGCAGATATTAACGCCGTTATTGATGCGATTAATAAAGGTCAGGTCTATAAATATATCCAGAAACCATGGATGGATGAAGATTTAAGGATCAACATCGAAAAAGCATACGAAATCTATGCGCTGAGGAAAGAAAATAAAGAGCTGACTGAAGCTTTACTGGTTGCGAACAAACAACTGGAATTCCTGCTCAGACAAAATCTGCTTTCTTAACTAAAGACCGTTAAATGCAAATGGAACCTCTGCAGGTTCCATTTGTGTATCTAGTTATTTTAAGCGCAAGAGCGGAGCTTAAAGCTCTTTTCTCAACCTTGCTACAGGAATATTCATCTGCTCTCTGTATTTCGCAACAGTTCTGCGGGCAATATTATAACCTTGTTCTTTTAAGATCTCTGTCAGCTTCTCATCTGCCAGCGGCTTGCGTTTATCTTCGTTGCCAATACAATCTTCCAGAATTTTCTTTACCTCTTTATTCGATACTTCCTCGCCGCTTTCAGTTTGAATCGCTTCAGAAAAGAACGATTTCAATAAGAAAGTCCCGAATTCTGTTTGTACATATTTAGAGTTGGCTACCCTGGATACAGTAGATATATCCATGTCAATTTTATCTGCAATATCTTTCAGGATCATCGGACGCATTTTACGTTCATCACCTGTCAGCAAATATTCATACTGATATTGCATAATAGCGTTCATTGTTTTAAGCAAAGTTTGCTGACGTTGTTTAATGGCATCAATAAACCATTTGGCTGAATCCAGTTTCTGCTTCACAAATTGAACCGCCTCTTTTAGCTTTTTATCTTTCTGTGCAGCTTTATCATAATGCTGGAACATGTCTATATAAGAACGGCTCACTCTTAACTCCGGCGCATTTTTTGAGTTTAAAGTCAAAATAAGCACAGAGTCATTATTGGAGATATGGAAATCAGGGATAACCTGCAATTGCTTGGTGGTCACCTGGTTTGAATCTCCCGGCTTAGGGTTCAGACGAAGGATCTCTGCAATGATTTCCTTTAGATCTTCACTGTTTAAGCCTAATGATTTTTCAAGTTTGTCGTAATGTTTTCTTGTAAATTCATCCAGATAATTTTCTACGATCATGATCGCTTTCTGGATGATCAGATTGTGCGGATCTTTTCTGCGCAGTTGTAAGGTCAGGCATTCCTGCAAATCCCTGGCTGCAATTCCCGGAGGATCGAAGCTCTGAATTACTTTCAGCATTTCCAGTACATCTTCTTCTTCGACCATTGCATTTTGTGAAAAAGCAAGATCATCGATCATCGAGGTAATTGGCCTGCGCAGGTAACCATCATCGTCTAAACTGCCGATAATCTGTTTACCAATAATAAAGTCCTGGTCTGATAAAGGAACAAGGTCAAGCTGTTCCTGAAGGCTTTCAAAGAAAGTGCTCTCAATCGCTATCGGAGTTTCTTTCTTTTCCTCATCATCATCATTGTTATTGTAGGAAGTGCTGTAGTCGTTGCCGCCATCATCCTGTAAGTAATCATCTACATTAAATTCATCAGTACTTTCTTCCTTTGAACCTCCGTCAAAATCATCCGGAGAGTCATTCAGATCATCATATTCACTTTTAGGTTCTTCCGCGATCATTAAACTTGGGTCTTCGAGCGCCGGATTTTCTTCTAACTCTTCTTTAATTCTGGTATCTAGGGAAACAGTAGGCACCTGCAACAGTTTAATAAACTGAATTTGTTGAGGCGATAACTTTTGAAGTAACTTTTGTTGTAAATGTTGTTTAAGCATGTTTTGTAGAAAAGGTATTATGACCCGTTTCAAAAATAAGCATTTGGTTTATATATCAACCATATTGTGGAACGAATATTGCGTTTAGATGTGTTTTTCCGATAAAAAAGCTTTGTTTTCACAATAAAGTTTATATTTTTATTGGTAGTTGAACACCATGAAAAATTAAATACTATGAGTTTTGTAAAAGAATTTAAGGAATTTGCCATCAAAGGCAATGTAGTCGATCTGGCAGTCGGTGTGATTATCGGAGGGGCATTCGGTAAGATTGTGACCTCTATGGTTAATGATTTAATTATGCCTCCTATCAGCTTATTGATTGGAGATAAGGGCTTTGTAAATTATTATATTCCGTTAAGCGATAAGGTAAGGGCATTTGTTGCCGCTAATCCTACTGCTTCTCTGGAAGATGCAAAAAAAGCAGGTCCTGTGTTTGCATGGGGAAATTTCGCCACAGAAGTGATTAACTTTGTGATCCTGGCCTTCATTATTTTCTTAATGGTGAAAGCGATTAACCAATTGAAACGTAAACAAGAAGAAGTTGTTGTGGCTGAGCCAGTTCCGACAAAAGAAGAAGTATTGTTAGGTGAAATCAGAGACTTACTGAAAACCAGGAATATTTAATTAAAATATAGCTACGAAAAAGGCCATCCTGCTAATTTACAGGATGGCCTTTTTTGCTGGACCGGCCAGGCGTATTTATTTTGTTACTTACCCGTCAGGATAATATAATCTCCAAGTCCTGCCTGTTTTGTCCAGTCTGGTTCTGTCGAATCCTTCGCTGCAAAACAGGAAATATTGATCAATGTCAGTTTAGGTGCATATTTTTGAAGCTGTGCAAAAGTCCCTAGTTTTTCATCGCTGTGGAACCTTCCGTTCACCTGGAAGATCTTTTTCTTCGGATTTAACTTGTTATATTTTGCAATAGACCAGGCCATCGAAGCGTCCCATAAACTCTGCGTCTGGAAGATCTTCATTCCGCCCATATCATGTCCGCCAAGAGTTTCTACGAACTTATCATAATATCTTCCTGTTGCGGTGTCAATAGGCAGCGGGGGTAAGAATGCTTTGGAAGCAGCAGGGAAATCATTCAGTTTATTTAACCCTGAAAAGGTAACTGCATTGCTATACCTGGTCGCTGCATTGGCCCCGATCACGTCTGTTTTATTTTCTTTGGCCAGCTCAATTAATGGCTTATAATCCTTGTAATTATTCCATGCACGCGCTTCTTTAATGAAATTCTTTTCGGAAATTACGCCAGCCAGATATTCATTGAGTATGGGCTGTACATCGGTCGGGAACATTTCTAAAGAGACGGCTGTACCCGGATAAGCCTGGCTCATTTTACTGAATATTTGTGCTTCCAGTACATGTCCGATCGAATCATTATGTTCTTCACCAAAAAAAAGCACATCAACTTTTTTCATATTTTTAACCAGTTCCTCTACACTGATCGTTTTCCTGGTTTTTGTTTCAAATATCTTATAAGACTGATCATTATTCTGGGCAAATAAAGCTGTAGGGATCAAGACCCACGCAAACAGAAGGAGTTTCTTTTTCATATCTTTTAGTATTTCTCAAAGTAACGCATAATTATTCACCGGCGAAAAAATGATGTTCACCGGGGTTTTACACCAACATAGAAGATCTCTGTTTAGCAATGCACATTTACTGCTTAGTTTTGATCTCAATAAATGAACATCAAGGTTATGGAAAACTATAAATATAAAAATCGGTCTAACAGGGTATGGAGCGGTTTGATTCTTTTGATCATCGGCGCTGTCTTTTTACTCCGGAATTTTGGGTTTGACATCCCATTCTGGATATTCAGCTGGCCTACACTTTTAATTTTAATAGGTTTAGTGATTGGTTTTAAACGCAAATTTCACGGCGGCGGCTGGCTGATCATGATACTGGTGGGCGGCTATTTTAACCTGCAGAACTTTGTGGATTTTAACCTGACGCAATACTATGTCGGCGCTGCGTTTGTAATTTTAGGCTTATTTGTCATCTTTAAACCTGTAAGTCCGCGTAAAAAAAGATGGGAGCGGAAGTTTGAAGATTTCAAATGGACAGACTATCAGCACGGGCCTGGGAGATCATGGAACCATCCCTCAGCCGGGCAAACCAGTCCTGTAGATCCGCAGCCAGATCCGCTGAGCGATCAGTCTTCAGCAGCTTATAACAGGGCCCAGACTACTGAAAACGACTATATAGATTCTGTAAATGTATTTAGTGGAAGTAAACAGCAAATCTATTCCAAGAATTTTAAAGGTGGTGATGTAGTTTCGGTTTTCGGAGGATGTGAACTGGACCTGACGCAGGCTGATTTCCCGGATAAGGTATCGATCGAAGTGGTAGCTATATTTGGAGGGGTTAAACTCATCATTCCGCCAACATGGGTAGTGGAATCACAAGTGAGCCCGATATTCGGCGGACTGGACGATAGCCGCACAATTAATCCGGTAAATAGCGAACCGCTTAAAATAATTACGATAAAAGGAGTAGTTTTATTTGGTGGAGTAAGTATCAGTAATTTCTAAACCAATAAATTTTGACCAGTAACCCGCTGCTAACCAGAAAAACACAAAAAACGGCAGCCATACTCTTTGTGGCCTGGACAACTGCGCTTGTGCTGCTGTTTTTTTATACGCTTAATTTCAGCTGGGTCGTGTCAATTGCAGATAGTTTAATTACCAATACGCTTTTAGCCCTCAGCTGCCTGGTAATTAGTGTCGTGCTGAGGTTTTATCAGCCGAAAGATGAAATCGTATTGTTTGTCATTGTACTGGCTATTGCGCTCTCTTTGCTGATTACCTGGTGTTGCCGCTGCTTATTAACCGGTATTTTTGCGCAGGACCATACTTATGTGAGTTTTTTGAATTTATCTCTGGTATTCAGGTTTATTGTCATCTTCGTTTTTCTGGCCTGGTGTGCCTTTGTAAATGTATTATGGTATCGGTTAGAGGGACAATCAGAAATGCAGGAACGCCTTTTTACCGCTCAGAATTTAGCGAAGGAAGCAGAGTTGAACAAGCTGAGACATCAATTGCAGCCCCACTTTTTGTTCAATAGTTTAAACTCTGTTTACGCGCTCACTATTGTGAACCCAAAAGAAGCCGGGACAATGATTACAAAATTAGCTTCTTTTTTAAGAGGTACCCTGAAAAGAGACGATGAGGTCTGGGTGAGTGTGGCCGAAGAAATGGATTATATCCAGTTATACCTGGACATTGAAAAGGTGAGGTTCAGTCATCGCTTAAATATTGATATTCAGATTGAGGAAGATACATTGCAGCTTTCTTTACCGGGCACATTATTGCAGCCTATCGTGGAAAATGCGATCAAATTCGGACTGTACAATACCTCTGCGGCTATCTTGATTTCTATTTTGGTCAGTGTAGAGAATAACCTGCTGGTGATCAGGGTTGAAAACCCCTTTGATCCGGAAACGAAAGCTACTGATGGTACAGGCTTCGGACTGACCGCGATCCGCAGGAGGCTTTATTTGCTTTTTGCAGATAATACCTTACTGCAAACTTCCTCTACAGAAGATAATAAATATATTACTACGCTTAAAATACCCCAAAAAATATGATCACAACGATACTGATTGATGATGAGCCACTAGCCAGAGATATTGTAAAACATTATCTGACAAGCTTCCCTGATATAGAGATTGTTGCCGAATGCAATGATGGTTTCGAAGGATTAAAAGCGATTGCGGCTTTTCGTCCTGACTTCATCTTTCTGGATATACAGATGCCTAAAATCAATGGTTTTGAAATGCTGGAGCTGGTAGAGAATCCGCCGGCAGTAATTTTTACGACTGCATTTGATGAATTCGCTATTAAAGCTTTTGAAGTGAATGCTGTCGATTATTTATTGAAGCCGATTGAGCAGGAACGGTTTGAGCAGGCGATGCAAAGGCTGCCTGCAAAATTAAAGCAGCCAGAACTTACGCGGGAATTGCTGGAAACAGCGGCACAGAGCCCTTCGCAGCACAATAGGGTGGTGGTTAAAAATAACGGGGTGATCAAAATCATTGCAGTAGCAGACATTCATTACCTGGAAGCTGATGATGACCATGTGAAATTAAGCACTACAGAAGGGATTTTTTATAAAAATAAGACGATGAGTTTCTTTGAAAAAACGCTGGATGGTGAACAATTTATAAGAATTCACCGGTCTTATCTGATAAATCTTGCACAGGTCACTAAAATTGAATTGAAAGAAAAAGATAGTTATATCGTACTTTTGAAATCTGGTATATGGCTGCCTGTCAGCAAAACCGGCTATGTTAAGCTTAAGGCTGCCCTTGGTTTATAGAAATTTAAACGGCTTTAACACAGCGATCACAAATAAAAATGAAAACATAGGCTGCATGTATTTGCATTTAAGAAAAAATCGCATTATATTTGCACCTCTCAATTAAAAAATAATAGTTAAGATATCATACAGTTATGAAAAGAACATTCCAACCTTCGCAAAGAAAGAGAAGAAACAAACACGGCTTCCGCGAAAGAATGGCTACAGCAAACGGTAGAAGAGTATTAGCTTCTCGTCGTGCAAAAGGAAGAAGAAAATTATCAGTTTCTGACGAACGTCGTCACAAAGCATAATTTTGATTGCAGCACCTCTGGTGCTGGCAGATCATTTAGTCTGCAAATCTGCGATCAAAAACATGAAAAATTTTACCAAAGAAGAACGGTTATGCAGCAGGAAATTATTAGACCTGCTATTTAAGAACGGTTCTTCTTTTTTAGTATATCCCTTTCGGGTTTCCTATCTGTTTATACCGGAGAAAAATGTTTTTCCTGTACAGGTAGTAGTCAATGTATCGAAAAAGCGGTTCAAGCGTGCGCACGACAGAAATCTGATCAAGCGCAGAACGCGGGAAGCTTACCGTATACTTAAATCATCAGCTCTTTATCCTTTATTAAATCATCCTGATCAATTGTTATTGCTCTCTCTCCAATTTGTTGGAAAGGAACACTATGATTATGCTTTTTTTGAAAAGAAACTGGCTAATGCTTTAAAAAGACTGATCCTGACTGTTGATACGCCTGTCAAAGCTGCAGCAACGGCCCCAACTGAAAACCCAGTACCTTCAACTCCAAAAGATGAAACTAATTAAGCAAATCATTGGCTGGTTCTTTTTGGCACTGATTAAGTTTTATCAGTTGTTCCTGTCTCCTTTGCTGGGTGCAAGCTGTCGTTTTACGCCCACCTGCTCTCAATACGGAGTAGAGGCCATTACAAAATACGGCCCCTTTAAAGGTGGCTGGCTAACGCTTAAACGCATCGGACGCTGTCATCCCTGGGGAAAACACGGACATGATCCTGTTCCTTAATTTTTCCGGCTTGTCTGAATTTTAAATCTATTATATTTGCCTTAATGGTTACCATACTTCAACTAGAAACAGCTACACAGGTATGCTCCGCAGCATTATCTGTCAACGGAGAGACGATCGCGTTAAAAGAACTTGCTGCACAGAATATTCACGCAGGAAGCCTGACTTTGTTTATCCAGGAAGTAATGGCAACAGCTGGATTAACTTATGCAGATCTGGATGCAGTTGCTGTGAGTAAAGGGCCAGGTTCTTATACCGGGTTAAGAATTGGGGTATCAACCGCTAAAGGACTTTGTTTTGCTTTGGATAAACCACTGATCGGAATTGAAACGCTGAGAATGATGGCGCAGGGATTTTTGAAAACTGCAGATACCTATACAGGTTTGGTTTGCCCGATGATTGATGCCAGAAGAATGGAAGTTTTTACCGGATTATATGATAACCAGCTAAATGAAGTACTGCCAGTGGAAGCAAAGATTATTGACGGGACTTCATACCAGGAACAATTAAATGCGCATCAGATCACTTTTATAGGAGATGGTGCAATGAAATGTAATACTTCTATTATTTCTGCGAATGCGGCTTTCTCTGACCTCAATTTTAATTCTGCGGCAAACATGAGCCAATTGGCATACAGTGCTTTTACAGCCGGTAATTTTGAGGATGTAGCTTATTTTGAACCTTACTATCTGAAAGATTTCGTAGTAACGCAGCCTAAAAAGAAAGTTTAATTACTTTTTCTTTTTAAATACCCCGAATAATTTAGCAAAGAACCCTTTCTTATCCGGATCATCACCAACTCCCGGCATATAACTGCTGTTTTGAGGATGTTCTACGGTATAGCCGAATTTAATACCGACCCCCATATAAACTGAGGCTCCGGCATAACTGTTATTTGTAATACTTGCCTGCTGATTATAAGCAGCTGATTTTAAGACGTTATCACTCCCTAAGAAAAACTCGAAGTTCGGGGTTTGATATTTGGCTTGTGTGCCTAACATCATGAAACCGTTTAAGTTATAGATAGGGGAAAGGCTGACTGAGAACTCATTGTAGGCAAAGTTGTTGACTAAAGCGATGTCTCCGCCTTTGTTCCAGATATTTTTGGAGACGATGAAGTTTGGCGTATAGAAGTCGAACCTTTTGGAAACCAGTAAATCCAGTTTGGCGTTGGTTGCAGTGTAGAAACCTTTTCGCTGATCGTTAGCAATAAAGTGGTCTTCTAATTTTCTTTGTAAGGTGTTTTTATCATCACGCTCATTAACAATGATGTCGTCTTCTTCAGGAGCAATAATCGAATGCGAATTTTTATTCCATCTGATAAAGCCAAGGTCTTTCACACTTCCCATTAAAAAGAAACCTGTTTTAGAAGTATAGGTCGTACCAAAGCCCATGGAGAGTCCTGGATTTTTGAAATCAGGAATTAATGTATTTGTATTCAGTTCTTTTGCACGGAGAAAATTTGATTGATAGGTTCCGCCTACGTTGACGGTAAGTCGTCTTTGCTCAGGGTTGAATTGTACATCAGAGCTGGTAATATCTATTTTATTATAAGTTATTCCGCTTAACAAACTCAGTTTTACACCAAAAGCAAGTTGTTTACTCACGTTCTCTCTGTAGTTCATACTGAACTGGTGGTAAGATTGACCGTAACCATTGCCGTTGAAAGGAGAAGTTATATTGTCCTTAAATTTATTGAAATCATCAAAAGCAACCAGTGTTGCATTCGTATAATCTGCAAAAGCATCTGATCTCATCTGCCATGAAAACCCTAATTCCTGGTGATCTTTATAAGATTTGAAAATCCTGAAAGTGAATAAATAGATGTTGGAGGTTTGATAGGCCTGATTTCTTCCAATGTCTACCGGAATGCCCGTAGTGTTATATTTACCATCATTAATCAAACCTCTCAGGCTAAAATTAGAAGCCCCCTTATTGGCTGCATTTAAACCGAAATAGGGCAGCAGGAAATTAGAAGCATACTGACGGGAAGAATCAAGGACAAAAGCTTTCTGAGCCGGATTTTCAAAAGCATCAAATAATGTTTTGGTATTAAATAGCCCGTATTGTTGCGCCTTAATTTGTGTAGACAGGATTAGAAAAAGGCTCAGTATAAGGTATCTTTTTGCCATAAGTTGAAAACGATGTTTAAATATGAGAATTTAAAATATAGATTCTAAATATTAGTTTGTTAAATTTTGAAGGGTATCGGTTACAACCTCTGGTAGCGTATTCAACAGCAGATTAGTTTGAAAAGCTCCTTTATCGCCATTTAGCTGATAAATCATAGAAGTGAATGTTTCTAATCCCTGTTTTTTGATCATATGATTATAATACGGCATATAGATAGCTCTTCTAACCAGATCCCCGGAGTTTTTACGGTTCACATAATAAGTAACATTGGATGTTTTTGATAACTGACTGTATACATTGATATAATCAGGCGTATTGATCAGTAACTTATTCTGGTGATAATCATTTAAAACAGACTGTAAAGCGGATGGTTGATTGGAGAAGACCATGTAATTATCAATTATAGCATAATATGGTCTGCTGAACGGTCTGAAAGGCTCCCCGAAATAACAATATAAAAGCCCTGATTTTTTGAATCTTTTAATCTCTGTACTGTAATCATCGCTCATATCCAATAACAGCTGTTTCACTTTGTCGCCATTGGTCAGATTGATCGCTGCTATATTTTCGGATGACTTCAGCTGAAAATATAGCAGCTGATTCTGAAAATATACCGGTAATATTTTTTCTGCATCTAAATGATATTCATTGTTAAAACTTCTGATCGTGTTTTTGATTTTTTGAGCCTCCTTGTTAACTAAAAACCAATTGTCCAGTCCTTTTCTCCAGCTTTTATAATCAGCCAGTGCATATAATTTAAAATTGGCTGTGTTTTCCGGCAACAGGTTATCAATGTCATTCTTTTGCGGAGCTAATGTTGCAAAAAGGTTCAGATAGTTTTTCTGATCATTGATTGCTGAACTTCCATTAAAAAATAGCCGCTCTTTACTGAAGTTATAATTCAAAGCAGCAAATGAATTCTGCTGATTAAGTACAGACAGATTGCCATTTAAATTGCCTGGCAGCATTGCTTTTAACAAAGCAGGTATTTTATTGAAATCGATATATAAGTTCCCCAGACTGTTCCTTTTGAACTTATTGCTGGCTTTTATATAGGCTACAAACTGATTGTTTTCCTCATTTGAAACCGCTTTGGTTGCTGCTTTTACAGGTGCAGAACTGTTGGAAAGCAAGATCAGATTCTTCTCGATATTCAGGTAAAATGTCGCACTATCATTTAATATAACCTTCATCATTCCACTATCAGTAGTCACTTTAGCCCCATTGGACTGCAGCGCACTGTAAAGTTTTGGCTTGTCCAGTTCATCATTTAACTGGGTGCTGATCAGGTAATCAATCTCTTTATTTTTTCCGGCAGAGAAACTGATGAATATATTCTTGTTGCCCACCATGCCATTGGCCGCAGGATTACTGGCGAGTGTATTCTTCAGTAAACTGAGCTGATTGAATTTCTCCTGCCCCAGCAGTTTCTCAAAGAAGTCCTGTCCTTTCAATATATCGAATATGCTTTTATCGTTTTGAATACAGAAGACCAGACCAGAGTTTGCTGTTGCCGCATACAAACTGGTTTCTTTATAAGAGGTTTCCTTGTTCAGTTTAGAAAAATATAAGTAGGCCATACCCACAATGGCTGCGAATAAAGTAAAGAGGGTGAAGTATATCTTTTTCATTTGCGTCTAACAAATTTAAGGTAATTGTTGGGCATTAGGTGATATTTTATTGTTAAAACGGGCTTTCTTCCGATGTTTTACAGGATAGGAGAGAAGAATTTGCTGATTCTGATGAGTTCTTGTCTGAACTGGCAGCGGATCTGATTGAATGCTGGTTGTCTTTTAGTTGAATAGTGCCTTGAAAGGACATTAAAGCGACGTTGGAATGACCTTGGAATGACTGTGGTCATTGCAAGGTCATTCCAACGTCATTCCAACCTCATTCCAAGGTCATTTCAAGGCACTATTCAACCCCTTGTCAACACCTGTTTTATACGTCAAGGCCACGTTTTTGTCTTATACGGATTGTCTTTGTCATTAACTTTTGAAAGTCATTTTTTATAAACCGGATAAAGCCCCTGTTTTTTAGGGTAAATTGCTGTTTATCTTGGGGAATGGGGCGGTTTTTTCTTTGCCGGTAAATCCATCATTTAAGCACCTATAAGTGGCTTAATTAAATAATTTGCAAATAGAATTAACAAAAATGAATTTAGGTTGTGTAATTTTACCGGGCTGGAATTAAGACGAATTGAATGAATAGGAAAATAATTTTGACTGCATCTTTCTTTGGAGCAGTAGCGGTAATACTGGGTGCATTTGGTGCGCATGGACTGAAAAATGTGGTTGCGCCAGATCAGCTGGCCATCTGGAGCAAGGGAGTGGAATATCAGTTCTATCATACTTTTGCTTTGCTTTTTCTATCCACCTTCGCCAGGTTCAGGAATAAGCTGGTTGATTTCGCCTATTACTGCTTCACAATAGGGATTATCTTCTTTTCGGGCTCACTTTACCTGCTGGCTACCCGCGAAGTATTACAGTTAAGCTGGGTAAATATTGTAGGCCCGATCACTCCATTGGGAGGATTATTATTAATTACCGGCTGGATCTTTCTATTCTTTGCCGCTTTAAAAAACAGATAAATGCAGGAATTAAATGATATTGATTTTTCAGAAAGAGATACCTTATTTATAGAAGTAATTTTACCGCTTTCTCTTTCAAAAAACTATATCTATCGTGTCCCGTTTGAATTAAACGAACATACTGCCATTGGTAAAAGGGTAATCGTGCAGTTTGGGAAAAATAAAATCTATACCGCACTGATTAAAAGTATCAGTCAGACAGCCCCGGCATTATACCAGGCCAAATATATTATCGATGTGATTGATGAACACCCTGTGGTAAACCCGCTGCAATTTCAGTTCTGGGACTGGATGACTGCCTACTACCTGTGTAATGAAGGGGATGTGATGTCTGCGGCGCTTCCGGCGGGATTAAAACTGGCGAGTGAGACAATCATTATCCTTCGGGATGATGTGTCTTTAGAAGAGCTTGAATTAACCGACAAAGAGAATATACTGGTTACTGCACTGGAAAAGCAAAAACGCCTGACCGTAGATCAGATTTCTAAATTACTGGGACAGAAAACTGTATTTCCGCTGATCCGCGCTCTTTTAGATAAAGAAGTGGTTCATATTGCAGAAGAGGTCGTTGAAAAATATAAGCCTTTATTAAAATCATATATCACCCTGAATCCTTTTTATAATGAAGAAGGGAATTTCAGGCAACTGTTCGAAGTGCTGGAACGTGCGCCAAAACAGCTGGATGCTTTACTGATGTATATTAAACTTTCCAAATCGGGAATTGAAATATCCAGGCAGCAATTACTGGAAGACAGCGGTTGCGGACAAGCAGCGCTGAAAGCTTTAATGGATAAAGAAATCTTTTTCCTCCAGAAGAAAGTAGTAAGCCGGCTGAACGATGAGTCTGATGATATGATCCTTAACTTTAAACTCAGCCCGGCACAAAATACAGCGCTGGAAAAAATAGAAACAGAGTTTCAGACAAAAGATGTTGTTTTATTACATGGGATAACCGCTTCCGGTAAAACTCAGGTCTATATTAAATTGATTGAGCAGGCGATAGAAAAAGGCGGACAGGTTTTGTTCCTTTTGCCTGAAATTGCATTAACCACACAGATTGTAGAACGGATCAAACGCTATTTTGGTGATGCAATCGGGGTATACCATTCCAAGTTCAATGACAACGAAAGGGTGGAAATCTGGAAAAGTGTGATGAACGGCAAATATAAAATCGTTCTTGGCGCACGTTCTGCTGTGTTTTTACCCTTCAAAAATTTAAAATTGGTTGTAGTCGATGAAGAACATGAGTCATCGTACAAGCAAAATGAACCTGCCCCAAGATACCAGGCCAGGGATGCTGCTGTTTACCTGGCACATTTGCATCAGTCAAAAATCATACTGGGCTCGGCCACGCCATCGATAGAAAGCTATTACAATGCGCTTCATCAAAAATATGGTCTGGTTACCCTGAATGAACGCTTTGGAGGGGTAGAACTCCCTATTCAGGAAGTGGTGGGGATTGCTGAAGAAACCAAGAAGAAGAAAATGGTTTCTTATTTCTCCAGTGTATTAATTGATGACATCACCGCAACGCTGGAAAGAAAAGAACAAGTAATTCTTTTTCAGAACCGCAGGGGTTACGCGACTATACTGATTTGTAAAACATGCGGTTTCGCACCTAAATGTGTGAACTGTGATGTGAGCCTTACTTTCCATAAAAGCAGTGGTAAACTGCATTGTCATTATTGCGGCTACCACGAAAGCAGCATGAACATTTGTCCTGCCTGTGGTTCTGTGCATATCGAACAGAAAGGATTTGGAACTGAAAGAATAGAGGAGGAGTTAAGTCTCATTTTTCCGGAAGTAAAAATTGCCAGGCTTGATGTAGACAGTACCAGAACAAAAAACAGTCTTCAGAAGATTATTGGTGATTTCCAGGAAAAGAAAACCGATATTCTGATCGGTACACAAATGGTGGCCAAAGGTCTGGATTTTGATAATGTAACCCTGATCGGAGTGATCAATGCAGATACTTTATTGAATTACCCTGATTTCAGAGCTTTTGAGCGCAGTTTTCAGTTGCTGGCACAGGTTGCAGGCCGCGCAGGCAGAAGAGACAAGCAAGGGAAGGTATGTATCCAGGCTTATGATGCAGACCACCGGATCATCAAACAGGTAGTGGATAACAATTACCTGGAAATGTTTAATGATGAAATTGCTGAACGCAGACAGTTTCATTATCCACCTTTTACCAGGCTGATTTTTATCAATGTGAAACATAAGGATTCAAATTTACTCAACGCAGCAGCGGCACGTTTTGCCACGATGTTAAGGGCACAACTCGGAACGCGCGTGCTGGGGCCTGAACAGCCTTTGGTTTCCAGGATCAGAAGTTATTATATCAAACAACTGATCATTAAAACAGATAAGTCAACTGCCATTCACAAAGTTAAGGCTGCCTTAAAACAGACTATTGCAGACTTTAATGGAGAAAACGCCTTTAAAGGGGTAATTATACAGATTGACGTGGATCCTTATTAGGGAAGCTACCGGGCTAAAAAGGAATTCTTTTTTATTCTCTGAGGTTTCTGTGCTTGAAGCGGCAGTATTTTGTGCAACAGTTTGTGTGCGTAAATGGGAAAGATAAAGTTCAAGACTGCCTTCCGCAAAAATAGAAAACTGCTCAACCGGACTAATCCTGAGCCCAAGGGTGGGGCCAATGGTCAAACCGTTTTTTATAGTTTCCATCTGATCTGTGAGTATACTCGTTCTCTGCAGGCCGATAAAATCCCTTATCCCTTTAAAACGGTTATAGCGGTATCCAATATCGAAAGCAAAATAAGGCTGCACGCTGGAATAGGTCAGGTTTTTCTCAAATCCCAGTTTAACAGCGTAATCGGTTACTTTTCCATTCACGAGGTTACAGTTTGCACAATCACTTTTAAAGTCTATTGACTGATTGATAAATCTTCCGCTCAGACGATAATTGATCTGCCGGTCATCGATTTTGAATATTCCGCCATTAAATTTGGACGTGATATACTTTAGCGGGTCCTGATCAGCTATTTTTGGCAGCTGCAAATAATTGAATCCATTAAAGCCAACGCTGTAAGTACTGTTAGGCTGCGAGCTGGCATTCAGGGAAAAAAGAGAAACGAGTAAAAGTGAGAGCAATCCCTGTTTCATAAAGCGTTAATTTTCATTTAGATATATAAAAATATATATTATTTTATAGTACAGGTAAAAATGTGCCTCACATTTTTTTATTTGTATTTATAGGTAATATTTCAGTTTTTGATGAAAAAAAATTGCCTTTTTATCTTGAATAAGTGAAAGATTTATTCTTTTCATTAACAGGCTTATTGATCGTTTAAGATTTGATCTGTTGGCCTTTACAACTTTGAGGTTAAATTCATCCAATTAAAACCTTAAAAATCGGTTTCAAAGAAGTATTTTTGAAATCAATGGCGTATAAGTTTGTAGATAATTACCGGGAAAGAGGAGCAAGGAAGAAATTGGTGGAGCATCTTAAATCAAGAGGCATCACAGATGAACGGGTATTGGGTGCAATTGGCAAAGTACCCAGACATTTTTTCTTTGATGAAACCTTCTGGAACCAGGCTTATAAAGATATTGCTTTCCCGATTGGTGACGGACAAACTATTTCTCAGCCTTACACGGTAGCTTACCAAAGTGAATTGCTGCATATCGGTAAAGGAGATAAAGTACTGGAAATTGGTACTGGCTCTGGTTATCAGACTTGTATTTTAATGGAGCTGGGGGCGGAAGTATTTACCATCGAAAGACAGGAAAGTATTTACAAACACACACTGAAAGTATTGCCGGGAATGGGCTATAGTGCGAATTTCTTTTTTGGTGATGGTTCCATGGGAATTGCAGCACATGCACCTTACCACAAAATTATTGTGACTGCTGGTGCGCCGTTTGTTCCTGAAATATTATTGAAACAACTAAAAATTGGTGGGATGCTGGTAATTCCGGTAGGTGATGAGCATTCACAGACTATGGTGACCGTAATTCGTGTCAGTGAAACTGATTATGAAAAGTTTGAACTGGACACTTTCAGATTTGTCCCGCTGGTCGGGGACCAGGCCTGGTAATTTAGCCTTTCATTGCCCGGTCCATTTCACGCTTAGATTCGCGGTCTTTGATGCTGTCCCTTTTATCAAAGTCTTTCTTTCCTTGTGCCAATGCAATTTCTATTTTTGCAAAGCCTCTTTCATTCGTGAAAATGCGAAGCGGAACAATGGTATATCCTTTTTCTTCACTTCTGAATTTCAGCTTTTTTAATTCCTTTTTTTGCAGCAGTAAGATCCGGTCACGTTTAATATCATGGTGGTGGAAAGAACTGTGGCTATATTCTGAGATATGAAGATTTCTTACATAAAGTACATTGCCAATGAACATGCAGAAAGCATCGGTCATATTGGCTTTACCTTGTCTGATTGCTTTTATTTCTGTACCAAGCAAAGCCAGTCCGGCGTTGTATTTATCAACAACATGGTAATCGAAGTATGCTCTTTTATTTTTTATTTGAATGTCAGTCGCCATAGAATCAGCTAATATCAGAAAGAATTGCCGATTTATGGCAATTCTTTCTGAATTTTACAATGGTTATAGGATTGCGGCAGGTTATCTGACCACCAATACCGGTATAGTTATTTTATGTCTTACGGCATCTACAGTAGTGCCGAAAATCAAGTCTTTCAGTCCTTTATGCCCATGTGCACCCATTACGAGTAACTGTAAATCGTTGGTTTTAGTGATCTCTGCAATCGCACGTGCTGCTCCTCCAAAACCGATATGTGGAATGCCATGATAACCCAGATCGGCCAGGTTCTGCCCGTATTTCTTCAGGTTTTCTGCATCACTTAGTGTTTCATGATCGAGGGCAGCTTTGCCATGATACTGAGCGCCTGCAGTTTCAACGATATGGATTAAGTGATAATCTGCTTTTTTACCGCCCTGAATCAGTGCATGACGGATCGTGTTCAGGTCATTTTTTGAAAAGTCTACAGTAATACCGATCCGCGTATAGTGGATCTGATCTACCGGATCAATAGCCAGTGCATTACCGTGTGGAATGTTTTTTCTTAGGGTAGTGCTGGACCTGAGCATCGGATAAACGAAAACATAGAGTAAAAGCAGCCCGATCAGGATCGCAGCCGGAATAATCAGTCCATAAATATACCAGCCGTGGGTAGTGGTTGCCCATCCTGAGATCTCTTCTATCACGAGTTTAATATTCAGGGCCACAATTACAGCAGCACTGATCCATGCCAGTATTTTTACCCAGAGTTTGATTGCAAAACCTTTCATTTCTTTTTTATCAGAAGTGAAATGAATCAGTGGGATCACGGCAAAGCCGAGTTGTAAACTTAGTACGACCTGGCTTAGGATCAGTAAACCACTCAGTGCATCGTTTCCGAAATAAAGAATCGTGAAAAAGGCAGGAATAATGGCTAGTAAACGGGTAATTAAACGGCGTATCCAGGGTTGTATCCTCAGGTTCAGGTGACCTTCCATCACAATCTGTCCTGCCAGTGTACCGGTAATGGTAGAACTTTGTCCGGCGGCAATCAGTGCAATGGCGAAAAGGGTTGGCGCAACACCGCCAAATATATGTCCAAGCAGTTTATAGGCATCCTGTATTTCTGCAACTTCGTGCATTCCATTTTTATAAAAGGCAGCTGCAGCCAGAATCAGGATCGCTGCGTTCACAAAAAAGGCAAGGTTAAGTGCAACAGCAGTGTCTATAAAGTTGAATTTAATAGCTTCTTTGATTCCTTTGTCATCGCGCTCAAATTTCCTGGTCTGAACTAAAGAGGAGTGCAGGTAGAGGTTATGCGGCATCACGGTGGCACCGATAATACCAATAGCAATATACAGGGCCTGTCCGGAAAGTACAGAGGGCTCCAGTCCTTTCACGATTTCTTTTAAGGAAGGCTCCACAATAAACATTTCTACTAAAAAGGAGAGCCCTACAATGAAAACCATAGAAACAATGAAAACTTCCATTTTCCGCATGCCTTTGTTCATTAGGAACAAAAGTAACACGGTATCAAAAATGGTAATACTGATGCCCCAGATCAGCGGAAGGCTGAAGAGCAGGTTCAAGCCGATGGCCATACCTATAATCTCGGCAAGGTCACAGGCTACAATGGCGGTCTGCGCTAAACCAAACAGGGGAATGTTGACCCATTTGGGATAGGCGTTTCTGGAAGCCTGCGCTAAATCCAATCCTCTTACAATCCCCAGTCTTGCGCTTAAAGATTGTAATAACAAGGCGATTAAGTTCGACATCAGCAATACCCAGATTAACTGATAGCCAAATTTACTACCTCCTGCAAGATCGGTTGCCCAGTTTCCGGGGTCCATATAACCTACACTGACCAGGTAAGCCGGGCCAATAAAAGACAATATTCTTCGCCACCCGGTGCGCTTACCGGTGTCTACACTTTGATGTACTTCACTTAATGATTCTGTTTGCTTCATCAGCTGAAAATTCTTTTAATAATTACTGAGCTTCTTCTAATTTAACCAGGATGTGCTGCGCTACTTTGCGGCTCACATTTATCTTTTGATCATTTACCAAGAGTTCTACTGAACCATCATAGGCTGTAATCCCATCGATGGCTATCGTAACCCCTATGGTCAGGCCCAGCTTCTCCAGGTGGATTAAAAAAGGAGAAGAATGTTCACTGACCCCGATGATGATCCCTTTTTTTCCTTTCGCAATTTCATGAAGGTGTATATGTGCAGAAGGTTCAAAGTTTCCATGCTGATCAGGAATAGGATCACCATGCGGATCTCTCTTGGGAAAACCAAGAAAATCATCTAACCGCTCTACCAATATGGAAGAGTTAATATGTTCGAGTTCTTCTGCTATATCGTGGACTTCATCCCACCTGAATTTGAGTTTGTCTACTAAAAAGACTTCCCATAAGCGGTGTTTCCTGATGACTTTGATCGCTGCAATTTTCCCTTTTTCAGTTAGTGTGACTCCCTGGTACTTAATATAGTCAATTAATTGCTTATCTGCCAGCTTTTTAAGCATGTCAGTTACAGAGGCGGCTTTAGTGTTCAATCCACTGGCAATCGCATTGGTTTGCACAGTCCCTGGCTCTGTCTGGGAGATATGATAAATGACTTTAAGGTAATTCTCTTCAGTAAATGAGTGCATTTTATTAGCCTAATAATAGTTTTAGGTAAATCTAAAAATTATTGAATAGAATAAAGCATAATTTTTATGTTTATTTTTAGAATTAAATTTGGTAAATAAGGTGTTCTTATTCTACCTTTGGGTTCAAGATCGGAAAAATGGCAGCAGAATTAGATAAGATAGATTTTAAAATACTTAAACTTTTACAAGAAAACGGAAGAATAACCAATTTGCTTTTATCGCAGGAAATTGGGTTGTCGCCAGCACCTACTTTAGAAAGAGTAAGAAAACTGGAGATGTCCGGTTTCATTAAGAGTTACCATGCGTTAGTGGATGAAGAGAAACTGGGTTTAGGCATTAAAACGTTTATCCAGGTACAACTGGACTTCCATAAGAACAACACGATCCAGATATTTTTGGATGAGGTAAACCAGATTAAAGAAATTACTGAATGTCACCATGTGACCGGACAGGCAGATTTCCTGTTGAAAGTCTATGTGAGTGATATTAAGGCTTACGAGCGTTTAATTATGGATAAGATCAGTAAAATCAGCGTGGTGAAGACTTTTCAGACGATGATGATCATGTCTACTACGAAGAAAGAGCCGATCGTTCCCCTGGAATATTAGTTTATACTTCTTTTTAGCTACAACTTCTTCAAATTAATTTCTGGTAGGAAAGCTACCAGAAACTAATTTTCATCGTTTCGCTCAAAAAGAAGCTATAAACTGTTTCGTCACCAATGTGTGGTGCCAATTTAAGATTAACTGATCTGCCAGTTAACTGGCTTCTTTCCTTCAGCAATCAGAATTTCATTTGTTTTCGAGAAATGTTTACTGCCGAAAAATCCGGTGTAGGCAGAAAATGGTGATGGATGTGCAGATTTTAAAACTGTATGTTTTGTTTCATCAATCAGTGCTGCTTTTTGTTGTGCAAACTTACCCCACAATAAAAACACCAATCCTGTTTTTTTATCAGAAAGCTGACTGATCGCCTGGTCTGTGAATGCTTCCCAGCCTTTACCCTGATGGGAACCCGGTTCATGTGCTCTAACCGTAAGGGATGCGTTCAGTAGTAGTACACCCTCATCGGCCCATTGTGTCAGGTTACCATGATTTGGCGTTTTAAACCCTGCTATATCTGTTTCCAGTTCTTTATAAATATTCTTTAATGAAGGGGGGGTAGCCACTCCTTTTTGAACAGAGAAAGAAAGACCATGTGCCTGCCCGTCTCCATGGTAAGGGTCCTGACCTAAGATCACCACTTCTACTTTGTCAAAAGGGGTATGGTTAAAGGCTGCAAAAATATCTGCCCCTTTGGGATACACTGTTTTTCCTGTTTCTTTTTCCTGCAGGAGAAAAGCCTTCAGGTTTTTCATGTATTCTTTTTCAAATTCAGGTTCCAGTACTTTTAACCAGCCTGGTTCTAATGCTGCTGACATTTTATTTTATTTAGTAAGTATTTCAATCATATCGCTTTCCAGCGTAACTAAGGGTGATTCTGTAATTCTGCCGATCTCTTTTCCATTTTCGGTAAAGATGAAAGTGGGAACCTTGTCTATATTCAGGTGATCGGTTAATCCACCAGATGCCTTTTTTGATTCATCAACAAAGATCAGTGTGATTTGTTCTGCTAAAAAACCAGCCTCATCCAGAACCTTGTACAAACGGGGTACTTGTCTTCTGCAGTCGCTGCACCAGGTTCCCAGTACGATCGTAACCTTTATATCCTGAAACAATGATTTTAGCTTTTGTACAGCCTCAGGACCGGGCACGTAGTCTGGGTATTCTATAGCGTATTGTGCTTTCATTTCCGGAGATTCAAATAGTTTCTCCCGGGCAGCTGTATTTAGCATATTTTATTTCGCCTTTAGTTTTGGTGTTTAAAACCTGACCAGAATCATTATTCCTGGTTGGATAATGATTCTGGTCAGGTTTTAACAAAGATAAGCATCAAAATGAGATAAACATTTTTAGAATCTGTTTTAAATTTAAATCTGATTTTTGGTATATAAACACGATATTTGCACGAAATAATTAAAAATAGATATGCCAAACATAGTAAGACTTATCGCAGCTTTTGTGATACTGGGGGGTGCGGTAGCACTTATGATTTTCGGTTTTTGGGGTTGGGGAGTTTTAGCTGTATTGATTAGTATACTAATCGTTGCTACTTTTTTCTACAACGAAAACATGCTGCTTGCACAATGGTTTTTACGTAAAGATGATATGCCTAAAGCGGAGCGCTTTTTAAATAGAATAACAAATTATGAAACTCAATTGATCAGACCTCAGCATGGTTACTATCAATTGTTAATCGGTTTGATTGAATCAAGAAAAGCACCAATGCAGTCTGAAAAGTATTTCAAGAAAGCTTTGGCTTTAGGGATGCAGATGGATCACAATATCGCACTGGCGAAATTAAGCTTAGCTGGTATTGCAATGGGTAAACGTAATAAAAGAGAAGCTCAGATTTATCTGACAGAAGCTAAGAAAGCTGATAAAAACAAATTACTGGCAGATCAGATCAAACAAATGAAAGATCAGCTGGGCATGATGGATAAGCAGCAGCAAGTAAGATACAGGTAGTTCATCAGGAATTAATATAGCATTATAAAAAAAGCCACATCATGTGGCTTTTTTTATTTATCATTCAGATGGTCGAAAGTATCAACCGTTCCCATAGCACCGCGGCTGATAATATCTTCTTCCATACCTTCTTTTTTTCTGCTGAAAAACAATTGCTCAGATTGAATTCTTTTGATAAGCTGACGGATCAGGGACAGATCAAAGGCATCTTTACTTAATTTTATGCAGTATTCGTTTTCAGTTATCTCCAGACTTGAATTATTCATAACATTCAATTTTATTGTTTGCTAAAAATAGAAAAGGCCTGCTATATATCAATGTAGCAGGCCTTTAAATTTTTGTTATGATTATGTTAAGAGAACCAGGCGGTTACCTCTTCTTTGGTCGGCATAGCCAACTCAATTTTCAACTTTTTACGCATACCGCCCAAATCATTAAATACCTTGTTTGCATTCGCTCCCGCTAAGTCTTCTATCGTATTGAAACCCATTTTACGGATCACCTGAACCCAGTCGGCAGGGATACCTGCATTCACGAAATCTTCATCCGTAGTGATTTTAGCTTTTTTCTCCGGCCTCATCTGAGGGAAGAAAAGAACTTCCTGGATCGTAGACTGGTTAGTCATCAGCATCACTAAACGGTCAATACCAATACCTAAACCTGAGGTAGGAGGCATACCGTATTCCAGTGCGCGAATAAAGTCATCATCCATCGCCATCGCTTCGTCATCACCTCTTGCAGCCAGTTTTAACTGTTCTTCAAAACGCTCTTTCTGATCGATAGGGTCATTCAGCTCTGTATAAGCATTCCCGATTTCTTTACCCATTACAAAGAGTTCGAAACGCTCTACCAAACCTGCTGAACTGCGGTGCTTTTTAGCCAGCGGAGTCATTTCAATCGGATAGTCAGTAATGTAAGTTGGCTGGATTAAACTAGCTTCTACTTTTTCACTGAATAATTCATCAACCAGTTTTCCGCGGCCCATAGAAGGATCAACCTCTATGTTCAGGCTTTTACAAGTCTCTTTAAGCTGCTCTTCGGTCATTGCTGAAACGTCGATCCCTGTATATTTCTGAATAGATTCATACATGGTCAGTTTCTCGTAAGGCCCTGCAAAGTTAATTTCATGTTCGCCAACTTTAACGATAGCCGAACCATGCGTAGCTAATGCTACTTTTTCCAGGCAGGCTTCTACCATGCCCATCATCCAGATATAATCTTTGTAAGCTACATAGATTTCCATCGAGGTGAATTCAGGGTTATGTGTACGGTCCATACCTTCATTTCTGAACATTTTTCCGAACTCATATACACCGTCAAAACCAGCAACGATCAGTCTTTTTAAGTACAGCTCATTCGCAATTCTCAGATATAAAGGCATATCCAGGGTATTGTGGTGTGTATTAAACGGACGCGCTGCTGCTCCACCATGGATAGCCTGCAGGATAGGTGTTTCCACTTCCATCCAGCCCTGCTCATCGAAGTAAGCTCTCATGGTATTGATTACCTTAGAACGGGTAATAAAAATCTGTTTAAAGTCCGGATTTACGGTCAGATCTACATAACGTTGTCTGTATCTTAATTCAGGATCAGTAAAACCATCAAAAATGTTTCCGTCTTCATCACGTTTAACGATTGGAAGAGGTTTTAATGATTTAGCCAGTAATTTGAATTCAGTTACGTGTACAGAGATTTCACCTGTTTGGGTGGTAAACACATAACCTTTGATCCCGATGAAATCACCAAGGTCCAGTAATTTCTTAAAAACGGTATTGTATAGTGTTTTATCCTCCTCAGGACAAAGTTCGTCTCTCTTTAAATAAACCTGGATACGGCCGGTAGCATCTTGTATTTCTACAAAAGCTGCACTTCCCATAATACGGCGGGTCATGATCCTGCCTGCAAAACTTACCTTTTGATAAGCCTCCTTATTATTTTCGTAATTAGCCAGTATATCGGCTGCATTTGTATTGATTTCATATCCTTCAGGCGGATATGGATCAATGCCCAGTTCACGTAACTGAGTAAGCGCGTTTCTGCGCAGTATTTCTAATTCTGATAATCCTGTACTCATATATGTTTTATATTCGGCTTTCGCCGGATAAGCTCTAATTTATCGTTGTCTGAACGCTGTGTTCAGGCAGCTGCAAAAATACTAAATTAGAGGCTGTTTTTTTTTAGAATTTTTAATCTGCCTCTACAGCTTCTGTATACAGCTCATTGATCGCTTCTGCATAGATCTTTTCGACCACCTTACGCTTTATTTTCATGGTAGGTGTAATCTCCCCGTCTTCAATGCTGAATGGGTTTCTTTTAATCCTGAAGTTCTTGATGCGCTCAAATTTAGAGAGCTCATTGGATAGTTTCCTGATGTCCTGTCCGATCCAGTCTACAATTTCCGGTTCATTGATGAAAATATCAGGCTGTAAGAAATAAGCGTCGGGTAAATTGAATTTTTCCTGCAGGCTTTCTCTGTTCGGAATAATAATAGCAGTCAGGTATTCTCTTTTATCGCCGATTAAAAATAAGGATTCTATTTTAAGACTTTTCAGATAGATATTTTCTACCGGGGTAGGATAAACGTTCTTTCCGTAAGCATTGACGATCATATTCTTTAAACGGTCAGTAATCTGAAGGTTGCCTTTATAGAAACGGCCAATATCACCGGTATGAAACCAGTTGTTTTTATCGATGGCTTCAGCAGTTTCTGCAGGTTTATTAAAATAGCCTTGCATTACGCAATGGCCGCGCACAATAATTTCACCTTCAGCACACTCAAAATCTGGCGTAAAGGATTCATGCGTTTGTATGCTGATCATTTCTTTAGTCTCAATGTTCTGGATAGCGACCTCTATGCCCGGGATAATCCGGCCTACGGTTCCATAAACTTGTCTGTCATATTCTGTAACCGACATGACCGGAGAGGTTTCAGTGAGGCCAAAGCCTTCAAGTATTTTAATACCCAGGTTACCGAAAAATTCGCCTACATTTTTAGGAAGTGCTGCACCGCCGGAAATCATGAATTTTAATCTTCCACCGGTTTTCTCTTTAATTTTACTGAATACCAGTTTCTCGGCAATTCTCTTTTCTACAGCAAGTATGATACCTGGTGTTTTTCCTGCTTCAATTTCATAACGGTAGTTTTGTCCTGTTTCCAGTGCCCAAAGGAATATTTTAGCTTTCAGGCCGCCTTCTGCTGTACCGCTTTTAATGGCTTTATCATGGATACGCTCTAATAAACGGGGTACGCAGCTCATGACCGTTGGTTTGATCTCGGCCATGTTTTTCGCCAGTAATTCCAGGCTTTGTGCATAAGCTATTTTACAGCCTTGTGCGCAGCATACATGATAGGTTGCTGTTCTTTCAAAGACATGGGATAAAGGCAGAAAAGATAAGAATACGTCTGTTTCATCAATGATCGGGATTTGCTGTAAACAAACTTTCACATTCTCCACGAAGTTACTGTGAGACAGCATCACACCTTTTGGGGTGCCGGTTGTGCCCGAGGTATAGATTAAAGAAGAGGTATCTGAAGGACGCAGGATGGCCCTTGTTTCTTTGATTTTAACCTGGTAGGTAGAAACGAGTTCTTTACCTTGTTTGATCAGCTCTTCAAAACTGATAATTGTTTTATCGAGCCCCTGTGGAATGGTTGTTTTAGTATATTCTGCAAAAGCAGGAATGATGTATTGAAGCTGTCTGCAGTTTTCTGCAATCTTCAGTATCTTTTTATAAAGAAATGGGTTACCGACCAGGATAGATTTGATGCCGGAGTCGTTAATAATATATTCCACTTCCTGTTCTGACAGGGTAGGATAAATAGATACATTGATGGCACCAATTTGCTGAATTCCCTGATCATAGTATACATAATCAGGACCATTCTCAATCATCAGTCCCATTCTGTCACCTTTAGTTACTTCTTTTGATAAGAAAAATGCAGCTACTGCATCGGCGGTGTCTAAAGTCTGCTTAAAGGAGATATTTTCCCATTCATTATTCTTTTTATGGATTAAGAATGTTTCTTCAGGCTTGTGAATGTTTTCTACTACGTTTCTTAATAAGCTGGGAACCGTAGAAAACTCGTTAAATGATACCATATTTATTTTTTTGCGAGGGCAATAATAAAGTTTTTTACATTAAAAACACAATTGGTGTTTTTATAAATAACGGTAAAATTAGCTTAAATCAAAAAAGGGCACTATAAAGTGCCCTTCTCTTATATAATATCAGGTTAAACTGAGAAACTTTCTCCGCAACCACAAGTGCGGCTGGCATTTGGGTTATTGAAGTTAAATCCTTTTCCGTTGATACCGTCTGTGAAGTCAAGTTCTGTACCGGCCAGATATAAAAATGATTTCATATCCAGTGCTATACGGATTCCTCTGTCTTCAAAAAACTGATCTCCTGTCTTTTCCTCGTTATCAAAATCTAAATTGTAGGATAAGCCTGAACAACCACCACCTTTTACTGAAACACGTAAAAAGTAAGTCGTATCCATCTGAGACTCCTGCATTAAGTTATCAATCTTGGTTTTAGCTTTATCTGTGATCGTGATCATATGCTTAATTGTTTAAATAAGGCGCGGTATTAGTTTAATGGTGTGATTTAGGCAATGCAATTGGTTCCATGCCATTTTTAACACGGTAGTCATTGATTGCTGATTTAATCGCATCCTCTGCTAATACTGAACAGTGAATTTTTACTGGTGGCAATGCCAATTCTTCTACGATGTCCATATTGTCAATCGTCATCGCTTCATCAACAGTTTTGCCTTTCAGCCATTCTGTTGCTAAAGAGGAAGAAGCAATCGCAGAACCACATCCGAATGTTTTAAATTTAGCGTCAGTGATTACATTGTTTTCATCTACTTCAATTTGAAGACGCATTACGTCACCGCATTCTGGTGCGCCAACTAAACCTGTACCCACTGATTTGCTATTTTTATCTAATGTACCAACGTTACGGGGGTTGGTATAGTGTTCCATTACTTTTTCTGAGTATGCCATTTTATTTTCCGCTAAACCTCTTGTTAAAGAGGATTGTTTTTTAATATTTTAATTTATAAATGAATCAGTGAAGAGACTAGTGCTCTGCCCATTCAATTTTGCTTAAATCAATTCCTTCTTTAAACATTTCCCAAAGCGGAGAAAGATCTCTTAAGTGATTTACTGCTTTTTTAGTGTTCTCAATAGCGTAATCAATTTCTTCTTCAGTTGTAAAACGGCCTAAACCGAAACGGATAGAAGAGTGTGCAAGATCATCAGAAAGCCCTAAGCTTTTTAAAACGTAAGAAGGCTCTAAGGAAGCTGAAGTACAGGCAGAACCTGAAGAAACAGCCAGATCTTTCATAGCCATCATCAAGCCTTCACCTTCTACATATTTGAAAGAGATATTGGCTACATGTGGTAAACGGTGTTGTGTATTTCCGTTCACGTAACTTTCTTCCATCACAGTCAGTGCGCTTTCTAATTTATCTCTCAATGCGGAAAGGCGTGCTGCTTCTGATTCCATTTCCAAACGGCACAGTTCACAGGCTTTACCTAAACCAACAATTCCAGGTACGTTTAATGTTCCTGAACGCATACCGCGCTCATGACCACCACCGTCCATTTGTGCAGTTACTTTAACCCTTGGGTTTTTACGGCGTACATATAATACACCAACTCCTTTAGGTCCGTACATTTTATGTGCACTGAAGGCAAGCAGGTCAATTCCGTCTGCATTTACATCTACAGGTATTTTACCTACGGCCTGAGTAGCGTCAGTCATGAACAATGCGCCAAACTTATGTGCGATTGCAGAAATTTCTTTGATAGGCTGAACAACACCAATTTCATTGTTACCATACATGATCGTAACCAGGATAGTTTGTTCAGTCATTGCTGCTTCTAATTCAGCAAGATCGATTAAGCCATCTTCTTTTACTGACAGGTAAGTTACTTTTGCACCTAATTTCTCCAGGTGTTTACAAGTATCCAATACTGCTTTGTGTTCAGTAGTTGCAGTAATGATATGATTACCTTTATCCTGATACATTTCGAACACACCTTTAATACCAAGGTTGTCTGCTTCTGTAGCGCCTGAAGTGAAAATAATTTCCTTTTCAGTACAGCCAATCAGCTTTGCAGCTTGTTCACGTGCATAATCAACACCTTCTTCTGCCACCCAGCCAAAGGCGTGGTTACGACTTGCAGCATTACCGAATTTAGTGGTGAAGTAAGGCAACATTGCTTCAAGCACTCTTGGGTCAAGGGGGGTTGTCGCGTTATTATCTAGATAAATAGGAAGTTCCATTGTATGTAATTTGTTCTTTTAATATACAAATGTACAAAAAAAGATTGCCAAAGAATGTAATATAGGGCTATGAACATCGGGGGGAAAGGTGCATTTTTACATTCGCTTAACGTTTATATAGACAATGAATAAAATTGAACATATCGGTATTGCAGTAAAAGACCTGGATGCGTCTTGTTCACTGTATGAGAAGTTGCTGGGAACAGCGGCTTATAAAAGGGAATCTGTAGTATCCGAAGGGGTGGACACTGCTTTTTTTCGCACGGGGGAGAATAAAATTGAATTGCTGGCGGCTTCACTTGCGGACAGCCCGATTGCTTCGTTTATAGCGAAAAGGGGAGAGGGGATACATCATATTGCATTTGATGTGGACGATATTTATGCGGAAATGAAAAGACTGAAGGAGGAGGGCTTTGTACTGTTGAATGAAGAACCTAAATTTGGGGCCGACAATAAACTGATCTGCTTTGTGCATCCTAAAGGAACAAATGGAGTGCTGATTGAATTGTGTCAGGAAATTAAAAAATGAGGGAATGGATGATTTAAAAGTGCTTTGCAGGATTATAGGGAATGATTTTGAATTGGAGCAGGAACTGTCTGCGGAGCAGTTAAGGGCGAAAATGGTACATGCTTTCTCCTGGTTGCTGGATAATGATATAGCTAAAATGATGCAAATATTATATCGCACGGATGTGAATGAAGAAAGATTAAAATCTTTGCTGATCAGCAGCTCTCAACTACCTTCGGCAGAAGTGATTGCAGATGAATATATTAGCAGACAGTTGCAGAAAATCGAAACCAGAAAAAAGTATAGTACATAATTTTTTAATAATGCTTGTAAATAAAAAATATAATTAGGATATTTGCAACCTTCAAAATAAGCGACAAATAAGTACAAATAAGTATATATTCATTATGAAAAAAGATCTTCACCCTTCAAACTATAGATTCGTAGTATTTAAAGATATGTCTAACGAATACTCTTTCTTAACTAAATCTTGTGTTGAAACTAAAGAATCTGTGACTTGGGAAGATGGTAACGAATACCCTCTTTATAAATTAGAGATCTCTCACACTTCTCACCCATTCTATACTGGTAAAATGAAACTGGTAGATACAGCTGGTCGTATCGATAAATTTAAAACTCGTTACGCTAAGAAATAATTCTACAGTTATAAGAAATTATTATAAAGTCCCGATGCTCAGCTTCGGGACTTTTTTTATTTTTGCTTATATTATATAATAGGGATTTGCGCTCTGCAAATTCTGTGAAACACAATAACAACACAAATGAACATTAATTTATTTGATGATCAGACTGCTTTATCTTTAAGGCCGCTCACTTTTACCCGGCCTGTGGCCGATCTGCGGATCGGAATATTAACCATAGCTGAAAAATGGGAAAAGTACGCATCAGCTGTTGCAGGATTCTGTACTGCAGTTTATCTGACTGCAAAATATAAAACCCGCAAGGATGCGGACACTTACATCAACGGTTCTGTTTGCCCGGACGAAAGTCTTTTTGCTGCAATTACTGCTTTGCATAGCGGTGAAGTATTGGTTCAGGGTGAACTGATTTTAGCCTATAAAGTTAATCCGGGTGAAATCGTTAGTTTAACACAGGGTGCTTTACTGCGTCCTGTTTCTTATAGCGGGACTTTTACACGTATCGTATTTCCTGAAGACATTTTTAGAAACAATGATATACAGCTCAGGGCTGACTTTGACCTTTTAACCAAAGGAAGGGTTTCAGCAAAATTAAGTGCCACCAATACTGTACTGGGTGACCAGATTTTCCTGGAAGAAGGCGTGGAGGCAGAATGTGCAACATTTAATACGTTAACAGGGCCTGTTTACCTGGGTAAAAATACGCAGATCTGGGAAGGTACACATATCAGAGGTTCTTTTGCCCTGGGCGAAGGTTCAAGAGTGAAAATGGGAACCAAGATTTACGGGCAAACCACCATAGGCCCTTTTAGTACGGTAGGCGGCGAGATTAACAATGCAGTAATCTGGGGATATTCTGCAAAAGGACATGAAGGTTACCTGGGCAATTCGGTGTTAGGCCAATGGTGTAATATCGGAGCGGATACCAATAATTCCAATCTTAAAAATAATTACGCAGCTGTTAAATTATGGGACTATGAAAAAACAGGTTTCAGACAGACAGGTCTTCAGTTTTGCGGCTTAATTATGGCGGATCACGTTAAATGTGGTATCAATACCATGTTTAATACGGGTACTGTAGTAGGTGTCAGTGCAAATGTGTTTGGTTCGGGCTATCCGAAGAACTTTATTCCGGATTTTACATGGGGTGGATGCGATAGCCTGGCTGTTTATAGCCTTGAAAAAATGTTCGAAACAGCAGAAAAAGTATACGAACGTAAAAATGTTGAGTTTAATCAGATAGAAAAAGATATATTGTCATCGATTTTTGATTTAACTTCAATTTATAGATCTTTTTAAGAGACTTTGTGTATTTTTATCAGCTATATGTGTAGTTGATGTATAGAAACTTAATTTGAGCGTCAAAATTTGGGTTAAGTGCCAACGAAATAGGATTACAGTTAAAATAATATTAGATTTAATTATGAGAAAGAAAATAGTAGCAGGAAATTGGAAAATGAATACGGACTATGCGGAAGGTATTTCATTATTCTCAGAAATCGTTAACATCGTAAGAGATGAAAAAAAAGGCGATCAGATTGCTATCATATGTGCTCCGTTCATTCACTTGAACAGCTTATCAAAATTAGGAGGCGATGTCGTTAAAATTGGTGCCCAGAATTGCCACCAAAAAGAAAGCGGTGCTTTCACTGGTGAAATTTCAGCCAAAATGATCAAATCAGTTGGTTGTGAATATGTAATTGTAGGACATTCAGAACGCCGTCAGTATTTTGCTGAAAGCGATGCTTTACTTGCTGATAAAACTAATATTGCTTTAGCGAATCAATTAACACCTATCTTTTGTATCGGCGAAACATTAGATGAAAGAAACAATGGTAATTTCTTTGAAATCCTTAAAGGACAATTAGAAAATGGCCTTTTCCACCTGAGCCCTGAAGATTTCGCGAAAGTTGTAATCGCTTATGAGCCAGTTTGGGCTATTGGAACCGGACTTACTGCTACTGCGGAGCAAGCTCAGGAAGTGCATGAGTTTATACGTGCAGAAGTTGCTGGTAAATTTGGTGAAGCTGCTGCTGAAGAAACTTCGATTTTATACGGAGGTAGCTGCACCCCTAAAAATGCACCTGAATTATTCGCACAAAAAGATATTGACGGTGGATTAATCGGAGGCGCTTCTCTTAAATCGCGTGATTTCGCAGATATAATTAAAACCTTTAATTCTTAATGCAGTATATACAAGTCACCTTCAGCTTTACGCTTATCCAGGAGTATCAACAGGATATATTAATCAGTGAGCTGGCTGAAATTGGATTCAATACGTTTGAAGATACCGAAAATGGATTTTCTGCTTTTATTGATTTCGATAGCTATAGTAAAGAAAACTTAACCGGATCTCTTCTTCAGTTTGAAGGAGAGTTCGATTATAATTATACAGTAACAGAAATTGCAGCGGAAAACTGGAATGAGGAATGGGAGAAGAATTTCGAACCCCTGATTATTGATGAAACCTGCTATGTGAGAGCTACTTTTCACCCTGTGCAGCCTCAATACAAATACGAGATCGTTATTGATCCGAAAATGGCTTTCGGAACTGGTCATCATCAAACAACAACGATGATGATGCAGTACATTCTGGAAAGTGATGTTGCAGGAAAAAATATCCTTGATATGGGTTGCGGAACAGCGATATTAGCTATTCTTGCAGCTAAAAAAGGTGCTAAAAACTTAGTGGCTATTGATAACGATGAAGTTTGTTATCTGAGTGCTAAAGAAAACGCTGCACTAAACAATATTTCTAATATTACTGCTTTATGTGGTGGAAAAGAAGTGATTCCTGCAGATCAGTATGATATAATCCTGGCCAACATTAATCGTAATATTTTACTGGATCAGATTCCTGTATATGCCAGCGTGCTGAAAAGCGACGGCGAAATATTTTTTAGTGGATTTTATGAAGCTCCGGACCTTCAGATGATTAAAGATGCTTGTGCTGAATTTGGCATGAATTATCTGAACCATAAGAAGATTGGGGAATGGGTAGCCTCCCGTTTTAAAAAGGTTTAATAAATAAAAGTATTTAATTGCTTTATTTTTTTTAATATTTGAGAATGCGAATACATTTTATAGCTATCGGGGGAAGTGCAATGCACAACCTGGCAATAGCTTTGCATCAGAAAGGTTTTATTGTAAGCGGTTCTGATGATTTAATTTTTGAGCCATCGGCAAGCAGACTTTCCAGACACGGGATTTTACCCGAAAAACTGGGCTGGCACCCGGAGTCTATCACTGCTGATCTTGATGCAGTGATTTTAGGGATGCACGCCCTGATTGATAACCCTGAATTACTCAGGGCGCAAGAGCTTGGACTGAAGGTTTATTCTTATCCTGAATATATCTACGAACAGACTAAAGATAAGCTGAGAGTAGTTATTGGTGGCAGTCACGGTAAAACGACGATTACTTCCATGATCCTGCATGTACTTAACTATTACAAAAAAGATTTCGATTACCTGGTCGGTGCACAACTGGAAGGATTTGATACGATGGTACGCCTTACGCAGGCCGCGCCAATAATTATTATCGAGGGGGATGAATATTTAGCCTCTCCGATTGACAGAAGACCAAAATTCCATATTTATAAAGCAAACATTGCAGTAATTAGCGGAGTAGCCTGGGACCATGTGAATGTGTTCCCTACTTTTGAAAATTATTTGCACCAATTCGAGCTTTTTATTGATACGATCATGCCTGGGGGCAAATTATTTTATGCTTCGACAGATCATGAGCTACGTACTCTTGTGATGAATAATCATAAAGAAATTGTTAAAACAGGATACGAAATTCCTGCACACCACGTTAACAATGGTATAACCTATTTACTGCCTGAAAATCTGCCACTGAAAGTTTTCGGTGACCATAACCTTATGAATTTAAGTGCGGCGAAATTGGTTTGTAAAGAAATTGGTATCAATGAAAATGATTTTAATCTGGCAATTACCTCGTTTAAAGGGGCTGCAAAAAGGCTGGAGTTGTTAAATGCAGAGAAAAATACAAATGTTTATAAGGATTTCGCACATTCCCCTTCAAAATTGAAAGCTACGATTGAGGCAGTAAAGTCACAATTTGAGGAAAGAAAATTAGTAGCTTGTATAGAATTACACACATTTAGTAGTTTAAATAAAAATTTTTTACTACAATATGCAGATACGATGATCCGTGCAGAGAATCCTATCGTATATATAGATATAAAAACATTTCAACAAAAAAAAATTAAGCCCTTTACGGAAATAGATGTTCAAACAGCATTTAATAACGATAAGCTTACGTTTTTTGACAATGCCTCTACTCTTGAGCAATACTTAAGAGGGTTGGATTTTCGCCAGACAAACCTTTTGCTGATGAGCTCGGGTAACTTTGGCGGGATGGATTTAACCAAACTGGCACGTGAGTTGAATACTTAAAGAACAAAACACACCTAAATTTATAACAATGAACATCATCGGTAAGAACATCAGACAGCTCCGTCAAAAAAATGGATGGAGTCAGGGCGAAGTAGCTAAAAGGTTAAATATCTCTATTCCTGCATTTTCAAAGATTGAAACTGGGATTACAGATATTAATATCTCAAGGCTGGCTCAGATCGCTAATCTTTTTGAAGTCTCTACAATGGACATCATCTCTAAAGAAGGAGAAAATCCTCAATCTGTAAATTTTGAAGAGATCAATAATCTGAAAGCGAAACTATCACTGAGAGAAGAAGAAATCATTAAACTTCAAAAGAAGGTTATTGATCTTTACGAAGAAATCAGAGAAAAATAGTAAGATTTTAAAAGCCTGTTTAAATCTAAACGGGCTTTTAAATTAACAGGCTAATTAAGAATTCCAAAGGTCTTCTCTTTTAATTAAGAGAAGACCTTTCGCATAGTGAGGTGACGCTTTCCGAAAACAGCACCTGTTGCTTCATGAATAGAAAGCATTTTATCGTTGAAATCGCCTACCCAGGATAATTCCAGTTCGTCATACTGATCCAGCGGCAGAACATATTCTTTTAGTTTAATAAATAAGGCAGATTCAAGTCCGTGTTTTTGATAAGCAGTTTTTGTACCCATTACAATGGCTCTCATCCTGTTTACACCTTTCCATCTGCGGTAAACAAACTTCAGTTTTTCTATCAAACCTAGTTTTCCTTTGAAATCCTTTATCATTTGATTAGCATCAGGGATAATAACTACGAAAGAAGCGGGTTCTCCGTTGAGGTAAGCGAACCAAATTAGTTTTTCATCCATGATAGCCTCCATCTGTTTGAAACTCTCCTGGAGGGTTTCTTTCTTGATCGGAACAAAGTTTTCAAAGTCTTTCCAGCCATCGTTATAGATTTCCATCAGGTCCTGCACATATTTCTCTGAATTCTTTTTGGAGAAGTGTTCAAAGGTATACCCTGGTTTATTCGCTACCCAGGTCGCAATTTTTGTAAAGCGTTCGGGAAAAGGGTTTCTAACGGCCAGATGATTGGTGATTTGCTGGTAAGAGGTGACAAATCCATAGTTTTCAAAAAAGGCCTGGTAATAAGCAGGATTGTAATTCATGCCGTAGGATGGGGGAGTGAAGCCTTCGACGAGCAAACCCCAGAAGGTATCATTTTCGCCAAAATTGATAGGCCCGTCCATCGCTGCCATTCCTTTTTCTTTTAACCAGGTTTGGGCAGCATCAAATAGCTTAAAAGCAGCCTCCTGATTGTTGATACATTCAAAGAAGCCTACACCGCCTGTGGGCTGTTCGTAGTTAAATGCTTTTTTGGTATTGATGAAAGCAGCAATCCTTCCAATTGTATTTCCCTGTTCATCTTTTAAGATCCAGCGGGTACATTCACCGTGTTTAAAGAAGATATTCTTCTCCGGGTCAAATGTCTTCTCTACATCCTGATCGAGCGGACAGATCCAGTTCTGATCATTTTGATAGATGGTGTGCGGAACCTGTAAAAATTCCTTTTTTGTTGGTGAACCGGAAACGGAAATTAACTGCATTTATTCATTGGGGTTAAAGCACTGATAAAAAAAAAGCATCCTTTTGATAAGATGCTCTATATGGTTGGACAGAATTACTTAGTAAGTATCATCGTCATCGTCTGAATCAAAGTCATCGAAGGTGTCCAGATCATCTAATGGAAGATCAAAATCATCGTCGTCATCGTCGTAAGTTTTCTTCTTCTCAATAGAGTCGTAAGAATTCTCATCATTCATCTCTTTGTCCTGTGCCTGATCATCTAATGAACTTTTCTTAACAGATTTTTTTGGAGTTGTCATTTGTCTTAAATAAAATTACCAGAGTTGTTGATACGTTAAATTTACGAAAAATCTTTTTAAAGAGCATCAAAGCTGCTTTTAATGATTTTTTGCTCAATCAAATTTAACATAAAAAGCTTTTCAAAAAAAGAACTTTTTTCAAATTTTGAACGAAGTTTTTCAAGAGGTTGCTGATCAGATAAATAATTGAAAATAATTCCGGACAAAAAAAAAGTGGTAAAGCTTTAACTTTACCACTTTTAACACACAAATGAAACCTGAATTGAGATAAGTTTTAGGTTAGGTTAAAAATATCTTTGGCCAATTCTATAAGAACGCGTTTTACAAACTTTGTTTGTTTTAATATCTATAACAAGTTTAATGCTATTTTCATTTCAAACGAATAATACTTAGTAAGTGGTAGGTATCATTGAGTAAACGGTAAAATCTACCTGTTTGGGACTAAAATAGAGATAGTTGTGCCCGATTTACCGTTCTGTTTAATGCTGATTTGTATCGGATTTGCTTCAATCTGGTTAATGAGGTTGATCCTTTCCTGGGTAAGGCTCATCCCTTTACTTTCATGTTTTTCCCTTTTCACGCGCAGCGAATTGTCTATGCCTACCCCATCATCTATGATTTGAATCAATAAACAGGCTGTATCCTGGTGCTGGATCACAATAGAAATTTTCCCTCCTTCTTCTTTAGGCATCAGACCATGCCAGATGGCATTTTCTATATAGGGCTGTAAAATCATGGAGGGGATCATGGTTTCATCCTGATCGATGTCCGGGGCAATTTGGATAGTGTAATTAAACTTCTCTCCAAATCTTTTCTTTTCCAGGGTCAGGTAAAGGGACAGGTATTCGATCTCCTCTTCCAGGGAAATAAAGCTTTTGGTACAGATGTCCAGATTTTTTCTGATCAGCCGGGCAAAACCGGTCAGGATTTTATTGGCCGAGGAAGTGTCTTTGGTATTGATGTAATGCTGAATAGAGTTCATCACATTAAAAACAAAATGCGGGTTCATCATCGCTTGCAAAGCCTGCTGTTCGAGCATCAGGATCTTATTTTTCAGCAGCAGCCTTTGTTGTTCTTTATCTTTTTGCTGCTGGGTAACGATAACGGCAATCTTGTAAAAACTAAAACTGGCCAAAAGCAGGATCACGAAGATGAACCACCAGGATTGCCAGAAATGTGCTTTTAAGACGAAACTTACAGCTACTGGTTTGCTCCATTGGCTGTTGTTTGTTTTTGCACTGAGTTCAAATTTATAGCTGCCGGGTTCCAGCGAAGAGAATTCCAGTCTCCTGTTTTTGGTTTCTGTCCATGGACTGGCTGATTTTAACCGGTAGCGGTATAAAATATAATTGTTTTGAAAGTCAAGGGCGCTGTAATAAAAGGTAATATTATTTGCAGCTGGTGCCAGGTTAAAGGAATCCGTATTCAGGCTCAGTGGTTTTCTGTTATTGATAATTCCGGAGATCAGTACTTTAGGCATTTCCTTATTCCTGTCAAAAGGGGTATTGGCAAAGAAAACCAGGCCATGATTGGTCGCAAAGTAGGCGGTATCGCGGTCTACGTATAATCCGTTAACGTCATTGTCGAGCAGGCTATTGGTGTATTCAAATGATTCTACCGGATTTTTTCCGTTTAAAAAGATACGGTTTACGCCATTGGTGGTCACGACCCAGACATGGTCTTTTTGTATAAATAGCTTTTTGCAGATGTTGTTTGCCAGGCCATCTTCACGGGTGATCTGACGGATCAGCAGGTTGTTTTTGAAAAAGAGCAGGCCATACCCATCGGTAGCGAGGACAATAGTGCCATCTGGCAATTGTGCAATGTCATTGATCCTTTTGGTTAACAGCGGGTGACGCTGATAATGCCTGGTAAGTTTGCCTGCTGATAATTCGGCCAGTCCGTTCACATTGGAAAACCAGAGGTTATTGTCTTTGTCGTAATAGACGCGATAGGCCCTGTTGCTGAAAAAGTTTTCTCCTTCTTTATAATTTGATGAGGTAAATGATAATTTATGAAAAGGGTCGTTCACCATGACCACACCTGAGGACAGGGCGAGGGACAGGTGGTTTTTACTACTCACACTAAAACTTTTCAAGACAAAACCAGAGCTGTGAGTTTCCTGCAGGTATTTAATTTGCTGGTCTTTTGTGTGTTGAGCGGAGAGCATGCCTAAGCCGTAATCTGAACTGAAAAAAACTGTTTTTCCGGCAGAGTCCGTACTGATTTGCTTAATGCTGCTGAATTTTTTCTTATCTGGCAGTTGAATGGTACGGATTTGATTGGCTGATTTATTCAGGACATTAATTTTCCCGTTATCCAGTCCCAGCCAAAGGTTGCCAGCATAATCTTTATTGATACTTTTTACGGTATTGTTGCTCAGTCCGTAGTGGTTATCCCGGATGTAGACTCTTTTAGATTTTTTAGGGAGCATGTAGATGCCGTTACTGGTGGCAAACCACATGTTCTCTCTCATGTCTTTGATTACCTGATTTGTAGTCAGGTTATGCAGGTAATGTGTCTTTGTGCCATCTGCTTCCAGGTGGTAGACTCCTGAATTTGTAGTTAGCCACAGGTCTTTCTGATTTTCTGCATAAAAATAGCCCGGATTATCTGCTAGTAAAGTGCTGTCGATTTTCATTGTCAGCTGCTGCTGCTGACCGTTTTTGAAATTAAGTCCCTTTTTATCGAGGAAATACATCGTCCGGTCGGGCAGGTTTTTAACAGTTTTGTAAGATAGCGGGCTGATTTGGAATTTTGTTTTATTAAAGTTTTCTCCATCAAAGGTCCGTAGGCAGTGTGCGCTTGCTGCCCAGATTTTGCCAGATTTGTCTTCGTAAATAAAGGTATTGATAAACTGATTGGCGGGATCTGCAGAGGTATATTTTTTTAATGTTTTTCCGTCCCACCTGGCGAGGAGGTTTTTATTGGTCCCAAACCAGATATGTCCTTTACTGTCTTCAAAGAAGGAGGTGACTACGCCATTAAACTTTAAAAGCTGAAGTAACTTGTCGTTGCTTTCATTGTAAATCACCCCATTTTGAAAATAACTGAGCTGACCGTTTAAAGAGAAAAACCAGATTCTTCCGGAGCGGTCTTCATTTAACCTGATAATCTGGTTGTCGGCCAAACCGTCATCGATAGAGAAGTTCTCAAATACTTTTCCGTCAAACCGGCTTACGCCTGCGTCTGAGGCAACCCAGATATAACCTTTTTTGTCCTGGAGAATAAAATAACAGCTGTTGCTGGGCAAACCGTCTTTGCTGCTGTAATGTTTAATAAAAGTAGTCTGTCCATAGCCGTAAATACCCGAAACAATTAAAAGGAGTAATAGGATGAGTCTTTTGCTATAGAAAGTGCTTGTTTTATTTATCACTGGCGAAATTGGTATATTGTTTAACTTTCTCTGCAAAAATACTTGCTCTGCGTCTTGATACGGCTATTTTCTCTCCGTTTTTCAGCAAAACTTCCAGACCGTTTTTTGAGTTGTATTCTTTAAGATAGTTTAAATTTACAATACTGGATTTATGGATCCGGATAAATTGATCTTCTGGCAAAATTTCTTCGTAGTCTTTTAATACTTTGGATACGGTAATTTTTTCCCTGTTGTCCAAATGAAAGATAGAATAATTGCTATCTGCTTCTATATGAATGATTTCATTGAGGTCAATCAGGGTATATCCTTGTCCGTTCGGCAAACTTATTTTCCTGATTTCTGACCGGTCTGCTAAATTATTTGCTAAATTTTTTAAGCGCTCATTCCGGTCAGATTCCTGGTCGATAAAACGTATTAATTTTGCTGCTTTTTCTACCGTTTCTTTGAGCTCATCGATGTCAATTGGCTTCAGTAAATAGTCGAGCGCATTGGCCTTAATCGCTCTCAAAGCGTACTGGTCATAAGCGGTTGTAAAAACTACCTGGGTATTATGCTGTTTCGCATCAGGAATGAGCTCAAAGCCGTTTTTTCCGGGCATAGCGATGTCCAGAAAGATCAGGTCGACCTCATGTAAAGAGAGCAGTTCCCGGGCTTCATCTACAGATTTTGCAATCCCGCTGATGTGCACATTTTCGCAATTTTCCTGTAAGAGAAAAAAAAGTGAAGACCGCGCAAATTCTTCATCGTCTACTATTATCACATTGAACACTGGCCGATATTTTTATAAGGTGAAATTATCAAAAAAATAGGGGAGTCAAGAATTTTTTTGACAAAGTCAAAAACCAAAGCGATTTAGATGCCGTATGTCACGGTATAATCATGGGGGCCCTCAACTTAGTTGAACCATAATTTAAATCATTTCTTATGAAAAGTTTACAAGAAGAGAAAGAAGTACTGCTTCAGGAGAGCGGTATTCTGACTGCAAAACTGCAACGCAGATCTTTTCTGCAATATGCAGGAGCAGGGGTTGCAGGAGTGGCTTTAATTGCTGCAGGCTGTAAAAAAGATAAAAGTACTCCAGGTTTGGATACAGGTGTGGATTTAGGTACCGGTGATATAGGTATCTTAAATTATGCTTATGCACTGGAACAATTAGAAGGTGCGTTTTATGATGCAGTGGTAAAAAGTCCTTATGCTAACATTCCTGCAAATGAGCTTGCTTTACTTACGGATATTAGAGATCATGAGTTAGCTCACCGTGAATTTTTCAAAAAAGCATTAGATACAAGCGCGATCGTAGGCTTACAAGTAGATTTTTCGTCAATCAATTTCGCTGACAGAACAAGTGTACTGAATGCAGCTAAAGGCTTTGAAGATTTAGGTGTTTCAGCTTATAACGGAGCCGGTAAACTCATTAAAACACTAAAATACTTAGAAGTTGCAGGAAAAATCGTCTCTGTTGAAGCACGCCACGCGGCTTTAATCCGTGACTTGATTTCAAATGGATCTTTTGCTGATAACACTGCTGTGGATGCAAATGGACTTGATGGTGCTTTGACACCTATCCAGGTTTTAACTAAGGCTAAAGTCTTCCTTAAAACTGCAATTAACGCGTCTAATTTACCTACTTCTTAATCCGGGAAATCATGAATATTATTAACATATTAGAAGAAATTGAAAAAGTGGATGGTGAAGTGTATGAACGCTTAAATCCACGCAGAGCAGCAATGAAATCATTTTATGGCTTTGGATCAAAAGTAGTTTTAGCTGCGCTTCCAATGGCTTTAGGTTCTATGTTCAAAAAAGCTTACGGACAAACCACAACCAGTGTGATTGATGTGCTGAACTTTGCTTTAACTTTAGAATATATTGAATATAATTTCTATCAGACTGGTATTAATACTGCGGGATTAATTCCTGCCGGTACACCTGCTGTAGCAGCGATTGCTAACATTCGTGATCATGAATTAGCACACGTTAATTTATTAAAAGGAGCAATTACTGCTTCTGGTGGTACCCCGGTATCTTATACCGCAGCTTCATTTGATTTTACTGCAAAAGGAAATTTCCCTACAGTGTTCTCTGATTATCCAACTTTTCTTGCGGTAGCGCAAGTGTTCGAAGATACAGGTGTAAGAGCTTATAAAGGACAAGCTGGTAACCTAATGAGCAGTCCAAGTGTATTGCAAACTGCTTTACAAATACATTCTGTTGAGGCGCGTCACGCTTCACATATCCGCCAAATGCGTAAAGCTCCTGCTGGTGGAGGTGTAACTGCTTTAAAACCATGGATTACTGGTGCTAACGATAGTGGCGTTGCAGCAGCAGCAGCGAGTTACGCTGGTGAAGATAATGTAACACAATTAGGTATTAATATTCCAGGTCTTGGTTTTTCAGTAAATGCATCAACAGAAGCTTTTGATGAACCACTAACTATGCCTCAGGTACTTTCGATTGCAAGTCTGTTTATCAAATAATTTTTCGGGGGGGAGATATGGTGAGAAAAAGGAAGAGGATTTAAGTTCTCTTCCTTTTTATTTTTTATAACAAAAATGATTAGTAATTAATCACCTGTTCTTCTAAATGTTCAGGAAGGTCACGGTAGTTATACTGCTGACCTCTTAATTGTGGCTCAAAGCCTGCTTCTCTGATAGCATCCTGTATTCCTTTGGCTGTAAAACGGTGTGGTGCACCAGCGGCAGAAACAACGTTTTCTTCAATCATGATAGAGCCAAAGTCGTTAGCCCCTGCATGTAAACATAATTGTGCTACATTTTTACCTACGGTTAGCCATGAGGCTTGTATATTTTTAATGTTCGGCAGCATGATCCTGCTTAAAGCAAGCATTCTCACGTATTCGTCTCCTGAAACATCATTCGTAATTCCTCTTAAACGCTTCAATAAAGTACCGTCATCCTGAAATGGCCACGGTATAAAGGCTAAAAATCCTTTGGCATCTGCTGGTTTCTCACTCTGAACTTCCCTGATCCACACTAAGTGTTCAAAACGTTCGTCTATAGTTTCAACATGGCCAAACATCATCGTTGCAGAAGTCGTTATATCCAGCTGATGTGCTGCGCGCATGACATCAAGCCATTCTTGTCCGCCGCATTTTCCTTTAGAAATCAGCCTGCGTACCCTGTCATTCAGTATTTCTGCGCCTGCACCAGGTAAGGAATCCATACCGGCAGCTTTCAGCGCACTTAAAACTTCTGTATGGGTAAGTTTGTCGATTTTTGCAACGTGTGCAATCTCCGGCGGGCCTAATGCGTGTAATTTAAGATCAGGGTAAAGTGCTTTTAATTTTCTGAACAGGTCAGCATAAAATTCAAGCCCAAGGTCGGGATGGTGCCCGCCCTGTAAAAGTAACTGATCACCGCCCAGACGGAAAGTTTCTTCAATTTTAACTTTATAAGTTTCTATGTCCGTAATATAGCTTTCGTCATGACCTGGTCTTCTGAAGAAATTGCAAAATTTACAGTTCGCTATACACACATTGGTTGTATTGACGTTTCTATCAATTTGCCAGGTAACTTTTCCGCTTGGTACTTGTTTCTTTCTCAGCTCATTTGCAACAAAGGCCAAATCGGCTGTTGAAGCATTGTGGTACAAAAACACGCCCTCTTCTTTTGTTAAAAAGTCGAATTGCAGAGCCCTTTGTAATAATTCGGCAGTATTCATACAGCAAATATACCATTTGTTCTGCTGTTTTTATTTCATGAGATTATCACATTTACCCTAAATCATTATTCCTATATTTGACACAATTATATATTTTATGGTAGATTTTAATCGTTTTACACTAGCTAATGGCTTACGTGTCCTGGTACACGAAGATGATACAACCCCTATGGCTGTATTAAACATCCTGTACGATGTTGGTGCACGGGATGAGGAAGAGGGTAAAACCGGTTTTGCACATCTTTTTGAGCACCTTATGTTTGGAGGGTCAGTTAATATACCTGTCTATGATGAACCACTGCAAAGAGTGGGAGGGGAAAACAATGCTTTCACAAGTAATGATATAACAAATTATTATATCACTTTGCCGGCTACGAATATTGAAACCGCTTTCTGGCTGGAGAGTGACCGTATGCTGAGCCTGGCGTTTTCTGAGAAAAGTCTGGAAACACAGCGGAATGTGGTTTGTGAAGAGTTTAAACAAAGATATTTAAATCAGCCTTATGGTGATGTATGGCTGAAGTTAAGGCCGCTTGCTTATAAAAAGCATGCTTATCGCTGGGCAACTATAGGACAGGATCTCGCGCAAATCGAAAATGCTTCGATGGAAGATGTGAAGGCCTTCTTTAAAAAACATTATAATCCGCAGAATGCCATTATGGTTGTGGGTGGAAATGTAAAAACTGAAGAGATTAAATTGCTGGCAGAAAAGTGGTTCAGTCCTATTCCTGCCGGAGATAAATATGTGAGGGATTTGGTTCAGGAGCCTGCACAAACTGAAGCGCGCAAGGAAACTGTGACTGCAAACGTGCCTTTGAATGCTTTTTACCTCGCTTTCAAAATGGCTGCCCGAAGAGACGCGGATTACCAGGTGTACGATCTTTTATCTGATGTACTTTCTCAGGGACAATCTTCAAGATTATATAACAGTTTACTGAAAGATCAGCAGTTGTTTAGTGACATCCATGCGTATATCACCAGTAGCCTGGATGAGGGTTTATTCGTTGTAGAAGGTAAACTGAGTGAAGGGGTGACCATGGAGGCAGCAGAAAAAGCTGTTTGGGCAGAGCTGGATAAGATTGCAACTGAAGAGGTGAGCCAGATAGAATTAACGAAAGTGAAAAACAAATCGGAGTCTATTATGGTGTTTGCTGAAATGAGCCTGCTCGATAAAGCAATGAACCTGGCTTATTATGAGTTACTGGGTGATGCAAACGGATTAAATACTGAAATTCAGAAATATCTTGCTGTTGATGCAGCGAAATTGCTTCAGGTTGCCAAAAAGACTTTCGTGAGAGAGCAATGTTCTACTTTATACTACTTAACTTCCGAAAATGCTTAACCGAACCCTTATACCTGAGTCAAGACAGGTGAATGATATTAATTTTATTGCTCCTCAAAAACAGGAATTAGCGAACGGAATTAAGGTATTTACTGTGAATGCCGGAAAACAGGAGCTTGTTCGTATTGAATTTGTTTTTGAAAACGTAAACTGGGATGAATCTAAACCGTTGCAGGCTATTGCGGTAAACCATTTGATTAATAATGGAACTGATAAGCTGACTGCAAGGGAAATTGCCGATAGGGTAGATTATTATGGTGCGTTTTTGCAAACTGATTATGGTGCTGATCAATCAAGTATCAAAATTTATACGCTGAATAAACATCTTGGATCGGTACTGCCTATTTTATGGTCAGTATTGAATGAAAGTATTTTTCCTCAGCAGGAATTGGATATTTTTAAGCAAAATCAGCAGCAGTCGCTGAAGGTGAGTTTGCAGAAGAATGATTTTCTTGCCAGAAAAAACTTTGCTCATGCAATTTTCGGGACTTCAACTTATGGTTCTGATATTGATGTGGAAGATTACCAGGCTATAGAAAGAGCAGATTTAGTGGCTTATTTCAGTGCTGCTTACAAGCCTGAAAACTGTACTATATTCGTTGCTGGAAAATTTGAAGCCGCTGAATTCGACTTGTTAAATGCCAATTTTGGTATGGACTGGAATAATGAGGCTGGTTCTGTGATCAATCAGTTTTCTTTTGAAGCTTCACCAAAAGGGGAAATTTTTATTGAAAGGGCAGATGCTATACAGTCTGCAATCAGAATGGGGACTTTAAGTATCAATCGCTCACATCCTGATTTTGCAGGTTTCCAGGTGATGAACTGCTTATTGGGCGGATACTTTGGTTCCAGGTTAATGGCTAATATCCGGGAAGATAAAGGCTATACTTATGGTATTGGTTCTGCAATCGTTTCTTTGAAAGATGCTGGTTACTTTTTTATCGCTACAGAAGTTGGCGCTGATGTTTGTACGAGTGCCTTAAATGAAATAGAGAAAGAGATCGATTTATTGAAATCGGAAGCAGTTTCTGAGCAGGAGCTTAGCCTGGTTCGCAGTTATATGCTGGGTTCTATGCTGGGAAGTCTTGAAAATGCCTTCTCTCATGCTGATAAGTTTAAAAACATCTATTATTCAGGATTAGATTATGATTATTATGATAATTACATTCATACAGTCAAATCAATTACTGCTGAACAGGTGAAAGCGTTGGCTAATAAATATTTAAATACTGCAGATTTTACAAAAGTTGTGGTTGGTAAAAAGTAATTACAAAAAGCCCGGAATATCCCGGGCTTTTTTTTGTGTATTTAAAAAGAATGAACTTGTTTGTGATCAGTATTTACTGATTTATAACGCCACCATCCTGAGTATCAAAAATAATAATTGAATTGAATACCACTGCTGGATTACTTAAAACACCACCTGGTTGTATCATCACTGAAAATTCCGTAACATTTAAACTCACATCTCTCCAATATAGATTTGTGTTAGGGTACATCGCAGGCGCAATTGCGTAGTTTACAAATTCACTGCTCCCTTTTGCATTTGGATCTATCAAATTAATCTTACCTTGAAGGCCATTTGAAATAGCCAGAACACGATCAAAGTGTTTAGTGTTATATAATCCATCAAGGCAGTTAGGATTCAAGGTTAACGAATTTGGATAATCACCAAGATTACTTGTTAGATTATCCGGCCAGAAACTCATTCCAGGGGTCTTTGAGGATACAGGAGTGAAATTGATACTCATATTGACATCACGCCATGTTCCAAAAATATTCTTGTGTTCTGTCATCCCTTCTAAAGAAGAGAAACTCTGATAACCAAAAGCAGGATTATTAATGTTATATAGTTTCATTCTCATCAATACTCTTCCGCGGTCTTTATTTACAACATACCAGCCACCAAGTCTCGATGTAAATGAATTTGGAGGTGGTACTGCCCCATACAGTTCAGTTGTGACTTTAGATGCAATCATTTCCAATGCTTTTTCATAGGTTGTTGATTTGTAGGTAGTCACTCCTTTTTCAGAAGTGTACAGATAGTCATTTCCTACTTTTAGAATTCCATTTTTGTTAGCCAGAGCAGCTTCTCTCATTCCTGAAGAGTTCAGTTTATAGCTGTCCTCTGTAAATAAGATTGCCCCCTTGTATTGCTGCTGAAGTGACTTAAATCCAATGAGATAATTTTCTTTAGTGCCTTTTTCAAGCTCATCTAATTCACTGTTAAATTTGTTGTAAATTGTTGTCAGAGAGTTAAAGTGAATGGATTGTTCCCATTTCAGTCTTTCAGATTCAGAAAGAGTGGAATTTAATTGGTAATATTTGAAGAAAGTTGCCTGATCCTTGAAGGCCAGGTAATCGTTTTCTAATTTGACATCCGGGGATTGCTGTTCAAGTGAAGAAACAGATTGTTTCTTACAAGAGATGGTTGCTAATGCCAGGCTCAATGCCAGGATCGTTAGTTTTAATTTCATACGTTTTGTGATTTAGATTTTTTTGTAAACATTACGTTTTGTATTAAGAATTCGAAATATGACTTTGTCTAATTAAGGTGCTTAAATTTATTTTAAATTTATTTTTTATTACGTTAACCGTGGTTTTACTTACGTAAAAATTAAATAAAGTGGATTTTTAGACATGTTTATTTGAGTTATTATCTCTAATGAAATAAAAAAAATGACTATTATAAAATAGATGATGCTAAAAAAAATTCAATAATATTTTCGTATATGATTTAAATTATGATCTACCTAAGGTTGATTAGAGAACGAGGTGGTGCCTGGAATCTGTCTTTAGAAAGAGCAAATGGATTTGGTTACTATAAAGATTACATCATAGCTTTTGGAGATGTAGTAGGAGATGGACCGCTGACTTTACGAAAATTGTGGTTGGTAAAAAATAGAGAAATAGTACTGGCTAATTAATTTTAGCCAGTACTGCTTTTTGTTTGTCTGCAACATAGATTTTTTTGTAGAACTCTACGATATCTTATATTTTTCAGGCGCATATTTTTTGCTGCTCATGATCTGATTGCGTGTATAGATGATTGAATTATCTATCACCTTTATTTTTGCAGTATATGTCCCAAATTCTGTTTCCAGTGAAATATCCTGAGGAACAAATTCTACTTTATAACCTTGTGGCAGGGTATAGGTAGTTACATCAGTATCCTGGAATCCATAAGCCACTGAAAAAGAAGTTTGCCTGTTTTCAACCTTTGCCAGTACACTCTCTCTTCTGTTTAATAAATTCGGGGTTATAAATAACTTATCTCCTCCGCGGCTGATCATCTGAGAACTTTTTAAAACAATATCTTCTTCTATTTTTGGAATACTTTTGTCTGGTTGTAAAAAGCTTAACGATGAAATTTCCATATCGGGTATTCCGAGATTCCTCATGACTCTTTTCCGTTGTTCCACGGGTTCTGACAATAGCATACCCAATTGATCTTCGTATTGAGAATTGCTGTAGGTGGTTTTGATATGAACGTCAATAGGCTTATCTGTGGCCAGCGTTATAGTAGTGATGCGGTTTTGGAAATTGTCTTTGGGCTTATAAACAGGAGTGCTGACCAGTTGTCCACCGGCTTCTGTAACCAATAGTACAGTCCTTCCTGAATTATTATTGCCAATATATATCCTGCTGGTGTATATTGACTTGTACTTTCCAGCCAGGTTGTATCTTTTGCCGCAGGGATGCACAGGATCATATGATTAGCCTGTCCAAAACTTGCATAATCCGAAGTTGGTCTGGCTTGTAACCAATAGGTAATTCGATAGAAATATGATAGTTTTCTTCTTTAGGGTAAGCAAAGTCTACCGGATAATTCCGTTCTTCCAGGGTAAATGGATTTTCTTTTGTCCGCTCATATAATAGTGGCATAAGGTATGAGAGATTACCAGCAGCTTCTATGTTGTCTTCAATCGTCACATCCATATTTTCAATAAGTGCTTCATCTGGATTGTCCAGATTTTCAATCTTGTAATTGCTTATTTCAAGACCTGGTTTGTTGCTTTTATAATTTTTAAGGAATTCTTCCTGATTTGTTGCTGCCTGATAAGCATTCCTTGCATCAAGACCTTCATAGTTATTTCTGGAGATTGATAATGTTCGCTTCAGTTTATTTTCTATGTCCAACTTGAGACCATAAAAAATACTGTTTTTGCTCGTTTTGTTATTTTCGGTAGAAATCCACTCTCCGGCATTATCACCCCTGTTTATCTTTAATCCACGATGATTTAAATTCGAATAACTTAAAAGTCCCGGGGTATTGTTTTTATTTATGGCATCTAACAGGTTTTTTTTATCTCCGGTAATAGTCATTACAATAACGCTGTTAAACTTGCTGGCCAGTGGATAACCAGGGTGTGTGCCATTACCTCTTGTATTGATGATAACATGATAACTTTCCAGTCCGGCAGCATCCAGCAGATTGAGCAGTAACAGATTGATTTCCGATGAACTGCCAGATTTCTTTTCCAGTACAGATTTCGGGCTGTTTGCTTCGGTATATAGCCGATATTTATTGTCCCATTTAATATTGTTTTTTACATAGTTGAAGATGAGATTCATTTTTCCTTCTGGAGTGGTCTCACCTTTAATGATCTCTTTGATTAACTCCTTACCGGGATTTTTCTTCTGGATGTATCCACCAAAGTTCTCATGATTCATCATTTCTTTAATGATTTTTGGCCAGGTGTGGTATATTCCTTGTAGCCGCCCTGAGGGAAATTAGTCGAGTTAAGTTCAAACCCTATTTTGCTGACATAATCATCGAGTGTAGTGATATAACTTTCCTCTTTGATAGCCGGGATATTTTTGATGTAATATTGGGTTTTAGTAGTTTTGACATCCCATGTTTCTGATTTTCCAGTGCCATTTTGTATCGTCAGGTTCTGTGAATTATTAATAGGACCAATTTTATTAATATCATAATATCCACCTACATCAATTTGTAGAAGTAATATTTTGGAATCGTTATGGTGAATGATGAATATTTGGTAGGATACTTTTCCTGAAAATACCAGTCGTCCAGCTTAAAGTAAAGTCAGATTTTGTTTTGTAACGATATTCTATATTTGGAAGTGTGATTTTTTTGATAACATGCTTGTTATCCACTTAATTTGTAAATTTTGCATCACCAGCCATTTTACTAACTTCAATTTTTCCATTGTTCAGGTTATAAGTCGCAGCGTTGACGATATCAAGTTTTTCTTCATTGCCTTTACCGTCGCGATATAGCCTTAACTCTAAATCTGCTAAATCATAACCTTTTTTCTGTATGATTTTATATCTGACATGACGCTCAAAAACATAAATAAAGGTACTACCTAGTCCGATTTCAAAATACCCATTTCCCACATCAAAGAGTTTAACGGCCGCAGCGCTTGAATCAACTCCATCTGGTTTGGTTTCAAATTCGGTGAGTTCTACTTTACCATATTTAAAAACGGGAAGTTTTTCTTGTGTTTTTGAGCGGAAACCTCAATTTTTAGTAATAGTAGAACTATTACTATTATGTTTAATTTTTTAATCATGAGCGTTAGTTTGGTTTTGAAAATTAAAACTAAGTTTTCTCATAAAAAGTGTTTTGAAATATAAATATTTAAAATTTTCAGCGGATGTGTTCTTCCTGATGGAAACACATTTAGTGTAATAAAAAAAGATTTCTTTTCTTTTCAGCCATTTTTTTACCTGAAATATTTGCTCATATTTGCGCCGGATAAAAATCATTTCTCCCTTTGGAATGATAGTAAAATAGATTTATGACACCAAAAAAAATCGATATTAATAATTTCGTATATAAACTAAACCATGATTTGTCTACGGTAGACTGGACTTATGTTTGTGAGCTTTTCTATAAGATTGACTGGAGAACAAGGATAGAAGATGAGATAGCATCTGCCTTCAGAAAAAGCACATGGACTTTGTTTGTTTACCATGAAGATCAGATCATCGCTTTTGGGAGAGTGGTAGGGGATGGACGTTATTATGCTGTGATGGCAGATATTGTTGTTGATCCTGATTTCCAGGGAAATGGTTTAGGAAAGAAGATCATCAATATGCTGAACGGACAGCTTGATAATTATCATTTTGTGAATTTAACAGCGGCTCCGGGAAAGGGTGACTTTTATCAGAAGCTGGGCTGGAAAAAACAAACAACTTCTTATATCTGGCCACAAGGGCCTAAGCAGCTGAGACAACATTGTGAACCTGAAGAAGGTTCAGAGATCTAATTTAATTGTCAATTTCTCTCCAATCCTCGTTTATTGGAGAGAAATGTTTCTGATTTCAAATAATTTATGTAGATTTGCCCGGCAAGTAATAACTCCTAATTATTTGCCATGCAACTCGATCCCCAAAAATTTATTGCCGAAGGACTAACATACGATGACGTATTATTAGTTCCAGCCTACTCCGAAGTCCTTCCCCGTGATGTCAACACCGGAAGTTATTTAACAAAAAAAATACGTATTAATGTACCTGTAGTTTCTGCAGCAATGGATACCGTTACTGAATCAGGGCTTGCAATTGCAATTGCTCAGGCTGGTGGTATTGGCATGCTGCACAAGAATATGAGTATTGAACGCCAGGCTGAAGAAGTCAGCAAGGTTAAACGTTCAGAAAGTGGAATGATACAAGATCCGGTAACGCTTCGTGCTGATGCCATTGTTGCAGACGCATTCCAGATCATGACTAAATATAAAATAGGCGGTATACCTATTATTGACAATGACAATAAACTGGTTGGTATTATTACCAATCGCGATCTTCGTTTTCAGAAAGATATGCAGCGCCCGATTTCTGAGGTGATGACTTCTGAAAATCTGATCACTGCTGCTGAAGGGACTACCCTGATCCAGGCGGAAGAAATCCTTCAGGATTACAAAATCGAAAAATTACCGGTTATCAATAAAGAAGGTCACCTTGCAGGTTTAATCACCTTCAAAGATATTCAGAAATATAAAAACTATCCTAAAGCTTGTAAAGATGAACGTGGCCGCCTTAGGGTTGGTGCTGCTGTTGGTGTTGCAGCTGATAATATTGACCGCGTTGCTGCCCTGGTTAAAGCTGGTGTAGATGTCGTAACTGTAGATACTGCACACGGGCATTCAAAAGGTGTAATTGATATGGTTAAAGCTATCAAAGCCCGTTTTCCTGATTTACAGGTTATCGCTGGTAATATAGCAACTGCCGCTGCTGCTTTGGCACTTGCTGAAGCTGGTGCTGATGCTGTTAAAGTTGGTATAGGACCGGGTTCAATCTGCACAACAAGAATCATAGCAGGTGTGGGAGTACCTCAGTTATATGCAGTTTATGAATGTGCACAAGCTTTAAAAGGCACGGGAATCCCTGTTATTGCTGATGGCGGTATCAAACAAACCGGAGATATTGTTAAAGCACTTGCGGCTGGTGCGAGTTCAATTATGGCGGGTTCTTTATTCGCAGGAGTAGAGGAGTCACCGGGTGAAACTATCATCTATGAAGGACGTAAGTTTAAGTCTTACCGTGGTATGGGTTCTGTGGAGGCGATGCAGCATGGTTCTAAAGACCGTTATTTCCAGGATGAGGAAGATGTAGTGACTAAGCTTGTTCCTGAAGGTATTGTAGGCCGTGTTCCTTATAAAGGTACTTTAGCTGAAGTCATTTATCAATATGTTGGTGGCCTGAGAGCTGGAATGCACTATTGTGGTGCTGCAACTATTGAAGAGTTGCAACAAGCCAAGTTTGTAAGGATAACTGCAGCTGGAATGAGAGAAAGCCATCCGCATGATATTTCGATCACTAAAGAAGCTCCAAATTATTCACGTTAAGATTTTTTCTTTTCAAAATTGTTTAAATCACTTCAGTGCTTTTTCATAAAGAACTGAAGTGATTTTTTATTATACTATAAAATATATCATAGAATCTCATGAGAATAGAAATTGAAGTACCTGTTACAGGTGTTTATATAGCTGATTTTGATCAAATAGCAGCTCCTGCTTTTTTGGAAGAATCTGAAGATGGTGTTAAGTTATCATTCCTTGGTATTGAGGCCTTAAAAAGTTATCAGGCTGAATTATTGGTTGAAGATGAGGCAGCAGGATTTGAAGGCCGTAATGAAATACGCGCCAAAATCAAGAAGGAATTAAAAAAAGCAATATCAGAGAACCTGGCGATCATGGATTCCATCAGAAATTATGCTGAAGCTTTATTCACTTTCGTATATGACCGGGAAGGGCATAGAGAAGATAAAAAACAAATTCTGAACAACCTGATTGAAAATATCGGATTCACTGAGAATGGTTTGGATCTGGAAGAGGCTGTTAAAGAATCAACTTATGAATTAGGCCCCTTGGTTTTAAGTTATAAATTAACTTTTAAAAACTATTCTTTCAATACTTTGGATTTTGATTTTCAGGCTATTAAAGGACAGCTGGTTGCTGATCTGGAGAATTTAAGAGACGCATTTATTGCAAACACTAAAAAAGCTAAAACTGATATTAAATAATTTTTAAATGAAATCGATTTGTGTTTATTGTGGTGCCAATTTTAACGGGGACCCTGTTTTAAGAGCGGCTGTAGAGAACCTGGCACAAGCATTTGCAGACCATGACATCCGTCTGATTTACGGCGGTGGAAGTGTGGGGGTAATGGGGATTATTTCAGAAGAAGTATTGAACCGCAAGGGATTGGTAACTGGCGTAATCCCTCAGTTCTTATTGGATAAAGAAGTTGGAAACTTAGAAGTTACTGAGCTGATTGTTACGGAGAATATGCACCAGCGCAAGCAAAAGATGGCTGACCTTTCTGATGGTTTTATTATTCTTCCTGGTGGCTTCGGGACTTTGGAAGAGTTTTTTGAAGTATTGACGTGGTTACAGCTGGGGTTACACAATAAGGCTATTGGTGTACTGAATGTTGGTGGTTTTTACGATCATTTATTCGCACAGCTGGATGTAATGGTTGCCCATAAATTATTGACACCAAACAACAGGAAACTGGTGATTGATGCGACTGAGCCAGTGGAGTTAATACAGAAAATGATGGACTTCAAGGCTGCACCAGATTCGGTTTGGTTTGAGGATAGAAATTTAAGTTAATCGCCCAATATATAATGTGTCTTATTGACAATAAGAGTGATTTTATCTTGTAAAATTTGCATTTCTCTTTCTATAATTTGGTAGAATGGCTTATCTTGCCCGAATGAACATCGAATTCAACAAAAACGAAGATATTAATAAGCAGCTGGTATATGATCTTAAAACAAGGCTGAAGAAAATATTTGCTGGAGGGGGAGAGAAGAGTGCGGCGAAGCAAAAAGAAAAAGGTAAAATGCTGGCCAGGGAAAGAGTTGCTTACCTGATCGATAAAGAAACAGAATTTTTGGAGATAGGGGCCTTTGCTGCAGACGGTATGTATGCAGAACAAGGAGGCTGTCCATCTGCGGGAGTAATCTGCGGGATTGGTTATGTTTCCGGCCGCCAGTGTATGATTGTAGCCAATGATGCTACGGTGAAAGCAGGGGCATGGTTTCCAATGACTGCCAAGAAAAATCTTCGTGCGCAGGAAATTGCGATGGAAAACAGGCTTCCGGTGATCTACCTGGTAGATAGTGCCGGGGTTTATCTGCCCATGCAGGACGAAATATTTCCTGATAAGGAACACTTTGGAAGAATGTTCAGAAATAATGCAATGATGTCTGCGGATGGAATTGTACAGATTTCTGCAATTATGGGTTCTTGTGTTGCTGGTGGGGCATACTTACCGATCATGAGTGATGAAGCTATGATTGTGGAAGGAACTGGTTCTGTTTTCCTTGCAGGTTCTTATTTGGTGAAATCTGCCATTGGTGAAGAGGTTGACAATGAAACACTGGGTGGGGCAACCACGCATTGTGAAATATCTGGCGTTACAGATTACAAACAACCGAATGACCAGGCTGCACTGGATAGCATCCGTAATATTATGAGTATGCTTGGGGAACCTCAATCGGCTGGTTTTAGCCGCGTGAAGCCTCAGGAACCAAAATTAAACCCTGAAGATATATTCGGAATTCTGCCTGAAAACAGGGAGAAGCAGTATGATATGCACGAAATCATTTACCGCCTGGTAGATAATTCGGAATTTGAAGAATATAAAAAAGAATATGGCCAGAGTATTATCTGCGGTTTAGGCAGGGTAGATGGATGGGCTGTCGGTATTGTCGCGAATCAGCGTAAAGTAGTGAAGTCTAAAAAAGGCGAGATGCAGTTTGGCGGGGTAATCTATTCTGACAGTGCTGATAAAGCGGCACGTTTCATTATGAATTGTAACCAGAAAAAAATCCCTTTGGTTTTCTTGCAGGATGTAACTGGTTTCATGGTAGGAAGCAGGTCTGAGCAGGGCGGAATTATTAAAGATGGTGCAAAAATGGTGAATGCGGTAGCGAATTCAGTAGTCCCTAAATTCACTATTGTAATTGGTAATTCTTATGGTGCTGGTAATTATGCCATGTGCGGTAAGGCTTATGATCCGCGCTTGATTTATGCGTGGCCAAGTGCTAAAATTGCCGTAATGGGTGGTTCTCAGGCTGCAAAGACTTTGTTACAAATTCAGGCTGCTTCCCTCAAATCAAAAGGGGAAACAATTACTCCGGAGAAGGAAGCTGAATTGCTGAAAGAGATTACAGACCGTTACAATAGCCAGACGACTCCTTTTTATGCAGCGTCCAGGTTATGGGTAGATGGAATTATCAATCCTCTGGAGACGCGTAAGGTTATTTCTATGGGAATTGAGGCAGCAAATCAGTCACCAATAAAAAGACAATTCAATGTTGGAATTATCCAGACCTAGTCCCTAACTTTGTGCTACAATGAAACGGATACTTGTTTGTTTTTTTCTGCTGTTCGCCGGGTTTAGTACTTATGCCCAGGTTAAAACGATTTTACTTGATGGTAAAGATCAGCTTACGCTGGACTCTGCCCAGGCCGTAACTTATGGTGTACTTGGTAAAATTACCGGAGATACTGTTTATACTTTTAAAAAGTATGATTTTAGCGGTGTACTATTGGCTTCTGGTTCTTTCAGGGATGATAATATGGAGGTACCTGTAGGTAAATTCGTTTATTACAACTGGATCACACCTGAGAATAACAACAGGAATGATGGCTTTGAGATCAACGGAAAGGAAAGATATATTGAACTGATCGGTTCTTATCAGAATGGAAGACGTGATGGCCGCTGGATTACTTTTTATCCGGATGGTAAAATGAAGCAGATCATTACTTTTTCGCAGGGGATTATCCATGGGTCATATAAAGCTTATGATATGCGGGGTGAGGAACAGGTATCTGGTTTGTACACCAACGGAAAAAAAGAAGGCACCTGGACGCTCAGTGGCGGAAAACAGGAAAATGAATATGTCAATGATCAGTTGGTTTCTACTTTAAAAGGTAAAAAACTCCGCGATAAACAGGCAGAACGTACGAAGACAAATTAGCCAATTTAATCTTTGCGCATCCCGCTTTAAAGCTTAATTTTGTACATTAAAAGAATATAAGATCACCTGTAAAACTTACAGGTGTACAGCTATAACAATAATAAATAAATAGATGAATACTTCTCAAGAAATAGAACACGTTCAGTGTCTGATCATAGGTTCAGGTCCGGCAGGTTATACTGCTGCAATTTATGCTGCCAGAGCAGATTTGAAACCTGTGTTGTATACCGGAATGGAAGCTGGAGGACAATTGACGCAGACTACTGATGTAGACAATTTCCCGGGTTACCCTAATGGTATCATGGGACCTGAAATGATGGAAGATTTCCGCAAGCAGGCAGAACGTTTTGGTGCAGATATTCGCTTTGGTTATGTAAGTTCAGTAGATTTCTCTTCTACACCACATAAAGTAGTGGTTGATGAGATTAAAACTATTACTGCCGATACGGTAATTATCTCTACAGGTGCTACTGCAAAATGGTTAGGTTTACCTAGTGAGCAGCATTACAATGGTTTTGGAGTTTCAGCTTGTGCAGTATGTGATGGTTTCTTCTTCAAAAATCAGGATGTTGCTATCGTAGGTGCAGGAGATACTGCAGCTGAAGAGGCTACTTACCTGGCTAAATTGTGTAAGAAAGTATATATGTTAGTACGTCGTGATGAATTCAGAGCTTCTAAAGCAATGGTTCACCGTGTATTAAATACGCCTAATATTGAAGTGATCTATAATTCTGAAGCTAAAGAGGTTTTAGGCAATGGTAAAAATGTAACTGGTCTGAAGGTTTTAAATAACAAAACTGGTGAAGAAAAAGACCTGGAAGTAGAAGGGTTCTTTGTGGCTATCGGTCATAAACCAAATACTGACATCTTTAAGGGCTGGTTGGATATGGATGATACGGGTTATCTCAAAACCATTCCTGGAACTACAAAAACAAATATTGAAGGTGTTTTTGCAGCAGGTGATGTACAGGATCATTATTACCGCCAGGCAGTAACTGCTGCGGGTTCAGGTTGTATGGCAGCTTTGGATGCGGAACGTTATCTTGCCGCTAAAGAACATGAAGTGAAAGCTGTTTCTTAAATAGTATATTATCAGTATACAGAGCCCCGTTAGTTTTACTGACGGGGCTTTTTGCGTTTAAAATTAAATTTGTGTTAAGAAATAGGGTAATTTAATTGTTATAAGCATATTACATGACTTAATATCAGGTGTAAAAGTCAATCCCTTAGTGTTTTATCTTTCGAATATCCAAATAAATGGATGATCATGTTTTGTATTCTCCGTATTTTATTATAATTTCATCAATTTAATAAGCTAAAGCGATTTAACATTGTATTTGCTATTAGATTTTCAAATAATTTTAGGGTATTACGGTACTTAAGCTACTGTTAATATAAATCATTATAAAATTGCAATTCTTTTAAAGACCAGCTTCTTCATTTTTGAATGATCTTCTGCCTGGTTACGTTCTTTCTGCTGTCAGAACTTCTTGTTTGACAGTAATTATTCATCCGATGAAAAAAATTGAACATATTTATACCATTATATTAAAAACCAAATAAATACACAAATTCGTAATGTCTAAAACCACCAAATTCCGATTGCTCAAAATGCTGTTTTCTTTACTGATCGTGCTTGCAACATTCAATCAGTCTTCAGCTCAAGATCAATATGAACTCAATTCGGGCTGGCTATGTATGCCCTCTACTCAAGTAAAAGCAAAAGGCACAGAAATCTCTAACGCTACTTTCTCTTTGTCAGGCTGGAAAAAGGCTGTAGTTCCTGGAACTGTCCTGACCACCATGCTGGAGAATAAAGAAGTACCAGATCCTTTTTTTGGAATGAATAATAAACTGATCCTTGATATTTATGATACAGGAAGAGATTATTATACTTACTGGTTCACTAAAGATTTTAAGGAAGCAATTCCTGGTGCTGACGGCCAGGTATGGTTGAAATTCAGAGGTATTAATTACAGTTGTGACATCTATTTGAATGGTAAAAAAGTAAATGACAAACCTTTCAAAGGAATGTACCTGAGAAAGACGTTTAATATTACCGCATTACTTTCAAAAAGCGGAACTAACCGGTTAGCTGTTATTGTTTATCCTCCTGATGAAGTGGGTAACCCAAATGGCGGTCAGGGTGGTGATGGAACTATTGCAAAAGGAGTAGCTCATCAGTATACTGCAGGATGGGACTGGATCCGTCCGATCAGAGATAGAAATACCGGAATCTGGGATAAGGTATATATTGAAAGAACAGGTGGTGTAAGTTTGGATAATCCGCATGTGGTTACCTTGGTTCCTGGAAAACGTGAAGCTTCCGGACAACAGGAGCCTGCAATTATTAAGGTTTCTGCTGAACTTAAAAATACAACAGCCAGACCTGTAACAGGAAACCTGGTTTATACGATGGGTGGACAGAAGGTGACCAAATCGGTTACATTGAAACCTAACAGTACCAATGAAATCAATCTTCCTGAATTAAGTTTTGCCAATCCTAAATTATGGTGGCCTGCTGGTTATGGTAAACAGGATTTATATGCTCTAAAAATCAGCTTTTTAGAAAAAGGTATTAAACTTTGTGATAGTCAGACTGTAAATGTAGGGATCAGAGAGATTCAGACGGAATGGAATGTGACCACTAAAAGTAAAGAGGTCCTGGTTAACGGACAAAAGATATTTATTAAAGGAGGTAACTGGATTATTTCTGATGCGATGCTTCGTTTTACCGATGCAAGGTATGATACAGAAATCAGGTATCACCGGGATATGAACCTGAACCTGATCAGGATCTGGGGTGGTGCTTTAATTGAACGCCCAGAGTTTTACCAGGCTTGTGATAAATACGGAATGCTGGTTTTACAGGATTTCTGGATGTCGGGTGATTGTAACGGCAGGTGGGAAGATCCAATGAAACTGGAAGATCAGTGGACACGAAGAAAGTATCCTGATGACCATCATTTGTTCCTTGAATCGGCTGCAGATATGATTAAAATGGTACGTAACCATGCTTCTTTAGCAATTTGGTGCGGAGGAAATGAAATTACCCCACCGGATGATATTCTGATCCCATTGCGTGATTCAATTTTACCAAAATTAGATGGTACACGCTGGTTTATTGATTATTCGAATTCAGACAGCATGTCGCTGAATACAATTGGTGGAAATGGTGACGGGCCTTACACGATTCAGGATGTAAGTACTTTCTGGAAAGACCGCACTTTCCCTTTCAATTCTGAAGTGGGTTCTGTTGGAGTTGGTGATCTGGAGTCTTTGGAAAGATTTATCCCTAAGGCTAACTTAATCGCCCCTGTATATATAACTCCTGAAAAACGGGAAGCAAAAGGCCCTTCTGAAAAAGTGGATTCTGTATGGGATTATCACAATTATCTGGGTGTAGGTTATGAGCAGCATATTTTGCCTTATGGTAAGCCAGCTGACGTTGCTGATTTTGCAAAGAAGGCACAATTGGTCAATTATGATCAGTACAGAGGATTAATAGAAGGCTTCAGTGCACATATGTGGGAATGGTATACCGGTGTAATTATCTGGAAAACACAGAATCCATGGACTTCGATGCGTGGACAGATGTATGATTATTACCTGGACCCGAATGCTTGTTTATTTGGTTTACGCTCTGGAAGTGAGCCTTTACACGCGATGTATAATCCTGTAGATGGGATGCTGATGGTGGTCAACAATGGTTTTACAGGTAAACAAAACATCATGCTCGATGCCAGGGTATTTGATATGGATGGAAAAGAGACTTCTTTAACTAAGGTATTCTGTTTCCTTGATCCGGCAAGTACTAAAAAAGTAATGTCAGTTAAAAAGATTGTAGACGAGCTTTCAGCTAAAAAGGGAGCGTTCCTTTCTCTACAGCTCTTGGATGAAAATAAAAACTTATTAAGTAATAACTTATACTGGTTAGCTGATAGTAAGGGTGAACATTCAGGCTTGAATTCACTGAAAGGTTCTGCGCTTAAAATGACTGCAAAACAGTTGAAAAGCGGGCAGATAGAAGTTTCATTAAGCAACGCGGCTAACGGGCCTGTAAGTTTCTTTAACAGGGTTTCGCTGGTGAATGCGCAAACTAAAAAAAGAGTGTTACCGGTGTTTTATGATGATAATTATTTCTCTATCCTTCCAGGGGCAGACAAAAAGATCATTATCGATTATCAGCCTGAAAAAGGAGCTGCTTTGCCAGTGATCACTTTAACCAACTATGTTGGGCAGGAACAAACCGTCCAGATTAATCCTTAGAACCAAACCTCACAAATATAAACATGTCAAGATTAAATTTATTAGAAGAGACGAGATACGAAAAATTGCCGGTCAGTGTTTACGCCGATGAACAAACTGCAAGTATTGAAGTCGCAAAAAGAATTTCATCTCTTATCCTTTCAAAACAGGAAAAAGGAGAACAGGCTGTTTTAGGCCTTGCTACCGGAGCCACTCCTGTGAAAGTATATAAAGAGCTGATCCGTTTACACAAAGAAGAAGGTCTTAGCTTCAGCAATGTCGTAACCTTTAATCTGGATGAATATTATCCGATGAAACCGGGATCGAATCAAAGTTATGTTCGTTTCATGAATGAAAACCTTTTTGATCATATTGATATTAAAAGGGAAAATATCAATATCCCGGATGGTGAATTAAAGAGAGAAGACATTGAAGATTTCTGTTTGAAGTATGAGCAGAAAATCAGCGGTTTCGGCGGCATTGATTTACAAGTACTGGGGATAGGAAGAACGGGTCACATTGGTTTCAACGAGCCGGGATCTGCACCTAATTCCGGAACAAGATTAGTGACATTGGATGAACTGACCAGAAGGGATGCTTCCCGTGATTTTGGTGGAGTAGCGAATGTGCCAACCAAAGCGATTACCATGGGTATTGGTACTATTTTCAAGGCTAAGGAAATTATCCTGATGGCCTGGAATGAAAAGAAAGCATCGATCGTGAAAAAAGCGGTGGAAGGTGAAATGTCTGCTGATGTACCAGCTACTTATTTACAGTTATCTCCTCATGTAGAATTTATTCTGGATCAGGACGCAGCTTCTTCATTGACACGTTTTGATACACCGTGGTTAGTTAAGGATTGTGCATGGACGGATGAGCAGGTTACTAAAGCAGTTATCTGGCTGGCAAAAACATTGGACAAGCCTATCCTGAAGTTAACGGAAGACAATTATAACAATAACGGGATGGCGCAGCTGGCTATTTTACGCGGGCCGGTTTATCAGATCAATATTCATATTTTTAATAAATTACAGCATACCATTACTGGCTGGCCAGGTGGTAAACCAAACGCAGATGATAGTCAGCGCCCGGAACGTGCAGAGCCTGCTTTGAAACGTGTGATCGTTTTCTCTCCGCATCCGGATGATGATGTGATTTCTATGGGGGGTACTTTTATCCGCCTGGCAGATCAGGGACACCAGGTACATGTGGCTTATCAGACTTCAGGTAATACGGCAGTTTGGGATGATGATGTACTGCGTTTCATGGAATTCAATATAGATTTCGCAGAGTCAAGAGGTGAAGATGCCAAAGCGCTAAAGGATACTTATGATGGCATGCGTAGTTTTATCAGTGCAAAATTACCTAACCAGACAGATCCTGAAGAAATCCGTACGGTGAAAAAACTGATCCGTAAAGGTGAGGCTATCGCGGGGGCAAGGTTTGCAGGGGTAACAGATGAGCGTATCCATTTTATGGATCTTCCTTTTTATGACAGAAGCAAGTTCCAGAAAGATGTAAGTTTTGAAGATGATATTCTGCAAACGATGGAACTGTTACAGGAAGTAAAACCGCACCAGGTTTTTGCTGCGGGTGATTTTGCCGATCCGCATGGTACACACAAAGTATGTTTCAATATTTTAGTGGAAGCAATGACGCGTTTGAGAAAGACTGAAAGCTGGACAAAAGATTGTTGGTTATGGTTATACAGAGGCGCATGGCATGAGTTTGAAACCCATGAAATTGAAATGGCTGTACCACTTTCACCACAAGAAGTAGAAAGAAAGAAACTAGCTATATTCAAACATCAGTCGCAAAAGGATCTCCCTGTTTTTCCGGGTGAGGATTCAAGAGAATTCTGGGTAAGGGCAGAGGCACGCACGCAGGAAACTGCAAGGGCTTATGACCAACTTGGACTAGCTGAATATGAAGCTATGGAAGCATTTGTGAAGTGGAAGTTTTAATTGCTTAAACCTAAACCTTATAGTCAATGACAACAACAGCTAAAAAAGGAATGCCGCCCATTATTATCATTGGTGCTTTATTCTTTATTTTCGGATTTGTAACCTGGTTAAATTCAGTGTTGATCCCTTATTTGAAACTCGCTTGTGAGCTTAATAATTTTGAGTCTTACCTGGTCGCTTTCGCATTTTATATCAGTTACCTCGTGATGGCTATTCCATCTGCCAGTGTGCTTAAAGTAACTGGTTATAAAAAGGGGATGGCTTTGGGATTGGTGGTGATGGGGATTGGTGCACTGGTTTTTATTCCGGCAGCATTGACCCGTACTTACGGTTTGTTTTTACTGGGATTATTTATCCAGGGAACAGGGCTTGCTTTATTGCAAACGGCTTCTAATCCTTATATCACGATCCTGGGGCCTGCTGAAAGTGCAGCCAAAAGGATCAGTATCATGGGGATTTGTAATAAAGTGGCTGGTGCAATTGCACCGATCGTTTTAGGCGCAATTGCTTTAAAGGATGCAGATGGTTTTCATGATCGTCTGCTTACCATGAACCCGGCAGAGAAAATCGCTGAACTGAATGCGCTGGCATCCAGAGTAATCTTACCTTATGTGATCATTATTATTGTACTGATCATTTTAGCGGTGCTGATCTATTTTTCAACTTTACCGGAGATAGATACAGACCAGGAGGATGAGACTGTTTCATTGGCTACTGCCGGAAAAACAAGTATCCTTCAATTTCCTCACTTGTTATTGGGCGTATTAACGGTATTCCTTTATGTAGGGGTAGAAGTGATGGCTGGTGATACGATTATCAGTTATGCGCATTATCAGGGCATCCCGCTTTCTACAGCTAAGTTTTTTACCACTTTTACCTTAATGGGAATGATACTCGGTTATCTGATCGGTATCATTTGTATCCCGAAATATATCAGCCAGGAAAATGCGATGAAATGGTTTGCGGTACTGGGTATTGTATTGACAGTGATCGCCATTTTTACCACAGGTTATACGTCGGTTTTATTTATCGCGTTGCTTGGGCTGGCAAATTCACTGGTCTGGCCGGCAATCTGGCCGCTGGCACTTTCAGGGCTGGGCAGGTTTACCAAGATAGCCTCTTCTTTATTGATTATGGGTATTGCAGGGGGAGCAATCATTCCGCTTTGTTATGGTGCGCTGGTCGATCGCTTAAATGCACAGCAAGCCTATTGGATCATGGTTCCTTGTTATGCTTTTATCTTTTATTATGCAGCAGCAGGATACAAGGTGAAAAGCAAAAACTACTAAATTATAATAAGCGCCTGCTCCGGCAGGCGTAATAACACCAAATATAGATGAATAGAAAAGATTTCATTACCAGTACAGGTATGCTGACTGCTGGTTTGTTTTTGAGTAAAGATTTAAGCGCATTTGAGTTGGCTTATCCAAATGTAAGAGTACCGCTGAATAAGAGAAAATTCAGCAGTCCGGCAGTAGAAAAAGCAATTCTTAAATTCCAGCAGAAGGTTTCGGATAAAGAATTAGGCTGGTTATTCAATAACTGTTTGCCGAATACGCTGGATACGACAGTCTCGTTTGCGATGAAAGATGGCAAACCTGATACTTATGTGATTACCGGAGATATTGATGCGATGTGGCTGAGAGATAGTTCTGCGCAGGTCTGGCCTTATCTTGCTTTTATGAAAGACGATAAAAAACTACAGCAGTTAGTGGCAGGGATCATCCACCGTCAGGCACATTATGTAATTAAAGATCCTTATGCGAACGCCTTTTACAAGGATGGAGAGCAGAAAAGTGAGTGGGCAGGCGATCATACTGATATGCAGCCTGGTGTTCATGAGCGTAAATGGGAAATAGATTCGCTTTGTTACCCGATGCGCCTGGCTTACAATTACTGGAAAATGACTGGTGATGCCACTCCTTTTGATGAGGAATGGAAAACATCTATCCATACGATCCTGAAAACTTTTAAAGAGCAGCAACGTAAAACAGGTTTAGGCCCTTATCATTTTCAGCGCGATACGGCTAAACCAACAGATAGTTTACCGATGGCAGGTTATGGTTTCCCGGTAAAACCAGTTGGATTGATCTGTTCGATGTTCAGACCAAGTGATGATGCCACGATCTTCCCTTTCCTGATCCCGTCTAACTTTTTCGCCGTAGTGAGTTTGAAACAAGTAGCAGAAATGTTCAGGGCAATTTTTAAGGAAGAAGCTTTTGCTGCTGAACTGAGTGCTTTGGCAACAGAGGTAGAGGCTGCAATTCAGAAATATGCAGTGGTTGAACATCCTGTTTATGGAAAAATCTATGCTTTTGAAGTGGATGGTTTTGGAAATGTAAACCTGATGGATGATTCCAATGTGCCGAGCCTGCTTTCTCTTCCTTACCTGAATGCGGTGCCTGTAACAGATCCTGTTTATCAGAACACCCGAAAATTTGCGCTATCAGAACATAATCCATATTTTTATAAAGGGAAGGATATAGAGGGAATTGGTGGTCCGCATGTGGAGCAGCAGGACATGATCTGGCCGCTTAGTATTATTTGCAGAGGACTGACCAGTACAGATGATGAAGAGATTAAACAATGTATTGCCGCTTTGAAAAAAACACATGCTGGTACTGGTTTTATGCACGAGTCCTTTAAAAAGGATCACCCTGAAATCTTTACAAGACCGTGGTTTGCCTGGACAAACACCATCTTCGGCGAGTTTTTATGGGAAGTGTTTTTAGCACGCCCGCATTTATTGAGCTAACCAACAATGAACCAAATATAAACTTTAATCAAAATCATGAAGAAAATCATTTCAGGGCTTATTCTGGCCTGCGTAACGCTGAGTGTAAGCGCGCAGACGGATGAAAACTTAGGTATTATACCGGCACCGGTATCGGTAGAAAAAAAGGCTGGTGTTTTTAAACTGGACAAAACTGTAGTATTGGTTTCTAATGAAACCTCCAATGCGGCAACGGCTGATATTTTGAATGCTTATATCGCCAGTCAGGGTGGCTTTGCTTTAAGACCTTCTAAAGCGGCGGCAACTAATGAACGTGCGATTGTATTGAGTTCTGCCGGAGCTGAAAAATTGCCTGCTGAAGGTTATGAACTTCAGGTTACTGCCAGGAATATTACCGTTATCGGAAAAGGTGCTGGTTTGTTCTACGGTGTGCAGTCCCTGATGCAGATGATGCCTGAGAAAAAAGGTCAGGAAATTGATGTACCTGCCAGTATTATCAAAGATTATCCAAGATTCCAGTACAGAGGGATGCACCTGGATGTAGGAAGACACACTTTCACTGTTTCTTTCATCAAGAAGTATATTGATTTGATGGCAGCTTATAAACTGAATAATTTTCACTGGCATTTAACAGAAGATCAGGGCTGGAGAATAGAGATTAAAAAATATCCTAAACTGACTACTGTCGGATCAGAAAGAAATGGTTCGGTTGTAGGTCACCATCCTGGTGTGACATCTGATAATACACCTTACAAAGGTTTCTATACGCAAAATGAAGTGAAAGAAGTGGTTGCATATGCGACAAGGAAGTTTGTGACTGTAATTCCTGAAATTGAATTACCAGGTCACAGTTCAGCAGCAATTGCGGCTTATCCTCAGTTGAGCTGTTTTCCAGACAGAGATACCTTTGTTGATCCTAAAACACCTTGGGCAGGCTCAAGAAAAGGTAAGCAGGTACAGCAGCAATGGGGTGTTTTTGACGATGTATTTGCACCAACTGAATATACTTTTAAATTCTTAGAAGATGTTTTAGATGAGGTAATGGTTCTGTTTCCTTCGAAATACATCCATATCGGTGGTGATGAAAGTCCAAAAGAATATTGGAAACAATCTCCTTTCTGCCAGCAGTTGATTAAAGAAAAAGGGTTGAAAGACGAGCATGAACTGCAAAGTTATTTCATTCAGCGCATAGAGAAATATATCAATTCTAAAGGAAGATCTATCATTGGATGGGATGAGATTTTAGAAGGTGGATTAGCGCCAAATGCAACAGTAATGTCGTGGCGTGGTGTTGAAGGTGGTATTGCTGCTGCAAAACTTAACCATGATGTGATTATGACACCAGGGAATCAAGGTTTATACTTTGACCATGCGCAGTCTAAATCAAGTGGTGAGCCCGTGAATATCGGCGGAAATTCCCCTTATTCGGTTGCTTATGCTTATGATCCGGTTCCGGAAGTTTTATCGGCAGATCAAAAGAAATACATTAAAGGTGTACAGGCTAATTTATGGACAGAGTATATTGAAAGTCCAGAGAAAGCGGAGTACATGATTTTGCCAAGAATGTTTGCTTTGGCTGAAATTGCCTGGACTCCACTGGACAGAAAAAACTTTAAGAACTTCTCTGAAGAAAGAATCCCATTGCATTTAGCACGTCTGGATAAAACCAATACGAATTACTGGGTTCCGGTTCCGGTTGGTCAGTCTGACAAACAAATTGAAGGAGAAGACATTACTATTGATTTGAAAGAGCCTGTTAAAGGCGCTAAAATCTATTATACTTTGGATGGTACAACTCCTTCTGATGTTTCTAATCAGTATCGTTCTGCTTTAAAAGTCAATGTACCTAAGGGCACTAAAATTTTATTGAAGACAATTGTGATCACACCAAAAGGAAAACGCAGTGTGATTTCAGAAACTCCTTTAAATAACGGGGCGAAGTAATTCTTTCGTATTTTTGGCAAAAAGAGCCTGTTTAAAATTCATCATTTGAATTTTAAACAGGCTCTTTTTTTTGGTTAAAACGCTTTTTTAATATAAATTGCTGAAATAAAATGAACCAAATGAAACGAAAACTATATATATTAAAGCAGTCTGCACTCTGTGTGGGATTGTTATTTTTGTTTGCTTGTAAACAGAATCAGCCGGTTAAAATTTCTCCGGCAGCTGATACTAAAGCCGTAGTTAAAAACACTGCAGGGACTTTTCCTTTTCATAAGGACATTGTGATTAAACCAGGACTGCACTTTGAAATATTGAGCTGGGGAAGAGGAGTGGACAGCCTTGGTGGTTACCTGATCCTGATGTCTGATTCAGCAAAAAATAATTATAAATCTTTCTCTGTAGAACGCGATGGTGTGATTACTGATGCCTGGAATATGGATATGGACAATGATGGCAATCCTGAATTGTATATTGAATTGCAGAGCAAAAAGAACGTCAAAGATCTTAACGTTTATGAATACAACGGGAGCTTTAATAAAATCAGCTTTCCACCTTTAAGTGCTAAAATGAAAAAGATCTATGGTGGGAATGATAAATTTATCCAGAAAAACGGAGAGTTGTTCAGGTCGTTTCCTATCGTTAATTCTTCGGATAGTACACAAAAGAACGGCGCGGTGAAAATGCTGCATTACAGCTTAAGGGGAAATACTTTTTCTGTAGATGAAGTTAAAGAACAAGAGTAATCCTCTTGTTCTTTAAGCTAAGTTAAACGGACTCTTTAAACTGTGCACTGATTCTTTCAAATTTCTCAATCAGCAGGTCAATGCGCTCTTTTTCTTTATTCATGTAAGATTTACGCAGGATGGTTGCACAAAAGGCCATCCAGATCACTGTAAATAGTACGATTGCAATTTGTATCCAGGTGTTCAGGTGGTTCAGCGTTTCAAAGAAGAAAAGAATGAAACCAACCGATACGGCTGCGGCATAAAACCAGTACAACTTATTGTATAAATTGAAACGGCTGACCTGGTATTCATGAAGTTTTTTCAGGAATGCGCCCGGATGTTCTGTGAAATCATTTCGTGAAATTAACCGGTGTTCTCTGTATAATAGAATGGTGTAGATCGCTACAGCTAATACAATAATTCCGATTCCTAAAAACGTAGCCCAGGAGCTGAAATCAAAATAAACCAGTAAGGAGCTGATGGCGAGGAAAGAAATAACCATTCCCCCGATATTAAAGAGTGATTTGGTACGAATGGAATTCACCTCTTTTTTTGCCTGATCCAGCATCTCTTCTGAAGTGATTTTTACCTCCACAGAATGTGATTGCCAAAGAGACTGTATATGTTCAAATTCTTGCATGATGATTGTATAATTCGGTGAGTTTTTGTTTAATCCGGTGAATCTTAACCCTAAGATTTCCTTCGCTGATTCCTGAAATATCGGCTATCTCATGATAAGGAAGCTCATCAAGAACCATAGTAATAATTAAACGGTCGTTTTCTTCTAATTTAGATATTGATTTATATAAAAGAGCCACCTGCTCATTTTTTTCAGAGAATTCTTCCACTCTGTTCTCAATAATATTTTCCGTTAGTTCGTCTTTAGCCTGTCTTTTTTCCGAACGGAGATAAGTTAAACAGGTGTTTACGGCTATCCGGTAAATCCAGGTCGAAATTAGTGATTTCTGTCTGAATTTGTCAAGATTTTGCCAAACCTTAAGAAAAGTCTCCTGTAAAAGATCATTTGCAGACTCAGCATCACCCGTATAGCCATAGCACAAATGGAATATTTTCTTGGAGTTAGTATCGAAGATTTGCTTAAATAAGATGTCTTTCTGATCCAATTGAGTCGTTATTTTTGTTGTTTGACACGGTTAATGATAAAATGTTACAGCTAAAATGTTTTTTACTGCAATATAACATTTTCACAATACGGACAAAAACGGAGTGCCCGATTCTGAAAATAAGTTTATTATTGTAGTTTTACGCTCGGAAAAAACACTCAACCAAATATAATGTCAAAAAACAACAGATTAACATTCTTTATATTTTTAGCACTGGTACTAGGAGTTATCTTAGGATATGTATTAAATGTAAACTCATTTGGTACCTATAACAATAAGATTACCAACGCAGATGCTCAAATTAAAACTTTAGATATAAAGATGGGTGAGAGAACTGATACAGCATCTGTACAGTACTTGCAACTGAAGACACAAAGAGCAGAGCACGTTAAAATAAGAAGAGATAACGAAACTGAAAGAGAGAAAAAACTGGAACCACTTACTTTATTAAGTGATATTTTTCTAAGATTAATTAAAATGATTGTAGCTCCGCTGGTTTTTACCACACTGGTAGTTGGGGTAGCTAAAGTAGGGGACATTAAAGCAGTAGGAAGAATCGGTGGTAAAACCATGCTTTGGTTTATGAGTGCTTCCTTATTATCATTATTCCTGGGATTGATCATGGTAAATATATTCAGACCTGGTGAGGCGATGAATTTGCCACTTCCAAGCAGTCATGAAGATACAGGAATTCATAAAGTGGCTTTGTCGATGAAAGACTTTATTGCGCACATCATTCCTAAAAGTATGACTGAAGCGATGGCAACCAATGAAATCCTTCAGATTGTGGCTTTCTCCCTGTTCTTTGGTGTTGCAACTGCTGCTATTGGTGAAAAAGGTAAAATTATCATTGAATTTTTCGATTCAGTTGCGCATGTAATTTTAAAAGTAACAGGATATGTCATGAACTTTGCTCCTTTCGCAGTATTTGGGGCGATGGCTGCCATTATTGCCAAGCAGGGCTTAAGTGTCCTTTCCACTTACGCCTTATTTATCGGAGAATTCTATTCCACGATGCTGCTGTTATGGTTATTGCTGATCTTTATTGGTTACCTCATTCTGAAAGGAAGAGTATTCAACCTGATGAACAGGATGAAAGAACCGGTAATTGTTGCCTTCAGTACAGCGAGCAGTGAAGCGGCTTACCCGAAAACAATGTTACAACTGGAGCGATTTGGCTGTAAGGATAAAATTGTGAGTTTCGTATTACCATTGGGGTACTCGTTTAATTTGGATGGTTCAATGTTATATATGACCTTTGCATCCTTATTTATTGCACAGTCTTACGGGATACATTTATCGTTTCAACAGCAGATTACAATGCTGCTGATCCTGATGCTGACCAGTAAGGGGATTGCAGGTGTTCCAAGAGCTTCGTTAGTCGTGATTGCAGGTACGATTGCTACTTTTAATATTCCTGAAGCAGGACTGGCCTTATTGATTGGTATTGACCCTTTGCTGGATATGGGCAGGTCAGCGACAAATGTAATTGGTAACAGTCTGGCAACGGCTGTGGTCAGCAAGTGGGAGGGAGAGCTTACAGGGCCTCTGGATTAGTTGATAAGTTAAGAATGCAAGACCAATTTATATAGATTAAAAATGATGAGTACCAACGCGAAAAAAATATTTTTACTACTCACAATTGTAGTTCCTTTTCTGGCCTATTGTGTGTTTTATTATATGCCTATTATTAAGAATGCACCTTTCAGATCAGATGAGTTTGTGTCTTTCCAGTTCAAATGGGGAGCGGGTAATGACCTGGTGAATTCTTATGATTCTGCTACAGGTGACTATCAGTACCTGAATGCAAAAGATTCGCTGATCAAAACCAATGTGAAGTTAAGGGATAATGATATTATTTATATCCATAACAAGGCAAGCGAGATTGGGTTCTGGAACTTTCCGGATGTAATTGCCAATGCAGGGACTGACCTTAATAAATCTAAAGTACTGCGTTATGTGATGCAGTTTAACTATAAACGTAAAACTAAAAAGGTGATTTTTGTAACAGATTACAACGATATTGCCAAGTTAAGAGACGTAGCCAAGCAAATGAAGACCCTTTTGGAGCAGAGTATCAACGATGCTGAAGAAAGATATGGTAAGAAAAAGTAAATCATTATGAATTTATAAATATATATTCTATATTTGCACCTCGATAAAAAAATAAACAATTTAAAATACTAATTATTTAACAATGTACGCAATAGTAAATATAGCAGGACAGCAATTCAAAGTTGCAAAAGACCAGCACCTTTTTGTACACCGTTTGCAAGGAGATGAAGGCGCTAGTATTGAATTTGACAATGTATTGTTGGTTGAAGACGGAGGTAAGATCTCTGTTGGTGCCCCTTTATTATCAGGAGCTATCGTTTCAGCTAAAATCGTGTCTCATTTAAAAGGCGATAAAGTAATCGTTTTCAAAAAGAAACGTAGAAAAGGTTACAAAAAGAAAAATGGCCACCGCCAGTATTTCACAAAAATCCAGATCTCTGGTATCAGTTTATAATTAGTTGTTAAACAAAAATTATCAGTTTTACACTGTTAGTTGATAAAATATAAAACAAAATGGCACATAAAAAAGGAGCCGGTAGTTCGAGAAACGGACGTGAGTCTCATAGTAAACGCTTAGGTATCAAAATTTTTGGTGGTCAGGAAGCAATTGCAGGAAACATCTTAGTACGTCAACGCGGAACTAAACACCATCCTGATAAAGGCGTAGGTATTGGTAAAGACCATACTTTATTCGCTCTTGTTGCTGGTACTGTAGTTTTCAGAAAGAAACAAGACAACAAATCTTACGTTTCTATCTTACCTGCAAGTGTAATTAGCGAAGTTGTTGAAAAAGCTGTTCCTACTAAAAAAGTAGAAGAAGCTGCTGCTCCGGTAGCTGAAGCACCTGCTAAAAAAGCACCAGCTAAAAAAGCTGCTAAAGCTGACGCTGCTCCGGCAGAATAATCTTTAAAATATTATAATAAAAAAGCCGCAACGTTTTCGTTGCGGCTTTTTTATTGACCCTTATTTTTAAGATATGTCAATTTTTAATTTTATAATTTGAAGTTCGTTTTCCAGTTTTTCCAAACACGAAGAGAAATTCTTAAGTGTAGTCTCCAGTTCAGACATCAGGCCAGCTACAGGAAGTACAGCTTGTGGTTCGTTATTCTCTTCTCCATGTAATAGCCATTCATAACTCTTCTTATAGTGCCTTGAAAGGGCGCAAAGCGTATGAAAGGTGGGGTATTGGTTGCCAAGCTCAATTTGAGAATAATTGCTCCTGGATAAATTCAATAAATTTGCTACATCAACCTGAGCATAAGCTCTTTCTAGTCTTAATGACTTAATCCTCTTCCCTAATATTTTCTTTGATAGAATTTCTTGCATAAATAATATTTTTTTTGTTGGTTTGTGACTTTATTCTATTGGTGTAAAAAAGACAATTATCGAACCATTACATCCGCGAGTATAATTTGGTTATCTTTATAGGAAGATTTCGAGTTTTAAAGTAGGTTGTTAAATGTTAAAAAAAAATTAAATGAGTGCTTGTATTTGTGTCATACTAAAGGAAATCAACTATGAAGCTTAGTGCTTATTGTGATTGTTATACCGATAACTCTTATTTTCTTTTTAATAAAAAAAATCACATTACTTTTTTCAATATTCATTCCATCGAAAAAATAGGGTATTTTTTAGCCAAAAATCCCACTATTGGGGAATCTTTTGTGGAAATCATTTCACAAAAGTATGAACGGACGTTTTCTAAACTTGTCGCAGAGTGCTTTGAAGGGAAGGTTTTCAGTATAGAAAAGCGGTTAAAGGTGAAGGATATGGATGATGTATTGCTGCAGATCGTGCTTACGCCTGTTTTCACTGATCCCCAGAACCCACAGGTAGCTTGTACTATCATTGACAGCAACAGGAAGTCTAACCAGATGAAACTGCTGGATGAGTATTCACATCTGGCCTCGCACGATCTCCGGGCGCCGATAACCAATATCTTAAGTTTGTCCAGTCTGATGAATTTTCCGGATATGGAATCGTTTGATACCAGCAAGATCAAAGAATTATTGAGAGATATTAACTTTCAGGCCGAAAAACTGGATGACATTATTAAAATGCTGAACAGTTTGATCAATAAAGAACATGAGGCTGATGATTTTATAGCAGAATCTACCAAAATAGATTCCAAGCATATTATGCTGATCGATGATGACTCGCTGACCAATAAGCTGCATCATATGATCATTACCAAACACAACAAAAATAAAAGGGTAGTACAGTTTGGAAGTTCGATACGTGCACTTGATTATCTGAAGGAAAATAAGCCTGATTTAATTTTACTTGACCTGAATATGCCTGAGATAGATGGCTGGACGTTTTTAAAGCTCCTGGAGGAACAAAAGCCAGAGGTAGACGTAGTTATCATATCTTCTACAATTGATCCCGCAGAACGCACGAGAGCGCAGTCCTATAAGTCAGTTAAGGATTTCCTGACGAAACCCTTAACTTATGAAAAAATTAAACACCTGGTAGACAACTAGTACCTGATAAGTATTAGTGTTCTCTATCCAGTAGTGATTCGGCAAGCAGGGTCAGCTCATTTTTCCTGACTGCCTCAATACTTACTTTTTCCAGTGCTGCAAAAGCTATGTTAAGGCTGCGTTTCATTTCTGTAACTGCAAGCTCTCTGATGTGGTATTGGTTATACAATTTCGTAATGGCTTCAATCTTTGCAGGGTAATCAGTATTCGCATATTGTGATTCCAGTAAAGCCAGGTCATTACCTTTTGCTAATTCTTTCAGCTTAAGCAAAAGGAATGTCTGTTTGTTGGAGATAATATCACCACCAACCTGTTTACCAAATTTAACCGGATCACCATAAACGTCCAGAATATCATCCTGTAATTGGAAAGCAATTCCGAAATTTTCACCAAAATCATAAAGATGTTCAGCATCCTGTTCACTTGCGCCGCCTACAATTGCACCAAGTTTCATTGCTCCACCTACCAAAACTGCCGTTTTTAAACGGATCATATTGATATATTCCACGATACTGACATCAGTTCGTTGTTCGAATTCCATATCCAGCTGCTGACCTTCACAAACTCCCTGTGCCGTAGTATTGAAGCAATGCAGCGCATTTTTAAGAATGCTGGCATCCAGATTCGTCAAATGTTTGTTGGCTTCGACCATCATCACATCACCACTCAGGATCGCGTTATTTACGCCCCATTTAATATGAACAGTATCCTGGCCTCTTCGTAAAGGCGCATTGTCCATAATATCATCATGGATCAGCGTAAAATTATGGAAGGTTTCAATGGCCAATGCTGCTTCTATGGCTTCGCTGGCATCGGTGTTAAACAATTCACTGGAAAGCAAAAGCAATACCGGTCTGATCCTTTTGCCGCCAAGACGCATAATATAGCTTATCGGTTCGTATAACCTGGAAGGAATCTCTGGATATTCGACCTTTTTGATCGCTGTTTCAATTAGTTGTTGTAACTCAAAAATGGTATGCATTATTTTCTTAATGTGGTGTTTTTTTCTAAAATTTCTATTGCTGCCTGTTCCTTTGCGGTTCTTTTTATCCCGGGATTCTTTTTCCAGAAATCTTCGTTATAGGTCATTGCTTTGACCAGGTTGCTATCATTGATCTTCAAACTTACTTCTTCCAGCTTACTTTGATCTATAGCATCGTTATCGGTCATATATAAGGTGGAATAAAGATCCGTATCCTGTACGCCCAGACCCATCATTTTTAACCTGTTTGACGTATTAAAAACGGAGTAATCCAGTACATTGTCCCCTTGTTTATTCAGTCTGTATTGTGCGATAAATGCGGTTTCTTTGTTCTTGATACTTACAGGCCCATTACTCTTAAAGAACATGCCTTTAATTACGCCTTCAATTTTCAGTACGTTATTGGTGACTGTATTCACATAATAAGCCCCTTCAAACCTTTTCTCTTTGAGTGCCCGTTTAGGGGTGCAGATGATCTTTGCAATCTCTTCTCCATCCTGAAGATAAGTTCCCGCCAGTTTAAAAGTATATAGGGAATCTACTTTTTTCAACAAAGGTTTTTTATGAAATGAATTAGCCAGATAACCGGAGAAAATGAAAGAGAAGAAGCTGGTATTGGTATAGGAAATTCCTTTTTTACCTTGCAGGTGGCGTGCCTCAGTAGGATGCCAGCCAATCAGGCCGTAAGGTTTCCATTCTGCATCCAGCCAGATCTCATTCAGGTATACAGGTTCGTCCCCTTCATAAGCAATCTGTCTTAAAAAAGCTTTGCCAAGATTCGATTTATTGTAAGTTTTCAATGCTTTGTCTGTAGCATCCTGCATAATGGCTGTTGCCGGATTTCCAACAGATACTTCTTTTAAAGTCATTACCTGCGGATCAAGTACTATTTTCAATGGCTCATCCGCGGTTTTAACTTCAAAGCTGCCGCCTGCATAATTCAGGTGCGTAATCAGTAAAGTAACTGGTAAGGAGGAAACGGTGAGCTCGAACTCACCACTTCCATTAGTTAGCGTACTTTTCTGATTTTTTACTTGTACAGTAGCAAAAACAACAGGATTACCTGTGTTTTTTTCTACGATACTACCTGAAATTCTTTGCTGCGCCAAAACGCATACAGAAGATAACATGAGCAACAAGAGGAGAAAAGCGCCTGATTTATACATGTTATCTTTAGTCCTGTACCAGTGCAAAGTCAATCTGGCGTTTAGACAGATCTACTCTCTTTACTTTCACTTTGACTTCATCACCCAATTGATATTTCTTTTTCTTACGCTGACCTACAATACAGTAGTTTTTCTCATCCAGTACGTAAAAATCATCAGCTATGTCTTTCAATCTGATCATTCCTTCACACTTGTTTTCGATCAGCTCTACATACATTCCCCATTCGGTTACGCCAGAAATAATACCCATAAAGAGTTTGCCTACATTCTCTTCCAGATATTCTACCTGCTTGTATTTAATAGAAGCACGTTCCGCATCAGCAGCACGTTTTTCCATGGCAGAAGAATGGGAAGCAGCAGTTTCATATTCATCCTCATTGGCAGAGCGTTCTCCGTTAAGATAAGCAGCCAGCAGGCGATGGACCATCACATCAGGGTATCGGCGGATCGGAGAGGTGAAGTGGGTATAATGATCAAAAGCCAATCCATAATGGCTGGTTTTTTTAGTCGTATAAACCGCTTTGGCCATCGAACGGATAGCTAACTGGGTCAGTACATTCTGTTCTTTTTTGCCTTCCACATCTTCCATCAGGAAGTTCAGTGATTTCGCAATATCCTTATCCGATTTCATGTTGATTTTATAACCAAAACGAGCAGCAAATAAGGCGAAGTTACCCAGGTTTTCCAGGTTCGGAGAATCATGAGAACGGTACACGAAAGTATATTTAGCCTTTCCTTTACCTTTTTTGGCGATAAATTCAGCTACTTTTTTGTTGGCCAGCAACATAAAGTCTTCAATCAGTTTATGGGCATCTTTACGTTCTTTCACGTAAACACCAACTGGTTTTCCTTTTTCGTCCAGTCTGAATTTTACTTCAGTACTTTCAAAACTTATCGCACCATTTTTAAACTTTCTATCTCTTAAAATATAAGCAAGCTCATTCAGCTTCAGGATTTCCTGCACATAGTCGCCTTCTTTATTTTCGATAACTTCCTGAGCTTCTTCATAACTGAAACGTCTGTCGGAGTGGATCACAGTTCTTCCGAACCATTCTTCTACTACATTGGCCGCTTCATCCAGTTCAAACACAGCTGCAAAGCAGAGTTTATCTTCATTTGGGCGAAGTGAACAAACACCGTTACTTAATCTTTCAGGAAGCATCGGGATTACCCGGTCTACCAGGTAAACGGAAGTAGCTCTTGAATAAGCTTCTTTATCTAAATACGTTTTAGGCTGTACATAATGCGAAACATCCGCAATGTGTACTCCAACTTCATAATTGCCATTTGGTAGTTTTTTGAAGGATATTGCATCATCAAAGTCTTTTGCATCCGCCGGATCAATCGTAAAAGTTACCGTATCCCGGAAGTCACGGCGGTTTTTCAATTCCTCTTCGGTGATAGCTTCCGGAATTTCATTCGCTTCTTTCTCTACCTCAGGAGGGAAAGACAATGGAAAACCATACTGCGCAAGGATCGCATTCATTTCTGTGTTATTCTCTCCTTGTGTACCCAGAATATTGATGATCTTTCCAATAGGGTTTTTTGCACCCTCGGGCCAGTCCGTAATTGCTACCTGTACTTTTTGCCCATTTTTAGCACCATCAAGGTCGCTTAACGGTACAAAAATATCATGCAGCATTTTCTTGTCGTCAACAGTGACGAATGCAAAGCGGTCAGATATTTTAATTACGCCTATAAAATCAGTTTTTAAGCGTTGTATAATTTCAACGACTTCACCCTCATTTTTTCTACCTCTTTTTTTAGCGTAGATATAAACTTTTACTTTATCGCCGTTCAGTGCATTATGCAGTTTACGGGCAGATACGAACACGTCTTTTTCAAACTCATCATCAGGAACGATAAAAGCTGCGCCATCGGCAGTCATATCTACTTTTCCGGTGATAAAGGTCTTTAAATCTTTAAGCTTGAACTTTCCTTTTTCGGGTTCCGAAAAAACACCTTTTTGTGCTTGTTCTTTCAGGATCTCTAAAATGGTTTCCCTTGCTTCTTCATCTTTTATGTTGAGTTTGGCTGAAACCTGTTTATAATTCAAGGCTTCATTATTGCTATTCTCTAAAACATCACTAATTAACTGAGTTAAGACGAGTTTTATTTGAGAAGATTTCTTTTTTGCCATAGTATATTTGTCAATATTCCGAAGGTAACACTTTGAAATGATTTATGAAGCCTAAAGGGGCATAAATCCAATATAAAAGGCCTTAAAGCGTATCGGGGATTTGTATAATTGTAATTTTTACCGGAGCTTTAGCAGTGATCCAAATTCTGGTCAGGAATATTAAAATGGCGGAACGAACAGGAGAAAATTTAAAATGATAGAAGAAAAACAGCGAAGTACCAAAAGAGAATTTCTGATGATTATCATCAAGACTATTGTGCTCTTTGTGCTGGCGTATTTTGAAACTTATCAGCCGGTCATGTTTACCGATTTCCCTTTTATAGCATTAACTGCGCATGCGTTTATGGTATTTCTCGGTCCAAGTGTTGCGGTTTCCTTCCTTCGCCTGGTTGTGATTTACTGGTACATTAAAAAACATCGCTTTAAGTCTACGATCAAGGATAACTTCATTTTGGGGATTAACAGGATTGTGTCTATTCTCAATACTGTATTTGGAGTAATTGCAATCATGATCTGGATGGGAATTAAACCGCTGGAGTTTTTAACCAGTATTACGATTGTGGCGGCAGCGATTGCAGTTACCTTTAAAGATTATATTACCAATATGATCAATGGATTGATCATTATGTTTTCAGACCGTTTATCATTGGGTGATCATATTCGTGTAAATGATAATGAAGGTAAAATCCTGGACATTACCCTGATTAACATGATTCTTCAGAATGAGGACAATGATATGGTCATTATTCCGAACTCAGTGGTATTCAGCTCAGTTATTATCAACCAGTCCAAACAGAATATCAAGAAATTAAGTGTGGAATTTGAAATGGCGCTAAATTTCGGCTATACGCCTGATTTTTTAGAAAAGCACTTGTATCAGGCTTTAGATAGTTTTAAAGACAATATTGTATCCAGCGGCCTGACGATCAAAACACTCGCTATCAATAAGGATATTGCCCGGTTTAAGGCACAAGTATTATTGAATAACTATGATAAGCTCAAAGAAAGAGAAATCAGGAGAGTATTGAATACAGCGATTCTTAAACTCACTGTACCACAGCAGCAATTACCTGGCAAGGCTTAATTTTCCCGGAATCGCAGCAATTAGTTTTTGCGTATAAGCGGTCTGAGGATGTTCATAGATAATTTCCGGAAAATCTTCTTCTTCTATCTTCCCTTTGTTCATCACAATCATTCTATCAGACAGGTGTTTAACGACAGCCAGGTCATGAGAAATGAAGATGTAAGTCAAGCCCATTTCCTGTTGCAGCCTTCTGAGTAAATTTAATACCTGGGCCTGTACAGAAACATCCAGTGCAGAGACGGATTCATCGCATATAATCAATTTAGGCTGAAGGGCAAGCGCGCGTGCAATTACAATACGCTGCCGCTGACCACCTGAAAATTCATGAGGATAACGGTTAAAATGTTCAGGTTTCAGATCTACCAGTTCCAGTAAATGCTGTACATGTGCTTTGCGTTCTGAATTATTGTTAAATACACCATGTACCTGCAGTGGCTCCATTAAAGCATTTCCTACCGTAAGCTGTGAATTTAACGAGGAATAAGGGTCCTGAAAAATGAGCTGTATGTCTTTTCTCAATGCACGAAGCTTTTCCTTCTTTAAATGTGTAATATCTTGTCCATCAAAAATAATTGAACCGGAAGTAGGTTCAATCAGGCGTAAAATAGTTCTGCCCAGTGTAGTTTTACCGCATCCTGATTCACCAACCAGACCCAGTGTTTCTCCTGGATATAATTTAAAACTCACCTCATCAACTGCTTTAATTACAGTTTTAGAAGAACCGAATAATCCATTTCTAACTGGAAACCAGGTACAAATATTTTGTACTTCCAGCAGGGGAGTGGTTTCATACAAAGCTGCTCTTCTGCTGTCAATTTCCTGTTGCGTGTAGCTGTTGATAGCTAATAAATGAGCAATCGGCTGGTCTGTACCCTGTTTTAAAAAGTCGGCTACTACCGGTAGCTTTTTCAAGCGGTATAAAGGGGAAGGCCTGCAAGCCAGCAGTCCTTTCGTATAGGGGTGTTTCGGGTTTTTAAATAACTGTTCTACAGAACTTTGCTCTACGATTGTCCCTTTGTACATCACGGCAACATCATCAGCGATTTCACTGATCACTGCCAGGTCATGGGAAATGAAAATCATCCCCATATTCCGTTCTTCTTTTATTTTAAGGAGTAATTGCAGGATGGTTTGCTGGACCGTTACATCCAGTGCTGTGGTAGGCTCATCGGCAATCAGAAATTCAGGGTTGCAACTTAAAGCCATTGCAATCATTACCCTTTGTTTTTGTCCTCCCGAAAGCTGATGCGGGTAAGTATCGAAAATAGTTTCCGGGCGGGGGAGTTGTACTTCTTTAAAAAGTTCGGTGGTTTTCTCTTTTGCTGCTTGTTTACCCAGGTTCTGATGCAGCATGATGGCTTCCTGTACCTGGTCACCACACGTGAAAACAGGATTCAGAGAGGTCATGGGCTCCTGGAAGATCATGGCAATTTTATTGCCCCTGTAGGTATTCATTTCCTTATCGGATAAGGAAAGCAGGCTGATGTCATTAAAAAGAATATCTCCGGTAATTTTGGTGTACACCGGGTCATGTAAACGCATGATCGCAAATGAGGTGACAGACTTTCCAGAACCGGATTCTCCAACGATCCCTAAAACCCGCCCTCTTTCAGCTTTGAAGCTGATCTGGTTAACCGCGGTTTGCCAGGAGCGGTCTTCCTGATTAAAAAACTGAATATTCAGATCAATTACGTTTAACATCAGAGGGACAATATAGAGAAAATTATCCCTCAAATTAAGAAGCGATTTAAAATTCATCTAAATAAGCGGTAAACAATTTTATCATCTAAATTTAATCTCCTTCTTCGCATTTTCTGCTATTTTTGCAGAATGGAAAGAGAAATTCTTGATACCAAGCGTAAAGCCCTGAATATTAATCTAAACTCTGATATTTACGGGACTTTCGCTGAGATCGGGGCGGGACAGGAGGTTGCACGCAATTTTTTTACTGCGGGTGCGGCTTCGGGAACAGTAGCCAAAACTATGTCTGCCTATGATATGACTTTTAGTGATGCGATCTACGGAGTTGAAGAAACCGGAAGATACGTGAGTCAATCCAGGCTTACTAAAATGCTGAACCATGAATTTGGTTTGCTGACAGAAAGGTTGTACGGTGAAAAATATGAGACCAGGAGCTTTTTCGCTTTTGCAGATACAGTAACTACGCTGAACTATAATAAGTCCAATGATCCGCATGGATGGATTGGCATCAAATTCCAGACAGAACCTGGGGGGGAGCCGAATGAGATCTTTTTTCACGTACGTTTACTGGATACAGATGCTGCACTTCAGCAGAATGTATTGGGTATAATCGGGGTGAACCTGGTTTATGCAGCCTTTTATTACCATACAGATCCGAAAAGAATGATTGAGTCACTCGCAGATAACCTGACAGTAGGTTCTGTAGAGATAGATTTGATTTCTGTAAATGGCCCGGCTTTTAAAAACATCAATAATATCCTGCTGAACCTTTACCTGATTGTAAAGGATTTCTCAGATGCGGCCATTTTTGATTCCCTTGGAAATCCATGTTTGCCTAAAGATCTTTTGTACAAGAAGGATATTATGATTTTGCGGACAAAGTATGCGCAGAAGTCGTTGCCTAACTTTAGTATGTTCAATAAAGCTGTAGATCAGTTCAAAAGGACAGAAGATGTAAAGAAGGATAATCTGAGTGTTTTAATTGAGGTTTTGTTGTCAAATGTTTTAACAGCTGATGAAGAAATTCCTGAAAACATTGACCTGGAAGCAGTAGCACTAAGAGCTGAAGAACTTTGTAAAACAGGTAATCTGGTGATCGTGTCCAACTTTGCACGACATAATAAACTGGCAAAATATCTGGACAGGTGTAAACCGAAAAGTGTTGGTATTTCAACGAACATCAACAACCTGAAATTTGTGTTTAACTCTTATAATTTTGGAGAAAACTATTCCAGCATGCTATTGAGTTATGTGAGTGATATGTTTACTAAAAATGTAAAACTGTTTGCTTATCCTTTCCTGGATAAAAAATCTAATAAAGTAATTACAACTGTAAATATGCCGGTGACACCGGAAGCAAAACCACTTTTTGACTTCCTGATCCTGAATGGATATATTACAGACATCAAAGAATACAGTGAAACAGATGTGAAGACCGTTTAAGGTCTTCACAATACCTGCTTATTTTTTTAACGCTTCACGAACTTTCGGAGCGATCTTAGTTCCGAAAATTTCGATAGACTTCATCATATCTTTGTGCGAAGGTGCGCCAATATCCATATGTGCTGCAAAACGGGTCAGGCCAAACATTTCCTGTACATATAAGATTTTATCAATTGCGGCTTCAGCATCACCCACAAATAATGCCCCTTCTTTTTGTCTGCCGTAATCAAACTGATATTTAGTATAAGGCGACCACCCACGTGATTTTCCGATTCTGTCCATTTGTGCCGCATATAATGGATAATAATTAGCAGCCACCTCATCCGCGTTTTCACCAAAGAAAGCGTGCGCATGTATACCTACCTGGAATTTGGCCATATCGTGACCAGCCTTTTGATATTCTTCTCTATATAAATTAAATAAAGGTTTAAACTGACCTGGAGATCCGCCGATGATAGCAATCATCAAAGGCAAGCCTAGTTTGCCAGCTCTGATCACAGATTCCGGAGTACCGCCTACAGCAATCCAGATTGGTAAATTGTTGTCAACTGCTCTGGGTAATACCTGCTGATTAACCAGTTCTGGTCTGAACCGTCCTTTCCAGGTAATCGTTTCTTCTTTATTTATTTTTAATAATAAGTCTAATTTCTCTGTAAACAGTTCATTGTAATCATTCAGATTATTTCCGAATAAAGGGAACGATTCGATGAAACTTCCACGACCTGCCATCAACTCTGCACGGCCATTGGACAATAAATCAACCATCGCGAAATTTTGGTATAACTTGACCGGATCAGCAGAACTTAATACACTAACTGCACTACCCAATTTAATGTTTTTGGTCACAACAGCCGCAGCTGCCAATAATATTTCAGGACTTGAAACTGCAAAATCAGGACGGTGATGTTCTCCGATACCGAAATAATCCAGTCCCAGCTCGTCCATTAATTTGATCTCTTCAATAATCTCGCCCAGTCGCTGCTGTGCAGGTTGAAATTTATTTGTTATTGGATCAACACGTAAATCCCCGAACATACTAATACCTAATTCCATAATTACCTTGTTTTAATCTGATACAAAGTTAAGGGGGAAACTAAAACTTCTCGTTAACCTATGATAAGTAATGATTTCTGATTGATTTTTTACTTACATGCCTTACCTAAATCTGCTAAAAGAGTTTTATCGAATGCTGCTGGTATCAAAGAATCTTGTGCTACATTATATTCGAATAGCTGTTTCTTTGCAGGATCAAATGTAAAACTTGCGATTAAGGGTGCATGATCAGGATAGTTCTCATGAATACTATAATCATAAGTCTTAGAATAATTCGTGGCACTATCTATTTTGGAATATGGGCTGCCTTCATAAGAAATATAGAATGAAGTACCGCCATTTTTGATAATTCTTTCCTTCAGCCCGTTCGTTAAACTTTTATAACGAGGTGAGGTAGTCAGTATTAAATAAGCAATCTGACTGCATGTTTTTGTGGAAACAGGTAAAACCGTATCCAATTTTGAAGTTTTGGAGGGCAGAACTGCTGTGGCTGAAGCTAAAGTGTCGTTTTTAAGTGTTTCCTTCTTTGTCTGCTCTGTACAGGATGCAGTGAATAACAGACCTGCAAGCACTAAACTATGGAACCGGATTATTTTCATACGCTGCAAAAATAAGATCATTTGTCTTTTCAGCAAACTGGAATCTGGCTATTCAGCAATAAAAAAAGCAGGGAGATTAATCCTCCTGCTTTTTATAAATGTCTTTGATCGTAACAGCCATTATATTTTCTGGTGTTTCCAGCGGCTCAAAACCATATTGGCTATAAAGACTATGTGCGTCCCTGGTTGCCAGCATGTATCGTCTTAAGCCCTGCAGATCGGGATGAAAGAGCATGAGCGACATTAATTTTTTCGAGAGTCCCATACCACGAAACTCTTCCTCTACGTATACATCTGCCAGATAAGCAAACGTAGCACAGTCGGTAATCCATCTGGCGAAGCCTATTTGCCGGGTTTCTTTATAGATTCCAAAGCAAAGAGAATTCTCAATAGATTTAGCCACCGTTTGTAACGGAATTCCCTCGGCCCAGTAAGATTTGGTACTCAGGAAAAGATGAACGGCAGCAGCATCAATTTTGCTTTTGTCGTCCGAAAAAATAAAGCCGTTATCTGCAATTTCCATTAGTTACGCATGTTGATGTATTGAAGTGGCTGTCCGAAATCTTCCCCCTTACAAAGCGAAATTACCTTTTGAAGGTCATCAATGTTTTTGCTTTGTACACGCAATTGATCGTCCATTACAGAAGCCTGAACCTTAAGTCCGCTGGCTTTGATTTTTGCAACTATCTTTTTAGCGACATCTTTATCAATTCCTTCTTTGATGGAAACTTCTTTTCTGATCATATTGCCGGAAGCATATTGTTCCTTTCCAAAATCAAGACTTTTAGGGTCCAGGTTTTGTTTCACCATACGGGAAATAATGGAATCCTCAATGGCTTTCAGACGCATGTCATCTTCCGTAACAATGGTGATCACATTTGTTTTCTTGTCATGATCAATAGTACTCTGAGAGGTAGAGAAATCATAACGGTTAAGGATCTCTTTTTTTGCGTTGTTCATTGCATTGTCCAATGTCTGCGCGTCAACTTTACTTACGATATCGAAAGTGGGCATGATTATAGCTTTAGTATAAAAAATATATTAGATTTAGATATTAATTATTTAACGTTCTTGCTAAAAAAATTATTATGAAAACCAATAAATCAAAAGTGCAAAAAAATAATGCTAAAAAAGCAGTTAAAAAAGAATTGGAGCAGACTCTTTCGCAAAAATTTTTTGAAGCAGTTTCTCATTTGGGTCATGATGCCGAAAAAATTGGTGAAGAATTAGCTCAGGCAGCAAAATCTGTAGCTAGTAAATTAGCTAAGAAATTTATTGCTGTGAAAGAAGAAGCTACTAAAAAAACTAAGCCAACAAAGAAGGAAATAGCAAAGACTGCGAAAAAACTTAAAAAAGTAGCTACTAAAGGCGCTAAAAAGGTCAAAAAGGAAGTTCAAAAAGCAGTTTCCAGTGTTAAGCCATCAGTGAACAGTATTAAGGTTCCGGTGATTGCAAGTGAGGAAAAAGCAGCTACATTGATCGCCAAACCTGTTAAAAAAGCAACAGCAGTCGTGAAAAAATCAGCTTCTGTAGTTAAAAAGGCTGTTCCTGCAGCAAAAAATGAAGTAAATAAAGATGTTACAGCGGTTAAAAAACAAGCTACTGTAGCTAAAGATAAAGCAGTTACAGCAGTTAAAAATGTAACTCAGGCAAAACCTGCTGCACAAATCGCAAAAGGTGTCAGTAAAACTGCTACAGCAGCGGCTGGTGCGGCTAAAAAAATTGTAAATACAGCATCAAAAGCTGCCCCGGTAAAGAAAGCTGTTGTTAAGCGTGTTCCAGCTACATCCGCTGCAACTACTGCTAAAACTACGGCAACGCCTGTTAAACCTGCAGTGACTACAGAAAAAGCTGAGGAGAAAACTACAGGCGAAAGTTAATTCAATTACATTTTAACGTTAATTTAAATCCATTTTCATGCGAATTAATGCTTAGATAATTAACATTGAATTAACAATAGAATTCGCAGTTTTGAGCATCCGGTCCCACCAGGGATTTTTTGATACTAACCCCCATGACAAAGAAGAAGGTCCCATTTTTAAATAGAGAACTCAGCTGGTTATATTTCAATGAACGGGTTTTACAGGAGGCAACAGATGAGACTGTTCCGCTGATTGAAAGAATTAAATTTTTGTCTATTTTCTCTTCTAACCTGGAAGAATTTTACCGGGTACGTGTAGCTACAATGACCAGGTTGTCTAATTTAAACGACAAGGCCAAAGAGCTTTTAGGGTTTAATCCTAAAAAAGTGCTGAATGAGATTAAAAATATAGTTGTTAAACAAGAGCGTAAATTTGAACAGCTATTTCAGGCTACACTGATCAATGAATTGGCGCAAAACAGGATTTTTATTCTGAACGATACACAACTCAATGTAGCCAGGGGAGAGTTTGTAAAAGAACACTTCCGGGATAAAATACTTTCCAACCTGGTACCGATCATGATTGATATGGAAAAACCATTTCCAGAACTCAAAGACCGGTATCTGTACTTTTTTGTAAGGCTGAAGAAGAAAACCGGCAAAAAGGATGAAAAGTATGCGTTGATAGAATTACCTCCTGACCTGCCCAGGTTTTTGGTACTTCCGGAAACAAACGGATTAAAGTTTATTATTCTCGCAGAGGATATTATCAAATACTGTCTGGATGACATCTTTTACGTATTCAAATACGATGAAATGGATGCCTATTCTATACAATTGACCAGAGACGCTGAGCTGGACATCGATAAAAATGTAAGTGATAAGTTTATTGATGAATTAAAGACCAGCCTTGATAAGCGTAGAAAAGGTAAGCCAATGCGTTTACTTTATGATACGGAAATGCCGTTTGATATGCTCGGTGTGCTGGTTGCTAAAATGAAACTTGAAGCAGAAAGCCTGATCCCCGGTAACCGTTACCATAAGTTTGGTGATTTCATTCGTTTTCCAAATGTCGGGGATAAAAGCCTTGAATATCCTGCAAATGTACCCTTAAAGGTTTTCGGCTTACACCGTACTCAAAGCATATTTAATAAGCTTGCAGAAAGAGATTACCTGGTTAATTTACCCTATCAATCTTATGATTATATCATTCTTTTTCTTCGTGAAGCAGCAATTGACCCTAAAGTTACCGCGATAAATATTACACTTTACCGTTTGGCAGAGAATTCGAGAGTAATCAACGCTTTAATTAATGCGGCAAAAAATGGTAAGAAGGTAAATTGCCTGGTTGAGCTTAAAGCGCGTTTCGATGAAAGAGCAAATATCTTCTGGACCAACAGACTGGAAGAAGAAGGGGTACATGTAAACTATGGTTTGACAGATTACAAAGTCCATTCTAAGATTTGCCTGGTTACCCGGATAGAAAAAGGCCGCCCCGTTTATTATGCGAATCTGGCGACTGGTAATTTCAATGAGAAAACCGCTAAACTCTATTGTGACCATAGTATTTTTACGGCTAAAAAAGAGATCACCCACGATTTAATCAAGCTCTTTGCCGCCTTAAACAAGCGTACTGTAGCTACAGGCTTTAAGTACCTGATAGTCTCTCCGCTGGAATCCAGGACTAAGTTTTATACTTTGATAGACCGGGAAATTAAGATCGCGAAATCCGGTAAACCTGCTTATCTTATTTTTAAGGTAAACAGTCTGGCTGATGAAGGGATCGTAGAGAAACTTTATGACGCAAGTAATGCAGGAGTGAAGATTAAATTGATTGTACGCGGTATTTGCTGCCTGGTTCCGGGCGTAAAAGACTTCAGTGAAAATATTACGGTCATCAGTATCATTGATAAGTTTTTAGAGCATGCACGTGTTTTCATTTTTGGAAATAACGGTAAAGAAGAAATGTTTCTTTCTTCAGCAGACTTAATGAGCCGCAATTTTGAGCACCGTGTAGAAGTTGGTTTTCCTGTATTGGATGAAGACGTTAAACAGGAAATCAGGGATATTATTGATTTTCAGTTACAGGATAACGTGAAAGCAAGGGATATTACCCGGTTAAATAACAATAAATATCATAAAAACCGGCTTAGCACTAAGGTGAGAGCACAGGTTCAAACTTATAATTACTTAAAAAACAAACACCAGTAGAAGATTATGCTCAGATATGCAGCAATTGACGTTGGCTCTAATGCCGTTAGACTGCTTATTGCAGATATAACACACAATGATAATGGGTTTGGTTTTAAAAAGAATACCCTGGTCAGGGTTCCTTTAAGATTAGGTGATGATGCCTTTTTAGATCATAAAATCTCTGCACGAAAAATCGAAGACCTGATTAAAACTATGCAGGCCTTTAAAAATCTGATGGATGTATACCAGGTGACTAAATACCTTGCCTGCGCGACATCCTCTATGAGAGAAGCGCAAAATGGCCTTGAAATCATTAAAATGATTAAAGAGAAAGCCAATATAGACCTGGAAATTATTGAAGGTCAGCGGGAAGCCAATATCATTTATGCCAATCATATCGAAGATGATCTTGATATTAAGAAAAACTATCTTTACATAGATGTAGGCGGTGGTAGTACAGAACTGTCAGTTTTTGTGAATAAGATACCTGTTGCCTCTAAATCATTTGATATTGGGACAATCAGAATTCTTGATAACCAGGATAAAGAAGAAACCTGGGAAGAAATGAGACTCTGGGTTAAAGATCAAACCAAGTATCATAAAAACCTGGCAGGGATAGGTACCGGAGGAAATATCAATAAATTGTATAAAATGGCGAATGAAAAAGAAGGTATGCCTTTAACGTTTCTGAAGCTGAAATCTCTTTACAATCAATTGAATAGTCACTCTTTAAAAGAACGGATACAGACTTTCAATTTAAACCCTGACCGTGCCGATGTAATTATTCCGGCCAGTGAAATCTTTATTACCCTGATGAAATGGACGGGTATTAAACAGATCCATGTACCAAGAGTAGGGATGGCAGACGGAATTATTAATCTGCTAATAGAAGAGAATCTGAATAAATAACAGCCAGATAGTCACCATGGTGGCTTACGGAAACAGCATGCTTCTGGCCGGTTATCTGATGGGTTAACTCCGGGATTCCTGATGGAGTACCGGCCAGCTGATAAAACTCAGATAAACGGTTAAACGCTGTTCTATAATCTGGCTCGGGGCGGAGATATTGTAAATGGAGGTGCTGAAAATCCTTCAGCGCTGACACCGCAACAGAATGGATGAATGTATCGCTGAGCTCACTTCTCATCAGAAAACTATCCTTAAAATAGCTGACTATTCCTGAAGAATTCTTCTTGTTTATATTCAGCGACCCACAACAGAAATTTATAGGCTCATACCTTCTGATTCCTGTTTTACGCTGAATAATTTTACAAGCTGCTTCTTTCATCGTCCAGATTAACCATAACATTTCATCAGGCTTTGAAGCTTCCAGAACAAGCTCCTGCTCTTCAGGTGTACAGACTTTAACGAGGTAACCCTTCCGTCTCCAGTTGCTCTCTATGGCAGCCTGCCGGAGATCTACCAGATCATTGCCTATCATTTTTCAGCAAGTTTGGCCTCAATAACATCCAGTGTGGATTTAACATCCAGCATTTTTGCCATGGAATCATTGTCGATCTCTATGCCGAATTTTTCTTCCAGATCCAGTACAATATCAACCAGGTTGGCAGAATTGATTTTCAGGTCTGTAATAAAACTTGTGGTTTCACTGATTTCATCCAGTGCCTGCTTGTCCTGGGTATAAGGAGCTGCAACTTCTTTAATAGCGGAAATGATAACTTCTCTATCCATGATTATATTTTTTTAAGACCAAACAGGCATTCACATCGCCAAAACCAAAACTTGCCTTAACGAGTATATTAAATTCTTTGTGGAGACAAGTACGGGGAATACGTTCCGGGTCTATTAGCATTTCAATAGTAGGGTGCAGATCTTCACAATTTATATTAGGGAAAATAAACCCTTCATGAAGCTGTAAAACAGAAGCGACACATTCAATACTGCCAGCCGCAGCTATACAGTGGCCTATCATTCCTTTTACCGAATTGATATAGGGAAAATCCTTACCAGAACGGCCTAAGGCTGTTACCCAGTTTTGTATTTCAAGCGTATCTTTTACGGTTGCGGTTAAATGGCCGTTGATTACTTCAACTTCCGAAGCTTGTATATCAGCAGATTTTAATGCCATAGAAAGGCACCTCTGTACCGCTAATGGATTAGGTGCGGTCATTGTACCTTCACCACGCTGACCGCCAGAGTTAAGATGTCCGCCCAGTATTTCGGCATAAATCTTAGCCCCTCTTGCTAAAGCACTGTCCAGGCTCTCTAAAACTAAAGCGCCGGCACCACTTCCGGGAACAAAACCACTTGCAGTTGCACTCATCGGGCGGCTTCCTTTCTCCGGAGTTTCATTATGCTTATAAGTGCAAACTTTCATCGCATCAAAACCAGCCCATATATACGGGCCACTGTCACTTGTACTGCCAGCCAGCATAATCGTTGCCTGACCTGATTTAATGCGCTCATAAGCCATTAAAACACTCTCGGTTCCTGTTGCACAAGCAGAAGAGTTAGTTGTGACCTGGTTTCCCAATCCGAGTTTTCCGGCCAGTAGTGCACTTACCCCGCTTGCCATAGTCTGGGCAACTATCGAACTGCCCAGTTTACGGATCTGCAGGTTATCTAATTTATAAATGGCACCCCTGAACTTATCGATACCAGAAGTGCCTGTGCCGAAAACAGTACCACTTTCCCAATCCGGGGTTTCATCCGGAGCAGGCTTAAGCCCGGCATCCTTCCACGCATCTAAACCTGCGATTACACCATATACAATTCCCGTGCTTTCCAGGTTCCGGATTTCAAGTTCAGTGAAATACTGACTGATCCGGTCTGTATCAATCACTGGTTTTCCTGCAATCTGGCAGGAGAAAAGAAGTTGTTCCAGCTGCGGATCATGCTGAATCCCGGACACACCATTTTTAAGCGCATGTCTGAACTGTGTGATGTCCGCACCATTTGGTGAAACAACCCCTAAACCGGTGATGACAACACGTTTAGTCATTCATTTTTGTAGTTACCATTCCTGATATATTTCCTTTGCAGACTGTTTCTCCTGCTTCATTTTTCATGACTACATTACAATTCAGTTTTTTAAACCTGAAGTATACTTTTTCAGCAGTTACGGTAACCATTTCACCAGGAAAAACAGGTTTCATAAAATCCATGGCTGTAGATGTCAGCATCACATGCGCTTTCATTTCTGTATTTGCATTTTCCGAAAGATAAATACCCAGGCAAACCAGGCCAATCTGTGCCATTGTTTCTGTTAATATTACCCCTGGTGTAACTGGTGCATCTTTAAAGTGTCCTTTATAAAAATCAAGGTCTTTATCATAAGTATAAGTCCCGGTTGATCCGTTTTCATCAATTTGTAATAACTCATCAACAAATAAAAAAGGTTTGCTGTAAGGTAATTTTGCTAGTATTTCTTGTGCGTTCATTGTTATAATATTATCAATTCTAAGGTGTAAAGTAAATACAAAAAACGCTTACCATTGCAATAAAATTCGCTGTGCAGAAAATCCGGGGCCAAAACTGAGCATCAGGCCCTTGTCTCCGGGCTTAGGTTTAGCCTCCATAATCCGTTCAAGCACATACAGTACGGTAACACTTGACATATTCCCATATAGCCTTAAAATCGCTTTAGTGTCTTCAATATTTTTACCAAGATCGCCAAATAATGCTTCTACAATTTCAATGATTTTCTTTCCGCCGGGGTGGAAAATCAAATGGTCTATTGCTTGAATATCTAATCCGTTTTTTTTCAGAAAGGGATGAATAATAGCAGGAAAATGTTCGGCAATGTTTTCAGGAACAGTCACATCCAGTACCATTTGCAAACCTGTATTGGTCATTTTAAAGCCCATCATTTCCTCTGCATCATAAAAGTGATACATTTCTTCGGCCAGTATTTCCGGGCCGCTATCTTCAGAATGTGAAGACAAAAGAATGCAGGCCGCGCCGTCTCCAAAAATGGCAGCACTTACAATATTGGCCATCGAAAAATCATTGCGCTGAAAAGTTGCCGTTGGAGATTCTACCGCGATAACTGCAGCTCTTTTACCCGGATTGGATTTTAAGAAGTTTTTGGCATAAATAATTCCGGATACGCCAGCAGCACAGCCCATTTCTGTAACCGGAAGACGCACAATATCCTGGCGCAGTTTCAAAGCATTGATCAGATAGGCATCTAAAGAAGGGATCATTATTCCTGTACAGCTTACGGTAATGATATAATCCAGGTCTTCATTTTTCCAGCCTGCCTTATCAATTGCATCTGTCAGACATTTTGTACCTAATTTAATACCTTCTCTGCAATAGATATTGTTCCGCTGCTCAAATGTAAGATCGCTGAAAACTTCTTCAGGAGACATAAAGGAATAACGTTTATCTACCGCAGCATTTTCAAATATCTTTTTAACCTTACGTACAAACCGGTCTTCCTGGCCATGCAGCCAACCATCCAGAAAAGGAATGATTTCGGCTGTGGTCCTTGAATATTCAGGCAATGCTTTGCTGATACTTTTTATAATTACACTCATGATATTTTAACTATCCATTGGTAGCGGAACGCCCATTTCCATTTAATAAAGTAATTTTTAAGACCCAATGTTTTTGAAAACGACACTAAATCATTTCTTTTAAACCCCCGGAGGATAGAAACCAGTCCGTCCTCACGTGACATATCATTCAGGCGGAATACAAAACATAAACCCAAAAACAGATAGTAGGCGATTGCACTCCGCTGTAAATCATTAATTACAAAACCAAGCCTTGCCGTTCGTTGAAAACTTTGCAGCAACACAATGATCTCCTGCTCTTTAAAGTGATGTAATGTGAGTGTACAAAGTATAATATCTGTTGATTTTTGCTGGTTCAGCTCATCAAATATATCAATGCACTCATAGCTTATGTTTTTATATCCGGATGATAAGCTCCGGGCATGCTCAATCGTGAAATTATTAGCATCTATACCAGTAAGTATAAAGTTTAAATCATTTTTCTCTGCATAAGCTGCAAGCGCTCTTAACATATCCCCATTTCCGCACCCTATATCAGTAATACGTATTGGAGTAGATTTTGGTTGCGCCCGGAGTAAATAAATAATTCCTTCGATTGTTACCTTGTTTCCGCCAAGCAGACGATTGATGCTGGCAATTTTGTCGAGTGCGTCTCTGAGTATTTCCCCTTCCATCTGGAAATTATCCATAATCTCGGGAGCAGTGCTTCTATAAGTGGTATCTACAAACATTATTTAGGAACAGTTAAGCTATGGCCGTGTGTTTTTTTGATGATCAAAGGGAGTATAAATGGCAGCCGGACCATTCCACCCAATAATTTTTCCGTTAAATATTCTTTTTCGAACAGTGCTGATAAAGTATTGCCCATCAATAATCTGGATTTAAAGTGCTGGTTCCAGCATATAATATAGCGTTTTTCCATTGAAGTTCTGTCAGGAATCTCTCCCTTAAGAAACAAAAGCAATAATTCTGAACAAATTCCCGCACTGTGTATCGCCATAGCCATACCGTTTCCACATAAAGGATGTATTAATGCCGCAGTATCACCAATCATCAGGATATGGTCAATGACCGCTTCCCTGACTCCAAAGGAGAGTTGACTGATCGTTATGGGGGCATCAAACAAGAGTTCAGATTTTTCAAAAATACTTTTTAAATGTTTATTCTGATATAATACATTCTCCTGGTAAGCTGTGATGTTCTTATGTATTTTGAAGGTTTCATAATTTGCCAGATAACATATATTTATCTTTTGATCCTCAATTTTAGATGCACCACAATAGCCTCCTTTGAAATTATGCAGGGCCACTAATTCATCTTCAAATTCACCCTTATAATGCGCTTTTACAGCTAAAAATGGTGATTTCTGTTGTATAAATTTTCTCTTTAATTTCAGGTCTATGGAAGAGCGTTTGCCATAAGCACCAATCACCTGTCTGGCTGTATACTGTGTTTCACTTTGTGTCAGAACCAGGAAATTATCTTTTTCGAATACTACGCTGCTCACTGTATCCTGTATCACAACACCTCCTTTAGCCAGAAATTTTTGATAGAGAAAATGATCCAGCTGATACCGGCTCACCCCAAAACCACCCATAGGTAAACGGGCAGCAATACTTCGCCCTGAAACCGTAGAAAATTGCATTTTGGAAATGACCGAAGGATGCAGTACCGACGGGTCAGCATTCAGCCATTTTAAATAGGGAAGAACCTCATTGGAGATATATTCACCGCAAACTTTATGATGAGGATAAGGATCTTTTTCAACCAGGACTACCTCAATCCCTGCTTGCTGAAGATGTAATGCCGCAGTTAACCCGGCTAATCCGCCACCTATAATTAAAATATCAGTTTGAACAGGCATAATCAAAATTGGGGATAAAAAGCGTAAGCTTACAACAGCTTAAAGTACTATTTGTTTACATCCCTGGAAATATATTAATTATTTCAAAAGAATAAAATTATCCTTTTGAAATAATTCAAAGATATGATAGATGAAGTTTTGGTAAATAAAATACAGCCGATCAGGAAACAAAAGATTATGCTGGATAAAGATTTAGCAGAACTTTATGGCGTTAAACCTATTCGTTTAAAGCTTCCAAAGCCACTTTCTGGTTTTTGCCCATTCCAGAAATACTGGATGAATCATTCGCGAAGCTCCATAAAAAAGCCCTGTTCCAAATGAATGAAACAGGGCTTCCTATAACAAATATGTGTTTAGTTATCCAGCAATTTTGCTGCATCACTATCCAGGAACCATGTCAGGCTGCCGTCAATCGGATCGATCAATTGGGAAGGATATAATTCAGTGTTCTTAGGCTCGTCTTCAATCACATGTTTAAGCGCATCAGCTTTAGCATCACCAAATACAAGGAAGGCAACATTTTTGGCCTTATTGATCAATGGTGCTGTGAAACTGATTCTGTAGGTCGCTAGTTTCTCCACAAATACACTCTCTACTGTTACTTCCTTGCTGTCTAAAATATCAGTACCCGGGAATAATGAAGCAGTGTGCCCATCATCGCCCATACCTAATAAAATAAGATCAAAAGCAAGGTCAGCACCAGCAAAATGAGCAGTGATTGCTTTAGCATATTCTATTGCAGCCTTTTCAGGAGCTAATGTAGTATCTACAAAAAAGATATGATCATCAGCAACGTTTAAAGGAGCCAATATTGATTTCTTTGCCATTAAGCCATTATAGCTTTCATGTCCGGGCGGAACATTACGTTCATCCCCAATAAAGAAAAATACCTTTGACCAATCTAACTTTTCACGGTAGGTGGTAGACAGTATTTCATATAATTCTTTAGGAGAATTACCGCCAGTCAGTACAAAATTAAAACAATCCTTTTCTGCAATCGCCTTTTCTGCAATTGCGATCACGTAATCTGCTAAATCTTTCAGCAGCTCACTTTTTGTTTTATATATCAATAAGTTCATACTAGTCTTTATCTTTTAAAGGTAAGGTAAACCAGTGGAAACCGTCTCTGGCAATCAGCGCTTCAGCGTCTTCAGGACCCCATGAATCAGCAGGGTAATTCGGGAAGCTCAATGAAGTTTTACTTTCCCACGCATTGATGACAGGCATTAACAATTCCCATGCACTTTCTACCTGATCTGCACGCATAAATTGTGTCTGATCTGCAATCATTACATCCAGTAATAACGTTTCGTAAGCTTCCGGAGCTTCAGAACTATAAGTTCCTTTATAATCAAAAACCATGTCAACAGGATTCAATACCATGTCCAGTCCAGGTCTTTTTGCCTGTACCTGTAAACGGATACTCATTTCTGGCTGAATACTGATGATCAGCCTGTTTTGCTGCCAGTGTTCAGTTACACCTGCAGGGAAAACCTGGTGAGGAACATCCTTAAACTGTATCGTGATAAGAGAAGAAGTCTGGAACAGACGTTTACCTGTACGTACATAGAAAGGAATTCCCTGCCAGCGCCAGTTATCCACGAAGAATTTGGCTGCGGCAAAAGTTTCTGTATTAGACTGTGGTGCCACATCTTTTTCAGAACGGTAACCAGGTACTTCCTTACCCTCAACCCATCCTTTAGAATACTGTCCGCGAACAGTGCTCATGCGAATATCGTCAGGTCCAAAAGGACGCATAGCTTTTAACACATCAACCTTTTTGTTTCTGATTTCATCCGCATCAAAATTGATAGGCGTTTCCATACCAATTAAACAAAGAAGTTGTAAAATGTGATTCTGGATCATATCTCTTAAAGCACCAGCACCATCATAATAACCACCACGATCTCCAACACCTAACTGCTCGGTTACAGAAATCTGTACGTGATCAATATAGGTACGGTTCCAAAGTGGTTCAAGGAATGAATTGGCGAAACGGAAAGCCATGATATTCTGAACAGTTTCTTTACCCAGATAATGGTCAATTCTGTAGATTTGTTTCTCCGTGAAAATTCCGGTTAACAATTTATTTAATTCCTTTGCAGTTTCTAAATCACGACCGAAAGGCTTTTCAATTACGATACGGCAATTTTCTTCATTGCCGGCAAGATCATATTTAGCAATACATTCAGCAATTAGCGGGAATAAATTCGGGGCTACTGCCAGGTAATAAATCACCTGTGTTTTAGGTCCGAATTTTTTCTTAAGCTTTTCAATACTTGTTTTAAGATCCTGAAAAGTTTCAGGAGCAGATACATCTACAGGGTTGTAGTATACGTTTTCTGCAAAACCATCCCATTTTTCTTTTTTAACCTTACCAGCGCGGGAGAAACTATTTACCCCCTCCATAATTGTGTTACGGAACTGTACATCAGTGAGCTTACTTCTCGCTGTTCCGATTATTGCATAATCTTTAGGCATGTAGCCATCAGAATACAAGTTATAAAGTGCTGGCGCAAGTTTGCGCATATTTAAATCCCCAGTGCCACCAAAGATGACAAAAACGGTTGGGTTAAGGCATTGACTTGTTTTCATTAGTGCATATTTTATTTACCGGTGATGCAGCTTGAATGATTCTGTAAAAGCTCATTCAAGCCGCATTTCTTTTATATTACTATTTTGCTGGATTCCAGATCGCATGAAACGTTCCTTCTGCATCAGTACGTTCAAACTGGTGCGCACCAAAAAAGTCTCTTTGTGCCTGAATTAAATTAGAAGGCATTCTTTCTGTTTTTAACGAATCGAAATAGGTTAAAGCAGATGCAAATGCAGGAACAGCTAATCCTGTTAATACCGTGTGGCTAACAACAGATCTCATTCCCGGAAGGATTTCTTCTAATTTTTTTGCGATACCCGCATCTGCATAAAGATGCTCCAGGTCTGGTTGCTTTTTATAAGCCTGGTAAATATCTTCTAAGAATTCAGCTCTGATGATACATCCACCACGCCAGATTTGTGCGATTTCATGTAAATTCAGTTCATATTCATAAGTGATAGATGCCTGCCATAATAAATGAAGACCTTGTGCATAAGAAGAAATAACAGCAAAATATAAAGCCTGCTCCAGCTCAACGATAAATTTATCCTTATCTCCAACAGCATATTTGCCCTGCGTATAAGTCTTGGATAATTTAGTACGTAAGCTTTTGAATTTCGATAAATCTCTTGTACTTACCGCCTCATTGATAGAAGGAATTGGTAACTGTAAATCCATTGACACTTGTGATGTCCATTTTCCAGTACCTTTAGACTTCGCTTCATCTTTAATATAATCAACCAGGTAACCACCTGTTTTTTCATCCTTAAAGGCAAAAATATCTTTGGTTACTTCCAGTAAGAAAGACTGCAGACGGCCATTGTTCCACTGCTCAAATACATCATGAATCTGCTCATTTGAATAGTCAAGCGCATTTTTCATAATGTCGTAAGCCTCAGCTAACAACTGCATCATGGCATATTCTATACCATTGTGTACCATTTTCACAAAATGACCTGAAGCTCCGGGGCCGATATAAGCCACGCACGGATCACCATTTACTTTAGCTGAAACAGCTTCAAGAATCTCTTTCATTTCTCCATAAGCAGTTTTATCACCACCTGGCATAATGCTAGGACCGAAACGTGCACCTTCTTCACCACCAGAAATTCCCATGCCGAAGAAATGGATTCCCTGGCCAGAAAGGTCAGCAGCTCTTTTGCTGGTGTCCGTGAAATGAGAGTTTCCACTATCAATAATAATATCGCCTTTATCCAGTAAAGGTAAAAGCTCCAGAATGACACTGTCAACAATTGGCCCTGCAGGTACAAGAAGCATAATTCTTCTTGGTAACTCCAGACTTCCAATAAAATCTTCTAATGAGCTGTAGGCCGTAAGATTATGCTTTGCACCATCTTCCTTAAGTTTCTGGATCATTTTCTGATCCTTGTCATAACCTGTTACTGCAAAGCCTTTATCGGCCATGTTCAGCAATAAATTGCGGCCCATTGTACCAAGGCCTATCATTCCTAATGTGAATTTACTTTCCATTTGTTGTATTTGATTTTGGATAGGTAGTGAAAACGTGATATTTTTCTTTAGCAGCCCATAATTTTGCACCGCCTTTTATACCATCCCTATTAGAAACAAGATGAATATTATGTTCTAGTTCAAAATTGATGTGTTTAGAATTTCCGCCTCCAAGATAGAGCTCATCATAGTTAAACACTGTTTTATAAATTTCTATAATTCGTTTTAGTCTTTCATTCCATTTCTTGTCGCCTTCTTTCTGAAAGGCCTTCTCACCGATGTAATCGTCATAATCCTTATTTTTTGATACCGGAAGATGAGAAAGTTCAAGATGCGGAAGTAATTCTCCGTCAAAAGTTAAAGCTGTACCGAAACCTGTACCTAAAGTAAGTACGATTTCAAAACCTTTACCGCTTATAATACCCAGCGCCTGTTGATCGGCATCATTAATTAACCGGACAGGTTTTCCTAAATCATCACTGATACGTTGTGCAAGCGGATAACCTGCCCATTTGTTTTTCGCTAAGTTAGGAGCTGTTTCTACGATACCACATTTTACATAGCCAGGAAAACCAATCGCTATTTTACTGTAAGGGGTAAGCGGGGTAACCAATTCATGAATAACTTTAATTACATTTTCAGGAGTAGAATCCTTAGGTGTTGGCAGTTTAGTATACTCAGAGAATAGTTCGCCATTTTCTTTTAAGATACAGGCCTTGATACCGGTGCCGCCAATATCAATTGATAAAATATTGGTACTCTCTTTTTCTTGCTCGTTGTTGGCCATATTTCTTTTTTTATGAATATTGCTTTTTTTGCCTTGCTGCCAATGTTTGACATCTCAAATTAACAAATTTCCAGCCATATAAAACCAGAAACCCGATAAGAATGCCCAATTATCGGGCATAATTGACGAAAAATTCAATAAAGCATATTTAAACGTGAATTTAGCGGTTAATTTGATATATATATGACTTTTTAACTGATTTATACAATTATTTATATTGCCCTAAAATATCAATTTTATCAGATAAAGATATGCCGCCGGGGTTACATCCGGGTTTGCCTTCAGGAACTTCCATGTTTAAGTGTTCAAAATACACTTTCCATACCGGAAAATAAGCACCCGAACCAGGTTCTTTATAAGCCATCGGGAATAATTTGAAAAAAGGCTTGTCCTTGTTCGCTGCTTTGAACGCATCATATATCAACTCAGAACAATAATATTTTCCATTATCATATAAATACTGATCATCATAAGGCACACCCATCTGCGTCATTGAAAATGCCAGTGCTGCAGGTATTATTTTTTGATAAACCGGTTTTAATCTTCCTACATAATGCGGATGAGTTGATTTGGACAAAAATATTTGCAGTGGGGTAAGATGTACGTTTTTACCAGAAGCTTCGATGACCAGAATACTATCATTTCTAAGCAGGACCATTCCCATATGACTGAATTTATTTCCCTGGTAACCTTGTGTAACTGCATTGATTGCATCACATAAAGGGCCGCAGTCTAAATTCTGGAAAATCAGGTCACCGGATTTTAATTGAATATTTTCCTGTGCTTTTGCATGAAATGATAAAAACAAGGCTGATAAAACACAAATTAATAAGTTACGCATGGTTGATTTAATAAGACATTTCTTCATTTATTGTATAAGCTGGCGGAGGGAGGAAAAAGCTATCTGCTAAAGTTACCTGCTCAATTAAATTCGCTTTGATACCGATGTTGAGCCCTTTAGATAAAGTTCCGATGGCTAATGCACAGCCAGGTACACTTTTTAAATAACTGTACTGCTGCCAGTATAAACGGGGAAGTTCGGGTGCATACCAAACCGTAATTACATTTTCCGGAGAATGAGGATTAACAAAAATAGCTTTCTTACAAGCTTTGCCGGCAATCACCATCGTACCTGCTTTCAACTGCATCACGAAATCAGCAGAACTGATCACCATCATAGAATCTCCTGCCATTGCAGTTTGTATATTGGGCATTGCAGCAGGATACTTCGTTGCAACCTGGGCTATAGTGTCCAATAAATAACTTACGGTATCTCTTTTATCAGCTATGGTGATTCCTCCGCCTAATCCCCTTTGCTCTACCCTGATATACTCAGGACTCAGATAACAAATCAAAGGAGGGCTGTCATCCGAAGATCCGGATAATGATTTGGCTAATTCCATCATGGCAAGCTGCCCCTGGTCATGTTTTGAAGAAGCCTCTTTTTGCTGCGGCTCACCGAAGTCCAGTGCATAGCTTATTTTCCATGCAGCAACACTTTTTACTTTTTTTAACTGCTGCCCGTTAGCGAAAAAAGCCAATAGCATGAGGAGCGGTAGGAGGTAGCTCTTTTTGTAGTTCAAAATAAGGTGTATTTATTATACAATGGTACAAAAAAAAGAGGTATTGTTTGATATTCACAGGAATTGGCTTAACAATATATTGAGTTTTTACATTGTATTGTTTCTTTTTCAACAGGATATTGCAGTTTTCTATATAAAAAGATTAATCTGAATAAAATATAGTTGCGTTCTTTTAGATTACTTTTCTAAATACGCTTGTCAGGTGTTGGTTTGTCGTTATTTTATGATATTTTTATAGTTGTGGATTATTTTTTCTCTGAATATTCTTAATTAATAGATTTTAATTAGGTTTACTTATAACGTTTGCTGTTTTTTAAAAGAAAAGATCTGCAATTGAATGCTTCAGGTGAAATTTGTTGTGTTTATTGTTGGATTATTGTAAATTCATAGTTTATGGGCATGTATGGTGAGTATTCAGATAGTGAACTGATTGAATTATTAAAATCCGGTGATCGTTTAGCATTTACTGAAATTTATAACCGGTATTGGAGTGTCCTGTATGCACAAGTTTATAAGATGCTCAGGGACCAGGACGATGCGAAAGATGTTATTCAGGAAATATTCAGTAAGTTGTGGATAAACGCTGCAGCCATTAAATCCAATCATAATCTGGGCGGCCTTTTGTACACTGCAGCAAGAAATAAAGTATTGAATAGTATTGAAAAAAGTAAAGTCCGCCATGACTATGCAAAATCTATTGCTGCTTTTGTCTCAGAAACAGATCCTGATACTATCGATAAACTTGATGAAAAAAGGCTCAGTAAAATTATTGAGCATGAAATTCAAAGTCTGCCCCCAAAAATGCGGGAGATTTTTGAAATGAGCCGTAAAGAAAACCTTTCCCACAAGGAGATTGCTGAAAAGCTGAATCTGTCAGATCAGACGGTGAAAAAGCAAGTACAAAATGCACTGAAAATTATCAGGCCAAGAATTGAACAAATAGGATTTAGCCTGGCCATTTTAATTATTTTCAGATAATTACCAATTCATCTACCCCCTGATTCATCCTGAGCGGTTATTGTTATAAATAAGCACTAACCAGATGATGATGAATGATCAGGAAGCACTAAATCTTCTTAGTAAATATAATTCAGGCACGGCTACAGATTTAGAAATCAAACTATTAGAGAACTGGTATAGCGCAGAAATTCTGAAACAAGAACTTTCTGAGTCTGAACAGGATTTCAGTCATTTGAAGGAAGAAATCTGGGAAGGAACGCTGCAACGTGCAAAACTGACTGAACATGAACCTGAAATCTCTGAAAAAAGACAGGTCAGGTCAAACAAACGCTGGTATCAGTTTGCTGCGGCAGCTGCGGTACTCCTTATTGGTATCGGTTATTTATTTAACAGACATTCAGCGGCGCAAAACAGCCTTTCCAAAACTCTTGAAATAGCTAATCAGATCACAGCAGGTAAAAATATGGCTACCCTGACACTCGCCAACGGACAACGGATTATTTTATCTGATGGTCTTAAAGGTAAATTGGCAGAAGAAGCCGGGGTCAGCATTACCAAAACAAATGACGGAGAACTTATTTATACCGTAGTTTCAAAACCAGGTAAAGCAGCGGCATCTAATTCCGGATACAACACAATTTCCACTGCCGCCGGGGAAAACTACCAGGTGATTTTGCCAGATGGATCGAAAATAAAACTCAACGCATTATCCTCTTTAAAATATCCCGCTTCATTTGCTTTTCAAACAGACCGTAAAGTAGAACTCACCGGAGAAGCCTATTTTGAAGTGGCGAAAGATAAAAACCATCCTTTTAAAGTTAAGACCAGTTCCCAGGAAGTTGAAGTACTGGGTACCCACTTTAATATTTGCAGTTATGCAGATCATGCCAGTACTCAAACCACTTTATTAGAGGGATCAGTAAAAGTGTCTCCACTGCACTATGCCGACGCAAAAGAAAGAGCTGCACATGCAGTTTTGTTAAAACCAGGAGAAAAAGCCATACAGCTTGCAAACAGCATTACGATGGTGCCTGCTGATGTGGAAGAAGCTATCGCCTGGAAAGAAGGTTGGTTCTACTTTAAAAGCACTAATCTTCATGATGTATTGAGTGAAGCCGCAAAATGGTATGACCTGGAAATTATTTACCGGGATGGTGTACCAACCGACCGGTTTACAGGGAAGATCCCTAAAAATGCCAGCCTTGGCAAGTTCATCAAGCTATTACAGCTCAGCGATATTAAGTTTAATATCGAGGGCAGAAAAATGATAATCAACTAATCAATCAACCACAAACCAAACTTACATGAAAAAAATCTACAGAGACGACGGGTTATATTAAACAACAGGGTCCCCTGTGAAAAACAGAAACCCCGATGGCGATCGGAGCTTCTGAAAAGACTGGGCCAACCCTTTAACAATTTCTGCAAACAGTTTAATCATCAACCCAATCCAAACAAAAATATGAATAATATTATTCATTGCCCCCTGCTGTCCAAAAATTGGCAGGGCTACAATCAAATTTGGCGAACCATGAAGGTAACCTTCGTTCTTCTATTCTCAGTTCTAATGCACGTAAGTGCAGCTGGAATTGCCCAGAACATCAATCTTAATAAAAAAAACACCGCATTAACCCAAGTCTTCACCGATTTAGGTAAGCAGAGCGGTTATCAGTTTTTTTATAATGAACGTTTGCTGGAAAAAGCAAGTAAAGTAGACATCACTATTATAAACGGAACCTTAGACGAGGCTTTAAAACTGTGTTTCAAAAATCAACCCTTTTCTTATGAAATCGTTGATAAAACTGTTGTAGTCAAAGAAAAGGAGAAGTCTATCATAGATAAGATTGCAGCTTACCTGGCTATAATTGAAGTTAGAGGACGCGTAACCGACAAGGACGGCCAGCCTGTTCCCGGAGCAATTGTCAAAGAAAACGGGAAAACAACTTCTACCACAACTGATGCAAACGGAGAATATCATCTTAAAGTAGATGAAAATGCTACGTTAAGATTTTCTTATGTAGGCTATAAAACAGAAGAAATTGCTGTTGGCGGGAAAACCCTGATCAATGTGAGTTTAAAAGAAGATGTGAATTCATTGAAAGAAGTTGGTATCACGACAGGATACCAGACCATTAACAAAAAACTATTTACAGGCTCTTCAGTAACACTCAAAGGAACAGACATTAAACAAGACGGTATTACAGATGTGAGCCGGATGCTGGAAGGCCGTGTAGCTGGTGTATCCGTACAAAACGTATCAGGTACATTCGGAGCCGCACCAAAAATCAGGGTAAGGGGTGCAACCTCTATTACCGGAGACAATAAACCTTTATGGGTTGTTGACGGGGTAGTGCTGGAAGATGTCGTTAATATTTCTAATGAGCAGTTGTCCTCAGGTGATGTCAATACCCTGGTTGGATCTTCTGTTGCAGGGCTGAATGCGGATGATATAGAAAGCTTTACCATCCTGAAAGACGCAGCTGCAACCGCTCAGTATGGCGCAAGAGCGATGAATGGTGTGGTTGTAATTACTACTAAAAAAGGGCATATAGGAAAAACCAAAGTTTCTTATACAGGAAATTTCTCTACCAGTTTAAAGCCGAGCTACAGCAATTACAACATTATGAACTCTGCAGACCAGATGTCAGTTTATTCAGAGCTGGAACGTAAAGGATGGCTTAATCTGGGTAAAACTTCAAGAAATGCAGATGGTGGCGTTTTTACCAAAATGTACCAGGAGATTAACAATTATGACGCAAGTTCAGGGAAATTCGGGCTAGTGAATACTCCTGAAGCTAAAAACGCATTTCTTCAGCGTTATGCAACGGCGAATACAGATTGGTTTGACCTTTTATTTAAGAACTCCCTTCAACAGGAACATTCCTTAAGTATCTCTACAGGAACCGAGAAATCACAGTTGTACTTCTCTACCAGTTACCTGAATGATAACGGTTGGGCAATGGGAAATAAAGTAGACCGTATTACAACAAATATGAATGCGAACTTTAACCTGTCTGATAAACTGACTGTCAACTTTATTACCACATCATCTATTCGGGAGCAGAAAGCACCGGGTACTGTTGGCAGGGTAAGTAACCCGGTAGAAGGGAAGTATTCCAGAGATTTTGATATTAACCCTTTCAGTTATTCCCTGAATACCAGCAGAACGATGACTGCCTTTGATCAAAATGGAAATAGAGAATATTTTCCAAGGAACTTCGCACCATTCAATATTTTATCAGAGCTGGAAAACAATACGCTGGATGTGAATTTATTAGACTTTAAACTACAAGGTGGTTTGAATTATAAAATTAATCCGCATTTGAAATATGACTTCATGGCATCGATGCGCTATGTAAAAAGTGGAAACGAGCATAAAGTAAGAGAAGATTCTAATATGGCCAATGCTTACAGGGCAGCCGGAGATTCTTACGTTCAGGAAAATAACCGTTTTCTTTACCGTGATCCGGAACATCCGGAATTGCAGCCGGTTGTGGTGTTGCCTTATGGTGGTTTCTATGATACCCAGGATGACTATTTAAAAGCTTATATGGTCAGAAACTCCCTGGAATACAACAATACATTTAATGAAAACCATTTAATTAACGTTTATGTAGCTCAGGAAACCAGGATTGCTAACCGTCAATCCCGTAGTAATATCGGTTATGGTTATCAGTACAGTAAAGGAGGAGAACCATTTATTGATCCTGATATTCTTAAACAAGCCGTTTTAGGTAACTCCAATTACTATTCTATGGGGCATATCTATGATCGTTTTGCTGCTTTTATGGGAAGGGCTGCTTACTCTTATAAAGGAAAATACTCTTTAAACGCGACAGCCAGGTACGACGGTTCTAATCAGCTTGGTAAATCTGCTAATGCACGCTGGTTGCCTACATGGAACGTTTCGGGAGCATGGAACGTGGATACAGAAGATTTTATGCAAAAACAAAACCTGATCAGTCGTTTAACACTTAGAGCTACCTACGGTTTAACCGCAAGTTTGGGAAGTGCAACCAATTCAGCTTTAGTCCTGAAAAATGGAAGTGCTATTCGTCCATATATCAACGATAAAGAATCTGTGATGAATATAAATTATATCCAGAACGATGAATTAACGTGGGAAAAACAATATGAAACAAATATTGGAGTAGACCTTGGGTTGTTTAAAGACAGGTTAAACTTAACTGTTGATGTTTATAAAAGAAACGGTTTTGATCTGATCAGTCCAATCAGGACTTCTGGTATAGGTGGTCAGTACCTGACAACTGCAAATTATGCAAATATGCAGACTAAGGGGATTGAAGTTAGTGTAAGTGGTAAAATTATAGATCACAAAGACTGGAAATGGAGAAGTAACTTCAATTTTGCAATTAATACCAATAAAGTTACCAATTTAAAAAGCCCTCAGAATATCTTCAGCCTGGTTACTGCTGATGGCGGCCCTCAGCAGGGATACCCTTACAGAGGATTGTATTCTATAGATTTTCAAGGGCTTAACCACGATACAGGAATACCGACTTTTCTTGATCAGGACGGAAAATTAAGCAATGACGTTTATCTTCAAAGTGATGTAACCAAGTACCTTAAATATGAAGGACCTACTGATCCTAAATTAATGGGTGGTTTTATGAATACAATCTCTTATAAAGGATTTACATTAAATACATTGTTCACCTTTTCTGCAGGTAATAAAATCAGGCTGAATCCTTTCTTTGCCACTTCTTACTCAGATCTGGATGCTTTGCCAACAGAATTTAAAGATCGCTGGGTATTACCAGGGGATGAGGCTTTCACCAATATACCCTCTATTCCAGACGTAAGCCAGGCTTCAGCAATTTCTGGTAAATATCCTTATAACGCTTATAATTATTCAAGTGCAAGAGTAGCTGATGGTGGATTTATCCGCTTAAAACAAGTCTCTCTGAGTTATAGCTTTAAAGATAGAATCGCTAAAATCATAGGTGCAAATAATGCCTCTCTGAGTTTAGTAGCCAATAACTTCTGGTTAATCTATTCTGATAAAAAGTTAAGAGGACAGGACCCTGAATTTTTTGCTTCTGGAGGAGTAGCCTTACCGATTCCAAAACAATATACTGTTTCCTTAAAAGTTGGATTTTAATTAAAAAGAACCAAGATGAAATTACGTCAAATCTCTATATACACCCTGTTTTTTACGACACTGTCATTGAGCAGTTGTAAAAAAATGCTGGATCATCAGCCAGATGACCGGACTGAGTTAAACTCTCCGGTTAAAGTATCCGAATTGCTTGCCAATGCCTATCCGCACCTTAACTATATCCCATTTGCAGAAGCAATGAGTGATAATGCTTTGGATAAAGGAACATCTACCCTGGAAAGAGTCAATGAGTATCCCTGGAAATACATGGATCAGATAGATGCCAATACTACAGACAATCCTCCTTCTTACTGGATGGCCTGTTATAAAGCAATATCTGCGGCCAATTATGCGCTGGATGCCATTAATACTGCAGGCGATCAGTCAGCAGCATCTTATTCAGCCAGTAAGGGAGAGGCCCTTGTTGCCCGTGCCTATGCACATTTTATGCTGGTTACTTTTTTTGCAAAAACATATGATCCCGCTACAGCAGCATCAGATTCTGGAATTCCTTATGTTACCCAGGCGCAAAAAGTTGTGGAAGGTAAATATGAGCGTGGAACAGTTGCCAGTGTTTATGATCAGATTCAAAAAGATCTGGAAACAGGATTACCCTTAATTCAGAACAATAGCTACCGTATTCCTAAATTTCACTTTACTACGGAAGCCGCACATGCTTTTGCTACCCGTTTTTTCTTATTTAAAAAGGATTATGCAAAAGTAATTGAACATGCCAATGCTGTATTTCCTGGTAGCGCGATCAAGGATAACTTAAGACCATGGAATACTGTTTATAACGGTCTGGGTTATTACGAACTTCAGGCTACCTATACCCAGTCGACTGAGCCAGCCAATCTTTTATTACAAGAAGCAGCTACCTCATGGGGAAGAAGTTACGCTGGTTATAATTACGGCCTGGCCGGGTCTAACATCTTACAAGTCATCGGAGCCGCGGGAAATGCGTCCGGCGTAGCATTAGCCATGGGTAATAAGATTTTTAGTGATGACACCCATTATAACCTGCCTAAGTTTACAGAGAATTTTGTGAAACAGACATTGAGTGCTACCATTGGTGAACCTTACAATACAATTCCTCTGCTTACCGCAGAAGAAGTCTTGTTTAACCGCGCTGAAGCTAATATTATGCTGAATAAAAACCAGGATGCAATCGCTGACCTGGATACTTATTTGTCAACCAGAATTATTGGCTACAGATTGAGCGTTCATAAGTTTTCAGAAACAAAAGCGAAAGCTTTCTCTCCGGCACTTAGTCTTCAGAATGCTATGGTGGCTGCTGTATTAAGCTTTAAGAAATTGGAGTATTTACATGAAGGCATGAGGTGGCTTGATATTCTTCGTTTGAAAATTCCAGTTGTACATTCCTCTGTTGATGGCAGGACCATTATTACTTTAGGGGCAGATGATCCAAGAAGAGTATGTCAGCTTCCGCAAGAAGCTATTGCATCAGGACTGGCACCAAATCCACGTTAATTTTTTAAACCTAAGAACATGAAGAAGAATTTAATAGTAATGGTGGTTGCTATACTGATCACAGGATATTTTACCGGCTGCAAAAAGAAGGAAGATTTAAGTACGCCACTAGTTGGACTAGGTGGTGATACCTGGGCAAAAGGACCACTTGATGATTGGATCAGTACCAATTATACGACTCCTTATAATATGGAAATTAAGTATAAATGGGACCGGTCTGAACTGGGTGAAATCAATAAAGATGTTGTGCCCATTCTGGAATCGAAAGTGATCCCGGTACTGGAAACCATTAAGTCTGGATGGATTAATCCTTACGTTGATATAAAGGGAGGCGATTTCTTCAAGAAATATGTGCAGAAACAAATCTATATGGTAGGTAGTGCACAATACAACAGCAATGGATCTATCACATTGGGTGTTGCAGAATCAGGCCGCAAGGTCACACTAATGGTTTTAAACGATTTTCAAAAAGGGAACAGAAGCTCGGTTGAAAGAATATTGCATACTATGCACCATGAATTTGGTCATATACTGAATCAGAATATTGCAGTGACCTCAGACTATCAGCGTATTACTGCTGGCAGTTATTCGGCGACCTGGTTTAATATTGCTGAAGAAGACGCGAATTCTATGGGCTTTATTTCTTCTTATGCGATGGCGAGTAAAGATGAGGATTTTGTAGAGATGTTATCTATCATGCTGGTTGATGGAGAAGATAACTTTCAAGCGTTAATTGCTACGCTGGAACCTGATGCTCAGGCAAAATTGCTAAAGAAAAAATCTATTGTGATTTCCTATTTGAAAAGTGCATTTGGAATTGATTTCGTTGCCTTGCAAAATAAAGTGCAAGCCGAAATCAATACCATGGCACCGCTAAAAAAATAACGTTTTCTAATCCTTTAATTTCCTAGAACGATGAAGAATTTAATCTACATATTTTTATTGGCAGCGGTTTTTTCCGCTTGCCGAAAAGACGATTCCAAGCCTGTGAATGGCACCGTTGATGAGCGGATAGAGGCTTCAATGACAGCCTATCAGACACAATTGGCCTCGGCCAAATTTGGCTGGAAAGGATTTCTGAATACCGGCTCAAATGGCGTTTATACATTCCTGTTTAATTTTAATGATAAAAACAGGGTAACTATGTCTGCAGACTATGACCCTGCGGCATTAGAGAGCTCTTACCGCTTAAAGGCTTTGCAGCAGCCGAGCTTATTGTTTGATACATATTCTACACTGCATAAATTGCAGGACCCTGATCCCTCCAAGTTTAACGGTGCGCCAGGCGCGGGTAAAGGAGCAGACTTTGAGTTCAGATTTGTTTCCGCAACTGCTGATACCATTAAATTGGAAGGCTTGTTTAATCAAACCCCGCTTGTGCTGGTCAGGTCAGCTTCTGAAGAAGAAAATAAAGCTGTGTTTGCCGGAATTACCCGGATGAAAACAGTGTTGTCTAACCTTAAAACTTACTTTAAGAGAATTACAATAGCCGGAATAACTTATGAAGTGAGATTTGATCTTCCAACCAGTACGATTTCATTTTCAAGTTATGAAAACGGGGCGCGTAAAACTGTAACCAGCGGATTTTATACCGATGGAACCAGAATTGGATTTTTTAAACCCTTAGTATTAGGTAATACTACCTTGAATGAATTGAAAGATATTAACATGGATTCAGGAGCTGGAATAGTAAATGCAACTGCTTTAGGAACTAAAGTTCAGTTCACGCAAGCGATAGCGCCCCTGGTATATGATAAGACTGTAGTAGATTTTTTCCTGAACAACCCTTCTAATCTAGGTTTATATTGGGATGCAAGTGACGGATTTACGATTTCAGGCGTACAGGATGCCTTTAATTTAAATGGAAGTATTCCGGGTTTTGAAGGATTATACTTCTTTCCAAAACTGAATTTGAATGGAACACTGACTCAGTCTTTCAGATTTTACAGTGCGGTTGGTTATGTGGGACATATTCTTGCTTACCCTGCCGTAAAAATTCAGGATGGTAAAATACTGTTTAATGCGACAGCACTTTATAACAGTGTTACGAATGTTAAAATGAGGACAGCGCAGCAAAATACAGCAATTGTACTGCAACAGCCAGAAGGCTTTTATTTAATCAATACAGGCTTGCAAAAGTATGATTTGGTGAATGTAAAAGATGCAACAGCATGGTTGTCATTTAAATAATGATCTTTGGCCCTATACCTACCTGTAATAGTTGCTAATACTCCCGGGAAACCGGGTTTTAATAAAAAAGGCTGATCATTTTAATTAATGATTCAGCCTTTTTGTTGTCAATTATATTTTTTATTGAACTCCTTTAGCATTTTGCATCGGGTTACCGCCAATAGATTGTCCGCGGGTAGCAATAGACTTTTGTTTGAATAACTGGAATTTTGAAGTCTCTGCTTTTCCTCCCCAGGTATTATTACTTTCATCAATGTCGGCTGTTTCCCGCATAGGATCTAATTTTATAGCCGTTACTTCCTGATCCTGTACATAGAATTTAGAAGCCTTTAATTCATTATGTCTCCAAATCTGCGCAGGGATTCTGTCTATTTTTTTACTGCCATCAGCAAAAGTAAATTCAACGATAATCGGCATAATCAAACCACCCTTATTGCTGAAAGATAACTCGTAAAAGAATTTGCCGGCATATTTTGCCTGATCTTCGGAAGACAAATTTTCCACCAGTTCAGGTATTTCCTGTCTATGCTCTTTGTTACTGTATTTCTCAATTCCACGGTCATATCTCCAGTAGAAATCCTGCGTTGACTTATCCCGGTCAGTATAAAAACTGATATTCTTATCTTCCCTGTTTCTCACTTTAGAAATATCTTCAAAAGCATTCACCAGTGGAGGATCAAGCTTAACCATGTTTACCCTTGAAACCGGAACTTTAGAATTTACATCCGCTTTTGCGAACTTTACAGCATCCAGCGAAATGTCGCAAGGGTCTGTCGTATAAAACCAGCCTCTCCAGAACCAGTCCAGATCTTCACCACTCGCATCTTCCATTGTTCTGAATAAATCGGCTGGTGTAGGATGTTTAAAAGCCCATCTTCTGGCATATTCTTTAAAAGCATAATCAAACAGCTCTCTGCCCATGATCGTCTCTCTCAGGATATTTAAAGCCGTAGAAGGTTTAGAATAAGCATTAGGGCCAAAACGCTCTATGTTTTCAGAATTGGTCATGATAGGTTCCAGCTGATCCTTAGGTAATTTCATGTAGTCAATTATCGTGTAAGCAGGGCCTTTTTTTACCGGGAACTTATTGTCCCAAAGCTCTTCTGTCAAATATTCCAGGAATGAATTTAAACCTTCGTCCATCCAGGTCCACTGCCGCTCATCACTATTGACAATCATCGGGAAGAAATTATGACCAACTTCATGGATAATCACACCAATCATTCCATTTTTCGTGCTCTCACTATAAGTACCGTCTTTTTCTGTACGGCCATAATTGAAACAGATCATTGGATATTCCATTCCATTGGAAGCCTCAATACTTTGTGCAACAGGGTATGGGTAAGGGAAGGTAAAATGTGAATACGTTTTAACTGTATGCGCAATAGCTTTGGTAGAATAAGGTCTGTATAAATTATACGCCTCTTTACCATAAAAGCTCATACACATCACCGATTTATCATCGACTTTTTGTGCCATGGCATCCCAGATAAATTTCCGGGAAGAGGTCCACGCGAAGTCCCGGACGTTGTTTGCCTGAAAAACCCAGGTTTTAGTTGCATTACTTTTGGAAACCTCTGCTTTTTTAGCTTCATCAAGCGTAACGATTTCTACAGGTTCAGCAGCTGTTTTCGCTTTAGTATACCTGGCCAGTTCTGCCGGAGAAAGCACCGCGCTATAATTGATACATTCACCTGTTCCGCCAATCACATGATCTGCAGGAACAGTCATTTGCACTTTGAAATTACCGAAGGTCAAAGCAAATTCACCTCTGCCGGTAAACTGGTGGTTCTGCCAGCCCTGGAAATCACTGTAAACACATAATCTTGGATACCATTGCGCCATGGTGAACAGGTAATTGCCATCTTCAGGGAAGAATTCATAACCACCACGGCCACCCACAGCAATCCGGTCTGTAATTTTATATTTCCAGGTCACGTTAAAGATAAACTGCTGACCTGATTTTAAAGGGGCAGGTATTTCTACCCGCATCATAGTTTTGTTGATGGTATATTTCAAAGCTTTTCCTGAAACATCAGTGATTTTCTGAATGGCAACCCCGTTTCCATTGTCGGGCTGGTCCATTGCAGCTTTATCTATTTCATGGGTTGTGGCAGCTGCAGGAATTGTTGTACTGGTCTGGTAACCCGCATTCCTGATATTACTGTGTTCATTTTCATCCAGCTGTAGCCAAATATAAGTCAGTACATCTGGAGAGTTGTTGAAATAAGTTACTTTTTCCGAACCTGTAAGTTCGAGTTTCTTTTCATCCAGTGTACATTTAATATCGTAATCTGCGCGCTGCTGCCAGTATTTTACACCAGGTGCGCCACTTGCGGTCCGCTGCTCATTCGGCGTAGAAAGCATAGTGCCCAGTTGTTCAAATTTATTTCCATGATTACTACCCGGATTATATTGAATGTTTTGTGCATAACAGACCTGCAGGCCGGAGCACAGCAGCAGGGTAGCGGTTAATAGTTTAGTCATTTGGCTTTTATAGTAGGAAGTCTAAATTTAAACCGTTTTTTTGTAAAGCAAAAATTATATTAGCACCATGTTATCTTTCCTTCACCATTCTCTATTAATTTGTTACGTATTTACCGGTTTGTTTAAACCATTGGCACCTGCCGAAGCCGGGAATGCTCTTAAACATCCTTTACACCTAAGCTCTACAGAATTAAATTATAACCTGAAAGAGAGTACCATGGAGGTGAGCTGCCGGATATTTACTGATGATTTTGAGGATATTCTGAGTAAAAAATATAAAATTAAAGCAGATTTGTCTCTGGAAGCTAAGCATAAAGAAATGGACTTGCTGGTGAGTAAATACATTATTTCTCATTTGCAATTGGCAGCAAATGGAAAGGTATTACCCCTAAACTATATCGGCTTTGAGAAAGATAATGAAGCAGTGGTGGTTTATCTGGAATCGGCAAAAGTTAAGAATATTGTTAAACTGGAAACCACCAGTACCGTGTTATATGATCTTTTCGATGATCAGACGAATATCTTTCATTTAACCTCTAAAGGCAACAGACACAGTTTTAAACTGACTTTTCCTGATAAAAAGGTTGCCTCATCATTATAGAATCCTTAAAGTTATACCCCCTTTACTAAGCGTCTTTAACAGCCACTATAGGAAGTAGAACGGGTCTGAGTATTTACTTAAGTAGAAGTCATCATGATTTTAAAACTTCGTTTAATCCTCAATTCCGGCCCTTTTCAGAGTTGTGACAATACGCTGATATAGATTTTTAAAACTAGTTATACATTTGTCTAACACTGTTAGATTATTTACACAGTAGCAAGATTACCATGGGTAGTAAAGAAAGAATTCAAAGGGTCAAGGAAGAAACAAGAGCTAACATACTTGATGCTGCCTTAGAAATCGTCAAAGAAGACGGTTGGCAGGCCTTAAGTATGCGCAAAATCGCAGATAAAATTGAATACACTGCGCCGATTATTTATGAATATTTTGCCAATAAAGAAGGCATTCTGCTGGAACTAACGCGAAAAGGAAATTTATTCCTGCTGATCGATCTGAAGAACGCAAAAGCAAAACACAATGATCCGAAAGAACAACTGGCAGCCATGTGGATTGCTTACTGGGATTTCGCATTTGAACACACCCATTTATATCAGGTTATGTTTGGGGTAGACATGATGTGTTGTGAGCAGCAAAAGGCGTTACCAGAGGCAGAAGCTTCCCGTAAACTCATTACAGATACCATTGTTGAAATAATGAATGCTGAAAGTATCTGTGAAGATAGGGTTTGTAGAAAGTATTATACTTTCTGGTCTGTCATCCACGGATTAATTTCTATTAACCTGGTTAGAAGAGGCACTAACGATGAAATGAATCAGCATATTCTAAAAGATGCAATTCACGGAATTATACAAACAATCAACGATTAAATTTTTTTTTATGGAATACTTAACACTGTTAGATTATCTATATGTAATTAGCTCACCGCTAAGGAGGAAATCTGTCCGGACTATTTCGTTTTTTTTGCCTCATAACTTAACAGTGTTAAATAACCTATTTACGTTAAAAAAGCATTACCCTAATATTAATAAATAATACATTTTACCTATATCTCACACAACAAGTTAAACAACAGATTAACGTTATGAAAATTTCAATTTTACTTCTCGCCGCATTATTTATTGGCTGTTCCAGCGATAAAGTTCAGGTAGCTGCTCCTGTAATACAATCCCTTCCGGTTATTGCTTTACACAATAGTTCAGAAACCACTTTTACCGAATATCCAGCTTCCATTCAGGGGGCCGTTGATTTGGAAATACGCCCACAGGTATCGGGTTCATTAGATAAGATCTATGTGAACGAAGGCGCTCTTGTCCAAAAAGGACAACCACTTTTTAAAATTAATGAACTTCCATTCAAGGAAGCAGTAAACAACGCTAAAGCTTTATTACATGCAGCACAGGCAGCAGTAACCAATGCACAGCTTGAAGTAGATAAACTTACCCCTTTGGTCGCAAACAAAGTTGTATCTGATTTCCAGCTTAAAAGTGCTAAAGCTACCCTTCAATCTGCCCAGGCCAGCGTAGAGCAGGCAAGAGCAGGTGTAGCTACAGCAAATATCAACCTGGGTTATACTTTGATTAAAGCACCAGTAACAGGTTATGTAGGCAGATTGCCAAGAAAACAAGGAAGTTTAGTAGGTACTACTGATGCAGTTCCGCTTACTCAGCTTTCAGATGCGCACGAAGTTCACGTTTACTTCTCTCTAGGAGAAGACGACTTTATCAATTTCAATGCAACTTACCCTGGTAAAACAATCGCAGACAGGCTTAAAAAATTACCTGGTGTTGCTTTAGTTTTAGCAGACCGTACTGTTTACGCACAAGAAGGTAAAATAGACATGGTGGACGGCCAGTTTGATAAACAAACAGGTTCGATTGCCTTGAGAGCTACTTTTCCAAACACTCAGGGACTGTTAAGATCGGGCAATACTGGTAAATTAAGACTGAGCATCAGTCACCCGGATGCGATTCTTGTTCCACAATCATCTACCATAGAAGTTCAGGACAAAATGTTCGTGTACACTGTTGATGCTGGAAATAAAGTGAGCAAAACTCCAATTACAATCCTTGGAACTACAGGTATCAATTACCTGGTTAAAGAAGGCGTAAAAGCAGGAGACAAAATTGTTTTTGATGGTATTGATAAATTAAAAGAAGGCGAAGTTATCAAACCTGAAAAACTAAAAGAAGAACCTATTAAAACTGCATTAAGATAATTTAACATATCATGTTTAAGAAATTTATAGACAGACCTGTCTTAGCCACTGTTATTTCCATATTATTGGTGATTCTGGGGGTATTGGGACTTACTAAATTGCCTTTACAGCAATTTCCAGATATTGCGCCTCCTGCTGTACAGGTAACTGCGCTTTATCCCGGTGCAAATGCCGAAACTGTATTACGCTCTGTAGCACCTTCGTTGGAAGAATCAATCAACGGGGTAGAGAATATGAGCTACATGAGCTCAACAGCGAGTAATGATGGTTCACTGGTCATCTCAGTTTACTTTAAACTGGGTACAGATCCGGATCAGGCGGCGGTAAACGTACAAAATCGTGTTTCACAAGCTACAAGTCAGCTGCCGGCAGAAGTTGTGCAGGCTGGGGTAACGACTGCGAAACAACAAAACAGCTTAATCATGGTGGTAGATTTACACACCGATAATGAGAAAAGCTATGATCAGACGTTTTTAGCCAATTATGCGCAGATCAACTTAATTCCTGAATTAAAAAGGATTCAAGGGGTAGGCCAGGCGAACATATTTGGAGGAAGCAGAGATTATTCGATGCGTGTATGGTTAAACCCTGCGCAAATGGCAACTTATAACTTAACGCCAAATGAAGTAATGGCGGTTATTAAAGATAAAAACTTAGAAGCTGCTCCGGGTAAATTCGGAGAGAGCAGTAAGAATGCTTTTGAATATGTACTGAAATATAAAGGTAAATTAACCAAACCAGAAGAATATCAGAACATGATTATCCGTTCTAATGCTGATGGTTCATTTTTACGTCTGAAAGATGTAGCAAGAGTAGAGTTAGGTTCTTATACGTATTCGAATTTAACCCGTGTAAATGGTAAAGCTGGTCTGAACATTGCAATTCAGCAGTTAAGTGGATCAAATGCGAATGAGATTCAGATTGCGATCACTAAATTCATGAAAAAAGCCGAAAAGGAATTTCCTAAAGGCGTAGCTTATGATGTGGTTTACAGTACTAAAACTTCTCTGGATCAGTCTATTGATCAGGTAATTCATACTTTGATCGAGGCCTTTATCCTGGTATTTATTGTTGTATTTATCTTCTTACAGGATTTCCGTTCTACCTTAATTCCAGCGATTGCTGTTCCGGTAGCGATTTTAGGTACCTTCTTTTTCATGAAGCTTTTTGGCTTCTCGATTAACTTGTTAACCTTATTTGCACTGGTACTGGCCATTGGTATTGTGGTCGATGATGCGATTGTGGTCGTCGAGGCAGTCCATGCGAAAATGGAGCATAAGAAAATGGGGCCAAAACCGGCAACAGCTGCGGCGATGCACGAGATTACAGGAGCGATTATTTCGATTACCCTGGTAATGAGTGCGGTGTTCTTACCTGTTGGTTTCATGGAAGGTTCAACCGGTGTGTTCTACAGACAGTTTGCTTTTACACTGGCTATTGCGATTGTAATTTCGGCTGTGAACGCGTTAACATTGAGTCCTGCTTTATGTGCGCTGTTTCTGAAACAGACTCACGCTGAAGGTCATGATGCTGCAGTTCCAACTAGTTTTAAACAACGTTTCTTTAAAGGTTTCAATACTAGTTTTGATTCTTTGACCAACAGATATGTAGGCAGCCTGAAATTCCTGATCCGTACTAAATGGGTAGGTTTAGCCGGTTTGTTAATCGTTATCCTTGCTACGGTATGGATGGTGAAAAGAACGCCTACAGGATTTATTCCTTCAGAAGATCAGGGCTTCATCGCGGTTTCGATGTCATTGCCAGCTGGTGCTTCGCTGGAAAGAAGTACACAGGTATTGAAAGAAACAGAGGTTTTATTAAGACCGTTAGCTTTCACCAAATTGTTTAACGTACTGGGTGGTTTTAACTTGCTTACACAGTCAAACAGTCCATCTGCTGGTGCGATGTTCGTGTTATTGAAACCGACTGCAGAACGTGGAGAAGTGAAAGACATCAATGCGATCATGAACATAATCAGAGGTAAACTGGCAGGTGTTAAAGGCGCGAATTTCTTCGTGTTTACTTTCCCTACAGTTCCTGGTTTCAGTAATGTTGATGGTCTGGATATGGTATTACAGGATAAAACAGGGGGTAACATTGGTAAATTCAGTGGGGTAGCCTATAACTTTATCGGTGAGCTGATGAAACGTCCGGAGATTGCAGTAGCGTTTACGACTTTCAGAGCTGATTATCCGCAATTGGAACTTCAGCTGGATGAGGCTAAGGCTGAACAGTTAGGGGTATCTGTGAGGGACGTGTTAACGACAATGCAGGCTTATTTTGGGAGTGCGCAGGCTTCAGATTTTAACAGGTTTGGAAAGTACTACAGGGTAATGGTACAGGCAGATGTTGCCGACCGTGCTGATCCTTCGTCAATGGATAATGTATTCGTGAAAAACAGAGCGGGTGAAAATGTGCCGATCAATACTTTAGTGAAATTGCAAAGGGTTTATGGCCCGGAAACAGTGTCCCGTTATAACTTGTTTAACTCGATTGGTATTAACGCGATGGCTAAACCAGGTTATAGTTCTGGTGATGCGATCAGAGCGGTAGAAGAAGTGGCTGCACAGCAATTACCTTCAGGTTTCTCTTATGAATTTACTGGTTTGACTAAGGAAGAGATTACTTCTGGTGGTCAGTCTGTGATCATTTTTGGATTGTGTTTAGTGTTTGTGTATTTCCTTTTATCAGCTCAATATGAAAGTTACATCCTGCCATTAGCTGTTATTTTATCGATTCCTACTGGTATATTCGGTGTGTTTGTTGCAATCGGTTTAACCGGAATTGAAAATAACATCTATGTGCAGGTGGCACTGGTCATGCTGATCGGACTGCTGGCAAAGAATGCGATTCTGATTGTGGAGTTCGCGGTTCAGCGAAGAAGAGCGGGGAATACTTTGGTTTCTTCAGCTTTAGAGGCTGCAAAGTTAAGGCTTCGACCGATTATCATGACTTCCCTTGCCTTTGTGGTTGGGTTGATCCCGATGATGCGTGCAACTGGTCCTTCTGCTTTAGGTAACCACTCTATTAGTATTGGTGCTGCTGGTGGGATGATTACAGGGGTTATCCTTGGATTGTTCATCATTCCTGTCTTGTTCGTGATCTTCCAGTTTTTACAGGAAAAAGTTTCGGGCAAACCTCAGGATACAGTTGTAGAAGAACATGAAGAATCTATTAATATTAATGAATATGAAACCGTATAAAAGTATATATACTGCTCTTTTACTTGTACTCGTGCTGGGTGCTTGTAAAGTATCTAAAGATATTCCCTTACCAGTGAATGCTGCTCCTGAAAAATTCAGGGGTAGTGTTTCAACGGACACGGCGAGTATTGCAGCACTGCCTTATAAAGATTTTTTTAAGGAACAGACGATCAGAAATTTGATTGATACTGCGATTATCAATAATTACGATATGCAGATTGCACTGAAAAATATGGAAGCTGCGGCTTTGTTATTCAGTCAGTCGAAATTGGGTAATATACCTGAGTTGAATCTTAAAGTAGGGGCAAATACAAGCCGTCCTTCTGACAATAGTTTGAATGGCTTACAGATTGGCCAGTTTTCTCAGTCTAAACATATTGAGGATTATAGTGTAACTGGTGGTTTAAGCTGGGAGGCAGACATCTGGCGTAAAATTGCGAATCAGAGAAATGCAGCGGGTGCGGCTTTTATGCAGTCTGCTGAGGTTAAAAAGGCTGTTCAAACCAGGTTAGTATCAAATATTGCACAGAGTTTTTATAGATTGATCATGTTGGATACCCAACTGGAAATTGCCAAGAAAAACTTGTCTTTAAATGATAGTACGTTAAATATTATCAGGTTACAGTTTGATGCCGGGCAGGTGACTTCTCTGGCAATTCAACAAGCTGAAGCGCAACAATTGGTTGCTGCTGGCCTGGTTCCTCAACTGGAGCAAAGAATCGCTTTGGAGGAGAATGCTTTGAGTATTTTGACGGGTGCTTTCCCTAAAACTATTGCAAGGATCGGAACTTTAAATTCAATCAGTGTTCAGGATCAGGTGGGTACTGGCATTCCTTCCCGCATGTTAAGTTTAAGACCTGATGTGAAAAGTGCGGAGCTGGAGTTAGTGAAAGCGAATGCAAAGGTTGGAATTGCGAAAGCAGGTTTATATCCTTCGCTTGTGATTACTGCAAATGGTGGTTTGAATTCGTTTAAGGCGAGTAACTGGTTTAATATTCCAGGTTCATTGTTTGGTGTGGTTGCTGGTGGGATTACACAACCGATTTTTCAGCGTAAACAGTTGAGAACTCAGTATGAGGTTGCTTTGGTTGATCGGGAAAAGTCAGTGATCCAGTTCAGGTCTTCGGTTTTGACTGCGGTTGGTGAGGTTTCTGATGAATTGGTTAAGATTGAGAAGTTGAAACAACAGTATGCGATTGCTGATAAACGGGTCAGGACTGTGCAGAGTGGTTTGAGTAATGCGAATATGTTGTTTAAGAGCGGCATGGCGAATTATTTGGAAGTGATTAATGCACAGAGTAATGCGTTGCAGAGTGAGTTGGATTTAGCGACTGTAAAGACTGCGCAGTTGAATGCGGTGGTTGAGTTGTACAGGGCTTTAGGTGGGGGGTGGAAGTAGAGAGTTCTAAAAAAACAAGGCACTAATGTTCGGCGACATTGCCTTCGCCGAAGAGGCTCGGAACGCATGCCTCACATTTAGTGCCTTGTTTTTTTTCGAATCCACATTTGAGTTGGGGTTGTTAAGTTGGATAGCCTGTTTGGGTTGTTAAGTTGGATAGCCTGTTTGGGTTGTTAAGTTGGACAGCCTGTTTGGGTTGTTAAGTTGGATAGCCTGTTTGGGTTATTAAGTTGGATAGCCTGTTTGGGTTGTTAAGTTGGACAGCCTGTTTGGGTTGCTAAGTTGGATAAATCTATAAATTGTAGAAGAATTTTAAAAAGGGATACGTTTTTTAGCGTATCCCTTTTTGTTTTAATAGCTTTTTCAGGACATATTTTGATGGTATTATGTATGTTTAATTGATAATGAGCAGGTTGAAGCCGCGAAAATTGATTATGGAACAGTTGTTGATCAGCGACATAGAAAACATCTTCTATGGAAAATACAAATACTCCCCCGCAAAAAAAGTCAAGAGGTAAATTCTGGACTATATTAATACTGTTAGTTGTTTTATTTTTGGCCGGCTTTGGTTATTATAGATATTTCTTTGTTTTTGGTGAAGGAGTGAAAGCTGGTCAGCTGAATTACTTCGTGAAAAAGGGATATATGTTCAAGACAAATGAAGGACGTATTATTCAGACCGGAATACGTTCTCAGGCCCCGGGAAATATAGCTTCTAATGAGTTTATGTTCTCGGTAACAGATCCGAAAGTTGCTGAACAACTGAATAAAAATGCAGGTTCTAATATTGAAGTGCATTATAAAGAATATATCAGTCCATTGCCCTGGAGAGGGGTAAGTGTATTTGTAGTAGATAGTTTGATTTCTGCTGCACCGGGTAATGGAGTGAATACACAAAACTAATGGAACATGCTTTGCCTAAATTAAACAATTGTCTGGGCAATTGTTTAATTTAGCAGGCAATGAGAATTCTTCATACGGCCGACTGGCACCTTGGAAAAAGACTGGAACAGAGTGAACGTACAGCGGAGCATCAGGCTTTTCTGGACTGGCTGATACAGACTTTACAGACCGAAAAAATAGATGTTTTAATCATTGCTGGTGATGTTTTTGACACTGGTAGCCCCTCTAATACGGCTTTTGAGCAGTATTATGGTTTTTTGAGACGGGTTAAGGATACAAGCTGCAGAGAAGTCATCATTATCGGGGGCAATCACGACTCTATCAGTACCCTTAATGCCCCATCTACACTGCTTAAGTACTTTAATGTACATATTATTGGCGGTGTCCCTGAAGAATTTACAGATCAGATTATTGAAATACACAGCCCTTCGGGTGAACTGGAATTGGTGGTTTGCGCCGTCCCTTTTCTGCGTGACCGCGATATTAGACTTTCTGTTTCGGGCGAAACTGCTGAGGAAAGAGAAACCAGGATCAAACAGGGAATTTGTGACCATTACCACCGTTTTACGGAATATATCGGGGAATATAAGGCTCAGCATATTCCTGTAATTGCGACAGGGCATCTTTTTGCTGCGGGATCGAGTACTTCGGACAGTGAAAAAGAGATCCATGTGGGTAATCTGGGGCAGGTTGGAGGAGATCAGTTCCCGGTAGAGTTTGATTATGTCGCGTTGGGGCATATCCATCGCCCGCAAGTCATCAATCAAATGAACCATATCCGGTATTCGGGCTCGCCGATCCCATTGAGCTTTTCTGAAACTGATGATAGGAAACAGGTTATTGTTCTTGAATTTCAAGGGGGAGAGTTAGTGAGCCTGGCAGAGGTTGAAGTGCCTGGTTACCGAAAGCTAATCAGGATAAAAGGGGATTTTGAGAAGGTGAAGACTAAATTGGTTTTACTGGAAGATCCCGGGACATTGTACCCGGCATGGGTAGAGGTTCAGGTGGAAACAGAGACTTTCATTTTTGATCTGGAAGAACAGTTGAATACGCTGATCGTCAATAAGCCTTTCATAGAGCGGTTATTTCCCCGTCAGCTCAGAACAAGAGCGGTTCAGAATCTGGACGAACAAACACATGAGGCTATGGCATTGACGGATCTTGACCCGCAGACGGTGTTTTTAAAGCGCTGTGAGGCAGAGTATCCGGAAGAGGATCATGCGGAGTTGCTGTTTACTTTTAAAGAGGTTTTGGAATATATGGCGCAAAAGGAGGATCAGGGATGAAAATTATAAGTATCAAATTTTTAAATCTTAATTCCCTGAAAGGGCAGCATGAGATTCGTTTTGATCAGCCTCCTTTTACGGAGAGCGGGATCTTTGCGATTACCGGGCCTACGGGGGCGGGAAAAACAACAATACTGGATGCGATTACAGTCGCTTTGTATGGAAGGGTACACCGCCATACCAAAGATGTATTTGAGATTATGACCCGGCATACGGGGGAGTCTTTTGCGGAAGTAGAATTTGAAGTCAAGGATAAATTATATAGGGCCAAATGGTCCATCAGGCGCAGCCGCGGTAAGGCGGAAGGTGCTTTGCAAACGCAAAAGATGGAACTGGCTGAAGCAGTTAGCGGTACCATTATTATCGAGCATCCTTTGCAGGAGGTGAGGGATGAGATCGTCAGGTTATGCGGGTTGGATTATAACCAGTTTTTACGTTCTGTGATTTTATCGCAGGGTGATTTTACACGCTTTCTGAAAGCGGATGAGAATGAAAGAAGTGAGTTGCTGGAAAGGATCACTGATACAGGTATTTATTCGCAGATTTCTATGGATGCTTACGAAAAAGCAAAAGAGGAACGGGCGAAGCTGGATCAGTTAAGGGGGCAGCTGGATCATGTGGTTCTACTGGCTGCTGAAGAAAGGACCATTTATCAGGATAGTTTGATTGAACTTTCTACGCAGGAAAGTGAGCTGAAGGTGCAGGAAGCTCTATTGAAGGCTAAAATTGACTGGCTGAATACGCTTGGGAAACTGGAAGCCCGTAAAGTGGAATTATTGCAAAGTTTAGCTGCGGATGAGCTTTTCTACGCTTCGCATGAAAATCGGTTCTTTCGGCTTCAAAAGCATTTATCGGCATTGGTTCATCGTCCTGCATTAGCAGAATTAGCAACTATAGAGAGTCAGCAGCTTAAAATCAAGAATGATTTACAGCAGGCTGAAGCAGAGCATCCGGATTTGCTTAAGGAAGAAGCCGTAATGAAAACTGCTTTGGAGCAGGCCAAACAGAAAATTGAATTCACCGAGCAGACGATCACGGAATCAGAACCGGTTTTTGAAACTGTGGTTAAGAAAGATTTGTTAATTGAGGGGACTAAGCATGAACTGGATAAAACAAGGAAATCTTTTGAGGTTGCTCATTTAAGCCTCCAATCCATCACTGCTGCCCGTTTGGGGATGGAGCAGCAGCTGAAGGCTTTGCAACAGCGGATTAATATACTTTCAGAATGGCTGAAGGACAATGCTAAAGAACGTGAGCTGGATAAGCAGGTAATTGTATTTGACCAGATGGTACAGCAGCTGAAGAGTTTAGAAGCGAGTACAGCTGTGAAGCACAAACAATGGCTGGAATATACAGGGCAGGCAGAAAAAGGAAAACTGATTGTGGTAGAGGCGGAGAAAAGCAGTAGTTTACTGGAATTGAAATTAGTTGAGTTTCAAACGGCAATTGCGCAGTTTACGCAGCATCTACAGCATACTTTGGCAGGGAAATCTGTGGAAGAACTGGAAGCAGATTTTAGTTTTTTACCGGTGCTGATCCAGACTTCCGAACAGCAATTGCGCTTGTCTGGTCAATACCATAAACTTTTGGCAGAGCAAACTGCCTTGACTGCTGCTTTAGAAACTTACCAAAAACAAAAGGTTTCTGTAGCGCAGGCTGTGACTGCCTTGGAATCAGAGCATACAGCGGGCACAACCCAACTGGACTATTTGCAGCAAATTTATGAGCTGGAAGTGAAAGTGCAGAAATATGATGCAGATCGTTTACAATTGGAGCCGGAACAACCTTGTCCGCTTTGCGGCTCGGTACATCACCCATTTGTAGAAGGAAAATATACCAGTAAGTTAACGGAATCGGCAGCCAGGCGTAATCAACAGCTGGAGCAGGTTAATTTGCTGAAAAAGACCTGGAATCAGCAGCTCATGGAGCTGAATACACTGGATCACCAGGTGCAGACCAGTGAGAAATCTTTGTTGGTTTTACAGGAAGCTATCACACAAAGTCTTTTAGAGTTTAAGACAAATAATGAGAAGTTACCTAAGCCTTTAGAACTTGCTAAACCTGGAATTATTGAGGCTGTGATTAACAGAAAAAGGCTGCAGCAGCAAACTTTGGGGGTTCAATTGAAAGCGGTAAAAGATACGCAGCTGCAAATTAATGCAGTGGAGTTACAGGTTACTGCGCAAAAGGAAGTTTTATCGCAACAGCGGAATAAGATTGAGCAAACGGGGTTAACGATTAGTTTTGCTGAAAAACAACTGGATTTAATTGCACGGGAACTTGATGCTGCTGAGCAGGAAATTAAGGGGGTCGTTGTTAAAGCTGCCGGGTTGATAAAGCCGTTCGGTATTCTTTTTGAGGCAGAGCATGCAGAAAATATTATTTCGGAAATGAAGGAAAGGTTTGAGCGTTATCAAACCTCCGAAAGAGAATTGAATCAACTGCAGCCTGATCTTCGGCAGCTGGAAACTGAACTCAAAAGTAGCCTTGTGGTATGGAATGAGAAAAAGGATCAGATTGAGCTGCTGACGGGACAATTAAAGGAGCAAGAAAAGGTTTTACAGCAAATGCAGGAAGACCGTATTGAACTCTTTGGTTCAAAAGATCCTGTACAGGAGAGAATACAACTGGCGAATGCCTTAAAGAAATATAGGACAGAAGCTGAGAATTTTCAGCGCGTATTACAAGAGAAGCAGGCAAAGGTGCGGATTATTGAAGACCGGAAAGCTACACTGCATGTTTCTTATTTATCAACCAAAGAGTTGTTTAATACCCATTTGGAAAAATTAATGGGTAAGCTAACTTTAGATGGATTACAGAGTTTAACAGAGCTGAAGCAATTGTATTTGCCTGAGGAGGAGGCAAAGGCTGCTGATGAATTGCAGAAAGAAGCTGCACAAAAAATTGCATCGGGCAAAAGTCTTTTACAGGCCGCTGATAAGGATCTGGAAACTGAAAGACAAAAAGCATTAACGGAAGAAACCACGGAGGCCATTAGTCCTCAGCTGGAAGAATATAGTCAGCAATTGAGAATTTTGGTAGAGCAGATGGTCAGGTTAAGGCATCAGCTCGCTGAAGATGATTTGCTGAAATTGAAGCATAGTGAAGTTGCCGGGCAGATTGCTGAGCAGCAAAAGCAGTCGGACCGTTTCCAGAAGCTTGCTGCTTTGATTGGATCTGCTGATGGTAAAAAGTTCAGCCGCTTTGCGCAAGGACTTACTTTAGCACGATTAACTGAATTGGCGAACCGCCATTTACTGCGGTTAAGTGATCGCTACAGCATTCTGAAAAGCCCGGAAAAGGATCTGGATTTACAGATTATTGATGGGTATCAGGCAGATGTAATCAGACCGATGTCTACACTTTCAGGAGGTGAGAGCTTCCTGGTCAGTCTTTCGCTGGCTTTAGGGCTGTCAGATCTGGCAAGTCGTAAAGTGCAAATCAATTCGCTGTTTATTGACGAAGGATTTGGTACGCTGGATGCAGAAACGCTTGATGTTGCAATCACAGCATTAGAGAACTTACAGGCGAATGGTAAGAGTATAGGTATTATTTCGCATGTGGAGACTTTAAAGGAACGGATAGGTACACAGATACAATTGAGCAGGCAGCCGGGAGGATCAAGCAAAATAGCATTGTTTAGCTATGGAGAACTGATAGAGGTTAACGTATAGTTTGTATATATTCCTGTTCTGGAGTTTGTGCATACGCTGGTTGTGTTCTTTTTAAAGCCTTAAAAGATTTAAAAGGTTTGGCTTGCTGAATCAGGTAATAGCTAAGCAAGGCAAAAATGCACCCTGTAATACCGCCAGCAATCACATCCTGTAAAAAATGCTGGCCCAGGTAAATCCTGGAATAGCCAACCAGCACTGCAGTGAGCAGGCAGAGCAAACTGATTTTCTTCTTTTTCAGGCAAAGCACAAGAACTGTTGCCATGGCGAAAGCAGAAGCCGTATGACCAGAAGGAAAAGATCCTGAACGCAAAGGCTCTATTCCATCTACAAAGTGGTCATAGTGAAAGGAAATCTGGTCAAAATAAAGAGAGGGCCTGGGTTGGAAGATGATTCTTTTTAAAAGCTGAACGATCAGACCTGAAGTTAAATAAGCCACAAACAGGATGAGCGCAGCTTTCTTCTTTTTGAATAAGAATAACAGCACAATAGCGGCCATACAGATCATTCCATCACCCATCAGGGTATAATAAGAGAAAAAATGATCAAGCCAGGCTGGATGATATAAATTCAGACTGGTAAAACTATCTAATTTAGAAGTGCATATGCAAAAGCTGATCCCGGTGATAAAGAGCAGAACCAGGAAAAAGAAAAATAAAGGAAAGTGTTTGATCGTTTTGAGCATGGGTTGATTAATCCGGATTGCCCAAAGGTAGGATGACAATGTAATGACAGTATTAAGGCATGATGATCAATAGAATTATTGAGCATCATGCCATTGGTTAAATCTTCGACTAAAAAGTTAGTTATATACGTGCAATTGCACTGCTGTCTTGCATCGGTACAATAATATTTGCCGCAAGATGTGCGTCGAGATATTTTGAGAAGTAGGCCTGATGCGTTCCGTTAATGAAAATAACAGTCTTCCCTTCAATAGTATTGATCACTTTGTCAGATAGTTCTGCGGGTACTGCCGGGCAACCCTGGCTGCGTCCAAGTCTTCCTAACTCGTTAATTGTTCCCTGACTAACATAGGGCGCACCATGAACCACAATTGAACGGCTCCTGGCATTTGAATTGTAACCTTCATCCATACCATCCAGACGCAGTGAACGCCCGTGTTTACCTTTGTAAACTTCACCAGTCACGTAAAATCCAAGGCTGCTTTCATAAGAATCCCTGGCATCAGAAAAACGGGTGGCTAAATCATCACCACTACGCTGACCATGTGCTACCCAGGTATTTAAAAGCAGGGAGTCTTTGGAAAGATCGATAATCCAGAGCCGCTTTTTTGTGCTGTTCTGATCGAAATCTGCAATAGTTAAAATGGATTTTTCACTGCAAACCTTCCCGACATTTTTAAGATTGTAAAATCCTGTCAATGCTTTTTCAAAAACCTGGTGACTAAGACCTGTTTGTTCCAGATGGGCTGCATAATAAATTTTGTTTACATGCAAATTGTAAAGGGAGTCTTGGGTAACAACTTTGTCCGGTAAATTCCGGTTTGAACAAGGTATCCAGCTAATTAGAATGGTCAGGGCAAGGATGCTAAATGTTATTCCTGCTCCGCCTAAAAGGTATTTTCTCATAGAATGGGGTTTAAGTGCTATGTTTGATACGATTAATTAGGTAGTTTTTTTCTTCAGATGCTAATGGTTTTGAGGAGGTTTTTTTAGTTTTAGTTGAACAAAGGTACTGAAATCTAAATGGTTAGTGCAAAAATGTGGTATAATTACGTGATGATGACTTATATAAATATATAAAAATAGTCTCATAAATACGATTTATGTATTTTTACAGCCCGGTTAAATTATCTTTTTTATGCCGCAGCTTTTTATGTCAAGATCTCACAATACCTGCCTCCTGTTCCTCACTTTTGTTTTGTTTTTTAGTGGTTTAAATTTAGCCTCAGCCCAGGAAAAATGGACTTTATCTGTTAATAAAGAAGGCATCCAGGTTTATACCCGTCCAATTGAAAATTCTAAAATCAAAGCGATTAAAGTAGTCAGTACTATCCCTGCTGCTTCTTCACAATTGCTGGCTGCTATTTTGGATATACAAACCTGTGGCGAATGGGTATACCATAGCAAAGAAAATGTGCTGATCAAACAAGTTTCACCGCTCGATCTGGTTTATTATTCGCTGGTCGATGTTCCCTGGCCAGCAGAAGACCGCGATTATGTAGTGCATATACAGGCCGAGCAGGACCCTCAGACTAAAGTGATCACAGTAAATTCTCCATGTATTCCAGGTTATGTACAGGAAAAGAAAAATATTGTCAGAATCAGCCATTCAGTTGGAAAATGGACGATTACCCCGGTGAGTAAAAATCAAGTCAGAGCGGAGTATGTACTTGAAGTTGATCCTATGGGAAATATACCAGCGTGGCTGATCAATCTTTTTGCGACCAAAGGACCACTGGAAACGTTTAGAAACCTGAAAGCACATGTGCAAAAGGATACGTATAAAAAGGCACACTTTAAGCTGATTAGTGATTAAAGAAAATATATTATCGCTTACGTAAAACATTAAATCGTATTTGGAGTTATAGTTATAAACAGAAAACTACAGATATAATGAGAATCGAAAGTGAAATTGTAAGTGCAATCCAATCCAGAGACTTTGAAAAAGCGAAATCCTTACTCCAGGGCGGAGAGAAAATCTCTAAAGAAGTAATCAGTCAACCCAATTTCACTCTTCCATTCAGTCAGGTCATCAAAGCCAAAGAATTTGAAATCATTGACCTTTGGGTAGCTGATAAAACTATCGAAACAGATATTTATGAATACGACTCTTTCAGGAATACAATTTTTGAAACTATAACCAGAGAACTTCCGGCAGATGAGGAATCAATTACCTGGTTATCAGGTTTTCTTGGAAAAATGGATAATCTGAATGACGAGATAGGGGACGTAACTTTACTGAGTTATGCACTGGAAAATGGTGCGGATGTAAAGGTCATTCAATGCCTGATTGATGCGGGCTGCGATGTGAATTATACAAATAATGCAGAGCAAAGCCTGCTTTATGAGGTCGTTAATAAAAGAATGATGGCTCCTGAGAAAGCGATCGCTTATATGGAGGTTTTAATTGATGCCGGTTTAGATGTTAACAAGGCTAATGTAGTCAGAGAAACGCCGCTTATGGTGGCTATTAACAATAATAAGGTTGATTATCTGGATTTGCTTTTAGAAAATGGGGCAGATGCAAATGTGCAGGATGAAAAAGGGAAAACGGCTTTTACACGTGCGGTAATAGACCAGTCCAGTGAAAAAATTTATGATAAACTTGCAGCTTATACTACGCCCGATTTTGACCAGGTAGATGAGAGTGGAAACACGCTGTTATCTTCTTATTTAAGCCGCCTGAGTAATAATTCTTATATCAGTTTTTTGCCGAAGCTTTTAGAAGCAGGCGCAGATATTAATCAGAAAGCACCACATTATGATCAGCAGAAATCTGGTCTCGACTGGTTGGCTGAGAAATCCTTCGAAACTTTGGAAATAGCACTGGAAACAGGAAAAATAGAGGTGAATGAACCGGATGATCTGGGCGAAACGATCCTGCATAAGGTATGCGGATATAATAGCGTATTAGACGAACAAAAGGCAAAGGATATTTATAAAAAGGTAAAATTACTGATCGGGGCAGGGGCAGATGTGAATTTGGTCAACAGTAACGAAGAAACGCCTTTGATGCTGGCATCCAATAACAACATCAAAATAAAAACAGTACAATTATTAATGTCCAATTCAGCAAAATAATTAACGTATCAAATGTCAATGTCATTCCTGATTGCCTGCGAAAACGGCAATAGAAAAATAGCGGAGTTATTACTTTCTTCCGATGAAACGGATGTTAAATATACAGATGAAAAAGGCCGTACGGCTTTGCATTATGCAGCCCACAGAGGTTATCTGGATATTGTGAAAATACTGGCCGATAAAGGAGCCAATATTGATTATGAAGATCATAATGGAGAAACACCACTTTATTTTGCGCTGGTTCAGAAACAAAAGCAAACCGCAATGTTTCTGATTGAGAAAGAAGCTAAGATTAATATCAATGATAACCAGGGCAATAGTTTCTCTCATATTACAGCCATGACCGCACAGATTGATGTGCTTAAAAAACTGTTAGATCTTGGATTGGAAGCTGATTTAGAAAATAATGATGCGGAAACTCCTTTATTGATTGCTGCGGGCTGCAGTAACAGAGAGATTGTAAAAACACTTTTGGAACATGGCGCAGCTATTCATAAAACGAATAACCTGGGGGATAATGTGTTACTGATTGCCGCCAAAGCTAAAAATAGCCAGATGGCAGAACTATTAATTGATAATGGTGCTGAGGTCAATCATATCAATGATGCGGGTGAGAGCGCTTTATTAGTAGCTTGTTATGATAATAATCAGCTGATTGTGAAATTACTGGTTAAAAGAGGGGCTGATATTTTTATTTCTTCAAAAACCGGAATGTCTCCAATCTGGTATGCGGTTGCACACAATCAGAAGGAAACTGTCAAATTATTTATTGAAAACGGGTTGGATTCCAATTATGCCAGACCATTTAACAAAGCAGATGGGGCCATGGATTCTTACCTGGATTGGGTGGAAAGTGCAGTGGAAACCGCGCTTGACAGTAACTTTAATCTGAATAATGAGGTTTGCAGCGGAGAGAGTTTATTACAATTGGCTGTAAAGTGCGGTGCACTGAGTATGGTGAAATTGCTGGTAGAGAAAGACGCTACTGTAAATTATCAGGATGAATCAGGTAATACTGCTTTACATTATGCGGCTTCGAATGGCAAGAAAGATATTGCTAAATTCCTGCTGGAGAATGGCGCTGATGTTACAGTTGTCAATGTAAAAGAGCAAAAAGCAATCGACTATTCTAATATAAAGGGATATAATGAGATTACAGAGCTGATTATGAAATTCAGTGCTTCTGGAACTGTGATAACTCCTGTAATCAAAGCTGATGCACCTGTGGCCGCTCCTGTGAATGATCTGGCTGCTAAAAAGCTGGCTTTACTGGATTTGAAAGAATTACTCGATGCGGGGATACTTACGCAAGAGGAATTTGACACGGAAAAGAGTAAAATTTTAAAAGGATAAAGCAAAAAACAGGCTGGTTTCTATTCAGGAAATCAGCCTTTTCATTGGATTCAGATGGACGAATTTAGTATCAGGTTTTTACACCACACGGTTACCGTTACTTCAGCAAATAACGGACAGTATATTGTTTCTTATGATGAAACTGTAAATGGTGTTGTGGTTCCACTAGTACTTGGCGTGATCTATCCCAAAGAGGATATTGAGCTCGGCACCAAATGGATTACTGATGATGATTTGTCTGATGAATTAGTCCAGCTATTAGGGGAAATGATTCGGGACAGGGGAATGTAAGATTCTACACTGCTGATACTTCTTTCATTAATTCTCTGTGTTTTGCTCCCCATTGGCTCAGCTGTTTCCAAATTGGGATCAGCTCTATACCTATAGCCGTTAATTCGTACTCTACTCTTGGCGGAACCTCTGCATAAACGGTGCGCTTAATGATCCCGTCAGTTTCCAGTTCTCTTAAATGTAAAGTCAGCATACGCTCGGTAATGTTGCAGATTTCTCTTTTCAGCTCACTGAACCTGAGTTTACCCGGCTCCAGTTTACAAAGAATCAATAACTTCCATCTTCCACCAACCATACAAACTGAATAGGTTAAGTCACAGTCATTTGTAATATATTTTCTGTTTAAGTTATTTGTTGAATTCTCCTTGATATTTCCCATTACTTACTTTTTTGTATGTACCATACAATTTGTGTATTGCCTGTAAAAGTAAGGGTTACCATTTAATTTAGCCAGCTCAATTTAAATAAATCGGGATGATTAAATACAAACGTGTTTTATTCTCTGATAGAAAGCAAATAAGTCATGATTATAAACAAAAAAACAGCCTATATAGGATGCCTTGGAATGATTGGCATCATCAGTACAGAATTCGGAGTAATCGGTGTATTGCCTCAGCTGGCTGAGCATTATCAGATTACTATTGATAAAGCAGGTATTCTGCTCAGTGCATTTGCGCTGGTTATTGCACTAACTGGTCCATTTATGACTTTAATGGCCTCTGGTTTCGACCGCAAAAAAATTATGGTAGCCGCAATTGCGATATTTTTAGTTACCGGTATTGTTTCCTCTTTTGCACCTCCTTTCTGGTTGCTGCTTACGGTACGTATATTACCTGCATTCTTGCAGCCAGTTTATATTTCAACAGCCATTGCAGCCCCTTAACTACAGCGGCTTTTTTGTCAGGGACACTATTGATCCCTTTCGCTTTGCAATATTCAGCTGGAAATACGGGAATGACTATTTTGGTTGTTGCGGTTTGGGGTTTCCTTTATGCTCCTTGTTTTCTCAATGCTTCAGCTTATATGATTTCTGCTGCACCACATGCCTTAGAGTTTGCGAATAGCCTGGCTACTTCTTTTGGGAATCTTGGAGTTTCTGTGGGAACTATTGTGAGTGGATGGGTTATTGCGACAAGCGGAATAGCGATGTCTCCATGGGTTGGGATGAGTTTTGGCCTGCTGTCTTTGATCATGATCGGATTGAGAAGCCTCATTGAAAGCTGGCAGCAACGCGTGAAATGCTATTCCTGATCTTTAAATTTATCGCTTAAATTAAATAGCTTCTTCCTATATTACAGCTATGAAATGGTTCAATCAACCCGGCACATGGAATGGAAATGCCGCCCTTTTAAATTTCACTGTAGATCCGGATACGGATTACTGGCAAGTGACACATTATGGTTTTAAACGTGATAATGGCCCTTTTTACTACCAGGAGTTTACTGGTGATTTCCTGGCCAGCGTAAAAATTACAGGTCAGTATCAGGAGCTTTTCCACCAGGCTGGATTAATGATCAGGATCGATGAAAAGAACTGGATCAAAACGGGGATAGAATATGTCGATGGAGTTCAGAATATCAGTGCAGTGGTGACCAGAGAGGTTTCAGACTGGTCTGTAGTACCACGTCATGATAGTCCTGAATCGGTTTGGTTGAAATTATTGCGAAAAGGGGATTATGTAGAGATCAAATATTCATTTGATCAAAAGAAATATGATATGCTTCGTCTGGCTTATTTTCCTCCGGGAGTAAAAGTACAGATTGGCATGGTTGCTGCGGCTCCGGGAAAAGAGAGTTTTCCGGTAACTTTTGAAGATTTCAAGGTAGAGGTTGTATAAATTAAGGGAGCCTTCAGAGGCTCCCTTTTTTGTTTATAATTTGGGCTTACTTGCTACAAAGGGGGCTTTTTTTACATAAGTTGTATCTGTAATCTGGGAAATCAGGAAATCAGCCAGATCTGTTGTGCTGATCAGTTCTTCCAGACAATCTTTCAAATCAACTGCCAGGCCCCGTCTTTCTGTAGTTTTCTCAATCCAGGGCAATCTGACAATTGTCCAGTCTATTGAACTGGTGGTCAGTATTTCATAGGCTTTTTGTTTATCTGCCACAAACACAGGAAAAGTCGCCTTCATCCAGGCTGTGCCTTCTAAATTTTTAGCACTTTTCTGATCTCCCGGAACTTCAAGATTGGAGCCTGTCAATAAGATATACCTGCTGAGTTTAAACTCCTGCATAGCTTTGATGATATTTTCAGTAGCCAGGCTTGAAATGAGTATGTCATCTTTATTTTGTCCGATTGCACTGATTACTACGTCGCAGCCTTCAATTAACTGGCGTGTGGTTGCCATATCTTTGATGTCTCCTGCTACGATTTCCAATGCAGGATGTGATATTTTGTAGTCCTTTGGTTTTCTGATCAGAGATTTTACCTGGTATCCGTTAGTTAGTAATTCCTGAAGCAGGTATTGGCCCGCTTTTCCTGTTGCGCCTAATAGGGCAATTTTTATAGCTTGTTTCATTGATTTCTTTATAAAATTATTGAAAATATTGTGCCTTCACCACTAGTCAGCTGACCTGATGAATACACGGATTTTGGGAATCCGCTTGAATAAGCGATATTTTATAAAGACAGTAGAATGCATTAAATTTACATAATTTATCAATCACTTGTATATGAAGTTCCATCACTTAGAGCCGGTTACTAAAGGCGAATTCCATTTAACTATAAACGAAGCTGGTTTTGACCGTTCTTTTTTTCAGCGTGACCGGACGGATAAATTTCTAACGATTGCCTGGAACAAAGGAGCGCAGCAGGTGATTACAATTGATGGGGTTAAATATGACTTTCCTGAGCAGAGTATTTTACCTTTAATGGTGAACCAGTCTTTCCAGTTTGAAAAGCCTGAACAAATAGTAGCGTGGCAGTATAACAGGAATTTCTATTGCATTGTTGACCACGATAAAGAGGTGAGCTGTGTTGGGTTCTTATTTTACGGATCTACAGGTAATCTGTTTGTCAGACTAAATGAACAGGAGCAGAAAAAGATCACCTTGCTTTTTGAAATCTTTATTGAAGAATTTAATACGGTAGATAATATCCAGCGGGAGATGTTGCAGATGTTGCTGAAAAGATTGATCATTATCATTACCAGGCTCGCCAAAAGTCAATATGTAACGGATAAAAACCTGACAGATGATAAACTTGATATAATCAGGCGTTATAATCTGCTGGTTGAACAGCATTTTCGTTTACAGCATCAGGTGCAATTTTATGCAGAGCTGCTAAGTCGCTCGCCAAAGACATTAGCTAACCTGTTTGCAATTTATAATCATAAATCGCCTTTGGCTGTGATTCAGGAAAGGGTGGTTTTAGAGGCTAAACGACTCTTAATTTATACAGATAAGTCTGCGAAAGAAATCGCTTATGAGCTGGGTTTTGATGATGCGGCTTATTTCAGTAATTTCTTTAAGAAGCATGCTTCCTTTTCTCCTTCAGATTTCAGAGCAGCTAAATTAGTTTCTTAACTGGCTGGATTCTGCTGGTTTCAGGTATTCATGTTTCAGGCATTAATTACAAATCATCGGGAAGTCTCTCTATGGCTCAGGCTCACTTATAGGCAGATATTTGTAGTATTCAATAAGAAAAGAACATTAATAAATAAACGCATGAAAACATTCACAGTTCCAACCAGAGAAGAAGTAACTCCGGCTAACCAGGCTATTTTTGATAATTTAAACAAAATGGTAGGTTTTGTTCCAAATCTATATGCTGCATTTGCACATTCTGAAAATGCTTTAGGAAATTACCTGACGCTGCAAAACGCAAAAACCTCTATCAGAGCTAAAGAGCGTGAGGTTATAAATTTAGTAGTTAGCCAGGTCAATGATTGTCTATATTGTTTGAGCGCCCATACTGCCTTCGCAAAAATGAATGGCTTTACTGATGCTCAGATTTTAGAAATCCGTAAAGCTGCGATTACTTTTGATACAAAACTTTCAGCTTTGGCGAATTTGGTTAAAAGTATCACAGAGAACAAAGGACATGCAGATGCACAGCTTTTACTAGAATTCTATGCAGCAGGTTATACGGAAGGAAACCTGGTTGATATTGTAATGGTTATAGGTGACAAAGTGATTACGAATTACCTGCATGCTTTAACTGATATTCCTGTAGACTGGCCTTTAGCGCCTGCTTTGTAATAAATTCAGCATTGATAATATTGAAATATTAATCTATTTTTATATAGAATAAAAGATTAATTATGAAGATATTATCAATGCTTTTCTACTTGTTTGCGCATCATGGGGCCTGGTCATTCTTTGTGTTACTGATTACTGGCATTGCTATTTCTTTTTGGCGCAGAAGTATTTTTTACGTAGTTCTGAGCTTTATTTTAGCGCTTGCCAATGTTTTTACTGGTCAGTTCGTCAATGCAGCTTTCCTGGCACATTATGGTGTGAGGGGATCTGCTGTAGTTACACTGGAGCAGGAAACCAGTTCCACTTTAAATGATTCCCCGATCTGGGATTATGATGCAGTCATTCAAACTGCGGATGGAAAAGATGTCATAACGGATTTCTCTACTACTACCGCTTCGATCTATCCGATTCGCAATGAAATTATTATTCCGCCCCGCGGAGAGCGTTTCGTCGTTAAATATATCCCTGGTTTTGAAAAGAATATTGTGATCATGAGGGATGAATCACCTTATGGGATTAAAAGGAAAATTGCCGAAAATTTACAGCCATTATATAAAGCACAGGGCGAGTACAATTCCAATACTAAGAATGAGTCTTTCCGTAAAGCATATGTACAAGCGCTCAAAGATTATATAGAGAATCCGGAAAATGCAAGAGACAGTCTTCATATTAAGACTTTCAAATCAATTATCCAGGATTTAACTAATCCTTCATCAGTAAATCAACCGTAGCATTCGCATCAGCAATCACAGCTGCCGGATAATTATTAATTTCCAGAATTCTGATTGCATTCCTTGTTTTTAAAGGGCCTTTTTTAATGGTATGGTCAAAGACCAGTTCTTCTTCTGCAATAGTTTCAGAGAAATGATAATGTTCGTATTGTGTTTTCAGCAACTCATTAAGCTCGGTATCATGGGTGGAAACGAAAACCATATTATTGCCTTTGGCCAGGTAGGAGAGGATCGCTTTTCCAGCCGAAACCCGCTCTATCGTATTGGTTCCTTTGAAAATCTCATCCAGGATGAAGAAACAAGGTTCTTCGCTCACTGATTCTTCAATGAAGTTTTTGATAATCCTCATTTCTTCAAAATAATAACTCTTTTCTTCCAGTAAACTGTCTGAAATGGTAATAGAAGAGAATATTTTTGAATAAGGCATACTGAATTCTTTAGCCATGCAGGTAAATAAGGTTTGACCAAGAATCAGGTTTACACCTACAGATCTGATAAAAGTTGTTTTACCAGACATATTGGAACCCGTTAGCAATAGGTTTTTATGTTGTAGATCAAGATCGTTCGGAACACAATTTATAACTAACGGATGTTTAACACCTGAGATATGGATGCAATTTTCCTGGTTGAATACCGGCTTGCAATATTCTCCATCCCATGAATGTCTTAGCGAAGCAATAGAAATAGCAGTATCAACAGTTCCTATGAATTTAAAAAGTCTTTTTAGCAGGTCTTTTTGAGATCTCAGGGAATCAATAATAGAGTAAAAAAGGATAATTTCTACATTGAAGGCAATCTTTAACAGCTCGAACAGCATGTAGCCAATCATCACTGTATCCGCTTCAGCCATGTTATCCAGCTTTACGCCAAACATTTTTCTTTTCAGCGGAGTCAGTTCTTTAATGAGATTCGTTATTTCCGGGAATTGTGCATTGATCTTTGCATCAGCATCTAGTTTTTTAGCGGTATCAAACGCTTTTAGAAACTCACCAAGGGAAGAGGTGTGTACACTGACTTTGTTTTTATTCCAGTAATGAATTCCGGAATTGATAATAAATATTCCAAAAAAGACAAGCAGGAAGCCCGGATGGAATATCGCAGCAATCAGGGAAAGTACATTCAGAACAGAAAGAATATAGACGATAGGCATAAATGCAGGTGCCTCTATTTTCTTTGCATAAATCAGATCCTGGAAGTAATAGGAATCGTTTTTCTCGAGTATTTGTAAAGTGGCCTGTATATCGAGTCTCAGTTTTTCATCTTCGGTAATCAGATCTGAAAATTTATCCAGAAAAATCAGGTCTGTTTGGTCTTTATCAATTGTTCTAAGCCTTGCATATAGAAATTGCTGGCCTACTCTGGATATAGTTCTGTCGATCAGTTTGAAGACATCATTGATATATAAATCATCTGCTATTTTATCAGAAATCAGCTGTAGTTTTTCTGAAGATTCAGTAATTGTATTTAAGAAGTAGTTTTCTATTAAATCAATATCAATATATCTGCTGTTCTTGGCACTTCCCCAATCCCGCTTGAGTTCCTCCCGTTGTGTTTGAACAGCAAAGTTCTTTTTATAAAGATAAACAAGAAGGTAAAGTGCTACCAGGGCAAGAATAATATAAGCTAAAATCAGCATTTATGGTTATGATAGTATGAAAAGATGCGAAATTTAAATAAAAATAAGAGCATTACGAACAGGTTATCCAATTTTAACATTGACTTTATATAAGGCTGGTATGTTTGTGCCAGTAAAATATTTGGTTAGTATTTTCTAGTTAAGGTTTAGTTGATAAAAGAAATACCCGGGTGGATGTCCGGGTATTTTTTTTGCCCTGTCCCCTGGTAATAAATATTTATAAATAAAAGTTGCAAAAGTTAAATACTTTAATAAATTTGTAGTGTATTAGATAACTAATACACCTAGACGCTACAACCATGATAGAGATTTCTAACTTAACCTTTGGCTACAGTAAAAACTCATTATTGTTCAAGAACCTCAACCTGAAACTGGAAGCTGGCCATATTTATGGACTGCTCGGAAAAAATGGAGCTGGGAAATCAACATTACTGAAAAACTTAGCCGGACTCGTTTATCCTTTAGCCGGTCATTGTACTTTGAACCACTACAATGCTGCTGATCGTTTACCAGCTTTTTTACAAGAGCTGTTTTTTATACCCGAAGAGCTTTTCATGCCGGCACTCACTGCCGTACAGTTCATGGAAAGTACAGCACATTTTTATCCGGATTTTAATACGGAGCAATTCTATAAAATGCTTAAGCAGTTTGATGTACCTGATAACAAGCAACTGCACAAGTTATCGTTTGGACAGCAGAAAAAAGTAATGATCTGCTTTGGTCTGGCAACTAATACTGCTTTATTGATTATGGATGAGCCTACCAATGGATTGGATATTCCTTCTAAAATACAGTTCAGAAAAATAATTGCTTCTGCACTGACTGAAGAAAGGTGTGTAATCATTTCTACCCATCAGGTCAGAGATCTGGATAGCCTGATCGATACCTTAGTTGTACTGCATGAAAAAGAAATTGTACTGAACAATTCGCTGGATAACATTGCAGAAAAGTTGCTGTTTACTACAGCGGCCCAGGCAAATACTTCCGGGATATTATATGTAGAGGAAAATGCAATCGGCGTAAATACAATTAGTATTAATAACGCACAAAAATTTGGCAGGGTTGATATGGAAATGCTTTTTAATGCCATTATTTCTGGTAACCAATCAATTATCGACAGTTTAAAATAAATCACATGGACAATATATTTAGTTTTCAGCGCTTTTTTAAGTTGCTTAACAAACATACAAGAGAACATTATAAGGCCTATCTGATCTCAACTGCAGTATTGATTGGTATTTTATCTTTAATGCTGGGTTTTACAGCTTACCTGGGTGGTGGATCGTTAGACGTAAAAGCGCAATTTGCCTACTTCTTTATTTTTATGTTTTTATCAGGTACAATTTTTACCAGTATGGTATTTGCTGACCTCAGCGATAAAAAGAGATCTATCCCGGCATTGACACTTCCGGTATCTAATTTTGAACGTTTTTTTGTTGGATGGGTTTATTCTTATTTAATATTTCAAGTGATTTTCGTTACCTGTTATCTTATTGTAGACTCACTGGTGATCTATTTGGGCAATGTGAACCCGAATGTGAAAAATGAATTGTTTAGCGTGGTTGAAGGCAAAAATAAATTTATGATAGCATTTCTGATCTACGGCTTACTACATGCCATAGCTTTCCTTGGAGCGGTATTTTTTGAAAAGTTGCATTTTATCAAAACAGCTTTTGTCATTTTTATTATGCTGGGTGCCCTTCAATTGATTAATGTGCCATTAATTAGCTTTTTCTTTAAAACAAATGCACGTATGCAGCCAATATTTGCTGGTGTATCCCTCCAGGAAAGAAACGACTATTATTTTATAAGTCCCACAGATCAGTCTTTTGCAGTATTGATTACGATGTTCCTTGCAGTATCCATTGTATTGTGGGCGGCAGCATTTTTTAAACTGAAAGAAAAACAAGTATAGAATGGAATTTAGAGAAAACGAAGCCATATATCTGCAAATAGCAGCATTTGTCGGAGATAATATACTGATAGAGAAATGGATTGAAAAGATTCCGTCTGTAAGGGAACTGGCAGTAGATCTTCAGGTAAACCCGAACACAGTAATGCGAGCGTATGAGTTCCTTCAAGTCAAAGAAGTGATTGTCAATAAACGGGGAATTGGCCTCTTTGTGGCTCCTGAAGCAAAAGAAAAACTGAAAAGCTATAGAAAAGAAAAATTCCTGGGACAGGAACTCCCTGAGTTTTTTAGAAATATCTCTCTGCTGGAAATCAGTATAGAAGAAATTAAACAACGCTATGAAACCTTTATCCAAACCAATAATAAACCTGAACAACCATGAAGACAAGTACAATGTTAATTATCACAGCTATCCTGATCGTACTGGGATCTTTAGTAGCTTTTAACTATACCCTTAAAGCAGTTTATTTGACCGGAGAATATAAAAGTCGTTTTGATGGAATGGATTTTACCCCTTTTAATGGAATAGAAAAACTCAATATACAAACTGAAAGATTATCGAATGTTCAAGTTGAGTATGGGGTTCAGGAAGGTATATGGGTTGAGCGGGACATTAAAGATAATGTGAAATTCGAAGCCAGCCAGCATACACTTCACTTAGGCGAATCTGATGCGAGTAAGCAAAAGAAATCATCCTGGATCAATGGCCGTATTATCATTATTACCAAAAATTTGAATGCGATTGCAACAATCTCAAATTTTAAACCTAAAAAAGGCGAACGCTATCCGTATGGTTCAAGCGAGATTAGTTTGAAAGGGTATCACCTGGGGCAGCTCGATTTGAAGATTGAATCCTATGTGAGTGTTTATCTGCATCGTATGGAAGTACAAACGTTAAATGCAATTGTTGGAACTAAAACAAGTGAAGGCGCAGAACTTACACTCTCTTCGGATACCAAAATCAACAGTGCTATTTTGAACGTCCCTGGAAACAGTAAACTAACTATGCTGGATCCGAAAATTGTAAAAACAAACTATCTGTTATCTGATAGTGCAACTGTCTCGCTGAACGGAAGAGTCGTGCAAATGATTAAATAAATCTGGCCTGAGCATTTTGAAATTAAGCTGCTGTCTTCTTGAACAAAGACAGCAGCTTTTTCTTTTCTTCCAAACTATTTTATCCTTTGAAAATCAAAATAACCATTTAATGTGCTTTGAATGAGTATAGTTAGTCTTTTTTTACATTAAATACTACTAATTCTATGTATAATATATATCTTTGAAATAATGGACCCTGAAAACGTCTTTTAAACAAAACAATCCTTAACCAAGATTTATTGACATGCAAAGTTTTAGAACGGAGCTGGAGAACCCGGTAGTAGAAAAAGATATTATAGATCTTGAACAAAAGATCCGTGCCTTCCGTGAAGGAAAAATACACGACGAAAAGTTTCGCAGTCTTCGGCTTGCGCGTGGTGTTTATGGTCAGCGGCAGCCGGGCGTACAAATGGTGCGTATCAAATTGCCGTTCGGAAAAGTCACTTTTAAACAGTTATTGCGTATTGCCGATGTTTCTGATGAATATGGTAGTGGAAATCTGCATTTAACCACCAGGCAGGACATTCAAATTCATTATGTGAGTTTGGATCGTACCCCTGAATTGTGGGCAGAACTGGAGCGTGATGATATTACTTTACGTGAAGCTTGTGGTAATACCGTTAGAAATGTAACTTCTTCGCCTGATGCAGGGATCAATCCTCAGGAACTTTTTGATGTTTCTCCTTATGCGCAGGCCGTATTTAAATATTTTTTAAGGAACCCTATCTGCCAGGAAATGGGCAGAAAGATCAAGATCTCTTTTTCAGCAACAGAGAAAGATACCGCTTTCAGTTATATTCATGATTTAGGCTTCATACCGAAGCTGAATGAAAAAGGCGAGCGTGGGTTTAAAGTCATGTTTGCAGGCGGTTTAGGTGCGCAACCTTTTCTGGCGAGTATAGTGCATGATTTTCTTCCTGAAGATCAATTGATTCCTTATGCAGAGTCTGTTTTAAGGGTTTTTGACCGTCACGGAGAAAGAACCAACAGAAATAAAGCAAGAATGAAGTATCTGGTTCAAAAACTTGGATTAGAAGAAGTAACGCGCTTAATTGCTGAAGAAGTTATTGCTAATAAATCAAAAACTTTTAAGGTTGACCTGGGTACAGTACCAATGCCTGTATTGCCAGAAACTGCAGCGCTGTCAAATGAGCGCCCGGCAGATGAAACGCATTATAAAAGATGGCTGGATACCAACGTATTTCCGCAAAAACAAAATGGTTTTTATGGAGTATATATCAAAGTACCTGTAGGGGACATCAAAACTGATAAAACAAGGTTATTTGTAGCGGCGATACGTCCTTATGTGGCAGATGAAATCAGGATTACACAGAATCAGGGCTTGTTATTGAAATTTGTCAGCGCAGAAGCACTGATTCCTCTATATAAAGCACTGAATGAACTGGATTTTGCAGTTCCGGGATTTGATAGTGTGGGTGATATTACGACCTGCCCGGGAACAGATACTTGTAATTTAGGAATTGCGAACAGTATGTCTCTTGCAGCGGTACTGGAAGCCGTAATTCAGGAAGAATATCCTGATCTGATTTACGATAAAGATATTAAGATAAAAATAAGCGGCTGTATGAATTCATGCGGTCAGCATGGTCTGGCACACATTGGATTTCATGGAAGTTCAGTCAAAGCAAACGGAAAAGTTGTGCCTGCGGTGCAGGTCATGATAGGTGGAGGAACAGTAGGCGATGGCGTAGGCCGGGTAGCCGAACGTGTAATCAAAGCGCCAACTAAACGGGCACCTGCCATCCTGCGTACAGTTTTGGATGACTATGATGCGAATTCTGGCGCAGATGAAAGTTTCCACCAGTATTATGATGCTAAAGGTAAGGATCACTTTTACCAGTTATTAAAACCACTGGCAGACCTTACTGCTTTGAAAGATGAAGAGTTTGTAGACTGGGGGCATGAAGAAACCTTTGTCACTGCAATTGGCGTAGGCGAATGTGCAGGGGTAGTGATTGATTTGGTGGCTACACTTTTACTCGAAGGAGAAGAGAAGCTGTTATGGGCAGGTTCGGCTTTTGAAGGCAAAGCCTGGTCTGATGCAATTTATCATTCCTATAGTGTATTTGTGAATACCGCAAAAGCACTGTTACTGGATAAAAGTATCAGCAGCAGTACCCAAACAGGGGTAATCAGAGAGTTTGATACCAACTTTGTAGAGACGGGTGAGGTAGTTTTACCTTCAACTTTTAGTGAACTCGTCCTGCAAATTAATAAAAATGAACCGACAGAAGAGTTTGCTACAGCTTATCTGGAGCAGGCAACACAATTTTATTCAGCAATGAGAGCGAAGAGGGAGGCGCAGGTAAATGTTAATTAATTCAGGAACAAAAAGAGAAATCAGAGCGCCAAGAATTACGCTTGTTGGCGCTGGGCCGGGAGATCCGGAACTGATTACGATGAAGGGCGCAAACGCATTAAAAGATGCGGATGTGGTTTTATATGATGCGTTGGTGAATGAAAAAGTATTGGAATACGCTGCTGCGGATGCTATCAAAGTATATGTAGGAAAACGTTCTGGTGAACATTCTTATTCACAAGAAGCGATCAATAAACTGATGGTGGACTATGCGATTAATTATGGACATGTAGTGCGTTTGAAAGGTGGTGATCCATTTGTATTTGGCCGTGGTTATGAAGAGCTGAATTTTGCAGCAGGTTATAGTATCCCGGCGCAGATGATTCCGGGATTGTCAAGTTCCATTTCCGTACCTGGTTTACAGCAGATCCCGGTTACACACCGCGGGTTAAGTGAAAGCTTCTGGGTGGTGACAGGATCTACTGCTTCTGGTGCAATATCCAATGACCTTTATGAAGCTGTCCGTACCAAGGCAACAGTCGTGGTTTTGATGGGGCTGAACAAATTGAAAGACATTGTCAAGCTTTACAAGCAAGAGGGGAAAGCAAATTTACCAGTTGCTGTAATTCAAAGCGGTTCTACTGAAGAAGAAAAACTGGCGATTGGTATTGTCGATACGATTGAAGAAGTTGTGCTGGAAAAAGGAATCGGGGCACCTGCCATTTTAGTATTTGGTGAAGTAGTTTCCCTGCATCCTCAATTTCAGCCTATCAAAGATTTTTTTGCAGCCATTAAAGAAGAGTTATAACCTGTGGAAGAACTAAAAGGCAATCAACTATTTCCTGTTTTTTTAAAGCTCAATCAGCTGCATACGGTCATCATCGGAGCAGGGCCTGTAGGTCTTGAAAAGCTGAATGCCGTGCTTGGTCAGAGTGAACAGGCAGAAATTACAGTGATTGCGCAAGAGATAAATGAAGAGGCTTATGAACTGGCTAAACGCTTGCCGCGAGTTAAACTTTTGAAGAAAAGTTATACAGCGACCGACCTGCATCAGGCAGATATTGTGATTGCTGCCACGAATAATAACGCACTGAATGAAGAAATAATACGTGATGCCCACGCATTGAAATTACTGGTTAATGTGGCTGATAAGCCTGATTTATGTGATTTCTACCTGGGTTCTATCGTGAAAAAAGGAGATTTGAAAATTGCAATCTCTACCAATGGCAAATCACCAACCATTGCTAAAAGATTAAAAGAATTGTTTAATGATAACCTACCGGGCGAACTGGATATTACTTTGCAGCAAATGAGTTCATTACGAAATACTTTACAGGGAGATTTCAGTTCGAAAGTAAAGAAGCTGAATGAAGTGAGCGCGGTACTTGTAGAACCTGCTGTTCAGCACGCTGCAGAGCCCGCTGTTCAGAAAAGTTCGTACCCTAAGTTTAAATGGTTCATCTGGTTAACAATTGTATTGTCAATTGCTGTCCTGATTGCTGTTTTCTGGCAAAGGGAACCGGAGTTTCAGGCTTATGTAGCGGAGATTAACCCTATGTTTTACTGGTTTTTAGCGGGAGGTTTTATTTTTGCAATGGTAGATGGTGCTATAGGCATGTCTTACGGGGTTACTTCTACTGCTTTTTCACTTTCTATGGGGATTCCGCCAGCTTCGGCTAGTATGGGTGTCCATTTATCTGAAGTACTGAGTAATGGTATTGCTGGCTGGATGCACTACCGGATGGGTAATATCAACTGGAAACTGTTTAAATTACTGATTATTCCGGGTATTCTGGGCGCAGTGGCAGGAGCTTATTTATTGTCTTCTCTGGAGCATTATGGAGCTTATATCAAACCATTTATCTCCTTATATACTTTGATACTTGGTGGGGTGATTCTTTCCAAGGCCTTCAATATTTCCAGAAAGAGAGTTGGCGGAAAGATTAAGAAAATCACTTTATTAGGTCTTTTTGGTGGTTTTATTGATGCTGTAGGCGGCGGCGGATGGGGTTCTATTGTTTTATCCAGTCTGATTGCCGGCGGCAGAAATGCCAGGTTCTCCCTGGGAACAGTAAAATTAACCCGTTTCTTTATTGCGCTGATGAGCTCCTTGACGTTTATTACGATGCTGAAGTCTGCACATTGGGAAGCGGTAGCAGGATTGGTTATCGGCAGTGCATTAGCAGCACCGATAGCTGCAAAAGTTTCTAACCGTATCTCGGTTAAGAGCATTATGGTTGCAGTAGGGATTATCGTAATCGCAGTGAGTTTAAGAAGTATTATTATGTTTATTATAAAAGTTATATAAAATGAAAGCGTACCTGGAAGAAATAGCTGTGCAGATTAAAGACATGGGCCCGGTGGAAGCCCTGACTTTCCTTTCGCAGAAATTTGCGGGACAGATTACCTTTTCTACGAGTTTTGGCTGGGAAGATCAGGTCATTACGGATTTGATATTTGCCAATGATCTGCCAATAAAAGTGTTTACACTGGAAACCGGCCGTTTATTCCCTGAAACATACTATGTATGGAACAGAACGCTGGAAAACTATCAAAAGCCTATTTATGCCTATCATCCGGATGAAGCAGCACTGGAAGCTATGGTTTCTAAAAAGGGGCCAAATAGTTTTTATGAATCAGTTGAGAATAGAAAAGAGTGTTGTGCGATCCGCAAGATCGTGCCTTTAAAAAGGGCACTCAAAGGGAATCAATGCTGGGTAACCGGGATCAGGGCAGAACAATCTTTAAACCGTACAGACATGTCAAACCTGGAATGGGACGAAGAAAATCAACTGATTAAATTTCATCCAATCTTTTATTGGAGCCTGGAAGAAGTCAAAGCTTACATTAAGCAAAATAATATTGTATACAATACCCTTCATGACAAAGGATTTCCGAGCATTGGTTGCGCTCCCTGTACCAGGGCAGTTCAGGAAGGTGAGGATTTCAGAGCTGGAAGATGGTGGTGGGAAGATCAGTCAAAGAAGGAATGTGGTTTGCACGCCACAAAATAACGAGAAACACATGAGTAAATATAATTTAGATTATTTAGACGAATTAGAAGCAGAAGCCATTCATATTCTGCGGGAGGTAGCGGGGCAGTTCGAGAAGCCGGCATTACTTTTTTCAGGCGGAAAAGATTCTATTACCCTGGTCAGGCTTGCTGAAAAAGCTTTCCGTCCAGGTAAATTCCCTTTTCCACTGGTACATATTGACACCGGGCATAATTTCCAGGAAACGATTGACTACCGGGATGAAATGGTAGAACGTTTAGGCGAAAAGCTCATCGTAGGTTATGTGCAGGAATCAATTGATAACGGTAAAGTAATTGAGCAGAAAGGTAAAAATGCAAGCAGAAATGCTTTGCAGACTGTGACTTTACTGGATACCATCGCGCAGCACGGTTTTGATGCCTGTATTGGTGGTGCGAGAAGGGATGAGGAAAAAGCGAGAGCTAAAGAACGTATTTTTTCGGTAAGGGATGAATTTGGTCAGTGGGACCCAAAGCGTCAGCGCCCGGAGCTGTGGAATATTTATAATGGCAGAATCCATAAAGGAGAAAATGTAAGGGTATTCCCGATCAGTAACTGGACGGAGCTGGACGTGTGGAACTATATCCGCAGGGAAAAAATGAGTTTACCGTCTATCTATTTTGCGCATAACAGGGATTGTATCACCAGAAATGGACAACTGATGGCTGCATCTCCTTTTCTGAATATGGATGAGGCAGATGTTGTAACCCACCGCAAAGTGAGGTTCCGTACCGTAGGGGATATGAGCTGTACTGCAGCAGTTGAGTCTGATGCTGATCAGATTGATGATATTATAGAGGAAATCAGCGCATCAAAAATAAGTGAACGTGGAGCCCGCCTGGACGATAAAGTGTCTGAAGCAGCGATGGAAGACCGCAAAAAAGGAGGATACTTTTAATGAATATACTTAAGTTTTTTACAGCAGGAAGTGTTGATGACGGGAAAAGCACCCTGATCGGCAGATTATTATATGATACGGGTTCTATTCTGGCAGATCAGCTGGAAGCTTTACAGCAGTCGAACCGCAAAAACGATGACGGTACAATTGATCTGGCTATTTTAACCGATGGGCTGCGGGCAGAAAGAGAACAGGGGATCACTATTGATGTGGCTTATAAGTACTTTCAGACTGAGAAAAGGAAGTTTATTATTGCAGATACACCTGGTCATATTCAGTATACCCGTAATATGGTTACCGGTGCATCGACAGCTAATCTGGCTATCATCCTGGTAGATGCAAGAAATGGTGTGGTAGAGCAGACCATCAGGCATTCTTACCTGGTTTCCTTACTTGGGGTAAGCCACGTAGTGATCTGTATCAATAAAATGGATATGGAAGGTTACAGTGAAGAAGTATTTAATACGATCACTGAAAACTATAAAAAGATGGCCGCGAAGCTGAATTTACAGGATATTACTTTTATCCCGGTAAGTGCTTTAAAAGGGGATAATATTGTCCATACTTCTGAAAATATGCCGTGGTATAAAGGAACCAGTTTGCTGGATTTTCTGGAAACGGTGGAAGTGACAGTAAATCAGGATCTGCATTATGCAAGGATGCCTGTGCAATGGGTTATTCGTCCGCAAACTGAAGCGCTGCATGATTACAGAGGTTATGCAGGCCGGATTTTGAGTGGTGCTTTTAAGGTGAATGATAAAGTAACTGTGCTGCCTTCGGGCAATAGTTCTGTCATTGACCGGATTGAAATCTTTGAGCAGACTCCACAGGAAGCGACCGCCGGGCAATCTGTTACTTTACACCTGAAAGATAATATTGATATTAGCAGGGGGGACGTACTGGTCAATTCAAGTTATCTGCCACAGCGTTCTCAATTGATAGAGGCTGACCTGTGCTGGATGGATAATAAGCCGATGGATGATTCTATTACTTATTTCTTACAGCATAACAGTAAGCTGACCAAGTGTAAGATCAGAGAAATCCTGCATAAAGTAAATATCAATACTTTAGAAAAAGAGGAAACTCATGAGTTCAAATTAAATGATATAGGACGTGTGGTTATTAAAACGGCTGATGAACTGGCTTTTGATTTATACACTGAAAATAAGGCCAATGGTTCGGCGATTTTAATTGACGGACGTACCAATTTAACGGTAGGTGCACTGATGTTCAGAGCTATAGTTGAATAAAAATAAATGACATTTAATGATAAACAGCAAGGGATAAACCAAAACGTTTGTCCCTTTTTTGATAGAAAAGGATTTTATAGTTAGATAGTGATAAACTGGCATTATATTTAGCTATTGTTACAAGGATGGATTTTAAATTATTTAAAGAGATGTTAAAAAGAATATTAGTGGCAACTTTTACTGCAGCCGTTCTGGCCTGCCAGGCTACTCCAAAGCCACAACAGGTGGTTGAGGGTATTCCAAATATTATGCCTGATCAAAAGCAAAGCCTGGTTGCAAGACAGGTCGTTGCACTGATAGAAAATTACAATTATAAAAAGATAGTAGTAAATGATTCTATCTCTTCGATTGTACTGGATAAGTATATCAAAGCACTGGATCCTTACCGTAATTATTTCCTGGCTTCAGATATTAAAGATTTTGAGCAGTTCAGGACAACACTGGACGATTCTTTCAGAGACGGTGATCTGAGTGCCCCATTTTATATCTTTAATATTTATTCCAAAAGATATAATGAAACGCTGGATTATGCGATGGCGCATATTAAAGATAAATATGATTTCAATCAGCAGGATACCTATGTTTTTAACCGGGAGAAAATGCCCTGGGTAACTTCAATTGCTACGCTGAATGATATTTGGAAAAAGAAAGTTAAATATGAACTGGTTAATTTAAAGCTGGCGGGAACCTCGGATGCTAAAAATGCGGAAACATTGACCAAAAGATACAAAAACCTGAAGTTACAATCTTCTAAGTTGAATAATCAGGATGTGTTTCAGGTATTGATGGATGCCTTTACAGGAGCTATAGACCCGCATACCAACTATTTTAATCCATCTAATGCCAGTCAGTTTAATGAGCAGATGTCCCGTTCGATAGAAGGGATTGGTGCTTATCTGCAATCTGAAAATGATGTGTTGAAAATTGCAGAAGTGACACCAGGCGGGCCGGCTTATAAAAGTAAACAACTGCATGCAGGAGACCGGATTATTGGAGTTGCACAAGCGGATGGTGAATTTGAAGATATTATTGGCTGGAGACTGGACAATGCTGTTGCAAAAATCAAAGGCCCTAAAGGGACTGTAGTCCGGTTGAAAATTATCCCTGTAGGCCATGATATGTCTTCAAAACCTGTGATTATAGAGATCACCAGGGAGAAGATTGTAATGGAAGATCAATCAGCTAAAAAAGAAGTGAAAACCATCCATTCTAATGGCAAACCTTATAAAGTAGGAATCATTAGTGTGCCTGCGTTTTATATAGATTCTAAAGCTGCAATAGCTAAAGAGGCTAACTATAAAAGCACAACACGTGATGTTAAACTATTAATTGATACCCTGAAAAATAAAGATAAAGTGGATGCGATTGTGATGGATCTTCGCGGTAATGGCGGAGGGTCTTTGCTGGAAGCCATTGACCTTACTGGTTTGTTTATTGATCAGGGGCCTGTTGTTCAGGTGAAAGATCAAAAAGGAGAGGTTGAAGTAGATAGTGATGAAAATCCTGGTGTAGCGTGGAGTGGGCCTTTTGGAGTGCTCGTAGACCGTACAACTGCTTCTGCTTCTGAGATCTTTGCAGGTGCAATACAAGATTATGGAAGAGGGGTGATTATCGGAACACAGACTTATGGTAAAGGGACTGTACAGCAGCCGATTGATTTAAATAAACTGGTTAATCCTTCGATTTTGGAGCGTTTAGCTAGCTTAGTCAAATTGGATAGTACAGGTAAACCTGTTCAAACAGCTGAAGTTCCTCAATTAGGGCAAATCAATTTAACTATCGCTAAGTTTTATCGTGTAAATGGTAGCAGTACACAGCATAAAGGGGTGATGCCGGATATTACTTTACCTTCTTTTTATCCAATGGATAAAGTAGGTGAGGATACAGAAGCTTCTGCTTTACCTTGGGATGAGATCCAGAAATCGGATTTTGTACCGGTGGCTAACCTGGCTGCACTGAGAACAGAACTGGCTAAACTGCATGAAACAAGGATGGATAAATCGCTGGATTACAAGATTCTGGTTCAGGATATTGCAGACATGAAAAAACGTAATCTGGAAACTTCAGTTACTTTGAATGAGAATAAACTGAAGTCAGAAAGGGAAGTGCTGGAGGTTAAAGCTTTAGAAAAAACCAATAAATTGAGAGCTACAAGAGGATTGCCACCAGTTAAAAAGGGTGATAAAATCAAAAAGAGTGAAAATTTTGATTTCTTAGAAGATGAAACTTTAAGAGTAATGGCAGATTATATTCAATTGAAGCCTACAGTTTAATCCTAAAATACTATCTTAAGAAGCCGTTTAAAATCAAATTAAACGGCTTCTTTCATTTTAACTATTACCGAACAAGACTAACCGAATTACTATGGACTTATTACTCGTACTCTTTGGCATAATTATCCTGCTGATCCTGATCCTTAAGAAAGTAAGCCCTATGCTTGCACTGCTGATTGTAGCGGTCGCTACAGGACTGATGTTAGGTTTGCCTGTAGAAACGGTCATGAACTCTGTGAGCAAAGGTATTGGCAGTACAATGGGCGATATGGTCATGGTACTTGCTTTGGGGGCGATGGTTGGTAAACTGGCTGAGGATAGTGGTGCAGCAAAGAAAATCGTCTTTGTGCTGGTCCGGATCTTTGGTATTCAAAATATACAATGGGCTGTACTGCTGACAGGAATCCTGGTTGGTATCCCCTTATTTTATAATGCTGGTTTTGTGGTTTTGATTCCATTGGTGTTTACGATTGCTTCGGCCGCTAAACTCCCTAAACTATATGTAGGGATACCGATGGCTGCTGCGCTTTCTATAACGCATGGTTTTCTCCCGCCCCACCCAGGCCCGGTTGCTTTGGCGAGTATTTTTCATGCTGACATTGGCCGTATCTTAATTTATGGTTTGATCATCAGTATTCCTGTGGCTATCATCGCTGGTATCTTTTTTCCAAGAGCCATTATTAAATTACCTAAAGGAGATCGGGCACATCAAAAACTGGATTTACAAGGAGAAGAAAACTTACCATCTGCACTGAAAAGTTTTATCATTGCACTTTCCCCGATATTCTTTATTGTGGTGGGAACTGTTGGCGTTCTGCTCACCCAAAACCCTGCTATTCAGCATGTGCTTACTTTTATTGCAAATCCAACAGTTGCGTTAACAATGGCCGTTTTGATTACGATTACTATTCAGCGAATGCCGATGGAAAAAGCCATGGATTCTTGTGTAGAAGGCGTGAAGAGTATTGCGATGATTATCCTGATTATAGCTGCGGGCGGTGCTTTCAAGCAGATCCTGGTAGACAGCGGAATCGGTGAACAGGTGAAAACATTAACTGGTGACCTGAATGTTTCTCCGTTAATTCTGGGCTGGCTGATTGCTGCATTATTGCGGGTTACTTTAGGTTCAGCTACTGTGGCTGCGTTAACGGCTTCTGGCATGGTTATCCCTTTTATCACTGCGGGAGCCTCACCAGAATTAATGGTACTTGCGGTAGGGGCGGGAAGTTTAATGCTTTCTCATGTGAATGACACCGGTTTCTGGATGTTCAAAGAGTATTTTAACCTGAGTTTGAAAGAGACTTTTAAAACCTGGACAGTGATGGAAAGCCTGGTTTCTGTACTCGGACTGGCCGGGGTATTGCTGCTGAGCCAGTTTGTATAAATTAATTGCTGCCTGCAGCATTGATAAAAGCCTGTTTAGATGAAACTTAATCTAAACAGGCTTTTTTAATTAAAACCGGGTGTATACTGCCAGTTGAATGACATTGTTCACGGAATTGGTACTTACCCCTTTTACAGCCTGATTTAAATAACCTGCTTCCAGATCGAATTTCTTACTGAAACGGTAGCCCAGCGCTGCATAAGCCCGGTTCTGATCAAAGAAATGACCACTCAATTTATTCTTATGCTGAACATTGAAGAAAAGTTCATTTTGCAACGCTGCAAAGAGCCCTTCTTCAAACTGCTGTGCTTCTTTTTTTAGCGGAATAAGGAAACGGACAAAGTATCTTAAACGCTGCGCAAATACATCCTGATCACGTACTTTCTCTACAAACCGCTGTTCTAATCTGAACCTGTGGCTCACGTTCACTGTACTGATCTTGTGTTTGTGAATGTACTGCTGCCAGATGCGGTGCTCAACGAGTTTGTGTTCGCCAAGATCATCGACCTGATTGTGGGTTTCACTTAACAAGTAACCCAGTGTCACATCATTTTGAGGATTGATAAAATAAGTTATCCCCGGTCTGAACAGGAAGTTCTTTACGTTTTTCCAATCGTCTGCAGATCTGACCTGAACATCCAGGTGAGTTCCCCATTTTTCATTGATTTTAGTATTATTAAGCAAGAATAACCAGCCACTATTCTGAGAATTGGTCTGGGCAATGACAGTGGTGCCCAAAAAGCACAGGGCTGTCAGCAAGAAAATGTAAATACGGATCATCTGATTTTATTTGTGTGTCTCGCTAAAATAATAACAATATTGATAACACCTCATAAAAAAACGGGATTAAGCTTAATACTTAATCCCGTTCAGTTGAAATTTCTTTCTATTTCGTAGTCAGACCACGGTTTTTCTCCATAGGGCCGATTTTTGGATCATGTCCTCTGAATTCGCGGAACAGCTTTCCATAATCTTCTGTATTTCCTTTGGATAAGATCATATCGCGGAAACGCTGACCATTTACTCTGTTTAAACCTCCGTTTTCTTCAAACCATGAATAAGCATCGTCATCCAGCATTTCAGTCCATAAATAAGCGTAATAACCTGCACCATAACCTCCGCCCCAGATATGAGAGAAATAGCTGGTCCGGTAACGTGGTGGAACTTCAGTAAGATCCAGTTTCAATTGATGTAAAGAAGCCTTTTCAAATTCATCCGTGTTTTGCAGCGGTGCACTGGCCGGTATTTTGTGCCATGCCAGGTCTAAAGAAGCTGCAGCAAGGATTTCGGTCAGGTTATATCCCTGGTTAAAAGTGGCTGCTTTTTTAATTTTATCCACTAAAACCTGTGGCATTAATTCACCTGTTTTATAATGAACAGCATAGTTTTTAAAGACTTGTGGATTTAATGCCCAATGCTCATTGAATTGAGAAGGGAACTCTACAAAATCACGGGCTACATTAGTACCTGATATAGCTGGATATTGCTGATTGGCAAATAAACCATGTAAACCGTGTCCAAATTCGTGGAACATCGTCGTTACATCGCTGAAGCTGATTAAAGCAGGTTGTCCTTCAGCGGGTTTGGTGAAATTACATACATTATAAATTACTGGTTTAGTACCCAATAATTTAGACTGTCCAACAAAATTAGACATCCATGCACCTCCTGATTTATTATCACGTTTGAAATAATCACAATAGAACAGGCCGATTGTAGTTTTATCTTTGTCAAATACTTCAAATACTCTGACATCTTTCTGATAAACCGGAAGGTCATGACGTTCTGTGAAAGTGATGCCATACAATAAATTTGCAGCGTAGAAAACACCTTTCTCTAATACCTTGTTCAATTCAAAGTATGGTTTAACCTGGTTTTCATCCAGATCATATTTTTGCTTTCTGACTTTCTCCGCGTAATAATCCCAATCCCATGGCTGGATTTTAAAACCTCCTTTTTCCAGATCTGCCTGCGCTTGAATGTCTGCCGCCTCAGCTTTGGCTTTAGCAGTTGCAGCAGGAACTAACTGGGCAAAAAAGGCATCCACGGCTGCTGGCGTTTTAGCCATCTGGTCTTGTAATTTCCAGCTTGCATAATCAGGGAAACCCAGCAGTTTAGCTTTGTCAGCTCTGATTTTAGCAATACGTACAATCGTGCTGCGTGTATCATTGGCATCTTGTTTTTCTGTACGGTTCCAGGAAGCCTTAAATATCTTTTCGCGTGTTGCACGGTTGGTTAAAGATCTTAAAACAGGCTGTTGCGTTGTGTTTTGCAGGGAAATTAACCATTTGCCTTCCTGTTTGTTTGCTTTAGCATCTTGTGCTGCCGCATCAAGCTCTCCTGATGAAAGTCCCGCCAGTTCTGCTTTGTCTGAAAATAAAATCCCTCCTGCTTTATTGGCTGCCAGTAACAGGTTAGAGAATTTCGTACTTAAGGAAGCTTCTTCTTCGTTCAGCTTTTTAAGTTTGGTTTTATCAGCATCAGATAATTTCGCGCCTGCGAGTTCAAATTGCTGTTCGTAGAACTCAACCAGGCGTTTAGACTCCGGATCGAGTTTCAATTGTTCACGTTTATCGTAAATTGCCTGTACGCGTTTGAATAATTTGGAGTTCAGATAAATGGCATCCTGATGAGCTGCTTGTTTCGGCGCAATCTCTTCCTGTACTTTTTGTAGTTTAGGATTCGTATTTCCACTGGTTAAAGCACTGAATACATTGTTTGTCCTGGTTAACATCTGCCCGCTTTTTTCCATCGCCACCAAAGTGTTTTCAAAAGTTGGGGCATCCGGATTATCTGCAATTTTCTGCATTTCTTCTAACTGAATTTTCATTCCCTGTTCTAAGGCAGGCTGAAAATCGTCATCTTTAATCTGATCAAATGCTGGTGTCTGATAAGCAAGTTTACTTGCCTCGGTAAAAGGATTTGCAGAGGAACCTGTTTGCTCATCGCCGGATTTCTCCTTGTTATTTCCGCAGGATGCGGTTACTGCAATGATAGCCAAAAGTGGCATGATGAATATTTTATTCATTTTCTATGATAAATGGTTTAGCCGAATTTACATAAAATACTATAAGATGAGCGTTCAGAAACTGGTAATAATCTGGTTACTGCAGGCAGGCCGGCATTAATCTCAATATTTGCGCATCACCGATAACAGGTGTTCAATGTCAAAAGGTTTAGCCACATAGTCATCAAAACCGCAAATCGCATACTGTTTCTGAATGTTATGGTTACAACTCAGTGCCACAATTGGAATACAGGGAAAGTCTTTTTTGATAGCTGCACATAAACAGGTGCATTCTTCGCCCGAAAGCCTGAAGTCAAGTACAATAAGCTGAGGATCAAAGCTGTTTATTTTTGAAGCCACATCTTTACAGTGAGAAACAGGGAGTACTTCAAAACTGGCCTCCTCTAAAAGAAAGGTCAGTATCGTAAGCAGGTCAAGGTCCGTATCCTGTACAATCACTCTTTTCATCGCGACTCTTTTTTTATCAGAATCAAAAAATGAGCTGGAGAGCATTAGTTGATTTAACTAAAGATAATGTTTTTTATGATTAAAAGAACAGCCCAAACTAAATTGATACACCTATACAGAATAACAAGGGGTTTTAATTAATTCACCGGTCGGGACAGTTCATTCACCGTTAAAATATGATTAAAACACGATTGCCGGTAAATTATTCCTGTAAAAAATTTATAACTTCATCAGCTCAATAAACCAATGACTATTGATTGAGGTTTAAGGAATAATTTTTTAAAATGAAAGAACAAATCAGTACTGATCAAAAGAGCCCTCCGGGAATATTCAGCCTGTTAAAACCCTATAGAGCGATGGTCATCCTGCTCATTCTATTTGCTTTATTCAGCAATGGATTGAACTTGTGGCTTCCCCGGATGGTTGGTCATGGAATTGATGCCTATAATTCGGGAGACTTCTCTTATAAGAATATTATTATAGAATTTACTGCCGTTGCCCTGGTTATTTTTGTATTCAGTTATTTACAGGGAATTGTACAGACTTATGCTTCCGAACGTGTAGCGCGCGATCTGAGGACCAGGATCACCAGGAAGATCTCAGAGCAGAGTTTTGTCTTTATTGAGAAAACCAATCCTTCGAAATTACTGACTAACCTGACCTCAGATGTAGATTCAGTGAAGATGTTTATTTCTCAGGCTATTGTTTCTATCGTTTCCTCTATTTTTATTATTATCGGCGCTACCGTTCTGCTGCTGAGTATTAACTGGAGGCTCGGTTTAACTACAATTTGTATTATTCCAATTATTGGTGGTGCTTACTATATTGTATTGGGTAAAGTAAAAGTGCTGTTTAAAAAGAGCAGAGAAGTTATTGACTGGTTAAACAAAGTGATCAACGAAAGTATTCTTGGGGCTGCGCTGATCCGCGTTATCAATTCTCAGCAACTGGAATATGAGAAGTTTTTTAATGCGAGTACACAGGCAAAAAATATTGGTATTTCTATTCTCCGGTTATTTGCATGGTTAATTCCGATCATTGTTTTTACAGCAAATATGGCCGGATTAACGATTCTTGCTTTAGGTGGACATTATGTGATTAAAGGGAGCATGACCATCGGGGACTTTGCTGCTTTCAACAGTTATCTTGCCCTATTAATTTTTCCGATCCTGGTGATTGGTTTTATGAGTAACGTGATTGCACAGGCTACGGCATCTTTTGGAAGGATCGGCCAGGTGCTGAATGCAGAAGATCCTGCGGAAACCGGGAGTCTGACAACAGGCCTCACCGGAGCAATCAAGGTAGAAGCAATAAGTGTCACTTATGGGGAGAAATCTTCACTGAAGGACATTTCTTTCCAAGTGGAGCCGGGTGCTAAAATTGCAATTATCGGGCCTACTGCTGCGGGAAAATCTCAGTTGCTTTACCTGCTGACCGGACTTATTCATGCGAGTTCAGGAAAGGTATTATACGATGGTAAACCCATTGAAGAGTATCAATCCGAGGCTTTTCATGCCCAGGTAGGGTTCGTATTTCAGGATAGTATTATGTTTAACATGAGTATCCGTGAAAATATTGCTTTTAGTGATCTGGTTACTGATGAGTCGCTGGAGAAATCTATTGCGACTGCAGAGCTGAAAGACTTTATAGACGCGATGCCTGAAGGATTAAATACCAAGGTTTCAGAGCGCGGATTGAGCCTTTCAGGTGGTCAGAAACAGCGGATTATGCTGGCGCGTGCTTTGGCTTTAAACCCGAAAATATTATTACTGGACGATTTTACGGCAAGGGTTGACCCGCAAACCGAACAAAAAATACTGGCTAATATTACTGCAAATTATCCCGGGCTTACTTTAATTTCCGTTACCCAGAAAATTGCGGCGGTACAGCATTATGAAAAGATTATCCTGCTGATGCAGGGTGAGTTGCTGGCTGAAGGGACGCATGAAGAACTGATGCGAAAAAGCCCGGAATATATACAAATTCTTAACTCTCAACAAAGTACAAGCAATTATGAATTATAACCTGAACAGTTTGCCCGATGGGGAAGCGAAAAGTTCTACCTGGTCGGGTGTAAAGAGCTTGTTAAAGCTGGTAGAACAGGAAAGAAAAACATTGATCATTGCACTGTGTGCAGTGCTGCTGAACGCATTTTTGAATTTATTAGGCCCTTTTTTAATCGGGCACACGATTGATAAATATATCCTGACTAAACAGTATCATGGCGTACTGGTATTTTCAGGTATCCTGTTAGCGATGTATGTGACTGCTTTTGTAAGCAGTTATTTTCAGACGAAGTTAATGGGAGGATTGGGACAGCGTATTATTTTCGAGCTGCGGAATACGATTTTTAATAAGATTCAACAGCTTCCGCTTGCTTTTTTTAATGAAAATAAAGCGGGAGATCTGATTTCCAGGGTCAATAACGATACGGATAAGCTTAGCCAGTTCTTTTCACAGGCACTGATGCAGTTTATCAGTAATATAGTGATTATGATTGGCGCAGGGATTTTCCTGCTGATTATCAATATCGAACTGGGACTGGCCGCTTTAGTTCCTGCTGTTTTTATTCTGATTTTCACCAAATTAGTCTCTCCCTGGATCAAGAAGAAAAATGCGTTAAACCTGAAGAGCACCGGTGCAATGAGTGCCGAAATTCAGGAGAGCCTGAATAATTTTAAGGTAATCATTGCTTTTAACAGGCGTGATTATTTCAGAAAGCGGTTTGATCAGGCTAATCAAAAGAATTATAAAACTGCAATTGGTGCAGGTCTGGCCAATAATATCTTTTTACCCGTATTCGGGCTTTTTAGTTCGATTGCACAATTGACTGTATTATCTTTTGGTATTTACCTGATTACACAGGGGAATTTCACGATCGGTTTATTGGTGAGTTACCTGTCTTATGCGACCAACTTTTACAATCCGCTGCGTCAGCTTGCAGCTTTATGGACAAGTTTTCAGCTGGCCCTGGCAGGGTGGGATAGGATCAGCCAGATTTTATCGCTGAACAGTAACCTGGTGACTATTTCTTACGATGATACAGATAACCCGACTGATGCGGTCCTGGAATTCAGAAACGTACATTTTGGTTATCCTGGCGGTTATGAGATCCTGCACAATATCAGTTTTGCAATGCAGCGCGGTAAAACTTATGCGCTGGTAGGGCCAACAGGTGGTGGTAAAACTACTACTGCGTCATTGATGGCGCGTTTGTATGATCCGCTGGAAGGTACTATCTTGTTAAGTGGTAAAGATATTCGTACTTACAATGCAGAAGAACGTGCAGAGAAAATAGGTTTTATCCTGCAGGAACCTTTCTTGTTTACAGGAACAGTACGAGAGAATATTCTTTATAGTAACCCGCGTTATCATAAATTCAGCAATGAACAATTCCTGAATGTATTGAAGGAGGCAAAATTAGAAGGATTACTGGCTACCTTTGATGACGGACTGGATACGGCAATTTTATCTGGTGGAAATAGTCTGAGTATCGGACAAAAACAGCTGATTGCTTTTATGCGGGCAGTTTTACGCAGACCAGAGCTATTGATTCTGGATGAGGCTACAGCTAATATTGATACGATAACAGAACAGTTACTTGGGCAGATTTTAGCTAACTTGCCAAAAGAAACTACTTTAGTCGTGATTGCACACCGGTTAAATACGATTGAAAACGCAGATGAGATCTTCTTCATTAATTCGGGAGAAGTAACCAGGGCAGGCTCGTTTAAGGAAGCCGTAGACAGATTAATGCACGGGAAAAGATTGAGCTGATTTCCCTTTAAATTATTAGATATGGCAGTTACTAAATATAATCAGGAAGATATTTTACCTATAGTGATTCACATATTGAGTTTTTCTACGATGAAATTTGCGGAATACGGTTATCTTTCTATTGTAGAAAATGAAGTTAAAGCCTTAAAAGGGCTGGATGAAAGTGATGTTACACCAGTCATGTATTTTGAGCTTCTGGAGGCTTCGGATGATGAAATTTCTAAAGCTATCCGGGATTCTATAGCCTATATTGATGCTTCGGTAGATACTTTCTGTCTGTTACATGGGATAGATCTGGATGAACTTTATTCAGATGAGCGTATTCATGAACTGGCTTGTTCGCTTTATTATGATTTATGTAATTATGCAGAAGGGATTATCGAAGAGGGTATTGAAGTAGCGATTACAGAATTACCTTTTTTAACTGCCAATTCTTTTTTCTTTTTGTGCAAGCTGATTATTGAGCAAGAAATTGACCATGATTTTTTGATGGAAGATGGGTTGTATGGGAAAGGTTTTCAGGAACTGGAGTTTATGGATACTGCTAATCCTGATGTAGCTGTTTTGCACGAGCTGATTCAGGAAATAAAAAAAATGAACCTGGAAATCTCAGAGATTTATTCAAACAGGGCGAATTAAACAAAAGCTTTGTTTTTTATGTTCTATAAGGAGCATAAATAAAATTTCATGAATAAACTAGTTTTAATCCGGCATGGGCAGAGTGAATGGAACCTTGAAAACAGGTTTACGGGCTGGGAAGATGTCGATTTAAGTGAACAAGGCAGAGCTGAAGCTTTGCAGGCCGGCCAATTACTCGCCAAAGCAGGTTTTACCTTTGACATCGCTTATACCTCTGTACTGAAAAGGGCAATCAAAACCTTACATCTTGTATTGGAAGAAATGAATTCACTCTGGATTCCTGAAGTCAAAGCTTGGCAATTGAATGAACGGTATTATGGTGCGCTTCAGGGACTTAACAAAGCAGATACTATAGCGAAATATAGCGCGGAACAGGTCTTGACCTGGAGAAGGAGTTTTACAGTTCCTCCACCAGCATTAACTGCAGAAGATATCCGCTCACCCTTTCAGGATTTACGCTATGCAGGTATAGATCCATCACTTTTACCTTTAACTGAAAGCCTGGAAACGATGATGAAAAGGGTTATCCCTTATTATCAGAATGAGATCTCACCAGCCCTTAAAAGCGGAAAACATATTTTGATTGCTGCCCATGGTAACACGCTCCGCGGACTGGTCAAATATCTGGATCAGCTTTCTGATGAAGATATTGTCAATTATGAAGTGCCGACCGGTATTCCGCTGGTTTATGAAATGGATGATAGTTTTGTTCCTTTACGGAAGTATTTTCTTCACCCTGAGGTATCAGAAACCAGTTAAGATATAAAAGAAAAGGAGCTATTTAAGCTCCTTTTTGCAAGTTACAGGAGCATATGTAAATCTCCCCTGTGCAAAATCTATAGGAATGTCTTTCCTGAAATATATTCTGCCCAGTACCCCTTCCATTTTTCCAATACCCATGATAAGCTTATTGTCTTTTTTCAAAAAGGCAAGCGGATTTTTATAGCCGACAGCGTTTTTACCAATTTTAAAGGTATAAATAACGAATAGGGTATCGCCTTTAAATGCGCCCTCAAACTCTCCGTGATTATCATCTTTTTTATAATAATTGATCACCAGATTTCCGCTTACTTTTCCTTTGGTGAACGATTTAAGCTCCATCTTTGCTGTATCTCTGCCGTCTACAGCCATATAGCAGGTAGTAGCCTTTGGCTGCTCCGGGTTTTTGTCTATACCATTATCCTGACTGCAACTGTAGAGCACAGTGGAGGCCAGAGCTATGCAAACTAGTATTGGGTTTTTCATAAACGCTATTATTTAATATACAGGTAGGATGCGCTGATGCAGGTAATTCCATAAGGATAATATTAAAAAAGAAGCCGGCTCTTGATTTTTCAAGAGCCGGCTTCTTTTTTAAGCGTATTTATAAATTAGTTTACTCCACCTTTTCGTGTAGGTTTTACAACCGGAGGCCAGGTGCCTGGTTCGCCAGTTCTGGAATTAACGGGCAGTACAACCTTTTCTCTCGATGTTTTTACCGGATCTTCACTCGCCATATAAGCCAGGATTGCAGTCAGTGTAGCGTTATTGCGTACATCATCAAATACTATCTTATCATAAGTATCCCTGTTGGTATGCCATGTATAAGTTCCATAAGACCAGCTGTTAGAACTTAAAGAGAATGCAGGAGCACCCGCAGCAACGAAAGATGCAAAATCAGAACCGCCACCACCCGGAGCACCAGGGAAATTAGTGGTGATATGTTTTTTGATACTTTCCGGTACGTTTGTTAACCAGCGGCCCAGGTAATCGTAGGAGTTCAGGAAGCCTTGTCCTGCAAGGTTAACGACTCTTCCGGTACCATTATCCTGGTTAAATACGACCTGTATATTTTTAACGATTTCCGGATGATCTTCTACAAAAGCTCTCGAGCCGTTTAAACCTTGCTCTTCACTTCCCCAATGTCCAATTAAAATGGTTCTTTTAGGGTTAGGGTACATCTTTTTCAAAATCCTTGCGGCTTCCATCATCGTAATTGTTCCGGTACCGTTATCCGTTGCACCAGTTCCACCATCCCATGAATCGAAATGCGCAGATAAAATCACATATTCATCAGGTTTTTCTGTGCCTTTAATTTCAGCAATTGTATTGAAAGCCGGAACAAGACCTTGTTCTTTAGATTCTACATGAACACTGATTTTAGGTTTGTTTCCAGATTCAGTCAGCCTGTACAATTGTCCGTAATCTTCTAAAGAAATGTCTACAGTGGGAATAATTTTGGTATTGGCCCCGAATATCTTATTTGCGCCAAAGCCATTTGACCAGTTACTGGTTACTACACCAAGCGCACCTGCTTTTTCAAATGCGGCAGGTAAGGTTTTTAAAGTTAAGCCTGTTTTTTTTACATTGGCAAGCCATGCAGTAGTTTGTGCAGCTCTGCTGGCCTTCATTTTCTCAAAGGATTCAGGCGTAGCAAATTCTGCCCAGTTATAATCAGGTCTTCCGGTAGGCTGGTTCATAGAAAGCAAAACGAACTTTCCTTTCACTGTTGGCAGCCAGTTCTTAAAGGCAACTGAATCAGCAAGCATCGGAAGGATTACCGTTTCTGCAACTACAGATTTTCCTTTAGTACCCGGACTCCAGGCCAGCTGCATTCCTTCTAAAGATTTTACACGGGGATAAACCATGTCAATATGAGAGATTCCTCTTTCCCATCCGCGCCATTCGCCCCATTTCTCATTTTTTGCGGTAATTCCCCAGCCTGCATATTTCGTTACTGCCCAGTCATTGGCTTGTTTCATTTGCGGTGAACCCACTAAACGGGGGCCGACTACATCCATCAATTCATGTGCAAGATTCTCTAACTGTGAGTTTTCAGTAGCTTCTTTTACAATGTTGTCAATAACCTGGTTTTTGGTTTGTGCATAGCCGATATTTCCCGTGAGCAGCAGGGAAATAACAAAGGCTTTTGTGCTATGCTTTAAATAAGAGTGTTTTTGAATAGCTTTCATTAATTTAGGGTTGGTATAAAAAATAAATCTAAATTAAAGGTAGCCATAAAAGGTTTTATCCTTTGAATGGTAACAAGATTGTGTCCTGTATGAAGCTGATTATGGACCAGGGTTTTTATTGCTGCTCAGGTTTACTTATTGCTGATCAGGCTCAAATTCAAGAGAAACGGAGTTCATACAAAATCTCTGATGTGTTGGCGCAGGGCCGTCGTTGAAGATATGTCCTAAATGTGAATCGCAACGGCCACAGATAACTTCAACTCTGCGCATGCCATAGCTAATATCTTCTTTATAAATAACGCTGCTGGGTTTAATCGTCTCAAAGAAACTCGGCCATCCGCAGCTGCTGGCAAATTTGGCATCAGATTTAAACAAGACATTTCCGCAAACCGCACAGTAATAAGTACCGATTTCTTCACTATCCCAATACTTCCCGGCAAATGCACGTTCAGTACCCTGTTCTCTTGCTACATGGTATAGATCAGCAGGCAATATCTTTTTCCATTCCGTATTGGAAACTTCCAGTTTGGTGTCATTCGTTCTGGAATAATAAGGGTTGTTTGTCGGATTCGTGTTCATAGGATAAAGATAAGCAATACAATTAAAAAAAACAGACTGCAAAAACTACCCGGAGGTAATCTTTGCAGCTGTCTGAACAACCTAATTCCACCCACCACCTAATGCACGGTATAAATTAACCACTGCATGTAATTTCTGGCTCTGATCATTAATGCCTTTAAGCTCTGCAGTCAGCAGATTCTGTTCGGCAGTTAATACATCCGTATAATTTGTATTCTTACTATAATTCAGCAACTCTTTGTTAAAGGATACTGCTTTTGTCAGGGCCGTTAACTGTTTTTGCCTTTTGCCAGCTTTTTGTGTGGCAGCCTGATAAACCGATAACGCGTCAGAGACTTCCTGACTGGCTTTTAAAAGAGACAGTTCAAAGTTGTATAATGCTTGTTTTTGCTGCGATTGTGCAGTTGTCAGCTTTGCTTTATTGATGCCCCTGTTGAAAAGCGGCTGGGTAATACCACCCGCAATATTGGCAAATAAGCCGGCGCTGTTTATCCATTCTTTAAGCGTGAGACTAGAAAAACCTCCCGCTGCAGTGATGGTCAGTGCAGGATAGAAATTGGTTTTTGCAATATTAGTCCGCTCAAATGCCGCTCTGAAAGCATACTCCGCCTGTTGCACATCTGGCCTGTTAGCCAGTAACTGGGCAGGAATACCAGGCTTTAAATCATAATCCAGCTTTTGCTGATGCAAGGATGTCCTTTCGATTTTTCCGGGTGCTCTGGCCAGCAAAACGCTTAACGCATGTTCTGTCTCTTTGATCTTCTGTTCAATGTCAGGAATAGCCAGATCGGCTTCATAATAATTAGCCTCACTTTGTACCACTGCGACCCCGTTCAGGACAGAGCTTTCAAAAAGCAGCTGAATCGCTTCTGCATCAGCCTTTCTGTTCAGGGCTGTTTTTTGTGTCACCGCCAGCTGTTCATCCAGCGTCAGTAAATCATAATAGTAATTGGCAATATTGGCAATCAACTGTGTTTGTACCGCTCTTTTAGTAGCGTCAGAGGCTAGAAGGTCTGCTAAGGAAGCTTTTTTCGCACTGCTTAACTTACCCCAGACATCAATTTCCCACGCTGTGGTCATACCGAAATCGTACTGTGTAGAATTATCAAAGATACCAAAGCTTTGAGGGTAGGCCAGTTTAGACTGCTTCACTGAAAGATTGGTTTTCACTTCAGGCAAAAAGGCCGCTTTGCTCATTCTTAAGTTTGCTTTTGCCTCGTTGATGCGCTCAATAGCGATCTTCAAGTCAAAATTCGCTTGTAAACCTTGTAGAATCAAATGATGGAGTACGGTATCGGTGAACATGGCAGACCATTTCAGTCCGGCTATGTTTGTCGTATCCGAAAGACCTGCATCCCGATAATTTGGTGCATTGGAAATGGCAGGTTTTTGATAAGGTAGTGTGACCTTACAAGAACTCCATAAGCCTGAAACGATTACTAAAGGAATCAGGAAAGAGTGATATATTGGTTTCATCTTAATCTGTTTATATAATGTTAAATGATCTCTGGAAGAGGTGATGGGGCATGCTTAGGAGGATGAACCCCTGATATTTTCTCGTGTAAAGCCTGGAAAAGAATAAACAATACAGGGATTACAAATACGCCAAACACGGTGCCGATCAGCATTCCGCCAACAGCAGCAGTTCCGATTGATTTATTGCTCAGCGCGCCCGCACCTGTAGCCAGCATTAAGGGGATCAGTCCGAAAATGAAAGCAAAAGAGGTCATTAAAATAGGTCTTAGCCTTGCTTTTGCACCATAAATAGCGGATTGGGTAATGCTTCTGCCACTTAATCTGTGCATCAGGGCAAATTCAACGATCAGAATTGCATTCTTAGCCAGTAACCCGATCAGCATAATCAAACTGATCTGCAGGAAGATATTGTTATCTACTCCGAAAATTTTAGCAAAAATAAATGCACCTGCCAATCCTATTGGTAAAGATAATAACACAGCCAGCGGAAGGATATAACTTTTATACTGTGCACTGAGCAGGAAGTAGATAAAGATCAAACAAAGTGCAAAGATTAAAGTGGTCTGGCTGCCGCTGGAAAGCTCTTCCTTAGTCAGTCCGGAGAATTCATGAGAATAACCACGGCCTAAAGTCTGTGCAGCAACCTCGTTAATTGCCTTAATTGCGTCTCCGGAACTGAAACCTTTATTGGGCGTTCCGGTTACTGTAGTAGAAGTAAACAAGTTAAAGCGGTTGATAAACTCAGGGCCATAAGTCTTTTTAAGGGTTACGAATTCCGTGATCGGAGCCATTAATCCTTTGTCAGTTCTCACGAATACCTTATTAATATCTGCTTCTTTACCCCTGTAATCGGGATGAGACTGCATCATTACCCGGTATTGCTTACCGAACTTGTTGAAATCTGAAGCATACAATCCACCATAATAACCTTGAAGCGTGTTCAGAACAGTTTTCACATTCACACCGGCATCTTTACATTTAGCCACATTCACATTCACTTCCAATTCAGGGAAGCCAATATTAAACGGCGTTGCTGCATACATAATTTCCGGACGCTGATTCAGAGCAGTCATAAATTTCCCTATGTTTTCTGAGAAATTTGCATAACTGCCACCTGTTTTATCCTGAAGCTGAACTTCGAACCCGTTGTTGTTTCCAAAACCCTGTAAGGTCGGTGAAGCAAAGAAAATAACCGTAGCACCTTTAATATGGCCTGTTTTTGCAAACAGCTGGTTGACAATACTAGTTACATCCTGGTTTTTACCTTTTCGTTCTTTCCATGGTTTCAAGCGGATAAACAGGGCACCATAAGAGCCGCCAAATCCGTTGATTAAGTCCATTCCTGCCAATCTGGAAGAAAGTTCCACTTCAGGTATAGACCTCGCTATACTATCCACCATATTTGTGATCTCTTCTGTTCGTTGTAAAGTAGAAGCGGGAGGCAGGATTACGTCTCCGAAAATGGCTCCACTATCTTCATTGGGTACAAATCCGGTAGGGGTGGTCTTGATCAGGAAATAAAAAATCCCTGCAAACACCGCAATTCCGGCTATAGAAATCCATTTCCTACGGATTAAAAAGCGGACTCCTCCAATATATTTATTAGTTACTGCCTCAAATGCTGTATTAAAGCCAGCATAGAATTTAGGTAAGAACCCTTTTGGGCGGGTATGATCCTGCGGCCCGTGTGGTTTTAAAAATATAGCACATAAAGCAGGGCTCAGTGTCAAAGCATTTACTGCGGAGATTACAATCGCTACTGCAAGGGTTAATCCAAATTGTTTGTAAAATACTCCTGCAGAACCTGTAATGAAAGTCACAGGCAGGAAAACTGCCGACATGATCAGCGTGATGGATATAATTGCACCACTAATTTCACTCATGGCATGTATAGTAGCCTTCTTTGCTGATTTTGCCCCCTGATCCAGTTTCGCATGTACCGCTTCGACGACTACAATCGCATCATCGACCACAATTCCAATGGCCAGTACTAAAGCGAATAAGGTGAGCAGGTTGATGGTGAAACCGAAAAGCTTCAGGAAAAAGAACGTTCCGATAATCGCTACCGGTACTGCAATTGCAGGGATTAAAGTTGACCTTAAATCCTGGAGGAAAATAAAGACAACGATAAAAACCAGGATAAATGCTTCCACTAACGTAGAGATTACTTTTTCAATCGAAGCATCCAGGAAGTCATTGGCATTCAGGAAGGTATGGTAAGTTACACCGGGAGGGAAGTCTTTTGAAGCTTCTTTTAAGATGTCTTCGCAGGCAATAATCAACTCCCTGGCATTGGCACCAGAAGTTTGACTGATCGCGCCCCCAGAAGAAACTTTTCCCTGTGTAATCAAAGAAGTTGTATAATCTTGTGCACCAAATTCTACTTGTGCCACATCCTTAAGGCGTAATAAACCACCTTGTTTAGCGCTGCGAAGGATAATGTCTTCAAATTGTTTGACTTCCGCCAATCGTCCCGTATATTTCAAAGTGTACTGAACGGATTGATTGCTGTTTTCTCCCAGTTTACCGGGCGCAGCTTCAATATTCTGTTCCTTCAATGCAGCTACAATATCATCAGGAATCAAACCCTGATTAGCCATGGCATCTGGTTTTAACCAGATTCTCATCGAATATTCCTGCATGCCGTAAATCTGCGTACTTCCTACACCATTTACCCGTTTCATCTGAGGCATGATGTTTATCCTCAGGTAATTGTCAAGGAATTTCTGGTCATAGGCGGGATTGCTGCTGTAAAGTAAAAAACTATAAGCCTGACTGCTCAGCTCTTTACTGGTCGTAATCCCGGCTTTAATCACCTCTTCTGGCAACAGACTGGTCGCCTTGGTTACCCTGTTTTGTACGTTGATGGCCGCCTGATCAGGATCTGTACCTTGTTTAAAGAAGATCGTGATCGTGGCACTTCCGTTATTACTTGCAGTAGAGGTCATGTAAGTCATGTTCTCTACCCCGTTAATCTGCTCCTCTAATGGAACAATTACGCTTTTCATCACCACATTGGCATTGGCACCCTGATAAGCAGCGGTTACAGAAACTGTAGGCGGGGCAATATCAGGATATTGGGAAATCGGTAAGGAAACTAATCCTAATATTCCCAGGATGACTATAATGATCGATATGACCGTAGACAGTACCGGGTTTTCAATAAATTTCTTTAACATGTCTATGCTTATTTCGGGGTTGAAGGATTGGGTTTGATTTTCATACCGTCTTTTAAATTACCCAGGCCCTCGGTAACTATCTGGTCGCCTGCAGCCAGTCCTTTGGTTACTACATAGTTTTTATCGGTAACAGCTTCCATAATGTCAATTGCAGTATGGTGAACAATGTTCTTCTGGTCAACTTTAAAGACAAAGTACTTGCCCTGCAGCTCAAAAGTTGTGGACTTAGGCACCATAATCGCATCGTTCAGCTGAGTTGGGATTCTGATGGTTGCACTGGCACCACTCCATAATTTAGCTTCCGGATTTGGAAATACTGCTTTGAAATTTGCAGCCCCCGTTGAGGCATTCAATACGCCGCTCAGTGTTTCAATTTTACCTTTTGTATTGTACAATTCTCCATCCTGCATCAACAGAGATACCTGCGGCATATGCTTGAATTTTTCATTGATCTGCTGACCGTCGTACTGGTTTAAGAATGCGCCAAGCTGCTGCTGACTCAGAGAAAAGTAAGCGTAGATTTGTTTGGTATTGGCAATAGTAGTCAGAGCAGTTTCAGAAGTACTGCTCACTAAACTGCCTATTTTATAAGGTAAGCTTCCTACCACTCCATTAATCGGACTTACAATGTTGGTATAGGCAAGCTTGGACTTCGCTGCCGACAGATCTGCTTTTGCCTGGTTGAGTTCCGCCTTTTTCACCTGTTCCACATTTTTGGCAGAAGTGAGCTCAAAGGAATTGACAATTTTCTTTTCTACCAGTACTTTTGTTCTTTCTGTTTGAATGCTGGCAGTTTCCAGGTTCGCTACAGCAGCAAGAACGGCTGCATTTTTATTATTCATTTCCTGCTGGAAGCTGTTGGCATCTATTTTAAATAAAGGTTGTCCTTTACTTACAATTGTACCTTCTGCAACATAAACCTGTTCGATATAACCATCTACTTTGGAACGGATTTCTACAGTTTGTTCTCCTTGTAAAGTGGTTGGATATTCTGCAAAAAGATCAGCCTTTTGCGCTTTAATCGATAACACAGGGAATTCTTGTATGTGCTCCCGCTGCTGCGGATTTTTAGAATTTCCGCAGGAAGATAAAATCAGGCAAGCTGAAAGGCAGGAGTAAATTAGTGTTGTTTTCATTATGGGGGTTTCTATAAGTTTTTTTTCTTTTTATAAATCATGACTGGAGAGCCGGCTTCTCCCCACATCAGGCTTTGTACCTGATCCATCAGGTAGCCTGTTGCGCATACATAAACTTCGGGGGGGACTATGGTATTCGCTTTGAGCACCACTTTTTGACCATGGAATACGCTATAGTCTATTTTTTTTACCCTTTCCATCCAGATCAGCTCTGTATGGTCTTGTTGATTAGCAAAGTAAACCTGTGCTTTAAAGGGTTTGAGCAGTGAGGTAATATATACATAAGCCCAATACGGGACAATTGCATCATTTGAACAGTAAAGGATCACTTCTTTCCCGGCAAACTGACCCCAGTTGATCTGGATCATATCTACTCTGAATACCTTTTCCTTTAACAGGTATCCCTGGAATAAATAAGGAACAAGGTCAAAGGCTATGTATTCTTGTTTGAGGGGTTTGTAATTAATCAGATCAAGAGTGTGAATGCCACTCAGCTCTACTTTATTAATAATTTCTTCCATTTCTATTGTTGTTGTGGTGTTGGCAGATTCATTTTATTTTGGGCATAAGAGTTCCTGCACGCTTAAAATTGCTTTTAAGGGTGAAAGAATAAACAGGCCGATGAAGGCCTTTTATTGCTTAATTGAGGTTTTTAAGAAAAATCAATTGCAGAACAGCAAATGATCAGGAAGCCTTTCGCATCAGCACATTCCAATACGGAACAAGAAATACTGGCTGTTTTTTCAAGGAAGGCGTGGCTATAATTGTGCGTAATTTTAAAGACATAACTATGATTTAAAATATGAATAAGTTCAGCAAAGTTAGTACTTTTGTGAATAAAACAACCAAACACTTGTTTTATTAATTTATGATGACAAACAGATTCCTGATGCTGCTTAAAACCCGTGGTGCTTTAACTGCTTCCGCAATTGCGCAAGAACTTGGCATGACAAAAGAAGGCGCAAGGTTACAATTATTAAAGTATACGGACGAAGGGTTAATTCAGGCTGAAAATGAATCCAGCGGAGTGGGCAGGCCTAAGCAATTTTTTAGTTTAACAGCCGCAGGGCATGCTAAATTTCCGGACACCCATGCTGAACTTACGGTAAAGCTGATTCATATGATTAAAAATACTTTAGGCGATAATGCCTTACAAAGTGTAATGGATGCAGCCGAACAAACTGGCCGGGATAAATATATGCAGGAATTAAATCCTATTGATGACCTGGAAGGACGAGTTGCTAAACTTACAGAGATCAGGAGCAGAGAAGGCTATATGGCTGAATATAGTAAAGACGAGCAAGGCTATTTATTCGTCGAAAATCATTGCCCTATTTGTGCTGCCGCGACTTCCTGCCAGGGATTTTGTGCTGGAGAATTGAATGTATTCAGGTTCGTTCTGGGAGAACAGGTAAATATTAACCGGTTAGATCATATCGTTTCCGGAGATCGGAGATGTTCTTACCGGATTGCGCTTAAATAACCTGAGCTTGCTCAGGCATCTACTGCATCATAAACAATAACCTTCTCCCATAAGTGGCTGCAATTTTTAATGAATTCCAGGTGTATCGGATGCGTCTGGTAAACCGCTTGTGCGGCCAGGTCTTTAAAGAAAATCAGCTCGGATACTGCCCAGCTGTTATCTACCACCTCACGTTTTTCTGTACTGGCTACAATACCTACTTTGAGTTTATTGACTGTTTCTATAGCTGAAAGTGTTTTTACACCGGCAACCAGCTGATCACGATCTGCTGTTGAAGCAGGGTTTTTCAACCAGAAGAAAACATGATGTACCACCGGTAATTCTTCTTTGTTTTTCATTTCGTTATTTGCAGTTAGCACAGGCATTGCTGTTGCTGCTGCTGTTCCTGCAACAAGAACAGCAGCTGTCCCGATAAATTTTCTTCTGTTTGGTTTGTTCATTGTTTATTATTTAAGTTTACCTCTACTAAGATAGGAAAATGGTCTGAGGGATACTTGCCTTGATAAGAATCAGTTAAAACACCCCATCTGTCTGCTTTAAAGTCTTTGGTTACCAGTACATGGTCTATAATTTCAAAGCCATCCAGGTGTTTGCCGAATTCATTGAAAGAAGGATTGTTGACATAAGGATATTTAACCTGGCTATAAGTGTCTTTCAGGTAGCCGGATTTGGCTAACGTTAAATACCATTCACTGTCTTGTCCGCCATTTAAATCACCTGTAAATACAGCAGGTACATTTCCTGCGATTTCTTTCATTTTACGAATGATCAATTTACTGCTTTCTACTCTTGCAATTTTTCCTTCGTGGTCAAAATGTGCGTTAAAATAATAGAATTTACTGCCAGTTTTTATATCCTGTAATTCAACCCAGGAGCAAATCCGGTTACAACAAGTGGCATCCCAGCCTAAACCCGGCTGATCAGGGGTTTCTGACAACCAGAAGTCTCCCTTTTTCAGAAGCTTAAATTTATCTTTTCTGTAAAAGACCGAAGAATGTTCGCCACCATCTTTTCCATCATCACGTCCGCGTCCGTAATGTGCATATTCCGGCAAAGCGTTGTTGATGTCGTCCAGTTGGTTTTTAAACCCTTCCTGAATCCCGAAAACATCGAATTGGTGGAAACGAAGAAGGTTTGCGACAATCGGGGCTCTTTGTGCCCATAAATTGCCGATGTCACCTTTATTGTCATTCCGCAGGTTATAAGTTCCGATAATTAGTTTTTGTGCAAAAAGCTGTGTGCTTAAAAATAAAAGGAAAAGGGCTGTAATACTGGTTTTTCTGATCATAATCTATAATAAGTGTGACTAATATAATGATAGTTTTACTAACTAAGAATTGTATAGGAGTTTCGCAGTATTATATGTTTTTATCTTAATATAAACTTTATACGCAGCGGCTAATTTTACCGCATACCGATATAAAACGTTTTTATGAAGACATGCTCTCTGTTGATCAAAACGCTGCTGTTATACTTGTTTTTTTTCTCCATTACTGGTTGCCGCAAAACCGAAGACCGGCCAGACTATCCTGCCGGCAGTCAGGAAAACATCAATTCCTGGGTGCTGGATAGTATGAAAGTATACTATTACTGGAATAATAGTTTACCAGGGAAACCTGACCTGAATACTGATCCTTCGGCTTTTTTTAAGGGTCTTCGAAATGGTGCTGACCGTTTCTCTGCGCTCGTAAATCCGGATCTTCCGGAAAGCTACCCGCCGTCCTTAGCCCATACTTTGGGGTTTGACTGGATTACATTGCAAACTGGTAACGGGCAGGTGCAAACGGTAATCAGCCTGGTTGTTCCCGGTTCCAGAGGTGCAGAGAAAGGTCTGGTTCGCGGAGATATTATTAAAAAGATTAATGGAGCAGTACCATCCGCAGCTAATATTGCTGCGCTGACCAGCACCAGCATTTTACAGCAAAGCGCCGAACTCGAACTGGCCGGTAAAGACGGAACAATCAAAGTCTCCCGGTTAATCAATTCGGAAGATCCGGTATATACTTACCAGGTTTTTGAGTCTGGTGGTCAAACTTATGGCTACCTCTTTTTGAACTCTTTTGAAGAAAGTGCTTTAACTCAATTAAAAAAAGCCTTTACTTATTTCAAACAAGAACAGGTTCAGGAATTAATTGTTGACCTGCGTTATAACCCCGGGGGCAGTGTACCTGTTGCGGCGACTTTAGCAACCCTGATCTCTTCCAATGCTACCGAAGGGGCTACTTTTGTAGAATATAGAGGTAATTCAAATGCAGGTTCAAGGAAAAGTAGTTTTGGAGCAGAAATGACCAAGTTTCAAACTATCCAGAAAGTCAGTTTCTCCGGGCTTTCTGCTTACCGTTTGAATCTCGGCAGAGTTTATATATTGACAGGCAGTCATACTGCATCCGCGGCCGAACTGCTCATCAATTCGTTAAGACCTTATCTGACTGTGATTCAATCCGGTCAGCAAACACTGGGGAAGGATATGGCCAGTTTTGTAATTAAAGACTATAGAAATCCGCAGCTGGTTCCGAAATGGGAAATCTATCCCATGATTTTTAAATTATACAATGCTTCGGGAAAAGGGGATTACAGTAGCGGGTTAATACCAGATCAAACCGCTGATGAATTGTCCGTACTTCCTTTAAAACCTTTTGGTGATATTTCAGATCCGCTGATCCAAAGTTGTCTCCAGAAAAGCTTTGTCGCTGCAGGTCGGTTTAAAACTGAGGCTGTCAGTGAAAAACCTAAAGTTCTTTTTGATTCCAGGATTCCGGTTGACTTGAAATCAAACCTGACGATTACCAGGCTAAACTAATAGTTATTTCATTTAAGTTAACATTTAATTAATCTGTAGTTTATATACTACATCATTCTGAAACTTAAATTTGTAAGGTATGACAGTATTAACAAAAGGTATCATTCAGGATTTCATTAATGGTGATGAATATGCCTTTACCCAGGTTTATAAGCTGTATTATAAAGATATAAGGGCTTACTGTTTTCAACATACACGTGCTGCTGAACTTGCAGATGAGCTTACCAGTGATGTTTTCTTAAGGCTCTGGGAAGCAAGGGCAAACCTGGACCCGGAGCGGGAAATCAGGCCCTATCTTTTTACCATTACCAAAAATGTAACTTTTACCTGGTTAAAGCGTGTACTTTCTGATCAGAAGATGAAGAATGTATTCCGCGGAAGATATTTGTCTGCCCAACAAGAGGCAAGTCAGCACGTTGCCATTGCTGCGGCTATGGATCTTGCCCTGCTCCGTCAAATTATGGGACGTATTCCTGCTAAAAGGAGGCAAACCTTTGAACTGTGTAAAATTGACGGGTTCACTTATGCTGAGGCCGCTAATATGCTTTCTGTAAGCAAAGAAACGATTAAAGAACACATGAGTTTAGCAAAGAGAGATCTGGGTAAACTTGCGGATGCGGCTGATTATCTTTACTTGTTTTTACCCCTGCTATTTTCTCTGGATAATTTATTTTAATTCCATCCCCCCTAAAGGGATTGCCCGATAGTATATAGTAGTATGAACTCGAGCGAGAAAAAGAATCTATACCGCAGGTTTCTTGAAAAGGAATTGAATGCAGCAGAGCTGGATGAGTTTTTCCTGTTGGTAGAAAATGGGGAATTTGATCTGGACTATCTGGATATGATGCCAATGGTTGGTGAAAAAGTTCCTGTAGTTACTGAAGAGGAACCAGTCATTGCTTCACCAGTTAAGCTACACCCTGTATTCAAATTTTTTATCAAAGTAACTGTTGCAGCGTCCTTTATCCTTGTTTCTGCTTTGGGGTATTTAGCACATCGCAAAGCTGAAAGCCTAAAACAACAAACTTCTTTTACGACGGTCATTGTCCCGGTTGGTTCTGTAAAGATTATCACCCTGACAGATCATTCTGTGGTTACCTTAAACTCTGGCTCAGTATTTAAATATCCTGCGGCATTTGCTTCCAATAACCGTAAAGTATTTCTGATTAAAGGAAAAGGTTTCTTTGAGATCGCTAAAGATAAACACAGACCTTTTACCGTTTACTCGGCGAAATTATCTACTACGGCTTTAGGGACTTCTTTTACCGTAGAGAATTATAAAAACTATCAGCTGGAAAAAATACGCTTATATACAGGCAAGGTGGAAATAGGCAGCCAGCAAAAGGGCTTTAATGCTTTAAGGCTTGCCCCCGGTCAGCAGTATAGCCAGGTTGGTGATGCAGGGACAAAATCTGTATTTGATAACAATGATCATATTAAATCTTATACAGAGGATGGGACACTGGAATTCGATAATACAAGCTTAACAGAAGCTTTAGCACAGGTAGCTTCTTACTATAATATTACACTGCAATTTGAAAAGCAAGGACTGAAGGGCTTTGCCATTAGCGGCAGCTTTAGAAATGAGCCTGTCGAAGATGTAATTAAAACACTCTTATTTACTCACCATTTAAAGTTTAAAAAAATCCCTGCGGGGTATGTTATTATGAATTGAGCGCTCAGTAAACCATTACACCGTATCCAAAAAAAAGAGCAGTACCGCTGGCGGCAGTACTGCTCTTAATTACCGGTCAGACCGGAAAAAAACAATGATAAATTACGATTCACAGGCGCAATAAACCATTCCAAAAGTATGATTATATATTTACTGTCCAAAAAAAAATATACAGTATATCCACTTCAACCCTTATTACTCATCAGTTTTCTGATTATTTTCTTATCATTTTATAGTATTTCCAAAGCCCGGGGGCAGAGCGGAACTATTACCCTGATGTATAAAAACTGTACCGCTCAGACCTTATTAAAGGATTTAGATAAACAATCCTCTTTTACTTTCGTGTACGACCCCGCCCAGATGAGCGAGGTTAAACTTCAAAATATCAACTACAATCATTTACCCTTAAAACTGGTACTGGAAGACCTGGAAAAGAAGACAAACCTTAACTTTTCTATGTTGAACTCAAATATTTCAGTGCGTTTAACCGTAAAACCTCCCGTAAAAAAGCCAGAGCCGGGAAAAATAACCGGCACAGTCAGCGATGAAAAAGGAGAAACTTTTCCAAGCGCAAGTATCAGGGTCATTGAACTGGGATCAGGCATGCAGAGTGCTGTCGATGGAACTTATGTGATGTCGCTTCCTCCGGGAACCTATACCCTGGAAATCAGTTACATTTCTTACCAGACACAAAAAATAACCGGGGTACAAATTAAAGCAGGAGCGATAACCAAGCTGGATATTTCTATGAAACCTGCTGCAAATGCACTAAAGGAAGTGGTGGTCACTTCAGGTTATCAAAAGGCTTCCACAGCAGGACTATACGCAAGACAGAAAACTGCAGCAGGGATCACCGACGGGATTTCTGCTGCACAAATTGCACGTACGCCAGATAATAACGTAGGTGCGATTTTAAAGCGTGTGAGTGGTTTGAACGTCGTTGATAACCGGTATGTCGTGGTGCGTGGATTGAGTGACAGGTATAACCAGGCTCAGATAGACGGGGTGACTCAGCCAAGTACAGATATGAACCGGCGTAATTTCTCGTTTGATGCTATCCCTGCAGAAATGGTCAGCAGTATTGTTGTCAATAAAACAGCAACACCAGACCTGTCCTCTGAATTTGCTGGCGGGCAGGTGATCGTCAATACCCTGGATATTCCCATACAAAACTTCATGCAGTTCCAGGTTGGAACAGGATATAATAGCAATACTATTGGTAAAGACTTTATGCAGGCTGGAAAAAGAGCAGGCGCAGAGGTGTTTGGTTTTATGGATAAAAGCCATAAACTGCCTCTTGGTTTGCAAAGCTGGAGCCGTAACGGAGCAGTTCCCGATTATCTGATCACACAAAGCAGAGCTTTTGATCCCGGAGGTTTCAGGTTATACCGTTATGGTTTTGAACCGAATCAAAATTATCGTTTCTCTTTTGGGCGTGTTTATCCATTGAAAAATGGATTGAGTTTTGGATTTGTAGGCGGGGCAACTCTGCGGAACAGCCAGGAAATTAATGATTTTATCAGTACAAGAGGAGGGTTTACACCTTCTTCAATTGATAGTGCAGACATTCGTCAGAATGGCAGGATCTATAAATATAATTCTACAATAAGCGCATTGTTAAATCTTGGTGTTCAGGGCAAAGGTTTTAAAATTGGATTCAGAAACATGTATTCTCATGTATATAACAATGATTTTATTACCTCTGAAAGCAGGGACCCCACAGATGAACAAAAGACAGGGCCTGAATACAGAAGGCAATTCAATATTCAGGACCCAAAGAATACGACGGTTTTGCAGCATAAACTCGAAGGAGAGCATACTTTAGGGGAATCTGGTGTTAAATTGACCTGGAACGGATCTTATACCCATGTGAGCCAAACTATAAATGACAGGCGAAAGTTCACTGCATTTGGCTCCGGCTCTGTAAATGGTATACCTTATTTTCAACGTTATCTGGTTGCAAACGCCAAACAGAATGACGGCAACCCTGATTACCGTTTATATACTGACACCAGGGAAAAGGATTACAATTGGGGAATAAACCTGAGTAAATCTTTTGAACTGCTGGGGGATAATACACTGGCTAAAATTGGTTACAGCGGGTTTTACAAAAAAAGAGATCTTTCGAATTATACCATAGAGATCTACAATGCCATAAATCCTATTCTGTTTGTTGCGCCTTATGAATATAGCCTTGCTCCAGATAAAGTGGGCAGTGGTGCTGATCAGGCATTTTATAGTGTTCCTGACGATATGGGCGGACAATTTACAGGTAAAGCAAACTCTCAAAGTGCGTATGCAATGCTGGATCAGCGATTTTTTAAGAAACTGAGATTGGTATACGGGGTAAGGTTTGATGCTTACAAACTTTCCAATACACAATTAAAAACTAAGGACGGGGAAACCAATACAGATGACAATAAGAAATTTCTTCCCTCGGTCAATGTAACCTATAGTATCTCAGACAATATAAATGTAAGAGGTTCTTATGCCACAACAGTAGTCAGACCTGATTTCAGGGAAACTTCTGTCTTTAACTTATATGACCCGATTCTGGATGCCAGGATCAGAGGTTCTAATGTGAAAAGCACTAAAATTAACAATACAGATTTAAGACTTGAATGGTATCCTTCTGCGGGAGAAATTGTTTCCTTGTCTGGATTCTACAAGAAATTTGATAAGCCAATTGAGCTGGTTTTTATTCAGGATATGGCGGTAGATCAATATGCCTTTCAAAACCAGAAATCTGCAGTGAACTATGGGCTTGAAATGGAAGTTAGAAAATCAATGGGCTTTATCGCAGACCGGCAATGGCTGCGTAACCTTTCTGTTTTTGGAAATGGTACCCTGATTAAATCTGATGTCGTTGCGCTTAGTTATGAAGGGGTGAATAATGAGGTTGTTAAAGAGGTTAAATCTAAAAGGGCACTTTATGGTCAGTCTCCATGGATTGTCAATGTTGGTTTATCGTATACACAGCTTAATTATGGTGCCAACGTAGTTTATAACAGATCGGGCTACAGGACAAACACGATACATTTTAGCCCTCTGGAAATTGAATATGAAATGGGACGTAACCTGGTTGATTTCCAGGTGTTCACCCGTGTCTTTAAGCAGAAAGGAGAACTGAAGTTAAATATTTCAAACCTTTTAAATGCGCAAACCAGTTTTTATAAAAATATCAACGGATACGATGGTGGTGGTGGTGATACCCCTTTTGTATTAAAGCCGGGACAGACTGATCAGTATAAAGAAAGTGACGGCGATAAAATCACTTACCAGGTGAGGTCGGGAACCAATGTAAGTATGGCATTTACTTATAAGTTTTAATCGGATAATTAATATGTATTATTTGTTTATATAATTTTATTTAAATGCCTTTTAATCAGTTATTTATTAATAAAAACTTAACATAAAACAGTACTTATTAAAACACAGAAAGATTAACTTTATTTTATAATAAAAACCATAAACCATTTTAAAGAAAACAATGAAAAAATTCACAAAACAAGCGCTTGCAATTGTAGCAATTGCCGCATTCGCAGTCGCAGGCTGTAAAAAAGGAGCAGAAGGAAATTTTGATCGTTCAAATGGCGCTGGCGGGCCTTTTACCGGAGCTGACTCCGTAATTACGGGTAACATTTCTGCAAGCAGAACATTGAGCCCTGGAAAAGTTTACAAGTTAAATGGTGTAGTTTATGTGACTGGCGGAGCAAAACTAACTATTAAACCAGGTACAATCCTTACTACCGGAGAAAAAGTAAATTACAAAGTTGACCCTTCTACATCAGTAGTTAATGCAATTGCAGGAGTATTGGTAGTAACAAGAGGTTCTTCAATTGATGCAGTAGGTACTCCATCACAACCAATCATCTTTACTTCTCCAAAAGCAGCTAATACCCGTGTTGCAGGTGATTTTGGCGGGATTGTTTTATTAGGAAATTCAACTACAAACAAACCATCTACTCAGGTTATTGAAGGTTTGCCAGGTTATGATGCCAATGGAGTTTCCTTAGGTGTTGACCTTACTTACGGTGGTAATGTTCCTGCTGATAATTCAGGTAAATTTCAGTATGTACGTATTGAATATGCAGGTTATATTCTTGCACCAAACAATGAAATCAATGGCTTAACTATGGGTGGTGTTGGATCAGGTACAACTATTGACCACGTACAGGTTTCTTTCGGAGCTGATGACGCATTTGAATTCTTTGGTGGTACAGTTAGCCCAAGCTATTTATTAGCGCTTGGTAATGATGATGATGATTTTGATACAGATTTCGGTTATTCTGGAACGATCAGCTATGCAATCAGTTTAAAAGATCCACAATCTACGCATAGTACAAGTGGTGGTGTTTCTGACTCTAACGGAATTGAATCAGATAATGATGGTACAGGTTCAACAGCTACACCAAGAACAAAACCAACTTATTCAAACTTCACTTTACTAGGTTATTCAAGTGCTAATACAGGATTACGTGCTGGTAACCGCTGGAGAAGAAATTCTGATCTTTCGATCACGAATTCAATCATCGCTGGTTATAACACTGGTGCTGAATTCCAAAGCGGAACTGAAACCAGTGCAACACCTGGTGGTTTCAACAATAATATTGTTCATTCTTATACAACAGTATTCAGCCCTGCAACTGCTGTTTCATTAACAGGAAGTACAAACTCTATCTTAGTTTCTGCTGATGCTGACGCATTTATCGGATTAGGTATCAGAGGAACAAGAAACTTAAGTCCTTTTTATACAACTGATCTTGCAAGTACTTATAGCTTCAATAACTTGTTGCCAAGAAATACAACAGTGACTAAAGGTGCTGTTCTTGCTTCAAACTTAAGTCAATGGACTTCTGGATGGGCTAAATTCACTCCACAGACTTCTCAAGATTAATTTTTAAGATTTTATTTCTAAGAAAAAGCAGTATCCCTTTATAAAGGGACTGCTTTTTCATTATTCAGACGCTATGAGAATAACCTTTTACTTTATTTTATCCATGTTGTTTATGTCTGGAATTTCCTCCTGCTCAAAAGGAAAATTAGTGAAAGACCCTGCATTTGGAAGCTTCTCTATCAGTGATTTCACTTCACAAAAAGTAACTGTTGTAGAAGGGGCAGGCAATAAATTAACTGTACCTATTACCAGTGTCAGCCTGGTTTCGGGAGAGAACAGGTTCAGGTTCTACGATGATACTACTTTATTATTAGATACTTTATTAAAATTAGAGGCCTTTAAAAACCATAAATATTTTATGCTCAGGCCAAATGATAAAATTAAGCTGCGGGTTTTTGATGATTCTCTTCATGGTTTTAATCAAGAAACTTTGCCAGCGGCCGGTTCAGTGAAAATCAGTCTGGCTAACTTTTCTAAAGTATTACCAGATAAGGTAAATGTTTATATCACCACCACTACATATAAAGGTCCTGGATCAGAAGAAATAAAAGTTGGCGACTTCCTCCGGTTGTCCGCTTCATTTTCAGGATTTAAAACTCTTTTGGTAGGAAAAGATCAGTTCTTGAAACCAATAAAAGAATTTACGCTGCTGATCAAAGACTCCAATGACCAGGCTGTGCTGTTTAGTACGCCGCTGAGTCTTCCGGTAGAAACTGCTGCTGTGTATCTGATTTATCTGGACGATAAAGGAACTGGTCAGACCAACATCCGGGCTACGCTATTAATGAGCAAATAATGCCCCCTGAAACTGACTTGTCTTAAAATTAATATAGATGATGTTGCTATTGTCATAACCGATATAATTATATTTCAATGAAAAAACTTTTACTGTTTTTACTCACTTTACTCTCCATTCAGGTATTTGGGCAGGAGCCCAAGCTTGAAATGCTCCTGTTCCCAAAATATATTGAAGGAGGGATGTATGCGCGAAATGGTATTCCATACGTATACAGAGCTAAAATAACGGGCTTAAAGCCAAACAAAACCTACAGGTATGAAAATAACCTGGTTACTACAACTACTGTTTCTGATGGTGCTGGATTTTACCTGTACCTTCTTCCCTCTGCAAATGTTGCTCCGGGCACAGCAGGCCATACTGATGGAAACTTTTACAGGCCTCCGTTGGAAAGTTCAAAAATTAAAAACGGGTCACCTTTAAAAGGAACGCTGGTTTCGGACTATGGAGTTTTAACTACAGACGGCGCTGGAAGTTATACAGGCTGGTTTATTCAGGAAACTGTTAAAACCGAGGGAATGAACCCGGGACAGAACTTATTCTTAAGAATAGCACTGAATAATCCTGATGCCGCTGATCCTGCAGCTATTGCCTATAAATTACATTCTCCTGCAGCTGATCCTTTGACCATTTTGAGTATGGATGTGGATGATCAGGGGATGCCTGGCGCTGGAACTGCTATCCGAAGTAATGCTGCAACTGCAGGGATTGCTAAAAACTTTGTATTCCTTTATGACAATGTGGAAGGAACAGGTCGTCCGCTTGCAGGGACTTTTATAGAAGACGATGGCGTAGCTGCTGTCAAGGCCAATGAATTTTCCGGACTTTCTCCATTTTATTTTAACGATGTCAATGGAGTTTCCAATGCCTGGGGAACAATGATTTTAAGCGATGATCAAAAAGGTGTACGCCGTATTGAACAGCGCAGTTTGAATGATGGTGCGCTGGCAGGGTATAATACTTCTGCCGATGGTTCATGGGCTGATGGAGCAAACCCGGGGGGCTTAGTTTCTACCCTTTCGCTAAGTTTAGGATCAGGGCCAGATGGAACCAAAGCTATCGTACTTGACGGAACCAAAGTTACCCTGGCGCTACCAAAATCACCACAAACTGTGGCCTTTACCAATACTTTTCCAACTACCTTTAAAGTAGGAGATCCAGATTTTATCTTAGCAGCAAGCAGTACTGCTGGCTTAACCGCTTTCCAATATACAGTAGCTCCGGCAGGAATTCTTCAGCTTACCGGGAGTACCGTGAAAGTAATAGGTGGAGGAACAGCCGTAATTACTGTTACTGAACCTGGAAATACAACTTTTGATCCCGCATCAGCGACCAAAACAATTGTTGTAACTGCAACCCCACAGGTTATTACAGGCTTACCAGCTACACTGGCGGCAGTTTATGGCGATGCAAATATTACCTTATCAGCTACAGGTGGTGCAAGCGGAAATGCCATAACCTATACTTCGGATAACCCTGCGATTGCGGAAATTACTGCCGTCAACCAGGTAATTATCAAAAAATCGGGTACTGTCCTGATTAAGGCTAACCAGGCAGGAAATGCAACTTATTCTCCGGCTGCCGAGGTGAGCAGCTCATTAACCATTGCAAAAGCAAACCTGAATGTAACCGCAGAAGATAAGCTTAAAACCCATGGAAGTGCAAACCCTGCAGCTACTTTCACCTATGGCCCTTTTGCAGGTGCAGATGATGCAACCGCTATAACAGGAACTCCAATCCTGAGTATTCAGGCAGATGCCACATCCGCAGCAGGCGTATATGATATTCTGGTGGATGTTTCCGGCTTGACTTCCGATAAATATACTTTTAACCCGGTTAAAGGGAAATTAACTATCGAGTCTAAAAAAGATCAGTTGATTACCCTGAGTAATCTTCCTGCTACTGCCACATATGGAGATCAGCCTTTGATTTTTCAGGCAGCCAGCAATACTGCAAACCCAATTACTTTTACCAGTTCGAACCCGGACATTGCGGTAGTTGAAAAAGATATAGTAGGAGAGTGGACCGTCAAAGTCCTTGGTGCAGGTCAGGTCAGTATTACCGCTTTACAAGCAGAAGATGCAATTTATGGGCCGGGGATAGCCAGTCAGCAGCTCAATATCGCAACAGTACCCTTAAAGGTAATTGCCGATGATAAATCTAAACTAACCGGAGAAAATGATCCTGTATTTACAGTACGTTACGAAGGATTTGTAAATGCCGATGAGGCCAGTAAACTTACAGGCACCCTTACCTTTACCAAACAGGCAGACGGGGCTGGATTCCTGATTATTCCTGCAGGCTTAACTTCCACTAATTATGCCATCACTTTTGTAAATGGAAAACTAACAGAAGGGAACGTCTCTTTTTCACCACTCCATAAAATTTATGGGGATGCACCTTTTGATCCCGGTGCAATCAGTACCAGCGGCAAGCCAGCCTATACTACCGGCAACCCGGCCATCGCTATCGTAAATACAGCAGGCTTACTGGAAATAAAAGGTACAGGTTCAACAACGGTGACCGCAACATTTACCTCTGGAGCTTCTGGAACAACGACACTTAACGTAGATCAGAAGGCCGTAGTCATCACTGCCAATCCTCAGACCAGGGTATACGCACAGGAGAATCCTGTATTATCTGTTAATTATACCGGCCTGGCTTATGGAGAAAATGAAAGCGTTTTAACGGCAAAACCACAGCTCTCGACATCGGCAACGCCAGGTTCTGCTGCCGGTACCTATGCAATTAATGCAAGCGCAGCTGCGGCAGCTAATTATAAATTCAGCTATCAGCAAGGTGTACTGACAGTTACAAGAGCGGCCCTGATCGTAAAGGCTGAAGATAAGTCCAGATTATATGGACAGGAAAATCCTGTATTTACTTTAGCATATACCGGTTTAGCCGCTCAGGATAATATCAGTGACTTAAATTTGAAAACAGTTGTGGCTACAACAGCAACAGCCTCTTCAGCTGTAGCAACTTACGCATTGATACCTGCAGGCTTGACGGTGACTACAAATTATACAGTGAGTTATCAGCCTGGTTTATTAACTATCAAACCAGCTCCGTTAAATATTAAGGCTGATGATGCCGAAAGGGGGGCCGGGCAAACAGACCCAGTGTTTACTTTTACGTATACCGGTTTTGTTAACGGAGATAAAGCGGCGAATTTAACTGCGGCTCCATTAGCGGTAACTACAGCTACAGCAGCCTCAGGAAAAGGAGTTTATCCGATTACTGTCAGTAATGCTGCCGCTGCAAACTATACGATCACTTATACTGCCGGGCAGCTGTTTATCAGAGGCTTGCCAATAATTACTTATGCTGATTTACCAGCAGTAAGTTACGGAGACGCGAACCTTGATCCTGCAGCCCTATCAAATTCGGGTGTACAGCCAGTTTATTCTTCTGATAACCTGAATGTTGCTGTAATTGAAAACGGAAAAGTAAAGATTACAGGTACAGGAACGGCAAATATTACAGCATCTTTTGCCGCATCGGCCGATTTTGTGGCTACTGCAGTCAGTAAGCCACTCTTTGTTGCAAAAAGAGCCCTGATTGTTAGAGTAGACAATAAAACAAGACTATATGGACAGGCCAATCCGGTTTTAACAGCTACCTATGATGGATTTGTAAATGGAGAAACTGTAGCTTCAGCTATCTCTGCACCAGCTTTACTGACTACAGTTGCCAAACCACTATCCCCTGCCGGAACTTATATCATTTCTGGTACTGGGGCTTCTGCTTTAAATTATAACATAAGTTATGAATCAGCTATTTTATCAATTGATAAAGCCATCCTCCAGGTAACTGCCGATAATAAGACCAGGATCTTTGGAATTGATAATCCGGTTTTCACTTTTAAATACAGCGGTTTTGTAAATGCTGAAGGCGAATCAGTAATTCAGAACCCGCCACTGGCCACAACTGAAGCTATAAAAAGTTCTGCCGCGGGTACTTATCCGATTGTCCTTTCAGGAGGTTCAGCAGCTAACTATTCCTTCAGTTATGTGAACGGAACGTTAAGTATTACTTCCACTACCAGAACTATTACCATGGATGCGATCCTTACAAAAGCCGTAGGTGATGCTGACTTTACGCCCGATGTAATGCTGAGCAGCGGGGAAACACCAATTTTCAGTAGCGGTGATCTGTCAATTGCAACTATTGCTGACAACAAAGTTCACCTGGTTGGTGCAGGAAATGTGATGATTACGGCAACTGCTCCGGTTAATCCGAACTATGCAGCTACCCCGTCAGCAAGTCGTTTATTAGTCGTGGGTAAATTACCACAGACCATTACTTTCGAAAGAATCCCTTCCTTGCAAATTAACAGTACCTATACTTTAAAAGCAGTATCAAGCGCAGGCCTGCCTGTAACTTTTAAAATAACCAGTCCTGATTATGCAATATTGACCGGGACTGAGCTTAAAGGATTAAGAATTGGTAAAACGCAAATCACCGCTATTCAAGCAGGAGACAGCCGCTACGAAGCTGCTCAGATGATTGTACAGGAACTGCAAATTACAGATGCAGCAGGCGAAGCGATCAGAGTTCACCCCGCACTATCCATTAACGGGGATGGAGTCAATGAATTCCTGTCAATCGATGGAATCAAAGACTTTCCGCTCAATAAAGTGACGATTATTAACAGGAACGGACTTAAAGTATTTGACATAGAAGGTTATGACAATGACCAGCATGTTTTTCTGGGAAAATCAAAATCCGGCGAAAATTTACCTCAGGGCACTTATTTCTGTTTGATTGAATACCAGACTGATAGTCGTGTGAAGCGTAAAACAGGCTATTTTATCCTTAAATACTAACTCTAAACAGGCCGGACCACGTTCCGGCCTTACCAAAATATAAAACAGAAATATGAAACTCTTTAAACAGGCACTGTTAACCAGTGCACTCGTCATGATCCTCAGCGTAAGCCAGGCCCAGCAATCCACTTCTTTTACCCAATACCATGATAATCAGGTTCCATTCAACTCTGCCTATTCACTATTAGATAAAGCGGGTTCAGTGAACCTGAACAGCAGAAGGCAATGGGCAGGGATAGAAGGGGCCCCCTATACTTTCCAGCTCAATGGAAGCTTACCAATTGAGAAGATCAATGGTGCAGCAGGGCTGTCTCTGACCTATGATAAATTTAATATTGAGAAACTGGCCGAAGTATCTGCCTTTTTTGCCAAAGCAGTGCAGCTTTCAGACCAGAACTTCTTTGCTGCCTCTTTTAATGCAGGATTCAGAAATTATATTGCAAGTTATAGCGAAGTTGACCCTAACGATGTGAGTTTTCGCAACGACATCAGGGAAACTGTGGGAACAGTAGGTTTAGGTGTCATGTTATATAGCCCTGAAAAGTATTATATAGGAGCTTCTCTGCCAAGATTAAGCTTCCGGAGCCTGGGAAACGCATCTGCTGATGAAAAAAGAAACTATAGCAACACCTATTATTTTAGTGGAGCATACTTGTTCAATTTGAATGAAGATGTGAAATTTAAACCCGCTACGATGGTTTCTTACAGCAGGACCTATAATACAGAAGCTGATTTCTCCGCTACAGTTTATTTGAAAGATAAGTTCGGCTTTGGAGTTAACTATAAGACCACGAGTGAAGTAGCTGGTATTATATCTGTCATCTTAAATACCAATGTAAAACTGGGGTACAGTTATCAAACTGGCTTTGGTAATGCTAACCTCGGGAAGATCAGCAAAGGTTCTCATGAAATTTCTGTAGGAATCCGCTTTGGTAAAGGACCATTGCAGCCAAAATTATTATAAGTCACGTGTGTTTTGTGAAATCTAATGTGCAGCCTGTCAAAAGCAGGTTGCACAAGATTTCTTTTCCAATCCTGCTATTTTTCTTCTCCACCCGTCAATTTTTTTATTCAGCCCACCTGACCTTAAATTAATTCTCTATTAATTTTGCTAAAACGTTTTTTTGATATTAAAAACATACTATCTATTTGTTGCTTTAAACTGTATCTTATCTATTTTAAATAATAAAGATGAAGTTATTTTAAATTTATTTTAATTACTTGCAAAACTTATTAAAACATTTTAGTAAGTTTATTAAAGTAATCAAATATATAATGGAAGTAACGGAAAAGCTAGTAAAAAGCACTGAGCTAAAAAGTGAGATTTTAAAGCAATTGTATTTAGAGAAGTCACTTTCTTGTGCTGAAATGAGCACTTTATTTAATAGAAGCATCCCAATTATAACTAAAACAATAAATGAGTTAATTAATGAGGGCTTTATTATCGAGGTCGGCTACGCTCCATCGAGTGGGGGACGACGACCATTAATGTATGCCATAAAGCCAGATGCAATGTATATTATGGCTATTGCCATGGACCAGCTTTCTACCCGGATCGCTATTGTAGATCTGAATAACAAGCCGATAGCCGAAATCGAAACGGTAGAGCTGATTTTAAATAACAATTCAACCGCACTTTCCCAGTTAATCACTTACATCGAAGATCATATCCTGAAATCAGGAATCAACAAAGAAAGTATCCTGGGGATAGGTGTAGGCATGCCTGGTTTTGTGAGTGTAAAAGACGGTAAAAACTACTCTTATCTGGATGCAGAAGGCGAAAAGCTAACTGCATATATCACCAATGCCACCGGTTTAACTACCTATATAGATAATGATTCCAGTGTGATTGCACTGGCTGAACAAAGATTCGGAGTCGCTAAATCTCTTAAAGAAGTTATGGTAATTAACCTGGGCTGGGGTATTGGCCTTGGGATGATTGTGAAAGGAGATATTTTTCGAGGTTACAGTGGTTTTGCAGGCGAATTCAGCCACATCCCTTTATTTGAAGACGGAGAATTATGTATTTGCGGTAAACAAGGTTGCCTGGAAGCAGAAGCATCTATGTTGGTAGTCGTGAAAAAAGCTATTGAAGGCATCAAACAAGGGCGTTTATCCACTTTAAATTCCTTCGTTGATGGCTCGTTAAAAGTAATGAGTGATGCGATTTTTGAAGCCGCGAATAATGGAGATCAGTTCGTTATTGAATTGCTTTCTGATGCTGGTTATAAAATTGGTAAAGCACTCTCTATCCTGATTCATATTATGAATCCGCAAACCATTGTATTAAGCGGAAGAGGAGCGAAGGCCAGTAAAATCATGATGGCTCCCATGCAGCAGGCTTTAAATAAGTACTGCATTCCAAGGCTGGCTGCCAATACAGAATTATTGATCTCCAAGCTCGGCTTTGACGGTGAAATTATCGGTGCAGCAGCATTAGTCATGGAGAATTTTGACAATGAACAATTAGCGATAAACACTAAACGACTGACTATGGAGAAACTACCTGAAACTAAGTATTAAGAGCCTGTTGGAAATTAGCTACCTGGATTTTAACAGGCTCCAAACCAAAACGATTAAATCTAAACTTTTAAAAAAACCAAAACATGAAAAAATTACTACTCTTCACTTTATTGATGCCGGGCCTGGCAATGGGAGCAAATCTCAATAACGCTGGCCACCCGGTATTGGTTAACTGGCCGGCACACAAGGCCAGTTCTTTAAATGCGTTAAAAGTAGCAGCGACCATTAAAGGAACAGTAAAAGATGCAGGCGGGCTACCATTAGTTGGGGTCAGCGTACAAGTTAAAGGCACAAAACTGAGTACTCAAACAGACTCAAATGGTAATTTTGCTATACAGGCCAATCCTGGCGATGTATTAATTTTCTCTTATATCGGTTTTGCACGTCAGGAAGCTACAGCAGGCTCAGGAACTTTGCAGATCACATTATTGGAAGATTCAAAACAACTGGGCGAGGTTGTGGTAACCGCCCTGGGTATTAAAAAATCAGAAAAAACAATCACTTATGCTACCCAGCAGGTATCCGGATCGGAACTGACCAGGGTGAAAAGTGATAACTTAATGAACTCTCTGAATGGTAAAGTATCAGGTGTAACAATTTCACCTAGTGCTTCTGGAGTAGGTGGTTCTGCTAAAGTTATCTTAAGAGGTAACAAATCAGCTGGTGGAAATAATCAGCCATTATATGTAATTGACGGAGTTCCGATTTCTAACGGGTCAAACGCTAACGGACAACCTAACAATACTTTTGGAAGTAACGTAGGGCAAGGCGGTGGCGGAACTACCTCAGTAAGTGCAAGTCAGGACGGTGGTGATGGTATTTCCAACCTTAACCCTGAAGACATCGAGACACTGACTATTTTAAAAGGTGCATCAGCCTCTGCCTTATATGGCAGCCAGGCACAAAACGGTGTTATCTTAATTACCACTAAAAAAGGAAAAGCAGGAAAAACTCAAATCAGTTACTCTTCTTCACTTACACTGGACCGTGTGGCCTACAAACCTAAACTTCAGAATAGTTATGGTCAGACTACTGGCGGAGCAGATAGCTGGGGCGATAAAATATCATCAGCACAAGATAATGTAAGCCCATTCTTTCAAACGGGTACAAATTTAACAAACTCCATCAGTCTTTCTGGCGGTAATGACGTTGCACAATCCTATTTCTCTTATGCCAATACTACTGCCAGAGGTGTAGAACCAACCAACAAATTAGGCCGTCATAACCTTAACTTCCGCGAGACAGCCCGTTTTTTGGATAATAAACTGACCGTTGATGCGAACGTGAACTATATCTCTCAAAAAGTCAACAACAGTCCTGGTTTGGGCTTTTACCTAAATCCTTTAACCGGATTGTACTTATTTCCAAGGGGGAGAGATATTTCTCCTTATAAAAACCAATTTGAATTACCAGGATCAGTTGAAGGTGTTTCAGTGCCACAACAAAACTGGCCTTTCAACGAAGACGTACAACAAAATCCATGGTGGGTACTTAACCGTAACCTGAATGAAGCCAAACGTAACCGTATCTTGTTAAATGCAAGTGCTAAATATGATTTTACCAGTTGGTTAAGCATCCAGGCACGTGGAAATATTGACCGTTACACCGATATTTACGAGCAGGATTTATATGCAACAACCAATGCCGTACTTGCAAAAGAGAACGGACAATTGTTATTAAGCAACCAGACTACAGAACAGAAATACGCAGATTTATTACTTACTTTCTCAGTACCCTCTAAATCTGATTTTAAAGTGGACGGTGTATTGGGGACCAGTATTACAGATGCTAACGCTTTTGGTACTTTAATTGGTCCTGATGCAAGCAATGGCTATACCAAACCAGGTTTAACCATTCCAAATATTTTTCTTCCTGAAAATATCACAACAGTTGCCGGCGGGCCTCCTATTACCTCATTACCAAATAACCATAACCAGATACAATCGATATTTGCCAATGCAAACATTGGTTACAAAAACTGGGCGTTCTTAACCGTTACGGCAAGAAATGACTGGTCATCAAACCTGGCATTTACGCCAAATAACTCTTATTTCTATCCATCGGCAGGTTTGTCTTTCATTCTGAACCAGATGTTTAAATTGCCTGAAGTAATTTCTTATGCGAAATTAAGGGGTACTTTTGCGCAGGTAGGTAACACGGTTCCTAACTATGTAACCCAGCCCTTAACACACTTTAGTACTGGCGGTGGGGTCTTATTAAATTCTGTTGCTCCTTTTCCGGAATTGAAGCCAGAAAAAACAACTTCTTTTGAGTTAGGAACAGACTTACGTTTCTTAGGTGACAGACTTAACCTGAGTTTCACTTACTATAAATCTAATACCAAGAACCAGTTTATCCGCGTTATCCCTTCTTTTGTCACGACCTTCTCCCAAGGTTATGTAAATGCCGGAAATATTCAGAACTCAGGTATCGAATTTAATTTAGGTTATGATGTCATTAAAAATACAAACCTGACCTGGAATTCATCTTTCAACGGATCAGCCAATAAAAATAAAGTAATTGATGTCGATTCAAAAGATGGTATTAATCAATTCATATTAACACCAAACCGTAACAATACTTATCAGTCAGAATTAAGGACAGGTGGTTCATTTGGTGATATTTATGGCGTTACCTTTAAACGTGATGACCAGAACCGTATTTTAATCGGTGCTGATGGTAAACCATTGGTAAATGACGGTTACAACTATATCGGAAATGCGAACCCTAAATTCCAATTGGGATGGAGTAACAGCTTTGATTACAAAAGATTCAGATTAAGCTTCCTTGTGGACGGTAAATTCGGAGGCCAGGTATTATCACTTACTGAAGCTGTATTTGATAAATACGGTGTTTCACAAGCCTCAGGTGATGCAAGAAATCAAGGTGGTGTAAATATCAACGGAGTAGATGCGGTTACGGGCAAACCAATCAGCAGTGTGGACCCTAAAGTATGGTATACTTCTGTAGGTGGCCGTGATGGTATTACAGAAAACTATATGTACAGTGCAACAGTAGTACGTTTACGTGAAGCCTCTATTGGTTATACTATTCCATTTACCAAAGGAGCAGTTAAAAGTTTAAGGTTCTCGGTGATCGGAAGAAATCTTTTATACTTCTATAAAAAAGCACCTTTCGATCCTGAAGTTACCATGTCAACAGGTAATGGATTATCTGGGGTAGACGTATTCAGTCAGCCAGCTACACGTAATTTCGGTTTCAACCTGAATGTTACTTTATAAAATGTTCACTATTAAAATTAAAAAAATGAAAACTCAATATATAATACGCAATGGTTATAAGTACGCACTGTCTGCTTTTCTTGCACTAACAGTACTTACATTTGCCGGTTGTAAAAAAGACTTTGAAAAATACAATACCGATAATACAGGTATCGGTACCGGGAAGTTTCAGATTGGACTGGTATATCCAGGTATCCAGGCTTCTATTTTTGGAGGTGAAGGTGATTACCAGCTGAACCAGAACTTAAACGCAGACTGTTACTCAGGTTATATGATGTCTCCAAACCCTTTCAGAGGAAATATCAGTAACTTAAATTACAGCCTGGTAGACGGATGGAATCAGAATGTTTTTGTGACTTCTTTTACCAATTCACTGTTTGCCATCAATTCGATAGGAAAGGCAGGTACAAGAACTGCACTTCCTGATTTCTGGGCTGTTGCTTTAATCCTTAAAGTAGAGATCATGAACAGGGTAACTGATAAATTCGGTCCTATTGCTTACAATGCAGCGGGAAAAACGTTAATGGGAACTCCTTATGACTCTCAGCAAGCGGTTTACAATCAGTTTTTTCTGGAACTGGATACAGCAGTAACCAACCTGAATACTTATATCAAAGCTAATCCTGCACAAACTCCATTCAAACAATATGATCTGGTTTATGGCGGTGATTATACCAAATGGTTAAAATTGGCTAATTCATTACGTTTACGCTTAGCCATGCACATTGTGAAAGTTGATGCTGCAACAGCACAAGCACAAGCTCAAAAGGCTTTAGATCCAGCTAATGGTGGTGTTCTGACTATAAATGCAGACAACGCTGGTGTTTCAGGCGGCGGAACGCATAATCCGCTGGAAGTTATTACAACCAGCTGGACAGATATTGCTTTAGGAGCTCCGATAGAAACCTATTTAACCGGATACAATGACCCGCGTTTACCGGTATACGCTACACCAGCGGTGGATGCGCGCTTTGCTGGTCAGTATAAAGGTATCCGTATCGGATCAATTGTAACTGCCAAACCTGGTTATAATGGTTACTCTTTATTAAATAGCAAAACTATTGTGACGAGCAATTCACCAATGATGATCATGAACGCTGCTGAAGTATGGTTCCTGAAAGCAGAAGCAGCTTTACGCGGATGGACTGGTGCAGGTGATGCACAAACAAATTATAACACTGGTATCCAGACTTCTCTGGCACAATGGAAGGTGTCTAATGATGCTTATCTCAATGATGCTACAAGTTTGCCAACTGCTTATGTTGACCCTGGAAATGCAGCGAATAACTCGCCAGCTGTTTCAACCATTACTATAAAATGGGATGGTGCAGCTGCGAATGAGCAGAAACTGGAACGTATTATCACGCAGAAATGGATTGCGATGTTCCCTGAAGGTCAGGAAGCCTGGACAGAATACCGCCGTACAGGTTATCCAAAGCTATTTCCTGTAGTCACTAACAACAGTAATGGAACGATCGACAGCAAAATACAGATCCGCAGATTAGCTTTCCCTCAAAATGAATATTCCAGCAATGGGCCGGAAATTGCGAAGGCCGTTCAATTATTGAATGGTCCGGATAATGGCGGAACAAGATTATGGTGGGATGTAAATAAAGCGAATTTCTAAACCTCTGAATTAATAATGACTCTCCAGTTAACGTCTTAAGCATTTGCTTAAGGCGTTTTTTTTATACGCTTATAAGTCGTTGAGGATAAAACAAGTACAACCAAACATTATTATGTTATATTTGTTCATCAGTTAATAATTTCTAATTATTTTAACGATATATTCATTAATCATGGAAAACAAAGCCCCAGAAAAAACGGTAACTAAATTAGTTGAAGAACCTAAAGCAGTTAAAACAGTAGTAGATATTCTTTCTAAAGACCTGGAAGCTATTAAGGAACTTTTAAAGCGCAAAGATTTGACCCGGAAAAGTTAATTTCTTTGGCCCTTTCAGGCTCAAAGATGGTTTTTCTGATTCGTCAGCTTATACTTGTTTCTTGTGCCGCAGGCAGATTTGATAATATCAATCTTATCTTTCCTGGTTCCGCGGCTTAATATATCAACCACGCGGGAAGGGGAAATTTCCAGTTCGTATTCATTTTTATATTGCTCAGCAATCTCTTTGGTGGTCTTTGGCTCATTGAAGAATCCTGATTGCAGCAATTCGTCCATAGGTTTTACATAGTTAGGGAGCTTATCTTTTAAATAGGCTGTATCTATATTTCTTGCCGTAATATAACGTCTGATATTTTCTCTTAAAACACTTTTTGGAGGAATTGGAAAATCAGGATCTGACAATTGATAATGCTTCACCCCGAAAGTATTACTTAGCGTCTGCTGCGCCAGAATCCCAATATTAACATCCCCTTTTTCAATAGAAGCAATGTAGGATTGATACAATTGAGCAAACGTAGCTAAGGCTTCCTGCGAAATATTAGCCTCTTTCCGAAAAGTCCTCACCCGGTTTCCGTATTCTTTTAATGCACTTTTATCATTTTCTGCCACGATTGCAAGATGATAATTATTAATTGTCTTAAATCATCTATAATGTTATTTTTATGTAAAATAAATGTTTATATGAATTATAAATTATTGCTATTAAATATTAAAAATATCTAAATGTAAAAATTAGTTCTATTGCGAATAGGCTAACAACCAGAACTTTAACGGAATTGTGATTACACCTATAGACGTAAATCTTAAACAGGCATAGGAGATTAATCGGTTTTTTATTACTGTAAGTAAATAAAAGGCTTGAAATCTAAAACACACACCAATAAATATGCAGGAGTTAATTGTTCATTCTAACCGGTCTATTAAAGAACCTCCCGATTAACAGCGGCGAAAAGGAATCAGCAGACCTAAATCAAACAGGTTAATACTCATGAGGTCTGCTGACTTCTAAAATGGTAAAACTAGTCCAGTACATAAGCAGTTTGATGTTTGATCTCTGTCATTACAAACGAGCTTTGGACATGTGCAATGTTTTCTATGGTGGCGAGTTTATTGGAAAGGAAATTCTGATAACTATTCATGTCTTTGACTACAACTTTCAGCAGGTAATCAAAATTGCCAGCTACATGGAAACACTCCATCACTTCAGGGACCTTAACGATAGCGCGCTCAAATACATTGATCAGCGGTTTGGAATGCAGTTGCAAAGAAACATTAATGAAAGCAACAATGGTCTTGCCAATCTTTTCTCTGTCCAGTAAGGCTACATATTCTTTCACTACACCACTTTGCTCAATTTTTTTGAGTCTTTCGTAGGTAGGAGTGACCGTCAAACCTATTTTACCAGCAATCTGTTTTGTATTCAGCCGGGCATCTGCCTGTAAAACCTTTAAAATCTTCTTGTCAACCGGGTCAAACGCTTCCATGGTAGTTTTTTTATACTGTATTAATTAATTTACAACCTCTTAAAAGGTTTAAAAATCCTGTAAATATCCATATAATAGTGTTTGTTTTCTAATTTATGCCAAATAATAGTTTTAAAGAATCAGGATTCCTTAATTTACATATCATTTAAACCAATTGTATTTGTAAAATGGAACAGCATAACTTATCAGCGGAAAACGCAGGGAGACTGAAGGAATTAATGGAGAGATTAACTGCTGATTCGGAGTTAATGCTTGGATACCCGGTATCGAAAGATTTTGATTATTCTGAACTGGCGAAATTTCTGAACTATCCAATTAACAACCTTGGAGATCCTTTTGTGGCCTCTACCTATAATGTAGGGACGCGTGAAATGGAAAGGGAAGTACTGGAATTTTTTGCGTCATTGTTCAGAGCTCCGGTCAATAACTGGTGGGGATATGTGACCAATGGAGGTTCAGAAGGAAATCTTTATGGTTTATACCTGGCCCGGGAAATTCATCCCAAAGGAATGGTCTATTTTTCGCAGGCCACGCACTATAGTGTGCAGAAAAACCTGCACCTTTTAAATATGCCTAATATTGTAATCCGTACACAGGCAAGCGGCGAGATTGATTATGACGATCTTAGAGATACAATCAAAATGAACAGACATATGCCTGTGATCATCTTTGCCAATATCGGGACCACAATGACCGAGGCCCGTGATGATGTACGCAAGATCAGAAGTATTTTACAGGAACTGGCCATACAACATTATTATATTCACGCAGATGGTGCGCTTTCAGGGAGCTACAGTGCTTTCATAGAACCCCGTCCGGCATTTGATTTTGCTGATGGTGCGGACAGTATCGCCATTAGCGGACATAAATTTATAGGCTCTCCGATCCCTTGCGGCGTAGTGGTGGTGAAGAAGAATAACCGCGACCGTATTGCCCGTTCGGTATCTTATACAGGCAGTATGGATACGACAATTACCGGGTCCAGAAACGGACATACCCCTTTGTTTTTATGGTATATGATTAAAAGCCTGGGACTGGAAGGGTTTAAGAAAAGAGCCTTGCATAGCCTTGAAGTAGCTGCTTATGCGGAAATGAGGTTAAAAGAGATAGGTATCAATGCCTGGAGAAATCCTGATTCGATTACTGTTAATTTACCTGAACCAGCTTCACATGTCAGGATCAAATGGCAGCTGGCTTTAGAAAACGGATGGTGCCATATCATTTGTATGCCCAATGTAACTAAACATCAGATTGATCAATTGGTCATGGAAATTGCAGAAACTAATGTAATGTTATCTGTTTCTTAATTCTGAACAGTATATCATTTAAATCAAAAGGCTTACTGATAAAATCATTGGCACTGCATTGCTGAAAAACGGTATCTGCCGAAGCATGTGCAGACATCACGATAATCGGTATGTCTTTTGTTTGTTGCATCGTTCTGATTTCCTTGCATAATTCCAGGCCATTTCCATCAGGGAGCATGACATCGAGCAAATACAAATCGGGAATGCTATCTTTCATAGCCGCATGGAACGAAGAAATATCCGGGAAAAGGCGCACTTTATAACCTTCATCTTCTAATATAAATTCTATGATCTGTCTTATATCCTGATCATCTTCTACAACATGTATTTGCTTCATCATTTCTCAATAGGTTTCTAATAGAAATAAGCCCGTTTTCATCCTTGTGATGGAAACTGGCTGGCAGAATATACTATTGATAGAATAGATGGCAAACCTTGTACCAAATAAGTGTTTTTCTTAAATTAAAAATTAAGGGGGTTGAACTTCCCGGTAAAACCCCCTCAATGAGAGCCGGCATCCACCGGTATGGAATAAATTATCTGTTCAAATATAAAACTGTGTCTGATGCTAAAAAATGACAAGGATCACTATTCAATTAATCGCATCTATGTGGCTTTTTCTTAACTTTGCATTAAGGCAATAGAGGAGACTCTAGTCTTCAGACAAAACAAGACCATGAAGATAATAACTATTTTAAGCTCCTGTTTGCTCATTACGGCATTCAGCCTGATGAACGTGAATGCTCAACCTGTACGCGAATTATCAGAATTCCCACTGCATGCACATTTTGTGCGCTCTAATAAACCTATGGTTGTATTCCTGACTGGTGATGGCGGATGGAACAATTTTTCGGAGTCAACCGTAAAAGAACTGGTTAAAAGCGGGTATTCAACACTGGTACTCGATACCCGCAAATATTTCTGGACACAGAAAACACCTGATCAGTTTGCAAAAGATATGCAGGTGATCCTGTCTTCTTATCTGAAAACCTGGAATAAGGAATCATTTTCTCTGGTTGGTTATTCTTTTGGGGCAGATGTTGCCGCTTTTGTACCTTCCCGTTTACCGGGCCATTTAGCAGAAAAACAAAACTCCCTGGTTTTACTTTCGCCAGGTTTTTCGACCGGATATGTAGTTAAACTGAAAAACTTACTGAATTTCGGGTCTACTGACAAAGAGAAATATAAAGTGACCCCTGAATTAGCGAAATCAGTAATTCCTGTCTGGTGTATTTTCGGTAAAGACGAGGATAGTGAGTTTTATAAGGCTTTAAAGCAAACGGATAAAATACATAAGGTTACGATCCCTGGCTCTCATCGTTTTGACGATGATATTCCCCAGGTAACCAGGGCGATTATAAAAGGGCTGTAAAAAAGAAACGGGGATAAGTCTCCGACTCATCCCCGCTATCTAAATTAACGCTCTCATATATACAGACGCTCATAATTGAGCTTTATTGTATAGACCCAAAAATAAATCTGTAATTATTTTATAATTAAATCACAGACGAAACCTTAAATTTAACTGTCAAATCAAATCATTATGAAGTTATATAGCCTTATCCTGTTTTTATCCGGGATTTGTTTGCTGAGTTATTCTGAGGCTTTTGCGCAGCAAGCCTTGGTCAAAGCGCCCAATAGTGGCCTGAATACACTGCAAATCAATAGAAATAAGATTGATTCACTGGATAAGAAACTAATGGAATTGATTGGAGAGCGGGAAAGGGCAGTCAAAGAGATCGGCATTTATAAGGCTAAAAATAATATTCCGCCCCTGCAGGCAGACCGCTTCAAACAGGTATTGGAAAAAAGTATCACCACAGGTGCAAAAGAAGGTTTATCAGCTACCTTTGTGACCGAAATGATGAATGCCATCCACATAGAAAGTCTTAGAATTGAAGATGAAATTAAATTAAACTTCCATGGCAAATAATGTAAATATCACTTCCAGCGGCATACAAAAGGTTTTGCGTAATTACAATGAGAAACAGGCGCTGGCTGAGTATATCTGGAATGGTTTTGATGCCAATGCTGATACGGTAGAAATTAACTTTACGGCCAATGAACTGGGCTTCATGGATCGTCTGGAGATTTATGACAACGGTTATGGAATAAATTTTAAAAATCTTAAAGTTAAGTTCGATCCTTTTTACGAATCTGAGAAAGCACTTCAGCTTGCTGTGAACAGGAACAGGTCTGTGATGCACGGTAAAAATGGAGTAGGAAGGTTAACCTTTTTTAAGTTCGCCAATGATGCCGAATGGCAAACTACTTTTCTGCATAATAATGTACTGAAAAGCGGCAGGATTATGATTGGGGTATCCGCTTTGAATAATTACCAGGCAAATTTGCTGGATATGCCTTTAAGTGAAAAAACAGGCACCAGGGTATTGTTCTCCAATATCAAGATTTTAGAGGAGAATATGGAACAGGAGATCATTCCTTTTCTGAAAGCAGAGTTTTGCTGGTTTCTGGAATTGAATAAAAAGAGGAATTATTCCATTGTAATTAATGGTGTGCCGCTTGATTATTCTGATAATATCCAATACTATGAAGAGGGTATTCTGCTGAAGGATGAAAGCACACAGACGCTGTTTAAGCTGAAGTTCGTACAGTGGAAAGAGTCTTTACATAAAGAACTATCCAAAGTTTATTATATCAACGAAAGGGGCGAAGAGAAGTTTAAAGAATATACGACCCTGAATAAAAAGGCTGACGAATATTTTCACAGTGTTTATATAGAAAGTGAATTTTTTACTGATTTCGATTTCAGCGGAACAGAGTTCGATACGCAGGTGAAATTATATAACCGTTCAAAATCATCACCGGAATATAAGTTACTCAGCAAAAAGGTGAATGAACTGCTCCGGGCAAAAAGGAAGTTTTTCCTGAAAGAATATTCCAGTAAACTGCTTCAGCGTTTTGAAAATGAAGGCGTACTTTCTTTGAGTGATAAAGAACCACTTAATCCCAAAAGAAAAGAAGACCTGCTGAATACGCTGAAAGCCATGTATGAAATTCAGCCGAAAATATTCAGTAACCTTAGTATAGATCAAAAAAAGACCTTTATAGCGCTAATTGATGCCTTACTGGTTTCTGATCAGCGGAGTAGCCTGCTGCACCTGCTGGAGAATATAGTTGACCTGGAAGAAGAAGAAAGAGCTGAGCTTACTACCTTATTAATGGAGTAAGCAATTCATTTTTTCTAAGGCTTTGCAATTTTACTGATTTCCTTTTTACTCAGGATATGAATAGTAAAGCCTTCTTTTTTTAGCGGATGATCGCTTTTATCTGTAGCTACTTCATTAATTGCTTTGGCTGCTGCCAGTCCTGATACGATCTCTCCAAATACAGTATAATCCTGATCAAGACGCGGGATGCCACCTGTAGTTTTATAAGTTTCCCGTTGTGCGGCAGAGAACTTTATACCTTTTTTTAATTCCAGTTCATCCAGTTCAGCATCAGTCTGTATTTTTCCTTCGACCAGGTAAATCTGATCCAGGTAAGAACTCTTTTCCGGATTGTCATTTCTTCCCGCCCCTAAAGCTCCTTTTTTATGAAATAGTTCTGGCCTTATTTCGGCCGCCAGGCGCTGAACATGGGCATGCGGATTAAGTTTTTCTCTGTCCAGTATGGTATCATCCAGCTCTCCGCCCTGACTTACAAAATTTTTAATAACCCTGTTGAACTCCTGATCTTTAAAAAGCCCTTTTTTAACCAGGCTGAGGAAATTGTCGCGGTGATTGGGAGTTGCATCATAAAGCATAATCAGGATGTTTCCTTTGGAGGTAGAAAGGCGTACATAGTTAGTCTGTGCTTGAACGGTGCAAATCAGGAAAGCTAAAATGATAGTCAGGATTGATATTTTCATAAGACGATTTTAAGTAAACTGAAGCGTGCGCTTAACATATAAATGTATAACCAGCATCACCATGCCGATCATAATGGAAACATCAGCAAGGTTGAAAATGCCGGTTTTAAGGATATAGAAGTCTATATGCAGAAAATCGGTTACCGAGCCATACAGAAGCCTGTCATATAGGTTTCCTAAGCCTCCGCCAATTACAAAACAGATACCCAGTACCAGTAAGTTATTGAGCTGACTATTTCTCAGCAGATAATAGATGCCATAGCAAAGTGCCAGCAGCGGGATCAGAGAAAGGAATATAAACTTTACAGAGTCTGCCATTGAATCACCAGTGCTTAAAAAGGCACCAGAATTCTCAACTTTGGTTAATATTAAATGATTACCAATTACATTGATCGTTTCATGGTAAGCTATATTTTGACGGGCTACATTTTTAGAAAGCTGATCGCAGCCTGCATTAGCCAGTACAAGTAGTAAAATAGATAGATTTCTTAAGATAAGTTTCATCCGGACATTGATTTTCGGTATAAACTTAATCCGTTTAGTTTATAATCTCAAATTTAAAAGATTTCTTATCAGTGATGATGAAATAAATCTGGCTATTATAAGATAAGATATAAAACAGAAGTCCGCTCTTATTGTTATATCCCGAATAAATCAAATTATAACGTTCATGGAAAAGAAGAAAGAATCCTTTTTTGAGCAATTAGCTACAAAAATAACTTGCTGGACGGGGAGTTCTGCAGCATTCGGTATAGCCTTATCAGTTGTCATTGTTTGGGGGATCAGCGGGCCGGTCTTTAAATATTCTGATACCTGGCAGCTGGTGATTAATACCGGGACCACTATCATTACCTTTATGATGGTCTTTTTAATCCAGAAATCTCAGAATAAAGATTCCAAAGCTATCCAGTTAAAATTAAATGAATTGATTGCTGCCAGCAGGCATGCGAGTAACAGGATGGTGGATATTGAGGATCTGACTGAGCAGGAATTGGATGTACTGCATAAATATTACCAGAAGCTCTCTGATATTTCTGAAGAGGATGATGATATTCATAACTCTCATTCTATAGATGCTGCAAATAACCTGGAAAAAGAGAAAATTGAGCACCGGAAAAAATATCACAACGAATAAATAACATTAAAAAGCCTGAATAGTGATTTACTATTCAGGCTTTTTTAGATTTAATACTTAACATTTTACTCTGCTGCAGCTTCTTCATTTACATAAGCCGTTGCGATTTCAGTTAAAGCTACATCAGTCGCTTTCTCATTGTCCAGCGTCTGTTGTAATAAACTCGCTACTTCTGTATGTCCCATGTTCTGAGCGAATACCGCTAATGTACCATAGGTAGCAATTTCGTAATGCTCCACTTTCTGCGCAGCCAGGATTAAACCTGCGTCCCTGGTTAATGTACCTTTGTCAGTGTCGGCAATAATAGAATCAGCTTCTTCCAATAAACCAGCCATTGCATCACATTTCTTAGCTGCAGGTTTTGTCTCCAATAAGGCAAACACTTCTTCTAAGGTGTCAATGTGTGTTTGAGTCTCCTGTGTATGTTTCTCAAACGCAGCTGCAAGCTCTGGACTTGTCGCTGCTTTTTTCATTTTAGGAAGCGCTTTAACCAGGTGTTTCTCTGCCCAGTAAATATCCTTCAGTTCATCTACAAAGAATTCATGGAATTCAGAATCCTTCATTTTTCCAGTCAGACCAGTTGTCTTTTTTGAACTTGCTTTTGTCGTTGTGTTAGTTTTTTTTGTTGTAGTTGCCATGTTCTATTGATTTTGAGTAGCCATAACCACTCATCGATAGAAAGGTTTATATTATTTTATTATTTTGCAGGAAACAGCTGTTCAGCCATCTTCTGATCATGGCCATAAATGTCTTCTCTGAAATTGATCAGTCCGTTTTTATCTACCCAGCTGGTAAAATAAGCAATGATTACCGGAACCGGGGTTTTCATCGTTACCCACACCTCTTTTTTAGAATTCATGGCCTTGTCAATTTTCTCAGTCGTCCATTCCGGTCTGTCCGTTAGTAAATATTCAGCTAATGTTTTCGGCTTTGCCAGGCGGATACAACCATGGCTGAATGCCCGTTTATCCTCCGAGAATAAAGATTTTGCAGGGGTATCATGCAAATAGATATTATAACTATTTGGAAATAAGAACTTGACACGACCTAAAGAATTGGTGTTTCCTGGCTTCTGACGAATCAGCGGCAGCCCATCACTAAAACCATACTGTTCCATATTTTTCTGCGCCAGGTAATTGCGGTTTTTGCGCATTGCAGGCAAGACTTCTGCGCGGACAATACTTGGCGGGATATTCCAGTACGGGCTGAAAACGATATTTTTTAAAGTATTGCTGAAGATCACAGTCTTGTTTGCCGCTTTTCCAACTACGATACCCATGTTGAGTACTTCTTTTTTAGCTTCAAACACATGTAACTTATATTCCGGGATATTCACTAAGATCAGTTTACCTTCAGGCATCAGCGGTGACCAGCGGATTCTTTCCAGGTTAATCAGCATTTGCTGGATACGGGATTCCACAGGGGCATTTAAAGCTGCCAGTAATAAACGATCTGGTTTCCCGGTTTGTCTGTACCCAAATTGCAGCTGTGCTTTTTTAACGGCCGCGGTTACCTCTGTATTGTAAACTGAAGTAGAATCTTTAGCCTCCAGATCTCCGAAATCTATCAGCCGCTGCTTAAACTGTAAGACTACTGCGCCCGAATCACCTACTTTGATAGCTTTAAGTGCAGTTGCATCTATTTGCGGCCAGCTGCCTCTTTTCTGAATACTATACCAGCGGATCAGTTCTTTATTCAGCGTTTTATAATACCCATTTACAGGCTCCCATTCCGCTACACCAGCGCCTTTTTTTGCGACCAGTGAATCCAGTAAAGCGACTGCGTTAATCTTTTTCCTGGGAATATACCATTGCAACGCTGCGGGATCTACTTTTCCGGCATAGGCGTTGGTTACAAAATTAAAGAAATGCTGGGTCAGTTCCAGTTCCAGCTGAACCAAAGCCGGGCTTACCGCAAGAATAGCAGTGTCTTTACTAATTAACCCATCGAGTTGTTTTCGTAACAACAATTCATTTTTAGAACTGTCTCTGGAAGTCGAATCATAACGCTTATCCAGTGCGTAGAATACCCTGGTTTGTTCTGCCAATCCTTTTTCTGTTAACCAGGCGAACTGGAAATTACGGCTATTGTAAAAGTTCCTCAATCTTAATGCTGAACTATCTTCTAATTTAGCTCCGGTGATATATTTCTCCAGTTCCATACTATCAATTAATAGTTTGGTCACTGCATTTTTAGGCGTAATAGTAACGTCCCTGGCTATTTTTTTAACCTCTTTCCGCTGACATTGTATAAAAAATAAAGAAGTCAGGATAATTAATAGTAAAGCAGGAAGCCTTGTTCTTGAAAAATTGAAGCGTAACTTTAGTTTCATAGGTATGAATATAAGTAAAACGTTGAAATTAAATTATTGCGGGCCAGGAGTTAGAAAGAACTCATCAACTTTGTGGTTAAATTCATCTTTATGCTCAATTAATGTGGCATGACCAGACTTAGGAACAATCCATAACTGGCCTTCGGGAATGTTTTTTGCAATCAGGACCGTATGTTCCGTATTGATCAGGTCATGATCACCCCCGATAATCAAAGCCGGACATTTAACCTGTTTTAAAGCAGTCAAAGGAATATTTGGCTGATTCCAATCGAGTAAAAATACTTTCCAGTCATTCTTTTCCTTCGCAGTGGCAAAAGCTTTGTCCTTACCAGAAAGGAAAGTTTCCTGCTCAGACTTCCAGAATTCTGGTTTCAAAGCTGTAGAATCCGGCCATAAATTAGCTCCTGTAGCTGCAAGTTTAATCACTTTATCCGGATGGCGTATAGCCAGCAGCAAAGCATTGATCCCGCCATCACTCCAGCCTACTACATAAGCCGATTTTACATTTATAGAATCCAGCAGGGCTGCATAATCATCAGCCATCATTTCAAAGCTGAGCGAATCCCGCAGGTCTTCAGATTTGCCATGTGCACGGCTATCGGCCACAATAACCTGGTATTTTTTAGAGAAATAGGGGATATTGCCCGCAAAAGAGCTGATGTCACCACCATTCCCATGAATCATCAATAAAGGTTTACCCGTACCATATATTTCATAGTACATTTTAAACCCCCTGATATTGAAGTATTTTCCCGTCTTTTGATTATTACCGTAATTGATGACCTGGCTCTGACAAGCACTGATCAGCAAGGTCAATACACAGGCAGCACAGATAATCAGATCTTTTATACGCATGATATTTTAGCATTTATAATGTTTCTTCGCTGAAACACAATACTCAAATATTGCGATTAATTAGTTAAAAACAGGATTTTGACCTGTTTTTGTTCGTATTTTGATCAATATTTACTCCAAAAATATAAAGGCGGGAAAAGTAATATTATATTTGTCGCGACAAAATCTAACCTGATTCATATTAATGCAGACTAAACAGTTGACCTGGCAGTTCGCCTGGGAATATCCGGCCTTCAGGGTAAAATTTATATCAGGAATCTTAATGATGTTCCTGATACTTTTTTACCTGCAGGATTTTTTCTTGTTTATACAGGCCAGAAACGGGGTTTTGATGCACGACTGGGTACTTCACTGGTTACCGGCCCATGATGTTTCCGATTATATCTTTCTGATCCTTTATCCGGCAACAGGATTTTTCATCTGGCGGTTAATCAAAAATTCTTCGATCTGCATGATTGCCTTATGGGGATATATTTTTCTCTGCCTGGCCAGGATGCTCACGATTTCGCTGATCCCGCTCGATGCCCCTGTAAACCTGGTACACCTGAGTGATCCTTTTTCTATCATTTTTTACGGATCAAATCTGATTACCAAAGACCTGTTCTTTTCCGGTCATACGGCTACTTTATGCCTGGTGGGCTTTTGCCTGGAAAATAAAACTGAAAAGGTTATTATCTTCATTGCTACAGGGATATTAGGCATTTTATTATTAGTTCAACACGTTCATTATACCGCAGATGTACTGGCCGCACCGGTTTTTAGTTACATATTCTGGTATCTTGGCCGGGCAGTAGCCAGGATATAATTTTGATAATCCTTAAATTGGCCGATTCTTTAAAGCCGTTTAGTTTTAAACGGTTTATATCTTTACATATAATTTTAACCAGGGAATTTGCCATAAAGGCTTATTTCATATACCCTTTTGAATGGAAGTCAAAAATTTAGAACCTCAGGAACTTTGGAGTAGCTTTGTGAAGCTGAACGCCGTGCCCCGTGCTTCAAAAAAAGAAGAACGTGTCATTGCATTTATGGTCAGCTTTGGAAATGACCTTGGTCTTGAAACCGTGACAGACCGGACCGGAAATGTAGTGATCAAAAAACCTGCAACTCCGGGAATGGAAGATCGTAAAACAGTGATTTTACAGTCTCACCTTGATATGGTACACCAAAAAAACAGCGATACCGTGTTTAATTTTGACGAACAAGGCATTGAAATGTTTGTGGAGCAAGACTGGGTAAAAGCAAAAGGGACCACACTGGGCGCTGACAATGGAATAGGAGTAGCGACGATCATGGCTTTATTAGCTTCTGCAACGATCCCGCACCCTGCATTGGAAGCGATGTTCACCATTGATGAAGAAACTGGTATGACAGGCGCTAAAGAGCTTGATCCTGCTAATTTCTCCGGGACTATCCTGCTGAACCTCGATACCGAAGAAGATGATGAACTAACCATCGGCTGCGCCGGAGGAATAGATACCAATACAAACTACACTTATCAGCAAGAAGCAGTAAAAGCTTTGAGCACTGCGTTTGAAATTACGATCAAAGGGCTAAAAGGCGGACATTCAGGAATGGATATTCATAAAGGCAGGGCAAATGCCAATAAACTGATGAACCGTTTATTCTTTACAGCGGCTCAGACAATTGGTTTACAGCTGAGTACCATCAATGGAGGCAGTTTAAGAAATGCAATTCCAAGAGAGTCTGCTGCCGTAGTCGTAGTAGCCAGTACAGAAAAAGCAACATTTGAAGCATTTATAAAAGAATTCACTGCTTTAATTCAGGAAGAATATCAAACTGTAGAACCAGCATTAACTATCGTACTCAGCGAAACAGCTTTGCCTGCACAGGTGATGGTAAATGCTGACTTTAAAAAGATCGTCAATACAATTTATGCGATGCCAAATGGTGTTTTCAGAATGAGCCCTGATATTCAGGATCTGGTTGAAGCCTCCAGTAACTTAGCGCGGGTCATTGTTAAAGATGGTGTATTCATCACCCAGTCTTTACAACGCAGCAGTGTAGAAAGTACTAAAACAGACGTATCCAACTCGATCCGTGCTGCTTTTGAAAATATGGGCAGTGAAGTTTCACAAGATGGCGACTATCCTGGATGGAAACCCAACCCTGACTCCGATATTTTAAGATTAATGACGGGTATGTATGAAACTGCTTTTGGCAAAGCGCCAAAGGTTGATGCTTGTCACGCAGGCCTGGAATGTGGTATTCTGGGAGGTCATTTACCAGGAATGGACATGATCTCCTTTGGACCGACTATCAGGGGAGCACATTCTCCGGATGAACGGGTACAGATTTCTTCCGTTCAGAAATTCTGGGGCTTCCTGCTGAGCGTATTGAAAGAGATCCCAAAAAACACTAAATAGAAAAGAATTAATTATTTTAGACCTTCTTTAAAGAACAATTTATGATTATTGCACCAAGAATACGTGGTTTTATCTGCCTGACTGCCCATCCTCAGGGATGTGAGCAAAATGTTGTCAATCAAATCAACTACGTGAAATCAAAAGGAGCTATAGCTGGCCCTAAACGTGTGCTGGTTATCGGCGCATCTACAGGGTTTGGCCTGGCATCAAGAATAACCAGTGCTTTTGGATCGGATGCCGCTACCATAGGTGTGTATTTCGAAAAACCACCTGCACCAGGTAAAACTGCTTCACCAGGCTGGTATAACACCGCTGCTTTCGAAACTAAAGCTCAGGAAGCTGGTTTATATGCTAAAAGTATCAATGGCGACGCTTTCTCTGATGAGATCAAACAAAAAACATTAGACTTGATTAAAGCTGACTTAGGTCAGATTGATTTAGTGATCTACAGTTTAGCTTCACCACGCAGAACGCACCCTAAAACAGGAGTGGTCTATAATTCTGTGCTGAAACCAATCGGTCAGAGTTTCACTAACAAAACAGTAGATTTTCATACTGGTGTAGTTACTGATATTTCTATTCAACCTGCAAATGAAGAAGAAATAGAAAATACCGTTGCCGTAATGGGAGGGGAGGACTGGGGTTTCTGGATCGAAGATCTTAAAGCTGCAGGTTTACTGGCAGAAGGCGCTACGACAGTGGCTTATTCTTATATCGGCCCATCAGTAACTGAAGCGGTTTACCGTAAAGGAACTATCGGACGTGCTAAAGATGATCTGGAAGCTACTGCTTTCCATATCACTGAAAAATTAAAAGACCTGAATGGTAAAGCCTATGTTTCTGTAAACAAAGCTTTGGTAACCCAGGCAAGTTCTGCTATTCCGGTAATTCCATTGTATATATCATTGCTTTATAAAGTGATGAAAGCAAAAGGAACTCATGAAGGATGTATTGAGCAGATCCAGCGTTTATTCCAGGACAGACTATATACTGGCGCTGCGATACCAACCGATGAAAAAGGAAGAATCCGTGTTGATGATTTAGAAATGGATGCGGCTACTCAAGCGGAAGTTGCTGAGTTGTGGGCTGGCATTTCTACAGAAAGTTTACCAGAAATGGGTGACCTTGCCGGTTACAAACATGACTTCCTGAACTTGTTTGGTTTTGATGTGGCCGGAGTTGATTACGAAGTTGAAACGAATGAAATGGTAGAGGTCCCTGGATTAGTTTAATTTAGACTTTAACCTGTTTAAAAAGAGGGCTTCCATTCAGTTGGAAGCCCTCTTTTTGTATGTGTTATATTTTTAATTAATTGATATTTATGTTGTTGTGTTTTTTATTGTGCAAAATTAGATTGTGCGCAATATAGTTAAGTAATGTCCGTTTAATACGTATGGAAATGCTTAAACTGGAGCAGCAGCTCTGCTTCCCGATCTATGCTTTGTCAAGACAGATCACCGCTTTGTACCGGCCTTTACTGGAGAAACTGGATCTCACTTATCCGCAATACCTGGTGATGCTGTTGCTTTGGGAAACCAATAAAATCAGTATCAAAGAAATTGGGGAGAAGCTTTTGCTGGATACCGGAACCTTAACGCCGCTATTGAAAAGGCTGGAGCAAAAAAAATATCTGACCAGGAAAAGGAGCGAAGAAGATGAACGGATTGTACTGATCGAATTGACCAGTGGCGGGCTGAAATTAAAGTATGCTGCTGCCGGAATCCCGGGAGCTTTGTTTTGCGCTTTGGATATTACTGAGGGTGAAATGGTCAGTCTTCAGCAAAAACTAACAGGAATTTTAAATACAATCAATAAACAAAATGGATAAAATAGAAAAATTATACACTGCTGTAGCAAGTGCTACCGGTGGTAGAAATGGAAATGTAAAATCATCAGACGGAGTTTTGGACCTGGAAGTAAGAATGCCAAAGGAGCTTGGGGGTGGGGCAGGAGCCTATACAAACCCTGAACAACTATTTGCAGCGGGTTATGCGGCTTGTTTTGACAGTGCTTTGAATCTGGTGATCAAAATGGATAAAGTGGAAACAGGCGAAACTAAAGTAACCGCCCAGGTCAGTATTGGAAAGAACACAACAGGAGGCTTTCAGCTGGCTGTAAAGCTTTCTGTAGCTATTCCGGGAGTAGATGCTGAACTCGCAAAGAAATTGACTGAGAAGGCACATCAGGTATGTCCTTATTCAAATGCTACCCGTGGCAACATTGAGGTTGAACTTGAAAATGTTTAGCTAAAAGGTAACCGTGCCCTTTGAATTATAGAAGATGAGGGCGTGGTTGCCTTTTTAAGTGACGTTGGAACGTCCTTATTGCAATGTACCTGTTATATCGCGATGACAGAAATCATTCTTTACAGGAGGCTTATTTTGCTTGAAATAAGTTGGGCTGAATTTGTCTTTTACTGGAATGTGTAAAACGTTACTTAATTTTTTGTGCGTCTCTTTTGCGTCTTTCGGCTTTGGCGCGCAGCAATGCAGGGTCGGCCGGTTTAACTGTTCACTTTGTTCAGTTAACAGGGATAATTTTGCTGTTATACTTCATATGTTTAATCAATTGATTATTATAATTTATTTTAAATGAGATATATATGCTTGTTATCTAAATAATTAGTGAATGACAAGTTGTCGCTCTCCTGTTTTTTTATTTTACGGACGGCCTGTAAAAGACACAGGATTACTCATCTTTTTTTGGTAATATTGTCCTGTAATAAGGAATGAAAACCTTTGGTTTGCACAATAGTTATAAACACTGAATTTTCAATGTGGATAAGTTATCCACAAAAAAGACGCTTTTTTCTAGGCTATCGTTTTGCCTGTTAGCGACTTATGAATTAGGTGAGATTTTATGATTTTTTGTTGGTAATTTTTAGGATCTTCGCCCTCCCAAAACGGCAGAGTGTTTGGTCGTTGTTTAAGTCGAATACCATTAATTTATAGAATAACTATGCAAAAAACTTGTACCGAAGTATGGAATAACTGTCTCCAGATTATTAAGGATAATATCCCGGTCCAAAGTTTTAAAACTTGGTTCGAACCGATTTCGGCATTAAAATTGGAAGGCAACATATTAACTGTACAAGTGCCGAGTTTATTCTTTTATGAATGGCTGGAAGAGCATTATGTTGGTTTATTGCGCAAGACAGTTAAACAGCAAATGGGAGAAGAAGGACGTTTAGAATATAATATAGTGGTTGATAAGTCGTCAAACAGCGGTTCACCCTATACAACCAGCATGCCGTCAAATGGCAACGGAGCTGCTTCAAAAACACAATCAATGCCTGTTCCGGTATCTATAAATAAGGACATTAAAAACCCTTTTATTATACCAGGGCTGAAAAAACTGAATGTTGACCCTCAATTAAATTCTCAATATACTTTTGAAAGTTATGTAGAAGGTGATTGTAACCGTTTAGCACGTTCTGCAGGTTTTGCAGTAGCGGCAAAACCGGGTGCAACTTCATTTAACCCCTTAATGATCTATGGTGCTGTAGGATTGGGTAAGACCCACTTAGTACAGGCTATCGGAAATGAAATCAGACGTACTTTACCGGATAAACTGGTTATATATGTGTCTTGTGAGAAGTTCTGCCAGCAGTTTGTAGAGTCTTTAAAGAACAATACGATCAATGATTTCGTGAACTTTTACCAGGCGATGGATGTAATCATCATGGATGATGTCCATAATTTCGCCGGAAAAGAGAAAACACAGGATATTTTCTTCCATATTTTCAATCACTTGCATCAGTCGGGAAAACAAATTATTATCACTTCAGATAAAGCGCCAAAAGATCTTTCAGGTGTTGAAGAACGCTTGTTAAGTCGTTTCAAATGGGGGCTTTCAGCTGATTTGCAGATTCCTGATCTGGAAACCAGGATCGCAATCTTAAGGAAAAAAATGTACGCTGACGGAATTGAACTTCCTTCGGATGTAGTTGAATATGTAGCGAATAACATTGATAACAATGTACGTGAGCTGGAAGGAGCAATGGTTTCTTTATTAGCACAGTCTACGTTGAATAAAAAAGATATTGATCTTGGTCTGGCTAAGTCAATGCTGAAAAACTTTATCAAAAACACCACGAAAGAGATTTCAATGGATTATATCCAGAAACTGGTTTGTGAGTATTTTGAAGTACCTGTGGAAATGGTGAAATCACCTACCCGCAAGCGTGAAATTGTACAGGCACGCCAGATTTCAATGTATTTATCGAAAAGTCTGACTAAATCTTCTTTAAAGAGTATTGGCGCATTTTACGGTGGAAGAGATCACTCTACTGTGATTTATGCTTGCCAAACGGTTGAAGATCTGATCGATACAGACAAGAAATTCAAAGGGTATGTAAATGATATTCAGAAAAAATTAAAGATGAGCTAGGTTAATCCTGCTGAAAAGCCGGTTTTCCTGTTAAAATAGAAAAAGGCATCCGTATTACGGATGCCTTTTTCTATTTTAACAGGGTTTTAAAACCTTATATTAAGCCTTAAATTAATTACCATGAAAGTAGCCGTTTTTAGTACACAATCTTATGATAAACAGTATTTTAACCTTGTTAATGAGGATTTTAATCATGAGTTTATCTTCCTTGAACCAGCTTTAAACGCGGATACTGCGATTTTGGCCGGTGGATGTCGTGGTGTTTGTGTTTTCGTGAATGATAAGGTGGATGCTAAAACTTTGCAGATCCTGCATCAGTATGGTACAGATACCATTGTATTGCGCTGTGCAGGCTTTAATCAGGTGGACCTGGAGTTTGCTAAAGGATTGGGTATGAATGTTTACAGAGTGCCTTCTTATTCGCCGGAAGCCGTAGCAGAACATGCTGTTGCGATGATCATGACTTTGAACCGTAAAACACATAAAGCTTATAACCGGGTAAGAGAGGGGAATTTCTCTTTAGAAAGGTTGATTGGCTTTAACCTGAATGGCAAAAAAGCAGGTATTATCGGGCTGGGACAAATTGGCCTTGCCTTTGCAAAAATAATGCAGGGCTTTGGTTGTGAAGTTATTGCTTATGACCCGGTAGTCAAGAATGCACCTGCTTATATTAGCCTGACAGATCTGGATACTTTGATGACAACCGCTGATGTAATTTCCATCCATTGCCCTTTAAATGAACATACCCATCATTTGATTAATCAAAAGAGATTTGAACAGATGAAGAAAGGGGTGATGCTGATCAATACCAGCAGAGGCGCAATTTTAGATACCCATGATGCAATTGAAGCGTTGAAACAAGGCAAATTAGGCTACCTCGGAATTGATGTTTATGAGCAGGAGGATAAGCTTTTCTTCCGTGATCTTTCGGAAAGCCTGATCGAGGATGAACAGATTTTAAGGTTGATGAGTTTCTCCAATGTACTGATCACAGCGCACCAGGGCTTCTTCACTACAGAGGCTTTAACGGAGATTGCCCAGACAACTTTACAGAACCTGGATGCTGCAGAATCAGGCCAGTCTACAGCAAATAAACTGGCCTGATTTCAGGCTTAAGAACTGCAGGATAAAGTAGAACTTCCGGGCTGATCATTTGCCCATTCCGGTCTTAATTTAAAGAACTCATCATGTGCTGTTGAATAGGGGGTTTTGAGTGCTTCCTGCAATTTTATAAATAGAGTTTGCTCTCCTTTTTCGAGTTCTTGTATCGCTTGAAGAAGCAAATAATTTCTCAAAATAAAGCGGGGATTACTTTTTCTCATGAGCTCTTGTGAAGCTTCAGGTGAAATTTGGTTCTCGCTGATTATCTTTTGATAAGCATTTATAGTTTGATAGAGCTCTTGTTGATTTACTTTGTTGGGAAGCTCATAGAATGAAGGGGAAAAATGGATTGAAATGAGATCCTCCGTAGTGGCTTCCGCAGGCAGTGTAATCAACAGCTGATAGAAAATTGTCATATCGGATTTGAGTAAATTCAGGGTCTTTTCAACCGTCTCAATCAGCTCCTGATCTGCTGCTTTGAACTCATCCAGTCCAAGCTTGTCTGCCATCATTGCGTGGTATTTGGAGAAGTAAATTGTCTTGTAGTTTTCCAGGGCTGCTGAAAGCTGTTCAGGTTGTTCAAAAAGGGGCGCGATAGCACTGGCCAGGCAGCCTAAGTTCCAGTAACCAATGGAAGGCTGACGGCCATAAGCATATCTTCTTCCGGGAAGGTCTGTGGTGTTTGGCGTAAATTCAAGGTCATACTGATCCAGAAAAGAGAAAGGGCCATAATCAATGGTAAGCCCAAGGATCGACATGTTATCGGTGTTCATCACCCCATGTACAAAACCTACCCTGATCCATTCGACCATCAGGCTGGCTGTTTTATCCACAACTTCTTCAAACCAGGCGAGGGTTTTGTTTGCTCCTGTTAAATGCGGAAAAAACCTTTCTATGGTCCATGAGGTCAGTTTTTCCAACTGAGGGATCTCTTGTCTGGCAGCGAGCATTTCAAAATTCCCGAAACGCAGGAAGCTTGGTGCTGTACGCAGCACAATAGCGCCTTTTTCATAGGCGGCGTTTCCATCGTAAAAAAGATCGCGCATCACCTGATCTCCTGTAGTGACCAGCGCTAAAGCCCTGGTGGTAGGAATACCCAAATGGAACATAGCCTCACTCATTAAGTATTCACGTACTGAGGATCTCAGGACCGCTCTGCCGTCTCCTCTGCGGGAATATGGTGTTGGGCCAGCCCCTTTAAGCTGAAGCTCGTAAATCGCCTTATTTGAGTTTTCCCATTCTCCAAGAGTAATTGCACGTCCGTCGCCCAGTTGTCCTGCCCAATTTCCAAATTGGTGGCCTGCATAACAGGCGGCATAGGGATACATGGAAGGGTTGAGCACATTACCGCCAATGATATTGATGTCTTTTTCATTTGGCTGACCGATTTGAAGCTCTTCTGCCAGTTCATCAGACCAGGCCAGGAGTTCAGGATTTTTAACTGGGGTGGGTATAGCTTTGCTGTATAAAACGCCGGGAGTTTGTCGGGGTGGAAAGTTTCCGCTTTCATCACCATCAAATGTAGTGATGAATTCATTTTTAAACGTTTTTGTACTCAATTTTTCCATAAAATCCTGCTTCTTTTTAAGACACAAAGGTAGAGCCATTTGACGGGCTTCGGTAAATCTTTCCGTTTATTTTCTGTTCATTATAAAGATAGCACTTGTTACTGATGTGAATTTTTGTTAACTTATACGGATGTTACCGGTTGTCGGTTTTGCTGATTAGGGCATAAATTATTTCTGTAAAACCAAAATTATCTCTTTAGAAAATGAACGGAATGAATGGTGATAATCTATTGCGATGCTTAGGCTAAGACGGTAAATTTAGATATTTACTCAGGTTAAATTAATTAATCCCATGAACAGAGCCTATAGTCAAAAAATAATGGTAGTGGCCAGCGAAGACAAAGTTTCTGTCCGGAAGGATTTCTTTGAAAGAGAAATAGTCATGGAATTAAAGACGCAAAACCAGCTGTCTTTTAACCGTTTATATGTGGTTTATGCGTCTATGTTGTTAGGGGTGATCTCTAAATTGGTTTCCTCCAGAGAGGTAGCTGAAGATATTTTACAGGAAACATTTATCAAAATCTGGAAGTCAATTGATCAATATGATGAGGGGAAAGGCAGGTTATTTACCTGGATGTCCTGTTTAGCGCGTAATACTGCAAAAGACTACCTTAAAGGGAAAAACTTTGCAAAGAGTATCAGGAATGATGACATCGACAGTGTATACTCCAAGGTCAATGATTTTCACCATTTCCGTTACAATACCGATGTTATCGGAATACGGGAGCTGATAGGGGTCTTGTCAGATTCGCAGAAACAGATTCTTACACTGGTCTATTTTCAGGGCTATACGCAGTTAGAAGTTTCTGACAAACTCCATATTCCTTTAGGCACCGTAAAATCAAAAATCAGACTGGCTGTAAAAGAATTACGGTGCTATTTTTAACGTTATTTGTAAACTTCCAGTTCTGCGATACGTAGTAATCCATCTTCACTATTTTGTAATCTCAGGTATCTGGCTGTTGTTTTCGCAGCTAAAGTGATCCGTTGTAAAATAGGGTTAGCTTTAATATTTGAGAATTCCCCGCTGGCAATCTTCTGCCATTTTTTACCATCTGTACTGCTGAATAATTCATATTTTTCAATCGCCCCGGTGGCTGTTCCATCTTGTCCGGGTAAGTAACCTACTGCCGAAAATGTCAGTGATTTTCCAAAGTCAAGGTCAATATAGTTGCTGCTTTTCGTTTCGAAAAAGGTCGATTTATTATTGTCTATACTGTTTTTAAGTTCAAGCTGCGTATGAGCTGAAGGGGTTGAAACGGATGCTTTCCAGTTTGTTTTGCTATAGGCAACGTCTGAATTTTGAGCAGACATTGGTTTAAGCTCCGGCTCCAGGTAAAGGCCAATTTCACTTAATGCAATCGCTACAGGCGCATAAACATGGATACGGATTTTTGCGGATGACTGGGGTTCAGGCAAACGGATTATTCTGTTCGCGCCAATGCTGGTCGCTTTAGCCAGTAGTTCCCATTTGTGGTTTTTGAAGACTTCCACAGTTACGCTGTCTATCCTTTGACCAAGCTTAATGTTTTCGCGAAGTTGTACGATACTGAATTTTGCGGGCCTCTTAAAGTCAAGCTGTGCCCAGGCGCTGTGAACAGCATCGTCTGTGGCCCAATAACTGTATCTGCTGGCATCGGTCAGGTTTGCTGCGCCGAATGAGCCTGCTTGTTTGTTGCGGATGTTAGAGAGGGTTATTTTGGCTTCTTTAGCCAGGTTATGGGCAAATACCTGTTTCAGCAATTTCCCGAATTCTGCTAATGTGTTTACGTCTTTTGGATGAAGAATTCCTTCGGTAGTTGGGGAAAGTCCAAGATCGAGTGCGCCGCCATGGCCAACAGATTTGCAGTAAATGTTAAACAGTTCTGCTACTGTTTTGACCTGGCCGTCCTGTTCGGCATGGTAAAACCATCCCGGACGCAGGGATACATCGCCTTCAATAGGTATCCATTGTTCGCCGCCTCTTGTACCGCTGCCAAGGTTGGAGTCTTCCAGAAAACCGGGCATTGGCGGTTTACCTTCGTTTCCTTTGAGGGTAATGGTAGACCAGCTTGTTTCTGGCGCAATTCCTTTTTCATTGCCTACCCAGCGTACGTCAAGACCGATGTCGCTGAAAATACTGGCATTGGGTTGTAATTTCCTGGTAATTTCCCAGGTATTCAGCCAGTCGTAATAGTTGGACTGATCTACTTTTCTTTTTTCATTTTTTCCTCCGTAAGAGCCGTCCCCGCCATTTGCGCCATCGTGCCAGCTCATAAACAGTTCTCCATAATTGGTATAAAGTTCCTGAAGCTGATTTCGGTAAATAGTAAGGTAGGCTGGTGTTCCATAGGCTGGATTATTCCGGTCCCATGGGGAGCAGTAGACTCCGAATTTCATCCCCGTTTGTTTTGCGGCCTGCTGAAATTCTCTGACCATATCTCCTTTACCATCCTTCCACGGGCTTTCACTAATGTTATAAGCGGCAGTTTTTGTTGGCCAGAGTGCGAAACCGTCATGGTGTTTGGCTACGTATACGATTCCTTTAAAGCCTCCGGATTTAGCGGCATTGACGATTTGAAGGGCGTTGAATTTTTTAGGATTAAATATAGCCGGGTCAGCGTCTCCATATCCCCATTCTTTGTTTTGAAAGGTTGTCGGGGTGAAATGAATGATACAATACATTTCTGTTTCCTGCCATTTGAGCTGTCTTGCGGTAGGAAGAGCGCCATAGGGCTCTGGTGCGCCGGTTATGTCTGATGTATGGCCTGGGTTTAGTGTATGATCAGGATGTTGTGCGTAGCTGCCTGTGGACAATAGGATGGCTGCCAGGATTAAAAGTTGCTGCTTGTTAAATAATCTCATTTGTGGTTCAATTGATAGCTGTAAAGTAGCATTTTTCTGTTTCTCTTGTGCGATTTGTCACAGTTTTATCACCTTTTAGTTAAAAAAAGAATTGATTGAAAATGGGAATAATCCTTTTTATGGTGGCGTAGTCATAAAAACAAATTGATTCATTTCGTTATGAAAACTCTGAATTTTAAATCGTTAATAGTTGTAGTTGCTTTATTGGTATTCAGCGGACTGACAACAAGTGTTTTTGCACAAAGAGGCGGACGTGGTGGCGGTGGACATGGTGGCGGTTTTGGCGGCCGGTCTTTTCATGGTCCCTCAAGAGGTTCATTTGGCGGAGGCGGCTCAGTGCATATCGGCGTTCGTGCCGGTTATCATTACCGTCCGGCTGGCTGGGGGTTTAGAAGACCATATTATTCCTACCGCAGTTATTACAGACCTTATTTAGGTTTTGGGATCAGCGTACTTCCTTTTGGATATTATCCATTCTTTTATGGGGATAGCCAGTTTTATTATTCCGGCGGATTATTCTACAGACAGTATGATGATACTTATAAGGTCGTTGTTCCGCCGATAGGGGCTTCAGTGCCTGCACTTCCTTCTGATGCGCAGCAGGTTGTGATTAACGGACAAACTTATTATGAGTACAAAGGGGTGTATTACAGCGAATCTCAGGATCAGGATGGGAAAACGGTTTATATCGTTGCCGGTAAAGATGGGGTGCTGAATACAGACAATGGAAATGATAATCAGGATAATGGCCCGCAGATTGGTGATGTAGTCACTCAGCTGCCTGAGGGGTATAAAGAAGTAATGGTTAAAGGTAATAAATACTATGTTTCTGATTATGGGGTCTATTATGAACAGCTATTTGGTGATGACGGTAAGGTTTCTTATAAAGTGATTGGGAAATAATTTATAAGCTAACAGGGAAGTAATCTCTGATCAGATCATTAAGGAGTGGGGTGTGCTTGATTAATTTTTCATGCCCTGCTCCTTTATAGTTTTCAGACTTTATCCATGGCCGGTCTTTTAAAAAGGTACTGAGGTAAGCTGAATTGACTACAGTATCGTCTTCATCAAATGCAATCCAGTGGTTCAGGGTGTGGTCAAAGTTATAATAGGTATCCAGATCGTAATCGGAAGCCGGCCTGTTAAAGGTAGCCTGAAAAGAGGCGAAAAAGTTGTCTTGCAGATTTTCAGGTACGTTTACGCTATTCAGCATATTGCAGAAGAGTGCTTTTAGTTTGATAACAGGTGCAATACTGATCAGTGCACCGGGCTTAATGCCTGCTTGTTGCAGGGCAATCACATTTGCCATTGCGCCTAAAGAGTGGCCGATCACAGTAGATGGTGCTCCGTATTGATTGATAATCTTTTTGATAGCTTCTATATACAGGATCAGGTTGGAGAGTTCTGCTGGTGAACTTCCGTTGCCTGGCGCGTCAAAGGCAATAATTTCTACGTCTTCTAGTTTGAGCAGTTCTTCCAGCAGGGCAGAAAAGTCTGCTGCTTTGGAGCTCCAGCCATGGGTAAGCAGTATTTTACGGCTGCCTGTTCCCCATTTAAATCCATTAAAAACGAGTTCTTGTTTAGTGAAATAGGTATCTGTTACGGATAGCTGAAAGTGTTCGGCTGTGTCTAATAGTTGCTGCTGGGCTAATCTTAGTGGGATTTTTGGGGCGTAACAGATCAATTTCCAGAGTAAATCATCGATTGCCGAGCTTTCCATTTGACTCAGGTCTTTTGCTTGCTGATAGATTTGTCTGTAGTTTTTCATGTGCTGGGTGCAATATAGGGCTTCTGTTTGAGGTGGTTTTCAAGTGAATGTCAAAATTGAGGTAAACTGCTACCTTTGCTGCAATGGAATATTTCAAAAAACTGCTTGATTTACTCAAAACTGAACGTGAAGAAGATCAAAATGCTTATTTAAAATTAACGGAGTCTTCTTCTGTAGCGGATCGCCGGGCGAATGGTTTAACGTGGTACCCGGTTGCAATCAGGGGTTCTGAAATGAGCCGTGGTGATTATCTGACGGTGGAAATGGAACGGACTTCTCACCAGGATATTAGCCATCAGCTTCGTTTTGGTGCATCGGTAGTGTTGTTTTCTAATCATGATCCAAAGGTTGACCGGGTGGAGGGCGTGGTTTATCACCAGTCTGGTAATCAAATCAAAGTTACTTTACGGACGGATGAATTGCCGGATTGGTCGCGCGATGGTAAGCTGGGGCTGGATGTGCTTTTTGATAACAATAGTTATGATGAAATGCAGAATGCGCTTAAGCTGGCGGGTTCTCCTTTTGAGAAGGAGGAGGATGGAAGGCTGGTCAGGATTTTGACGGGTGAGCTGTCTCCTTCGTTCAATAGTCAAACCCATCTGTATCGTATTCCTTCTTTAAATGATGTTCAGCAGCTTGCGGTAGACAAGATTTTATCCGCAACTGACCTGGCCATTGTTCACGGGCCTCCGGGAACGGGTAAAACAACTACGCTTGTTCAGGCGATAAAGGCTTTGATTAAGCAGGATCATCACCAGATTTTAGTGGTTGCACCGAGTAATACGGCAGTCGATTTACTGAGTGAAAAGTTAGCTGATGAGGGGTTGAATGTGTTGCGTGTAGGAAATCCGGCAAGGGTTTCGGAGCGGCTGACGGCTTTAACGCTGGGTAGCAGAATGGCTGAGCATAGCAGCATGAAGGAAATGAAAAACCTGAAAAAGCAGGCGAATGAGTATAAGAACCTGGCACATAAGTATAAGCGGAATTTTGGCAGGGCGGAGCAGGAACAGCGTAAGGCGTTGTTCAGTGAGGCACACAAGATTATGAAAGAGGTGGGCAATACTGAGCAGTATATTATTGATGATCTGGTGGCGAAGGCGCAGGTGATTACGGCAACTTTAGTGGGGTCTAACCATTATACGGTCAGAAATCGTCATTTTCATACGGTAGTGGTTGATGAGGCTGGACAGGCGCTGGAGCCGGCTTGCTGGATACCTGTTTTGAAGGCTAAAAAGGTGATTTTTGCGGGGGATCATTGCCAGTTGTCGCCTACAGTAAAGTCTAATGTGGCTGCAAGAAATGGGCTGAGCACTACTTTATTGGAGAAGTGTGTGGGTTTGCATCCTGAGGCGGTAGTGCTTTTAGAGGAGCAGTACCGGATGAATGAACAGATTATGGGGTATTCTTCCAGGGTTTTTTATGAGGATAGGATGAAGGCTCATGTTTCTGTGGCGACACGGGTTTTGATGGATGGGGAAGAGCCTGTGGAGTTTGTAGATACGGCGGGTTGTGGTTTTGAGGAGAAGTTGGAGGGAACGAGTACGACGAATCCTGAGGAGGGGGTGTTTTTGATGAAGCATTTGACGCAGTTGGTGAACAGGGTGAGGGATAGTGGAGTGGTTTTGGCCGATTTCCCTACTATTGCTGTGATTTCGCCTTATAAGCAGCAGGTGTATTTGTTAAAGGAGCTTTTATTGAATACGCCGGAGTTAATGGTTTATGCGGATAAGATTACTGTGAATACTATTGATAGTTTTCAGGGGCAGGAAAGGGATATAGTATATATAGGGTTGACAAGGAGTAATAGTGAAGGGGTAATCGGGTTTTTAGCTGATGTGAGAAGGATGAATGTAGCGATTACCAGGGCAAAGAAGAAGTTAGTAGTGGTTGGGGATAGTGCAACGCTTTCGAGGTCGGAGTTTTATAATGGGTTTATTGGGTATGTGGAGGGATTTGGGGGGTATAAGAGTGCGTGGGAGTTTGTGGAGGGGTAATCAATTTAAAAAAATACAAGCTATGTGAGGCCGACATTGCCTTCGCTGAAGAAGCTCGGAACGCATGTCCTCCCATTATCTTATATTTTTTAAAAATGATTATCCGGTTGGTTGGTGTTGTGGGTTAGAGGAGAAATAAGAGGATTGTTATTTGTTGAAGGAGAAATAAGAGGATGTTCAACCTCAGTATAGTGTAGAGAAGGATTATTCTTTGTTTATTATCAGGAAAGGATAATTTTTTTTTAGGTATTTCTTTTTATTGCCTTTTATAATTCCATATATTAGATCTTATGGTTTGGTAATCAGTGTTTTGTTTGAAGATAAACCAAAGCCCTGAAAATATATACATATGGGATTATTTGATTTTTTAAATACCAACGAGAATGATGCTGATGAGCGCGGAGACGATCATACTTCATATTCAAGGGGTACTGATATGGGGTTTGTAGAAAATCTGATTAACTTATTTACAACTAAACCCATGGTGTTAAGGGCTTATTTTGGGTTGTTGTATGATGAGGAAAAGGATGATAATGATTTATTCTTAGCGATAGCACATCTGGGGGATGGGGAAGGATTGAAAAAGATAACACAAGCTATCAAAAAAACGTTTATGCCGGATGTCTCCATGTTCTACACTTCAACGGTTGATCAACCGGAACTACTGGACTTTATTGAGGGAAGCAATTTCCCGTTTTATGTTAAGGACAAGCCTCAGCCACTAAATGTACTGGTCATGAAACAGTGGTTCGATCCTTCTTATAAGAAAAGTTTTGTGGAAAAGATCAAATTGTCAAAGGTCACTTCTCTTTTTAAGGATTTTGATCCGCTAAGCCGGGGAATCGATTTCCAGACTTTCGTGAGGGATGGCAGAGAGTTTATTCCTTTGTTCTCTACTAAAGAAATGGTATTCAAGAGTGGAATGACCGAAGTGCCAAGCGATCTGACGGTAGCGGAATTCGACTGGCGAAGGATTGATGAGGCTATTGACGGAAGCTTAAAGTCGCATTTTTTTGTCCTTAATCCTGGAACTTCCTTCGAAGTGGAGTTTATTACTTAAAGTGTCTGAGCGCTTATTGCTGATCTGACGTTGTAATGATACCTTTTCGTTTTGAACAAAAAAATAGATACGTATCTTTAAAAAATCTTAGAGTCTGTTTGAAGTTTAGCTGATAAATTTTAAACAGGCTCTTTTTTTAAATCTCCGCTAACCAACGTTACGTTTATTGACAAATGAATAGAATTGAAAATTATGTAGAAGTATTTTCTGAAAGGATCATCAGTGGCCTGCCAAACTTCATTCTCGCTGTAGTTACTCTTTTAGCCGGTATCTGGCTCATCAAATGGTTTCTTGATTTTATCCACCGCCGTTTTCAACGGAATACGGTCGATATTTCTTTGAGTGAGTTTTTAGTGAGTATCATCAGGGTCATCCTCTATATTTTACTGGTTATTTCCTGCGCTTCAATGATCGGGATACAGACGAGCTCTTTTGTTGCTGTGCTGGCTTCGGGCGGTTTAGCAGTTGGCCTTGCTTTACAGGGCAGTCTTTCTAATTTTGCAGGCGGGGTACTGATCTTGTTGTTTAAGCCTTTTAAGGTTGGACACAATATCAGTGCTGCGAATAATGTCTCAGGAACGGTATTGAAAATCGATATTTTATATACAACCTTAAAGTCTGGCAATGGTACAACGATTTATGCACCGAATGGCCCGCTGGCAAATGCGGTAATCAATAATACATCGGATAATGAAATCCGGCAGGCAGAGTATAAGATTAGTATATCTTTTGATACTAATATTGACCATGCGCGTCAGGTGATACTGGCGGTATTGGAGGGGGATGCATTGATCCTTAAGGACCCTAAGCCAGCAGTACTGGTTTCCTCACTGGAGGATAGTGCAGTGGTCTTGTTAGTGCGGGCATGGGCGGCAAACGGGAACTTCTGGCCTGTTTATTATGCTAACTATCAAAAAATCAAAGAGGAACTGGAAAAGAGTAAAATTATTTTATCAAAAAAAGCTGAAGTATATGTGATGACAAATCGCGTATCTTAAACATTTAAAATCCACCTATAATGAACGAAGAATTTTATCTTCATATCTACAACAAACAAAGCCAGATTGAAGCTGTACCCTCTAATCTTGAAATTGCGGAATGGGCTGTAAGCCTGCTGAATTTAGTTTATCCCGAACGTTTAACTAATCCTGCGCATACTTTAGAAGAGATTAAAGGGTATTTTAGTCATTCTGAACAAGAGTTACTTCATATTTTACAAAAGACAAAGGCCTGTACAACTTGCAATCATCACGTGATTGCGGAAACTTTCTATAATGAGCTTCCGGAGTTGTTCCGCCAAATGAATACGGATGTCACAGCCACGCTGAGCGGTGACCCGGCAGCAAGAAGTGAGTTTGAAATTATCAGGACGTATCCTGGGTTTTTGGCCATATCAATCTATAGAATTGCCCACAAACTGTTGAAAATGGGTATTCCATTGATCCCAAGGGTACTGACTGAGTACGCACACTCGGCAACGGGTATTGATATTCACCCGGGGGCCGAAATCGGTGAGTATTTATTTATAGATCATGGTACTGGTTTGGTGATTGGGGAAACCACGAAAATTGGTGACCACGTAAAATTATACCAGAATGTTACACTCGGGGCACTCAGCGTTGAGAAATTCATGGCAAATACTAAAAGACATCCTACAATTGAGGATCATGTGATTATTTATTCGGGGGCAACCATTTTAGGCGGGGATACGGTAATTGGAGCGCATAGCGTGATTGGAGGAAATGTATGGCTGACTAAAAGTGTCCCGTCAAATTCTACGGTATATCATCAGTCTGCAATGAAAGTGATAGAAACAAAAAGCAAAATTTAAGCATGGGAACTTTAATAGATTGCATAGGAAATACGCCATTAGTAGAAATTACAAAGCTAAACTCTAATCCGGCAGTCCGGATTTTCGCTAAACTGGAAGGAAATAATCCTGGCGGAAGCGTAAAAGACAGGGCTGCTCTGAATATGATCCGCAGCGCAATGGAGCGGGGAGAGGTTACCAAGGACACGAAATTAGTAGAAGCAACCAGTGGAAATACTGGGATTGCACTGGCCATGATTGCCTCTATTTATGGGCTGAATATTGAACTGGTCATGCCTTCGAACTCTACCAGGGAACGCACGCTGACCATGGAGGCTTTTGGCGCAAAGGTTACATTGCTGGAATCTATTGAGAAGTGCAGGGATTATGCGGAGGAAAAGGGCGGTACGCCGGGGTATTTTTTGTTAAATCAATTTGCAAATCCTGACAATTACCTGGCGCATTATAAAACAACAGGGCCAGAAATATGGAAGGATACTGACCATCAGATCACCCATTTTGTGAGTTCTATGGGAACTACGGGGAGTATAATGGGTAATTCGATGTATTTAAAGGAAAAGAATCCGGCTATTCAGATTGTGGGTTGTCAGCCTACGGAAGAGTCTTCAATCCCTGGGATCAGAAGATGGCCAAAGGAATATCTTCCTAAGATATTTGATGCGTCAAGGGTAGACAGAGTGATGGATGTTTCCCAGGATGAGGCTTCGGACTATACCAAGAAAATGGCGAAAGCGGAGGGTATCTTTGCTGGAATGAGCAGCGGCGGTGCTTTGGCCTGTTCGCTTAGATTGGCTTCGGAGTTAACTTCGGGAGTGATCGTTTTTATAGCTTGTGACCGGGGTGACCGATACCTGAGCAGTGATCTGTTTTTGTAAATAAACAGGCTTACCGGAAAACTACAAAGGGTTGTTTCATTTGGAATGAAACAGCCCTTTGTAGCTTTTAACGGGATTAGTTTTTAAAGTATCCGTCTATGCCTGTTCCTGTAATATACATGGGATAGGTCTTTAATTTAAAAGATTCGTCTATGATGGAAAGAAACACGGTGTTTGGGGTCACTTCTGCTTTTGGCGGATAATAGGACATAGTAATGAGCTTGCTTTTTACTTTCCAGACAAAATACCTGATGCCTTTAAAGGACTTCTTTTATCGGCATAAAAGAGCAGATCGGATGCTTTTACCTTTAATGTAGTGACGGATAGTTTGTAAAATCGTTGAACAGGTGATTTTCTAGAAATGCTGTAAGTATAAGCAATGGTATCTTTTTTCTCTGCTCCGTGGCTTCGAGTTCCAGCTTTCTTTTGCCGCCTGAGAAACGTTCAACTGCATTGTAGTCCATGCTCAGCTCTCCTCTGGCCTGAAGGCCCAATTCGAAAATAACATAGATCTCAATATATAAATTGTGACTGTGTTTGTTTTAATATGAAAAAAATTTACGTACAAAAAAGCCCGCGGACATTTGGTCCGTGGGCTTTTTTGTACGTAAATTGATGGGTAAGAACTTGTTGCTCTTATTGTGCGTCTACCACAGCAATTGTAATCATGTTCACGATCTCTCTGACAGAGCTGTCCATCTGTAAAACATGTACTGGTTTGTTCAGACCTAAAAGGATAGGGCCGACTGCTTCTACATTTCCAAGTTCCTGCAATAATTTGTAGGCAACGTTTCCTGATTCCAGGTTAGGAAAGATCAAAGTGTTTGCTGGACTTCCTTTTAAGCTGGAGAACGGATAATTACTTTGCAGCAATTCTGCGTTCATCGCAAAGTTGGCTTGCATTTCACCATCAACAATCATATCAGGATATTTTTCTTTTAGCAATGCAGTCGCAATTCTCATCTTATCTGGAACAGAGCCAGTGTTAGAACCGAAGTTTGAGTAAGATAATAAGGCGATGCGTGGCGTGATATTGAATTCTTTGATAGTTTCGTTTATCATTCCGGTAATATCAACCATATCCTGTGCTGTAGGATCAGGGTTTACAGTTGTATCTCCTAAAAATACAGGACCTTTTTTGGTCAGCATCATATACATACCAGCGATTTTTTTCACGCCTGGTTTAGTACCGATAACCTGTAATGCAGGTTTTAAAGTAGATTTATAGTTTTTAGTCAATCCGGAGATCAACGCATCAGCTTGTCCGAATTCTACCATACTTGCACCGTAATAGTTACGGTCACGTACCAGTTTCTTTGCTTCGTATAAAGTGATACCGCGTCTTTGTCTTCTTTGGAAAAGGTGATCTGCAAATTTATCAGATTCCTCTGTTCCCTGCCATGGGTCAATGATTTCAACTTCGCCGAATTCAATTCCATGTTCCAGAATGATTTTTTGGATTTTGGTTACATTTCCTAATAGAATAGGGGTAGCAATACCTTCGTCCTTAACAATCTGTGCTGCTTTTAATATTTTATAGTTATCAGCTTCAGCAAATACTACACGTTTAGGAGCAGATTTTGCTTTGCTGGCAAGATTTCTCAGGATTTTATCATCAGCACCTAATCTGATTTGCAGTTCTTCCTGGTAAGCGTTCCAGTCTGTAATCTGTTTGCGGGCAACGCCAGATTCCATCGCCGCTTTGGCAACAGCAGTAGAAACAATACCAATTAGTCTTGAATCAATAGGTTTTGGGATAATATAGTCTTTTCCGAACTTCAGATTTTTTGCTTTGTAGGCAAGGTGTACGATTTCTGGTACCGGAAGTTTAGTCAGTTCAGCAATTGCTCTTACTGCAGCAAGCTTCATTTCTTCATTAATCGATGTAGCGCGTACATCAAGGGCACCGCGGAAGATGTAAGGAAATCCTAATACGTTATTTACCTGGTTAGGGAAGTCGGAACGTCCTGTGGCCATAATAATATCTTTACGGCTGTTGATGGCAAGATCGTACGCGATTTCAGGATCAGGATTAGCTAATGCAAATACAATCGGGTTTTTGGCCATTGATTGTACCATGTCTACTGAAACTACATTGGCTGCCGAAAGACCTAAAAATACGTCTGCACCTTTCATGGCTTCAGCTAAAGTGCTGATGTCTTTTCTTGGTGTAGCGAATTCCATACGCATTGGGTCAAGGTCGGTACGGTCGGTATTCACGATACCATCCTTATCAAATACCAGCATGTTCTCCTTTTTGACACCTAATTTAAGGTATAGTTTGATACAGGATACTGCCGCTGCACCAGCTCCGCTCACAACCAGCTTTATTTTTTCTATCTTTTTGTGCTGTAATTCACAAGCATTCAATAGGGCTGCACTGGTGATAATTGCTGTTCCATGCTGATCATCGTGCATGACCGGGATATTCATCTCTTCTTTTAAGCGCCTTTCGATTTCAAAACACATCGGCGCTGCAATATCTTCCAGGTTTACACCTCCAAAAGTTGGTTCTAAGGCCTTAACCACGTTTACAAATTCATCAGCAGTAGTCGCATTGATCTCTAAATCGAAAACATCGATGTCAGCAAAGATTTTAAATAACAATCCTTTACCTTCCATTACTGGCTTACTTGCTGCAGGGCCGATATTTCCTAAACCTAATACTGCGGTTCCGTTACTGATTACTGCTACTAAATTACCTTTAGCTGTATACTTATATACATCTTCAGGGTTTCTGTATATTTCCATACAGGGTTCCGCTACTCCAGGTGAATAGGCAAGTGCTAAATCCCGTTGTGAATTTGTTGGCTTGGAAGGTACGACTTCAATCTTACCTGGCCGGCCATCAGCGTGATAATCTAATGCGTCCTGTTTGCGGTTTGTTGCTTTGTTCATCTTGTGTGTGTATCCTTGATCTTTGTTGTGCTAGGGGGAGTAGATTACTCCAAAAGCTAATAAGTGGTCGAAAGTAGGTATATGTTTAAAATAATACTAGAAAATAATGGGGAAATTACCTGAAAGTGACCGTTAGCTATAAGAAATTTTTGTATAGTAGCTGATTTGTGAAAAATCTGCCGTACTTTCACAAGAAAAACTAATTGTAGTCTATGGCATTTTTGAGTATAGTATTGGATCCGCCAACTTATGGATGGGCCGATACTAATGGTAATTTATCGAAGCCGACAACTCGTCAGCTGTTACAGGAATTCTTTAAACGTCTGAACATTTTTAAAAGTAAAAAAAACTGGCTGCCATTCATGAGCTGGTTAAAAGTTATTATTACTATACCTTTTCTTTACTTTTTTATCTTTGAATACTTTAGCTGGAGCTTATTAATTGTTGCCTTCTTATATAGTATGATTATCATGGGTACCCATGGTACGATATGGCATCACCGGTTTTGCACGCACAATGCTTATGCTTTTAGCAATAGGTTCTGGCGCTTTTTTACGCAGAACCTGACTATCTCAATGATTCCTGAAGAAATCTATGTGGTTTCACATCATGTACATCATGCGAAGTCTGATATGCCTGGTGACCCTTATAATGCTTCCGGTGGATTTTTATATTGTTTTCTGGCAGATGTGAATCATCAGCCGATAGCGAAAGATTTAAGTGAAAGAAATTATCACCGTGCGGCAAGATTAATGAAGCATACCGGCGTTCAGCCAAATACATATACTCAATATTTAAAATGGGGTTCTATAGCTAATCCGGCGAGGACAGTTCTTGCCTGGGCTTTAAACTGGGGCTTCTGGTTTGGTATATTCTTCCTTATCGGTGGTTTTGGATTGGCTTGTACTGTTTTCGGTGCTGCAGGTATCTGGGCTGTAGGGGTTCGTACTTTCAATTATGAAGGACATGGCAAGGGAAAGGATATGCGCAGAGATAATTATGATTTCTCCCGTGAGGACATGTCTATCAACCAGCTTTGGCCGGGAATAGTTGCCGGAGAGTGGCATAATAATCACCATTTATATCCAAAAAGTGCAAGAACAGGATTTTTACCCCATCAGGTAGATATTGCCTGGTATTATATCCGTTTTATGTATGCGATCGGAACTGTTAAATCTTTCAAAGATTCTAAAACAGACTTCTTAGAGACGCATTACAATAAAGTAGCCCTGATGGAAGATGAGCAGGCTCTTCGTTTAGCGGAAGAGAAAATGCTGGTCTTGCAAAAGGATAAGGGGTAATTTTTCGCTAAAAGGATTATAGCTTTTTTTAATGTATTCTAAGGATCAGGCTTCAAAACTGAAACAGGCTTTCTGGACGGCCTTTGGCCAGTATATTGCCCCCCAGCTCTCTGCTGAGGGGATGAGAATTAACTGGATAAATTACAAGACAGGAATTAAGTATCTGAGTTTTAAACTGCATGCAGACAATAAGTCTGCATTTATTGCAATTGAGATTTCTCACCCTGATACGGGCGTTCAGGAACTTTTATTTGAACAGTTTAAGGAGTTCAGGAATATTCTGAAGGGCTATTTAAACGAAGAATGGGAGTGGGAACAGCAGCTGCTGGATGAAAATTATAAACCTGTAAGCAGGATTTATAAGTCCTTGCCTGATGTCAACATTTTCAAAGAAGAAGACTGGCCTGAAATCATTTCTTTTCTTAAGCCGAGACTCATCGCGCTGGATGAATTCTGGTGTGATGCTTCACACAGTTTTGAGCTGTTTAAATAAAATTTACCCTTTCGAATTAAATCATTTGATACATTTGTGGCTTGTTAGCGGTTCAGCTGATCAGGATTATTATAAATGTATATGTACGATATTTGTTGTGTAGGTCATATTACGCTAGACAGGGTGGTTACACCAACTACTGAAAAACACATGGCGGGAGGGACCTCATTTTATTTCTCTAATGCGATCCGCAAGATGGGGATAAACTATGGCCTGGTTACTGCTATCGCTCAAAGTGAAATGAGATTTGTATCAGATTTACGTACAAAGGGTACTGATGTTGTTGTTTTTCCAAGTGCAAAAACCGTTTATTTCGAGAATATCTATTCAGGAAGCCTGGATCACCGGACACAAAGGGTATTACAGGAGTCTGATCCTTTTACTGTGGAGCAGTTTAAGGCTGTTGACGCTAAAATTTTCCATTTGGGGCCGTTACTATCAAATGATATTTCTGTGGAGCTGATCAGAGAGTTAGCTGGCAGGAGCAGGGTGTCCTTAGATGTTCAGGGTTATTTGCGTGAAGTTAAGGGACAAAGTGTTTGTGCGGTGGATTGGAAGGATAAAAAGGAAGCGCTTCAGTACGTGCATACGGTGAAAGCTGATGAGGCTGAGCTCGAGGTGTTGACGGGAGTTGTAGGAATTAGAGAAGGGGTGGGGATCTTAAGTGACTGGGGTGTTCAGGAGATTGTGATTACCAGGGCCAGTTTGGGTTCTGTAATTTATGGTGATGGTTTATGGTATGATATTCCTGCTTTCAGACCTGTAGCTGAACTGGATGCAACAGGATGTGGCGATACGTATATGGCAGGTTATCTAGCTCAAAGAGTAAAAGGTGCAGGTATACAGCAGGCGGGTGAGTTCGGTGCTGCTATGGCGAGTTTAAAAATGGAATCTTACGGGCCTTTTGATGGTACTGAAGGTGATATAATTCAATTGTTAGCTAGAGATAGGGGCTAAGTTCAACTTTTTAATGTCTATTTTCTGATTCCAGAGGCTGATTTGTCGTTAATTCGTCATAGAAATGTTTTATTTAAAATAATCGTTAGTGTAATTTGTACACTATATAAAAGTTGTATATATTTGTATCAGAAAATAAGCAATAAATATTTTCCGGATCAAGGATGAGTCATTAGAAATGACAGCAACACTGCCGGAATTTTAAAGAGAAAACCCGTTCATACAGGTTTATATTTGGTTAGAATAGGGATGTGTCTGGATGGAACAACCCTTTCTTTTTTTTAAGACCTTTTGTAATGAACTAATATACTCTTTTTCGAAGCTTAAATCCCCCTCTATAATTCTTATCAGATCTAATTTCACTAAAGTTGTAATTGATATTCATTATCAATCTTTTTAAGGGGCAAGTCATAAACTTGTGGAGCAGGCTCTTTTTTAAGGATAAATTTTGACACGCTAAACAGAAAGTCTTTGCTGTCACGGATGTTCTTATGCCTGTGGAAGTTGCGCTGAAAGCTTTCAATTTGCATGGGAATGACTCAGCCGAAACAAGGCCGGGCTGTTAGTAAATAAATTCAAAATAGCTTAATAATAGATCTATATCGGCCGGGT
>NZ_QLLR01000001.1:0-3701 GCF_003259615.1 Pedobacter cryoconitis | reverse complement strand
AATGAAACAATCAATGGAAACCCAAAGGCATCAGAGAACTTTCGTAAAAGTAGCAAGCCTGGAAAAATCAGGATCTTTCCTCCCCTAAGAATTCCGCTGAAGCGTTGACCGATCTCTTATCAAAGTAATCAGGAGCCTTTAATAATGATAAATTGAACTATAAAATCAGGAAGTAATCAGCTTATTAAAGAATCGTAACCATCTGCTTTGAACTAAGAAAATATTAAACCCAAAACTTGAAATTTAATCCCTGATCCACAAATTTATGACTTGATCCCTTTTTAATACTGCAAGATTTAAACTGGTTGATTATATGAAAGTTATACTTACTTTTATTATAAATAAAAAGATATGAAACTAATTAAACTCTCATTCCTGGTTGCAACATGTTTATTCGTATTTGCAACAAATGCAAAATCACAAGTTAACCCTTCCAGTACTTACGTAACTGGTTATACCAGAAGTGATGGTACCTACGTAACTGGACATTACAAAACAACTCCTAACAACACTAATAGGGATAACTACACAACCAAACCCAATACGAATCCTTATACTGGAACCAATGGTTATATTCAACCCGATAATAAACCTTTAAATAACGATTATCAAAATACTTCACCAGAATATAAATCAACAACGTCATCTTATAATTCAGAACCATCTTCTTATAAATCAACAACATCATCGTATAATTCAAGTCCATCATCTTACTCAGCACCTGTTTCAACAGGTTCACGAGGAGGGCAATATTATATAAATAGCAACGGTAATAAAACCTATGTTAAAAGACAATAAGTTCTTTATTCAACACATGTAATATTAAAGCAGAAGCCTTTCATATTGAAGGGCTTTTTTAATATATTCTTCTTTTCATATTTGTATTGTTGACATTAATTTTTTCTAATTTATGTAATGAGTTGTATTGCTTTTAGCGCATTAAAATTGTAATCAATCCCGTAAATAACAGTTATGGAAACATTAAAAAAATATTCACAGAATGGATCATTCAAATTTCACCTAAGAGATAAATTAAGCGAGTGCTTTATGGAGTGCAATGCACCTACTGATGCTAGTGGAGTGTATTTGATTTATGGCATTAAAAATGGTATTGAAGAATTAGTATATATTGGTATATCAGGAAAGCTGTTGTCTAATGGCGTAATTCAACACAGAGTGTCTGGATTAGGTGGATTAAGAGATCGTTTAATTAATGGAAAGCACAGGTATTCAGGTACAGGTAAAAAAGTTATCAGATATATTTTTTGGAAAGAGACAATGGTAAAAGAGAGCTTTGATCAATTAAAGATTGATTGGTATGCTACTCATTGCTCAAATATTTATGATTCACCAGCTGAAATTGAAGAAAGACTTATCAATAAATATAAACCCAGATGGAATAGAAAATAACAACAAATAATTACAGTAGGATTAGCCGGTCAATAGGAGTCATCTAAGAGGCGAGTATATAATTCAATAAATTGGCCTTTTGATATTTGTATTTGCTTTCAATAATCGGTAAATAGTTTATGGTTTTATCCCTGTGAACGAGGACGGAACAATCAATGTGAGAGTGAAAAACACAGAGGCTATGGATGTTGAGATCATAAGCGATTATTTACGCATCAATGGGAGCCAATAAAAGTAAAGGCAGACAAAGAAGACTAAGGTCTGCTTTTTAGCACAGCCTACCGCATAAAAAAGACACCAGCTAACTGGTGTCTTTTTAACAATTTTTTGTTCGGATCAGAACATTAACCACCTGATCCCATCTTCAAATTATTTTTCTCCCTTGAACATTTTAGTCAATCCTTGTTCAATCTTAACAATGTCTGCTTCAATAATCTTTTTCACTTTTGGAGTTACAGCGTCATTAACCTGAGCTTCGATACGGATTATGTCCGGCTCATTCTTAAGTTTAATATCAAATCTGTTATCACCAAATTTAAACTGAGCAGCAAGCTCCTCTATGTTTTTTTCTGTTGTTTTTAAAAATTCATAGCTATCACTTAATTCATTGAATGATTCTTTAACCGCTTGAAATATAAAATCTGTTTCAATAGTCAGGTCATTTACAATGATAGTAGTAGCTTGTAATGCTTTTTTTAATGCTGCATCACCTTTTGCACTGTCTGCGATGTCTTGCAGGGTTTCTAATAAATCTTCGCTAAATAATATTTCTTTTTTATCAGTGATGAAAATGGTAGCTATATCTTCAGTGTTATCAAATAATTGTTTTATATGAATTGAATCATTCCCATCTTTTATAATGGAAACGCTTTCTGATTGCTCTTCAACTTTAGAATCTGCTATAGCTTTCTTAATTACATTTACAATATGTTTCAGGACTGGGTACTGTTTAATTTCGCTCATTGTTTTTGTGTGTTTTTTTGCAAAGGTAACTAAAGGAGAAAATATTCTTAATGTTTGAGATACTTTTCCTCAGTAATTCTTTTATAATTCTATAATAAAAAGGGTTGTAGCTAAATATACGCTAATCTATAAGGCCTCTGATGGTCGAATCTGAAAAGACCCGGCTTATTCCAGCCAGGGTTCTAAAAATTCTACTGCTTTATCCTTGATATTATAAGGCAGGAAGCAAGTACCTGCAGTATTGATGTCGGCACCTCTGAACTTAGCGATCAGTACGTTTGTAGGCTCTGGATATTGTTGATTGGTCACAGTGGCTTCATAGACGATTGAATAAGCTGTAATCGTACCAGCTGATAACCTATTTGTGAAATCACGCTGTATTTGATCTACCAATATATTTGCAATCGGGAGATCTTCAGTATCGTCTTTGCTTAACCTTTGCATGGTTTTTCCTTCCTGATCGATGCAAACGCCAATAGGATAGAGTTCACCTTGTTCTTCCAGAAGGGCTTTCGCCATGGAATAGCTGTAGTTTAACAAGTTTACGAGAGTATCGGCCATGATGATTAAATTTAATAGAGTGCCAAATATAGTCGTTTACTTACGCATTAGCTCATATCATTTCACAATGGTAAATTCAGTTATCTATCCGGAAGTCGGATTTCATTGATTTGACTATCAATATACCTATCAGGCTAATTAAAACAACCATTATTGTTTCGCCGGTAATAAGGGCCAGATTATAAAAGGGAAAGGCTCCATCTGTGAATTTAATAAAGAATACCAGTAAAAGTAGAGCGACTTCTAAAGTGGCGGTTACTAATATAGCTTTGGATAGATTTCCCATAATTAGCCTTGTTTTCTTAATTATAGGGATATATTATAATTTGTACTACTTTATTACGTGAACAGCTATTTTATCAATGTGAATTCAGATTTATAAGGGTATTTAAACAGGTGAAAAGAGGGGGATTGTGGCTTTAGGGCAAATTGGCGGGCTCTTCTTGGATATTCCGAGGTATACTACACCACCATTCCGCGGCAAAGTACACCACCATTCCGAGCCATATTACACCACTAATTAGGATTTAGTGTATTGATGATTCCGATGGAAAGTACACCATTTTACCTTCGATCATTGAAGTTTGCAAGGACTGACATTCCGACACAAAGTACACCACTGGATTCCGGGGCAAAGTACACCACTAAGCAGAGTTTACCTGGCATATTCATAGGTTTAGTTTAAACAAACTAAACCCTTGCAAATGGCCAATAAACCACTTAGTATGCATAAAGTAAGACAAGTACTTCTTTTTTTTAAGCAGGGA
>NZ_QLLR01000084.1 GCF_003259615.1 Pedobacter cryoconitis | reverse complement strand
GGTTTATTCCCGAATAAAAGCAGTTTACGACCCAGAGGGCTGTCTTCCTGCACGCGGCATGGCTGGTTCAGAGTTGCCTCCATTGACCAATATTCCTTACTGCTGCCTCCCGTAGGAGTCTGGTCCGTGTCTCAGTACCAGTGTGGGGGGTCATCCTCTCAGATCCCCTAGACATCGTGGTCTTGGTGGGCCGTTACCCCGCCAACTAACTAATGTCACGCATGCCCATCTTAATCCTATAAATATTTGATCATTGTACAATGCTGTACTGTGATTTTATGCGGTGTTAATCCGAATTTCTTCGGGCTATCCCCCTGATTAAGGTAGGTTGCATACGCGTTACGCACCCGTGCGCCACTTTCCTCTCTAGCAAGCTAAAGAGTATCGTTCGACTTGCATGTATTAGGCCTGCCGCTAGCGTTCATCCTGAGCCAGGATCAAACTCTCCATTGTAAAATGTTGTTGTTTGAACGCTGACCATTCTTAACTTGTATTAATAATAGTCTTATTCTTATTTGTCTGTCAGAATAGACTTAAA
>NZ_QLLR01000083.1 GCF_003259615.1 Pedobacter cryoconitis | reverse complement strand
TATATACAACTGTCACTTTTTCAAGTTTTCCTCAGTATATCATTTACGCAGCGAGTAATCTATCTTGCTCCAGAAAGGAGGTATTCCAGCCGCACCTTCCGGTACGGCTACCTTGTTACGACTTAGCCCCAGTTATCGGTTTTACCCTAGGACGCTCCTTGCGGTTACATACTTTAGGTACCCCCAACTTCCATGGCTTGACGGGCGGTGTGTACAAGGCCCGGGAACGTATTCACCGTATCATTGCTGATATACGATTACTAGCGAATCCAACTTCAAGAGGTCGAGTTGCAGACCTCTATCCGAACTGTGAATGGCTTTTGGAGATTTGCTTGCTGTTACCAGCTTGCTGCCCTCTGTACCATCCATTGTAGCACGTGTGTAGCCCCGGACGTAAGGGCCATGATGACTTGACGTCGTCCCCTCCTTCCTCTCTGTTTGCACAGGCAGTCTGTTTAGAGTCCCCACCATAACGTGCTGGCAACTAAACATAGGGGTTGCGCTCGTTGCGGGACTTAACCCAACACCTCACGGCACGAGCTGACGACAGCCATGCAGCACCTAGTTTCGTGTCCTTGCGGACTCATCTATCTCTAAATGATTCACTAACTTTCAAGCCCGGGTAAGGTTCCTCGCGTATCATCGAATTAAACCACATGCTCCTCCGCTTGTGCGGGCCCCCGTCAATTCCTTTGAGTTTCAATCTTGCGACCGTACTCCCCAGGTGGAATACTTAACGCTTTCGCTTAGCCGCTAACTGTGTATCGCTAACAGCGAGTATTCATCGTTTAGGGCGTGGACTACCAGGGTATCTAATCCTGTTTGATCCCCACGCTTTCGTGCCTCAGCGTCAATATAACCATAGTAAGCTGCCTTCGCAATCGGTGTTCTGTGACATATCTATGCATTTCACCGCTACTTGTCACATTCCGCCTACCTCTAGTTCATTCAAGCTCTTCAGTATCAAGGGCACTGCGATGGTTGAGCCACCGTCTTTCACCCCTGACTTAAAAAGCCGCCTACGCACCCTTTAAACCCAATAAATCCGGATAACGCTTGGATCCTCCGTATTACCGCGGCTGCTGGCACGGAGTTAGCCGATCCTTATTCCTTCGGTACATTCAGC